>NZ_JADOBE010000009.1 GCF_015637705.1 Pseudomonas sp. N040 | reverse complement strand
TGTATAGACCGGACACATAGCTGACAGGTGTGCGGGGACATGGTTGACACTTCCGGCGAGCCAACCTTGCCGGGAAACCACTATGCCCTGGAATGCGAGAGACGCTATGAGCCTGAAAGAAGAATTTGTCCTGCTTGCCCGGCAGGAAGGTG
This sequence comes from Pseudomonas sp. N040, assembly GCF_015637705.1. Classification (GTDB taxonomy): domain Bacteria; phylum Pseudomonadota; class Gammaproteobacteria; order Pseudomonadales; family Pseudomonadaceae; genus Aquipseudomonas. Next base: position 208,350 of record NZ_JADOBE010000009.1, on the reverse strand, counting down.
CCAACCGCCGCGAATTGTGCCGGCGGTTCGGAATCAGTCCACAAACGGCCTACAAATGGCTGACCCGTTACGCGCAGCAAGGAACATCCGGCTTGGTCGAGCAGTCCAGGCGACCCAAGAACAGCCCTCACTTGACCGATGCACAGATCGAGCGAACGGTGATCGAGCTGCGCAAGCAGCACCCGGCGTGGGGCGGTCGTAAATTGAGCCGGCGCTTGACGGACCTAGGGCATGCTTCCCTAGCCCCGAGCACTATCACCAATATCCTGCACAGGTATGACCTTATTGATCCGCGAGCCTCGGAAGCGGCTGCGCCCTGGCAACGTTTCGAGCATGACCATCCCAACGATCTTTGGCAGATGGATTTCAAGGGCCACTTTCATACATCCCAAGGCCCCTGCCATCCCCTGACGGTGCTGGACGACCACTCACGCTTTAACCTAGGGCTGCGAGCCTGCTCAGAACAACGCTACCGCACGGTGCAAGAGCAACTGACAGGCATTTTTCAGCGCTACGGCCTGCCAGTGCGGATGAATACGGACAACGGTGCCCCTTGGGGGTGCGCACGCCAGCCTGGACAGGTGACGGAGCTGGCCATTTGGCTAATTCGACTGGGCATTCGCTTGAGCTTCAGTCGCCCGTACCACCCACAGACCAATGGCAAAGAGGAGCGCTTCCACCGCTCTCTCAAGGCCGAGGTCCTCAACGGACGTAGTTTCGAAACGCTGGATCATGCCCAGCAGGCCTTCGATAAGTGGCGGCAAATTTACAACCACCAGCGCCCTCATGAGGCTCTGCATATGGCTACACCAGTGACACGCTACCTCGTCAGCCCGCGCTCCTATGACGAGCGCCTGCCTGAAATCGAATACGGCCCCGATGACACCGTCGTGACCGTGAAGTGGTTCGGAGAACTGAATTTCAGGGGGCGACGCTTCAAGCTCTCCAACCCATTACGCGGTCAGCCGGTAGCCATCCGGCCAACACCTAAAACAGATGGTTTATTCGATGTGTTCTTCGTTCATCACAAGCTGATGCAGATTGATCTACGGGATCAGGAAACCGGTACATAATCCGTCAACTATGTCGGCGCACACGTGTCCACGATGTCTCCGGTCCGAACACACAAGCAAAGAGAAAGTAACTCGCCATCAAGGCGAAAAGCTGTGTTCGTACAGAGAAAAGCGTTGCGGTCGACAGCTGGCCCGCAGGGCGAGCACCGCGAGTCAAGAAAAGCGAGGCGCCCAGGAGGGCGCAACCCACCTGCTCGCCCCGCCGGCTGCCGCGGCACTCAGAGCGCCTTCTGTACCGCCAGCGCCGGGCGCTCGACGCTGCTGCCCAGTTCGCTGTGCAGCTGCTCGCTATCCAGCTGCTTGCACCACTTGGCCACCACCAGGGTCGCCACGCCATTGCCGATCAGGTTGGTCAGCGCCCGCGCCTCGGACATGAAGCGGTCGATGCCGAGGATCAGCGCCAGGCCCGCCACCGGCAGGTGCCCCACCGCGGACAGGGTGGCAGCCAGCACGATAAAGCCCGAGCCGGTGACGCCCGCCGCGCCCTTGGAGGCGATCAGCAGTACCGCCAGCAGGGTCAGCTGGTGGGTGATGTCCATCGGCGTGTCGGTGGCCTGGGCGATGAACACCGCGGCCATGGTCAGGTAGATCGAGGTGCCGTCCAGGTTGAAGGAATAGCCGGTGGGAATCACCAGGCCGACCACCGACTTGTCCGCCCCGAGCTTCTCCAGCTTGCTCAGCATGCGCGGCAGGGCCGACTCCGAGGACGAGGTGCCGAGCACGATCAGCAGTTCCTCGCGGATGTAGCGGACGAAACGAACGATGCTGAAGCCGTGGGCCCGGGCGATGGCACCCAGCACCACGAAGATGAAGAACAGGCAGGTGGCGTAGAAGCACAGCATCAGCTGGCCGAGCTGCACCAGCGAGCCGACGCCGTACTGGCCGATGGTGAAGGCCATCGCACCGAAGGCGCCGATCGGCGCGATCTTCATGATCACGCCAATGATGTTGAACATCACCTGCGCCACCTGCTCGACGAAATGCAGCACCGCACGGCCCGGTTCACCGAGGCGCTGCAGGGCGTAGCCGAACAGCACGGAGAAGAACAGCACCTGCAGGATGTCGCCGCTGGCAAAGGCACCGACGATGGTCGAGGGAATCACGTTGAGCAGGAAGGCCACGGTGCTCTGCTGCGCGCCGGCGGCGGCGTAAGCCTCGATGCCCTTGGTATCCAGACTGGCCGGATCGATGTGCATGCCGGCGCCCGGCTGCACCAGATTGACCACCAGCAGACCGATCAGCAGCGCCAGGGTCGAAACCACCTCGAAATACAGCAGCGCATAACCGCCGGTCTTACCCACCGACTTCATGTTCTGCATGCCGGCGATGCCGCTGACCACGGTGCAGAAGATGATCGGCGCAATGGCCATCTTGATCAGTTTGACGAAGCCGTCGCCGAGCGGCTTCAGCGCCACCCCGGTCTCGGGATAGAAGTGCCCGATCGCCACGCCGATGGCGATGGCCAGCAGGACCTGGGCGTACAGGCTTTGATAGAGCGGCTTGCGGTTCATGGCAGCGTTCCTCTGGTGGAGCGTCGGGAGCCGCGGACGGCACCCACAGCGACATGGGGATCGACTCTCCGGATGCGGAGAGATCTGTGTTTTGCCCATGTCCGACACGGGCTGAGCACCCTATTGCATTCGCCGTACCAGTTCGCGCTGAAAAATTAACTCCTTTGATAACAATCACTTGAGAAATACAACCCGCCGTTTACGGGGGATTTTCGGCGAGATCCCGCCAACCCCGTGGCGACTTTCCGCCAGCGCCCGAGCCCGGGCGCCGGCGGCGCGGCTCAGGGGATCCCGGCGCCGGCTACCGCCACGTCGACCAGGCGCAGGGTGGCGCTGGGCGACTGCATGATCTCCACCGGATTATGCGTGTCCGATGCGCAGATCAGCAGCTGGCGGCGCTGCGGCCCGCCGAGCATCACCGCATAGGCCTCGGTATCCAGCGTGATGGTCTGCGCGACCGTGCCGCCTTCGAGTACCCGCAGCACCGACTGGCCTTCCGGGTTGGCCAGCCAGACGCCGCCCTCGGCATCCAGGGCGATGCCGTCCGGGTGCACGTTCTCGCCCAGCTCGGCATACACGCGGCGGTTGACCAGCGCGCCATCGGCAAGGATGTCGAAAGCCGTCAGGCGATGGCCGGTGGTCTCGGCGACGATCAGGGTCTTGCCGTCGGGGCTGATCACCATGCCGTTGGGGAAGCTCAGGCCTTCGGCCACCACGCGCACGCTGCCATCGGCGTCGATGCAGGTGATCACGCAGGTATCCACCGACGCGTTGGCCGGGTCGAAGAAGTTGTAGCCGATGTCGCCGATGTACAGGCGGTCATGGCTGTCGACGATCCCGTCGCTCAGGCAGAACACCGTCTTGTCGCTGAGGTCGGCGACGTGTTCCAGGGTCTTGCCGTCCCAGCGATGGATCTGCCGGCCGAGGGCGTCGCCGACCATGATGCTGCCGTCGCGGCGGAAGCCGAAGCCGTTGGGCTTGAACGCCAGCTCGAGCACGGTGCGCAGCTGGCCCTGGGCGTCCACGCAGCGGATGGCCTGGCCGTGGATATCGAGGAACCACCACTGGCCGTCATGCCAGCGCGGGCTTTCGGTGAATTTAAGGCCCTGTTGGTTATCGATCAGAATCTGCGTATGGGTAGTCATGGGTATTCCTCTGTTACGGGGTAGTCAGTGCTGTCCGCGAGCCGTTGGCTCAGGGTCAGGTGCGGTTGGTAAAGGCGAGCCGGCGGCGAGAGTTACTTGCTGAGGATATGCACGGCCACGGCGCCTTCCTCGACGCCGACCATGCCGCCGCCGTTTTCCTGAATGGCATGCCGCGCACCCTGCACCTGACGGTCGCCGGCTTCGCCGCGCAACTGGGTGACCAGCTCGTACAGCTGGCCGATGCCGGTGGCGCCGATGGGGTGACCCTTGGATTCCAGGCCGCCGGAAACGTTGATCGGGATACGCCCGCCGAGGGTGAAGTCACCGCGCTCGGCCGCAGGGCCGCCTTCGCCGAGCGGCACGAAGCCGAGGTTTTCGGCCTGGATGATCTCGCCCATGGCCGCGGCATCGTGCACCTCGGCCACCTGCATGTCCTGCGGCCCGAGGCCGGCAATTTCGTAAGCCTGGTTGGCGGCCAGACGGGACAGGTGCAGTTCCGGCTGGTCGTAGCGGCGGTGGCTGAAGCTGCGGATCACGCTGGCGGCGACCTTGATGCAGCGCGACTTGTCCGCACCGATACGCTTGAGGCCCTCTTCGGTGCACAGAATCACCGCGGCCGCGCCATCGGTAATGGGGGCACACATGGGCAGGGTCAGCGGGTAGGTGATCGGCGGCGCGGCGAGGATTTCCTCGATGCTGAACGACTTGCGGAACTGCGAGTAGGGATTGCGCGTCGAGTGCTCGTGGTTCTTCGCCGACACCGCAGCGATCTGCCGCTGCGTGGTGCCGAAGGTTTTCATGTGGAAGCGGCACATGGCGGCATAGATCGACATGAACTTGCTGAAGGGCCGCTCGGACTCGGAGCCCGGCGGCACTTCGACGCCTTCGCCCATCTTCATCAGCATCTGGTAATTTTCTTCGGCGCGCGCGACGTCCCAGCCGCCTTCCATGATGGCGATGCCCTTGCTGCGGTCAGCCACGTTCATCTTTTCGCAACCCAGCGCCAGCGACACGTCGGTGCTGCCGGCCTTGAGTGACTGGATCGCCAGATGCACCGCCGAACTGCCGGCGGCACAGCCATTGTCGATATTGAAAATCGGGATTTGCTCGATGCCGATCTTGCTCATCACCACCTGGCCGGGAATCGCCAGCTGACCCTGCAGCGGGCCGTTGGTGATGCCGGCGTAGTAGGCGGTGCCAATGTCGGCAATCCGGCAACCGGCATCCTTGAGGGCGCCTTGCAGCGCTTCCCCGGCCATGTCCTCCAGGCTGCGTTCGAGGTGGCGACCGAAAACGGTCATGGCGATGCCGGCGATATAAATGTTGCTCATGGTTTTTACCTGCGAATAATTGGTATCAGTGGCCTGTGTGGCCGGTTCAGCCCCGGACGACGTTCGCCGCGCCGGGGCGGTCGCTTCAGATCTTGCGTTGCGCGGCATCCCAGTAGGGCTGGCGCAGGTCCTTCTTCAGCACCTTGCCGACCGGGCTGCGCGGCAGCTGGGCGACGAAGTCGACGCTCTTGGGCGCCATCACGCTGCCGAGCTTGTCCTTGCACAGGGCGATCAGCTCTGCGGCGCTGACGCTCTGTCCCGGGTTCAGTTCGACCACGGCCTTGACCGCCTCGCCCCAGTCCGGGTCCGGCACGCCGATTACCGCGCAGTCCTGCACCGCCGGGTGGCCCCAGATCACCTGCTCGACTTCGCTGGGATACACGTTGAAGCCACCGGAAATGATCATGTCCTTCTTGCGGTCGGTGATGTGCAGATAGCCTTCGGCGTCGAGGTGGCCGATGTCGCCGGTATGCAGCCAGCCATCAATGATGGCTTCGGCGGTCTTCTCCGGGTTCTTGTAGTAGCCCTTCATCACCAGGTCGCCGCGCACGCAGATCTCGCCGGTTGCCCCGCGCGGCAAAATTTGGTTGCTGTCGTCCATGATCTCCACGCAGACCAGCGGGTTGGGCCGGCCGACCGAGGACAGGCGGTTGTCGTCGGCGATCCGGCCGTTCTTCATGTGCTCGTCCGGGCGCAGGTTGCTGATGCCGGTCATGGCTTCGCTCTGGCCGTAGCCGCCGGTCATGATCGGCCCCCACAGCTCGATGGCCCTCTTGAGTTTTTCCACCGACATCGGCGCGGCACCGTAGAGCAGGTACTGCACGGAAGAGAAATCGACACTTTCGATGCCCGGCGCATCCAGCAGGCGGTAGATCACCGTCGGCGGCAGGAAGAATTCCGTGACCCGGTGCCTGACGATGGACTGCAGCAGCACCACCGGATCGGGCCTGGTGATCACCACCACGGTGCCACCCTGGGCCGTGCACGGCACCGAGAGCACGCCGGCAGTATGGGTGATCGGCGCCGCCGCCAGGTTCACCGGCACCACGCCGTCGCGGTAGGTGCAGGTCAGCATGAAGTGAGCGAAGAAGGTCTGGGTGGTGCGGTGGGTGTTCATCACGCCCTTGGGCTTGCCGGTGGTGCCGCCGGTGCCGGAGACAATCACCACATCGTCCATGTCGACCCTGACGTTGGGCTTGCTCGACGGCTGGCTGGCGCACCAGCTGTCCAGCATGGGATCGGCGGTTGCAGCGGAGTCGATGCAGATCCAGTGTCTGACCTTGGGCAGGCGCGGCCGCAGCTCGGCGATTACATCGGCAAAGGCGGCCTGGTAGAACAGCACTTCGCAATCGAAGGAATCCAGCAGGTAATGGTTTTCTTCCAGCGAGTTGCGCTCATTCACCGGAATCCACGCCATGTTGGCGCGCCACAGGCCGAGCACGCAGGTCCAGCCGGTCACGTCATTGTGCGACCACACGGCACCCTTGGTTTCCCTGGGAAAATTCAGGCTCAGCAACTGGTGGGCAATGCGGCAGGAGCGCTCGCCCACTTCGGTGAAGGTGAAGCTGCGCTCGTCCTGGATATAGGCGATGCCGTCGGGGTTGATCCCCCAGCCGCGGTCGTAGAAATCGATGATAGCCATGTGCTGCTCCTCTGCCGTTGATGCAGAGGATGTTCGACGCAATCGGACAGGGCATCTATCGGATTCCCGCAACCCGCAAAGATTGCGCATTGCACTGGGCGACGCGTGCCAGGCTGGCCGTTGCCCGGCCTGCTGCAGCAGGTGCGGAGCAATCCAGCCGCACCGATTGGCCGCGACTGCCGGCTAAGGCTTGGCGGCAACCCAGGGCTTGTGTCGCAGGGTCTGCGACGGCAACTCGCCAAAGCAGTTCTTGTAGGCACGGGAAAATTCCCCGAAATGCCAGAAGCCCCAGTTCAGCGCCTCGATCGCCACCGTGGTCGAACCGGGCTGCGCCTGCAGCAGCGCCGTGCGCACCCGGTGCAGGCGCAGGCGGGCCAGGTAGGCCTTGGGGGTCAGGTTCATCACCGCCTTGAAGGCATATTCCAGGCTGCGTTCGCTGGTGCCAATCATCTTGCACAGGTCAGTGACATACAGCGGCTCGTCGACATGCGCCAGGGCATACTGCTCGACACTGCGGACCATTTCGCTCTGCGTCTGGCGCAGGCGCTCGCCGCGTTCCGGCTCGACCTCGGCGCAGCTGTCGAGGGTTTCCAGCAAGGTTTCCAGCAGCTCGCGCTGCGCCGCCGCGCGCGTCTCGGCGCACTCGTTGAACAGCTCGGGCTGCTGGCTGGCCAGTTCCACCAGGCGCTTGCCGAAGGCGAACAACTGGCCGGCCATGGCCGCGCCGACATGCCGCGCCTCCAGGCCCTGCGGCACGGCGAAATCATCCTGCCGATGACGGATCTGCAGGTGCCGCTGCAGTTCCTGTGGAGACACCAGGAAGGTGATGCTCTGGTAGCCCGGATCGGCGACGAAGCCCACGCTGGTCTCCGGAGCCACCACCAGCAGGCGGTCCGGGCGAATACTCAGGCCGTCCACCGAGCCGCTGGTCTGCGGCCCGAACGTGACAACGCTGAGCAGGCTCTGTTGCAGGCTCGGTCGCGTGCGGGTGCGCATGCGCAGGTTGGTGGCATAGAACACCACCACACAGCCATCCAGGCGCACCACCACCCGCCGCGCCTGCAACGGTGTGGATTGCAGCTGGGCCAGGTCCATGTCGATGACTTCGATACCAGCCTGGGCCAGGTTGGTGTCATCGATGTCGAGGATCTCGACGGCCGGAGGAAGACGGGAATCTGCGGATTGGCTCATGCCCGAACTCTGGGCAGTTTCGCCGCCCGCGTCCAGCCCCCCGCGCGGTAAAAGTTGCGGCATGCTAGCCTCGGCCAATCACCCGCAGAGCAACGCCTGCAGCCCAGCACAGGATCCCCGGATGCCTCCAGCCGCCACCGCCGCCCACCCCGCCAGCCTGCCGCGCCGCCCGCGCTGGGCCAGCCTGGTGCTGCTCGCGCTGCTCCTGCTGCCATTGCTGTGGCCGCTGCAGCAGCTGGCGGAAAACTACTTCCGAGCGCGCCTCGGCGAGCGCAACCAGCAGACCCTCGACCTCTACGTCGCCACCCTCAACGGCACCCTGCAGCGCTACGAAAGCCTGCCCGGCCTGCTCGGCGGCCTGCCGGCGCTGCGCCTGGCGCTGGCCGAGCCGGGCAATCCACAGCTGCGCGAACGGGCCAACCAGCTGCTGGCGCAGGTTCGCGCGCAGACCGGGGCGGAAGTGATCTACCTGATGGACGCCGACGGCCTTACCCTGGCCAGCTCGAATGCCGGCCAGGCGGACGACTTCAGCGGCCGCAACTTCGCCTTCCGCCCGTATTTCCGCGATGCCATGGCCGGCCAGCGCGGGCGCTTCTTCGGCCTCGGCACCACCTCGCAGCAGCGCGGCTACTACTTCGCCGACGCCATCCGCGAAGCCGGCCGGGCGCGCGGCGTGCTGGTGGTGAAGATCGACCTGGACGACAGCGAAACGCTCTGGGGCCACAGCGCCGAACAGTTCCTGGTCAGCGATGCGCGCGGGGTGGTGATCCTCACCTCGGAGCCGGCCTGGCGCTTCCGCGCCCTGCGCCCGCTGAGCCAGGCCGACCGCCGCGAGATCGCCCGCGACCGCCCCTACCCCAGCCTCGATCCGCAACCCCTGCGCCTGCCGCCGGAGCAGTGGCTGGAGCACAGCCGGCAGCTGGCCGACAGCGGCTGGACGGTGAGCATCCTCGCCCCGCGCAGCCTGCTTGACCGACCGGTGCAGACCACCCTGTACATCGGCGCCGCCAGCCTGCTGGTACTGCTGCTGCTGCTCGGCCTGCTGCTGCAGCGGCGCCGCCACTACCTCGAGCGCATCGCCGTGGATGCGCGCACCCGCATCGAACTGGAAGCGCGCGTGCAGGAACGTACCCAGGACCTGCAGACGCTCAACGACCGCCTCAAGCAGGAGGTGCTGGAGCGCGAGCAGGCCCAGCAGGAACTGGTGCGCACCCAGGACGACCTGCTGCAGGCCGGCAAGCTGTCGGCGCTGGGGACCATGGCCGCGAGCATCAGCCACGAGCTGAACCAGCCGCTGGGGGCGATCCGCAGCTACGCCGACAACGCCAGTGTGCTGCTCGACCACGGCCGCCTCGACGAGACGCGGGACAACCTGCGCCTGATCGGTGAACTGACCACACGCATGGCCTCGATCATCGCCCACCTGCGCGCCTTCGCCCGGCGCGACCATCACGCCCCGGAAAGCGTGGCCCTGCAACCAGCGCTGGACGATGCCCTGGCGTTGCAGGCCAAGCGCCGCCGCGCACTGGAGGTGGAACTGCTGATCGACCTGCCGGAGGCGCCGCTGTGGGTGCAGGCCGGCGAGACGCGCCTGCGCCAGGTACTCGCCAACCTGCTCGGCAACGCCCTCGACGCCCTCGCCGGACGCGCACCGCCACGCCGCCTGTGGCTGACCAGCACGGTCGATGCCGAGGGTGTCAACCTCAGCCTGCGCGACAACGGCCCGGGCTTCAGCGCCGAGGCGCTGCACCGCGCCCGCGAACCCTTCTTCACCAGCAAGACCAACGCCGAAGGCCTCGGCCTCGGCTTGGCCATCTGCGACAGCCTGGTGGATGCGTTTGGCGGTAGCCTGACGCTGGCCAACCATCCCCAGGGCGGCGCCCTGATCACCCTGCACCTGCGCCACGCCCCCGGGGCCACCCGGGCGCCCAGCGCCGAGGACCTGCCGACATGACCGCCCCCCTCATCGACGCCCAGTGCCAGGTGCTGCTGATCGACGACGACGCCCACCTGCGCCAGGCCCTGGGCCAGACCCTCGACCTCGCCGGCCTGCGCGTCAGCAGCCTGGCGGATGCCCGCGGGGTGGCCGCCCGCCTGCCCGCCGACTGGCCCGGGGTGGTGGTCAGCGACATCCGCATGCCCGGCGTCGACGGCCTCGAACTGCTCGCCCAGCTGCAGGCGCGCGACGCCCAGCTGCCGGTGCTGCTGATCACCGGCCACGGCGACGTGCCGATGGCGGTGCAGGCGATGCGCAGCGGCGCCTTCGACTTCCTCGAAAAACCCTTCGCCAGCGAGGACCTGCTCGGCAGCGTGCAGCGCGCCCTCGAGCTGCGCCGCCTGGTGCTGGACAACCGCAACCTGCGCCTGGCCCTGGCCGACCAGCGCGCCGTGCAGGGCCGCCTGCTCGGCCAGTCGCCGGCGCTCTGCCGCCTGCGCGAGCAGGTCGCGGCGCTGGCGGCGATCGACACCGACGTGCTGTTGCTCGGCGAAACCGGCAGCGGCAAGGAAGTGGTGGCGCGCACCCTGCACGAACTGTCGGCGCGGGCCAAGGGGCCGTTCGTCGCGATCAACGCCGGCGCCCTCGCCGAGTCGGTGGTCGAGAGCGAGCTGTTCGGCCACGAGGCCGGGGCCTTCACCGGCGCCAGCAAGCGGCGCATCGGCAAGTTCGAATTCGCCAATGGCGGCACCCTGTTCCTCGACGAGATCGAGAGCATGAGCCTCGACGTGCAGGTCAAGCTGCTGCGCCTGCTGCAGGAACGGCTGGTCGAGCGCCTCGGCGGCAACCAGCTGATCCCGCTGGACATCCGGGTGATCGCGGCGAGCAAGGAAGACCTGCGCCAGGCCGCCGACCAAGGCCGCTTCCGCGCCGACCTCTACTACCGGCTGAACGTCGCGCCGCTGCGCATTCCGCCACTGCGCGAGCGCGGCGAGGACATCCTCCTGCTGTTCCACCAGTTCGCCGAACAGGCTCGCGAACGGCATGGCCTGCCAGCCCGCGAGCCGAGCGCGGAGCAGCGCGCCGAGCTGCTGCGGCATGCCTGGCCGGGCAACGTGCGCGAACTGCAGAACGTCGCCCAGCGCTTTGCCCTGGGCATGCCGCTGGACCTGGATGGCAGCCGCGCGCCCCTGCCAGCGCCCGCCGCCGGCGGCCTGGGTGAACAGGTCGATGCCTACGAGAAGGCGCTGATCAGCGCCGAACTGGCGCGCCCGCACTCCTCGCTGCGCAGCGTCGCCGAGGCCCTTGGCCTGCCGCGCAAGACCCTGCACGACAAGCTGCGCAAGCATGGCCTGAGCCTCGGCGAGGACGACGAGCCCGGCTGAGCGGCGGCCACGGCTTGTCCGCCCGGACGCCGCGCCCTACCATCGGCGCACCCGTTCCTGGAAAGCCCGCATGCACGAGCGCACCGTCCCCAGCCATTTCGTCCGCTCCGCCCTGCGCGGCGCCCAGCGCCAGGGCCACGACTGCACGGAGATCCTGCGCCAGGCGGCGATCCACCCGGCGCTGCTCGACGAGCCGCGCGCGCGCATCGACCCGGAGCAGTTCGCCCAGCTGATCAAGCTGGTCTGGGAACTGCTCGACGACGAATACATGGGTTTCGGCCCGGTGCAGAGCAAGCGCGGCACCTTCGCCATGATGTGCCATGCCTCGATCCATTGCCGCACCCTGGACAAGGCCCTGCGCCGCGGCATCCTGTTCTACGGGCTGTTCCCCCGGGCCCCCGGCCTGCAGCTGCAGCGCGAGGGCGACTGGGCGCGCCTGAGCGTGGACATCACCGAGCTGTGGGACCCGGAGCACTTCCTCGCCGAAAGCCTGCTGCTGATCTGGCACCGCCTGGCCAGCTGGCTGATCGGCCAGCGCATCCGCCTGGAAGAAAGCACCTTCAGCTATGCCGCGCCGGAGCACGCCAACGAATACGGGCTGATGTTTCAATGCCCGCACCGCTTTGCCGCCGGCACGACCAGCCTGCTGTTCCATGCGCGCTACCTGGACCTGCCGCTGCTGCAGGACGAGCGCACGCTCAAGCAGTTCCTCCTGCATTCCCCCGCCGACCTGCTGGCGCGGCCGGACGGCGGCGACAACCTGCCGAGCCAGATTCGCCGCCTGCTCGGCCGCGACTGCAGCAACTGGCCGGATCTCGAGGGCGTGGCGCGCCAGCTCAACACCAGCCCGCAGACCCTGCGCCGCCATTTGCGCGAACAGGGCTCGAGCTTTCAGGAACTCAAGGACCAGCTGCGCCGCGACCTGGCCATCTACCACCTGGGCCGGCATGAGCTGCCGATCCAGGACATCGCCGAGCAGCTGGGCTTTTCCGAACCCTCGGCCTTCCACCGCGCGTTCAAGAAGTGGACCGGCCTGACCCCCGGCGCCTACCGCGCCCAGGAGAACTGATGCCTGCCGCAAGCCACCTGCCCGCCTGCTGCAGCGCACCCCGCGCGCTGTGGCCGTTCGCCCGCCACCTGCCCGGCGTGCAGCTGCACAGCTGCCACTTCGATCCGGCCGCGCTGAGCGCCGAGGCCTACCAGCAGGCCGCCATCGCCGCCCCCGCCAGCGTGCTGCGCGCCGCCGCCAAGCGCCAGACCGAGTTCCTCGCCGGCCGCCTGTGCGCCCGCGCCGCACTGGCCGGCCACGGCCGGCAGGCGCTGGCCGAGGACCGCGAGGAAGACGGCGCGCCCCGCTGGCCGACCGGCCTGTGCGGCTCGATCACCCACAGCAAGGGCCTGGCCGCCGCGGTGGTCGGCACCCGGCAGGACTGGCAGGGCCTGGGCCTGGATGCCGAAGCCGTGCTGGATCCGGCGCGCGCGCAACACCTGGTCGGGCAGATCCTCACTGCCGACGAGCAGCAACGGCTGGCCGGCCTCGACGACAGCGAGCAGGCCTGGCTGATCAGCCTGACCTTCTGCAGCAAGGAAAGCCTGTTCAAGGCGCTCTACCCGCTGGTGCGCCAGCGCTTCTACTTCCAGGACGCCGAGCTGCTCGACTGCCAGCCCGATGGCGACCTGCAACTGCGCCTGCTGCGCGACCTCGGCCCGCAGTGGCCGGCCGGCAGCCTGCTGCACGGCCAGCACGCCGCCCTGGGCAGCCACCTGCTCAGCCTGGTGAGCATCGCCAACCCCGGGTAAACCGGCGCGCAGCTGCAAGGCAAACTCCACCAGCCCTGTAGGAGCGACGCCCTCGCCGCGAAAGGGCCAACACCAGGCGGCCAGGCAAAAGCCAAAGCTCGCGCCGGGGGCGACGCTCCTACAGCAGGGCCAAGCCAGCAACACCCGCGACGGCAAGACTCTCGATGCTTTTGCAGGAGCGGCGCCCCCGCCGCGAAAGGGCCGACACCAAGCGGCCAAGCAAAAGCCAAAGCTCGCGCCGAGGGCGACGCTCCTACAGCAGGGCCAAGCCAGCAACACCCGCGCCGGCAAGGTCCTCGATGCTTTTGTAGGAGCGGCGCCCCCGCCGCGATGGGGCCGGCTCCGGGCGGCCAGACCACCAGCAAATCTCGCTCCGGGGGTGACGCGCCGGCAACCAGGGCCAAGCCAGCCGCACCGCCCAAACCCTCCTGCCGGGCCGTGCGGCTGGCGGGCCGGTCCGGGGCAAACCGCCTTTGCATAGCCCATGCCAAAAAAACCATCAACCACTATATATAGTGTTGCACTGCGACCTGCCCGGCATCTGCAACAACCCGTGGAAATCGCCACGCGGCATTCGACGAACGGCAAACCCCTGCAACCACGCGGTCTGCCTGCGCTTGCGCAAAGCCATGCACAATCCACCCACACTTTATCCACAGGTTGTTAGCAAAATCTCGGCTTGCCTCGCCAGCAATAGCGCACTATCTTGTATCCAGACCGGGAAATGACCCTACATCTTGGGTTTTGACCTAAATGCAGACACAAGTGAAAATGGCCGCCAGGCTGGCTTGCCGACCACCCGCGAGGATGCCGCAGGACCCTCGCCCGGCCTGGTCCGGCGTTGCCGGATGGTCCGCCGAACAGGGCTGGCAAGCCCCGGCGGGCAGCAGTATTGCCGGCCATCCCCGACCACAAGCTGTAGTGGTCCGGGCAAAGTGCCGGAAAACCCGTTTCAGGGTCGCGCAGACGTCCACCGACGCGCTCGCGACCCGCTGCAACACCGCCGCGCACGCCGTACCGCGCAGCCCAAAGCAACGAATAGAACCCATAACTAGACCAATAACTAGAAAGCACGCGGAGACCTTCCATGCAGACTGACACCACTCGCGAGAACCCACCGGCAGCCATGCCGCCTGCCACCGAAGCAGCCCAGGACCTGGCGGCCACCGCCCCCGGCCAGCTGCGCGTGATCAAGCGCAACGGCACCGTGGTGGCCTACACCGATGACAAGATCAAGGTAGCCATCACCAAGGCGTTCCTCGCCGTGGAAGGCGGCACTGCCGCTGCCTCGTCGCGTATCCATGAGACCGTCGCGCGCCTGACCGAGCAGGTCAGCGCCACCTTCAAGCGGCGCATGCCGTCCGGCGGCACCATCCACATCGAGGAAATCCAGGACCAGGTCGAACTGGCCCTGATGCGTTCCGGCGAGCAGAAAGTCGCCCGTGACTACGTGATCTACCGCGAGTCGCGCGCCCAGGCCCGCGCCCAGAAAAGCGGCAGCCCGAGCCAGCCGCACCCGAGCATCCGCGTCAAGCTCGCCGACGGCAGCCTGGCGCCGCTGGACATGGGCCGCCTGGACACCATCATCACCGAAGCCTGTGCCGACCTGGCCGAAGTCGACGGCGCGCTGATCCAGAGCGAAACCCTGAAGAACCTCTACGACGGCGTGGCCCTCAGCGACGTCAACACCGCCCTGGTGATGACCGCGCGGACCCTGGTCGAGCGCGAGCCGAACTACTCCTACGTCACCGCCCGCCTGCTGATGGACACCATCCGCGCCGAAGGCCTGGGCTTCCTCGGCGTGGCCGAGAGCGCCACCCACCACGAGATGGCCGACCTCTACGCCAAGGCCCTGCCGGCCTATATCGCCAAGGGTGTCGAGTTTGAGCTGCTGGACCCGAAACTGAAGTTGTTCGACCTGGAAAAACTGGGCAAGGCGATCAACCACGAGCGCGACCAGCAGTTCACCTACCTCGGCCTGCAGACCCTCTACGACCGCTACTTCATCCACAAGGACGGCATCCGCTTCGAACTGCCGCAGGTGTTCTTCATGCGCGTGGCCATGGGCCTGGCGATCGAGGAGCAGCAGAAGGAAGACCGCGCCATCGAGTTCTACAACCTGCTGTCGTCGTTCGACTACATGTCCTCGACGCCGACCCTGTTCAACGCCGGCACCCTGCGCCCGCAGCTGTCCAGCTGCTACCTGACCACCGTGCCGGATGACCTGTCGGGCATCTACAGCGCCATCCACGACAACGCCATGCTCTCCAAGTTCGCCGGCGGCCTGGGCAACGACTGGACCCCGGTGCGCGCCCTGGGTGCCTACATCAAGGGCACCAACGGCAAGTCGCAGGGCGTGGTGCCGTTCCTCAAGGTGGTCAACGACACCGCCGTCGCCGTCAACCAGGGTGGCAAGCGCAAGGGCGCCGTGTGTGCCTACCTGGAAACCTGGCACATGGACATCGAGGAATTCATCGAGCTGCGCAAGAACACCGGTGACGACCGCCGCCGCACCCACGACATGAACACCGCCAACTGGATCCCTGACCTGTTCATGAAGCGCGTGTTCGACGACGGGCAGTGGACCCTGTTCAGCCCGAGCGAAGTACCCGACCTGCACGACCTCACCGGCAAGGCCTTCGAGGAGCGCTACGAGTACTACGAGGCCATGGCCGGCTACGGCAAGATCAAGCTGCACAAGACCATCGCCGCCAAGGACCTGTGGCGCAAGATGCTCTCCATGCTGTTCGAGACCGGCCACCCGTGGCTGACCTTCAAGGACCCGTGCAACCTGCGCAGCCCGCAGCAGCACGTGGGCGTGGTACACAGCTCGAACCTGTGCACCGAGATCACCCTGAACACCTGCAAGGACGAGATCGCCGTGTGCAACCTGGGTTCGGTGAACCTGGTCAACCACATCGTCGACGGCAAGCTGGACACCGCCAAGCTGGCGAAGACCGTCAAGGTCGCCGTGCGCATGCTCGACAACGTCATCGACATCAACTACTACAGCGTGCCGCAGGCGAAGAACTCCAACTTCAAGCACCGTCCGGTCGGCCTCGGCATCATGGGCTTCCAGGACGCGCTGTACCTGCAGCACATCGCCTACGGCTCGGACGCGGCCATCGAGTTCGCCGACAAGTCCATGGAAGCGGTCAGCTACTACGCCATCCAGGCCTCCTGTGACCTGGCCGACGAGCGCGGCAGCTACTCCACCTTCGCCGGCTCGCTGTGGTCCAAGGGCATCCTGCCGCTGGACTCGCAGCAGATCCTCATCGAGCAGCGCGGGCAGAAGTACATCGACGTCGACCTGAGCGAGTCGCTGGACTGGGCGCCGGTGCGCGAGCGTGTGCAGAAAGGCATCCGCAACTCGAACATCATGGCCATCGCGCCGACCGCGACCATCGCCAACATCACCGGCGTGTCGCAGTCGATCGAGCCGACCTACCAGAACCTCTACGTGAAATCCAACCTGTCCGGCGAATTCACCGTGATCAACCCCTACCTCGTCCACGACCTCAAGGCCCGTGGCCTGTGGGACTCGGTGATGATCAACGACCTGAAGTACTACGACGGTTCGGTGCAGCAGATCGAGCGCATCCCGCAGGAGTTGAAGGACCTGTACGCCACCGCCTTCGAAGTCGAGACCAAGTGGATCGTCGACGCCGCCAGCCGCCGCCAGAAGTGGATCGACCAGGCGCAATCGCTGAACCTGTACATCGCCGGCGCCTCGGGCAAGAAGCTCGACGTGACCTACCGCATGGCCTGGTACCGTGGCCTGAAAACCACCTACTACCTCCGTGCCCTGGCCGCGACCAGCACCGAGAAGTCGACCATCAACACCGGCAAGCTGAATGCGGTGTCCAGTGGCGCGATCGACGAGGGCCTGATGGCTGCCGGCCCGGCGCCTGTGCCGAAAGCCTGCTCGATCGACAACCCCGACTGCGAGGCCTGTCAGTAAGGGACTGCGCACGCATCTGAGCGGCGCGCGCGTTGTTGCCTGCCAGCCCCGTCCCCATCACGTACCTCGGTACGCTCAGGGGCCCGGGTCAGTCAGGCGCCTAGCGCTCACTCGCTCAGCTGCGCGCTCACACCGCAGGTAAAGCACAGCACGACTCATCCCCTCTCCCCTTGCGGGAGAGGGTTAGGGAGAGGGGTAAAGCCCCCCAGACCAACGGTCACGCTGCACCCTTGCGCCTCACCGCCATGGGCACATAATCAGAATAACTGTATATAAACACAGGTCGGAACATGCCGGCCCGCTCGAACGAGCAGGAGAACAGAGATGCTTAGCTGGGAAGAATTCGACAAAGAAGACGGCAGCGATGCCTTCGCCGCCACCGCCAAGGTGGCTGCCCCCGTGGTAGACGCCAGCCTGGAAAAACTCGACAGCGACGCCGCCGGCTCCGTCGAGGAAGCCCGTGCCGTATCCGCCGATGACTCCGACGCCATCGTCCGCGCCAAGAACGCGCTGAACCAGCTGGACATCCAGGAAGGCCTCGACGAACTGGAAGGCACCAGCGCCCGCGTGCACGTCGGCGACAAGCAGATGATCAACGCCCGCGCCGACCTCAACCAGCTCGTCCCCTTCAAGTACGACTGGGCCTGGCAGAAGTACCTGGATGGCTGCGCCAACCACTGGATGCCGCAGGAAGTGAACATGAACGCCGACATTGCCCTGTGGAAGAGCAAGGACGGCCTCAGCGAAGACGAGCGGCGCATCGTCATGCGCAACCTCGGCTTCTTCTCCACTGCCGACAGCCTGGTCGCCAACAACCTGGTGCTGGCCGTGTACCGCCTGATCACCAACCCCGAGTGCCGCCAGTACATCCTCCGCCAGGCCTTCGAGGAAGCCATCCACACCCACGCCTACCAGTACTGCATCGAGTCGCTGGGCATGGATGAAGGCGAGATCTTCAACATGTACCACGAGATCCCCAGCGTGGCGAAGAAGGCCTCCTGGGGCCTGAAGTACACCCGCTCGATCTCCGACCCGACCTTCACCACCGGCACCCCGGACACCGACCGCCAGTTCCTGCGCAACCTGATCGCTTACTACTGCGTGCTGGAAGGCATCTTCTTCTACTGCGGCTTCACCCAGATCCTCTCCATGGGCCGCCGCAACAAGATGACCGGCACCGCCGAGCAGTTCCAGTACATCCTGCGCGACGAATCCATGCACCTGAACTTCGGCATCGACGTGATCAACCAGATCAAGATCGAAAACCCGCACCTGTGGGATGCCGCGATGAAGGACGAAGCAACCCAGATGATCCTGCAGGGCACCCAGCTGGAGATCGAATACGCCCGCGACACCATGCCCCGCGGCGTGCTCGGCATGAACGCGGCGATGATGGAAGACTACCTCAAGTTCATCGCCAACCGCCGCCTGTCGCAGATCGGCCTGAAGGAAGAGTACCCGGGTACTACCAACCCGTTCCCGTGGATGAGCGAGATCATGGACTTGAAGAAGGAAAAGAACTTCTTCGAGACGCGAGTGATTGAATATCAGACCGGCGGGGCGTTGAGCTGGGATTGATGGAGCGAAGGGGCCGAACGGCCCCTTTGTTATTTTTGATGATTACTGGCAAGCGAGTTAATGACGAATGAAGCCATGCAAGGAACTTCTGGAAATCATTCAACCTGCGTATGCGCCTTGCTCAAACTTCACTAGCGCATGTAGCTCACTTAAGTGGGCACCTGAAAGTGGTTATGTCCCCCGTGGCTTTCTGGGAGCAACAGGCAGCCTTGATGAGATAGAGCTTGTTCTGGTTTTCGCAGAACCGGGCGATCCTCACATGACAGAAAAGCATGAAACTATGCAGTCCTCTTTGGATTACACCTATCAGTGTATGAAGAATGGAGCAGATCTCTTTCATCGCAATGTCCGAAAAATACTCGACATGTGTTTTCCCGGCGAATCTTTCGATATGCAAATGCGAAAAACCTGGATGACTGAGTCTCTTTTGTGCTCCGCACCAAAAGAAAGTGGAGCAGTTGCAAGCAGTGCATGGCGAGCATGTTCCACTTGCTACTTGAAACCGCAAATTAACTTACTGCCAAAAGCAGTTGTCGTGGCACTTGGAAGCAAAGCACAGACGCGATTGAGCTCCGTGGGTATTCCTTTCCTGAAAGCGGGCGCCGCAGCACCACCCGGCTGCAATTTCAAAGGTGCCAAAGAATCGTGGCAAGCAGCAGCAAACGAGCTGAAAGCCCGAAGGGTTATAAGCAAGTAGCCCGGGCCTCCATGGTGATAAACCAAAGCGGTCGGAGTGATTTATTTTTGACCACACAGGCCATATTTCGACCCCTTAGCCGTTATTTACTTGTTCAAATGTGGAGAATGCAAAATGTCCATGACGCATTACATGGAGTTGCTGGCGAATAACCAGCCATGGAACCTGATCCTGTTTATGGCTATACCGGTGATACTGGCCGAAACAGTGGCCATCACCGAGTTATTCATCCTGTTTTCACGCCAGTTTGATGGCACCCTGCGAAGGATCAACCGAAGCGCCAGTATTGCAGGCGGCCTGTATTTTTGCGGCGTGTTTATCTATCTGATGCTGACTGCCGTGATTCCGCTGACCGCCAGCGGCGGGTGGCGCGGTGCGGCCGATGTCATCGCCGTTGGCTTTTACCTCTCGGGCATCGTCCCGCTACTGGGCATGGCGCTGCTGGACATGGGCCTGATCTGCAAGGAGCGCAACCAGGAGGGCAAGCTCAAGTTGCACGCCACCTTTGTGGCCCTGTTTCTGGTAGTGGCTCACATCGCCATGATCTTTGGGATGCTTGATCCAACGGTATTGATGAGCGAAGCCCCTGCCGCCATGCCGGGTATGGAAGCGATGCCTGGCATGAAGCACTAAGCGCCCGGGCTGGCAGTACGTAGCTAGTAGCCCGGACATCCTTAGGGTGGTCAACGCCGTAGGCTTGGCCACCAAGGTTCGGGGGATCAACGACGGAGGAAATCGGGGACAGGCCACGATTATTGGTAACCTCAGCGAGTAACCTGGACCTCCACTGTGGAAAAGGCTTCGCCGTTTTCCACCCTAGCAATAAGCAAGTAGCCCGGACCTCCACGGTGGAAAATCTCTTCGCGAGTTTTCCACCCTACGCGGGGTATGGGTTTTGTAGGGTGGACAACGCGGAGCTTGTCCACCATCGTTGCGCAGGTCACACACCGCTCAAGGATGAGCTGCCATGTCGAACTACCGCCGCGCCCGCATTCCGGGGGCCAGCTACTTTTTTACCGTGAACCTGCGCGACCGCTGGAGCGATCTGCTGGTGCGTGAGATCGATCTGCTGCGCGCCACGGTGCGGGCAACCCAACAACGCCACCCCTTCCACATCGATGCCTGGGTGGTGCTGCCCGAGCACATGCATTGCCTGTGGACGCTGCCGCAAGGAGATGCCGACTTCGCGCGGCGCTGGAAGGTGATCAAATTCGCCTTCGCCAGACGCCTGCCTCGCGGGGAATCACTCACCGCTTCACAATCCAAAAGGGGTGAGCGCGGCATCTGGCAACGGCGCTACTGGGAACACCTGATCCGTGACGAGCAGGATTACCAGCGCCACTTCGACTACATCCATTTCAACCCGCTGAAGCACGGGTATGTGCAGCGGCTGGCGGACTGGCCATATTCGAGCTTTCACCGCGCCGTGGCGATGGGGGTGTATCCGCAGGATTGGTGCGGTGCTGCGCTGACGGAGCCTGGGGGGTTCGGAGAGTAAGTGCGTAACCCTGACTTCTGCGGTGGAAAAGGCTGTGCCGTTTTCCACCCTACGTGGGATTCGTGTTTTGTGGGGAGCGAGCAGCTCGGAGGTCCACGGTGGAAAATCGCTTCGCGAGTTTTCCACCCTACGCGAGATACGTATTTGTCGGCGGAAATGGCCTCGCTTGCTCACTGCCCCGCCGACCTTGACCCGGGCGGGGGTGGCGTGGGGATGTCGGGCGGCAGCTGGCTGACGATCGCTTCACTCAATCCGACCTCTTCAACCAGAATGCGGCGGCGCTCGCGGTCGTCAACCGGCCTTTGGCTGACGCTGCCGTCGGCGTGCAGGGTGACCGCCTGGCCAAAGGCCAGACCCACCACCTCGTCGCCGCGGTTGATGCGGGCATTCAGCTCGAAATTGAACGGGCTCCAGCCGCGCGTCTGTTCATGCAGGTCATGGAATTCCTGCGCGCTGGCACCGAAGCGTTCGAAGCGGCAGGCAAAGCCGTCGACCTTGTGCAGCGGCCGCCAGTCGAGGTGAAAGCGCCCGTCACGCCAGTCACCCTGCACGCCCCAGGCGGGATGCGCATGCGCGCTCGCACGTGCGGGTTCGAAGCGGATGGGCTCAGCGTGCAGTATCGAGGTGTCGACGAGGTACTGGCCGTCATCCAGGTTCACGCACACCGTGCCGTGGTTGGGCGGAATATCCGGCGCGGCCAGCATCGTTGCCACGCCGCGCTGCGCGTCGAAACCGAGCCATTGCAGCAGTGCATGGCAGGCACCGGCATTCGACCAGCAGGTGCCGCCGGTGCCGTGCTGCAGCCACGCCCGGAAAAAATCATCCGCCGTGCTGCCGGGAAATGGCCGCGCATCATTGGCCCGTGCGTGAATCAGCTTGCGCACGTTGTCGAACGGAATCTGCCGGCACCACGCCGCATACACGGTGCGCAAGCCCTGCCCTGTCGGCGTGGGGCGATGGCCAATGCCCAGCTTCATCAACACCTGCTCAAACAGCGCATCCTCGGGCTTGTCGGTACTTGTCATCTGGGTTGCTCGCGAAAGAGGCTCAAAGGGGGCGATGAGATTTATTTTTGGCTCTGTCTCAGTTATGTGTTGCTAGCCACTTTTTCGCTTTCTGTAGGAGCCAGCTTGCTGGCGAGAGGCTATGCCAGCGCATCGCGAGCAAGCTCGCTCCTACAAAAAAGCTCAGCAACACGTACCTGGGACATAGCCTCATTTTTGACCAGCCAGGCCATATTTCCAATCAAGCCACTCCGGCCCCGTTGATCGCGCCAACGCCCCGGAGTGACGCTCCATCAACTGGCAAAAAGGCCCCTCTTCGACAGCCTTGCCCCTTTCGAGGTGAATGAGCGGACGATATGCTGCCCCGGTCATCGATACCCCCTACAGCCCCGAGGAGCAGGATGAACAAGACGATTGATCTGGTGATCGCGCAGGATTACCTGAACCCATTTGCGCCGGCGCACAGCCCCAAGTTGTGTGCCGAGCTGGCGGACTACCTGTGCGATGAGGCATCACACCACCCCAGCCTGAGCCTGGAAATCAGCTGCCCGGCGGCAGAGCAGGAGCGTTTGGGCAAGGCCATCCGCAATACTTTCGAACACCGAATAGCGCAGCTCAAGCGCGAGATTCTGGCGCTGCGCCTGCAGGGCCTGGTGTTGCTGGCCCTGGCGGTTGGCATTGTCAGCCTCGCCACCGAATTCAATGTGGAAGGCACCATCCCGCTGGGCCTGGTCACCATCACCGCGTGGATGCTGGTATGGCGCACTGCGGAGATCTTTCTGCTGGATATCCGTGCCGGCTTCCTCAACGTGAGAAAGTACCGGCACATCATCAATGCGCAAAAGCGCTTTGTCTGACGCCTGCCCGACCATGCCGGGTAGCAATTGACCGTTCCCACGCTCCGCGTGGGAAGGCCCACCGCGACGCCCGGCGTCGACCTCCAGGATCCATCTGGTATTCCACAACCCGTTGTGACGCAGAGCATCACAGACCAGGTATCCACGCAGAGCATGGGAGCCATCGGGCGTTCTGCCTGAAGATGGGCATTACCGGGGAGTCGGTCCACCCGCCTGATGGCGTGCCTGGGGTAGCCCTTGCCCGGCATGGAGCGGCGCGAATCAACGCTGGAGAGTGCCTGCGCGAGCGCGGTATGTAAAAATCGAACGGCTTGCATGGGGTAACGGGGCTTGGGTTTGTTTGGCGACAACCAAGGCCGCCCGCCCATGCAGCCTTCTTCAATACTTACCTTGTTGTATTTAAAACACTTTTGTCGGGATCACGCAGGCTCAGACCCCATTCGCAACCCCATTCGCAAACCGGTTTAACTGAGGACTTTTCAGCATGCTAATCAGCTTCATCAAGGAGCGTGGCCCCTGGCTGGCGGCGGTGGTTTTGGTGCTGGGACTGACATCGGTTTTGCAGGCGAGCGTGTCATACACCGTTAACTACGGATTGCTTCACGGTATTGCCCAGGGAACTTTCGAGCCGATAATGCTGATAAGCGTGGTGCAGATCAGCCTGTTGGTGCTGATGGCCGGGCTTTGGCTTTTGCGCTTGAAACGTGTTCTTTTTCGCTGCATCACCCTGAGTAACAGCATCCTGACCCTCAGCCTGCTTGCGCAAACCTATACCTTGGCGCTGATTCTGACGGGCATACACCGCAATGGCATTGATGAGCTGCTGGTCGATGTGGCGTTAATCGCCACCATCAACATCCTGATTTTTTCAATCTGGTACTGGATCATCGACCCGCCCGGAGTTGAGGATGATCAGGACCTGGACAAGCCATGGGACTTTCTCTTTCCGCAGCGCGGCAGCGCCATTCCGTACTACCAGTCCTGGACCCCGCACTACACCGACTACCTGTTTGTCGCCTTCACCACCAGTTTTGCCTTCAGCCCCACCGATGTCATGCCGCTGACCAAGCGAGCCAAGCTGTTGATGATGCTTCAATCAAGCATTTCGATCGTGACCCTGACCGGACTTGCCGGCAGCGCAATCAACATCCTCGCCTCCAGCGCCTGACCAACCAGTGGCCTTGACGCTAAAGGGGTCCGCTAAAGAGGTCGGAGAAATTTATCTTTGACCAGCCGAGCCATGGTTCCAGTCAAGCCGTTCCAGCCCATTCGCACCGCGCCGAACAGCATGCCGCCATGACTTGCGCAGGGTGCTCACCGGGTCACCCTCATGGCTGGCAACCTTGCCGGCCACCGATGGCTAACGGCGGCCTATAGCTGCGCGCAGCGATCATCCGACAAACGGAAGAAGTCGCCGCCTTGCCGCTGGACGCGGTCACCCTCGCTTTGGCGCCGCTGCGGGAACTGCCTGACCACCCGCACCGGGCAGCGCTGGCCAATGCCTCACAGCACAGTGCCTCCAGCCGGTTTCCTGACAGGTTTATCCGGCTGCCCGCGCAGTTCGATGGCTGGACGACACTGGCACAGAAGCGGTTATCACCGCCCCTTTCTCCGATGCTTCGAAATTCTGACGCCTTTTTTATGACGCATTTTTTCTTGTCCTCATTTCTCGTAACCGTTAGCCTCCGTCGGTCAGGCCATCTGGTTTTCAGGAAAGAGTCATGCCGTTCATCTCCGCCTCAAGTCGCTCGCTGACGCGTGATGCCATCCAGGTTGTGCATGTGCGCAGGATATTGCTGCCCGCAGTGCTGCTGTTGCTGGTGATGAACCTGGGGACTTTCGCCGGCGGCCTGTGGCTGGGGCAAAACCTGAAAGATACGCCGCAAGCCGAGGGGCTGGCCGAAGCGCCGTTGCCCGCAGAAGACAACTTCGTTATCACCCGTGTCGGTGAACTGCTCGGGCGCCTGAAGACACTGGAATCGGACGCTGTCTTGCTGCGCAAGATGCTGGGCGAACACATGGAGTTGACCAAGCAGTTATCGGCCCTTGACCCTTCGCTGGTGCCGGACTTCGTACCTGCTGCAAGCGAGGCCGGGCAAGGCGGGGTATTGCTGCCGCCACGCAACTGCACGCAGCCCGCGCTGGACCCGGCGCAGCTGGCGACCATGGAAGGCTTGCAGCAGAGTGAGCACAACGCACGCTGCATACGCGAAATGTTCGACCGGCTGCTGGAGCGTGTGGCCAGCCGCAATGCCGCCTTGATGGCTATCCCCTCACGGCAACCTGTCGAACAGGCACGCCTGGGCTCGTTGTTCGGCAACCGGATTGACCCGTTCAACAAACACCTGGCCTTTCATTCCGGGATCGATTTCACCGAGCGCACCGGGACCGATGTCTTGGCAGCTGCCGGTGGCCGGGTCCGCTTTACCGGCCGCAACGGCGGTTACGGCAATCTGCTGGAAATTGATCATGGCAACGGCCTGGTCACCCGTTATGCCCACCTGTCCAGGTTCTATGTGCAGGCAGGGGATGTGGTTACCCCTGGCCAGCGCCTGGCTGCGGTCGGCTCCACGGGGCGCTCCACGGGGCCGCACTTGCACTTCGAGGTGCTGCACAACGGCGAGTTCACCGACCCGCAACGGTTTCTGCTGCTGGGAAATCTGGAGCGCGATCGCGATGTTGTGGCGAAAGACTAACGCCTCGTCGACCCGTGAACTGTTGCGTGCCGAACACCAATTGCAACTCGCCAACCAGGGACGCATTCGTTTCTGGCCGTTAGCGCTGTTACTGGCTCTGAGCCTGGCCTTGCTGGGTGCCTTGCTGTTGCGTGGTACCGAACAGCAGGCCCATGCCGAGCAACGCGCGGCCTGGTTGGCGGACAACCAGCGCTTGCGCGAACAACTGGAGCAGGAGCGCCTGCAGACACGTGAAGAGCAGGCTGCGCAGGAGCAGTTACTGCGCCGCATCGGCGTCATGTCGGCGCAGATCAAACAGTTGAAAACCGACCTGGCTTTCTATCGCCAGCAAGAGAAACCCATCAAGTAGCCAGGAGTCAGAATGTTCCGCAGCAAAAAGACCGAGTCACGCCTGTCCATCGACAAGTTCTCCAGCCTGATTTCCGACAACGTGTCGCTGACCGGTGACCTGGAGTTCGAGGGCGGCCTTAAGGTCAGCGGTGTGATCAAGGGCAATGTCACCCACAAAGCGGGAACTGGCAGCCTGCTGGCGCTGAGTGCCGAGGGGCGGATCGAGGGACACGTAAGCAGTCACGATGCGTTGATCGACGGCACCATCATTGGTGACCTGGCCGTCGAACACTTGCTGGAGTTGCACTCCAATGCGCGGATCCGCGGCAATATCAGTTATCGCCAGTTGAGCATGGAAAACGGTGCGGTGGTTGACGGTACCCTGAATCGCCTGGAAGACGGCGCAAGTTCCGCGCAGGTTCTGGAACTGCCTCACCTGCAGGCGAAGGAAGGCTGAAGGGGGAGGAGTAATTTATTCTTGACCCACCCTGCCCTATCTCCAATCAAACCATTCCGTCCCCCTTCGCTGGCATCCCCAGTGCGCAGGATTGCTGCAGCGTGGCGATACCCATGCGGTCTGGGTGATGAACTGTTGCGGACTTTCGTATTCCCGCGCTCCAGTGCGAGAGCCACCAGCAGCACCGGCAAGCGGCGTCGATTGAATAGATCAGGACGCTGCGCCTATAGAACAACACGGTCTTTTTGCCGCAGGCAAAACGGCTAGCCTTTATGGTGGGCTGGCTGTTTTCTGACGAAGTCGAATTCGTCTGCTGTGCAACCCGCAATTGCGCCTCTAAGACTCTCGCCCGGAGGATACGGTTATGTTTAGCCAATTTCTCAAAGACCTCGCCGACAAGAAAGAACCGCTCATGGTGGGGGCGATCTGCGGCATGATCATCATCACGCTGGCCACCACGCACCGGGTGCCCAACCTGCTCGGCACCCCGCTGCAACCGCCACTGATGGTCAACCTGATGCTCGGCCTGCCGGAAACCAGCCTGGTCGGCTGGGCTGCTCACCTGCTGGTCGGCCTGGTGATTTTTCCGCTGGGTTACATGCTGCTTGCCTATCGCTACCTGCCCGGACCGGCACTTCTCAAAGGTGTGCTCTATTCGCTGCTGCTCGGCACGCTGGCCGGTGTGGCCGCGCCGCTGACCGACAACCGGATGTTCATGGGTTCGGCCGAGGGTGCGCTGACCCTGTACCTGCTGCACGCTGCCTACTGCTGCCTGATCGCCCTGATCGTCGGGAGCCCGCAGGAGGCGCGACAAAGGGATCCGGCGCGATCTGCTGCCACTTCCGCCGCGCACGGTTCCAGATAACCGGCGAGTCGCCTGGGGCGGTTCGTCGGCTGGTCAACGCCGGAGGCTGGGCCACCGGCCAGCGGCTGAAGCGCAACCCGCTGCAGGGCTGGCTGCGCGCTACCATCCGGTGCCTGCCGATACGCCAGCGGGTTCGCCGTCATTTACCCGCGCATCACTGCGCGGACGGCACGCCGCAGCCGAGCTGTTCGGCCGAAACCTGGCACGGCAGGTATTGCTGGAGGATGCGCACGTAGGTGCCGTCGCGCAGCATGCCGTTCAGGGTGCTGTCGAAGCGCTCGACGAAGGCCGGCGACACCGACTTGCGGCTGAGCGCCACCACCGCCGGCTCGTCGGAGACCACCAGCTCGCTGCGCTGCACGTGAGCCCCCAGACCGAGTTTCTCGATCTCGATCACCCCGGTGATCTCGTCGGCGATCATGCCGTCCAGGCGGCCGGCCTTGATCATGTTCCAGGCGCCTTCGCGGCTGCTGACCATCACCAAGCGCTCGCGGAAGGCCGGCTCCTGCAGCAGCGCCTGGTATTCCTGGCTGTAGACCACGTCGATCTGCGCACCAAGACGGAAATCCGTGCCGATCAGGTCGCGCAAGGAATGGAGCGGATACTTGCCGGCAACGGCAGTACCGAGGAACAGCACGTTCGGCGAGCGGATGATCGGCACCGAGAAATGGGCGAAGCGGGCGCGCTCGGCGGTCGGCAAAGCGCCGGAAAGGATATCCAGCGAGCCTTTTTCCAGATTGTGCAGGCCGCGGGCCCACGGCAGCTCGACGAAGCGCACGGTACAGCCCATGCGCTGCAGGGCTTCGCGCATCAGGTCGGCGGTGATGCCGTGGAGTCGGCCCTGTGCATCAAGCATGTCAAAGGGCGGGTCTTCCGCCCAGCGCACGCTTTTCACGCAGGATGCCGCCGCGGGCGAACCCAGCAGCAACGTCAGCAGTGTGATCAGCAGTGCATCCCTGCAGCGCATTGTTGTCCCTCGCATATGGCTACGCCCCCCTCGCGGCACCACCAGCCCTGGCAGTGCATGGCCCGACGACCATCCCGTTGCGCGGGTGATCAGTGCGCCTATGATGCGCCGCCTGCGCGCCCTCGTGAAGACCGTCGCAAGGGCTGCCGGCTTATGCTTCGGGGTAGCAACATCTGGCCTGAAGCTTCAGTTCGGCCGAGGTGGGCGATTGCCCGCTTGATCGGTTGAGCCGCGCGCTAGCCCGCATGTGCTGATAGCGGCGACCGGGTAACGCTGTGCGCGCAAGCCTGCCTGCACAGCCGGCTTGCCTGACTCTCCCGGAGGCTATCCCGGGAGCTGCCGCAGGAAGCCGCGCAGCTGCGGGGGCGCGCTGCCGGCGGCACGCCTCCCCGAGCTCGCGGTTCGGCTTGACGCTAGTTTTTACCAACTTCGTGGCCGATCACGCCACCCACGGCGGCACCGGCAGCCGTGCAGGCCACACCGCCGCAGAGCATCTGGCCGGCCACGCCGCCCACCACAGCCCCGGCGGCAGTGGTCTTGTCCTGGTGATCCCAGCCAGAGCAACCACTCAGGCCCAGAACAGCAAACAGGGTGCCGGTGAATATCAGTTTGGAAATGCGCATGTCAGGTACTCCAGTACAACAACCTCAGAAAAATCCAGGACGCTGTCGCTGATTGCGCCCGGAAAGGATTATCAGTGTTGACTGAGCGGAGGCTGGCGTCTGTGCGCCAGCGAGCATAGGCCGTGTTAAAGGTGGACGGGCGGGTTCAGCCCATGGGTAGAAGCTGCCGGCTGCACTGGCTGCCCGCCTGCGCGCTCAGGGTGCGCCGAACAGCGCCGTCCAGTAGATGCCGGCATCGCTGTTCGGGTCGACCGCATAGGCCGCGCCCAGTTCGCGGAATTGCGGGTTCATCAGGTTGGCGCAATGCCCGGGGCTGGCCAGCCAGCCCTCGACCACCCGCTGCGACGCGTCCAGGCCGGCGGCGATATTCTCGCCGATGGCGCTGCCGGAATAGCCGGCCAGCTCCGTGCGGTCGCCCGGGGTGCGGCCGTCGCGGTCCTTGTGGGCGAAGAAGTTGCCGTTGGCCATGGCCCGGCTATGCGCTTCGGCCGTGCTGCCGAGCACAGGGTTCCAGGCCAGCGCGGGGGCAGCGGCAAACGCCTGGCCGCCACAGCGGCGGGCCTGCGCCCGGGCGGCGTTGACCTGCGCCAGCAGCTGCTGCCCTTCGGCCTGCCAGTCGCCCATGCGCCCGCCGAGCAGCGGCCGCGCCAGCACGATGCGCCAGTCGCGCTGCACACGGCTGACACCGATATCGACGAACTGCGGGTCCAGCAGCACCTGGCAGAAGCTCTCGCGCAAGGCCTGCAGGGCCGCCGGGGCATCGCGCGGACCGCTGAGGCTGATGGCCTGCACGGTGACCAGCGGATAGGCCGCGGCAGCCAGCGCCTGCTGCAGGTCGCCAGCGCCGGCAACCGGCAGCAGCAGGCGCGGATCGGGACGCAGCGGCGGCAATTCCGCCGAGCCCTTGCCGGCGCACAGCTGCACCTGGCTGCGGTAGGCATTGATCGATTCGACCAGCTGCGCCTCCTCGCTCGCCCACGCGCTGCTGGCCAGCAACGTGGCAAGACAGGTAACGAATGAATAAAAACGCATGGCAACCTCCACGAATCCACGGTCCCGCATGGTGCTTGAATGGCGCGGCGCCGGGATCATTATTGATACGGCCATTAATTTGTAGGAGCAACGCCCTCGCCGCAATAAGCCCCGCCTCGGGCCGCCAGGCACCAGCAAAAGCTCGCGCCGGGGGCGACGCTCCTGCAAACGCGCGCAGCCAGCAACACCGCTGCGGGAAGCCTCTCGCCCAACCGCATGGGTATCGCTGTGCTCAACCCATCCTATCTGTGCCTCGCGCGACTGGCGCGGACATCCCGACCAGAACCCGTACAGGTTCCCCGGAGCACGGGTTGACGCGTTAGCATGGCAGCCACTCCCTCCCCCCGATCCGCGGTGAAGCATGGCAACGACCGACAAGCGCCTCGACCACTGGCAGCAGTTTCTCTTCGAAGACAGCGGGTTTGCCTTTCCGGTCTACCGGAAAAGCCCCGAGGGCGTGACCAGGCCGCCCGCCATCATCGTCATGCACGAGGTCCCGGGGATCTATCCGGCGGTGATCGACTTCGCCGAGCGCCTGCTGCAGGAAGGTTACTGCGTGTACCTGCCGTCGCTGCTCGGCGAGCCGGGCAAGCGCTTCAGCCTGCCGTATGTCGGCAGCTCGATCGCCCGGGCCTGCATCAGCCGCGAATTCCAGGTGCTGGCCCTGCGCCAGGCGAGCCCGATCACCGATGCGCTGCGCGCGTTGTGCCGGCAGGCGCATGCGGAGTGTGGCGGGGTCGGCGTGGGTGCCATCGGCATGTGCCTGACCGGCAACTTTGCCCTGGCGCTGATGGTCGACGAGTCGGTGATGGCCCCGGTGCTGGCGCAGCCGTCACTGCCCTTTGCGGTAAGCAAGCAGCACAAGCGCGACCTGCATGTCAGCGACGCGCAGCTGCAGTGCATCAAGCAGCGGGTCGCGGCTGGCCCGGTCAAGGTGCTGGGGCTGCGCTTCAGCCATGACGCCATGAGCCCGCCGGAACGCTTCGCGCGCCTGCGCGAAGAACTGGGCGCGGGCTTCGAGGGCATCGAGATCGATTCCGGGCCGGGCAACCCGGCCGGGATAGCGCGGACCGCGCACTCGGTGGTGACCAAGGACCTGGTCGATGTCGACGGCCACCCGACCCAGGCCGCGCTGCAACGCCTGCTCGACTTCTTTGCCGGGCAGCTGCGCAGCTGATGCTGCCGTGGCCGGGCAATCCGGCAGGGCTATTCAAGCGCTATGCCTGCATTATCGGCTGAACCTGCTGTTGCAGGGTGGGTTAGCCGCGCAGCGGCGCAACCCACCATCGATGCCAGAGGCGTCGCGCTGGCCGGCCTTGCAACCCCTGAATGTTGCGCAGAGCCCCCGCTCCCTAACCCTCTCCCCAAAGGGGCGAGGGGACCACATCCAGTCTCGCCAGAATCCGTGCCATTGATGCAACACGTAACAGGCACATAGCCATATTTACAGCATGCCCTGCACCTGCCGCCCCAGTTCGATCAGGGCCGCCTCCAGGCGCGGCGACCAGGGCTGGGCACAGTTCAGGCGGATGCAGTTGCGGTACTTCTGGCTCGCCGAGAAGATCTGTCCCGGCGCGATGCTGATCTTGTGCTCGATGGCGCGATGGGTCAGCGCCAGGGTGTCGATGCGCGGATCGAGCTCGACCCACAGCACGAAACCGCCGGCCGGCTGGGTGATGCGCGTCCCCGGCGGGAAGTACTTGCTGATCGCCTGGCTGAACAGCGCAACCTGCTGGCGGTACAGCGGCTGCACCTGGCGCAGGTAGCGTTCGTGGGTGCCTTGCGCCAGATAGTCGGCCAGCGCCATCTGCGACAGCGAACTGGTCGCCAGGTTGCTGACATGCTTGAGGTACATGATGCGTTCGGTGCTGGCCACCGGCGCGTGCACCCAGCCGCAACGCAGGCCCGGCGAGACGGTCTTGGAAAACGAGGAGCAGTAATACACCTGATCCTGCGGGTCGCTGGCGAAGCTTTTCAGCGAGCGCGGGCGGTCACCGGCAAAGCCCAGGTCGCCGTACAGGTCATCCTCGATCAGCGCAAAGCGGTGCTGCCGCGCCAGCAGCACCAGGGCCTGCTTGTGCTCGTCGGAGAGCAGCGTGCCGAGCGGGTTGCTGAAATTGGGAATGGTCACGCAGGCCTTCACCGGCCACTGCTCCACCGCCATCTGCAGCGCCGCGAGGCTGATCCCGTGCTGCGGATCGGTGGGAATCTCCAGCGCCTTCATGCCCAGCGAATCAATCACCTGCAACAGGCCGTAGAAGGTCGGCGATTCGATCGCGATGACATCGCCAGGCTTGGCCACCGCGCGCAACGACAGCGCCACCGCCTCCTGGCAGCCATCGGTAATCACGATGTCAGCCGGATTCACCGCGTCAGCGTTCATCAGCATGCGCCGCGCGATCTGTTCCTGCAGTTCCGGCAGGCCCGGCGGGAAGGCGTAATTGGCGAACTGCTGATAACTGCGCGCCGCCTTGCCGAGGCTGCGTTGCAACGCCCGCAGCGGCAGGAACGCCGAATGCGGCACCGCCGCGCCAAGCTGCACGAAATCGGCCTGATTGGCGGCCAGCGCCAGTTGCAGCACCAGCTCCTGCCCGGTGACCGGCATCGGTTTTTGCGGTGGCCGCGAGGCGGTCGGCAATTCCGGTTTCAGCCACGGGCGCTGGCAGATGTAGTAACCCGAGCGCGGTCGCGCCTCGATCGAGCCCTGGCTTTCCAGTTGGCGCTGGGCCTGCACCACGGTGGAAATGCTCACGCCAAACTGTTCACTGAGCGGCCGCACGCCGGGCAGGCGTTCGCCCGGCTTGTACAGCCCCTGTTCGATGCGGGTGTTGATGCGGATGGCGATGTCGCGATAGAGGGTCATGGGGATACGCCCGGCAAACAGATCGATTTTGTGCAGGAGCCAGCTTGCTGGCGATGCTCCTCGAGCACCAAATCACCAGCAAGCTGGCTCCTGCCATTGGCTCGGCATTCAGCCCAGTTGCTTCTGCTCGCGTTAAGCGGAGCAGCACAGATTTGTGAGCGAACACCAGCACAGTTTCAGATCAAATGAAAACTGTACCGTTCAATTATTGTTTATCTAAATCTGTATTGCCAGTCACCCGGAACTTAGGCTTTAGCTACGGTCCCGAGGGAGGGCAAACCGATGAACAATCCATCCGCAAAACGACCGCTGGCAACCGGCATCAAGCTTTCGCCGAGCCTGCGAAATCTGCTCGGCAAAGCCTGGCGGCAACTGCAACGCTGGTGGGAGCTGGCGGAGCAACGGCGCAAGCTGGCACTGCTCGATGAGCGTGCGCTGCATGATCTGGGCCTGAGCCGGGCGGACGCCCTGCAGGAGAGCGAACGGCCATTCTGGGACGATCCGCTGGCCAGGCGCCAGCCGGAGCCGGCGGCGCCCAGCCTGGCTGGTGACAATGCCGTCACCCGCAGGTGGCCGTCATGAGCCTGCTGAACCTGATCGCGATGGCCAGCTTCGCCTTTGTCACGTCGGTGACTCCGGGGCCGAACAATCTGTTGCTGCTGGCCTCCGGGGCCAACTTCGGCTTCCGCCGCACGCTGCCGCATATCTTCGGCATCTCTGTCGGCATGGCCTTGCTGCTGACCTGCGTATTGGGCGGACTGGGTGAGCTGTTCAGCCGCTTCCCGCTGCTGCAGGTGCTGCTGCGCATTGCCGGGGTCGGCTACCTGCTCTGGCTCAGCTGGAAGATCCTGCAGACGCCACCGCGCGGCGAACAGGCAGATATTGACCGCGGCCGGCCCTTCGCGTGGTGGCAGGCGGTGATCTTCCAGTTCATCAACCCCAAGGCCTGGATCATGGCCATCACCGCAGTCAGCAGTTTCACCCTGGCGGGCGAGGCGTACTGGACCTCGGGACTGGCGCTGGTGCTGGTATTTGCCGTGGTCAACCTGCCGGCCATCTCGGCCTGGGCCGGGTTCGGCACGCTGATGCAGCGGTTCCTGTCCACTGCGGCCCGGCAACTGCACTTCAACCGCGCCATGGCCACGCTGACCGCGCTGACGGTAGTCATGCTGGTGCAGCAGTAGCTATCAAACCGGCCGGGCCGGCCGCCGGCCGCTGCCGGTTCGAGCAGCTATGCTTACAGCCGTGCCCGCGCACTTCCCTCGAACCACACAGCCAGGAGCCACCATGATCAGTAAAGCCATTCTCAGCTGCATCGCGCTCGCCGGGCTGCTCCTGAGCGCCACAGCCCACGCCGCGGTTACCAGCACAACCGTCGAATACGCCAGCAACGGCCAGGTCTTCGAGGGCCTGCTGGTAACCCCGGCCGGCCCCGTGCAGAAACGGCCGCTGGTACTGCTGATCCACAACTGGATGGGCATCAGCGCAGAAACCAGCAAGCAGGCCGCGCGCTTTGCCGAACTGGGTTATGCGGTATTTGCCGCGGACATCTACGGCCAGGGCATTCGCCCGCAGGACGCCAAGGCCGCTGGCGCGCAAGCTACGCTGTACAAGACCGATCGCGCGCTGTTCCGCCAGCGCCTGAACCTGGCGCTGGAAACCGCCCTGCAGCAACCCGGCGTCAACGGCGAAAAAGTCGCCGTGGTCGGTTACTGCTTCGGCGGCACGGGTGCGCTGGAACTGGCCAGAAGTGGCGCCGAACTGCAGGCGGTGGTGTCCTTCCATGGCGGGCTGGACAGCCCCGCACCGGCCGATGGCAAGAACATCACCGGGCAGGTGCTGGCCCTGCACGGCGCCGACGATCCGTTTGTGCCGGCCGAGGACGTGGCTGCCTTCGAGGCCGAGATGCAGGCCAACAACATCCGCTACCAGCTGATCCGCTACCCCGGCGCGGTGCACAGCTTCACCGAACTGGGCGCCGGCAGCGACAACAGCAAGGGCGCGGCCTACAACGCGGCGGCCGATGCGCAGTCCTTCGCCGAGGCGCGCCAGCTGCTGGCCGCCACCCTGCAATAGCGACGGGGTAGCCGCGCGGCTACCCTCCCGGCAGCCGGGGCTATACTGAGACTGGACAAACCAACAAGCACGGACGCACGACCCAGGTACGTTATCGCAACGACAGCCGGAGGGTGGGGGCTCTGCTGTCGGCTCGCGGCAGGAGGCATGCCATGAACAGGCACTATTACATCAGCGACAATCTCGACGAACTGGAACAAGTGGAAGAAGAGCTGGAAGCCAGCGGCATCCACACCGAGCAGATTCATGTGCTCAGCGAGCAGGATGCGGTGGTCGAGCGGCATCATCTGCACGAAGTCCCCTCGGTGCTGAAACAGGACGTGGTGCGCAGTGGCCGGGCAGGCGCCCTGGTCGGCCTCGGCCTCGCGCTGCTGGTGCTGGCCGGCGCCTACTTCAGCGACTGGACCGCCACGCCCGCCGGCTGGATGCCGTTCATTTTCCTCGGGCTGGTGCTGTTCGGCTTCGGAGTCTGGGAAGGCGGCTTGTTCGGCATCCAGCGCCCCAACAGCCATTTCCAGGCCTTTGCCGAGGTACTGAAAAAAGGCCAGCACCTGCTGTTCGTCGATGTCCGGCCAAGGCAGGAGGCTTCGCTGGCGCGGGTCGTGCTGCGTCACCCGCGAGTCCAGCTGGCCGGTACCGGCAGCGCCGCCCCTTACTGGCTGGTGGCCTGGCTGCACAGCTGGCATCAGTTCCGCCGACTGATCTGAGCCGGCCGGGAGCCGCGCAAAAGCTCGCGCCACAGCCCGGGTGAAAGCAAAGGCCGGGTAGTCGCCAACGGTTGCCAGCCACTTTTCGCTTGCTGCCGGCGCCAGCTTGCGGGCGACGACTGCATCGATGCAGGAGCTGGAGCGAAGCCGAAACAGGCCATGCGAACGCATCGCGAGCAGGCTCGCCCGTGCAAAAAAGCCAACCCGGACATGCCCAACCAACTGCGGGATGCCCCGTGTCTGGCCTGCGGAGCGGCTCAGCGCAGCTCGGCGAGAATCTCGTAGGAGCGCAGGCGGTCGCTGAAATCGTACATGTCGCCGGTGAAGATCAGCTCGTCGGCGCCGGTCTGCTCCAGCAGCAACTCCAGCTGGCTGCGCACTTTCTGCGGGCCGCCGATCATGGCCAGGCCGAGGAACTCGCCCACCGCCTGGCGCTCATGGGGCAGCCACAGGCCTTCCATGCTCGCCACCGGCGGTTTCTGCAGCAGGCTCTCGCCGCGCAGCAGGGAAAGAATCCGCTGGTAGGAGCTGGTCGCCAGATACTCGGCCTGCTCGTCGGTATCCGCCGCGATCAGCGGCACGCCGAGCATCACGTAGGGCTGCTCGAGCACCGCCGACGGCTTGAAGTGGTTGCGATAGACGCGGATCGCCTCGTGCATCAGGCGCGGCGCGAAGTGCGAGGCGAAGGCGTAGGGCAGGCCCTTCTGCCCGGCCAGCTGCGCACTGAACAGGCTGGAGCCGAGCAACCACAAGGGTACCCGGGTGCCGCTGCCCGGCACGGCGATGACCCGCTGGTCGGGGGTGCGCGGGCCGAGATAACGCTGCAGCTCGGCGACATCCTCGGGAAAGTCGTCGGCGCTGCCGGAACGTTCGCGGCGCAAGGCACGCGCG
Source organism: Pseudomonas sp. N040 (assembly GCF_015637705.1). Classification (GTDB taxonomy): domain Bacteria; phylum Pseudomonadota; class Gammaproteobacteria; order Pseudomonadales; family Pseudomonadaceae; genus Aquipseudomonas. Next base: position 172,234 of record NZ_JADOBE010000009.1, on the reverse strand, counting down.
GTGAGCATGTCCGCGCCGGGGGCACGCCCCAGGCCGAGGTCGATGCGCCCCGGATAGAGGGTTTCCAGGGTGCCGAACTGCTCGGCGATCACCAGCGGCGCATGGTTGGGCAGCATCACCCCGCCGGCGCCGACGCGAATGCTGCGGGTGCCGGCCGCCAGGTAGCCGACCAGCACCGCGGTGGCGGAGCTGGCGATGCCGTCCATGTTGTGGTGCTCGGCCACCCAGAAGCGCGTGTAGCCGAGCGCTTCGACATGCCGGGCCAGCGCCAGGGAGTTGTGCAGGGCCTGCTGCACGCTGCCGCCGCTGCTGATCGGCGCCAGGTCGAGGGTGGAAATCCTGATGTCTGCGAGTCGTTTCATAAACCTGTCCGGCTCCTGGGGCTGCACGCGCGCAGCAGTGCTGACTTTACTGCGCCAGCGGCCCTCAAGGGTAAGGTAAACGCACGCGCTTTGCTGCATGGGCTAGGCTTGCCGCACTTGCAACCTTCGAGCGCTGCGCGAGCAGCGTGCTGGTGACCCCGCATGCTCGACGATGACACCGCCTACCCTTCGAGTTTCCGCGCCTGGAGCTCGGTCGGCATCCTGATGCTGGCCTACGTGCTGTCGTTTATCGACCGGCAGATTCTCAACCTGCTGGTGGGGCCGATCCGCCGCGACCTGCTGATCAGCGATACCCAGATGAGCCTGCTGATGGGTTTGTCCTTCGCCCTGTTCTACACCGTCTGCGGCATTCCCCTCGGCCGCCTGGCGGATACTCGCAGCCGGCGCGGCCTGATCGCCCTCGGGGTGCTGTTCTGGAGCGCGATGACCGCGGCGTGCGGCATGGCCCGCCTGTACTGGCAATTCCTGGTGTGTCGCATCGGCGTCGGCGTCGGCGAGGCTGCGCTATCGCCGGCCGCCTATTCGCTGATCGCCGACAGCTTTCCGCTGAATCGCCGGGCCACCGCCATCAGCGTCTATTCGATGGGTGTGTACCTGGGCTCAGGCCTGGCTTTCCTGCTCGGCGGCCTGGTCATCACCTTTGCCTCGGCGCAGGGCGACGTGCGCTTGCCGTTGCTCGGCGAGGTGCGCCCCTGGCAGCTGATCTTCCTGCTGCTGGGCGCGGCCGGCGTGCTCTTCAGCCTGTTGATGCTGGCCGTGAACGAACCGGCCAGGCGCGGCGTGGGTGCCGGAGTAGCGGTACCGCTGGCGGAGGTCGGGCGTTACATCCGCGCCAACCGGCGCACCGTGCTGTGCCACAACCTCGGCTTTGCCGGCCTGGCGTTCGCCGGTTACGGTGGCGCGGCCTGGATTCCGACCTTCTTCATTCGCACCTACGGCTGGGATGCCGGCCAGGTCGGGGTGGTGTATGGCAGCATCGTCGGCGTGTTCGGCTGCCTCGGCATCGTCACCGGCGGGCGCCTGGCCGACTGGATGGCCAGGCACGGCCGCACCGATGCCAACATGCGCGTAGGCCTGTATGCGGCCATCGCGGCCGTGCCCTGCGTGCTCAGCTTTCCGTTGATGGGCAGCGGCCTGTGGGCGGCCGTGCTGACCGCACCCACGGTGTTTTTCCTGAGCATGCCGTTTGGCGTGGCGCCGGCGGCGATTCAGGAAATCATGCCCAGCGCCATGCGCGGCCAGGCGTCGGCGATCTACCTGTTCGTGATCACCCTGCTCGGCCTGGGCATCGGCCCGACAGCCGTAGCGCTGGTGACCGACTATGTGTTTGCCGATGATCAGGCCTTGCGCTACTCGCTGCTGATCGTCAACACACTGGCCGTAGCCAGTTCGGTGTACCTGCTCGGCAAAGGCCTGCAGCCCTACCGCGACAGCCTGCTGCACCTGCGCCAGTGGTCGCTGGAGCGGGCATAACCTTCGGTCGGTTGCGGGCGCCGGCAAGGGCCGCTCTGCTAGCCTGAACAGTGGGGATAACCAGGCTTCTCGTCGCAACGACGAAGGAGGTGAACCATGAGCATGGCTGATTGGCGCCTGCAGGGCGTCGAGTTTGTAAGCTGCAACTGTGACTGGGGCTGCCCCTGCCAATTCAGCGCCCTGCCCAGCCAGGGATTCTGCCAGGCAGTGGTCGGCATGCAGGTCGAACACGGGCACTACAATGAAACCCGTCTCGACGACCTGCGCTGGATCAGCCTGTTCGCCTGGCCGGGGCCGATCCACGAAGGCAACGGCAGCTGCCAGGTGTTCGTCGATGACCAGGCCAGCCCGGCGCAACGCGAGGGTCTGCTGAAGATTCTCTCCGGCCAGGACACCGATCCCGGCGCTACCGTGTTCCAGGTGTTCGCCAGTACCGTCACGCAGATGCACGAGCCGCAGTTCGTGCCGATCGAGATGCACATCGACCTGCCGCAGCGGCAGGCGCACTTCAGCATCCCCGGCGTGTTGGAAGCCATCGGCGAACCGATCCGCAACCCGGTCAGCGGCGCGCCGCAGTCGATCCAGTTGCGCCTGCCGGACGGCTTCGAGTTCACCGAGGCGGAGATGGCCAGCGGCAGCTACCAGACCCAGGGGGCGATCCGCATCGCTTCGCAGAATAGCCACGGGCATTTCGCCCGGTTGCATTTCACCGGACGCGGCGTGGTACGGTGAAGGCTGCCCCACCCGTTGTTGCAAACCCGCGCCAGGCCTGGCACGCGGCGCTGCAGGGCAACCGCCTGCTGCTCGCCTGCCTGCTCGGCCTGCTCGCCGTGGCCTGGGCGGTGCTGTATCGCCTGGCCGAGCGCATGAACAGCGCCGCCGCGCTGATGGTGCAGAGCATGGGCGACATGAGCATGCCCTGGACAACCGCCGATGCCCTGCTGATGTTCGCCATGTGGGCGCTGATGATGGTCGCCATGATGCTGCCCAGCGCCCTGCCGATGCTGCTGCTCTACCGCCAGGTGGCGCAACGGCGCTTCAGCTCGGGCCAGGCGCAGCTGGCGCTGCTGTTGTTCGGCCTCGGTTACCTGCTGGTATGGAGTGCGTTCAGCCTGCTCGCCACCCTGCTGCAATGGCAGCTGGAACACTGGCGCCTGCTCGACGCGCAGATGCGCAGCCGCAGCCTGTGGCTGGGCGCCGGGTTGTTGCTGGGTGCCGGGGTCTACCAGTGGCTGCCGGCAAAGCAGGCCTGCCTGGAGCGCTGCGCTCCGCCGTTGCGCTTCATCCTCGACTACTGGCAAGCCGGGCTCGGCGGCAGCTGGCGCATGGGCCTGGCGCACGGGCTGTTCTGCCTGGGTTGTTGCTGGGCGCTGATGGGCCTGCTGTTCGTCGGTGGGGTGATGAACCTGACGTGGGTCGCGCTGCTCGGCCTGTATGTCCTGCTGGAGAAACTGCTGCCCCGACAAGCCTGGATCGGCCGCCTCGGCGGCCTGCTACTGGTGCTCTGGGGATTGTGGCTGGCCGCCCAGGCACTCGCCGACAGCTAATCCCCGACAGTCCGCAACCCGCAGCGCAGAGCGCTCGGCACAGCTGCAACAGGCGCCCGGCCGGCGTATGCTTGCCCGCACGCAGCAGAGCACCTGCGCCAGCCGAAGCCGGTTGCGCAAGCCCGCGCTGCCCGCACTTACCTGGAGACTCCCGATGGCCCGCATTCCCTACCCCGACCCGCAACAGCTCGACGCGCGCGCCCAGGCCATTCTGGCCAAGCTCCCCGCCCTGAATATCTTTCGCATGCTCGGCCACAACAGCGGCGTGCTCGAAGGTATCACCGTGCTCGGCAATGCCCTGCTGCTGGAAGGCAAGCTGGACCCGATACTGCGCGAAATCGCCATCATCCGCACCGGCCTGCTGCGCAACTCGCGCTATGAAGTGCACCAGCACGAACGCATCGGCCAACAGCTGGGCATGAGCGCGGAGCTGCTCGCCGCCATTCACGAAGGGCCGCAGGCCAGCGCCTTCAGTGAAGTGCAGCGGCAGGTGATGCGCCTCACTGAGGATATCGCGCGCAACAGCCGCGCCAGTGACCTCACCCTGAAACCGCTGGCAGCCCGGCTGTCGCAGGCCGAACTGCTGGAGCTGCTGGTGTGTGTCGGCTTCTACACGATGATTTCCGACCTGTTGAACACCCTCGACATCGAGATCGAATCCCCGCTGCAAACCCCCGAAGTGCTCTTGCCGGCCCTCTGAGCGCCGGTTTTGCGCGGGCCCGTCAGGCCCACTCCTGAACGCCCGCTCCCCCGCTGAAGCAGTGCACCAGCCGTGCGTCACAGGCGCATGGCAGGCAGCCCTGTGGCCGCTCCGAGGCGGCCTTTTTAGGTTGTTGTGCCTAATTAATAAGCCCAGATTGGCCCCACGCCGCGACTGCACTGTGCGGCTGAGGTACTCATAAAAACAAAGAATGGCGATTCCAGCAGCTTCCGTCAGACCACAAGTCCGGCGTGCCTGCATCAAGAGAAACCCCTCTTGATTCAATCATTTACGTTTTAGGAGTGTCACCATGAGCAATTATGAAAGCAACTTTGGGCAAGCCTTGCTGCTGGCTGCAGCACTATTGATCGCCGGTCTGCTGTTTGTCGGCGCCGAGGAAGGTAGCGACACGGCGGCAAGCACGGCAGACGACTCAACCTTCGTCCTGCTAAAGGACGCCATCGGGTTCTGACAGCCACCCACCCCTGCAGGCTGGACTGAACGCTTGCCGCAGCAGCACCGGGCTGACCGACATGCCCGGTGCATGGGGCCTGGCAACTCGCTACAGCCTGCACCGGGGTGATTCCCGCTCATCTGCAGCACAGCGTTCAGCGCGGCAAAATGCATCTGCCACGCTGCCGCGACGAGCGCGCTGGCAGAAACGATCCCCGGCCCTGCACGGCCGACAATCGCGCCGTACTTGAATCAGCCTGCATTTCCGGTAGGCTCGGCGCCTTCAATCAAAGGAGGAATCCCCCCATGGCCCGCGCCACTGCCCGTCACATCCTGGTTGCCACCGAAGCCAGGTGCAACGAACTCAAAGCCGCCATCGAAGCCGGTGCCGACTTCGCCCAGGTCGCCAAAGACAATTCCACCTGCCCGTCCAGCCGCAGCGGCGGTGACCTGGGCTCGTTCGGCCCAGGCCAGATGGTCAAGGAATTCGATACGGTGGTGTTCAGCGCGCCGGTCAATACCGTACAGGGCCCGGTGAAAACCCAGTTCGGCTATCACCTGCTGGAAGTCACCAGCCGCCAGGACTGAAGCCACGGTCTGCCGGGCCGGCGCAATGCCGCCCGGCACAGGCTGCTTCGTCACCTGCCGCGCTGATACAAACCGACATAAACCGATACCCCGCCGAGACGCTCCGCCACGGCCAATCCAGCAGCATGAATCACCTACAACGCAACGCGAAGGTGAGCATCATGAAAACCTGGATCAAGCAAACCCCCGGCTCCGCCCATTCCCCCGCAGACCTGTTCGGCAACGACAAGACCGGCCAGGCCAACCTGCAACTGGCCTTCATCGCCACGCTGTTCGTGACCTGCTGGGTTGCCGGCTATATCCGCATGGGCGAAGTGTTCGACGCCAGCCATGGCGTTTCCATCGTCGGCACCCTGATCGGCATGTAAGGCGAGGTGAACAGCATGAACAAGCAGATTCGCAAGACCCTCATCGCGGTACTGAGCATCGGCCTGCTGGTGGGTGGCTTGTCCGCCTGCTCGCGCGGTTACCATCACGACTGGAGCGCGGCGGACAGCGCCGAGATGCGCGACTCGCTGACCGACAAACTCGACCTCGACGCCGCGCAACAACAGAAGCTGAATGTCCTGGTCGACCAGTTGCAGGCCCTGCACCAAGGGGTCCGTGGCGATGCCGGCGACCCGCGCAGCGAACTGGCCGGCCTGATCAGCGGTGCCACCTTCGACCGCAGCCGCGCGCAGGCGCTGCTCGACGCGAAGACCAAGGCCCTGCAGGACAACGCGCCACAGGCTATCAGCGCTCTGGCAGACTTCTACGACAGCCTGAACCCCGCGCAACAGCAGCAAGTCCGCGACCGGCTGGAAGGCTGCAGGGGCTGGTTCCGCCACGGCTGGTGAGGCGCAGACAGTTTGGCCGGCCGCTCGCGGTCAGGCCGGACTGGCGGTGCAGCCCAACGGGATAGTCCCGGTTGAACGTCGCTCCCTGCGCGCAAGCCAGCCTGCGTCTGCCGCACAGGGTGCTGCGGATGTTCGTGGTGATCCGCGATCGCTGGTACATTCACGCTAAACAACCGCTCATGCTCGCGCCACGCGCAGTTGTGACGCCCACCCCACAGGTATCCCATGCACCGAATCCTGCTGATCGACGATGACCAACAGCTCGGCGGCCCGCTGGCCACCTACTTCCAGCGCTTCGAGCTGGCGCTGAGCCAGGCGCTGAAACCCAGCGCGGGCCTGGCCATGGTCCGCGACGGCAGCTTCGAGGTGGCCATTCTCGATGTGATGCTGCCGGAGATGGACGGTTTCGAGCTGTGCCGCACCATCCGCAAGGACAGCGACATCCCGATCGTCATGCTCACCGCCCGCGGCGAGGTGATGGACCGCGTGGTCGGCCTCGAACTGGGCGCCGACGACTACCTGCCCAAGCCCTTCGAGCCGCGCGAGCTGGTGGCCCGGGTCCAGGCGCTGCTGCGTCGGCGCAGCGCCCCGCCGCCGCGCGCTGACGGCGAGCTGCGCTTTGACGGCCTCAGCATCGACCCGGCGCGGCGCAGCGTCACCCGCCTGGGCGAGGACGTGGAACTGACCGGCACCGAATTCGAACTGCTGCACCTGCTGGCCCGCGAGAGCGGCCGGGTGTACAGCCGCGACGACATCCTCAACCAGTTGCGCGGCCACGAAGCCGAACTCTACTCGCGCGCGGTGGATATCGTGGTCAGCCGCCTGCGCAAGAAGCTCGAGCCGCTGGACTGCATCAAGACCCTGCGCAATGCCGGCTACTCACTCGCCTTGCGGCGCCTGCCATGAGCCAGCCAGCACACCCCTGCCCCCAGCATCAGCGCTGGCACCAGCGCGCCCGGCAGGCCGTCGGTCACTCGATCAAGCTGCGTTTGGTGCTGGTGTTCCTGCTGCTGGCCCTGGCGGTCACCGCAACCTTCACCGGTGGCGCCCAGGGCATGTTCTCCGGCAGCTGGCGCGACGCCGCCGGCCCACTGCTGTCCGACTACGTCGACCGCGTGGCCGCCGACCTCAGCCCCGGCGGCAGCCCCAGCATTGACCGCGCCCGCGCCCTGACCGAGCGCCTGCCGGTGACCGTGCGCATCAGCGGGGCGCAGATCAACTGGCAGTCGCACCCGCAGCAACGCCTGCCGGAGTGGATGCATAGCGAGGACAGCCGGCATCGCTGGGCCGGCGATGAACGCTGGCAGCGCCTGCTCACGCGCACCACGGCGGACGGCCACCGCCTCCAGTTCGGCATCGACGAGCAGGCCTTCGAACCCAACCCGTATGCGTTCGGCATCACCCTCGGCATCCTCCTGCTGCTGACCCTGCTGGCCTTCCTCTATGTGCGCCGCCTGCTGCGCCCGCTGGATGAGATCCGTGCCGGCGCGCAGCGCTTTGGCGAGGGCCAGTTTGCCGAGCAGATTCCGGTATGCCACGCCGAACGCCCCGACGAGCTCGGCCAGCTGGCGCAGACCATCAACACCATGGGCCACGACATCCACCAGATGCTCGAGGCCAAGCGCGCGCTGCTACTGGCGATCAGCCATGAACTGCGCAGCCCGCTGACCCGCGCGCGGCTGAATACCGAGTTGCTGCCGGAAACCGCCGAAGTCATGCCGCAACGTGATGCCCTGCTGCGCGACCTGCAGGAAATGGCCAGCCTGATCAGCGACCTGCTGGAAAGCGAGCGGCTGGCCAGCCGGCATGCCGCGCTGCACCGCGAAGCCGTCGACCTGCCGGTACTGGCAGGCGAGGTCATCCGCGAACTGCAGGTCAAGCATGCGCAGGCCGGCAGCATCCAGCTGCAGGTCGCCGCCGGCTTGCCGGCGCTGGCGCTCGACCCGGCACGCATGCGCCTGTTGCTGCGCAACCTGCTGGACAATGCCCTGCGCCACAGTGGCGATACCGCGCAGCCGGTCGAATTGCATATCCGTCAGGACCAGCAAGCGCTACTGATTGAAGTGCGCGACTACGGCCCCGGTGTACCGGAGGAGCAACTGGCACAGCTGGCCGCCCCCTTCTTCCGTCCCGACGCTGCCCGCGGCCGCACTACCGGCGGCGTCGGCTTGGGACTGTATCTCTGCCGGCTGGTGGCAGAGGCGCACAACGGCACTTTCAGCCTCGCCAATGCCCGGCCGGGGTTGCGGGTTTCGCTCAGCCTGCCGCTTCACTGAGGCTGACGCCGGACACTCTCGAGGTCGCAGCCGGGGATTGCCGTGCTGCAACCAGTGCCCGCGTGGTTGCTTCAGTCGCTGCGGTGGTAGCCCACCTGATCCGGGGCTGCCACCAACTGCCGGAGAAAGGCCAGCAGTGGCGGGTTGACCTGCTCGGGGTGGGTCAGGTTGGCGGCATGCGCCGCACCCTCGACCAGCACCAGCGGCTGGCTGTGGCGCAGCCCGGCGCACAGCGCCCGGGCCAGCGGCAACGGGATGGCGTTATCCGCGCTGCCATGAATCACCAGTGCCGGGGCAACGATCTCGTCCAGCCGCGGCGTCAGATCCTCGCGCCCGAGCAGGCATTCGGTCGGCGCCGCAAGCTGCGCCGGGTTTTTCAGGGCTTTCCACTTGGCGATCCAGCGCGCGTTCTCCTGCGGTTCGGCAAGGATGATGTGCGCAATAGTCTGCGCCACCTCCTCGCTCAGGCCCTGGCTGATCCAGCCCTGCATCAGCTGCCGGTAACCCTCGACATGTTGCGGGTCTTCCGGGCCGGCCTGGGTATCGATCAGCACCAGCCCGAGTACTCGCTGCGGTGCCAGCAGGGCCGCGCGCAGGGAGAGAAAACCACCCTGGGACATGCCCCCCAGCACGGCCCGGGCAATGCCCAGATGGTCGAGCAGCGCGAGGCAGTCGCGCGCTGAATCCCAGTAGCTGAACGGCTGGCCGTCGAACTCGGTCTGGCCAAAGCCGCGCTCGTCCCAGGTGATCACGCGGAATTCCGGACTCAGCGCCGCCACCTGCGGGGCGAACATCTGCCGGTCCATCAGGAAGCCGTGGCTGAGGATCAGCGGCAGCCCGTCACCACCCGTGTCTTCGTAATGTATGTTCTGCTGATTGATGCGGGCAAAGGGCATGGCAACTCCTCGGAGGCAGGGATGGTGGAGACTTAAACACAAACCCGCCGCCCGGGCAGCCGATACCGCCGCTGGAAATACCCGCCAATAGCCGGCGCTGATCGCCCGGCGCAGGCCTGTACCCGCCGCTTGCCTGCAGCGCCCGACTGCCGCCACACTCGCAGGCAAATCCATTTCACTGCGCCTGCTGCCGGAGCCACGCCCCATGCTCTACTTCGAAGACCTGAACCAGGCCGCGCTGGTGATCCGCGGCAGTTATACCCTGCGGGAGGAGGAGATCATTGCGTTTGCCCGGCAATGGGATCCGCAGCCCTTTCACATCGACCCGGCGGCCGCGGCCCTGTCGCCGCTGCAGGGACTGTTCGCCTCCAGCGTGCATACCTATGCGATCACTTCGAAGCTGCTCAGCCAGCTGGAGCCACCGATCGCCGCGATTGCCGGGATCAAGCATGAGCTCGAGATGCCGGAGCCAGCCCGTCCCGGCGACATCCTGTCACTGCAGATTGTGCTGCTCGACAAGCGTGTCTCGGCTTCCAAGCCGGACCGCGGACTGGTCAGCCTGGCCAGCGAACTGCACAACCAGGCCGGCAACGTGGTGCTGCGCGTGCGCTCGCTGATCATGGTCAAGCGCCGGCCGGCGCCGCATGGCGCGCCGGCTTGAGTTCGGCAGCAACCGTCAGCGCCTGGCCGAATCGACTCCGAGTTGTTCACTTATGCCACCTGCCGGCTGGCCTCAGGCTGCCTATGCTTGGCCTTCCAGCCCAGCGTGAGCGACCCGCATGTTCGATGTCCTGATCAAGAACGGCCTTTTCTTTGACGGGACCGGCGCACCTGGTGCGCTCCGCCATGTCGGCATCCGCGACGGCAAGGTCGCCGCCATCAGTGCCGAGCCGCTCGATGAAGCCGGCTGCGGCCGGGTGCTCGATGCCCGTGAGCGCTGGGTCACCCCCGGCTTCATCGACATGCATACCCACTACGATGCGGAGCTGGTGGCGGCACCGGCACTCAAGGAGTCGGTGCGCCACGGGGTGACCACGGTGATGATCGGCAGCTGTTCGATCAGCATGGTGCTTTCCGCCGCCGAGGACTGCGCCGACCTGTTCACCCGCGTCGAGTCGGTGCCGCGCGAGCATGTGCTGCCGCTGCTGGAGGCGCACAAGCACTGGAGCAGTGCGCGTGAATACGCGGCGTTTCTCGACCGGCACCCGCTGGGACCGAACATCTGCTCGTTCCTCGGCCACTCCGACCTGCGGGTGGCGGTCATGGGGCTGGAGCGCGCGGTGGACCCGCGCTACAAACCCAGCGAAGGCGAACTGCAGCGCATGGAAAGCCTGCTCGAAGAGGCGCTGGACGAGGGCCTGCTCGGCCTGTCGAGCATGACCAATCCCTGGGACAAACTGGACGGCGAGCGCGAGCGCTCCAAGTCGCTGCCTTCGGTCTACGCACCCTGGCGCGAATACGCGCGGCTGAACAGGATCCTGCGCCGCCGCCAGCGCATCCATCAGGGCGCCCCCAACCTGGTAACCAAGCTCAACGTACTGGCCTTTCTCTGGGACAGCATGGGCCTGTGGCTGCGCAAGCCACTGAAGACCACGCTGATCACCCTGATGGATGCCAAGGCCGACCCGTGGCTGGCGAAAGTCCTCGGCCCGCTGACGCGCCTGGTGAACCGCCTGACCCAGGCGGACTTCCGCTGGCAGACGCTGCCGGTGCCGTTCGAGACCTACGCCGACGGCATGGAGTTCGTGGTGTTCGAGGAGTTCCCCGCCGGGCAGGCGGCCCTGCACCTGGCCAGCCATGACCTGCGCAGCGAGCTGTTCCGCGACCCGGACTACCGCCGGCGCTTCCGCCAGGACGTCGACAAGCGCTTCGGCCCACGGGTCTGGCACCGCGACTTCGACGATGCCTGGATCGTCGCCTGCCCGGATGCCAGCGTGGTCGGCAAAAGTGTCGGCGAACTGGCCCGCCAGCGCGCCATGCATCCTGGCGACCTGTTCCTCGACCTGCTGGTGGCACATGGCCCGCATCTGCGCTGGCGCACGGTGCTGGCCAATCACCGCCCGGAAGTGGTGGCCAGGCTGGTCGCCGAGCCGAGCACGCTGATCGGCTTTGCCGACTCGGGGGCGCACATCCGCAACATGGCCTTCTACAACTTTGCCCTGCGCTTTCTCAAGCTGGTGCGCGACGCAGAGCTGCAGGGCCGGCCGGTGATGCCGGTGGAAAAGGCCGTCTGGCGGCTGACCGGCGAACTGGGCGGATGGTTCGGCGTGGATGCTGGCGTGCTGGCAGTGGGCAAGCGCGCCGATCTGGTGATCCTCGACCCGCAGCGCCTCGATGCCAGCCTGAGCCAGTATCAGGAAGCGCCGATGGAGGCCTTTGGCGGCCTGCAGCGCATGGTCAATCGCGGTTCGGCAGTCGACGCTGTGCTGATCAACGGCCGGCTGGCCTTCGACCACGGCCGTTTTGCCGAGGAGCTGGGCCAGTCCCGCGGCTTCGGCCAGTTCCTGCGCGCCGGCTAGCCATCCGGCGGAGGCGCGAGCAAAGGACGGCAGCGCATGCGTATAATGCGCGCCGCTCATCCGTCCGAATTACCGGCAGCTACCCATGAACACAGCAGCAACCCCGCCAGCAGCACCCGTCGACACTCCCGCCAAGGCGGCGGAGGGCGCGGTCGAAAGCAGCAAGCCCCAGAGCATCGAGCCGTTCAGCTTCCCCTTCTCACCCGAAGTGTTTGCCCCCGCCAAGCGCGATGACAAGCCCTGGCACCAGAAGGGCAACAAGTCCAATCATGACCAGCGCCCAGGTGCTGCCCCCAAAGGCAGCCGCCGCTCGATGGGCAAGCGCTGAGGCCTGCAGGCCTCGCCACTGCTAGCTTTCAGCATTATTACGGGCATTTCCCCGGCGAATCGCGTATAGTCGCCGGCCGCATGAATATCCCGGAAGGTTGAGAGAAGCCATGAGCGCAAAAACCACCACCAGCAAAGCCAAGGCAGCTGCCGCGGTAGAAACCCGCGAATCACTGGAAAGCCAGGTTGCAGCCTTCCTCAAGAGCGGTGGCGAGATCCAGCAGGTGGCACGCGGCGTCAGCGGTCAGGTCTGGACTTCTTCGCGGCAGATCACCATCGGCAAGAAGTAACCCCTCCGGCGCACGTCCTGTGCGCCGCAGCTGGCCGGCAAGCACTGCCGGCTGCACCAGCCCGACAGCACTATCCCCGGCAGGCACCGCAAGGCCTCAGGTCAGCTCGATACTCTCGTCATGTATGACGATCAGGCCGCGCTTGTACAAGCCGCCGATGGCCTTCTTGAAATTGCCCTTGCTGACGCCGAACAGCTTGGCCACCAGCTCTGGCGGGCTCTTGTCACCCACCGCCAGGCGGCCATCGTGACGGCGCAACTGCTCGAGAATCTGCTCGCCCAGCTCACCAGCGCCCTGCCCCACCGGCTGCAGGCTCAGGCTGATCTTGCCATCGGCGCGCAACTCCTTGATGAAGCCCTTTTCCTGCGAGCCGACACGCAGGAACTTGAATGCTTCGTTCTTGTGGATCAGGCCCCAGTGCTTGCCGTTGATGATGGCCTTGAAACCCAGGTCGGTCTTTTCCACCACCAGCAGGTCAACCACCTCGCCCACCGCATAACTGGCCGGCAGCAGATCCAGATAGCGGTCCAGCCGGGCGGTAGCGGTGATGCGCTTGCTGCGCTTGTCGAGGTAGACATGCACCACGCAGTAGTCGCCAACCTGCAGTGGCCGCTTCTCTTCGGAGTGCGGCAGCAACAGGTCCTTGGGCAGGCCCCAGTCGAGAAACAGGCCGATGCTGTTGATTGCCAATACCTTCAGGCTGGCAAAGCCGCCGACCTGCACCTTGGGCTGCTCGGTCGTGGCGATCAGGCGATCCTCGCTGTCGAGGTAGAGAAACACGTTCAGCCAGTCACCCACATCGCAGGGCTCGCCCTTGGGCACGTAGCGATTGGGCAGGAGGATTTCACCATCCGGCCCACCGTCCAGGTAAAGGCCGAAGTCGGTGTGCTTGATCACCTGCAATGAATTGAAACGCCCGATCAGTGCCATCTTGAGTACCCGCCGAATAAGACCGGCATTCTAGCGGTTCAGCCGCTGATTTTACGATCCAGCGCCCAAATAGCCTCTGGCACATAGCACAGGCATGTTTCAGAATCGTGTCACGGGAACTACCAGCAGCGGCGCTGGTCAGTTCACATAGCCTTGCAGGCTTACTGCGCGGAGCTCTCTTGGACACTATCAGGCACCTGCTGTCGTCCCGCCACCCACCGCTGTTGGCGTTGCTCGGGTTGCTGGTCGGCATTCCGCTGATCAGCCGTTACAGCATGGGCTGGACGGATGTTTCCGGAATGGTCTCCGATCTGGGCATCGGCCTGCTGCTGAGCCTGCTGCTGTACAACCGCTCGCGACTGCTCGTCGCCCCGGTATTGCTGGCTTGGGGCGCCATGCAACTGGGCAGCGCCGAACTGGTGACGGCCGTGGGGCGCATGCCGGAACCGGGCGATCTGCGCTACCTGTTCGACCCGCAGTTTGTCGGCAACTCCACCGACGGCGGCAAGATCGCCCACCCGCTGCTGCTGCTGGCCCTGGGTGCCGGCGGGCTGCTGTGCCTCCTGCTCGGCGGTCAGCGCCTGGCCGCCCATCTGCCGCGCAGCCTCTGCCTGTTGCCCGCCATGCTGCTGGCCGGCCATGCAACCTACCAGTATCTGGTGCCCAGCGAGGCGGCGCAGTGGCAGCAGTTCAACCTGCCGCACAAGCTGCTGGCCGAAGCACTCAGCGGCGCGCAACGCAAGGCCGAGGACTGGCTGACCGCGGATGAGGGTTTGCAGCCGCCCGACATGCGCTCGCTGACCGCTCTGGATCTGTCCGGCGAACCCTTGCTGCAAGCAGCCGGCAAGGGACGCAACGTCCTGATCATTACCCTGGAAGGCATTCCGGGTGCCTATATCGCCACCAGCCGCGCCGCACTGAGCAGCAGCTACCCGCTCGACCCGATGCCGCACCTGAGCAAATGGGCGGCACGCGCGATGACCACCCCCGACTATGTGCTGCACAGCCACCAGACCATCCGCGGGCTCTACTCGATGCTCTGTGGCGATTACAGCAAACTCGATTCCGGCACGCCGAAAGGTCTCGAGCTGCTGAACAATCCGCAACGGGCGGCGCAATGCCTGCCGGCCCAACTGCACGCAGCCGGCTACAGCACACATTTTCTCCAGGGCGCCGGGCTGCGCTTCATGGCCAAGGACCGCATCATGCCGATGATGGGCTTCGACAAGACCCTCGGCCGCAACTGGTTCCCCAACAAGCCTTACCTGGACTTTCCCTGGGGCATGGACGACAAGGCATTTTTCGAAGGTACGCTGCTTTACGTGAAACAGCTGCGCAAGAAAAAACAGCCGTGGATGCTGACGCTGATGACCGTTGGCACCCACCAGCCCTATGCGGCGCCGGCTGATTACCTGCAGCGCTACCCGGATGCCAAGACAGCCGCGATCGCCTACCTGGACGATGCCCTCGACAGTTTCCTGACCGCTCTGGAGAGCCAGGGCGTGCTCAAGGACACCCTGGTGATCATCACCTCCGACGAATCCCACGGCATCGAGAAGCAGCGCCTGGCGTCGGCCTGGGGCTTCAGCCTGTTGCTCGCCCCCGAACAGGCCCAGCTGCCCGCCGTCAAGGCCGGAGTCTACGGGCATGTCGACCTGACTGCCTCGATTCTGGATTACCTGCAACTGCCGATACCGGACGCCATCAGCGGCCGCTCAATGCTGCGCAACTACAGCACTGGCCGGGAAATGCTGTCCTACACCAATGGCCTGCTACGCAAGCATGATGGCAATGGCCTGTTCATCGAGTGCGACTTCCAGCAGATCTGTCGCCGCTACCAGAGCGAAGGCTTCATTGCCGACCAAGCGCATTATCTGGGCCGCAGCAGCAACCGCGTCGGTCGCCTGGTAGCACAGCAGGCAGCCGCGCTCAACCAGACCCTGCTCGACGGCCAGGCCGGGCAGCAATACCAGTTTGCCACCCGCGAGCGCATCAATCTGCAACGGGTCAGTCGTGACGACTGGGCCGACAACCTGATCGGCGCCCAATATCTGGAACTGCCCAAAGGCTCGCACACCTCGGTGAAACTGACCATCCGCGCACTAAACCGCAACGCCAAAGGTGCGCAGTTCCAGATCAAGACCAAGGAATTCGATCGTGACGTGCAGCTGTCAATCCCCGCGCTGCCACTGCTCGAATATGGCAAGCCGCTGGATGTCAGCTTCGGCTTCGACAACAGCGAAGAACGCAAGGGATTTTCCTTTCACCTGCTGGCCCAGGGCCAGGGCGCCATCGAAATCACTGATTTCAGCGTCAGTACCCAGCCGCTGGAGGCACCGGCGCTTCCCCGCTAACAGAAAGGTCATCGGCATGAACACTACAGACCAAACCGGCTGTGACGCCTGCGCAACAGGCGACAAGGCGCTCTCTGCCGAACAAAGTGCCGCGCTGCTGCGGCAACTGGATGGCTGGCAGATCGAAACCGCGGGATCCGTCGCGCAACTGCGCAAGCGCTACCGGTTTGCCGATTTCCGCCAGGCCCTGGACTTCACCAATCAGGTTGGCCGCCTGGCCGAGGAATACAACCACCATCCGGCGCTGCTCACCGAATGGGGCGCTGTCACTGTCAGGTGGTGGACGCACTCGGTCGCGGGCCTGCAGCAGAATGATTTCAGCATGGCGGCGCGCACCGATGCGCTGGCCAGGTCGAGCTGATCCGGCACTCAGCGCTTGCGGCACAGCGTCAACCCGTCGCCCAGCGGCAACAGGGACAGATCCACGCGTTGATCGAGCTTGAGGCGCCGGTTGAGCGACTGGATAGCCCGCGTGTCAGCGGTCTCCGGACGCGCTTCCAGCACCCGTCCACTCCACAGGGTGTTGTCGAACAGAATCACCCCGCCGGGTCGCGCCAGGATCAGGGCATGTTCCAGGTAGGCCGGATAATTGATCTTGTCGGCATCGATGAAGATCAGGTCGAAAGTGCCCGCCTGGCCTTCGCGCACCAGCGCACCCATGGTTTCCATGGCCGGCGCCAGGCGCAACTCGATCAGCGGGGTGACCCCGGCTTCTTCCCAGTAGCGCCTGGCGATCGCTGTGTATTTCGGGTCGATATCGCAACAGAGCAATTTCCCGTCCACAGGTAGCGCCTGCGCCATGCACAGGGCGCTGTAGCCGGTGAAGGTACCTACCTCGAGCAGGCGACGGGCGCCAGTCAGTTGCACCAGCAAGGCCATGAACTGGCCCTGCTCCGGGGCGATCTGCCACTGCGCCTCCGGCAGTGCCGCGGTTTCCGCACGCAAACGCTGCAGCAGGGGCGTCTCGCGCAGGGAGACATCCAACAGGTAATTGTAGAGGGCATCATCCAGTTTCAGGGTGCGGTTGCTCATAACGTCTCTCAGGGGCGACTGACCAGCGTGGCACTGGTCAATACTCGCCGGGCATTCAGGTAGGATTTGCTCCAGTAGGCACTGGACAGGCTGTCCAGGCGCACGGTCCCGCCGCTACTGGGCGCATGCACAAACCGCTCTTCACCCACATAGATACCGGCATGGCTGACGACGCTGTCACCCGCCGTGGCAAAGAACAGCAGGTCACCCGGCTGCAGGGCAGCACGAGGCACCAGCGGGACACGCATGGCGCTCAGCTCACGGGTTGAACGCGGCAAGCTGAGGTGCGCCGCATCACGGTAGACATAACCGATCAGGCCGCTGCAGTCGAAACCGCCCGCGGGGGTATTGCCACCATAGCGATAAGGGGTTCCGACCAGGCCAATGGCGCGAATCAGCACATCTTCGGCAACTGGCGAGAAATAGCCATCGGAGACTGCGGGCGCGACTGCTTCACGCGGGCCGTCACTGGCACAGGCCGCCAGCAGCGCTGACAGGCCAAGCAGAAAAGTACGCAAGAATGGTGACATCGGCGATCCGGTGCAGCTCTGGTGCCGTCACTTTGCCGACTTGCCAGCACCGGCGCAAGACCACTACCAGCACAAGCACTCAGCGATGTCGCGGGAAGGCCCCTTCCACCGGCTTCTGCGCCAGAACGCGCTTGGCCTCGAGGTAGCTGGCACGCCAGTAGCGGTCGGCCAGGCTGTCGACCCGCACGCCACCGCTGTGACGACTGGCCGAATGGATGAACTGGTTGTCACCGATGTAGATGCCGGCATGGCTGACACGTCCACGCCCACGGTTGTTGAAGAATATGATATCGCCCGGTTCCAGCTCACTGCGCGCAACCAGCGGGGCATCCAGCTTGATCATCTCGCGCGTGGAGCGCGGCAGGCTGATGCCCGCTTCTTCACGGAACAGATAGCCAATGAAGCCACTGCAATCAAACCCGGTCTTGGTCGAAGAGCCGCCATAGCGATACGGAGTGCCTACCAGTTCAAAGCCACGCTCGAGAACAGTGTCGGCCAAACCAGGCAATTCGTAGGGTTGGTCATCGACCAGTGCGTCGACATGCTGGGTCGTCGGCTCGGGCGCAGGCACTGGTGTATAGCGGGCTACAGGCTGATGAAGCGAGGGCCCGGCACAGGCCGCAAGCAAGAAGCTGAACAGCAAGGGCACGAGGGGTGCAGAGCGCTTTAGCATGGGCACGACCGTGTCGGTTAATAATCAGGACGGCCGAAACTACCCTAAAAGGAGCTTTCTTACAAACTTAATGTGACGAAATGTGACTCAGTAGGTTTACCAGGACATCTAACGCCCTTCCCGCCAGCCGGACATCCACGCTGTGGCTCAGCAGGGTCAGATCCGGGTTGATTTCAGCAGTAAAGCCGCCTGCCTGCCGCGTGCGCAATACCGGCTCGGCGATGTAGGGAAAGCTGGCGCTGGTACCGACCAGCAGCACCACTTCAAAGCCTTTGCCCAGCTCACTGTAGAGCTGCTCAAGCGCCGCCTCGGGCAGCATTTCCTCGAACAGCACCACCGGCGGGCGCAGGATGCCGCCGCAGGCCTGGCACCGGGGCGGCAAACCACCCCTGAGCGCCGCCTCCAGCGTTTCGCTCTCGGCAGCGCAGGATTGGCAGTACAGCGGCTGCATGGCGCCGTGGATACAAATCAGCCGCTCTTCCGGCGAGCCGGCGCGCTGGTGAAAGCCATCGATATTCTGCGTCAGCACCCAGCACTGCGGCTTGCGCCGCTGCAACTCGGCAATCGCCAGGTGACCGGCATTGGGTTGCGCCCCCAGGCAGGCGCGCCCCAGTTCGGCCAGGTACTTCCAGCACAATGCCGGCTGGCTGCGCAGAACGGGACCCGAGAGCACCTGCTCGATCGGCAGGCCGTCCTCGGTGAAGCCGTTATACAGGCCGCCAATACCGCGGTAGGTGGGCAGGCCGGACTCCGCCGAGAGCCCGGCACCGCTGATCACCAGGATGCGCTCGGCGCATTCGATGGCCCGAGCCACCCGTGCGATTGCCTGATCCATCTCAATGCCCCTGCGCAGGAGCCCGCTGGTTCATATGGTGTCCGCGTATCAATGGTTGACCGTGTGCGCGAGCATCACCGACAGCTGGCACAGTGGTCGGCCGCTCTCGGCATGCCACTGGTTGAAGGCTGCCTGCACCGCCGCCAGCTCCTTCAGGCTGGTCGGCGCCTTGTCGACAATGCCCTGCGCCTTCAGCGCCGTCACCATATCCTCGGTCGGGATAAAGGTGTCCTTGCCGATCATGCGCAGCAGCCGGGGGGCAGAAAGCCCACCGAGCTGGCTGCCATGCCTGGCCAGGTACTTCCACAGGCCGACGATATCGCTGACCGGCCAGTCAGCGAACAGCGCGCCAAAGCTGCCCTTCTCGCGCGCCACATCGAGCACGAACTGGGCATTGCGCGGCACACTGCGGAGCTTGCCCAGGTGGCGGATCAGCCGGGCATCCTGCATCAGTCGCTCCAGATGCTCGGCCCCCATGAGCACCACTTTCTGCGGGTCGAAGCCGAAAAAGGCCGCCTCGAATGCCGGCCACTTGGCATCCACCAGACTGTGCTTGAGGCCGGCGCGAAACACCCGCAAGGCAATGAGCGACAGGTAACGGTCATCCGGGATGGCACGCAACTCGGCATCCGGCCTGGGTTGCGGCAAACGGGCCGCCAGGGCTTCGGCCGAACCAAAACGGTTCAGGCAGTACTCATGCAGCCATTTGTAGTCGCGCATACCCACCTCCATGAACTGGCGAAACAACCGCGGATCAGGCCTAGAGATTCATCACTTCGACAAAGCGCGGGGTGGCCGCCGCATCGATCTTCAGGCTGTTGAAGTCGAACAGCTTGCGGTCTGCCAATTGCGAGGGCACTACATTCTGCAAGGCGCGAAACATGATCTCGGTTCGCCCGGGGCTCTTGCGTTCCCACTCCTGCAGCATCTCCTTGACCACCTGACGCTGCAGGTTCTCCTGCGAGCCACAGAGATTGCACGGAATGATCGGAAACGCCTTGAGCTGGGCGTAAGCCTCGATGTCCTTCTCGCTGCAGTAGGCCAGCGGCCGGATCACCACATTACGCCCGTCGTCAGCCAGCAGCTTGGGCGGCATGGCCTTGAGGGTGCCACCGTAGAACATGTTGAGGAAGAAGGTCTCGAGGATGTCATCACGGTGATGCCCCAGCGCCATTTTGGTCGCGCCGATCTCGTCAGCGTAGGTATAAAGGGTGCCGCGACGCAGACGCGAGCACAGCGAGCAGGTGGTCTTGCCTTCCGGAATCTTCTCCTTGACCACCGAGTAGGTATCCTTCTCGATCACGTGGTACGGCACGCCGATGGATTCCAGATACTGCGGCAGCACGTGCTCTGGGAAACCCGGTTGCTTCTGGTCCATGTTCACCGCTACCAACTCGAAGCTGATTGGCGCGACCTTCTGCAGATACAACAGGATATCCAGCATGGTGTAGCTGTCCTTGCCCCCGGACAGGCAGACCATCACCTTGTCGCCATCCTCGATCATGCTGAAGTCGGCAACCGCCTCGCCGGCCAGCCGACGCAGGCGTTTTTGCAATTTGTTCTGGTTTACCGAAAGCTCGCCCATGGTGCCTGGATATCTCGATCAAAAACGAAAGTCGGTTATTTTACCCTCAAACCAATGCTCACCCCACCCCTGCAGCGCGGGCGGACGACCCAGCCCGGACGCTGGAAACGGCTCCGATCACGGCAGTGACACGTTGCGGACACAAGCCACTGACAACACCCTGAAAACCATAAAATTGATATTAAAATAATTATTTAAAGACGAATTTGCTCTAATGACTTTTCATGCCAGAAAATTCCCTTGCCTATACTGCGACTAACGGTCGCACTGGTTGAGCCGTGTACCCGGTGGCGCTGGTAATGCGCGCAGGGCCGCTGGCTGAAAGCGTCCGTACTATTAGGGGAGGTGCATGCATGATCCATCACGTTTTGGGGCTATTCACTCATCCGGATCAGGAATGGAAGGAAATCCGTGGCGAAGAAGAAAGTATCAGCCACATGTATTTCACCCACATCCTGATTCTCGCAGCGATCCCGGTAATCAGCGCCTACATTGGAACCACTCAGGTTGGCTGGATAGTGGGAAATGGCGATCCGGTCAAGCTGACGGAAGCCAGCGCGCTGCAACTGACCGTCATGACCTACATCGCCATGCTCATCGGCATTGCTGCCATGGGTGCCTTCATCCACTGGATGGCGCGGACCTATGACGCAACGCCCACCATCGCGCAGTGCATTGTCTTTGCCGCCTATAACGCCACTCCACTGTTCATCGGCGGGCTCGCCGCGCTGTATCCGAATTTGTGGCTGGCCATGCTGGTTGGCACCGCAGCCATCTGCTACACGGTGTACCTGCTGTATGTGGGCATACCCACCTTCATGAATATTCCCGAGGAGGAAGGCTTCCTCTATGCCAGCTCGATCCTGGCGATTGGCCTGGTACTGCTGGTTGCCATGATTGCCATGTCAGTGGTGATGTGGGGCGTGGGCGTCGGCCCGGTTTACACTAGCTAGCAAGCTGTCTTGAATCCGCGAAGCCGCCGCATCAGGCGGCTTCGTCGTTTTCAGGCTGCCGACTTGGCGCAGCTTGGGCATAATCGACACTTCTGCCGGAGTGCCGCATGCCTGACCTGATCCACGCTCGTGTTGAAGCCTGCTATCAGCTGGCCGAAGCCTTTTTCCAACAGCGCTTCAGCCGCCCTACGCTGTCCTTCCAGCTGCGCGGGCAGAAAGCCGGCGTCGCGCATCTGCAGGAAAACAAGCTGCGTTTCAACCCGCAGCTGTATCGCGACAATCCGCAAGACTTCCTGCGCCAGACCGTAGCCCATGAGGTTGCCCATCTGCTTGCGCATACCCTGTTCGGCCCGCGCATCCAGCCCCACGGAACCGAATGGCGGCAGATCATGCACGAGGTTTACCAACTGCCGGCACTGCGCTGCCACACTTATGCCGTCACGCGCAGGGCCGTCACCCGCTTCATCTACCGTTGCGACTGTATTGATGGCGAGTTTCCTTTCAGCGCCAGGCGTCACGCCATGGTCCGCCGCGGGCATCGATACCTGTGCCGGCGCTGCCGGGCCCCGCTTACCTATAGCGGGCAGGCGCGCACCGAGTAAGCTGCGGGGGCAGGTGCAGGCCCGAGCGATGCGTTAAACTCGCCGCATCAATGTATGGAGCCGAGCATGCGCGCCGAACTCAACCAGGGTCTGATCGACTTTCTGAAGACTTCTCCCACCCCCTTTCACGCCACCCGCAGCCTGGCGCAACGCCTCGAGGCGGCCGGTTACCAGCGGTTTGACGAGCGTGACAGCTGGCGCAGCGAGGGCGGCGGTCGTTTCTATATCACCCGCAATGACTCATCGATCATCGCCGTCAAACTGGGCAAGCGTCCGCTGGCCGAGAGCGGTATCCGCATGGTCGGCGCACACACCGACAGTCCCTGCCTGCGGGTCAAGCCACACCCCGAACTGCACAAGAACGGCTTCTGGCAGCTGGGCGTTGAGGTCTATGGCGGTGCCTTGTTGGCGCCCTGGTTCGACCGTGACCTGTCGCTTGCCGGGCGGGTTACCTACCGTGCCGCCGGTAAGGTCGAGAGCCAGCTGATCGACTTTCAGCGCCCGATCGCCGTGATCCCCAACCTGGCCATCCACCTGAACCGTGACGCCAACCAGGGTTGGCCGATCAATGCCCAGACCGAGCTGCCGCCGCTTCTGGCACAACTGGCTGCCGGCGAACGCCGCGAGTTCCGTGACCTGCTCGCCGAGCAACTGAGCCGCGAACACGGCATCAGCGCTGACGCCGTGCTCGATTTCGAACTGAGTTTCTACGATACCCAGGGCGCCGCCGTAACGGGACTGGAAGGCGACTTCCTGAGTGGCGCACGGCTGGACAACCTGTTGTCCTGCTATGCCGGCTTGCAGGCCCTGCTCGGCAGCAAGAACGAGGAAAGCTGCGTACTGGTCTGCAGCGACCACGAGGAAGTCGGCTCCAGCTCGGCCTGCGGCGCGGATGGCCCGATGCTCGAGCAAGTGCTGCGGCGCCTGCTCCCGGCCGGGGATGCCTTCGTGCGGACCATCCAGCGCTCGCTGCTGGTGTCCGCCGACAACGCCCACGGCCTGCATCCCAACTATGCCGACAAGCACGACTGCAACCATGGCCCGCTGCTCAACGGCGGGCCGGTGATCAAGACCAACAGCAATCAGCGATACGCCACCAACAGCGAAACCGCCGGATTCTTCCGCCACCTGTGCCTGACCGAAGAAGTTCCGGTACAGAGCTTCGTGACCCGTAGTGACCTGGGTTGCGGCTCGACCATCGGCCCGATCACTGCCAGCCATCTCGGCATCCGCACCGTGGATATCGGCCTGCCGACCTTCGCCATGCATTCGATTCGCGAGCTTGCTGGCAGTCACGACCTGGCGCACCTGGTCAAGGTGCTGACGGCGTTCTTTGGTTGCGCCGAGCTGGTCTGAG
Source organism: Pseudomonas sp. N040 (assembly GCF_015637705.1). Lineage (GTDB taxonomy): Bacteria > Pseudomonadota > Gammaproteobacteria > Pseudomonadales > Pseudomonadaceae > Aquipseudomonas. The sequence continues at coordinate 149,095 of NZ_JADOBE010000009.1, read as the reverse complement.
CTAGCACAGGGCCGGCTCAGACCAGGCTGTCATCCAGCACCAGCACCAGCTTGCCGTTCACCGCGTTGCTCGCCAGCGCGGCAAACGCCGCTTCGGCCTGCACCGCCGCAAAGCTTTGCTGCAACTGCGGCTTGAGCCGGCCCTCGGCAAATAACGGCCAGACATTCCGCGCGAGCTCGGCGAGCAGCCCGGCCTTGAACGAGTCATCGCGATTGCGCAGGGTCGAGCCGGTCAGCTGCACCCGTTTGAGCAGCAGTTGGGCAAAATCCAGCTCGGCATGGCGACCGCCCATCAGCCCGATGTTCACCCAGCGACCATCCAGTGCCAGCAATTGCAGGTTGAGTGCCGCGTAACCGCCGCCCACCGGGTCAAGAATCACATCAAAGGGGGCAAAGTCGCGCAGCCCCTGCATGGCTTCACCGCGCAATACGCCACCCTGAGCGCCCAGTTCCAGGCAATAGTTCAGGCGCTCGACGGAACCGACACTGACCCAGCAGGGGCTACCGAAAGCCTTGCACAACTGAATCGCGGCAGAACCGACGCCACTGGCCCCGGCGTGCAGCAGGACTTTTTCACCCGGCTCGAGCCGCGCCAACTGGAACAGGTTGAGCCAGGCAGTGGCATAGACTTCCGGCAAGGCGGCCGCCTCGGGCAGGCTGATGCCGTCAGGCACCGGCAAGACATGCAGGGCATCCACCACCACTTCCTGCGCCATGCCACCACCGGCCAGCAAGGCGCAAACGCGATCCCCCACCCGCCACCTGCTGCCGGCGCCCACCTCGCTGATAACACCTGAACACTCGAGCCCCAGCACCGTGCTCGTGCCTGCTGGCGGAGCATAGTGGCCGGCTATCTGCAGCAGGTCGGCACGATTGAGCCCGGCAGCCGCGACATGGATACGGACCTGCCCGATGTCACAAGGCGGCACCGCAGATTCAGCCCACTCCGGCCGCCCTTCAACGCCTTGCAATGCCCTCACGCTGCCTCCATAGTGCCCTTCATAAAGGCTCACTCAGAATTAATCGGTCTTTTGCACAGGTTCAATGGAACCCGCAGCCGCGCATAAACGTCTTAATATGCGTCAATACCAATACTCAAGTCGAATCAGCATGAAACGCACACTTTCCGTCAGCATTTTCAGCATTTCCCTCCTGTTTAGCGCCCTGACGCTGGCAGCCACCGCGCTGCCCGACCAGTGGAAGACCCTGCAGCCTGAACGCGAGCAGGTGATCGCGAGCCTGAACATGGTTGAACTGCTCAAGCGCCATCATTACAACAAGCCACCGCTGGACGATGCCCGCTCGGTCAAGATCTACCAGAGCTACCTGAAATTGCTCGACCCTTCGCGCAGCTTTTTCACTGCCCAGGACATTGCCCAGTTCGATCCTTGGCAGAGCAATTTCGATGACTTCCTCAAGGGCGGCAACCTCAAGCCCGGCTTCGCTATCTACAAGGTCTATCTGCTGCGTCAGCAGGAACGCCTGCAGTTTGCCTTGCAGCAGCTGTCCAAGGGCGTCGACAGCATCGACTTCACGGTTGACGAGAGCCTGCAGATAGACCGGGAAAAGGCGCCCTGGGCACGGGACAACGCCGAACTCGATGACCTCTGGCGCATGCGCCTGAAGGATGAAGTGCTGCGCCTGAAGATTGCCGGCAAGGACCCCGCGGCGATTCAGAAGCTGCTGAGCAAGCGCTACCAGAACCAGCTGAACCGCATTGCGCAGACCCAGGGAGAAGACATCTTCCAGGCCTACATGAATGCTTTTGCGCAAACCTACGACCCGCATACCAATTACCTTTCCCCGGAAGGCGCGGAAAACTTCGACATCAACATGAGCCTGTCGCTGGAAGGCATCGGTGCCGTGCTGCAGACCGACAACGAATACGTCAAGGTCGTGCGCCTGGTTCCGGCGGGCCCGGCGGAAAAGACCAAGCAGGTCGCCCCGGCGGACAGGATCATTGGTGTCGCCCAGGGCGACAGCGAAATAGTCGACGTGATCGGCTGGCGCCTGGATGAGGTGGTCAAGCTGGTGCGTGGCCCCAAGGGCTCGGTTGTGCGCCTGGAAATCATCCCTGCCACCAACGCACCGAATGACGATACCAGCAAGATCGTGCACATCACCCGCGAGGCGGTGAAGCTGGAAGACCAGGCCGCCAGCAAGTCGATCATCAAGCTGAACCACGCTGGTCGCGACTACAGCATCGGCGTGATCACCGTGCCGGCCTTCTACCTTGACTTCAAGGCCTATCGTGATGGCGATCCGGACTACAAGAGCACTACCCGCGATGTCAAAAAGCTGCTCGGCGAACTGCAGGCAGACAAAGTCGATGGCGTGATCCTCGACCTGCGCGACAACGGCGGCGGCTCGCTACAGGAAGCTACCGAACTGACGGGGCTGTTCATCGACCAGGGCCCGACCGTACTGGTGCGCAACAGCGACGGCCGCGTCGATGTGCTGGCCGACGAAGAGCAAGGCATCTTCTACAGCGGCCCGCTTGCCGTGCTGGTCAATCGCCTCTCGGCTTCTGCCTCGGAGATCTTTGCCGGCGCCATGCAGGATTACCACCGCGCACTGGTCATCGGCGGCCAGACCTTCGGCAAAGGCACGGTGCAGACTGTGCAACCACTCAACCATGGTGAGCTCAAGCTGACCCTGGCGAAGTTCTACCGGGTTTCCGGCGAGAGCACGCAGCATCAGGGTGTAATTCCCGACATTGCCTATCCGTCGGTTCTCGACACCAAGGAAATTGGCGAAAGCGCCCTGGATGACTCCATGCCCTGGGATCGTATCGATGCGGTCATCGACCCGAAGAGCGACCCGTTCAAACCATTCATCGCCGAACTGACTGCCCGCCACGCGCAACGCACCGACAACAACCCGGATTTCGTGTTTACCCGCGACCGCCTGGAACTGTCTAAGCAACTCATGCTCGAAACGTCAGTCAGCCTGAACGAAAGCAAGCGCCGCGCCCAACAGGCAGACCTGGATGCCCGGCAGCTGGCCCTGGAGAACAACCGCCGCGTGGCCAAGGGTGAAGTTGCGTTGAAAGAACTGAAGAAAGAAGACGAGGACGCCCTGCCGGCAACCGAGGACAAGATCAAGCCCGAGGATGACGCCTACCTCACCGAAACCGGGCGCATCCTGCTTGATTACCTGGGCCTGAGCTCAGCGGTAGCGGCGCACTGACGACCTCAGCCAAGCTCTCCACATGACAGAAGGCCGGCAATCACTACCGGCCTTTTTGTTGCCCGCGCGACACAGTTGCGGTTCTCTGCCTTTTTACCGCACCTGCCCGACTCCATTGCCGAATAAACAGCAGAAACAGCCGCGGTCGATAGCGGCCGCCACAATCGTCACTTATCATGAAAAAACATGCCCGGTTGTGCATTCCTTTGCGCAGGACTTCATCCTGAAACCCTGTCAACCGAGTGTCCAGACCATACCCGGCAAGTGCCTTCAGGTACCGCACATTCAAGGAGTGTCCAATGGATCAGCTATCCGGCGCCGATAACGTCTCGCTGTTTGCCGAGCGCGGCAATGTGTACAACCATGTCGGGGTGATGCTGATCTATGACGTGACAACCGCTCCCGGCGGTGCTGTGCGCTTCAAGGATATCCTCCAGCACTTCGAGGAGCGCCTGTACCTGCACCCGGTCTTCCGTCGCCACCTGGCCACGGCGCCCTTTGCCCTGGATCGTCCTTATCTGGTTGCCGATACGCTGATCGATGTGGAATACCATATCCGCCACATCGCCCTGCCAGAGCCGGGCGACTGGCGCCAGTTGATGATCCAGGTAGCCCGCCTGCACTCACGCCCGCTGGACCGCACCCGTCCCCTGTGGGAGGTATATGTGATCGAGGGCCTGGACAATATACCCAACCTGCCCAAGGGGGCCTTTGCAATCTTCCTCAAGATCCACCACGCCGTGGTCGACGGCATGGCCGCAGTGCACCTGCTGACACAACTGCACACGCAAACCCCCGAACAGCTGCATCCTGTCAATATCCGTCCGACCATCGTTGGCGAATACAATCCATCAACCTATGAACTGCTCACTCGCTCGGTGGCCAATAGCGTTGGCCGAATTGGCAAGCTTGCCCGACTTTCCGCCAGTAGCGCCCTCAAGCTGCTCGCCGCCGGCAGAAAGCAGCTCGGTCACCTTGACGAGATGGATGCCGGTTCCATCACCAACATGCTCAAGGGTCTGCTGCCACCCCGCGCCCCCCATACCCGTTTCAGCGAGAAAGTGTCCGGCAATCGCGTGATGGAAGGGTTTGGCATGCCGCTGTCACGCATCAAGCGTATTCGCAACAAAGTGCCCGGCAGCACCTTGAATGACATTTTCATCAGCGTCGCCGCTGGTGCCGTACGCAAGTACCTCGAGCGCAAGGGCGAACTACCGGAAGAGTCGCTGACCTCGCTGATGCCTATTTCCCTGCGCACCGACGCCTCAAGTGGCGGCAACGATGTCGGCGGCATACCGGTCAGCGTCTGCTCGAACATCGCCGACCCGATCGAGCGCTTGAAGGCCGTGCATCATGCGACGAAGGAAAGCAAAACGCGCGCCGAAAAAGTTGGGCTGGATGTACTGAAGAACCTCTTCGAGGTGCTGCCATCCATGCTGGTCAACGTGCTGCTGAACAACCTGATCCTGCCTACGATCAACATGACCACCTCCAACGTGCGCGGCCCGGACAAGCCAATTTACCTGGCGGGCGCCAAGGCCATGTGCATGTATCCGGTGAGCATCCCGGCAGACGGTGGCGGATTGAATTTCACCGGCATCAGCTACAACGGCGTGATGTGGGTTTCCATGGTCTCCTGCCGCAAGATGCTGCCGGATCCCGGCCTGATGCTGGCCTGCATGAACGAATCGTGGAGTGAACTGCTGATCGCCGCCGATCAGCTGCCGGACCCGGCAGCACAGGCGGCGAAGAAACCAGTGCGAAAAAGACGTACCGTTAGCACTGCGGCGTAAGCCCCGCCGGAGCGTCCAGAACCAGGGCCTAAGCAGTTGAAAGTCAGGATAAATTCGGCGCAATGGGTTGACACAAAGAGGGCTCGCTAGAATAATGCGCGCCACAAATGGCAACGTAGCTCAGTTGGTTAGAGCACGGCATTCATAATGCTGGGGTCGGTGGTTCAAGTCCACTCGTTGCTACCAGACAAATCAAAGGCTTACCTTCGGGTAGGCCTTTGTTGTTTCTGGACTGCGATAAAGCCAACCGGCATGCACTGCCCTGGCGGATAATGCGCCCAAGGTTTGTTTCAGTGTACCGAGGGAGTCACACCGCAATGTTCGAGATCAGACCGTGGGATCCCTTGGCCTATCGCCGACAAACACGCCGCAGCACGCTGATCATCGTCGCGACTTTCGCCCTGCTGGCCATGCTGCTGGCAAATGCTGCCGTGGCGCTGTTCGGCGAAGCCGCAGGCGATAATTTTCGCTGGAACCTGGGCGGCGTGCTGCTCGGGCTCGGGCTGACGCTGGGCCTGGTGCGCTACCGGTTTCTCGCGCAACCCTGGATGGCCGCAGCCATCTATGGCTGGCAGCTCAAGCGCAGCCTGATGCGCATTACCAACGTCATGCACCACGTCAGCAGCGGCGTGTCCGCCAACGCGCCGGATGCGCTGAAGCTGCTGCGTTTCTACCATCTGGGCATGGCGCAGATGCATCTGCTGGATGGTAACTCCAGCGACCTCGGCCAGCTGTCCCGGGAAAGTGAAGAGCACTGCCAGCGCATGGCGGCACTCGGCCTGGACACCGACCAGCCGTGCCTGAATCCCGCCTGGATTGCAGCGGTAAAGCAGGCTGCAGCCAGCCGTACCCCAACCTAGTCGCCGGGCTCAGACAACCGCTTTGTGCCGGGGCTTCCAGTTGGCCACCAGCAGGCCGCCGAAAATCAGCACGGCACCCACCCAGTGAAAGCCCTGCAACGCTTCATCCAGCAATAGCCAGCTGAGGATGGCGGCGAACACCGGCATCAGGTAATTGCTCAGGGCCACACGCGATGCCCCGAGCACCTTGATCCCGTAATTCCACGCCAGATAGGCAAACAGCGAGGCAAACAGCGCCGTGTAGGCAATCGCGGCCAGATTGGCGGCGGACAGGGCAAACACTTCACCGCGTGCCAGTTCCAGCAGATAGAACGGCAACAACATGGGTATCCCCAGGGCAATCAGCAGGCCCAGCAAGTGCAGCGAAGCAATCCCAGCCAGGCTGGCCGACCAGCGCCGCAGCAACAGCGAATACAGCGCCCAATCCGCAATCGACAGCATTATCCACAGGTCGCCACGGGTGAACTGCAGGGCCAGCAGATTATTCCAGCTGCCGCTGCTGATCAGGACCAGCAAACCACCCGCAGCCAGCAGCATGCCCCACCAGGCGCGCCGCTCAGGCCACTCGCCGAGCATGATTCCAGCCCCCAGAAACAACACCAGCGGCAAACAGGTATTGAGCAACGTCATGTTGATCGCCGTAGTGGTCTGCGCTGCCTGGTAGAGCATGGCGCTATAGCCGGCAATCGACAGGGCGGCCAGTATCAGTAGCTGCCACCAGGCTTTGCGCAGCAACTCGCGCTGCCGCCATAGCGGTCGAGCGATAAACGGCAACAACAGGATCAGGGCCAACACCCAGCGCCAGAAGGCCAGGCTCATCGGCGGTATGACCTGATGAAAAGCACGCGCAACAAGGGCATTACCGGCCCAGAACAGGCTCGCCAGCACCAGACCCGTCCATGCCAGGCCTGAGCCGCTGGAGGTCGCACGCAACAGGGTCATGGCGCGCGCAGGCGGTACTGCGACGGAACCTGATTGATGCTGTCGATGGTGACGTTGAGACTTTTCCAGATGCCGTTCTTGATGCTGTAGATGCAGCCGTGAATCGACAGCGACTGACCGCGCTGCCAGGCATTTTGTATGATCGTGGTGTGACTGACGTTGGCTACTTGCTGAATCACGTTCAACTCGCAGAGACGGTCAACCCGCGACTCCTCGTCAGGCAACTGGGACAGATGATCCCGATGCTCGTAATACAGGTCGCGAATCGATCTGATCCAGCCATCAATCAAGCCCAGCTGAACATCCTGCATGGAGGCGCGAACGCCACCACAACCATAGTGCCCGGTCACCAGAATATGCTTTACCTTGAGCACGTCCACCGCGTACTGGATAACGGAGAGACAGTTGAGATCCGTATGCAGCACCACATTCGCCACGTTGCGATGGACAAACAGATCACCGGGTAACAGACCGACGATCTCGTTTGCCGGCACCCGCGCATCCGAGCAACCAATCCAGAGAAACTCGGGAACCTGCTGGCTGGCCAGTTTGGCGAAAAACTGCGGATCTTCTTCCTTGATCGACTCGGCCCAGCGGGCATTGTTATCAATCAACTCCTGCAAATCGCTCATTCTTGGTTTCCTTGTCTGACTCTCTGCACCTTACGAAGGCATCGCCGCTTTGACAAGCCGGTTGCCGGCCCGGTCACAGTTGCGCCTGGCGCTGCCACCAGCGATTGAGCACCGGCGGCCTGGCTTCAGCAAGCTGCTGCCAGTGCCGATGCCAGTCCTGCGCCTCCTGCTGCAGCCGCGGCCAGTCCGGTTCGGTCAGTTGCAGCTGCTCCAGCAGGCGCGGCTCCAGCAGATCGCGACTGGCTTGCAGCGCCTGACGAAACTCCGCATCACCCAGCGCCCGCCTATGCACCGACTCGAAGCGCCACCAGCGGCTTTGTTCCAGTGGCTGCGCGGCAGCACTGAGCAAATCGGCACCCGCACCCTCGGCAAAGCCCAGCGGCTGGAACAGGCTCATGCAGGGCGCGGACGTGGCAGTCGCCGCCATGCGCGGCCCATCCGCCGCCAGCCGGGCAATCAGGCTGGCGGTGGTTTGCGAGGGCCGCCAGATGCGCCCGGCGTGCATGCACACCTGCCGGTTGTTATGCCGTTCGAAATCGTCATGCCGGGATCCATGATTGCGCAAGGCAGCGGCCAGTTCGCCCCAGCCAGCAGTGGCCGGACAGCTCGAGAGAAACTGCTGGTTCAGCGCCCGGCGCTGATGCGCACCACCAATCCAGGGCAGCAGGCGCGTATCGAAGGCGCGGGCAAAGTGAAAGTCCCCCCGGCCATTCCAGCAGCCCAGGCGCCGGGCCTCACCCGGCAAGTCCGGGCTGCTCAGGTCGAACTCGCACCCCAGGCTCAGGGCATTGGAAATCGCCCAGCGTTCCACCCGCTTGGCCGCCCACAGCTTGCCCGCGGTTTCCAGCACCCAGGCCTCGTTCGGGTCAGCCAGCAGGAAACTGCTGTCATAGCGGAACTGCTTGTCGCGGTAGCCGCCGGCCCCCGCCTGCCCGTAACGCTGCAGCTGCTCGGTGAGCACCGCGATACCCTCGCGCGCAGTTGCGGCGCGCTCGAGTGCCAGGCGCAGCAGGTCCATGCCGAGCAGCGCCTCGCCCTTTTTCGCGGTCAGCCGGGTGAATACCGCCTCGTTGCCGATCGCCAGGCCGTGTTCGTTGACGCCCATCTCGGCGCCCCAGATCCAGCTCGGCTGACTGAGAATGACCGCATGCCGATCCGCCGTCTGGGCTACCTCGACATAGGTTGCCCGTACCTGCCGCGCCGTATCGCCGCGCACGGCTGGCAGGCGGATCAGCCGCTGCGGCTCGGCCGCCTCGCGGTCGCTGTTCTTTGCCAGCCAGCTGACGCCCTGCTGGCGCAGGACCAGAGTGTCACACATGAACGGCTCTCCCGATTTCAGTCTGCCCCAGTTTGCACGGCCTGGCCGGCGGGTCCACTGCCGCATGAAAAAAGGCCAGCCCCGCAAGGGTAACTGGCCTTTGCATTGAACAACCGAACCTAGAGCGGCTTGCCGCGGTTACCGTGGGCCGCGACAAAGCCCTGCACGGCTTGCAGGTCATTGGCCAGCACGCTGAAGCGCTCCGGCCGCTGGAACAGATCGGCCAGATGTGGCGGCAACTCGGGAGCCTTGCCAATCCCGGCCTGCTCCACCGCTTCCGGGAACTTGACCGGGTGTGCGGTACCGAGGATGACCATGGGCGTGGCCAGGTTGCGCCGGCACTCGCGGGCGGCCTTCACGCCGATCGCGGTATGCGGGTCGAGCAGCTCGCCACACTCGGCATACACCTGGGCGATGGTCTGGCAGGTCTCTTCGTCGCTGACGGCCAGCGAATCGAACAGCTTGCGCGCCTCGGTCCAGCGGTCCTGCTCGACGCTGAAGCCGCCGCCCTGCTTGAAGGTCTCCATCAACTGGGCGATGGCGGCGCCATTGCGGCCGTGCAGGTCGAACAGCAGGCGCTCGAAGTTCGACGAGACCATGATGTCCATTGACGGCGACAGGGTCGGGTGCAGGGTGTCCTTGACGTACTGATTGCCGCTCATGAAGCGGTGCAGGATGTCATTGCGGTTGGTCGCGACGATCAGCTGGCTGATCGGCAGGCCCATGTTGCGTGCCAGGTAGCCGGCGAAGATGTCGCCGAAGTTGCCGGTCGGCACCGAGAAGGCGATGGAGCGCGCCGGACCGCCAAGCTGCAGGGCCGCGTGGAAGTAGTAGACGATCTGGGCCATGATCCGCGCCCAGTTGATCGAGTTGACCGCCACTAGCCGGGTGCCCTTGAGGAAGCCCTGGTCGGCGAAGCTGGCCTTGACCATCTCCTGGCAGTCATCGAAGTTGCCTTCGATGGCGAGGTTGTGGATGTTGTCGCCGAGGATGGTGGTCATCTGCCGGCGCTGCACCTCGGACACGCGGTTGTGCGGGTGCATGATGAAAATGTCGACATTGTCACAGGCCTTGCAGCCTTCGATCGCCGCCGAGCCGGTATCGCCGGAGGTGGCGCCGAGGATCACCACGCGCTCGTTGCGCCGCGCCAGCAGGTAGTCGAGCAGGCGACCGAGCAGCTGCAGGGCGAAGTCCTTGAACGCCAGGGTCGGGCCGTGGAACAGCTCGAGCACCCACTCGTTGCCGTTCAGCTGGCGCAGCGGCGCCACCGCGCTGTGGGCAAATACCGCGTAGGTCTCTTCGAGAATCTTCTTGAAGTCGGCGTCCGGGATGCTGCCGGCAACGAACGGGCGCATCACCCGGAAAGCCAGCTCGTGATAGGGCAGCCCGGCCCAGGAAGCAATTTCCTCCTGGGTAAAGCGCGGCAGGTTTTCCGGCACGTACAGGCCGCCATCGCTGGCCAGGCCGGCCAGCACGACATCTTCGAAATTCAGGGCCGGTGCCTGGCCACGGGTACTGATATAACGCATGCTGTTCGCCTTTCCTGATTTAGTACTTAAGCCAGTTGCTCAACACGGATCCGCATGACCTGGCCGGCCACGTCATCGAGAGCTTCCAGGGCCGCAATCGCATCGTCCATGCGCTGCTCGGCCACCCGGTGGGTCAGCAGGATCATCGGCACCAGGCCATCGTGTTCTTCGGCTTCCTTCTGCATCACCGACTCGATATTGATGCCGCGCTCGGACAGGATGCTCGCCACCTGCGCCAGCACGCCCGGGTGATCCTTGGCCTGCACGCGCAGATAGTAGGCGCTCTCGCACTGGGCAATCGGCAGGATCGGGTGGTCGGACAGCTCGTCGGGCTGAAACGCCAGATGCGGTACGCGATTCTCCGGATCGGTGGTCATTGCCCGCACCACATCGACCAGATCGGCGACCACCGAGGAAGCCGTCGGCTCCATGCCGGCGCCGGCACCGTAATACAGGGTCGAGCCGGCAGCATCGCCATTCACCATCACCGCATTCATCACGCCATTCACATTGGCGATCAGACGGTCGGCCGGAATCAGCGTCGGATGCACGCGCAACTCGATGCCCTTGTCGGTGCGGCGCGCCACGCCCAGGTGCTTGATGCGATAACCCAATGCTTCGGCATAGGTCACATCGGCGCTGGTCAGCCGGGTGATGCCTTCGGTGTAGGCCTTGTCGAATTGCAGCGGAATGCCGAACGCGATGGACGCCAGGATGGTCAGCTTGTGCGCGGCATCGATGCCCTCGACGTCGAAGGTCGGATCGGCTTCGGCATAGCCGAGCGCCTGGGCTTCCTTGAGCACATCGGCAAAGGCCCGGCCTTTTTCACGCATCTCGCTGAGGATGAAGTTGCCGGTCCCGTTGATGATCCCGGCCAGCCAGTTGATGCGATTGGCCGACAGCCCCTCGCGAATCGCCTTGATCACCGGGATGCCGCCGGCCACGGCGGCCTCGAAAGCGACGATCACGCCCTTATCGCGCGCCCTGGCGAAGATTTCGTTGCCGTGTACGGCAATCAGCGCCTTGTTGGCCGTCACCACATGCTTGCCATTCTCGATGGCTTGCATGACCACTTCGCGGGCCACCGTGTAGCCACCAATCAACTCGATGACGATGTCGACCTCGGGATTATTGACCACCGCAAAAACGTCAGCGGTGACCGGCGTGCCGGAAGTATCGCAACGCGAATTGGGTCGGCGGGCAGCAATCTGCGCAACCTCGATACCACGCCCGGCACGGCGGGCAATCTCCCCGGCATTGCGCTTGAGTACATTGTAAGTACCACCGCCGACGGTACCCAGACCACAGATGCCCACTTTGACCGGTTTCACGCTGAAGCTCTCCATCATCTCTGCACGAAGCGGCCGGGCAATGCCCGGCCGCTGATTGAAGGTCTGCACATTACGAAGCCGGCGATTTTACGTCAAATCGGCGCCAAGGCACGTGTTATTTGGCCTTCAAGGCCAACTCGGCGAGCTCTCGAGCCGGCTGGTAGCCGGGGATCAGCTGCCCATCGGCGAGGACAATCGCCGGTGTGCCATTGACCCCGATCATCTGGCCCAGTTCGTACTGTTTGGCCACCGGATTGTCACAGGTGGCCGCCGGCACTTCCTTGCGCGCCTTGGCCAGATTCATTGCCGCCTGGCGATCCTTGCTGCACCAGACGCTGACCAGGGTGTTGTAGCCGTGGCTGTCGATCCCCTGGCGCGGGAAGGCCATGTAGCGAACCTCGATACCCAGGCGGTTCAGTTCGGGCACTTCGGCGTGCAGTTTCTGGCAGTAGCCGCAGTCGGTGTCGGTGAAAACGGTAATGTGGGTTTTCGGCTTTTCCGGGGCAAACACCACCATCTCGGCAACCGGAACCTTTTCCAGCATTTGCGCAATCGCCGTGCTGGCATGCTTTTCGGTCAGGTTGACGACATCGCCGTCCTGCATCTGATAGAGATTGCCCTGCAGCAGGAACTGCCCGTCGGCACTGGCGTACAACAGACGCCCACCCTTGAGCTGGACCTGGAACAAACCGGGCATGGCACTCTCGGCAATGGCCTCGATCGGCAGGTCTGGCTGGATGGTCTTGAGGGTTTTTCGAATGGCCTGGTCCGGATCTGCGGCATGGACGATTGCGGTGGAAAACGCCAGCGCCAGGCCGGCAAACAGGGGTAGAAAACGCATGAAAAACTCCTCTGATTGAGCCGCAAAGCCTACCACACCAGCACCCAAAACCCTGCCGTGGTTCCCGGCAGATGGTTACGGCAGATTACAGGTCAGCCACGCGGGTGATGACGGGCATGCAGGTCCTGCAGACGCGCGCGGGCGACGTGGGTATAGATCTGGGTGGTCGACAGGTCGCTGTGCCCGAGCAGCATCTGCACCACGCGCAAATCGGCACCGTGGTTAAGCAGATGAGTGGCGAAAGCATGCCGCAGCGTGTGCGGGGAAAGCACCTTGGCGATTCCGGCTACCTGCGCATGCAGCTTGATGCGGTGCCAGAAGGCCTGCCGGGTCATCTGCTCACCGCGCTGGCTGGGAAACAGCACGTCGCTCGGCTTGCCCCCCAGCAACTGCGGACGCGCCTCCTGCAGATAACGCTGCAGCCAGGCGATCGCCTCCTCGCCCAGCGGCACCAGGCGCTCCTTGCTGCCCTTGCCAAACACCCGCAGCACCCCCTGGCGCAGGTTGACCTGTTCCAGGCTCAGCGAAATCAGTTCGGTTACCCGCAAGCCGCAGGCGTAGAGGACTTCCAGCATGGCGCGGTCACGCAGGCCCAGCAGCTCGGCAACCTCTGGCGCCATCAGCAGTGCGTCGACATCGGCCTCGCTCAGCGACTTGGGCAACGGCCGGCCGATTTGCGGCATGGAGACCTGCAGGGTCGGATCTTCGGCGATACGTCCCTGGCGCAGCAGATAGCGGTAGAAGCCGCGCAAGGCAGACAGAAAGCGTGCCGTCGAACGCGCCTTGTAGCCACCCTGCAGGCGCCAAGCCAGGTGATCGAGAATGATTTCACGGCCGGCGCCGGGCAATTCCAGACCACGTTCGAGGAGCCAGGCATTGAACAGTTCCAGATCCGAGCGGTAAGCATCGCGGCTATGCGCCGACAGCCCCTTTTCCAGCCAGAGGCTGTCGAGAAACTCGTCGATACAAGAATGAGCACATGGAGTCATGAAGGCACTGCACAATCAGCTTGGTGGCGACAGTCTTTCACAGGGTCATGGCCCTGCACCAGAATCTTGCTCAGCCGACTCACTCCGGCCGCAACCGCGCAACCGTCAACCTGAACCCAGCAAACGAGGCGCACATGCACGAGAACCCGCTGGACACGCCAGCCCCCGACACCAGCCTGATCACCCTCACCCACATCATTTATGCCCTGCATGCCTTTGCCATCATCACGGGGATCGTCGGTAGTGCCACAATCGTTGGTTCTTTCCTCGGCAGCCTGCCATCCATCCTTGCGGTGATTCTCAACTACGCCAAACGCAGTGAAACCCGCGGCAGCTGGCTGGAAAGCCATTTCGACTGGCAGATCCGCACGTTCTGGTTCGCCTTGTTGTGGCTATTGCTAGCCGTGGTGCTGGCGTTCACCGTGATCGGCCTGCCGCTGACCATCGCCATCCTCATCGGCCTGACCGTCTGGGTGGTTTACCGCATCTGCCGCGGCTGGCTGGCACTCAACGACCAGCGCAGCATTCCCTGAGCCCGGCGCTGCCGGATCCAGGACATAAAAAAAGCAGCCCGGAGGCTGCTTTTCTGGACCAGGGGAAGCGGCTTAAACCAGCTTCTCCTTGATGCGTGCTGCCTTGCCGGACAGTTCGCGGAGGTAGTACAGCTTGGCCTTGCGTACGTCACCGCGACGCTTGACGGCGAGGCTGTCAACCAGCGGCGAGTAAGTCTGGAAAGTACGCTCCACGCCAACACCGTTGGAGATCTTGCGCACAGTGAAGGCGCTGTTCAGGCCACGGTTACGCTTGGCGATTACCACGCCTTCGAACGCCTGCAGACGCTGACGGTCGCCTTCCTTCACTTTTACCTGAACGATGACAGTGTCACCCGGGGCAAAAGGAGGAATCACTTTGCTCATCTGCTCAGCTTCGATCTGCTGAATGATCTTGTTGGTCATGCTGTGCTCCTAAGACAGGCGCGGCCTGCCATCGATACGTTAACTATCGTCCCGCTGGCGAAGGTATTCCGCCAGCAGCTTTTGTTCTTCTCCAGAAAGCGAGCGGCTATCCAGAAGATCAGCACGGCGTTCGCAGGTACGTCCCAGGGACTGCTGCAGGCGCCAGCGCCGGATATGTTCATGATTGCCACTGAGCAGCACATCAGGAACACGCTTGCCTGCATACACCTCGGGTCGGGTGTAGTGCGGGCAATCGAGCAGGCCATCCGTAAAGGAGTCCTCCTCAGCGGAGTCCGCGTGGCCCAGGGCCCCCGGAAGCAACCGCGTTACTGCATCAATCAGCACCATTGCCGGCAGCTCACCGCCGGACAACACGTAATCGCCAATCGACCATTCCTCATCGACATGCGCTTCAATAAAGCGCTCATCAATGCCTTCATAACGTCCGGCAATCAGGATCAAAGCATCCTCGCTTGCCAGCTCACGGACGGCCGCCTGCGTCAAACGGCGTCCTTGTGGCGACAGGTAGATCACCTTCGCCTTTGCCCCTGCAGCCTGCCTGGCATCTGCCAGCGCGCGCTCCAGCGGCTCGATCTTCATCACCATCCCGGGGCCGCCGCCAAACGGACGATCATCCACGGTCTGGTGCCGGTCTTCGGTGTAGCTGCGCGGATTGCGGCAGGTCAACCGCAGCAACCCCTGCTTCACCGCACGACTGGTAATACCGTACTCGCTGATGGCCGCAAACATCTCCGGAAAGATGCTGATGACTTCAACCTGCAGGCTTTTCATGCCGCTCAGAAATCCGCATCCCAGTCGACGCGAATCTCCCCTGCCTGCAGGTCAACCGCTTGCACGCACTGCCCTGTATAGGGCAGCAGCCGCTCGCGGTCATCCAGGCTGCCGGCACACGGCTTGACCACCATGACATCGTTGGCACCGGTTTCCAGCAGGTGGTCGACCTTGCCGAGCAACTGCCCCTGCAGGTCAATGACCTTCAAGCCTTGCAACTGATACCAGTAGAACTCGCCGTCATCCAGCGCCGGCAGCAGGCTGCGCGGCACGCAAATGTCAAAGCCCGCGAAGCTGCGAGCTTCTTCGCGGTCATCAAGTCCCTTGATCTTTGCTACCAGAAACTTGCCTTGCGGGCGGCCACTGGCGAGATCAACCTGCCGGCTTTCACCATCACGCCTGAGTGTCCAGCGCGGATAGTCGAGCAGGTTGTCAATCGGGTCGGTAAAGGAATAGACCTTCACCTCACCACGCACGCCGTGCACACTGTAAATCTTGCCGAGAACGATCAGATCCTCGGCAGCTGCAGGCGATGCGCTCATAAAGTGCTTAGGCAGCAGCCTTGGCCGCTTCCTTCAACAGCTGAGCA
The DNA here is from genome assembly GCF_015637705.1 of Pseudomonas sp. N040. Classification (GTDB taxonomy): domain Bacteria; phylum Pseudomonadota; class Gammaproteobacteria; order Pseudomonadales; family Pseudomonadaceae; genus Aquipseudomonas. The sequence goes on along the minus strand of NZ_JADOBE010000009.1, from coordinate 133,335 downwards.
ACGCGCTCCGAGAGCTGTGCGCCTTGGCTCAGCCAGTAGCTCACACGCTCCTGATTGACCGACAGGCGCACTTCAGCACCAGCAGCAACCGGGTTGAAGAACCCAACACGCTCTTTAAAACGACCATCGCGCGCATTGCGGCTATCGGTCACGGAGATATGGTAAAAAGGGCGCTTTTTGGAGCCACCACGGGCAAGACGGATGGTTAGCATTGGGCTTCGTTCCTATAGTCAGTGCTTTGCTAGCGGGATATTCGCCGAGGCTTGAGGGCCCCGAAAGGGCGCGTAGTTTAAGGATTATGCCGCCGGATGCAAAGCTCTTTTTCCTGCCAGCCATCTGAAACCAGCTTTACAGCTTCGGCATGCCACCTCCCGGAAGCATGCCGCCCATGCCGCGCATCATCTTGGCCATGCCGCCCTTGGCGGTGAATTTCTTCATCATTTTCTGCATCTGCTTGTGCTGCTTGATCAGCTTGCCGACATCCTGCACCTGGGTGCCGGAGCCCATGGCGATGCGCCGCTTGCGCGAACCACTGATGACTTCCGGGTCACGCCGCTCCAGCGGCGTCATGGAGTTGATGATCGCTTCCATCTGCTTGAACTGCTTCTCTGCAGCCCCCTGAGCATTGCCCATCTGTGCCAGATTGACGCCGCCCATCATCGGCAACTTGTCCATCAGGCCGCCCAGACCGCCCATGTTCTTCATCTGCTGCAGCTGATCACGGAAGTCTTCCAGATCGAAGCCCTTGCCCTTTTTCAGCTTTTTCGTGAGTTTCTCGGCCTTGTCGCGATCCAGCGACTGCTCAGCCTGCTCGATCAGGCTGAGCACGTCACCCATGCCCAGAATGCGCGAGGCGATCCGGTCAGGATGGAACGGATCGAGCGCATCGCTCTTCTCGCCCATGCCGAGAAACTTGATTGGCTTGCCGGTGATCGCCCGCACCGACAGGGCGGCACCACCCCGCGCATCGCCGTCAACCTTGGTCAGGATCACCCCGGTCAGCGGCAGCGCCTCGTTGAAGGCCTTGGCGGTATTGGCGGCATCCTGACCGGTCATGGCGTCGACCACGAACAGCGTCTCGATCGGCTTGATGGCGGCATGCAACGCCTGGATCTCGCCCATCATCTCGGCATCTATATGCAGGCGACCGGCGGTATCGACCAGCACTACGTCGATGAACTGCAGCTTCGCCTCGCGAATCGCCGCCTCGGCAATGGCTACCGGTTGCTGGTTCAGATCGGACGGGAAGAAGGTGACGCCCACTTCGGCGGCCAGGGTTTCCAGCTGCTTGATCGCCGCCGGACGGTAAATGTCCGCAGAAACCACCATCACGCTTTTCTTCTTGCGCTCCCTGAGGAAGCGCGCCAGCTTGCCGACCGTAGTGGTCTTGCCGGCACCCTGCAGACCGGCCATCAGGATCACCGCCGGCGGCGTGGCATTCAGTTGCAGGTCTTCGTTGGCGGCCCCCATCAGCTGCTCGAGCTCTGCCCGCACGATCTTTACGAAGGCCTGTCCCGGGGTCAGGCTTTTCGATACCTCGGTACCGACGGCGCGCTCCCTGACGCTGTTGACGAAATCCTTGACCACCGGCAGTGCCACATCGGCCTCGAGCAGGGCCATGCGCACTTCACGCAGGGTTTCCTTGATGTTGTCTTCGCTGAGCTTGGCCTTGCCCGTGACATGGCGCAGGGTCTGCGACAGGCGATCTGTGAGATTGTCGAACATGCGGGCTCCTTAGCGAGCGGAACTACGGCAAAGCCGCAAGTATACCCAAGAGCCGCAGGCGCCAACACCGCCGGCGGTCTTTCGTGAGCGGCAGGATGTATGCCACACTGAGGCTCTTTACAACGCACCACCCCGGACTTATGCCTCCTCTTTATTCCAGCCTGCTAGCCGCCAGCCTGTATGCCGCCGCCACTGCCTACCAGGGTGCCCAGCTGCTCCGGCGCAACGCGCCCGATCGCCTCCGCCTCGCCGGCCTGGGTGTTTCAGCGCTGGCCGTGCAGGTGCTGTGCCTGTATCTGCAACTGATTACTCCCGACGGCCTGGCGCTCAACTTTTTCAATGCTTCGAGCCTGATCGCCGCCGCGGTCATTCTGCTGACCCTGCTGGCCTATCAGCGCATGCCGGTTGAGAACCTGCTGCTGCTGCTTTTCCCGCTGGGCCTGCTGACGGTATTGCTGGCCCAGTTTGCGCCATCCGGCACCAGCGAGCCGATCAACGAACAACCCGGCATTCTGGCGCACATCGTGCTCTCGATCCTGGCCTATGGCCTGCTCACCATCGCCGTGTTCCAGGCGTTGCTGCTGTTGGTTCAGGATCATCAACTCAAGCACAAGCACCCGTCCGGCCTGATCAGAAACTTTCCACCGCTGCAGACCATGGAAAGTCTGCTGTTCGGCTTTCTCTGGGCCGGCTGGGGGCTGCTTTCGCTTTCCCTGCTCTCCGGCTGGCTGTTTGTCGAAGACCTGCTGGCCCAGCACCTGGCCCACAAGACCCTGCTCTCCTGCTTTGCCTGGGTGGTGTTCGGTGTGCTGTTGTGGGGACGCCAGCAACTTGGCTGGCGCGGCCATAAAGCCATCCGCTGGACCCTCGCCGGCTTCTGCCTGCTGATGCTGGCCTACTTCGGCAGCAAGCTGGTTCGCGAATTCATTCTGCATATCTAGGCCAATACCGTGGATGAGTTACACCCTGGCTACCTGATCGGCCTGCTGATTTTCCTGATCATTTGCTCGGCGTTCTTTTCCAGCTCGGAAACCGGCATTCTCAGCCTCAACCGCTACCGCCTGCGGCACCTGAGCAAACAGGGCCACCATGGCGCCAAGCGCGTCAGCGCGCTGCTGAGTCGTCCGGACCGACTCCTCGGCACCATCCTGATCGGCAATACCTTTGCCAACATCCTGGCGTCATCGCTGGCCACCGTTCTGGCATTGCAGCTCTGGGGCGATACCGGGGTCGCCATCGCCACCCTCCTGCTCACCTTCATACTGCTGATCTTCGGTGAAATTGCCCCCAAGACCCTTGCAGCCCTGCGCCCGGAGGCGGTGGCGTATCCGGTCAGCCTGCCCCTCTCGCTGTTACTCAAGCTTATTTATCCGCTGGTCTGGCTGCTCAACGGCATCAGTAACGGCCTGCTGCGCCTGTTCGGCCTTGACCCGTCCAGCAAGCACAATGACAACCTGACCACCGATGAGTTGCGCAGCGTGCTGCGCGACTCGTCCGGACACCTACCGGTCAACCGGCAGAACATGCTGCTCAGCGTACTGGATCTGGAAACGGTCACCGTCAACGACATCATGATCCCGCGCAACGAGGTCTGCGGGATCGACCTGGACGACCCGCTGGAAGCGATCATTGAGCTGCTGCGCACCTCTTCGCACACCCGCCTGCCGGTGTTTCGTGGCGACATCAACCAGATCGAAGGCGTGGTGCACATGCGCCAGATCGCCCGCCTGCTGGCCCAGAACCAGCTGACCAAGGATGACCTGCTGGCAGCCTGCAAACCACCGTACTTCGTGCCGGAAAGCACTCCGCTGTCGACCCAGCTGATCAACTTCCAGAAGCAGAAACGCCGCATCGGCATCGTCGTCGACGAGTATGGCGAAGTCATCGGGGTTGCCACCCTGGAAGATATTCTTGAAGAGATCGTCGGTGAATTCACCGTGCAGGACCCGTCACAACCCGGCGAGATTGCCCCCCAGGGCGACGACACCTTCATCATTGAAGGCGCAATCAACCTGCGCGACCTCAACCGCCAACTGGACTGGCAGCTGCCCTGCGATGGCCCGAAAACCCTTAACGGGCTGGTGACCGAAGCACTCGAAAGCATTCCGGAGAGCAGTGTCTGCCTGCAGATCGGCCCCTACCGCCTGGAGATCCTGGAAGCCAACGAAAGCCGTGTTACCCGCGTACGGGCCTGGAAGGCCGGCAAACGCTCAGTCGCAAAAACGCCCGCCGAGTAACTCGCACAAACCTTCGGCCCAGACCTGGTAGCCACGGACAGAAGGGTGATAACCATCCACTGCCAGATATCCCGGGGTAAATTCCAGCGCCACCCGGCAATGCTCTGCCCCCAGTTGCGCCGCCACTTCAGCCATGTGCCGGTCGAGCAGTGCCGCCCGCCAGCCCAGCAGGCGGCGCAACAGCCAGGGCAGCGCGGAGAAATGCTGGATTGGCGGCACGGCAGTGAACGCCACCATGCATTCCGGGCCACTGAAAGGCTGCGCCAGCGTCGCCAGTGCCGTCTGCCAGCGCCGGCGTGACGTGAAATGCGTGGTGTCGTTGACGCCAAACACCAGTAGCACCAGATCGAACTGCCGATCCGCCACCTGCGGCAGCAGGCGTTCACAGGCTTGCGTGGCGGCTATGCCGTTTTCACCCAGCGCCTGCCAGGCCACCGGCCGCCTGATCCGCCGGGCCAACTGCGCGGCGAACTGGCCCGCCAGCGCCTCCTGCTGACTGGTCACCCCCACACCCGCCACCGTGGACTCACCCAGCAACAGCACGCGCAGCGGTTCGCCGCACCCTTGCCCCGCCATGCCGGCCTGCGCACCAGCCGCCGGCTCGAGCCGGATCGCCCGGCGCCGGGCACACACAGCCTGTACCAGCAAAACCGGTAGCAGAATCAGCAACAACAGCCACCAGCCAAGCGTCGCCAGGCGGATCACAGCTCGACCTGCACCGCCCGCGCTACCCGACAGGCTTTCTGCCGAGCCTGCTCGATCGATTCATCCCGGGCCAGTGCCACGCCCATGCGGCGCTGGCCACTGACCTCCGGCTTGCCGAACAGCCGCAGCGCTGTGTCCTGCTCGGCCAGGGCCGCCTGCAGGTTGCCGAAGCTGACCGCACGGGACTCGCCTTCCACCAGGATCACCGCCGAAGCGGATGGGCCGAACTGGCGCACATGCGGTACCGGCAAGCCGAGGATAGCGCGCGCATGCAGGGCAAACTCCGACAGGTCCTGCGAAATCAGCGTGACCAGCCCGGTGTCATGCGGACGCGGTGAAACTTCGCTGAACCAGACCTGCTCGTCCTTGACGAACAGCTCGACACCAAACAGCCCGCGCCCGCCGAGCGCCTCGGTGACTGCGCGCGCGATGCGCTCGGACTCGGCCAGGGCATCGGCATTCATGACCTGCGGCTGCCAGGACTCGTGATAATCACCACGCACCTGACGGTGCCCGACCGGCGCACAGAAGGTGGTACCGCCGGCATGCCGCACGGTGAGCAGGGTAATTTCATAATCGAAGTCGATGAAGCCTTCAACGATCACCCGCCCCTTGCCGGCCCGGCCGCCTTCCTGGGCATAGTCCCAGGCCCCGCGCAGATCGGCAGCCGACCTCAGCACCGACTGGCCCTTGCCGGAGGAGCTCATGATCGGCTTGACCACACACGGATAACCGAGGCTCTGCGCAGCAGTTGCATACTCGTCGTAAGTGTCGGCGAAGTAATAGGGCGAGGTCGGCAGACCGAGGTCTTCTGCCGCCAAGCGCCGGATGCCTTCGCGATTCATGGTCAGACTGGCCGCCCGCGCCGTGGGGATCACCGTAAAACCTTCGGCCTCCAGAGCCAGCAGGGTATCGGTGGCAATCGCCTCGATCTCCGGCACGATGTAATGCGGATTTTCCTGCTCGATCACCGCACGCAAGGCCTGACCGTCGAGCATGTTGAGCACATGGCTGCGATGCGCCACCTGCATGGCCGGGGCGTTGGCATAGCGGTCCACGGCAATCACCTCGCAGCCCAGGCGCTGCAGTTCGATCACCACCTCCTTGCCCAGCTCGCCAGCACCGCACAGCAGGACCCGGGTCGCGGTGGGTGACAAGGGGGTTCCAATACGCAACATACGGATGCTCCTCAGCCTGAAAGTGTTTCCGGCACTGCAGCCAGCACCGGATGGAAGGGTTGGCTCTATCGACGGCCGCTCAGCGACGCACGCAAACGCCAACAGAACCTACGGCGCTCGCAAAAAGCTCCCGCTGGCTTCTGCACGCTGGCGACAGCGCTGCAGGACGGCACGCCGCTCGTCATCCTGCATGAGTCCCCAGCGCGTGATTTCATCGGCCGTGCGCTGGCAGCCGATACAGACATCGGCCTCGTCCAGCGCACAGACCTGCACGCAGGGCGAGGCGACCGGTAGCTCCTGCTGCATCAGTCTGCCTGTTCCGCCAGGTCGCGGGCATAGCGCCGGGCATTCTGCACGTAGTGTTCGGCACTCGCCCTGAGCATCAGCTTCTGCGGCTCGCCAAGCTCGCGCACCACTTTGCCGGGAGAACCGACCACCAGGCTGCCATCGGGGATTTCCTTGCCCTCGGCGACCAGTGCATTGGCGCCGATGATGCAGTTCTTGCCGATCCTGGCGCCATTGAGAATCACCGCATTGATGCCGATCAGCGAGTAATCGCCGACCGTGCAGCCATGCAGCATGGCGTTGTGGCCGATAGTCACGCCCTTGCCGATGGTCAGCGGGCTGCCCATGTCGGTATGCATCACCGTCCCGTCCTGCACGTTGCTGTCCTCGCCGATATGGATCAGCTCGTTGTCGCCACGCAGCACCGCGCCGAACCAGACGCTCGCGCCCGCCTCCAGGCGCACCTTGCCGATCACACTGGCGCCGGGGGCAATCCAGCTGTCCGGATGGCATTCAACACTGGCGCTGCCCAATCGGTACTTCATGCATGCATCCTCTTAATAATTTCAACTCAGCCTGATAAACGACTCTGGCGGCTGATGCAGGCGTATATCCGCGTCGAACAGCAGATTGACCAGCTCGACCACCATGATCGCGGTCAGGCCCCAGATCTTGAAATCCCCATAGCGATAGCTCGGCACATACCAGCTGCGCCCCTGGTAGTCGATGCGGTGGGTCATCTCGCGCGGATCGTCGCAGAAGAACGCCAGCGGCACATTGAACACGGCAGCGATCTCGCCATCGTTGGGGCGGTAATCCATGTAGTCCGGAACGAAGCCGACATAGGGGGTCACCTTGATCCCGTGCCGGGAAACCAGCGGTGTCAGCGGCCCGACCACCTCGACCAGGCCGGCGGCCAGGCCAATTTCCTCTTCGGCTTCACGCAGGGCGGTATGGATCAGGTCACGGTCTTCCGGATCACGCCGGCCACCGGGGAAGGCCACTTCACCACCATGGGTGGACAAGCCGCTAGCCCGCAGCGTCAGGACCAGCTCAGGCGATTCGCTGCGGGTGATCGGCACCAGCACTGCGGCTTCCGGGAAACGCGGATCAACCTCCAAGGCTTGCGGCGAATAGGCCTGTATGCGGCGAAACATCTCGTCCAGCATGAATCTTCTCGAATGTGTTGTTCAACTGGCATCATGGCACGAAGGGGCATACCACCCAAGCCCCTCACGCACGCGCCAGCCAAGATTGCTGCAAACTGGCAAAAGCGCCTTGCCAAGTACCGGCACCAGGCCCAGGAGGGTTTGCCGGTCAGGAGCCCGAATGAACTATTGCAGTCTGTGTGGCAGCCCGGTCAGCCAGAAAGTTCCGCACGGCGACAATCGCCTGCGCCATGTCTGTGACCAGTGCCAGACCATTCACTACCAGAATCCGCGCATCGTCGCCGGCTGCCTGCCCGTCTGGGGCAGGCAGGTCCTCCTGTGCCGGCGCGCGATCCAGCCCCGATACGGGCTGTGGACGCTGCCCGCGGGGTTCATGGAAAACGGTGAGACCATCGTCGAGGCCGCCATGCGGGAAACCCTGGAGGAAGCCTGCGCCAGGGTCCACGACCTGCAGCTGTACACCCTGTTCGACCTGCCACACATCAACCAGGTGTACATGCTGTTTCGCGCCCAGTTGACCGACCTCGACTTTGCCGCCGGTGCCGAGAGCCTGGAAGTCAGGCTGTTCGACGAAGCGGACATCCCTTGGTCAGAGCTGGCTTTCCCGACCATCGGGCGTACCTTAGAATACTTCTTCGCTGACCGGCTGGCCGATGTCTACCCGTTGCGCAACGAGCCGATCGCCCCGCGGTCGGCTCACAAGAAAGTCTGACGCTTGCCTGAAGGGTTCCGGATGTACCTGCTTATTCGCTGTCTGCTGGTTGTTTTCTGCCTGTCCCCTGCTGCCATCGCCAGCGCCAATGCCAGCCCCACCCTGGGCGGCAAGCCAGTCGACAAGGTGCTGGTAATCAAGTCGGAGCACCAGCTGCAGCTGCTGCACCGGGGCGAAGTGCTCAAGTCCTACCGGGTCTCGCTGGGCAAGCAACCCAGGGGGCCAAAGTTTCGCGAGGGCGACAATCGCACGCCCGAAGGCTTCTACTGGATTGACTGGCGCAAGACCAGCCAGAACTACAACCTGTCCATGCACATTTCCTACCCCAACGCGCGTGACCGCGCGGCGGCCACGGCCAAAGGCCTGGCGCCGGGCGGCATGATCATGCTGCACGGCACGCCGGTGGATGAGGAATATCCGGAGTGGTACTTCCATACCCTCGACTGGACCAATGGTTGTATCGCCCTGAAGAATGCCGACATGCGTGAGGTCTGGAATCTGGTGAAGGACGGCACGCTGATCGAAATCAGGCCCTGATCTGGCAGGACCACAAGCTCACTCCGGCAGCGGCAAATCCACCAGCCGGCAGACATCAAAAGCAGGCGTTTCGTAGGGATGGGCAGCGTTCAACGCCTGCACCACCGCTGCGAGCAGCTCATCCGCCACCACCAGCTCGACCTTCCATTCCGCCACCTGCTCCAGCTGGCCGGCCTGGCCAATGAACGGCTGGCTGCCGGACAGCGGGCGAAACTGGCCCTGGCCCAGGGTTTGCCAGCAGCAACTGTCGTAGTTGCCGAGCAGACCCCCACCGGCAGCAAATACCGCCTGCTTGACCGCCTGCAGATGGCTGTCCGGCACATAGAAGCACAGCTTGTACATGCAACCTCCCGGGTTACGAGCGCAGCGCCGGTTGCTGCAGTCGTGGATTGAGCATCAGGCCTCCCGACCAGCGTGCGGCCCCAGGCACAGCAGCGCTCGCAACCAGCCGTCAGCTACCCGCCGTCGCAGAAAGCTGCTCCATGTGGCAGCAGGCTGAACACCGGAGTAACCGGCTCGCCGGCAAGCACTGGTTCAGCTGGGGAACACCGTGGTGCGGTTACGCCCGGCCTGTTTGGCGCTGTACAGGGCCTGATCGGCTTTTCTGGAGAGGGCTTTGCCATCGTCATCGGCATACAGCTCGGCGATGCCGCAACTGAAAGTGCAGAACAAATCCTGCGGTTGCGCCGGATGCAGGATTTCCGCAAAGCGCTGGCGAATATCTTCGATGACTTTCTTTGCAGTGGGTGCATCCGTGTCAGGCAGCACCACAGCAAACTCCTCGCCACCGTAACGGCCGATAAAGTCGGACTTGCGCAGGCGCTGCTTGAGAAACAGTGCGAGGCTTTTGATGACGCGATCGCCCATGGGGTGACCGTAGGTATCGTTGACTTTCTTGAAGAAGTCGATGTCCAGCATGGCGAAGCTCAACGGCTGCGCGCTACGCCGCGCACGCAGGCAGGCATCCTCGAGCAACTGCAGGATATGCGTGTGGTTGTACAGCCCGCTGAGGCTGTCACGCACCATCAGCCCGTGCAGGCGGCGCGCCCTGGCAACCCTCCGGCGCACGGTGGCAACCAGGTGACGCTGCTTGATCGGCTTGGTCAGGAAATCGTCGCCACCCTCACCCATGGCCTCCAGCTGCTTGTCGAGATCGTCCTCAGCCGACAGATAGATGATCGGCACGCTGACATAGCGATCATTGTGCCGAATCACCTTGGCCAGCTCCGGGCCGCTGCAACCAGGCATGTACATGTCGAGGATGATCAGATCCGGCTGGAAGTCGGCCAGCACGGTCATGGCCTGATCCGGCTTGGTCAGGATGCGGGTGACAATGCCGGCACTGTTGAGCATGCGCTCGGTGAAAGCGGCCTGGGCTAGCGAGTCATCGATCACCAGCACCCGGTAAGGTTCGTAATGGCCGATATAGGTCAACTGCTCGATGCGTTCGAGCAGGTTGGAGGCCTCCAGCGAACCGATGAAAAACGCCTGCCCGCCTGCGCGCACCGCGCTCAGACGAGTAGTCGTATCGGCATCCTGCTGGCTGAAAAACAGCAACGGCAATTTTCCGGTGGTGCTTTTGTGCAACTGTTCCGCCAGCTGCAGACCACACCCGCTACCGGCAAAGTTGATGTCCAGCACGATAGCCGCGGGATGTCGTTCGGCCATGGCGTCACGAAAGCCATTGATGGTGTCAAATGCCTGCGTAAGCAGGCCGTACGACTGCAATTGCAGGCACAGCCGCGCGGCTTGCTGATGATCCTGCAGCGCCACATAAATGGGTTTGCGCAGCGCCGGCAGCAGGACTTCTTCAAGCTGGTCATTGTGCCGCAGGCCGGTGCGCGACAGGCGCTGCATCAGCAGATTGAGCCCGGCAATCAGCTCGCTGTTGAGTCGCCCACGATTCTCCGCAACGGCCACCAGGCAGGCATGGATGCCCTGAGCCAGCTGGCGGTGTTCGGCCTGTTCGAAACGCTCGGCATAACGCAGCAGCAGCAGGTTGCTCTCGACCAGCTCGCCCATTTCCAGCGCATTCCAGGAACCACGCTGCAGGCGTTGCCACACTTCCAGCGTCAGCCGCGCCTGGTGAATGACCCGTCGGGCAAAGTGGCGCTTGAGTCGATCACGGCTGGGAGAGGCTTGCTCGAGCATGGGCTGCCTGAATTGGGCGGGCGGGCGAAAGGGTTGCGCAATCCTAGCACTCTCCGGGCACGCGCAAACCGCCGTCGATCCATTGGCGCCAACCACTTGTCTGCACCAAAAGCAGCGTGCACGCCAGCCTGACACGGCAAACTTGGCGTGATTCACTGCACAAAAATGCAATCTCGGCTCAAACGGGGCGGGCGCGAACGGCCCGGACAACTACTGCAGACCGAAAAAACGCCGGAATCTGCTCGAGAAACCGGGCGTCTCTGGCTGATGACTGCCATCGCAGTACGGTAGGCGCCGCGACTTACCGCAGCGGCACAGCAACAGGTGCTGCTGACGCTGTACCTGCAGGCGCAAGCCACCGACACAATCTGCCGGACAGTCGGGAAGTTGCGCGGAATACCCGCAGCCACACAGCCGCAGCACGTCGCCAGGCTGAACCTGGCGAACCTCGGGCAGCACCTCGGCAGGGGGAACGAGCGGACGCTTCATTGGCGCCTGTCGCCGGTCACTCCACCCACACCCGCGCATTGCGGAACATGCGCAGCCAGCCGCCATCTTCCTGCCAGCCCGCCGGCTGCCAGGAGTTCTGCACGGCACGGAATACCCGTTCCGGGTGCGGCATCATGATGGTCACGCGACCATCCTTGTTGCACAGCCCGGTAATCCCGCGCGGCGACCCGTTGGGGTTGGCCGGATAGGTTTCAGTGACCTTGCCGTGGTTGTCGATGAAACGCAGCGCCACGCTGCCGGACAGGTCCGCCTCGAGCAGTGCCTCGGCGCTTTCGAACTCGGCATGCCCTTCGCCGTGAGCGATGGCGATCGGCAGGCGCGAACCGGCCATGCCGCGCAGGAAGATCGACGCCGACTCCTGCACCTGGACCATGGCCACCCGCGCCTCGAACTGCTCCGAGCGGTTGCGCACGAAGTGCGGCCAGGCTTCGCTGCCGGGGATCAACTCGTGCAGGTTGGACATCATCTGGCAGCCGTTGCAGACGCCAAGGGCAAAGCTGTCCCTGCGTTCGAAGAACGTCTGGAAGGCATCGCGGGCACGGTTGTTGAACAGCACCGACTTGGCCCAACCCTCGCCGGCACCGAGCACGTCGCCGTAGGAAAAGCCGCCACAGGCCACCATGCCCTTGAACTGTTCGAGCTCTACGCGACCGCTGAGAATGTCACTCATGTGTACATCCACGGCGCTGAAGCCGGCACGGTCGAACGCCGCCGCCATTTCCACCTGGCCGTTGACCCCCTGCTCGCGCAGGATGGCAACCTGCGGGCGCACACCGGTCTTGATGTAGGGCGCCGCAATGTCCTGATTGACGTCGAAGGACAGCTTGACCGACAGCCCCGGATTGCGCTCGTCGAGCAGCCCCTCGAACTCCTGGTCGGCACAGCGCACGTTGTCGCGCAGACGCTGCATGCGGTAGCTGGTCTGACTCCACTCGCGTTGCAGCAGGCGCCGCTCGGCGCTGAACACCACGGCATCGGCAAAGCGAATGCTCACATCCTCGCCATTCACCGGCTGACCGACCACCGACACGCAGTCGCCCAGACCCGCCGCACTGAACTGGGAAAGAATTTCCTCGGTATCGTCCTGGCGCACCTGGATCACCGCGCCCAGCTCTTCGTTGAACAGCACCGCGGCAAGTTCGTCGCCGGCACTCGCCAGCGGGTCGAGGCACAGGTCCAGCCCGCAATGCCCGGCAAACGCCATTTCCAGGACGGTCGCCAGCAGGCCACCGTCGGAGCGGTCGTGGTAGGCCAGCAATTTGCTGTCGGCATTCAAGCCCTGGATTACCGCGAAAAACGCCTTGAGGTCCTCGGCGTCATCGACATCCGGCACCTGCTGACCGAGCTTGCTGTAGACCTGCGCCAGAATCGAGGCACCCATGCGGTTTTGCCCACGGCCGAGGTCGATCAGCACCAGATCGGTTTCGCCCTTGTCCAGCACCAGTTGCGGCGTCAGCGTCTGACGGATGTCGGTCACCGGAGCAAAACCGGAAACGATCAGTGACAGTGGCGAGGTGACGCTCTTGTCTTCGCCCGCATCCTGCCAGCGGGTCTTCATTGACATCGAATCCTTGCCCACCGGGATGGTGATCCCCAGCTCCGGACACAGCTGCATGCCGACCGCTTGCACCGTGTCATACAGGCGGGCGTCTTCACCCGGGTGCCCGGCTGCCGCCATCCAGTTGGCCGACAGCTTGATGTCGGAGATCTTCTCGATGCGCGCGGCGGCGATGTTGGTCAACGTCTCGCCGATCGCCATGCGCCCGGAAGCTGCCGCATCCAGCAGCGCCAGTGGGGTGCGCTCGCCCATGGCCATGGCTTCGCCGGTATACACGTCGAAACTGGCGGCGGTGACCGCGCAATCCGCCACTGGTACCTGCCAGGGACCGACCATCTGATCGCGGGCGACCAGTCCGGTAATGCTGCGATCACCGATGGTGATCAGGAAGTTCTTGCTGGCCACGGCCGGGTGACTGAGCACGCGCGACACTGCCTCGCCAAGCTCGACCTGACTGGCGACAAAATCATCGCCCAGTTCGGCTTCGCGCACCGCGCTGCGGTGCATGCGCGGGGCCTTGCCGAGCAGCACGTTGAGCGGCATATCTACCGCGTTGTTGCCGAAATGACTGTCGGCCACGGTCAGCTGCGGCTCTGCTGTGGCCTCGCCGACCACGGCAAACGGGCAGCGCTCACGCTCGCAGATGGCCTTGAACTGCTCCAGGTCCGCCGCATCGACGGACAGCACATAGCGCTCTTGCGACTCGTTGCACCAGATTTCCAGTGGCGCCATGCCCGGTTCGTCATTCGGCACGTTGCGCAGTTCGAAGCGTCCGCCGCGACCGGCATCGTTGACCAGTTCCGGGAAGGCATTGGACAGGCCGCCGGCACCGACGTCATGGATGAATTTGATCGGGTTGTTCTCGCCCAGCTGCCAGCAGCGGTCGATGACTTCCTGACAGCGGCGTTCCATTTCCGGGTTGTCGCGCTGTACCGAAGCAAAATCCAGATCCGCCGAACTGGCACCGGTGGCCATCGAGGAAGCAGCGCCCCCGCCCAGCCCGATCAGCATGGCCGGGCCACCGAGCACGATGAGCTTGCCGCCCACACTGATCTCGGCTTTCTGCACATGGTCTTCGCGGATATTGCCCATGCCGCCGGCGAGCATGATCGGCTTGTGATAGCCACGCACTTCATCGCCACGCGGCGTGCTGATGCTCTGCTCGAAGGTACGGAAGTAACCGGTCAGCGCCGGACGGCCAAATTCGTTGTTGAACGCTGCGCCACCCAGCGGGCCATCGAGCATGATGTCCAGCGCGGTGACAATGCGCTCTGGCTTGCCATAGGGCTTTTCCCACGGCTGCACGAAGCCCGGGATATTCAGGTTGGACACGCTGAAACCGACCAGACCGGCTTTTGGCTTGGCGCCGCGACCGGTGGCACCTTCGTCACGGATCTCGCCACCGGAGCCGGTGGAGGCACCCGGAAACGGTGCAATCGCCGTCGGGTGGTTATGCGTTTCCACCTTCATCAGGATATGCACCGCTTCCTGACTGGCGCTGTATTCGCGGGTCTGCGGATTCGGATAGAAGCGCCCGGCGACATTGCCGACGATCACCGCGGCATTGTCCTTGTAGGCTGACAACACACCTTCGCGATGCAGTTCGTGGGTGTTCTTGATCATGCCGAACAGCGACTTTTCCTGATTCTCGCCGTCGATGTCCCAGCTGGCATTGAAGATCTTGTGCCGACAGTGCTCGGAGTTGGCCTGGGCAAACATCATCAGTTCGATGTCGTGCGGATTGCGCCCCAACTCGCCAAAGCTCTGCACCAGATAGTCGATTTCGTCTTCGGCCAGCGCCAGGCCCAGCTCGGCATTGGCCTGCTCGAGCGCCGCGCGCCCACCACCCAGTACATCCACCACCCGCAGCGGTCGGGGCTGAGCATGGCTGAACAGCCCGGCTGCCTGCTGCAGGTCAGCCAGCACCACCTGGGTCATGCGGTCATGCAGCACGGCAGCAACCGCCTGGCTGTCAGCCTCGCCGAATTCGCCGGCAACGTAATAGGCAATTCCGCGTTCCAGGCGCAGCACTTTGGCCAGGCCACAGTTGCGGGCGATATCGCTGGCCTTGCTCGACCACGGCGAAATGGTGCCGAAGCGCGGCAGCACCAGAAACAGGCGTCCCGTCGGCTCCTGTACCGGCACACTCGGGCCGTACCTGAGCAACCGGTCCAGCACCTGCCGTTCAGCATCAGGCAAATCGCCGGCGAGATCGGCAAAATGCGCAAACTCGGCATACAGCCCGGTGACACCGGGAACCTTGCTGGTCAGTTGCTCGAGCAGTTTGCCATGGCGAAAGGCAGAAAGAGCGGGGGCGCCGCGCAAAATCAACATCGTCGGAACAGCCTCGGGGGATGTACTGGAAAGTTGCGCATTCTAGCCTAAAGCCCCCCCGATCGGCACCCGTGAAAGGCCGGGCGCCCACCCAACGGGTGTATATGGCGCCATCCATGCATTGCGTATACTCCGCCAATGCTTATTCAGATCACCTGCCTGACACGTCGGGCCATCTGCCTGCTGGCGCTGGGGTCTGCCCTGTTGCTGGCTGGCTGCGAGGAGGCGCCACGCCCGCCTACGCTGGAACGCGTCCGTGACGATGGCGTGTTGCGCGTGGTCACCCGCAACAGCCCGACCACCTATTTTCAGGA
The DNA here is from genome assembly GCF_015637705.1 of Pseudomonas sp. N040. Classification (GTDB taxonomy): domain Bacteria; phylum Pseudomonadota; class Gammaproteobacteria; order Pseudomonadales; family Pseudomonadaceae; genus Aquipseudomonas. The sequence continues at coordinate 117,920 of NZ_JADOBE010000009.1, read as the reverse complement.
TATCAACGGTGAAACCGGCTTCGAATACGAGCTGAGCAAGCTGTTTGCCGAGTCGCTGGGGGTCGACCTGAAAATCGAAATGGCCGACAGCCTGGATGACCTGTTCGATCGCCTGAACCAGCCTGACGGGGTAGCCCTGGCTGCCGCCGGACTGGTGGAAACCGCGGGGCGCAAGGATCAGGCACGCTTCAGCCACTCCTATCTGGAGGTCACCCCGCAAGTCGTTTACCGCGATGGCGAGCGGCGTCCAGCCCAGTCCAAGGACCTGCTCGACAAGCGCATCATGGTAGTCAAGGGCAGCAGCCACGCCGAACAGCTGGCGGCGCTGAAAGCCCGGATGCCCGAGCTGGAATATGAAGAGTCCGACGCCATCGAAGTGATCGACCTGCTGCGCATGGTCGATGAAGGGGTAATCGACCTGACGCTGGTCGACTCCAACGAACTGGCCATGAACCAGGTGTACTTCCCCAATGTGCGGGTCGCCTATGATTTCGGCGAACCCGCCCGCGTGGCCTGGTCGGTCGCCGCCCAGGATGACGACAGCCTGCTCGACGAAGCCAACAAGTTCATCGACCGGGTGAAGCAGAATGGCACCTTGCAGCGCCTCAAGGAACGCTTCTACGGGCACGTCGACGAACTCGGCTACATGGGTGCCTACACCTTTGCCCAGCACCTGCAGCAGCGCCTGCCGCGCTATGAGAAGCACTTCCGAAAAGCCGCCGAGGAGGAGCAGGTCGACTGGCGACTGATGGCGGCGATCGGGTACCAGGAGTCGCTCTGGCAGCCCGAAGTCACCTCGAAAACCGGCGTGCGCGGCCTGATGATGCTGACCCAGCGCACCGCTCAGGCCATGGGTGTAGCCAACCGGCTGGACCCGAAGCAGAGCATCCACGGCGGCGCCAAGTACTTTGCTCACGTCAAGGAATTGCTCCCGGCGAGCATTGCCGAACCGGATCGCACCTGGTTTGCCTTGGCAGCCTACAACATTGGTGGAGGCCATCTGGAAGATGCCCGCCAACTGGCACACAAGGAAGGCCTGAACCCGGACAAGTGGCTGGATGTGAAAAAGATGCTGCCGCGCCTGTCGCAGAAACAGTGGTACAGCAAGACCAAATACGGCTACGCCCGCGGTGGCGAACCGGTGCATTTCGTCAACAACATCCGTCGCTACTACGACATCCTCAGCTGGGCCACGCAGCCCCAGCTGGAAGGCAACCAGATCGCCGAAGGCAACCTGCACAAGCCGGCGATCAACAAGACCCCGCCGAAAGAACAACTGGCGCCGATGTAGCGCGGTTGGAAAACCAGATGGCAGGTTGGGTTGAGGCGCGCAGCGCCGAAGCCCAACAAGAGCGGATGGTGCTGGTCTGCGGCATTGCCATGTCGGGCTTCGCGGGGCTCAACCCAACCTACGCCTGCGTTCCTTGAAGAACTCACGCAGCGCTGCCGCGCACTCCTCGGCCAGCACCCCGCCCTCCACCAGCACCCGGTGGTTGAGGAAATCCTGGGCAAAGAACTCGCCACGACTGACTACCACCCCGGCCTTCGGCTCAGTGGTGCCGTAGACCACCCGGGCAATCCGCGAGTGCACGATCAACCCGGCGCACATGCTGCAGGGTTCGAGGGTGACGTACAGAGTGCTGCCCGGCAGCCGGTAGTTGCGCACACCCTGCGCCGCCGCACGGATCGCCACCATTTCCGCATGGGCACTCGGGTCATGACTGCTGATCGGGCAGTTGTACCCCGCACCGACCACCTCACCCGCCTGTACCAGCAGCGCGCCGACCGGCACCTCGCCCAGTTGCGCGCCCAGCCGGGCCTGCTGCAGGGCCAGTTGCATGAAATGCTCGTCTCGCGAGCGGTCGATGATCTGAGGCTTTTTCATCCATTCCATCCGTAGGGTGGAAAACTCGCGCAGCGATTTTCCACCAGTCCATTGGTGGATAAGGCTATGCCGTTATCCACCCTGCTCCGCCCGCCCATCAAGCCACCTCGATGGCCGCCATCAGCCCGGTTTCCATATGGTCGATGACATGGCAATGGAACATCCAGATGCCCGGATTATCCGCGACAAGCGCTATGCGGGCACGCTCGTTCTTGCCCAGCAGATAGGTGTCGGTGAAGTACGGGATGATCGTCTTGCGATCGGAATCCAGCACCTTGAACGCCATGCCATGCAAATGTATCGGGTGCTGATACTGGGTCATGTTGCGCAGCTCGAAGATGTAATGCCGGCCCAGCTGCAGGCGTGCAATCGGTCGATCGGCACAGGTCTTGTCGGCGATATCCCAGGCCTGGCCATTGATCTGCCAGAGCTTGTAGGCGGCGCCCTGGTCGAGATTCTCCGACAACGCCGCGGCCCACTCGAAGTTGAAGCGCAGGGTTTCGGCTACGGCCAGATCCGGCTCCGCCAGCGGATTGGCCGGCAAGGCTGGTGGCCAATCCGCCACAGGCTCGACACTTGCCTGACTGACCAGGGTTGCCAATCTCAATGGTCCATTGCGCAAGGCCAGCTCGATGCCGGCTGCTGGCACCTTCAGCGCCAGATCGAGGCGCATGCCCGGCCCCAGCCAGTAGTCCTTGCCCAACTGGCGCGGCGTCACCGGCTGGCCGTCCAGCGCATAGATGCGCGCCTCGGCACCCGGCAGATTCAGCCGATAGGTCACTGTGCTGTCCAGATTGATCAGGCGCAGGCGTACCACCTGCCCAGCCGGCAGCTCGATGCGCGCGGCATGCTCGCCATTCACCGTGGACAGACGCCCCGGCGTGCCGCCGCGTGCCGCTTCCCGCGGCACGCTGAACGCGCTGAAAGCACCCTGCTCATCGACCGCCCAGGTCTTCAGCGCCAGGGTACGTTCATGCAGAAAACCAGCCGGCTCACGCTCCTCGACAATCAGCGGCCCGACCAGACCGCGGCCCAACTGTTCACTGCTGGACAAGTGCGGGTGATACCAGAAGGTGCCGGCATCCTGCACAACAAACGAATAGTCGAAATATTCACCCGGCAAAACCGGCAGCTGCGAGACATAGGGCACACCATCCATCTCGATCGGCAGACGAATGCCGTGCCAGTGAATGGTGGTGGGCTCGCTGAGCTGGTTGATAAGGCGCACCCGCAAACGCTCGCCCTGCCGACAGCGCAACTCCAGCCCCGGCACCTGCCCGCCGTAAGCCCAGGCCGGCGTTGCATGGCCGGCAACCAGTTCGACATCCAGCGGGGCAGCGATCAGCTGGTAATCGTGACCGGGCCCGGAAGAGCGGCCCAGCCAGTAACGCACGCCACCCGCACCGAGCCCGGCCACACCCAGCCCGGCCAGGCCGGCAATCACTTGTCTGCGGGTAAAGGGCATTGATGCGGCTCCACAAGCGGAATTCACTGCGCAACCTGCTGCGCTTGAGGCGGGCAGTTTAACAGGCCGTTGAACAGTGCAAGCGAAGCAGACGGGACAGCGTTATAGATTCGGCCCTTGAGGTAGGAGCGGCGCCCTCGCCGCGATGGACGGCAAAAGCTCGCGTCGGGGCGACGCTCCTACAGGCGCCACTACTGATATGGACGTCTGCTGCGGGCCCGAAATGAAAGTGTTCAAGTGCCCTATCAATAGGTCCGACTGCTAACAGGCCAGGTAATCTGCACAGCACCCACCGTCAGGCTTGCCGCAACGCCGGCAAACAGAGTGCCGCCTCATGCGCTCCAGATCGCCATGGCGAGACCGGCCATGGCTCAGGCCGGCACGCGGGCGAAGAATTCCAGGAAGCGTTCGGCCACCCACTGCGGGCGCTCCTCGGCGATCCAGTGCCCGCAGCCATCGGCGACGCCGCCACTGACGTCACTGCCGACCCGCTGCCAGGACTCCAGCGCCGCATTGGCCCGGCCGCTTTTCGCATCGCCGCCACCGTAGACCAGAATCGGCATCTCCAGTTTGCCCTGGGTCAGGTAGCGCTGGTGATCCTCGACGTCCTGCGGCAGTGCGCGGTAATAGTTGAAGCCGGCGCGCATGGCACCCGGTTGTGAATAGGTGCGGATGTACTCCTGGCGGGCTTCCTGGGAAATCGAAGCCGGACTGGCGCCGGCCTTGTCGAAAGCCCAGTTCAGATAGAGCGCCTCGCGCCCGGCGACCAGAGCCTCGGGCAGATCCAGTTCGCCATGAAAACCATAGTGCCAGCGCGCCATGCCGGCCAGCGGCGTGCCATCGCCCGGCACCGGCACATCGAGAATGGCCATCGCGCGCACTGCCTCACGGTGCTGCGCAGCCAGGGCGAAGGCCACCGGGCCACCCCAGTCATGGGCGCCGACCAGGAAGCGCTGCTCACCGAGCACCTCGGTCATCAGGCGCCAGATGTCGTTGCTCACGGTGCTGGTGTCGTAGCCGGAGTACGGCCGCGAGGAATCGCCCAGCCCGCGCATATCCACCGCGACGACGCGGTAATGCTCGGCCAGGGCCGGGATGATGCCGCGCCACATGAACCAGCTCTGTGGCCAGCCATGGATCAGCACCAGCGCCGGGCCACTGCCCGCGGTGACATAGTGCAGGCGTACATCGCCGAGGTTGGCGTAGTTATGGGTCAGCTCGACAGACATGGGTGTACTCCGCTGGCTGGAGAATCGGTGGCTAAATAAAAAGCCCGGCGGGCAGTCAGTGACCGCCAACCGGGCAAAGGTCACTCAGTACGGCCTGGTGCCGACAATGGTAGCGCGGTTCATCTTGCGGTGGCAGGTAGGATAGTCCATCACCGCGTAGTGCTGGGTGCAGCGGTTGTCCCAGATGGCCACGGCATTCGGGCTCCAGCGCCAGCCTAGCTGGTACTCGGGAATGAAAGACTGGCTGCACAGATATTCCAGCAGGTTGGACATACCGGGGCAGCGAGCTTGACGTTCTTCAGTTCGGCGCCCATGGCGCAAGTAATCAGTTCTACTTTCATGGCCATCTTTCAGTTGTTGTGGATGTTGCAGTGGAATGCATTAAACCCGTATGACCGATTCAGGCGATGTATTCTTGTGCCACATACATGTAAAGACGGGACGAGCTGCGATGACCCAAATGACCCGAAGTGCTGCGTTAACCGGATTTGCCACTCTGGTCAGTACCTATGGCCTGGACCCACTCGCTTTGGCGCGGGAGGCCAAAGTTCCACTGCGCGCACTCCACGAACCCGACCTCAAAGTTGCCGCCGCGAATATCGCCAAGCTGGTGGATTTGGCCGCAGCCCGAGCAGATGCCGATGATTTTGGCCTGCGGCTTGCGGAGACCCGGCGCATTTCCAACATGGGGCCGATTGCCCTGCTGGCGACCATGCAACCAACCTTGAGGGAAATGCTGCGTGTTTTCTGCAAATTTCAGCGATTGAACGTTGAACCGCTTACTTTGGCACTGGAGGAATCCAGAGGGGTGACCGTATTGCGGGTGGAACTTACGGTTTCCCACTGGCAGACATCACGGCATCTTGTCGAACTGATTGTTGGCGGACTCAGCCATTACTTGGGATTAGCCGTCGGCTCCGACTGGCGACCGAAAGCGGTGCACTTCCGACATGCCGAACCGACTGACACAGCGTTGCATCGCCGCGTGTTTCACTGTATGCCGGTGTTCAAGTCGGACTTCAATGGCCTGGTTATTGACAGCAGGGATCTCGATATCAGCTTCCCCGCCTCCGACCCAGTATTTGTCAGCTACATCCAGGCCTATATCGACAACCTTGCGCGCAGCGCAAAACAGAGTACTTGTGACGAGGTCAAGGAAATAATTTCCATTCTGCTGGCTTCCGGACGGTGCAACGCCGATACCGTGGCAGCCAGCATGGGTATAGATCGACGAACCCTGCATAGACGCCTTGCCGCCGAAAATATTCAATTTCGTGACCTGCTTGAGGAACGACGCAAGGAACTGGTGATTGACTATCTCGACGGCAAGCGCGCGGCAAGCGATGTAGCCGAACTGGTCGGACTCGCGTCGGCAAATGGCTTGTCACATTGGGTGAAGCGGCATTTCTCGAAGCCGCTTCGGCAACTTGCCCAAAGCGAAAGACCTGAGGAGAACACAGATATCGAGTAACCGGGTTCGCCTCGACGCAAGCGCCGGCCCCCACGGGAACCTCTGAAAAAGGTATCGAGCGCCAACAGTGCAAGGCGCAACGTAGCGAAGCGGAGTAACAACCAAAGGTTGGCCCGCAGGGCAAGCGAAGCGCAGTCAAAAGAAGCGAGAAAGCGCACGACTGCATGGATGCAGGAGGTAGAGCGAAGCAGGAAGCCCGAGCCGAGTTTACATGGGGTAAATGAGCATTTGATTCGCGTTGCTCACCCTTCGGGCCGCGCTGAAGCGCGTTCAACGCTTCGCTTTTGTGCAGCAGCTTTTTAAGGCAGCAATGCCTAGGGTCTGTTCCAAGGGTTCCCTCTATGGACAGACTCAACGTCAGCAACCTGCAGCCAAAGTGCGCCGAAACACTGGTCACTCGAAGGTCTGCACGCGCCGATCAGGAATCGGCCCGAATTCCCCCGCTTTTCTGCACATTCCTGGAAATGGATCTGCGTGAATATGCAAAGGGCACGAGTCACTGACTGCGTAGCCCCTGCGGGTTTCGTTTACTGAATTGCTCGCTTATACGCATCCTCAAGCGAGCCAGCTGTTCTGGCGCAGGAGAGGTGAAATCCTCCAGCGCATAGACCTGTCCCAGAAAGCCGTACTTGCTGTCGCCATAGCGATGGTACGGCAACAATTCCAGCCCGCTGACATTGGGATAGGGCAGCACGGCGGCGAGCACCGCGTCGATATGCGCCTCGTCGTCGTTCACGCCGGGAATCAGCGGAATCCGTGCGATGAAATCGATGTCGGGAAACTCGTCATAGGCGCGGCGAAAGTTTTCCAGAATCCGCGTGTTCTCGACCCCGGTCCAGCGCCGGTGCGCCACCGGGTCGGTGAGTTTGTAGTCATGCAGCATGGTGTCGACATAAGGCAGCACCATGGCCATGAATTTCCATGGCACGTTGCCGGCGGTTTCGATCGCCGTGGTGAGTCCGCGTGCGCGTGCTTCCTTGAGCAATGCCGCCGAGAACTCGGGCTGCATCAGGCACTCGCCGCCCGAGAGCGTGATGCCACCACCGGATTCGCTATAGAAGCCGCCATCCTGCTCGACTTCGGCCAGCACCTCGGTGACGGTCATGGCACTACCGAAGTGGTACAGCGCCTTGGACGGGCAGACCTCGACGCACTTGCCGCAGTTGCTGCACAAATCCCAGTTGACCCGCACCTTGCCGTCCGAATCGAGCACGTGCAGGGCCTGCTCCGGGCAGACGGGAATGCAGCGTCCACATTCCTTGACACCAATACAGAGCTTGAGATTGAACGCCAACTCCGGCTTCGGGGCGATGGTCTCGGGGTTGCAGCACCACTTGCAGCGCAGGGTGCAGCCCTTCAGGAAGACCGTGGTGCGTATGCCCGGCCCGTCGTGGGTCGAGAAATGCTGCAGGTTGACTACATAGCCGGAAATATCCTCGGCGCTGCCCGGGCGGATCATGCCGATTCTCCCAGACAGATTCCCAACGCCCGTGCACGAACCAGAGCGGTGGCCTTCGGCTCGATGGTGCGCACCCGGTTGACCGCATCAGCCAGCGACACGGCAACAAAGTCCGCGTCCCGGGCAGCCAGCAGGTGGGCGGTTTTTCCGTCTGCCAGGGCATTCACGGCACTGACTGCATAGCCCGCACCGAGAATGCGATCGGTCGCCGTCACCTCGCCGGCCCTGACCAGCTGGTCGAGGAGCAACGGAAAAATCTCGCGGCCACTGCAGCGCTGGATTTCCTCGTGCACCTGGCGCAGCACGCGCCCGGCACGCTGGATCACCGCGGAGCCGGAGTACCCAGCATGGGTCTGATGCTCGGCCTGTTCCGGCAGGCCATCCGCATGGGCGCCTTCGGCCACGAGGATGAGGGCGCTGTCCGGATGCGCGTCGATATGCCGGGCTACTGAAGCCACGTGATAAGCCCGTTCGGGAATCAGGATGACGTCTGCTCCCGCTGCCAGCCCGGCATCCAGCGCCAGCCAGCCGGCGTATTGCCCGGGCAGTTCGACCAGGGCGACGCGCCCCTGGTCACGGGCGGCGATGCGGATGCGGCTCAGCATCTGGGTGGTGTAAGCGAGGATGCTGTCATAACCAAAAGGCTGCGCAGTGGCGAACAGATCGTTCTCCACCGACTTGGGGATGCACACGCAGGGCAAGCCCTTGCGTGAGAGTTTCCACAGCACCGAGAGCGCATATGCGCCGGTCACGGCACTGCCGCCGACGATACCGACCAGCGCATCAATTCGCTGTTCGCGCAGGCGATCCAGAATTCGCTCCGAGGCATCAACTTCCTCGATGAATCCTTCGGCGCTGGGCAACTGCATGCGGAACGGATCGATGCGCGGGCCGGTACCCAACAGACTGCCCTCCTCGCACACAGCGTCCGCATCGATGGTGATGACGCCACCGTCGGCATAACGCTCAGGACAGAGCAAACCATCGAAGCCGTCACGGATGCCCAGCACCTCCCAGCCCTTGTGTTGTGCACTGCGCGCAAGGGCGCGAACGACACTGCCCAGGCCGGGCACGTAGCCGCCGCCGAGGCTGATGGCAATGCGTCGAATCGGCTCACTCACAGGGCTTCTCCGTCAGTTGTTCGCTCATGCTCACACCGCTTCGTCTGGCACTGGATACTCAGGTCACCCAGCCGCCGTTGGGGCTGATCACCTGGCCGACAAGATACGCGGCTTCTTCGCTGGCCAGATAAAGTGCCAGCGAAGCAAACTCTTCGATGCTGCCCATGCGCCCCGCTGGAACGATCTGCATCAACTGGGCGCGCAACTGCTCGCCGCCCTGCGCCATGATCTGCTCCCAGGCCTCGGTGGCAATGCCACCGGCGGCGATGCAATTGACATTGATACCGCCGCCGATGACCTCGACGCCGACGGACTTGGTGAAGGCCACCATGCCGCCTTTCGAGGCCGAATAGTGCGGGCTGTGGAAGGACACGCCACTGATGCCGGCGACCGAGGCGATGTTGACGATCTTGCCGCAGGCCTTGGCCTCCATGATCTTCAGCGCTTCCCGGGTGCAATAGAACAACCCGTTGAGATTGGTGTTCAGCATGGCCAGCCAGGTCTCGTCGCTCATGTGGCTGGTCACCTGCAAGGAATGCTTTGGCACCGGTGTCGTCATCAGTTTCATGGCTTCCATGCGTGCCCGCGAGCTGTCCTGATCGCTCGGTGTGCGCGCGGCATTGTTGATCAGGATGTCGAGCGTGCCGAACTTCGCCAGCAGCTCGACGAACATCCGGGTAACGGCAGCGCTGTCACCGATGTCGGCGGCAATGCCCAGCACAGCGTCGGGTGAGGCGCCGGACACGGTGATCAAGTCCTTCAGTGCCGCGTCCAGTTTCTCGCGAGTCCTCCCGCTGATGGCGACACGCGCACCCTCGCGCAGAAAGGCTTTCGCAATTCCCTTGCCCAGTCCATCGGAGCCACCGGTGACCAGCACCACTTTCCCGGCAAATCGCATTCTATTCTCCAAGTCGACGCTGGAACCCTTGTGAACTAACCGACCGCAGCCCGACAGCAGGCAGCCCCTCCGCCCCCGCAGGGACGGAGGGCGCCGCTTACGCGTGCTCTTCGGTGCGCGCCAGGATTTCCGCCTGCTGCATGGGTGTCAGCTCGACGAAATAAGCGCAATACCCGGCAATACGCACCACCAGGTCACGGTACTTCTCGGGGTCCTTCTGCGCCGCCAGCAGCGTGTCGCGGTTGATCACGTTGAACTGCACGTGCCAGAGCTTCAGGTTGCACCAGTGGCGGATGATCTGCATCAGCCGGCGCGTGCCGGTCTCGCCGGCGATGTTGGCCGGGGCGAACTTCATGTTGATCAGGTTGGCACCTTTCTCCTTGCAGGCGATCGCGGTGGCTTTGGCCATCGAGTTCATGGTCACGGTCGGGCCCTTCATGTCCATGCCGTGGGTCGGCGAAATGCCTTCGGAAAGGTATTCGCCGGCGGGGCGACCGGAGGGTGTCGCCATGGTCACGCGGCCAGCCGGCACATGGAAGGTGATCGGGATGATCCGCACCATCGTCGGCGTACCGTTGCTCTTGGGGTTGTTGCGCGTGTAGTCCAGCGAAATGCGGTACATCTCCTTGCCCAGCAGTTCGATCCACTCGTCGCCGTTGCCGAACTTGGGCGCATTCAGGCACAGCTGGCGAATCGCCTCCTTGCCTTCCCAGTTGCACTCGAGCGCATCGAGCAGTTCGTCCCAGGTCAGTTTCTTCTGCTCGAAGATCAGCGTCCTGATCGCCACCAGCGAGTCGATCGCCGTGGCAAAGCCGCCAATGCCGTCGATGCAGGAGAGATCCAGGCCGCCGGGGATCACCTCGTCGTGACGCTGCAGGTCCATGCAGGCCTTGCTCGCGGCGTCATGCATCATCGAGGCATAGGGCGCGGCGAAGTAGCGCGACTTGAGCTTACGCGCGGTATCCCCCTGGATCATGATGTTTTTGAGGACGTTCTCGGTTTGCGCCTTGAACGCCGCCCAGACCTGGTCGAAGCTGGTCCAGCTGCGCGGGTCGCCGGTTCTGAGGCCGAACTGGTGGTCATTCCAGAGCTTCATGCGACCATCGCGCAGGGTCATCTCGATGATCGGGCCGTAGTTCACCGCCGAGTTGCCGGTCTTGTGCGTCTCGATGTTGGGCAGGCGCGATTCCATGCAGCCGGACACCGCGTAATCGAGCGCATCGGCCATGCCGACGCCATGCGACAGGTAGAAGGGCACGACATATTCGTCGTTGATGATCTTCGGGCTGCCCTTGCCGTCCTTGTTGGCTTCGACCACGGCATGCAGGAAGCGCTCCGGTGTGTTCGAATGGATCCGTGCCGAGAGTTCCGGGTAGCTGGTGCGCAGGCCGCGGGTGGATTCGAGCAGGACGTAGGAGAGCTCGTTGGTGGCGTCCTCGCCTTCACGGGTCTGGCCACCGATGGTGACAGTCTCGTGGTGCGAGAAGCCTTCACGGCCAGCGGCTGCGGTTGGCGAGAGATTGAGCTGCAGGTACTGCATCATGTTGATCCACAGGCAGTGGAACAACTCGGTGGCTTTCTCTTCGGTCAGGCGCCCGGCCTCGATGTCCGCCTGGTAGTAGGGCCACAGGTACTGGTCCATGCGCCCCTGGTTGATGTCGCCGCCGATCATTTCTTCGAGGCGCGAGAAGCACTGCGAAAACCACTGGGCCTGGATCGCGTCGCGAAAGCTGCGGCAGGGATTTTCCGGTACCCAGGCGCAGACATCGGCGATTTCCAGCAGTTCGGCCTTGCGTTCGGCGCTGGTTTCGGTCGCGGCCATTGCCGTCGCCTTTTCACTGAAGCGCCGGGCCCAGGTCGAGAGGGCGTCGCAGGTAATGATGACGGCTTCGAGGAAGGGGGCCTTCTGGGTGAGGTCGAAGGGGCTGGTCAGCTCGGCCAGGCGCGCTTGCGCTTCGGCGCGGATGCCCTTGAGGCCGAGCCTCAGCAACTTGCCGTGGTCGATGACCCAGTTCTGCGAGGAACGCATGGTCGAGGTACACATGATGGCCATGCTTTGGCGCGAGATATTCGACTTGTCGGCGCCGTAGGTGTAATTGCGTGCTTCTTCGGGCAGAGCCTGGATGAAGCTGGTGGTGAAGTCGCGGCCGTTCCAGTAAGGAAAGAGGACATCCCGGATGACGCGCTCGTCCTCGTCGGTGATGATGACGGCATCTTTTTTGCCCTCGGCATGGGCTTTGCGGAACGCCTCAACGGCCTCCAGCATGAGGCTGCCGTCCAGCTCGGGATAAATGATCCCGTGCTTGCCGAAGAAGTCGTTCGGACGGCCGACGATGAGTTCGTCCGCAAAAATGCAGACAGGCAGGTTCTGCGTGGTGTGCAAGAGCGCCTTGGCCCAGCGCAGGACAATGGGCTGGCCTTCGGTTTCCTTGAGAGACTCGGTGAAGTAGACGGCACGCTCAAGGGAGATGCGCGGCTGCAGACCGGCGCTGCGCACGCGCTCGAACAGGCGCAGGGCGCGCTCCGAGACGTTTTCAAAGACGGAGCGCTTGCCTTCGATCAGGGCGGCTTCCTGGGCGGAATAGACGTTGAGTTTTTCGGGTGAGTTCATGGCGCATCTTCCTGTGAATTGTTCGGGCAGTCTTCAGTTACCAGCGGTATCGACAATCGATCACGGTCCCCTGCACCCACCGTCGATACCGCTATTGCCGGAGTACTCAGGCGTGATTCAGTTACCACCGCATTGATGTGTACTGACCAGTGACGGCGGCATTGATCAGTTCCGGCAGGCTGGCAAAGATCACGCCATGCCCCAGGCCGCCGAAGATCTTGACCTGCTTGAAGCTGTTGGTGGCGAGGGTGAAGTTGCTGCCCCAGTCAACACTCAGCATGTTCATGCCGGCACAGGTCTGGTGATAGATCTTGCCGCCGGCTTCCTCGATGATCTGGGCCTCGCCGTAGTGTTTTGCCATGTGATAGCTCGGGGTATCGGTCTGTACCCAGAGCATGACGTCCTTGTCGACCTTCTTGCCCTTGATCGCGCGGGCGATCTGGCGGATTTCGTCATAGGTCAGGTGCGGGCAGCCCATGTGGACGATGTCCACCTTGTCGGTCGTGGCGGTGCGCATGTCGCGATACACCTGCTCGACTTCCTTGAGGGTGATGCGGATGCGTTCCGTGCCTTCGGGCACCTCGCCACCGAAGGCGGCTTCCAGGGTCGGTGAGCCGGGGGTGATGCCGATCAGGTGCAGCATCGGATCATTCATGCCGGGCGAAGCGCAGGCGGTAAAGGCCTTGGCCGCCGACGAACTCAGGCGGTCGGGCATGTTGGTTACGGCCGGCAGGCGGTTGTTCACGCGCATGGCGATGGCTCCGCCCAGGGCCGCCCAGTCGGCGGAGTCAGCAACGATGTTCTGCTTGATTTCATCGTCAAGATCGAAGATCACCGAAGGCCGGCGATTCTCTGCCAGCAGCATGCCGTACTTGGGCAGTACCCCGGTGTAGGCGGCGTACATGCCGGTAACCGCGTTCTCGCGATTGGTGTGCACGCCCATGATGGTGTTCAGGTAGGTAGCGCAGCTCGATTCGCACGAAGCCGCGTACTCGCCGCACTTGGGACTGACGGTGTTGAACTGCGGCGTGCAGGAATGTGCCGGCACCCAGCCGGCGTCCTTCATGGCTTCGTAGCCGCGCACGGACGCTTCATGGACCACCTCCGGCAGTTTGTAAAACTTGTTGCACCAGGGCGTGCCTTCCTCGCCAAAGCGATCCAGCTGGTGCAGGAAGGGGTCGGTGGTGCAGATGATGTTCGGGTCCTCGCTGACCTTGGCACCCATCTCGAACAGTGGCTCAAGCTGCAGACCCTGGCCCCATTCGAACTGCTTGTACTCGGGCAGGCTGCGATCCAGATCCTTGACGCAACCGATGTAGTGCACAAAGGTCAGCGGGACCATTTCCTCGGCACCGACCGCGCGACCGAAATCGACCAGTTTTTCCATGGCGAACCGCTTGCCTGCACCGTGCTTGCCGTCGAGCATTTCCTGTTCGTAAGTATTCAGTTTCATCTTCGTTGCTCCTCGATTAATTGCCTGCAGCGGCTTTGCGGGTCACGGTCACGGTCGCTGGCTTGCCCACTTCCTCAGCAACGATCTCCACCCAGTCACCACTCTGGATGACCTGCATGGGATCGGCATCCAGTCCGTCGATGGCCGGAATATCGCTGGCAATCGCGCCGGCGATGTCGATGAAATGCACCTGCTGGCAAATGAGCGCCTGCGGCCCGGTGTGGTTTTCCTTGACCTTGAACAGCAAGCCGAATGACCCCGAGGTGGAACCGGTGACGGTCGGGTAAACGATGATCTTGTTGGTCACGCTCTGTCCGTTCAGCTTGTTGCCGAAGGCCCGGATGGTGCCGTCATTGAGGATGGAGCACGGCGCCCAGCTCAGATTGATCTCGCTGACCAGCGCTTCACCCGCCGCACGCCCTTTGGAGCGGGCAATGCCGTGAAATACATTCTTTTGTTCCATGTCTGTCTCCTTCAATTTGAGGTGCAGAGGACACCGTGGCTTTCCCGAAATCAGCCGATTGGCGCGACTTCTTTCTGCCTTAAATTGAATACCTACTTTTAGTGTGGCAAATGTAAAAACGAGACACCGAAGGGCAAAGACGGGACACGAAATAGCGCCCGGGCCATCCCGGGCATCAAGGTACGCAAGAGTTGAAAAATGACAGCTGGGATACGGAAGGTTGGCGCGGGCAAGACCGCGCATCTTCTGCCCAGGCTAAGCCGCAGAAGTGGCCTGTCGTTGCCACAGCAGGATCAGAAATCCCGTCAGCACCAGGGCGCCGTGCGCCCAGGCCAGGTTCAGCAGGGAGCCCCAGGCCAATGGCGCCACCACACCCGCCGTCAGGCCCATGAACAGGAACTGGATGAACATCTGGCATGACGAGGCCATCCCCGCATTGTTCGGGAAAGGCTCCATCGCCGCGCCGATCAACAGGGCGGTGGTGGCGGCCACGCCAACCATGTACAGAGCGAATGGCGTCAGCGCCCAGAGACTGGAAATGTCCCCAGCACTGACCAGCAGATTAAGGATGACGGCGACAAAACAAATACCGTAAGCCAGTTTCAGTGCGCCGTGCGCCCCCCAGCGGTGCAGGGCATGCGGCAGTAGCAGAAAGCCGGCGATCATGGGCGGCATGACGAACAGGAACAGCTGATACATCTCCGCCGGCGAGCGGCCAAGGTGCTCCAGCATGATCTTCGGGGCGGCCGCGATGTACAGAAACATGGCGCCCCAGTTCATGGCATGCGCCAGCGACATGCGCAGAAAGGTCGCGGAGCCGAGCACCGTGCGATAGGCGTCCAGCAGAGCAATGGGATGGAACTCGGTACGCCGTTGCGCTGGCAGGGTTTCCGCCAAGACCCGATAGAAAACCACCAGCAGGATGCATGAAAGCCCTGCCGCCACGGCAAACACCGCCTGCCAGCCATAGTGCGCGGCAGTCCAGGCGCCGATGATTGGCGTCAGGATGGCCACAAGGGCCTGGATCAGCGAAATCTGCCCGATGGATTTTTGCGCCTGCACGCCCGAGACGAGGTCACGCACAATGGTTCGACTGAGGATCATGCCGACCCCAGCCGCCGCCCCCTGCACGACACGCAGCAGCCAAAGCTGCTCGATGCGCTCGCTGAACAGGCAGGCAATGGAGGAGATCGTGAGCAGCAGCATCGAGGCGAGCACGAGCGGCCGCCGGCCATAGGCATCGGCCAGGGCACCGACCCACAGCGCCATCACCGCCGTGGCAATGAAATACAGGGTGACCAACTGCTGGGTATCGCGGTCATTGGCGGCGAATGCGGACTGCAGGACCGGCAGGGCCGCAATGATCATGTCGGAGAAAACCGACATGCTCGCCCCGACCAGGCCCAGCAGGAATATCAGATAGAGCGACAAGGGGCCGGGGGCGGCGCTGTTGCCTCGAACTGACCCGGTCAGCACTTGTCGGCGACCGGCTCCCGCATGGTGACGAACTCCTCGGCCGCCGTCGGGTGGATGCCGATGGTGGCGTCGAAGATCGCTTTGGTGGCGCCCGCCTTCATCGCCACCGCAAATCCCTGCACGATCTCGCCGGCGTCGGCACCGACCATGTGCAGGCCGACCACGCGATCAGTGGCCTTGTCGACGATCAGCTTCATCAAGGTGCGTTCACTGCTGCCACTGAGCGTGTGCTTGAGCGCCTTGAATTCGCTGCTGTAGACGCTGACAGCATCAAAATTCGCCCGCGCTTCCGCCTCACTGAAGCCGACCGTGCCGATGTTCGGTTGGGTGAACACGGCAGTCGGTACGAACTCGTAGCTCATCGAACGTGCAGGCTTGCCCCTGGCCGGGCCGAACAGCTGGTCGACCACCACCATGGCCTCGCCGAGTGCCACCGGCGTGAGCTGGATGCGGTCAATCACATCGCCCACGGCATAGATCGAGGGCACATTGGTGCGATAGCCGGCATCGACGATGATCGCCCCGTTTTCGTTGCGGGCAATGCCCACGCTGTCGAGCCCCAGATTGACCACCTTGGGCACCCGGCCGGTGGCATAGAGCACGGCATCCACGGTGAGCCCAGCGCCATCCTTCAGCCTCACCTGCAAGCCATCAGCGTTTCGGGCGATGGCCGCCACATCGGCATTGAGCCGCAGGTCAACCCCGGTCTTGACCATCTCGGCGGCGACAAAGTGGCGGATATCGTCGTCGAAGCCGCGCAGGATCTGCGCGCCGCGATACAGCTGGGTGACCTGACTGCCCAGGCCGGTGAAGATCGAAGCGAATTCGCTGGCGATATAGCCGCCACCGACCACCAGCAGGCGCTTGGGGAAGGGCGTCAGATCGAAAATCTCGTTCGAGGTGATGGCCAGCTCGCATCCCGGCAGGTCAGGCACGCTGGGCGTGCCACCCACGGCGACGAGGATGTGCCCTGCCGTCACCTGTTGCACGCCGGCCTCCTCCGTAGCGACTTCGATGGTGTGTGGATCAAGCAGGCGGGCGAAGCCGTTGATGACCTCTACGCCATTGCCGAGCAGGAGCTTTTCATACACGCCGTTGAGGCGCGTGATTTCGCTGCGGCGATTGCTTTTCAGGGTTTCCCAGTCAAAGCTCGGTTGAACTTTCTCCCAGCCAAAACCGACGGCCTCGGTAAAGGCATGCCCGTAATGGGCAGCATAGCTATAGAGCTTTTTCGGTATGCAGCCGACATTGACGCAGGTGCCGCCCAGGCCGCTTTTCCCCGCGGCTTCGGCAAGCGCCACACGTGCGCCACGCTGCGCTGCCATGCGCGCGGCACGCACGCCGCCGCTGCCACCGCCGATAACAAAAAGATCAAAGTCGAAGTTCGTCATGTTTATCGAGCCTTAGTGCGTAGTGTGGCCAAGCAGGCTGAACACCTGCCGGGAACAGTCAGTCGGACAGTGCCCGGGCGCAAAGCACCCGGGCCAATCTGAAATTGCCGGAAATAGGGAACCTCTGAAAAAGGTAGCGAGCGAAGGTTAGGCAAGGCGAAATCAGCCGAAAAAGTGCAGTTTACGTGCTGTAAATGAGCATTTTGAGGCTGAGTTCAACGCCGCATAACCGAGCGCAGTAGTTTTTCAGAGGTTCCATAGGGATAGTCTGCCCTGCTTGCTGGCACCGTAGCCAGTCCTGGCTACTGCGTGGCGGTCGAGAACCCTGGGGCGGCACGCGTTGTTTCGATGCTGCTGCCATGGGGGACTTGCTGAATTCCACAATTGGCTTGAACGGTCGCGGGTCATTCACAGTGCCGCAGCCGATGCCGACAGGGCAGCGCCATCGAGTGATCTGCCAAGCCGCAGTGCCCGAGCTGCCCCCACATAGCCGATGAGTGCCAGCGCCGTCAGGCCGTCGAACGTGAGCATGACCCAGCGCAGCGGTGTGGGATTGCCTGATGCGGCCAGGAAATCGGATAGCCAGCCGGCGAAAAATGACCCGATTGCCAAGGCAATGATGTTCAGACTCAGCATCTGCAGACCGATGATGGAAGAGCGCAGATGCACCGGCGACTCCTGTTGCAGCAGGCCGATGGCACTCCCGTAGATCGAGAACGGCAGCAGGAAGCTGGCAGCAAGGCCGACATACAGCAGCACCTGACCCATTTCGGCAAAGCGCGACAACGCCATCAGCGGGAGGCACAGGCACAGGGCAACGATAGGCAGGAAGGCGAGACTGGCCTTGGTGTGACGGACAATCCAGTCCGAGAGAAAGCCGCCGCAGGCGGCACCGATAATGCCCGCAACAATCTGCAGCACGCCAATCTGCCGCGCAATGCTGGCGGGATCTGCAGCCATTTCACGTACCAGCCAAAGCTGCACGAAGTAGTTTGCGGCGATGCAGAATTGCACACCAACGAAAGCAAAGATGGCATAGATCAGCACCGGCCTGTCCGCCAGTGCGCGCTTGATGCTCAGTAGTTGCGTCATCGGACTCAGCCTAGACATCTCGCTGACCCGGCTGGCGTGAGTAGCGTCACGCGCGTCATCTTTGACAAACCACAGGGCGACGGCGATTACCACACCCACCCCGCCGAGAATGAAAAAGGTTCCGCGCCAGCCCAGGCCAGCCCCCAGCGTGCCGCTGAGCAGGTAGGCCAGGCCGATGCCCAGCGGGATGCCCATGAAGAACAGGCCATTGGCAGTCGCGCGATGTTTCTCGTCAAACAGGTCGGCCAGCAGCGCCGTACCGGCCGGCACCAGCGCGGCCTCGCCGGTGGCGACCAGAAAACGCGCCAGCACCATGTGGCTGAAGTTATCGGCCAGGCCCGATGCCGCGGTACAGACACTCCAGATCAACATGCCGATGCTGATCAGGCGCGTGCGGCTGTAGCGGTCGGCCAGCGAGCCGCAGACGACTGCCATGACCCCGTAACTCAGGACCCAGATGGCACCGTTAAGCAAACCGAACTGGGTGTTGGTCAGCCCGAGGTCGCCGGTGATCTGCGGCGAAAAGCCGAGTATCAGGGCACGGTCGATGTAGCCGAGGATATTGATCAGCAGCAGCGCTGCGAGCACGGCACGCGGATATAGCTTGAGCATTGATTCTCTCCACACAGGGATGCGCGCCGAACCCGCAAGGCCCGTGCTGCAGTTCAACTGGAAAAACGCAGGAATCCGATCACCAGCCCGACCAGCAGTGCCGACTCCAGCACCATCAGCAGAATCGGCCTGAGTCCTACCCGGACCAGCTCCTGCAGCCGGGTCTTCATGCCCAGGGCGGCGATGGCGCTGACCAGGCAGACCTTTGACAGGTCGCTGCCCAGCTCGGGAAGCGCCGGCGGCAACCAACCAGAGCTGTTGACCGCAGCCAGCAGCACGAAAGCCACGGCAAAACCGGGTAACAGCGGTGTCTTCTGCGCATCGCCAGCCGTCCGGCTGGCACGGGTCAGCAAGGCCGCACAGAAGATCACCGGGACCAGCATGGCCACCCGCATCAGCTTGACCACGGTGGCGGTGTCACCGGTCTCCGGCCCCATGCTGTAGCCGGCACCGACCACCTGTGCCACATCATGGATGGTGCCGCCGAGAAAAATGCCGGCCGCCGCCGGGTCCAGACCGAGGCTGCGCGCGATGGTCGGATAGAGAATCATCGCCAGGGTCGACAGCGCGGACACGCCGATCACCGTGAACAGGGTGGCCTGTTCCTTCCGCTCATTGGCCGGCAGCGCCGCAGACAACGCCAGCGCCGCCGAGGCGCCACAGATTGCCGTCGCGCCGCCGGTGAGCATGCCGAACATCCAGGTGAAACCGAACAGGCGCGCCAGCAGCACCGAGAGCAGGATGGTCAGCACCACACTACCGACCACCATCAGCAGCGGCGACCAGCCCAGCGCGAGGATCTGTTCCAGGGTAATGCGCAGCCCCAGCAGGGCCACGCCGAAACGCAGGATATGCCGGGCAGTGAACTCGATGCCCGCCTTGGTGCGGCTGTCGGCATCGGCGAGAAAGCCCACGGCCATGCCCAAAAGCAAAGCCATAAGCATCACCGGCGCCTGGTAGTGCTCCGAGAGGAAGGTGGCAGCGGCGGCCACTATGGCACTCGCGATCACCCCTGGGCCGTACAACCGGTAGGCTTCACCCAGCCCCGAGAGCGTCATGCCTGGCATCCCCGACACTAGCGTGCGTCAGGTTGTTTGAGCGCATCCGCGATGATCCCTTGCTGCATCGAGCAAGGAATCTCGTTCAACTTGCCCAGCCAGGGCAAGGCAGAGCTGCCCCATATCTGGTGTACGGGCGTCAATTGCCTGAGCTGGTGCACGCCACCCAGACGCATGCTCAACACCGGCGCCGGGCTGTCGGGGGTGTAGCTGTAGATGCTGGTGGCGCACACCGGGCAAAACACCTGCATGCGCCGTGCGCCACTGGTGCCGATCTTGCAGTACTCGTGGATTTTGCCTTCCATCTTGAAGGTGTCGCGCTGCACCAGTGCGCCGATACGGAAAGGCGCAGACGCCTGGATCTGGCAATCCGTGCAATGGCAAATCAATACTCTGGACTCATCGACCTCGGCGGAAAAAGTGACCGCTCCGCAAAGACAGGCTCCGGTAACGTGCATGGCGATCTCCTTTACTTTTGCAGGATCTGACGGGCTTCGCCGACGAACTTTTCGGCGACCGCGCCCTCTGTTGACGTCAACCTCGGCGCAGGCACCAGCAGGCCGCGTTGCACCGCAGGACGAGCCAGAATCTGCGCTCTCCAGCGCGCCAGATGCGGGAAGTCATCCATCGCCACACCTGACCATTCATGGGTGTGCACCCAGGGGAAGGTGGCCATGTCGGCAATCGAGTAATCGCCGGCCAGATACTCGTTGTGCTGCAGATGCGTGTCGAGCACGCTGAACAGGCGCTTGACCTCGTTCTGGTAGCGATCGATGGCGGGCTGAATCTTCTCGGGGAAGTAGCGGAAGAACACATTCGCCTGCCCCATCATCGGACCGACACCGCCCATCTGGAACATCAGCCACTGCATGACAGTGGAGCGGCCGTTGACATCACCGGGCAGAAACTTGCCGAACTTTTCGGCCAGGTAGATCAGGATGGCACCGGATTCGAACACCGCGAAATCCGCGTTGTCGTGATCGACAATCGCCGGAATGCGCCCATTCGGATTGATCTTCAGGTAGGCCGGTGCCTTTTGCTCTTGCTTGCTCAATTCCAGCGCCTGCACCTCGTAGGGCACGCCCAGCTCTTCGAGCAGGATCGAAACTTTGTGGCCGTTGGGGGTGGCGGCCGTGTACAGGGTAATCATGCGATCGCTCCATCTGATTCTTCGTTGTCAATGACACAACCGGCGCGGCAGCGAATGCCAGCGCCGGTGCGCAGCTTGCTGCAATTAGAACGGCTTGTCGCCAATGATGGTGGCGCGGTTCATCTTGCGGTGGCATGGCGCGTAGTCCATCACCGCGTAGTGCTGGGTGCAGCGGTTGTCCCAGATCGCCACGGCATCCTGACTCCAGCGCCAGCGCACCTGGTACTCGGGAACAAAAGACTGGCTGCACAGATATTCCAGCAGGTTGGACATACCGGGATGGAAATCCAGACCATAACGCACATTCTTGGCGGTGTGGAAATTGGTGAAATGCGTAATGAAACCACCGGTCAACAGGCTCTTTTTGCCCGTCTCCGGATGGGTGCGCACTACCGGATGTTCAGGGTCGGGGTAGCGTGCTTTCATCGCCAGGCGCTCTTCTTCTGGCTTGGCTGCCATGAAGCTGGCTTCCATACTGTGCCGCGCTTTCAATCCTTCGATCACGTCCTTGATGTGGCCGGGCAGACGCTCGTAAGCCAGCTCCATATTGGCCCACATGGTGTCGCCGCCAAGAGGCGCGGGTTGCACGCAACGCAGCACCGAACCCATTGGCGGGCACTCGCGCCAGGTGGCATCGGTGTGCCAGGAGTTCTCATAGCGCTCGGGCGGATTGTCCGGAGTCTTCCAGATCTGCGTAATGCCCGGTACGGCGCTGGGGGCCAGCGGGTGGTCTTCCAGTTCACCAAAGTGACGGGCGAAAGCGGCATGTTCTTCATTGCTGATGTTCTGGTCACGCAGGAACAGGACCTTGTGCTTGAGCATCAACTGCCTGATCTCGCCAGCAAGGTCGGCATTCTTCGCCGCTTCGGCCAGGCTCACGCCCTTGAGTTCGGCGCCCAGGGCGCCGGTGAGTTGTTCGACTTTCATGCTTCATTCCTCGCTGGCTGCGTTGATTCGATTGCGGCAATTCGTCGCACTACGGATCGCATTCTATAGATGCCGCTCGGTTTGTGTTTCTCAAATCACGCCATTGATTTATCATTTTACGCACAGGTAGCCAGCGAACACTCCTTCCCGAGGCCGCCTCAGGAGGACTGAATATGCCGATGATGCGCGCCGGGATACTGACCAACTACACACGGGTCGCCGGTGAACTCGGGCTGAACCCGGCAGCGTTACTGCAGCAGGTAGGCTTGAACGCCAGCCAGCTGGAAGCGCCGGACCGGCTGATTTCCGGGGATGCCGTGGTGCGTCTGCTGGAACTGTCGGCCAGCAGCAGCGGCTGTCCGGCCTTCGGCCTGCGCCTGGCGCAAGTGCGTCAGCTGTCCGAGTTCGGTGTCACCGGCCTGCTGCTGACCCAGCAACGCACCATCCGCGATGCTCTGCGCATCGCCCAGCAGTACATGCACCTGCTCAATGAGGCCGCCGTGCTGCACGTGGATGAAAGTGCCGAGCGGGTGATCGTCCGTGTTGATTTGCTGACCGATATCGCCCAACCCAACGCGCAGGCGGTAGAGCTGTACCTGTTTGCCAGCGTGCAGCTGTTCCGCTCGATTGCCGGCAATCACTGGCGTCCGCAGAGCATGCACTTCCGTCGCCCGCCGCCACACTCCCAGGAAGAACACCACCGACTGTTCCAGTGCCGCTGCGAATTCGCCAGCGCGTTCAACGGCATCACCCTGGCCCCCGCCGACCTTGACCGGGTCAACCCGACCGCCGACCCGGCCATGGCCGGCTATGCACGCCACCTGATCGACCTGTTGCCGGGCAGCAACCCAGCCTCGACCCTGGCCGAACTGAAACGCCACCTGCACATTTTTCTGCCCATGGGCCGCGCCACCCTGACGCAACTGGCACTGGCGCGGCAGTGCAGCGTGCGCCAGCTGCAGCGGCAACTGGAGGATGCAGGGGAGTCGTTTTCCGGTTTGCTGTGCGGTATCCGCCGCGACCTGGTGCTGCAATACCTGGCCAACCCGCGCCTGGAAATCGGGCAGGTCGCCGGTCTGCTCGGCTTCAGCCGGCATGCTTCGTTCACCCGCTGGTTCATCCAGCAGTTCGCCTGCACGCCGCTGCACTGGCGCCGGCAAACGACGGTCTTGATTAATCGGGGCAGGCCGGTAGAGTCCGGCGATGATCAACCCCTGACTTGAAGCATTCTGTAAACCGGGAATAGCTCGACAGAGCGCAGCAACTCATCTACCAGACAGGCTCCAGGCTTATGAAAAACCCCATTCACATCGTCACCGAGGAGCCGGGCCGACTCCGGGAAAACTATGTGCTTGCCCAGCTCGCCGCGCACTGGCAGGCATGGGGGCATCCAATAAGCACGGGGCCGCTTGCCTGCCTGAGCGCCGGACTGGGCATCATGCATGTCAATCTCACCAGGGTGGATGCCCGCCAGGTCCCTGCAACACCGGATCACCATCCGCTGCTCAACCGGCAGGTTCTGGACATATCCAAAAGCAGCTTCTCCAGCCTGCGTCTCCAGCCCGATTCGGCATGGCGCGGGCCGGTGATTGTGAAATCCGACCTGAACTATTTCGGCAATCCGGAAAGAAGGCTGGAACAAACGGGGCCGATTGATAAAGCCCAGCGCTTGCTCGCCCGCAAATCCTGGCAACTGGCGCGCAGGCTGCCGGCCAATGATTACCCGGTGCTGGCGCACATTGTCGACGTGCCCGGCTGGGTCTGGCGCCGTCACGACCTGATTGTTGAACGCTTCCTTCCGGAACGGGTAGGTGACTTGTACGCCATCCGCGGCTGGCTGTTTTTTGGCACGCGCGGCTATGCCTACCGCCTTTATTCCAGAAGCCCGGTGGTCAAGGCCGGAAACATCACCCATTTCGACATCCTTAATGAAGTGCCGGAGGAGCTGCAAAGCTTTCGCCGGCAGCACGGTTTCGATTTCGGCAAGTTCGACTACGTGGAGGTGGAGGGCCGTGCGGTGCTGCTCGACCTCAACAAAACGCCGACCACTGTGGCGAAACCTGACAGTCCGCGCATGCGCGACCTGGCCGAGGGTCTGCACGACTTTCCGGGAATGGGCGAATGCTGAGTCCTTTGCTGCCGGCACTTTCGCCCGACCAGCTTTACCCGGCAAGCTCGGTCTACATGGCCCGCACCCAGCTGCAAGAAGTGCGCATGCTGGGCTACACCAACCTGCAGCTGGACACCGCCACCTCGATGCTGATGGGCTTGCTGAATGGCTATGCCAGCGTGCGCCACGAAGGTTGTGCCGGGACCGAAGTCATCGAATTGTTTGCGGCCGCCGGGATCACTGTCGACGAGCAGATGCAGATCTACAGCAACGCCGCCGAGGCCCGGCGGTGCGCGGAACAACTGGTGGCCCGGGGCCATAAACTGTTCTGGCCTTACCCGTTACCGGCTGGCTTCTATCCGGAATCTGCGCACCTGGTTTCGCCAGACCTCTACCGGTTCCTCAACGCCAAGCAGAACCTGGGAAAACTGGTGCCGCAGGAGCACCTGGCGCACCAGCAGTGTCTGAGTCATGCAGCCCTGGCGAGCTTTACCAGCCCTGGCCCGGTGTGTCTCAAGGCTGGAGGAGATGCTGCAACAGGCTGGGGTTTTGCTGTGTTCCCCTGCCCGGACCAGGCCGCCCTGGAGGCAGCGCGCAGCTGGTTTGCCGAGCGCCGCGAAAGCATTCCATGCGTGCTGGTGGAGCAATGGATCAACGTCGCCGGCAGCTGGTGCGTGGGGTTGGCCATAAGCGAAGCGGAAACGCGCTGTTTCGGCGGTGCCGAACAGGTGTTCTCGTCCGCCTGCAAGCAATCCGGCAGCATCGTTGACTCCAGCCAGCCAATCCCGGCCAAAGTCCATGCGCTGGCCGTACGGATCGGCGAACGCGTCAGGACACTTGGCTTTCGCGGCATCGCCGGGCTGGATATCGGCATCGACCGCCAGGGCAGGCCGATGCTATTCGACCCCAACTTCCGCATCGCCTCTTCCACCGCACAACTGCTTTTCCATCCGGCTGCAGCCCTGCGAAGCGGCTTGCCGATCAGTCATTCGCTACAGATAACCCCAGGCGGCAGCTTCGCCGATGTCGCGCGCAAGCTGCGCGGACCGATCGAGTCTGGCTGGTTCATCCCGACCCGCCTGTTCAATGGGGAAAAACATCCCCTGAGCAATGGCACGCACATCGTCACCGGCTTCGTGATGGCTGCCGACCGAGCCAGCGCGGCCACCAATACAGCGCGCATCAGGGCCTTGTTTTGAACCGAAGTGCTTCCGCCGGGCTGGATCCTGCCCTGGTTTTGCGAGGCACTGCAGTGCAAGACGCCCGCTCGATGCGCCGGCGCCCGACAACGGCTGGCCAAGCCGCAGGACAGCCACGCGCCGGGTTGTATCGCGCGGCAAGACGCAGCAAAAGCTCGCACTCACGGCCCGGCTACTCCAAACTGCAGCAGCGGCCCTGAATATCAGATACGGGAATAGCATTTTGGGTAGAACCAGCCGACCGCAAGACCGCGCACCTCAAGCGACTGAAAATGATCGGCGGCACAGCGCGACAGGGGCTTTCCGCTGGACACTTAGCCTGGGCAACAAGCTCAGGCACAAGGTTCCGCTGGCCACCACACTGTGCGTCGTCGCCTCGCTGGGCTCTCAAGTGGCCATGCTGGCGGCCTTCCTGCTGCCACTCAAAGTGGTGATCTTGCTGGGCTCGGAGGGTATTCCGCGCTACTACCCGAGCATTCTGGCCGGGCTGAACCGGGACACACTGATCATCGGGCTGAGCATCGCCTCGGTCGTATTCTACGGACTGAATCTGCTGGGTGAGTCGCTGGTGAAACGGGCAGCAGACCGCGGTGCGCAACAATTGCTGGCCAGCACAGGCAAACTTCTGCTTTTTGAAGACCAGGACAAAATCGCCACAATGGCCTACCAGCAATTCACCTCTGCGCTAGCCGGTGGACTGTTCGTATGCCTGGCCATGTTGCTGCTGCTCTGGCTCTACCCCGCCATCTTCCTGTTGCTGCTGGCCTATGCCGGACTGACCGGTCTGCTGCTGGGTATTGCCCTGGACCAGGTAACATTTGGCCAACCGGTCGAAAAGAAATGGCTGGCATGGCTACCCGTAGCGACCAGCGCCGGGTTCCTTCTGGCATTCGCCGGCATCGTTGCCGACTTCCTGGTGGGCAGCCCGCCACCACTGACACCGGCCATTGTGGCCTTGCTGCTGTCCCGCCAGCTGACCACCAAGGTCAAGACCTCCATCCACTCCCTGGCAAGACTGTTACACCAGCGGCCCCAGATTGATGCCCTGTTCTTTCATCGGCAGGTTCTGCTGACAGAGCCTGCCCAGGAGAAAACAATCTGGCCGTTGATGCTTGCGCAACAGCGCAACGACTGGGTCCCCAGGCTGCTCTCCACAGTGCTTGGGGCAGACTGGGCCACACCGCTGCAGATTCGCTGGTGGCCGCTGCAGGAAAACAATATTGCCGCCCTGCTGTGCGAGTACGAGGACCGTCCGGCCTTGCTGATCAAGCTCTTCGAGCGCAACCGCACCCACCAGGCGCTGCATGAGGCGACCCTGCTCAGCGATCCGCCTTCCGGGCTGCCCGCGCCAGTGCTGCTGGGCACCACCCAGCTGGCGGGATTCCATTGCCATATTCTGCGGCTCGCTGCGCAATCCCGGCCGATTGAGCAACCCACAGCCGAACACCTTCAGGCGTTACGCGCCTGCCTGCTGAAGGTGTCACCACCGCAAGCTCTGCAGGAGCGGTATTGCCGCTCCCACCCAACTCTCGGCCAGCGGCTCAGCGAAAGAATCCTCATGCGCATGGCTGTTGCCAGCGATATGTCGACGGAACTGCCGCTGCTCAAGGCCAGGCAGCAACTGGCCGCCTGGCGCGCTCGGGTGCAGAGCACAGCCCTTGGGTTCAGCGTGCCGGTTGAACCCGGAAGCCTGGTCGAAAGCGCAGATGGCGAGGTACTCCTGCTGCACTGGGGCAAGTGGGCGCTGGAACCTTGCGGCTTTGGCTGGCCGGTGGCAACGACGGACCTCCCCGCGCTACACCAGTCACTCGATGAGGCAAAAGTGCAGCGCACCGACCTGGCCACCACAAGTCCGGCCGGCCTGGCCCTGGTCGCCCTCAGCGCAGCCCTGGAGCACCTCTGGCATGCCCAGGACTTCGGTCAGGCGCTGGCGCTGCTGCCGGCCATCAATGCCGGCCTGGAGCGCCTGGAAAATGCTGGCAGCCCCTGAAACCTGCCTGCCCGCAACTAGCCCAGTTCCAGGCCCAGGGACGCCAGCGCGCGGCTGAAGCTCTCCGGCCCATACTGTGCCGCATGCTCAAAGCCCATGTTGCGTCGCGCGGGCTCCTGAGCCCTGGCCAGCAAGCCCGGTATCTCGCTTTCCGACTGAAAGATGAAGCCACCGCCGGCGGTCACGAACGCATCGAAATCCGGCCGCAGCGAAGGCGCAATAACCGTAACTCCAGCCGCCTGGGCCTCCAGCACGGACATCGGCAGCCCCCGCCCGAACTCGCCGGCACCGATCACCAGCATGGCCTTGTAGGTCTTGTATAAAGCCGGCATTTGCGTGGGCGGCAAAAACTTGCGGATATGGACGTTGTCAGGAATTCCCGGGACATCCAGCCAGAGACAACCTGGCGTCGGTACGGGAATCCAGTCAACCTGCGCGTCAATCTGATTGATGAAGTTGGAAAAAGTCACCTGGTTTTCACGGCGATTTACCAGCGAACCAAGTACCAGAACATTATCGCCATTCGGCGAGTCATTATGGAAAGTTTCAAAGTCGATCCACGGCTGCATATTGCGCAGCAGACCCTTTGGAAAGTATTCAGCGAAGGACTGCTGCAAGGCCGGGATACAAAAAACACCCTTCAGCCATTTCGACTGCGCAGTCCTCTTCAACGAACTCATCAGCACCTTATAGGAACCACTGAGTACGTCTTCGCCACTCATAAATGCCTTGATCTCTTGCTTTATACTGGCCGGCCCTTTAATCAACCGAAAAACATCCGGAGTATGCAGCTTGAGAATAAATGGAATATTCAGGGACTCAGCAATCTGCCGGGCATAGAAGTGATGCGGCAACATCCAGCAAATTATCATGTCCGGCTTGAAAAGACGCGCCTGGAGTTCTAGCTGATTTAAATTATCGAAGTAATTGAATTCAACAGCAGAGTAATATGGCGCCGTTGGCTGTTTTCTAGAGAGAACCAAAACATCGGCCCGCTCATCCAGAAAGCGGACATCATTATCAATGTATGAGTGCGAAACATTCGGATAAGAACGTGCAATCACGAGAATTCGTTTTTTCATCAAAAACACCTTATCCAAATTCATTATCAAGCAGAATTATAATTACATTTATAATATAAAGTTTAACAATCAGACCTGATTAAATTACTCAGCGCTGTGGCTTTTTCAGGCGCAGTACGAGTTGAATCATTTCGCCCAACCCAACCAGCCAAAGGCGAAACTGCAATAAACAAACCGTCAGTTTCTGCTCCCGAGAAAGCCCGGATGAACGGATCACGCGCTTCCATGCATGGAGGGGCGGAATGCCTGTACGAACCATCCATTCAAGACGCTTCAACAACGACCCTGCGCATACCTGCCCGCCCTTGATCCGTCGGGCCTTAGATGCCAGCTCAGACCAGTGCTGCCGAGCCGGATGTTCAACCAGGGCCGTCTCGTGATAAACAAGTCTGGCGCCCAGCCTGGTTGCCCGCCGACAAAACTCCGCGTCGCCTCCTGAAAATCTGCCGGCATCGAAAGGACCCGCCAACTCAATCAAGCGCTTTGGCACAAAAAGATTTGCAGTCACGCCAAAGCCGCGCTCGACATACAGCTTTTGCGGGATCCCCAAGGCAATATCATACAGTTCAGAAGACGTTGGCCGGGTCGGATTGGCGGCAATCATTCGCACGGCGCCAGCTATCAATGTATTGCCTGCAGGAAAGCACATCAGCCTTTCGATTCCAGCTTCCAGCCATACCGGGCAAGGGTGGCAATCGGCATCCGTGAAGGCAAGAAACTGCCCCCGAGCCTGACCAATGGCCGCATTGCGCGCGGCATAGGAGCCGGGAGTCTTGCAGACAAGAATGCATGCATTGCCGGGCAATGAAAGATCGGCCGGAATCCAGTCCGAACCATTATCGACCAATATGACTTCAAACTGACTTTCCGGCAGTGTTTGAGCCTCAAGGCAGGCAAGCAGCCGGGGAATGAGCGTCCAATGATTGTAGACAGGAACAATGACCGAAACCAATGGTTGCGCACAACCTGTTCGCTGATCAGGACTCATGCTCACTCTTCCATGTCTATTCGGATATATCGAAAGTTATATTCGCAAGAATAAAAAAGTGTCACTTCAGCGCCTGAAGTTTGCATGCGAGCGCCGGGAATTTTGCTCGCAGGACTGCACACAACATGTAACGAACAAACAGGTAATGGGATTTCCAGGCCCCGAATCCTTCCAGTTCGTGATAAACCCTCCAAGTATATCTGGCCGTTCCGAGCTTTTTGGCTGACAACGAATGCGGCCGGACACGATACCTTGCCAGAACTTCCTGCAGGCCATGAGCGCAATCGACTTTCTTCAGCAACTGCAGCCACAAGCCGTAATCCTGGCGCTTGCGCATGAGCGGCATATGTTGCTTGCCAAAATGTGCCGTGTCGTAGATTGCCGTCAGGCAGCCGATATAACAGGCTGTGAGCATCTGCTCATAGGTCAAGCGGCTCGGCACGTCCACCCGGCGCAGATGGTAGTTGTACTCATCCACCCGGTCATAGGCCGTAAAGCTGAATGCCGCCTGTTTATGGCGCATGAACTCGAGTTGAGTTTCCAGCTTGTGCGGCAACCACAGATCATCACTATCAAGGAAGGCGATGTAGCGGCCGCGGGCAGCATCAATACCCACATTGCGTGCGACAGCTGCCCCGGAGTTTTGCCCAAGGCGAATCAGGCGAATTCTGCAATCCCTGGCAGCGAAGGACTCGACAACCGCAGCAGAATCATCGCTGGAGCCGTCATCCACGCAGATCAACTCCCAGTCTTCGCGGGTTTGCGCTTTGACCGACTCGAGGGTTTCCCGCAGAAACCTCGAGGAATTGAACACTGGCGAGATGATGGAGACGGCTACCGGCGATTGCTGCTGCATCAACTCACTCCCATTCGATGGTCGCCGGCGGCTTGCTCGATACGTCGTAGGTAACCCGGGAAATCCCGGAAATTTCGTTGATGATGCGGTTGCTGACCTTTTCCAGCAACTCGTAGGGCAAATGTGCCCAGCGCGCGGTCATGAAGTCGATGGTTTCCACCGCGCGCAGGGCCACCACCCAGGCGTAACGGCGGCCATCACCGACCACACCAACCGATTTCACCGGCTGGAACACCACGAAGGCCTGGCTGGTCTTGTGGTACCAGTCGAAGTTGCGCAGTTCCTCGATAAAGATGTGGTCGGCCTGGCGCAGCAGGTCGGCGTATTCCTTCTTCACCTCGCCGAGGATACGCACACCCAGCCCCGGACCGGGGAACGGGTGACGGTAGACCATGTCGTACGGCAGGCCCAGCTCCAGGCCGATCTTGCGCACCTCGTCCTTGAACAGCTCGCGCAGCGGCTCGACCAGCTTGAACTGCATGTCTTCCGGCAGGCCGCCGACGTTGTGGTGGCTCTTGATCACGTGGGCCTTGCCGGTCTTGGCGCCGGCCGACTCGATCACGTCCGGATAGATGGTGCCCTGGGCGAGGAACTTGATGCCCTGCAGCTTGGTGGCTTCCTCATCGAACACCTCGATAAAGGAACGGCCGATGATCTTGCGCTTCTCTTCCGGATCACTGACACCCAGCAGCCGGCCGAGGAACTTCTCTTCGGCATTGGCACGGATCACCTTGACGCCCATGTTGTCGGCAAACATGGCCATCACCTGATCGCCCTCGTGCAGACGCAGCAGGCCGTTGTCGACAAACACGCAGGTCAGCTGCTCGCCGATGGCCTTGTGCAGCAGCGCGGCGACCACCGACGAATCCACGCCGCCGGACAGCCCCAGCAGCACTTTGGAGCTGCCGACCTGGGCACGCACGGTAGCAATGGCGTCTTCGACGATATTGGCCGGGGTCCACAGCGCTTCACAGCCACAGATATCGAGAATGAAGCGCGAGAGGATGCGCCCGCCCTGCTTGGTGTGGGTCACTTCCGGGTGGAACTGCACGCCGTAGTAGCCGCGCGTGTCGTCGGCAATCGCGGCGATCGGGCAGCTCGGGGTGCTGGCGAGGATATGGAAGCCGGCCGGCATGCGGGTGACCTTGTCTCCGTGGCTCATCCACACGTCCAGTCCGAGCACGCCATCGGCATCCACGTGGTCTTCGATGCCGTCGAGCAGACGCGACTTGCCGACCACGTCGACCCGCGCATAACCGAACTCGCGCAGGTTGGAGCCCTCGACCTTGCCGCCCAGCTGCTCGGCCATGGTCTGCATGCCGTAGCAGATGCCCAGCAGTGGCACACCCAGGTCGAATACCGCCTGCGGCGCACGCGGGCTGTCGGCCGCATGTACCGACTCCGGGCCACCGGCCAGCACCACGCCCTTGGGCGCGAAGGCCCGAATCGCGGCATCGTCCATGTCGAACGGATGGATTTCGCAGTACACGCCGATCTCGCGCACGCGGCGGGCGATCAGTTGGGTGTACTGGGAGCCGAAGTCGAGAATCAGGATGCGGTGGGCGTGAATATCGTGGTGGGCCATGGCCATCTCTCTTAGCGGAATTCACAAATGACACGGGGCTGATTGGAAACAGCCCCGTCTTAATCAAACTTCACAAAAATCGATTTGCCACGTCGCGAGCGAAGGAGAGGCAAGGCGGAAGCAGGTGACAAAGCGCAGTTGGCTGTAGCCAATGAGCATTTCGAACCTCCTTCCAACGCCGCCTATTCGAGCGCAGCAGCGGCATATCGATTTTTTAGCCGACCCGGTAGTTGGGTGCTTCCTTGGTGATCTGTACGTCGTGCACATGCGACTCGGCCATGCCGGCGCCGGTAATGCGCACGAACTGCGGCTTGCTGCGCATTTCCTCGACAGTCGCGCAACCGGTGTAGCCCATCGAGGCACGCAGGCCGCCCATCATCTGGTGCACGATGGCGGCCATGGCACCCTTGTACGGCACGCGGCCTTCGATGCCTTCCGGCACCAGCTTCTCGGCACCGGCCGAGGAGTCCTGGAAGTAGCGATCGGAAGAACCCTGGCTCTGCGCCATCGCACCCAGCGAACCCATGCCGCGGTAGGCCTTGTAGGAACGACCCTGGAACAGCTCGACTTCGCCTGGCGCCTCTTCGGTACCGGCCAGCATCGAACCGATCATCACCGCCGAAGCGCCGGCAACGATGGCCTTGGACAGGTCACCGGAGAAGCGGATGCCGCCATCGGCGATCAGCGGCACACCGGTGCCGGCCAGTGCAGCAGCGACGTTGGCCACGGCGGAGATTTGCGGTACGCCGACACCCGCGACGATGCGGGTGGTGCAGATCGAGCCCGGGCCGATACCGACCTTGACTGCATCTGCGCCGGCTTCGGCCAGCGCCCTGGCGGCTTCGCCGGTGGCGATGTTGCCGCCGATGACCTGCACCTCGGGAAAGGTCTGCTTGACCCAGCGCACGCGATCGATCACGCCCTTGGAGTGGCCGTGAGCGGTATCCACCACCACCACGTCGACGCCAGCAGCAACCAGAGCCGCCACGCGATCTTCGGTATCGGCACCGGTACCGACTGCCGCGCCAACGCGCAGGCGCCCCTGGTCATCCTTGCTGGCCAGCGGATAAGCCTTGGCCTTCTCGATGTCGTTGACGGTCATCATGCCTTTCAGGTTGAAGTCGGCATCGACGATCAGCACGCGCTCGATGCGGTGCTTGTGCAGCAGCTCGCGCACGGTGTCCTTGGCGGCGCCTTCGCGTACCGTGACCAGGCGCTCCTTCGGCGTCATCACGTCACGCACCAGCGCATCCAGGCGATTCTCGAAGCGCACGTCACGCGAGGTGACGATGCCGACCAGCTGGCCGTGGGAGAACACCGGCACGCCGGAAATATTGTGCTGGTGGGTCAGCTCCAGCAGGTCACGCACGCTGGCATCGGCCTCGATGGTGATCGGGTCCTTGACCACGCCGGCCTCGAACTTCTTGACCTTGCGCACCTCGGCAGCCTGCTGCTCGATGGTCATGTTCTTGTGGATGATGCCGATGCCGCCTTCCTGGGCCATGGCAATCGCCAGGCGGGCTTCGGTGACGGTATCCATGGCCGCGGAAACCAGCGGAATGTTCAGCTCGATCCCACGGGTCAGACGGGTTTTCAGGCTCACGTCCTTCGGCAGAACCTCGGAGTAACCGGGGATCAGAAGAACGTCGTCAAAGGTCAGGGCTTCTTGGCTGATGCGCAGCATGGCGGGGCTCCCAAGCGGGAAAAATAAGAAGCGCGGCATTATACCCACGCCAGGCACTAACCGAAAGCCATAACCTGCAGGGGCGCTGCGCTTTTGCCTGCCGATTGGCTTATCATCGCCAACATGCTCAAAGATCCCTTCCAGCGTCTCGGCCTCGACCGCGAGGTCCTCAGTGTCAGCCAGCTCAATGGCCGGGCCCGGCTGCTGCTGGAGGACGTGTTCGCCCAGGTCTGGGTCGAAGGCGAGATTTCCAACCTGGCCAAGCCCGCCTCCGGGCACATCTACTTCACCCTCAAGGACAGCCAGGCGCAGGTGCGCTGCGCACTGTTCCGGCAGAACGCCAGCCGCGTGCGCCAGGCCCTGCGCGACGGGCTGGCGGTCAAGGTGCGCGGCAAGGTCTCGCTGTTCGAGGGTCGCGGCGACTACCAGCTGATCCTCGACAGTGTCGAACCGGCCGGGGATGGCGCGCTGCGCCTGGCCTTCGAGGCGCTGAAGGAGAAACTCGGTGCCGAGGGCCTGTTCAGCAGCGAGCGCAAGATCGCCCTGCCCGCCCATCCCCGGCGCATCGGCATCATCAGCTCGCCGACCGGCGCGGTGATCCGCGACATCATCAGCGTGTTCCGCCGCCGTGCACCGCAGGTCGAGCTGACCTTGATTCCTACTGCCGTGCAGGGCCGCGAAGCCAGTGCACAGATCGTCCGCGCCCTGCAACTGGCCGACAGCCAAGGCTTCGACGCGCTGATCCTGGCCCGTGGCGGCGGCTCGCTGGAAGACCTCTGGTGCTTCAACGAGGAAGCCGTAGCCCGCGCCGTGGCCGCCTGCCAGACGCCGATCATCAGCGCCGTGGGCCACGAAACCGATGTATCGATCTGCGACTTCGTCGCCGACGTGCGCGCGCCAACACCCTCCGCCGCCGCCGAGTTGCTGGCACCGGACAACGGCGACCTGCTGCAACGCATCGACAGCCTGCGCCGCCGGCTGCAGCTGCACATGCGCAACCACCTGGCCCGTGCCCACCTGCGCCTGGACGGCAGCACCCGGCGCCTGCGCCACCCCGGCGAGCGTCTGCGCCAGCAGGCACAGCGCCTGGACGATCTGGACATGCGCCTGCGCCGCGCCCTGCAACTGCAGATGCAGGGCCAGCAGCAAAAGCTGGCGCGAGTCGATGCACATTTGGCCACGCAGCACCCCGGCAGACAACTGACGCTGCTGGAACAACGCCTGCGCAACCTGGCCGAGCGATTGCCACGGGCAATGCACAGTCAATTAGCCCTGCGGCGGCAAGCGTTTAGCGCGGCAGTGCATGGCCTGCAACTGATCAGTCCGCTGGCCACTCTGGGACGCGGCTACAGCATCCTGCTCGACCAGCGCGGTCAGGCCATTCGCAGCGCCGCCCAGACGCAACCCGGGCAGAAACTACGCGCCCGTCTGGCAGAAGGCGAGCTGCAGGTACGTGTCGAGGACAATTACCTGACACCCACAACCGGCTCGCTGCTGGACTGACCAACGACAGTTTGTACCGAGAAATATTTCATGCAATTTCAGTAAAAATTAAAGATTAAATTGCTTATAAATAGCCATTAAGCACTTTTATTCCAATTTATCCGCATTGCTTGCAATCATCCTTCACGCCCCCTAGTGTCTTGCTCATCAGCCCGCAGCCATCCGGCCGGCGCCCCCCCTTTCCAGCAGGACTGCAGCCATGAGCATGCGCAAAGACCCGTCGAACAAATACCGCGCCTTCCAACCGATTGCCATCCCCGACCGTACCTGGCCGAATCAGGTGATCCGTCAGGCACCAATCTGGCTCAGCTCCGACCTGCGCGATGGCAACCAGTCGCTGATCGAGCCGATGGATGCGGCGAAAAAGATGCGCTTCTTCAAAACGCTGGTAGCTGTCGGCCTGAAGGAAATTGAAGTGGGCTTCCCCTCTGCCTCGCAGACCGATTTCGACTTCGTGCGCGAGCTGATCGAGGGCGGGCACATTCCCGATGATGTGACCATTCAGGTGCTGACCCAGGCCCGCGAGGACCTGATCAGCCGCACCTTCGAATCGCTCAAGGGCGCCAGGCAGGCCATCGTTCACTACTACAACGCCACCGCGCCGAGCTTCCGCCGCATCGTGTTCAACCAGGACCAGGCTGGGGTGATCGAGATCGCCGTCAATGCCGCACAGATCATCCAGCGTCTGGCCGCGGCCAACCCGCAGACTGACTGGCGCTTCGAGTACTCGCCGGAAGTGTTCAGCTCCACCGAGACCGAGTTTGCCGTCGAGGTGTGCAACGCGGTGATCGGCGTGTTCCAGCCGACCCCCGCGCACAAGCTGATCCTCAACCTGCCGGCCACCATCGAGGCCGCCACACCGAATATCTACGCCGACCAGATCGAGTGGTTCTGCCGCCACATCAATCGGCGCGACAGCGTGCTGATCAGCCTGCACACCCACAACGACCGTGGCACCGGCGTGGCCGCCACCGAACTGGGCCTGATGGCCGGCGCCGACCGCGTGGAAGGCTGCCTGTTCGGCAATGGCGAGCGTACCGGCAACGTCGACCTGGTCACCGTGGCGCTGAACCTCTATACCCAGGGCGTCGACCCGCAACTGGACTTCTCCGACATCGACGCGGTGCGCAAGGTGGTCGAAGAGTGCAACCAGTTGCCAGTGCACCCGCGCCATCCCTACGTCGGCGACCTGGTGCACACCGCCTTCTCCGGCTCGCACCAGGATGCAATTCGCAAGGGCTTCGCCCAGCAGGATGCCAACGGCGTCTGGGAAGTGCCCTACCTGCCGATCGATCCGGCTGACATCGGTCGCAGCTACGAGGCGGTGATCCGCGTCAACAGCCAGTCCGGCAAGGGCGGCATCACCTTCCTGCTGGAGCAGGAGTACGGCATCAGCCTGCCGCGGCGCATGCAGATCGAGTTCAGCCAGGTGGTGCAGAAGGAAACCGACCGCCTCGGCCTGGAGATGAGCGCCGGGCAGATCTACCAACTGCTGCATAGCGAGTACCTGCAAGCCACCGCACCCTATGCGCTGAAGGGTCATCGCCTGCAGGAGGAAAACGGCACCAGTGCCGTCGATGTCGAGATCAGCAACGCGGGCGAAACGCAGCACTGGCGCGGCATTGGCAAGGGCCCGCTGGAAGCCTTGGTGGCCGGTCTGCCGCTGGGCGTGGAAATCATGGACTTCCACGAACACGCGATCAGTTCCGGCACCAACGCCAAGGCCGCCGCCTATATCGAACTGCGCGTCAACGGCGGCCGCGCCCTGTATGGCGTCGGCATCGACGAGAACCTCACCACCGCCAGCTTCCGCGCGCTGTTCAGCGCACTCAACCGCTCGCTGCGGCAAACCACGGAACAGGCGGCCTAAGCACTCGCCACATAGCGTGCCGTAGCCTGCAGCGACGCCTGCAGGTCCGGCCACTCCAGCCGATGCTTGAGCGCCAGCGTTTTGCTGGCGGCGGTGTCGAAGCGGGTGGTCTGAATGAAGTCCAGCGATTCCGGGCTGGTGTTCAGCAATGTCGGCAAACCCGGAATCTTCAGCAGCCAACGCAACACACCGATAGGCATGCAACGTGTTGGCGCACGCACCCCAAGCGACCCGGCCAGCAGCTCCAGCATGCCTGGCAGATTCGGCGTGCGCGCATCCAGCGCAAGCACCTGCTTGCCTGCCTGCTCGGGATCAAAGGCCGCGGCAACCATCAACTCGACGAGAAAATCCACCGGCACCACTGGCAGCCAGTGCTCCGGGGAGCCTGGAATGGCACTCAGCTTGCCGCTGGCCAGATTGCGGATCAGTTCGGCCAGCGGCTGTGCCGGCAGAATATGCCCGGTTTGGCTATGACCGCAGACGGTTGCCGGATGCACGATGGTCAGCTCGCCACCCAGGGCCTGCATGCACGCCAGAACCTTGAAGTGCGCCTCGAGCTTGCTGCCTTCATAGCCACCCACCCGCCGATAAACTGCTGGCCAGTCGGTGCGCGCCGGAACACTCAAATCGACCCCGACACGCTGCAGGTGCGCATGATTCTCCAGCATAAAGCCACCAAGCATGAGTAACCGGCTGCCGTGTCCGGCAGCCAGTTGCGCGACAGCGACGGCGCCATTCACCGTAACCGCCCG
Organism: Pseudomonas sp. N040; assembly: GCF_015637705.1. Lineage (GTDB taxonomy): Bacteria > Pseudomonadota > Gammaproteobacteria > Pseudomonadales > Pseudomonadaceae > Aquipseudomonas. The sequence goes on along the minus strand of NZ_JADOBE010000009.1, from coordinate 80,540 downwards.
CGCCTCGTCGAGGCTCAGGCCCCAGGCAAAGTTCGCCCCAAGACTGAACACCACTTTCGCCTGCTGCATGCGCCGCAACGCCTCCGCGCTCAAACCCAAGTCCGGCTTGCTCAGGTCACCGGCCACCGCTGACAGCAGGCGCGCATTGCCGCCATGCCGATCAATCAGTGCCTGCAACTCGGGCAGAGTGTCAGGCTTGCGCATCAGCACCGTCACCGGATGCCCGCGGCTGGTTAGCAGGGCCACCAGGTGCTGGCCGATATAGCCCGTACCACCAGTTACAAAACAGTTTTCGCGCATGATTCAGCCTCCAGGAATAAACGACCAACACAGGCTAAACTGTCGAGCACACTCTACAGTCAAGGGAAATTTTCATGCGCATTGGCGAGCTGGAACAGAAGAGTGGCGCGAGTCGCCATACGCTGCGCTACTACGAAAGCGTGGGCCTGTTGTCCGTACAGCGGCACAGCAACAACTACCGCGAGTACAGCCCGCGCAGCCTGAGCGACCTGACTTTTATCCAGCAGGCGCAAGGCATGGGTTTCTCTCTGAGTGAAATCCGCGAGATCCTGCAGGCTCAGCGTGACCAGCAGCTCGACTGCGCTCAGGGTGCTTTGCTGGTAGGCCGGAAACTGCTTGAAGTGGAGGCAAAGATCGCCAGCCTGAAACAAATGAAGCGTTTTCTGCGTAGCGAAAAAAAGCGACTGGAAGACAGCGCCGCCGAGCAGGCCCTGAACGCCGCCCGGCAGTCCTGAACCGGCAGGGGTAAAACCTCAGTCGTCGTTATCGGCACTGGCGGCGATGTCGGCCTGACACTTGAGTACATGCTGACGCTCACCAGCCGCAATCGACCAGCTGTGGTCCGCCTCCAGATACTCAGCCTCCATCACATCGTTGTAGCTGAACTGCCACTTGCGATGGTCGCGGCCATCCATCAGCTCGATGCGCAGCAGCGTCTCTTCACTGGCAAATGGCACGTCGGCCTCAGCAGCGGCATCCGCCTGATCCAGCAAGGCTTCATTCAGGCTGAACTGCCAGGAATACAGGCCATCGATTTCCAGCAGCGTGGCGTTCTCGAGTTGGTCAATCAGATAGGGGCTGTCACTGGGCATGTTCGGGTTTCCTTGAACTCAAGCGTGATTGAGGCAGAGCCGGTCAGTTCTGCAGAACAAACGGATCGGCATCCAGATGCGCGGGGAAACGCTCGCGGTAAGCCGCCAGTTCTGAATCTTTGAGGGTGACGCGAAACACGCCCGACCCTGCGCCGGCATTGAGCAGGCTGTCGCCCTGGAAATCCAGCACCTGGGAGTCCCCGCTGTAGGCGCAACCCTTGCCATCCTCGCCGATTCGATTGACCGCTGCCACGTAACACAGGTTCTCGATCGCCCGCGCGGGCAGCAGACGGTTCCAGTGCTGGCGACGCGCGGCCGGCCAGTTGGCGGTATAGAGCAGCAGATCAGTACCCACCGCAGCGCGGCTCCACACCGGGAAACGCAGGTCGTAGCAGACCAGCGGTCTTACCCGCCACCCATTGAGCTCAAGCACCACCTGCTCGCTGCCCGCCGCGTAGTGCTTGTGTTCACCGGCCATGCGAAACAGGTGGCGCTTGTCGTAATGCGCCATTGAGCCATCCGGCCGGGCCCAGAGCAGGCGATTGCGGTAGCTGCCGTCGGCAGCCTGAATGATCAGGCTGCCGGCGATCACTGCACCAATGCGCCGGGCCTGCGCGCTCAGCCAGTGGCTGGTCGGACCGTCCTCGGGCTCGGCCAGTTCGGCCGACTGCATGGAGAAGCCGGTGCTGAACATTTCCGGCAGCACCACCAGATCGGCGCCGCGCGCCTGCTCCAGCAACAGTTCGAACTGCGCGCAGTTGGCCGCCGGATCCTGCCAGACCAGGCTGGTCTGGATCAGCGCGAGTTCAAGATCGATTTTGTCGCTCATATGGACTCCCGTAAGGTGAGCAACGGCGCAGACTTGCCCACCAATCTATCCTGCCGGTGGAAAACGCTTCGCAGTTTTCCACCCTATATGGCAGACAATTTCTCGCCAGCCTGCAGCAAGGTTTCTTCGCGCTTGGCAAAGCAGAAGCGCACCAGGCGCATGCCGGGGGGCGGTGATTGGTAGAACACTGACACGGGAATCGCTGCCACACCTTGCTCGCGGGTCAGCCACTCGGCCATGGCCACGTCATCCAGATCGGAACGTATCGCCGAATAATCAGCCAGCTGGAAATAGGTGCCGGGGGTAGGCGTGAAACTGAAACGCGAGCCCCGCAACTGGTCACAGAACAGGTCGCGCTTGGCCTGATAGAAGGCTGGCAATTGCGCGATGTGCTCCGGATGATCGGCCATGAAGTCGGCCAGCGCATGCTGCAGCGGGGTTACCGCGACGAAGGTGACAAACTGGTGCACTTTGCGTAGCTCGGCGGTAAGCACTGGTGGCGCCACCACATAACCGGTTTTCCATCCCGTCACGTGATAGGTCTTGCCGAACGAACTGACCACAAACGAGCGCTGATACAGCTCTTCATGAGCCAGCACGCTGGCATGCTGCACGCCGTCAAACACCAGATGCTCATAGACTTCGTCGCTGATCAGATAGATATCGCGGTCGCGAATCAATGCCGCCAGCTGATCCAGATCAGCCCGGCCGAGCAGAGCGCCACTGGGGTTGTGTGGCGAGTTGATGAAGATCAAGCGGGTACGCGGAGTGATGGCATCGGCCAGACGCTGCCAGTCGACAGTAAATGCCGGCAGTGCCAGCGGCACATGAATGCAGCGTCCTCCGGCCAACTCAACAGCCGGTTCGTAGCTGTCGTAGCAGGGATCAAGCACGATGGCCTCATCGCCAGACCGGATCAGCGCCTGCACAGCACAGAAGATCGCTTCCGTCGCACCCGGCACGATGGTCACTTCGGTATCGGCATTAACGCCACGCCCGTACAGACCGGCAACCTTGAGTGCCACCTGTTCACGCAGGCGCGGCAAACCAGCCATTGGCGCGTATTGGTTATGCCCGGCTCGCAGATGCTTTACCGCCGCTTCAATCAGCGCGGCCGGGCTATCAAAGTCTGGAAAGCCCTGCGACAGGTTGAGCGCACCTGCTTCAGCAGCCAGTTGCGACATGCGTGTGAAGATCGTGGTGCCGACATTCGGCAGTTTGCTGATCAGTTGCATCATGCTACCCGCCCAGAGGAGATCCACCGCCCCAAGAAAACGGTCCTTTGACTTATTTCTTGTCGCGACGCTTTTTCTCGGCCTTCTTGTGGTGACTCATCATCCGGCGCTTCTTGTTCACCTGCCGATCGGTGAGGCTGTTCTTCTTCCCCTCATAGGGATTCTCGCCACCCTTGTACTCGATGCGGATCGGCGTACCGACCAGCTTGAGCACGCGCCGGAAGGTATTTTCCAGATACCGCGTATAGGACTTCGGCACTGACTCCACCTGATTACCGTGAATCACGATCAGCGGCGGGTTGGCGCCACCAAGGTGGGCATAGCGCAGCTTAATGCGCCGGCTGGCGACCATCGGTGGCTGGTGCTCCTGCACGGCATCTTCGAGGATCTGGGTCAGGCGGTTGGTCGGCCAGCGGGTAATTGCCGACTTGAACGAGGCCTGTACCGACTTATAGAGGTTACCCACACCCGTGCCATGCAGGGCGGAGATAAAGTGGATGTCGGCGTAGTCGACGAAGAACAGCCGGCGCTCCAGCTCGGTCTTGACGAAGTCACGCTCGCCCGGCTGCATGCCATCCCACTTGTTCAGCGCGATGACCAGCGCACGGCCGGATTCGATGGCAAAACCGAGCAGGTTGAGATCGTGATCGACCACGCCTTCGCGGGCGTCCATGACGAAGATCACCACATTGGCATCCTTGATCGCCTGCAGGGTCTTCACCACGGAAAACTTTTCCACTTCCTCGTGGATCTTGCCGCGCTTGCGCACGCCGGCGGTATCGATCAGCGTGTACTTCTCGTCATTGCGCTCGAACGGGATGTAGATACTGTCGCGGGTGGTGCCGGGCTGGTCAAAGACGACTACCCGCTCTTCACCGAGCATACGGTTGACCAGAGTCGACTTGCCCACGTTCGGCCGGCCGATGATGGCAATCTTGATGCCATCCTTTTCGCTCGGGCCGGGAATGCGCTTGGCTTCCTCACCCTCGGCAACGTGTTCGTCGACCTCTTCTTCATCGTCACGCGGGAACTCGCCCAGCGCCGCTTCGAGCATCTGCGTAATGCCACGACCGTGGGCACCGGCAATCGGCAATGCCTCACCCAAGCCCATGGGGCTGAATTCAGCCCGGGCAAGATCGGGATCGATGTTGTCGATCTTGTTGACCACCAGAAAACTGCGCTTGTTGCGCTTGCGCAGGTGCTCGCCGATCATCTGGTCGCCGACGGTCATGCCCGCGCGGGCATCCACGAGGAACAGCACCACGTCGGCTTCCTCGATCGCCAGCAGCGACTGCTCGGCCATCTTCTCGTCGATGCCCTCTTCGTCGCCGGTAATGCCGCCGGTATCGACCAGGATGTAGCTGCGCCCTTCCCACTTGGCTTCGCCATACTGACGGTCACGGGTCAGGCCCGACAGATCGCCAACGATCGCATCGCGGGTGCGGGTCAGACGGTTGAACAGCGTCGACTTGCCGACATTGGGGCGGCCCACCAGGGCAATAACCGGAACCATGGGCTCCTCCAGCAGTAAATCCATGAAACGCAACGGCCGCTGCATTGCAGCGGCCGGTACACAAAACGCCGCCCGCAGGCCGCGCAACCCATCAGTTATTTGATGGTATAGGCGACCAGGTCACCGCTGTTGGCAAACACGTACAGCCAGTTGTCGACCACCAGCAGGCGTGCCCGCAGGCCATCGCCATCGACGCTTTCGCGGCCGACATACTGGCCATCCACCTGACTCAGCAGATGGATATAGCCCTCGAAATCACCTACTGCCACATAGTTGGAAAGCGCCGCCGGTGCGGTCAGCTGCCGGCGCAGCAGCTGGTCATTGCTCCACAGTGCCGAAGACGAATTCTTGTCGACCCCTTCGACAAAACCATTGGCCAGGCTGACGTAAACGTTGCCGGAGCCCTGATCCAGGCCTACGTAGCTGGAAGCATCGCGCTGCCAGAGAATCTGCCCGTTTTCGACATCCAGTGCCGCCATGCGCCCTTGGTAGGTGACGACGTACAGCGTGCTGCCATCGAGCACCAGGCCACCATCGATATCGACAATCCGCTGCAGCTCGGAACGACCCTGCGGCAGGGTAACTTTCTGCTGCCAGACCGGAGCACCGTTATCCACGTTCAGTGCCACCAGCTTGCCGGTGGACAGCCCGGCAATCACCAGCCGGCTGGTCACCAGCGGCGTGCTGGTGCCGCGCAGGGTCAGAACGGCCGGCGAGTTTTCCGAGACCCACAACTGCTTGCCGGTATCGGCATCCAGCCCGAAGATACGGTCATCCTGGGTCTGCACCACCACCACATCGCCATTGCTTACCGGCGGCGCAAGCACCTCGCTGGGCACCTGGGAGCGCCAGATTTCCTCGCCGGTATTGCTGTCGAGGGCGACGATCTGCCCCTTGAGCGTGCCGACAAACAGCGTGGTGCCAGTGACGCTCACCCCACCGGAAACCAGCAGCTCGAGGTCATGCTCCCAGACCTTGTCGCCACTCAGGCGATCAATCGCCATGACTTCGCCGTGCAGGTCCGATGCATAAATGCGGTTGCCCTCAATCGCCGGAACCAGCTTGTTGAACAGCTCGCCCTGGCCATCGCCGACCGAACGGCTCCACTGCTTGTCCAGGCTGGCCTGCTCGGTGAAGTCCGGCAACGGGGCCGGCTCAAGCTCTTTGTCATCGGTACTGCTACAGCCCGCCAGCACTGCGGCCAGCGTGAGCAAAGCTAAATTCTTCCAGCGCATGGCATTACTCATCCTTTGTGGCCAGGTCGTCGAGCTTCATCTGTACGCCGCTGACAGCGGCCTCATCCGAGAGCGCCACCTTGGCTTTTTCATAAGCGGCCCGCGCTTCATCGGTACGGCCCAACTGCAGCAGAAGATCGCCCTTGAGCTCTTCGCGGGAGGCCTGGAAGGCCGGATCCACATTGCCTTCGAGCAGTTTCAGGGCGGCGTCAGCCTTGCCCTGGGCGGCTTGGACGCGGGCCAGACGCTGGCGCGCCAACTCTTCAAGCGTGGCGTCTACCGGCTTGTCGAGGACGGCCTGCAGCTCCAGCGCGGCGTCGTCCAGCTTGCCGGATTCAACCGCCGCCTTGGCCACAAACAGGCGGCCATACTGGGCGTAGGCGCTACCGGCAAAATCCTTCTGCAGGTTACCGGCAATCGCCGCGACCTGAGCTGCATCTACCTGACCGTTGTTCGCCAGGACACTGTCGAGCAGTTGCTGATAGAGCATCGACGCGGTTTGCGCCTGATTGACCTGGTAATTCTGCCAAGCCTTCCAGCCAAACACCAAGATCAGGGCCAGGGCACTACCGGTAATCAGTGGCTTGCCATTGCGCTGCCACCAGTCGCGGATCATCGCCAGTTCTTCTTCTTCGGTACGCGAACTCACCCCAATACTCCTATCAAATGTCAGCCGCCGGTTTATTCCGGAACGGATCATAACCCGCCAGCCATTCAATCGGCTGGCCTGAACATACTCAAATCTGCTTAAGACAGCTGGCCAGGTACTCGGGCAACTGTGCCCAACCTACTGTTTGCTGGTTACTCTCGTCCCGCAACGGCTTGACCCCGACCACTTGCTGGGCCAGCTCGTCTTCGCCCAACACCAGCGCATACCTGGCGCCACTCTTGTCGGCTTTTTTCAGCTGGCTCTTGAAGCTGCCGGCCCCCGCATTCACAGCCAGACGCAACCCCGGCAACGTGTCACGCAGCCGTTCTGCCAGGGTCAGCGCAGCCAGTTCGGCGGCCTCGCCAAACGCCGCCAGGTATACATCCACCTGCCGTGACAGCTCGGCCGGCACTTTATCAAGGGTCTCGAGCAACAGCACCAGGCGTTCGATGCCCATGGCAAAACCGACACCAGCAGTCGGTTTGCCACCCATCTGCTCGACCAGACCGTCATAGCGGCCGCCGGCACAGACCGTGCCCTGCGCACCCAGCTTGTCAGTCACCCACTCGAAGACGGTCTTGCCGTAATAATCGAGCCCGCGCACCAGCTTGGGATTGATCACGTAGGGAATTCCGGCCGCCTCCAGGCGTGCGCGCAGACCGGCAAAATGCGCGCGCGACTCGTCATCAAGGTAGTCGGCCAGGCGCGGCGCATCGACCAGCAACGCCTGGGTTTCCGGCACCTTGCTGTCCAGCACCCGCAGCGGGTTGCTTTGCAGACGGCGCCGGCTGTCTTCATCCAGCTGTTCACGGCGCGCCTCGAGGTAATCCACCAGGGCATCCCGGTAGACCGCGCGCGCGGCGGAACTGCCCAGGCTGTTCAGCTCCAGAGTCACCGCCTCGCGCAAGCCGAGCAGGCCCCAGAGGCGCCAGGTCAGCACTATCAGCTCGGCATCGATATCCGGACCGGCAAGGTTGAAGACCTCCACGCCGATCTGGTGAAACTGTCGGTAACGGCCCTTCTGCGGACGCTCATGGCGGAACATCGGGCCGCTGTACCAGAGCTTCTGCACCTGCCCACCGCCACTGATGCCGTGTTCCAGCACGGCGCGTACACAGCTGGCAGTACCCTCGGGGCGCAGCGTCAGGGAATCGCCATTGCGATCCTCGAAGGTATACATCTCCTTCTCGACGATGTCGGTGACCTCGCCAATCGAGCGTTTGAACAGCTCGGTGAACTCGACGATCGGCATGCGAATCTGGCGATAGCCGTAACTATCCAGCAAACCGGCAACGGTACCCTCAAAATAACGCCACAGCGGAGTCTGTTCGGGCAGGATGTCATTCATGCCACGAATGGCTTGCAGGGACTTGCTCACAAAGTGTCCTTAGATAATTGTTCAGCTGCGCAGAATCAGCGCTGCATCAGCGGCCACTTTTTCCGCGGCCTTCTGGCGAATCAGTCTTTCCAGCTCGGCGACCAGATTTTCATTGCCCAGTTTCAGCGCCGGCTTGCCGTCGAGATAGATCAGGTTGCTCGGGCTGCCACCGGTCAGGCCGATATGCGCCTCCTTGGCCTCGCCCGGCCCATTCACCACGCAGCCGATCACCGCGACATCCAGCGGTACCAGCAGATCCTCGAGGCGCCCTTCCAGCTCGTTCATGGTCTTCACCACATCGAAGTTCTGCCGCGAGCAACTCGGACAGGCGATGAAGTTGATGCCGCGCGAGCGCAGGTGCAGGGACTTGAGGATGTCATAACCGACCTTGATCTCTTCCACCGGATCGGCGGCCAGGGAAACGCGGATGGTGTCGCCGATACCTTCGGCGAGCAGCATGCCCAGACCGACAGCCGACTTTACCGTGCCGGAACGCAGGCCGCCCGCTTCGGTGATGCCCAGGTGCAGCGGCTGGTCGATCTGGGTGGCCAGCAGGCGATAGGCCGCCACGGCCATGAACACGTCGGACGCCTTCACGCTGACCTTGAAGTCCTGAAAGTTCAGGCGCTGCAGGTGCTCGACGTGGCGCAAGGCCGACTCGACCAGGGCTTCCGGGGTCGGTTCGCCATATTTCTTTTGCAGATCCTTTTCCAACGAGCCGGCATTGACGCCGATCCGGATCGGAATACCGCGATCGCGCGCCGCCTCGACCACCGCCCTGACCCGATCTTCCCGGCCGATATTGCCCGGATTGATGCGCAGGCAATCGACCCCCAGCTCGGCAACCCGCAGGGCAATCTGGTAATCGAAGTGGATATCGGCAACCAGCGGTACGCGAACCTGCTGCTTGATCTTGCCGAAGGCTTCGGCGGCATCCATATCGGGCACCGAAATCCTGACGATATCGGCACCGGCATCTTCCAGGCGGCGAATCTGCCCAACCGTGGCCTCGACGTCACAGGTATCGGTATTGGTCATGCTCTGCACCGCGATCGGTGCAGCACCGCCAACCGGGACCGAACCAACCATTATCTGGCGCGAAACTCGGCGTTTGATTGGGGAATCGCAATGCATTGTTAGTCAGGCTCTGTAGAAAATGTTGAACTTGGCTCACTGCGGACCGCATCGAAACGGGTCCGCTTTCTCGAACCGCCAGTTTCCAGCGGACAGACGCAGAGAACCTATTGACCGAGTTTTAGCCGGGCAGTTTCACCTGTGGAGAAGGGCGCCGTATCGACGGCCACGCCGTTGAAGGCTACCTGTGCGCCAGAGGCATAACCCAGACGCAATTCAAGCGGTAATTTGACCGCGAGATCGACTTGCTCGCCCGGCTTTTTCAGCGCACTGATCAGTACCTTGCCATCGGCATCCGTCACCTGAACCCAGCAATTGGCAGTGAAGCTGATCGACAACAACCCTTCTCCTGCTGCCGCCACCACATCCTCAGAGGCGGTAGTTGCGTCCGCGCTGGCCGCAACGGGCGCTGGCGCAACTGGCACAACTGGCGCAGGCGCAATGGCCGGCGGGATCACGGCTGCGCCAGTGAGCGGCTCCGCAGCCACACTAGCTGCAGGCTCCGGCGCAATCACAGCAGCCGCAGCAGGCGCCGTATCCACGGGCACAACAGGGGCAAGGGCCGGCTCGGCAGTGACCATGGGTTGCACAGGAGCGACAGCAGCCTCAGCTTCGGGGCTGGAATCAAGCGCTTCCTGCTTGTTCAGCTCAACTGCCTGATCCTCGGGTTCGAGCGGATGAATCTGCGTTGTACCGTTGGCACTTTCGATCTCGACCTGCTCGAGGCCGCCGAGCAATCCGGCGTCGTCGTCAAGCGAAGTCCTGTCCTGCCACCAGAAGAAGCCCGCCACGACCAGAACCGACAACGCGAGCAGACTGACCAGGCGCAACAGGCCCTGGGAAACCCTGGCCGGCTCTTCAATACGCCCCAGGCTGTTGACGCTGCTGCCGGTAGCGTCGGTACCGCTAGCTTGGTCGAACTCGCGCACCAGCAGATCCTGATCCATGCCCAGCAACTTGGCATAGGCACGGATATAGCCTCGCGCAAAGGTATGCCCTGGCAGACGCTCGAAAGCCCCGGACTCCAGATTATGCAGCGCCACTGGCGAAAGATTCAGCGAGACAGCCACATCGCCGAGTGCCAGGCCGCGGCCTTCACGGGCCTTGCGCAGGGTTTCGCCGGGCTGGCTGCGATCAGCCACCACTGGCTCCGGTTGCACAGGTGTCATTTTTTCTCCAACAGATATTGCTGATACTCCGGAGAGGCCGGGTACAACCGTTTCAACTGCAATGCATCGCTGGCGGCGACATCGCGCTCTTCAAAAATAACGGCCAGACGGATACCCAGAAGAATACTCCGGGCATTCTGCTGGCCAACTTTCTGGTAGCGCGTGTAGTAATCACGCGCAGGAACGTACTCCTTGTCCTCATAGGTGAGGATGCCCAACTCCAGTAGCGAGCTCGGCTGGGTCGGATCAAGACGCAGGGCTTTCTGGAAATGCAGCTTGGCCTTGTCGCGCTGGTTCAGTTTCAGTGCCGTCAGCCCGAGGTTTTCAAAAACCCGCGAGCGCTCCGGATACATGGTGTCAGCAGCGGCTTTCTGGAAGTACTCGTAGGCATCCTCATAACGCTTCTGGTCATACAGGAAGCTGCCGTAGTTGTTCAGGATGCGCGTCGAGTCATCGCTTTCCGACAACGCGCGGCGATAATACTTTTCCGCCAGTTCAGGTTCCATTTCAATCTGGAACGCCATCGCCAGCGCGGCATTGGCATCGGCATTCGACGGATCGATATCCAGGGCTTTCTGCAGCGGCGCCTTGGCCCGCTCGGTATCACCCTGCTGCAGGTAGCCGACACCCAGCTGGACATAGGCATTGACCGCCTTCTCGCGGCCCTCCGGCGTTTTCATCGGATTGGTGTCGCCGGTGGTGACACACCCGGCCAGCAGACCCACAACCATCAAGAACAACGCAACGCGCAATGTCATCTATGCACTCCCTCAGCTTCGGTGGGTCGCCAGCGGCTCTACTGCATCATCCGCCAGCTGCCGCACGGCAATATAGCGTTCACTGCGGCGCGTACGATCGGCAACCTGGCCGACCAGCTGGCCGCAGGCGGCGTCAATGTCCTCGCCACGGGTAGTGCGCACGGTAACATTGTGGCCGGCCTGATGGAGTAAATCCTGGAAACGCCGGATGGCATTGTTGCTCGGCCGCTCGTAACCGGAATAAGGGAATGGATTGAAGGGAATCAGGTTGATCTTGCAGGGAAAGTCCCTGAGCAGGGCAATCATCTGCGCCGCATGCTCGGGCTGATCGTTGACATCCTTGAGCAAGGTGTACTCGATGGTCAGCACACGCTTTTCACCCAGCCGCGAAACATAGCGCCGGCAGGTATCCAGCAGCATCTCCAGCGGGTACTTCTTGTTCAGTGGCACCAACTGGTTGCGCAGCTCGTTGTTCGGTGCATGCAATGACAGCGCCAGTGACACATCGATCACCTCGCCCAGCTTGTCGATCATCGGTGCAACGCCTGAGGTCGACAGCGTCACTTTGCGCTTGGAAATGCCGTAGCCGAGGTCATCCATCATGATGCGCATGGCGGCAACCACATTATCGAAATTCAGCAGCGGCTCGCCCATGCCCATCATCACCACGTTGGTGATGGCACGGTCGATTTTCGCCGGGATCGACCCGAACGATTTGTTGGCGATCCAGACCTGGCCAATGATTTCGGCGGCCGTCAGATCACTGTTGAATCCTTGTTTACCGGTGGAGCAGAAACTGCAATCCAGCGCGCAACCGGCCTGCGAAGACACGCACAGCGTGCCACGCCCGCCTTGCGGGATATACACGGTTTCGACGCAACTGCCGGAATTGACCCGAACCACCCACTTGCGGGTGCCATCGCTGGAAATGTCCTGGCTGACAATTTCCGGGCCGCGGATCTCGGCGGCGACCCTGAGCTTTTCGCGCAAGGCCTTGCCGAGATTGGTCATGGCGTCGAAATCATCGACGCCAAAGTGGTGAATCCATTTCATGACCTGACCGGCACGGAAACGCTTCTCGCCCAGGGAGTCGAAAAAAGTTTCCATTTCTGCCTGGGTCAGGCCCAGCAGATTGATCTTGCCAGCAGACTCGCTCATGGACTCACCCTCGCCGGTTCGCCTCAGCGAATGCGAGCACAGACCTCGGTAGCCGCGAAGAAGTACGCGATTTCGCGAGCAGCCGATGCTTCGGAGTCAGAACCATGCACGGCGTTTTCATCGATGGACACAGCGAAATCGGCACGAATGGTACCGGCTGCCGCTTCTTTCGGGTTGGTAGCGCCCATCAGCTCACGGTTCTTCAGAACCGCATCTTCGCCTTCCAGTACCTGGACAATCACTGGCCCGGAGGTCATGAACGCTACCAGATCCTTGAAGAAGCCACGCGCGCTGTGCTCGGCGTAGAAACCGGCCGCTTCACGCTCGGACAGCTGCAGCATTTTCGAGGCGACGACGCGCAGGCCGGCTTTCTCGAAACGGGTGGTGATTTCACCGATGACGTTCTTGGCAACGGCATCCGGCTTGATGATGGAAAAAGTACGTTGAACAGCCATTTGAAACTCCAGAAACAAAAATTAAAACGGAAAATTTAACCCGCGGATTGTACGCGGATTCGCGCAAAATGCGTAGCGCTGGCGACGTTCGGGTCAATCCAGCTCTTCAATCCAGGCCGTCTGGATTGCTTCCAGAACCTTTTCACCGCCACGCTGCGGATCGTCGGAGAAATCCGGCAAGGCCAGCACCCAGCCGTGCAGATCGACGAAATTCACATAGCGCGGATCGACTTGCGGGTGGGTTTCCGCCAGCTGGATGGCTATTTCCAGCACATCAGACCACTTCAGACTCATGCAAATACTCCCTGACCAAATGACTCAGTGCCCTTCGGAAACCTGGTTGATGGTGTACCTGGGGATTTCCACGACCAGATCATTGCCCGCAACCCGCGCCTGACAGGACAGCCGCGAACAAGGCTCCAGCCCCCACGCCTTGTCCAGCATGTCGTCTTCCAGCTCGTCGGAAGGCTCCAGAGAAGAAAACCCTTCGCGGATCACCACGTGACAAGTCGTACAGGCACAGGATTTCTCGCAGGCATGCTCGATCTCGATGCCATTGCGCAAGGCAGCATCCAGTACGGTTTCACCGACCTCGGCCTCGACAACTGCACCGTCGGGACAATGTTCGGCATTGGGCAGAAAGACTATCTGCGGCATTCTCTGTTACTCCTCGATTTCATTCAGCCGACGACCGGACAACGCAGCCCGGACCGTGGCATCCATCCGCCGCGCGGCGAAGGCATCGGTGATCTGCGACAGGCGCTTGATCTGCGCCTCGATGGCAGCCGTGTCCGAACCAACCGCCAGGTTGCGCAATTCGTCCATGGCCACGCCAATGGCAAAGCGTTCATCTTCCCCGAGCAATTGTTGACCATCTGCCTCCAGCGCCGATTGCACCGCCTCCAGCAAGCGCTGCGCATCCACCTGCTGCTCGCGCAGCGCACGCGCCTGCATGTCATCGCCAGCATGCTGGAAGGAGTCCCGCAACATATGCGCGATCTCGCCATCGGTGAGCCCGTAGGATGGTTTGACCTGAATATTCGCCTCGACACCCGAAGCCAGTTCACGCGCAGAAACGCTGAGCAGGCCATCGGCATCCACCTGGAAGGTCACGCGAATCTTGGCCGAGCCAGCCACCAACGGCGGGATCCCGCGCAACTCGAAATGTGCCAGCGAGCGGCAATCGCTGATCAGTTCACGCTCGCCCTGCAGCACATGAATCTTCATGGCTGTCTGGCCGTCCTTGTAGGTGGTGAACTCCTGGGCCCGCGCCACCGGAATGGTGGTGTTGCGCGGAATGATCTTTTCCATCAGGCCGCCCATGGTCTCCAGGCCCAGGGACAATGGAATGACATCCAGCAGCAGCAGTTCATCAGCGCCGCGCTGGTTGCCCGCCAGCGTATCGGCCTGAATCGCCGCGCCAATGGCCACCACCTGATCCGGATCGATATCCGTCAACGGCTGCCTTCCGAACAGCTCGGCCACAGCCGCACGCACCCGCGGCACCCGGGTGGAACCGCCGACCATGACCACGGCCTCGACATCCACCAGTTCGATACCGGCATCGCGCACTGCCCGGCGGCAAGCCTTCAGGCTGCGCGACAGCATGGGTTCGATCAGGCTCTCGAAATGCCCGCGCGTCAGCACCCCGCTCCAGGCACCGTGGCTCAGGGTCACTTCCTCGACAACCGTCAGCCTCTCCTTGGCCGTGCAGGACTTCTGCAGCAGGCTGCGCTGGGTGCCCGGATCCAGATTGGTCGACAGGCCCGCCTGGGTCATCATCCAGCCGGCGATCGCATGGTCGAAATCATCACCACCCAGCGCACTGTCACCACCCGTCGCCAGCACCTCGAACACACCGCGGCTGAGGCGCAGGATCGACACATCAAAGGTACCCCCGCCCAGGTCATAGATGGCAACCACGCCTTCGGCCTGCTGGTCCAGCCCGTAGGCCACCGCCGCCGCCGTAGGCTCATTGAGCAGGCGCAGGACATTCAGGCCGGCCAGCCGGGCAGCATCCTTGGTCGCCTGACGCTGGGCGTCATCGAAGTAGGCCGGCACGGTGATCACCGCACCGACCAGCTCGCCACCCAACGCCGCCTCGGCCCGCTGCCGGAGCGTCTTGAGAATCTCCGCCGACACTTCGACCGGACTCTTCACGCCCTGTACCGTCTCGATGAACGGCATGTGCGATTCACCAGCGGCAAAATGATAGGGCAGCTGTTCACCAAGCTGTTTGACGTCCTCCAGCCCACGGCCCATCAGGCGCTTGACCGAAAGCACGGTATTGAAAGGGTCCTCGGCTGCAGCCGCCTTGGCCACTGCACCGACCTCGACGCGATCCGCGTGATAACGCACCGCCGAGGGCAAAATCACCTGACCTGCCGCATCCGGCAAGGCAGTGGCCAGACCGCTGCGCACAGCAGCAACCAGCGAGTTGGTAGTGCCGAGATCTATGCCTACCGCTAGGCGGCGCTGATGCGGCTGGGGACTGTGTCCGGGTTCGGCAATCTGTAATAGGGCCATGATGTTCTGATGGTCGATCGCACAGCCTGAGCCGTACGGGGGTTAATCGTCGAGGCGCTCTTCGAGCCGGCGCACTTCCTGGGACAACTTGTCGAGAAACTGCATGCGCCGAACCAGACGCTCGGCCTCTTCCACGCAGGCAGAATTATCCCAGATGGCAGCGAAAGCCTCTTCCAGGCTGTGCTGCGCCGTTTTCAGGCGCGTCTTGAAGGCGGCAACGCCAGCAATGTCGGCATTGCACTGCAGATCCTCCAGCTCTTCGCGCAGGCTCATCTGCTGCAGCAGAAAATCCGGATCCTGCACCGTCACATCCAGCGCCAGTTCACGCCCGCGCAACGCCAGCAGATAACGCGCCCGCAGCGGCGCACTGCGCAACACCTGATAGGCCTCGTTCAGGCGTGCCGAATGCTCCAGCGCGAGGCGCTGATCCTGCTCCGAGGCATCGGCAAAACGATCCGGATGCACGACCTTTGCCAGCTCGCGATAACGCGCCGACAACACTTGCGGGTCGATACGAAAGTCCGGTTGCAAATCAAACAAGGCAAAGTGACAGGGTGCGCCCACGGATAGCCTCAAACGTTGAAGCTTTCGCCGCAGCCACATTCGCCGCGCACGTTGGGATTATTGAACTTGAAGCCTTCGTTGAGTCCTTCGCGGACAAAGTCCAGCTCTGTACCTTCAAGGTATACAAGGCTCTTGGGGTCGATGATCAGCTTTACTCCAAAGTTCTCGAAAACCAGATCTTCGGCAGCCACGTCATCAACAAACTCCAGCACATAGGCCAGACCGGAGCAGCCCGTGGTGCGCACACCCAAGCGAATACCGGCACCCTTGCCCCGTCCCTCGAGGGAACGCTGCACATGCCGGGCAGCGGACTCGGTCATGGTTATAGCCATAGCAGCTCCTTAAGACAGTCAGGACTCAGAGCAGACCTTTCTTCTGCTTGTAGTCGCGAACGGCAGCCTTGATGGCATCTTCCGCCAGAACCGAGCAGTGAATCTTGACCGGCGGCAACGCCAGCTCTTCGGCCAGCTGCGTATTCTTGATGGTTTCCGCCTCGTCCAGGGTCTTGCCCTTCATCCACTCGGTAGCCAGGGAGCTCGACGCAATCGCCGAGCCACAGCCGTAGGTCTTGAACTTGGCGTCTTCGATGACACCCTGATCATTCACCTTGATCTGCAGGCGCATGACATCGCCACACGCCGGAGCACCGACCATGCCAGTACCGACATCCGGATCCTCGGCGTCCATCTTGCCGACATTGCGCGGATGCTCGTAGTGGTCAATTACCTTTTCGCTGTAAGCCATGATGCAATTCCTCTTCAATCAGTTGCTGATGGTGCAACGCACAAGAATCAATGCGCGTGCCATTCGACCTGCGACAGGTCGACACCCTCTTTGAACATGTCCCATAACGGCGAAAGCTCGCGCAGCTTCTCTACCGCTTCGCGGCTCTTGGCTGCGGCATAGTCGACCTCTTCCTGCGTGGTGAAGCGGCCGAACGTGAAGCGGATAGAGCTATGCGCCAGCTCGTCATTGCGCCCGAGGGCACGCAACACATAGGACGGCTCCAGCGAGGCCGAAGTACAGGCCGAGCCTGAAGATACGGCGAGATCCTTGAGCGCCATGATCAGCGACTCGCCCTCGACATAGTTGAAACTCAGATTCAGGTTATGCGGCACCCGCGCCGTGGCGCTGCCATTGAGATACAGCTCTTCCATGTCCTTCAGGTTATTCCAGAAGCGCTCCTGCAGCGCCTTGATCCGCGCGCACTCGCTGAGCATTTCCTCACCGGCAATCCGGAAGGCCTCGCCCATGCCGACAATCTGGTGGGTGGCCAGGGTACCTGAGCGCATGCCGCGCTCATGACCGCCGCCGTGCATCTGCGCCTCAATCCGCACCCTTGGCTTGCGCCGCACGTAGAGTGCGCCAATGCCCTTCGGGCCATAGGTCTTGTGTGCAGAGAAGGACATCAGATCGACCTTCATCGCTTCCAGGTCGATCTTGACCTTGCCGGTCGACTGCGCGGCATCGACGTGCAGCAGAATGCCGCGCGAGCGGGTCAGCTCACCAATTGCCGCGATATCATTGATCGTGCCGATCTCGTTGTTGACGTGCATGATCGAAACCAGAATGGTGTCTTCGCGCAACGCCGCCTCCACCATGGCCGGGGTGATGATGCCATCCTCGCCAGGCTCGATGTAGGTGACCTCGAAACCTTCCCGCTCCAGCTGCCGGCAGGTATCCAGCACCGCCTTGTGTTCGATCTTGCTGGTGACCAGGTGGCGTCCCTTCGAGGCATAGAACTTTGCCGCCCCCTTGATCGCCAGGTTATCCGACTCGGTGGCCCCGGAAGTCCAGACGATCTCTCGCGGATCCGCATTGACCAGGTCGGCAACTTGCCGGCGGGCATTTTCCACCGCCTCTTCCGCCCTCCAGCCAAACACATGGGAACGCGATGCCGGGTTGCCGAAATTTCCATCGGCAAGCAGGCACTCGGACATTTTCTGGGCAACCCGCGGATCAACCGGCGTAGTGGCTGAATAATCCAGATAAATCGGCAATTTCATCAAAACACTCCTTAAGACTTGCGGCCTGCTTATTCGATGGCGGACGCCTGGATGATCGTTTCAACACCTGCAGCCGGCGGATTACAGCGGCGCTGATCCTGGCGCAGGGCGACTTCCTGGACATCATGGCGAATGACCAGATCAAACAGGCTGATGCCGCTTAGAAACTCATGGATCTGCTGACTCAGATCGGACCACAAGTGATGGGTCAGGCAGATATCGCCCGAATGGCAACCGCCCTGCCCGCCGCAACGGGTCGCATCCACCGACTCATTGACCGCATCGATCACCTGGGCAACCCGAATATCTTTCAAATCGCGCGCGAGCTTGTAGCCACCGCCCGGCCCGCGAACACTGGTAACCAGGTTGTTGCGGCGCAGCTTGGCAAACAATTGCTCGAGGTAGGACAGCGAAATCGCCTGACGTTCGGAGATGTCCGCCAGAGAAACCGGTCCACGCTGACCATGCAATGCCAAATCGAGCATCGCAGTCACGGCGTAACGGCCCTTGGTTGTGAGTCGCATGCTAAGTACCAGAAAAGCGTCTAGGTACTCGAAGTATGCAATTCCCGAGCATTCAAGTCAACTAAAAGACCAAGCAAAATAGTAGGGATTGAATTGCGCGGCGCGGCGCATGATAGCAGACACGCCGCTCAGGCTTCAGGAAGGCGGATTGTCTTCGTCACATTTGACCTGGTCAAAATCCTCCTTGCGCAACTCCGGCAACGCCTTGGCGCAATAGTCACTGCCCAGGGCCGTGAGCGCCTTGCACATGCCTTCCAGCCGCGTATCCACCGCCTGCAAATGATCCAGCAGCTGGCCGATGGCCCGCGCCACCGGATCCGGCATGTCCGAACCGAGGCCGTAGGAGTCGAAGCCATACTTCTCGGCAATCGCCTGCCGCACGGCCTCCTGATCGTCATCCGAACGGGTAATGATGCGCCCCGGAATGCCCACGGCGGTGGCTCCCGGCGGAACGGCCTTGGTCACCACGGCATTGGAGCCGATCTTGGCCCCGGCGCCCACGGTAAAGGGGCCCAGCACCTTGGCGCCGGCCCCGACCACCACCCCATCCTCCAGCGTCGGATGGCGCTTGCCCTTGTTCCAGCTGGTGCCGCCCAGGGTTACGCCCTGATACAGGGTTACGTCATTGCCAATCTCGGCGGTCTCACCGATGACAATCCCCATGCCGTGGTCAATGAAGAAACGCCGGCCGATGACCGCCCCCGGATGGATTTCGATGCCGGTCAGCCAGCGGCCAAAATTGGACAGCCAGCGGCCCAGCCACTTCCAGCCGGAACTCCACAAGGCATGGGCCAGGCGATGGATCCAGATGGCATGCAACCCCGGATAGCAGGTCAGCACCTCGAGAAAGTTTCGCGCCGCCGGGTCGCGGTGAAAGACACTCTCAATATCTTCTCGCACGCGCTCGAACATCAGGGTTCTCTCCGCTTGTGCGGCTCGCCTCGAGCCGTTTTCTGGGTTTCCGTAAGAATGCCGCGCAGGATATTCATTTCCAGCTTGCTTATCCCGCAACGACCATAGAGACGTCGCAAGCGCGGCATCAGATGCCGGGGCTTCAACGGATCGAGGAAGCCAATTTCAATCAGCGTAGCTTCAAGCTGTCCGTAGAAATGCTCCAGTTCATCCATGGTGACCGGCTGCGCATTGAGCATTGCTGTCGTTTCGACCTTGGCCAGCTTGGTCGGCAAACCCTCGGCAGCCAGCCAGGCCATTCTGACCTCGTAAGTCAGCACCTGAACGGCAGTGGCCAGGTTAAGCGAGGAAAATTCAGGATCGGACGGGATGTGCACATGAAAGTGGCAACGCTGCAATTCCTCATTGGTCAGGCCGGCATATTCGCGACCAAATACCAGCGCCACCTCGCCTCCCGCCTGCAACTGCGCAATGCTGGCACTGGCCGACTCGCGCGGATCCAGCAGTGGCCAGGGAATACGCCGCTCACGCGCACTGGTGCCAAACACCATGCTGCAACCCGCCAAGGCCTCCTCGAGGGTCGCCACAACCTGCGCGGCGTCGAGAATATCGCTCGCCCCGGAAGCTCTAGCCACAGCTTCGGCGCTGGGGAAGTCTTGCGGGTCAACCAGCACCAGCCGCGACAACCCCATGTTCTTCATGGCGCGCGCTGCTCCGCCGATGTTGCCGGGGTGACTGGTATTGACCAGCACCACGCGAATTCTCTGCAGCAATGCCTACTCCGGAGCCAACCTCAAGGGGGATCGGATCTTACCGGACAGCCAACACAATTACCAAGCAGGCGGCTATTGCGCCTGCATTTGCACAGGCTTTCTGCTAGAATTTCGCGCTCTCTTTAAAGCCCCAGGTAATTTTCATGCAGCCCATGCTGAATATCGCGCTGCGCGCGGCCCGTAGTGCCGGCGAGCTGATTTTCCGTTCGACCGAGCGTCTGGACGTCATTTCGGTCAACGAAAAAGATGCAAAAGACTACGTGACCGAAATCGACCTTGCCGCCGAGCAGAGCATCATTGCAGCGCTGCGCAAGGCCTACCCGAACCACGGCATACTGGGTGAGGAAAGCGGCCTGAGCGAAGGCAGCGGCGATGGCGCTGATTACCTGTGGATCATTGATCCTCTCGACGGCACCACCAACTTCGTGCGCGGCGTACCGCACTACGCCGTGAGCATCGCCTGCAAATATCGCGGCCGCCTGGAGCACGCGGTGGTACTCGACCCTATACGCCAGGAAGAATTCACCGCCAGCCGCGGGCGTGGCGCCGCACTGAATGGTCGCCGCCTGCGCGTCAGCTCGCGCAAGAGCCTGGAAGGCGCCCTGCTTGGAACCGGCTTCCCGTTCCGCGACAACCAGCTGGACAGCCTCGACAACTACCTCGGCATGTTCCGCAGCCTGGTCGGGCAGACCGCCGGGATTCGGCGTGCCGGCGCGGCCAGCCTGGATCTGGCCTATGTTGCCGCCGGGCGCTTTGACGCTTACTGGGAGTTCGGCCTGTCCGAATGGGACATGGCGGCCGGGGCACTGCTGGTCCAGGAGGCCGGTGGCCTGATCAGCGACTTTACCGGCAACCACGAGTTCCTCGAGAAGGGCCATGTGGTAGCGGGCAACACCAAGTGCTTCAAAGCCGTGCTGACCGCCATTCAGCCGCACCTGCCGGAAGCCATGAAGCGCTGAATGTGCCTCGGGCCTACTGCAGAAACTAAAAAAGCGCCTCTTCAGGCGCTTTTTTAGTTTGGTTCCACAGTAACCGGGAAGAGGTTACTGGGCCTGCTGCGAGAGGATCAGGCGACCCTGTTCGTCCAGCGGAATCTTGCTGCCCGGATCGTAGTCCATGCGCACCTGGTTGACCTGGCCATCCAGTTCGTATTTGACATCATAACCGACCAGTTTCTCACTGGTGTCGGTGACCGTGCTGCAACGCGTCTCGGTGGTCTGATAGGTATCGCTTTCCTGCATGTTCTCTTGCACCTTATTGCCGGCATAGCCACCCGCCGCTGCACCGGCGACCGTAGCGACCTTCTTGCCGGTGCCGCCACCGACCTGATTGCCAAGCAAGCCACCCGCCAGCGCACCAATCACCGTACCGGTAATCTGGTGCTCATCCTTGACCGGAGCCTGCTTGGTCACCACGACATCCTTGCAGACCTGGCGTGGTGTCTTGATCGTCTCATTGACCGGCTGCACGGCAACCACCTTGGCATATTCCGTGCCGCCGCCAACCAGGGTGTACGTCGCTATCGCGCCACCCGCAGTAACGCCCACAGCACCAAGAACCGCACCGACGAGCATCGACTTGTCCACGCTAACCTCCAAAATCCATTAATGGGGCACAGTACCCCAGCGAAAACTTCGACCTGAAATCCCACCATTAGTTCAACTTGGGATGAGCCTTGCTGGAAAACGCGACAGTCGTCACAAAGCTCATGGGCGATCGTCAACCGCCTCCGCTTCAACCGGAGGGATCAGGTCATCCCGGGTCAGCTTCAGCCAGATCAGCATCACACTGGCAATATAGACAGAAGAGTAAGTGCCCGCAGTAACACCAATAAACAGTGCCAGCGAGAATCCCCAGAGATTCTCGCCACCGAACACCATCAACGCCAGAATCGCCAGCAGTGTCGAAATGGACGTAGCCAAAGTTCTGAGCATGGTCTGCGTGGTCGAGATATTGATGTTCTCGATCAGCTCGGCCTTGCGCAGCAAGCGGAAGTTCTCGCGGATCCGGTCGAACACCACGATGGTGTCGTTCAGCGAATAACCGATTATCGCCAGCACGGCCGCCAGCACCGACAGATCAAAGGGGATCTGGAAGAAACTGAACACGCCCAGCGTGATGATAACGTCATGCAGGAGCGAAACGATGGCCCCCAGACCAAACTTCCACTGAAAGCGAAATGCCACGTACAGCATCACCCCAGCCAGAGCCAGCAACATGCCCAAGCCACCCTGGTCGCGCAGCTCCTCGCCAACCGAAGGCCCCACAAACTCGACACGGTTGATCGTCAGCTGATTATCCCCGGTCTGCGCCTGGAGCGCCTGGGCAACCTTGTTGCCAAGCTGCGGATCATCGCCGCGCAGGCGTACCAGTACATCAGTGGTAGCACCAAAGCTCTGCACCTGGGCGTCGGCATAACCGGCATTGCGCAACTGGTCACGCACATCGGAGGGCTGAATCGGCTTCTGGTATCCCAGCTCGATCAGGGTACCGCCAGTGAAGTCGAGGCCAAAATTCAGCCCCTTGAAAGCCAGACTCCCCAGCGAGATGACGGTGAGCAGCATGGTCAGTGCAAATGCAATATTGCGGATGCCCATGAAATTGATTGCAGTTTTCATCGTCATTACCCCTTTAAATCCACAGCTTCTTGAGCTGACGATTACCGAAGATCAGATTGACCATCGCCCGCGTTACAAAAACCGCAGTAAACATCGACGTGAGAATCCCCAGGGACATGGTCACCGAGAACCCTTTTACCGGCCCGGTACCCATGACAAAGAGAATCCCGCCCACCAGCAGCGTGGTCAGGTTGCCATCGATGATGGCGCTGAAGGCCCGATCAAAACCTTCGTGAATGGCGCGCTGAACCGACATGCCATTTTCAATCTCCTCGCGAATCCGCGAGAAGATCAGTACGTTGGCATCCACCGCCATGCCCATGGTCAGCACGATACCGGCAATACCTGGCAGGGTAAGAGTCGCCCCCAGCAAGGACATCAGCGCCAGCAGCAGCACCATGTTGAAACCCAGCGCCACGGTCGCCAGCAGGCCGAAGAACTTATAGATGGCGAGAATGAACAGGGAAACGAAGATAAAACCCCAGATTGATGCCTTGATCCCCAGCTCGATGTTCTCGGCACCCAGGCTCGGGCCGATGGTGCGCTCCTCGGCAAAGTGCATCGGCGCCGCCAGGCCACCGGCGCGCAGCAGCAAGGCCAGCTCGGAGGACTCGCCCGGGCCATCCAGGCCGGTGATGCGGAAGCTGTTGCCGAGCGCCGACTGGATAGTGGCCAGGCTGATGATCTTCTTTTCTTCCTTGAACGCCGTTACCGGCACTTCCTTCTCGACACCATCCACGGTCTGCTTGACGTAGCGCGTGACCGGCTTCTGCTCGATAAAGATCACCGCCATGCTGCGCCCGACATTGTTCCGCGTAGCGCGGTTCATCAGATCACCGCCATGCCCATCCAGGCGAATGTTGACCTGCGGACGGCCATTCTCATCGAAGCTGGCACTGGCATCGGTAACCTTGTCACCAGTGATGATCAGGCCGCGCTCCAGAGCCACCGGTGGTCGGTTCGGTTCGCGGAACTCGAACGACTCGGTCGCCGCCTTCGGTGCGTCGCGGTCCGCCTCCAGGCGGAATTCCAGGTTGGCAGTCTTGCCGAGAATACCCTTGGCACTGGCGGTATCCTGCACGCCTGGCAACTCGACAACGATGCGATTGGCGCCCTGGCGCTGCACCAGCGGCTCGGACACGCCCAGCTCATTGACCCGGTTGCGCACGGTGGTCAGGTTTTGCTTGATCGAATACTCGCGAATCTCTGCCAGCTTGGCCGGGGTCAGCGCCAGGCTCAGCACCACCTGTCCATTGCGTTCGGCTTCAGTGAGGGCAAAATCAGGAAAGCTCTTCTGTATCAGGCCATGGGCCTTTTCCAGCTGGGCCTTGTCGGCAAAGCCGAGCTGGATCGCATTGTCCTGCTGGGGCAGCGAGCGATAGCGCAGGCGCTCCTTGCGCAGCAGGCTCTTCACTTCCCCCTCGTAGACCTTGATGCGCGCCGTGACCGCCTTGTCCATGTCTACTTCGAGCAGGAAGTGCACGCCACCCGACAAGTCCAGGCCGAGCTTCATCGGGCCTGCGCCCAGGCTGCGCAACCAGGCCGGCGTGGTCGGTGCCAGGTTCAGCGCCACCACATACTCGTCGCCCAGAGCACGGGCAACCAGATCACGCCCCGGCAACTGATCGGCAGCTGCCGCGAGGCGCAGCATGCCACCCTGCGGGCTGAGCTCAACCGCCTTCACCGCGATGCCACCGGCCTTGAGGGCGCTCTCTGCACGCTGCATTTGGGCATCGGTAATCTTCAGCGCGACACTCTGTCCGCGAATCTGGATCGCCGGATCATCCGGGTAGAGGTTCGGAGCGGAATAAATAAAGCCTACCAGCAAGATCGAAACGATCAGCAGGTACTTCCATAGAGGGAATCTGTTGAGCATGACTGCGCCCGTTATGACGCGGGGCGCCTGAAGCGCCCCGTGTTGGTAGAAAAGAGTTTGCTTAGATGGCTTTCAGCGTGCCTTTGGGCAGCGCGGCAGCGATG
This sequence comes from Pseudomonas sp. N040, assembly GCF_015637705.1. Lineage (GTDB taxonomy): Bacteria > Pseudomonadota > Gammaproteobacteria > Pseudomonadales > Pseudomonadaceae > Aquipseudomonas. Next base: position 56,012 of record NZ_JADOBE010000009.1, on the reverse strand, counting down.
GCGGCTTTCTGGATCTTGAGTTCAACGGTGTCGGATACATCAAGAACGATGAAATCATCACCCACCTTGGCGATCTTGCCGGCGATCCCGCCGACGGTGACCACTTCATCACCCTTTTGCAGGTTGCCCAGCAGGTTTTTCTTTTCCTTGGCCTGCTTGGCCTGGGGACGCCAGATCATCAGATAGAAAATGACCAGGAAACCGACCAAGAATACCCACTCGAAACCGGTACCGGCAGGGCCGGCTACTGCCGGGGCGGATTCAGCATAAGCCGCAGGGATGAAAAAGCTCATTGTCTTGCTCCAGTTATAAAGTCTAATTAAAACAAAAAGTTGCGCTTAAATTGGCGGTGTCGGCAAACCCCGCTTGGCATAGAAGGCGTCGACGAAGCTGGCCAATGTACCCTGTTGAATTGCCTCGCGCAAACCAGCCATGAGGCGCTGGTAGTGCCGCAGGTTGTGAATGGTATTGAGCATGCTGCCAAGCATTTCGCCGCACTTGTCCAGGTGGTGCAGGTAAGCCCGCGAAAAGTGCTGGCAGGTATAACAGTCACAGCTCGGATCCAGCGGCGATTCGTCCTTCTTGTGGAAGGCATTGCGAATCTTCAGCACCCCGGTGTCGACAAACAGGTGGCCATTGCGCGCATTTCGCGTCGGCATCACGCAGTCGAACATGTCCACGCCACGGCGCACGCCTTCGACCAGGTCTTCCGGCTTGCCCACGCCCATCAGGTAGCGCGGCTTGTCCGCCGGCATCTGTGGCGGCAGAAAATCCAGCACGCGGATCATCTCCTCCTTCGGCTCGCCGACCGACAGTCCGCCAATCGCCAGGCCGTCAAAACCGATCTCGTTGAGGCCGTCCAGCGAACGCCGGCGCAGCTCTTCGTGCATGCCGCCCTGGACGATGCCGAACAGCGCCGAAGGATTATCGCCGTGCGCCACCTTGGATCGCCCGGCCCAGCGCAGCGACAGCTCCATCGAGCGCCGAGCCGTTTCAATATCAGCCGGATAGGGCGTGCATTCGTCAAAGATCATTACGATGTCGGAACCCAGCGCCCGCTGCACCGCCATCGACTCTTCTGGCCCCATGAACACCTTGGCGCCATCCACCGGCGAGGCGAAGTAGACCCCCTCCTCCTTGATCTTGCGCAGCGCGCCCAGGCTGAACACCTGGAACCCGCCGGAATCGGTAAGAATCGGCCCCTGCCACTGCATGAAGTTATGCAAATCGCCGTGCTGGCGAATCACCTCGGTGCCCGGGCGCAGCCACAGGTGAAAGGTGTTGCCGAGGATGATCTGCGCGCCAATCGCCTCGATGTCCCGCGGCAGCATGCCCTTGACCGTGCCATAGGTACCCACCGGCATGAATGCCGGGGTTTCCACCACGCCGCGCGGGAAGCTCAGGCGGCCGCGCCGGGCCTTGCCGTCAGTCGCCAGCAACTCAAAGTTCATGAAACTCATAATCAGTCCTGTGGCCCTGCGGCCTGCGGATTGCGGGTGATGAACATCGCATCACCGTAACTGAAGAAACGGTACTGCTGCGCAACCGCCGCAGCATAGGCCGCCATCGTCTGTGCATAGCCGGCAAACGCCGACACCAGCATGAGCAAGGTGGATTCCGGCAAATGAAAGTTGGTTACCAGCGCATCCACGACGCGGAACCGATAGCCGGGGAATATGAAAATATCGGTATCCCCGGAAAACGCCTGCAACTCGCCCGAGCGCGCCGCCGTTTCCAGCGACCGCACGCTGGTGGTGCCTACGGCAATCACCCGCCCGCCACGTGCCTTGCAGGCGGCAACCGCATCCACCACCGCCTGACTGACTTCCAGCCATTCGCAGTGCATGTGGTGATCCTCGATCCGCTCGACGCGCACCGGCTGGAAAGTCCCGGCACCGACATGCAGGGTCACAAAAGCCGTTTCCACACCCTTCTGGCGAATGCTGTCGAGCATTGACTGGTCAAAATGCAGGCCTGCCGTCGGCGCCGCCACTGCACCGGCCCGGTCGGCATACACCGTCTGATACCGCTCGCGATCGGCGGCTTCATCCGGCCGGTCTATATAAGGTGGCAGCGGCATGTGCCCGACGCGGTCAAGCAGCGGCACCACCGCCTCGGCGAAGCGCAGCTCGAACAGCGCATCGTGGCGCGCCAGCATCTCGGCTTCGCCCCCACCTTCTATATGGATCCGCGAACCCGGCTTGGGCGACTTGCTGGAGCGCACATGCGCCAGCACACGGTGACTATCCAGCACCCGCTCCACCAGGATCTCCAGCTTGCCGCCGGAAGCCTTCTGGCCGAACAGCCGCGCCGGAATCACCCGGGTATTGTTGAATACCATCAGATCGCCCGGCTGCAGATAATCCAGCAGGTCGGCGAAGGCCCGATGCCTGGGCGGGCCGGCCGGATCATCCAGCACCAGCAACCGGCTAGCGCGGCGCTCGGCCAGCGGATGACGGGCAATCAGCGAATCGGGCAATTCAAAGTGGAAGTCAGTAACACGCATTTCGGAGGGTCGTCTTGCAGGGCCGGCGATATTACCGGAAATGCCGGCGTGAGGCCACGCGCACCGTTGACCGGGGCAGCGGCTCTCCCTATACTCCGCGCCCATTGTGCCCCGGTGGCGGAATCGGTAGACGCGGCGGATTCAAAATCCGTTTTCGAAAGGAGTGGGAGTTCGAGTCTCCCCCGGGGCACCATTAGATCTTCTCAAGCAGTACCGAAACTGCCTGAAACCCCAATAAAACCGGCCAATTAGCCGGTTTTTTATTGCCTGCAATTCCCGACCAATCCCTTGAAAGCCCAGAAATTAGTGAGTAGATTTGAGAGTAGGATCAGTTCGGTCTTGAAATCTACTCACGCGAATGGCGCAACATACCAATTGGCGTGACCTGCAAGGGGTCCACATGTCACTCACAGACACCGCCATTCGCAACGCCAAGCCCAGCGAAAAACTGTATCGCCTGACAGACGCTCATGGTCTGTGCATCGAAATTACGCCAAACGGTTCAAAATTATGGCGCTACCGTTACCGCTTCGACGGCAAAGCAAAGATGATGGCTTTAGGCTCATACCCAACCATCAGCCTGTTGAAGGCTAGACAAAAGCGCGACGAAGCTCGACAACTGCAGGCCGAAGATATAGATCCCAGCGAACATCGTAAGACTGCCAAAATTGCGCAAAAAGTAGCAGGCCTTACCTTCGAGCTACTGGCCCAGGAATGGTTCGATTACAACTCACCTCGCTGGGCTATTGCCACAGCCAATAAAGCCGAAGCCTATCTAAAGTCCGATTTGCTACCAGCCCTTGGCAAGAGGCCTGTAAAAGCCATAACCCGTCCTGAACTGGTAGATCTGCTGCGCAAGATTGAAGGTCGTGGTGCTTTTAATGTGGCGAAGAAAACCCGCCAATGGTTGAGCCAAATATTCCGCTTTGGCTTAGCCAAGGGCGCGCTAGATAGCAACCCTGCTACCGATCTGGATGTAGTAGCAGCACTTGCGCCGCGTACTACACATCACCCACACGTCGCTTTTGATGAATTACCCGAACTACTTGAAAAGCTCGAAGCTACCCGCTGCCACGCCATGACCCGCTACGCCGTGCGCTTGCTGCTACTAACTGGAGTGCGGCCTGGCGAACTACGTAAAGCACCTTGGGCTGAATTCGATCTCGACACAGCGACTTGGACAATTCCTGCCGAGAGAATGAAAGCTCGTCGCCCGCACGTGGTACCCCTCCCCCACCAGGCCATAACAATCCTGCGCCAGTTAAAAGAAATCACCGGACGGTACTCACTAGCCTTCGCAGGCAGCAGCAACCCAGAACGCCCGATGAGCGAGAACACAGTAAACAAAGCACTGAAATTGGCCGGTTATGAAGGAAAACAAACGGGGCACGGCTTCAGACACCTGCTGAGCACCGAGCTAAACGGACGCGGCTACAACAAGGATTGGGTAGAGCGCCAGCTTGCGCATGGTGATAGCGATGATATGCGGGCAACTTACAACCACGCGGCCTACCTCAAGCAGCGTCGAAAAATGATGCAAGAATGGGCTGACTCAATAGCGATAGCTGGTACAGGCACGCAAGCGGTAAAAGCCAGACGCATGCGCTAGCGGCTTTTCGAACAATGTCCAAGCATGGCCAGCCGCACAATTTAACCAGCACACTTTTGACAATTCGCAATTACAAGGTAAGCACATGAACAAACTTTGGAAATTCAAAAGGTACCTAACCCTCGACGAAGTAGCTCACTATTTATCAAGTACATTCAATGACGAAGTACAAAGCATCGACGTAGCACGATTTATGCTGGATGGATACATGGTTGGATCAGCAATAGCTAATGGCTGGCATTGTTTTATTATCAAATCCACAGATACAGACGCAAAATTGCATGGCGAAAACCGAGATCAATTCGCAAGGAATAAGGAGGGTCATCAAGTAGCGCCGGATGAAATCATCAATGGCCCTTACCGCATAGATGTAGCTGAGCTCCAATCAAATCGTGAATACATTACTATTGTACTGAACAGTGGTTGCAAAGCAGCTTGTTATGAAATTGATTACTCAAAGTTTTGCAGTTTAGAAAATGGCATCCAAATAGAAAGAAGCACCTCCTCAAAATCAGAAAAAACAGATAAATTAAATAGATTAATTGATTACTTACCAAAAGTAATAGACGAAAATTCGACAGCTCGGAAGTATATTAAGCCGAAAATCGGATTTGAAGACATTGTTATCCAACACAGTGATCTCGAAGATTTCATGGCCAAAGTTAATCTAGATAAGCCAGAAAAGCCTCTTGATGATCGAGAAAGAACCAGCATGGAGCGCATTATTCTTGCCCTAGCTAAAGATGCAAAATACAAATTAACTAACCCATACAGTGATGCTGAAGCCTTAGAAGCCTCTGCTGCGACACATGGAATAGAACTACCAGCAAGAGATACTATTGCCAAATTCCTAAAAGCAGCTGCTAAGCATAATAATAAATCCTAATAGACTTTACACAAATCCTAATAGGACAATTTTTTAAGCCTAACCTATATTGTGCACGTCATGTTCTCACAGCAGCCAATGGAGGCCGCAAACATGACTAGTACCACCTCAGAATCATCAAAAAACAATTCATCATCAGTAATCACACCAATTCGTCGCTTTATCAAACTGCACGAAGTTAAATCCCTTACCACCCTCTCCACATCCGAAATTTACCGCCGGATAGCAGCTGGCACCTTCCCCAAGCAAGTTTCACTAGGGCCAAAATCCGTTGTTTGGATTGAGTCCGAAGTGCTTGCGTGGTGCGAAGTACAAATTTCTGCTAGTCGCAGCATAGCTGCCTGATTTAATTCAAAAGTGTGAATTTATTAATTATAGATATTCAGGGCTGATTATCGTCCTGAAAACGGTCTATTAGAATTTGAATTCTTATAAATAAATTCATATCGGAATTAATTAACCTTTAACCGGAAACAGAATTAGAAATAGGGATACACAAATCAAAACCTTAGGCATCGCCTAAGAAGTGTTTAAGGCTAAAGGCTACTCACTTCGAATTAATAATCGTGTTGAGATTTGTGATCGTAGGCCTTCAACAATAGCGCCTAGGTTTAGTAGTAACTAAAATAAATTAAAAGGAAAAAATGAAAAATCAAAAATTTGATCTATCAAATAATGAAAAGCTTCAAATTAGCACTGTAGGTTTCTTGAATAGGTATGAATGGTATTACTTTATAACACTAAACCTTATGAGCACAAGAAGCGAATCCAGAGCAAGGGAAATAATTAATAAATTCTTGAAGGAATTAAGCATTTCAATATTTGGCAGAAAATCTAAAAAAGCATTAAAGGTCGCTGTTTCTTTAGAAAAACACAAAAATGGAGGGCTTCATGTTCATTTAATAACTGAAAATCCTATAACAAGAATAAACAACATAGAACGCATTAATTCACTAAACTTTAAACAATTGGTGAAGTTTTACTGGGAACATTCGGACAGTGCCACCGCAATGATTGATTTATCATGTAAAGACAAAGAAAGCTGGTTCAAAGAGATTTATGAACAAGAAGGGGTGCTATTTTATGTCACAAAAGAAATACCACAAAATCGAATAGATGTAATGCAATGGGAACTAACAAACCCAACAGGGTATATCAAAAAATGATTGACTTAAATATAATAACTATCGGATCACTACTGATACACGCAAGCATGTTTTGGTTCCTAATCGCTTACGAAGCATTAATTATCCAGAACTCTTAATTTAAAACAATCGGTCGGCAAGAACCGCTTACAAATTAAGCCGATTATTGAAATTAATTTAACTCCAGTAAATGTTTAGCGGTTAAATTTTATCAACGAAGTCCTGTTTTTTTGATGAATCTTTCGCTTCGCAGATTTCGATTTATTTACCTTAATCCAAAATGAAATTATTAATCTCTGACACGGAAGTCCGAGCTATTTTGAAAGATAAAATTCAGTATTATTAACATTGCTTACCACAAGCCCGACAGTTTCGGACAAGTGCTTGGCAAGACGAACATAAAGGCTAGAGCGCGACGGAACACAAGTGAACCACACATAATTCATTTTGAATTTCTTGATATGCGCGACAGCAATTCTCTCCACTTCACGAAATACGTGTAAAGAATTGACTCCCGAGAGCCCCAGGTCGTTATAGCTTTCCACCTCAGTTCCGAACACGGCAAATTCATCGTAATTCGAGTGCGGTGTAAAAAATGATAATTGAGCATCGTTCGAGAATCGAACAACATACCCAATGCCTCCGACTTGAAAGGTGTATTCATAATTATTCATGCACACGGATCACTTTATTCTAAAATCACGAACAATAATAACCATGCTTTCATTTTACATCAATCCAGCAAAGTCATATTAAAAAGTTTAATTAAATCGATTCGAAATTAAAATTTACCAGTGTGAAACCTGAATCTGTTTTAGACATTGTGGTTTTTGAGTCTTTTTTTACCATTGGCGAACTCCTCACTTCCTGCTCAATTTCATGATCATTTAATTTCGAAATATCTTTGCTTACGAAAATTATACTCTCTGCAACAATTCCATCCCACCCCCATTTCTGGTAAAGAATTTGATATTGCCCAAGCTTTGTTTCTACTTGAGTCATAATTTTAGTATCAGCATCGACAGGAACGGCATCAAACCTATCACTCATAAATTTTTCACTTAATAAAAATTAAAATTACTGAAAAGAGCACCCTTTATACGAGCACTTATTAGCTGATAAATTAAATATGTTTAACTGAAATAAAATTATCTTGAATAATTTCATTTTCACCACTCCATCGATAAGCACAAAGCTTTCGCTCATCCGGCCTATTCGATGGTGTGCTGGCTGCGATGCTGTAGTCCAGGCAAGCAATGTGAGTGCTCAAAGCTACTGGTTCTCCTGTCATCCAGTAATGCCCTACGAACAGCAATTTATCTCCTGCGTAACCTGGTAATAGGTCATCCGGAATTGGCGTATGTGGAATGAGATCAATAACGTCGCTAGGGACCATGGCTAGGTCACGATAGGTAAGCCCCTCTAACTCCCACCACTTAGCTCGAATGTGCTTGCGGGAATGGCCATCTTTGTCTTCAAAATCAACACCGCCTGGAAGCGGAATCTCTAAGCCTTTAAGTACTATTTCTAGAGCGTCATAAGCCTGGCTTCCTTTACGATTCAACTCCGCCCAGGCATCCGATTTAATGCAATCTTTCTCATCCGTGAAGTCGGCCAACACCTGTAACGATGCTGGGTGCCAACAAGCATGGATCACGCGCAATCCTTCAAGGTCCAGGAAAATTGGTAGCGTCTTGAACCACTCAACAACCTCAAAATGCTTCTCTGAACCTTCACCTATCTGCGCAAGGAAAGCCTTGTGCTGGTGTTGATTTTTATCACTATGCGTTCGTAAATAATCGAGCCCGTCTGCAGTTGGGGTGGCCCATGCAACTGCGTTGAATTCATGGTTGCCCATTACAGCTTGTGCATAGCCTCGTTCGACCATGGACTTTGCGATATTGATCACTTCCAGCTGCTCTGGTCCCCGATCTACAAAGTCACCAAGAAATATGACTTTGCGCTCTGGATGCTGCCACACCCCATCAATTTCTGCGTAATTCATCTTCTTCAGCAGATTTTTAAGCGGAGTTGCGTGACCGTGTATGTCGCCGATAATGTCGTACATTAAAATTCCTTTTATTTATTAGTTTCTTGACACGGGATCACGCCACCAATTATTTCACCTTCTAATGATAATTCCAGACTTTTGTCTTTTTCATATACGAATCGATACCTTTCGACCTGTCCAGAAGGGCCGAAATCTCCGGCGGTTTCCTGCATATTTTTCCGTACAGTTGCCTTTGCCATTTCGACCTGAACATCCAGCGGCTGATGCCATATACCATCAGGTAGATCAACTCGGCACTGATTCAAGAGGTGCCCCATGGTCATTGCAGAGCGTCCCTCACGCTTAAGACCAGTGATTGCATGAAGCTGTGGCCTAAAGGCCCAAGCCTCGTTAGACCAATACTCGCTAGCATCTTTGACCGCCTTCAGAGAACCATCCTCTGGAATCTCAAGCACCTGACATAGCTTTAAAACAAATTGCTCTCTTGTGTACTGGTAATCGGTAGGCCCTTTTTCCAACCCGAGCGTAGGAGAGCCCATTACCCATTTCAGGCGGGCAATCGCTTGTTCAGAAGGATGCTCGTAGCCCATAGCCACAAGTATCTCCGTATGGTTTCGATCTGCAGCGCGACGCTTTATTTCTTGGCGTAGATTTATCACCGACATAACGGCACTCCTGACTAGCTGCGGCTTTCTGTTTTCAGCGCCAGCACGATACTGGCCAGGCTAGTTGGCTCAATCGACTCAACCTCAAACCAATCCATCAAGGTCTCACTGACCGCCTCATCTGCTGGCCGCCCGCTTGAGAGCTGTTGGAAAATGGCCCGTGCAATGGCGTCGTACTCGTCAAAACAATCGTTTTCCTTGCAGCAGGTTCCCATTGGGTCAGCGTCGAACAGTATCTTGGAAATCTCTGACACGCTCATTTTCTGGCTCATTCGCTACCTCGATCCTTATCCGGCCAAACTGTGACCTCTGATAAGGCTAGAGTAATGCCTATGTGCGACATATTACGTCGCAACCAGAGCAAATCATATGCAGCATCAGTTAACGGATCAGTCCTCCGACACGCGGAGATCATGAGGAAATGCCATGTTCAACCACGAAATGATGATGGCTTCAGGAATTTGGGGATTTCTGGGAGCTGCACTTTTTCTTCTTTGGTGCTTTCTTGGATTTTTAGTACAGAAAGTGGGCCTTTTTTCAGCAACAATTGAATCGCGACGTAGCCAAATCCTCAGCGCCTTTCGCTGGGTTTGGCTGTTGCCAATGCATATTGCTTGGATTGCACTCATCCTGGCTTTGGTTTGGAATCGGCCTGTAAGCTGAATTGGCACCACCCCCGCTGGCACTGCAGGGTCTGCAGAGGGGAAGACCGTAGGCATCCCAGCCTCCTGATTTACTAGACGATAATCACTCCAATGGAAGATGACTGTGCATCAGAAAATCGAAGAATATCTTTGCCTGTTTTCGAACACCGGCCCAGTCAAAGTTAAGGTCAAGTTTGAAAATGAACGTCCATGGATCGCGGAAAGACAAATGCACCCTGCTGAAATTACAGCGTTCATAGATCCATTGACCGAGAGCTTTGTTACCGAAATGACCTTTGATGAACGTACCTACGAAATCAAAAAAATTGAGATTAATCCGCTCGAAAAAACACTCATCATCCATGCCCGAGTGAATTGAAACCGTCATGCCTGCCGCGAATAGCCGAAGCACCTTAAGCCGACAGTGGGAGCTGCTGAAGCTGCTGCCTTCACGCCTTCCTGGTTACACCGTGCAAATGCTGGTCGAGAAATTAGCTGATGGCGGCTACGAGATCAGCAAGCGCACAGTTGAACGAGACCTGAATGAGCTATCGCTGCTGTTTCCTCTGCAGTGCAACAACAAAGGCATGCCCTACGGTTGGTATTGGACGCCGGGATCGCCTTCTGATCTGCCAGGCGTAACCCTCAGTGAAGCGCTCACCCTTCAGCTAGTGGAAAACAGTCTGCGCCCACTGCTGCCGGCTGGAATTTTGAAAAGCTTGCAGCCTCGCTTTGCCCAGGCGCGACAAAAGCTCGACGCACTCACCGCGCAAATGCCCACAGCCCGCTGGATCGATAAAATAGCCAGCGTACAGCCAGAGTTAAATCTGATTGCGCCAGAGATCGATGAAGAGCTGCTGGAAGTAATCCAACAAGCACTGCTGGATGATCAGCAAATCACGTCGACCTACTTCGCGGCATTCACAAATAAAACCCGAGCCCTAACGCTCAATCCCCTGGCATTGATCCTGCGCGGAAGCATCACTTACTTGGCAGCTACGGTTGAGCCCTACACAGACGTGCGCTTGTTTGCCCTGCACCGATTCAAGCAAGTGGAAATGCTGGAAAAACCAGTCAATCGGCCCAGCGACTTTGACCTGAAAACCTATATCAAAAGCGGCGCGCTGCAGTTCAGCCAAGGCGATGTCATTCAGCTCAAGGCAAGAATCAACAGTGCCTTGCTCAACCTACTGAGCGAAACCCCCATTTCACCTGACATGAAAATCACAAAAGTTGACGGCGGCCACGAGCTGACCGCAACGGTACTGGATAGCTGGCAGCTGCACTGGTGGCTGCTGTCGCAAGCGGATGCCATTGAGGTGTTGGAACCGCTCGGCCTTCGCGCAGAAATTTTCCGGAAACTGCAGGCAGCGAGTGCAATGTATGAGTCAGTTTGATTTAGCATCCATGCCGGGACCTGCTTTGTGCTTCGCTGAAGCCTGCGCTATTGACCACTACTCTTGTGAATTTCAGCGCGAGCATAGTAATTATCGACACGGCTAGCACATAGGGAAGTCGTTTCATGGAACTGATCGACAACATCAACAACCTGCTGGGTGAAAGCCTCAAAGGCACGCTCAAACCGAGTGCGAAGCTGAAGATTGCGGCTTCTTGCTTTTCCATTTATGCCTACGTGGCGCTGAAAAAAGAGCTGGAGCGCATCGACTCTCTTGAGTTCATCTTCACCTCGCCTACCTTCGTGCCCAACGAAGTGACCGACAAGGTGAAGAAGGAGCAACGCGAGTTTCATATTCCCAAGGCTGAGCGTGAGCGCAGCACAACCGGTAGTGAATTTGAAATTCAGCTGAAAAATCAGCTTACCCAGAAGGCTATCGCTCGCGAATGTGCTGACTGGATTCAACGTAAGGCCAAGTTCCGCTCAAATCGTGCCCAAGCACCCATGCAGCCATTTGCCGGTGTGCAAAGTAATACGGGCGACAGCGTCTACATGCCCCTTCAAGGCTTCACAGCTGTGGATCTGGGTTACCAGCAGGGGAATGCTGTATCCAACTTTGTTTCCAAAATTGATGAACCAAGCGTTACCGCGACTTTCCTCAATTTGTTTGATCAGATCTGGAACGACCCTAGCAAGCTGGAGGACGTCACCACGAGGCTTTGCGACCACATCGCTTCGGTTTATCAGGAAAATCCCCCAGAGCGCATTTACTTCCTGATGCTCTACAACATCTTCCGAGAGTTTCTGGAAGACATAAATGAAGACGTACTGCCCAACGACCGTACCGGTTACCAAGAAAGCCTGATATGGAAAAAGCTGTTCAACTTTCAGCGCGATGCTGCGACCGGTCTGATCAACAAGCTGGAGACCTACAGCGGCTGTATCCTCGCTGATAGCGTTGGGCTGGGTAAAACCTTCACCGCTCTTGCGGTTATCAAATACTACGAGCTGCGTAACAAGTCCGTCTTGGTGCTGTGTCCGAAGAAGCTCGCTGACAACTGGCTGAACTACAATCGCAATCTCGTAACCAACATCTTTGCAAGGGATCGCTTCAACTACGACGTGCTTTGCCACACCGACCTGACGCGAACCCGTGGTGAGTCGTTAGGCATTCCGCTGGATCGCGTCAACTGGGGCAACTACGACCTGGTAGTGATCGATGAGTCGCACAACTTCCGTAACAACGACGTCTACAAAGACAAAGAGACCCGTTACCAGCGGCTGATGAATCAGGTTATTCGTCAAGGCGTAAAGACCAAGGTGCTGATGCTCTCTGCTACACCGGTCAACAACCGCTTCAGCGATTTACGTAACCAGCTGGCATTGGCCTACGAAGGCGACACCAGCAACCTCAATGACAAGCTGCGCACAGAGAAGGATATCGACGGCATTTTTCGCCGTGCTCAGGCTGTGTTTAATGCCTGGTCAAATTTGCCTCCAGAGAAGCGCACCGCAGCCGCAATACTTAATAAGTTGGACTTCGACTTCTTCGAGCTGCTCGACAGTGTGACCATTGCCCGATCACGCCGGCACATCGAGACTTTCTACAACACCGCTGACATCGGCAGTTTCCCTGAGCGCCGTAAACCGCTGTCGTTTCATTGCCCACTTACTTCGCGTGGCGACGTCATTGGCTTCAATGATATCTTCAACCAGCTTTCGCTACTCAAACTCGCTGTCTACGCACCTGTCAGCTACATCCTGCCCAGTCGTATGCGTAAATACGAGGAAATGTACGACACAGAAGTTGGAGGCGGCAAAGGAAAGCTCAAACAGGTCGACCGCGAGAGAAGCCTGCAAGCGCTAATGACCACCAACTTGCTCAAGCGCTTGGAAAGCTCGATCGAGTCTTTCCGGCTGACACTGAAAAATCTGCAAAACACGCATCGGATCGCGCTGGATAAAATTGCTGCCTTCAAGAAAACTGGTATTGCCAGCGATTTCGCCGACGTTACCGCTGCCTTTGAAGATACCGATTTTGACGACGACAACTTGCCCTTGCCTGGTGATATCAGTATTGGCAAAAAGATTCAGATCAGCTTGGACGACATGGACGTGCCGTCCTGGGAGCAAGATCTACTGGGCGATTTGGTCTTTATTGAAGAACTGCTGGCTGAAATGGCCAAGGTCACACCGGACGACGATGCCAAGCTGCAGCACCTTAAAACCCAGATTACCAACAAGCTGGCATCGCCAATCAATCCGGGCAATCGCAAAGTGCTGATTTTTACAGCCTTCGCGGATACCGCCAACTACCTCTACGAAAACCTAGCTGAATGCCTGCTGAGTACTCATCAGGTGCATTCCGGCAAAGTCACCGGCAGTGATGCGCCCAAGTCTACCCTCGGCACAATGCCAGGCAGTCGCCAGACCTACGACTTCCAAGGCTTGCTCACGCTGTTCTCTCCGCGATCTAAAGAGAAAGCAATGATTTACCCGGACGAGCCGCGAGAAATTGACATCCTGATCGGCACAGACTGTATCTCCGAAGGCCAGAACCTGCAGGACTGCGATTACCTGATCAATTACGACATTCACTGGAACCCGGTTCGTATCATCCAGCGCTTTGGGCGTGTCGACCGAATTGGTTCACAAAATGCCAGTATCCAGCTGGTCAACTATTGGCCGGACATAAGCCTGGATGAGTACATCAACCTGAAAGAGCGGGTTGAGAACCGCATGATGATTGCTGATGTCACCGCCACGGGTGATGACAATGTTCTCAATGCCCAAGCCAATGACGTGGCGTACAGGAAGGAGCAACTACGGCGCCTGCAAGATGAAGTGATCGAAATGGAAGATATCAAGACCGGGGTCTCCATTACCGACCTCGGGCTGAATGACTTCCGTATGGATTTGCTGAACTACATCAAGACCAATGGTGACCTTGAAAAAGCCCCCAGTGGCATGCATGCCGTCGTACCGGCGCGAGCAGAGCTAGGCCTGCTGCCTGGTGTGATATTCACCCTGCGCAATCTGAATAGAGGCTCAAGCCTCAATCAACAAAATCGGCTGCATCCGTTCTATTTGATCTACATCAGCATGGAAGGACAGATCATCAGCGACCAGACCCAAGCCAAGCGCCTGCTTGATCTGGCGCGCAGTGCTTGCAAAGGCCACAGCCTGCCGATCCGTGAGGCGTACGAGCAATTTAATCAGTCCACACAAGATGGACGTAACATGCGCGTCTACTCCAACCTGCTTGATCAGGCTATTCGCTCGATGATTGATGTAAAAGAAGAAAGGGACATCGATAGCCTGTTTACTGGTGGTAAAACCACTGCCTTAGTTGACAGCATTTCCGGGCTGGGTGATTTCGAGTTGATTAGCTTCATTGTTATTCAAGGCGCGGCATGAGCCAGGCAGCAATCCCGCCAGCTCTTTTCAGCTTTCCAAACCAGGCTCTGGTTTCCCGTGTGGTGCCAAAGAGCAAAATCTACGAGCACGGGCCAGTAAACACTGCATTGCGTGATAAGTTTGTACGCCAGGTGGAGCAGATCACCTGGGCTTACAAACTGGCACCGGAAACCATTAACCTGCCCGCACGGGGCAGCGTGCCGGAAATTCAAGTTTTTGAAATCACGCAGAAAACAGCAGAGTTGGATGAAGAAGTTCTGCGCGCCATCGATCGCGCCATTTCGCTACCCATCATCTTTGAGTTGCACTACGAGCAGCGCACTCGGATGGTGGCGGCTTTCAAGCGCCCTAGCGAAGCAGATGCGAGCCGTTGGGTGCTGAGCGATTACTTTGCGACGACGTGGTTACCCAGCGATATTGAACGTACCTCCATGCCCTTAGCACTGGATCTCGGCGGCCTGTATGAGCAGGTGCTTCAACGCCTGATCCCCACGCCCGCACGCCCGCAAGAAGGCCTCTCTGACCTGGTCGCCCGTGTAGAGCTGATTGCGGCAAAGCAGCGTGAGGTCGAGAAGACCGCCAGCAAGCTGGCCAAAGAAAGACAATTCAACCGCAAGGTCGAAATCAACGCCACCATGCGGCAACTCAAAACCGAACTAGAACAATTGAGCCGCTAAGCCTTTTTCAAAATGGAAAGCGTTCAGAGGAAAAGAATATGGAAAAAATGAAAATGCACTCGCCAAATCTCACGCAGGACAACATCGCCCGTATTCTCGAATTATTTCCTAACTGTAAAACCGAAGCTAAAGGTGAAGACGGCGTCGTGAAGGTGGTGGTGGATTTTGATCAGCTCCGCCAGGAGCTTGCTGAATCGATTGTTGAAGGGCCGCAGGAACGCTACCACCTGAATTGGCCGGGCAAACGCGAAGCCTTGCTCACGGCCAACGCGCCGATTGCCAAAACGCTGCGGCCTTGCCGCGATGAAAGCGTGGACTTTGACAGCACGAAAAATCTGTTTATCGAAGGCGATAATCTCGACGCACTCAAGCTATTGCAAGAGACATATCTTGGTAAGGTCAAGATGATATTCATCGACCCGCCCTATAACACTGGCGATGACTTCGTCTACAAAGATGATTTTTCGACCACTACCGTTGAATATCTAAGTAAATCGCGCCAGATCGACTCCCAAGGTACTAGGTTGATTGCAAACACAGAGGCGAATGGCAGATTCCATTCAGACTGGTTATCGATGATTGTGTCTCGAATTCGACTAGCCAGAAAATTATTGAAAGATGATGGGGTTATTTTTATCTCAATCAGTGATGACGAATATTCCAATCTAAAAAGCATTTGCAATGAAGTCTTCGGTGAAGCTAATTGTCTGGGGACCATTCTTTGGAAGAAAAAAACGAACGGAAATAATATGGGCTATATCCCGCCCGTGCATGATTATATTCTGTGCTATGGGAAAATAGTCAGTGAAACATCCATTCTTGGCTTCCCGCTAACCGAAGATTACATAAATAATACTTATGATAATCCTGATAACGATCCCCGCGGGCCATGGACAACCTCCGACTTGTCTGCAAATCATGAAGGTCCACTATTTGAGATAGTGAACCCAAAAACAGGGAAAGCTTATTTACCCGCAGATGGTCGCTACTGGGTATTCAATGAAGCTGAAGTCAATAAAAGAATCCGTGATGGTCGGATCATTTTCGGAAAAACTGGCAATGCAGGTCCAATCCAGAAAAAATTTCTGTCTGAGCGCGATTCAACAAGAACAAAGCCGGAATCTTGGTGGGACAAACATGGACTGAATTCGGATGGAACTGCAGAAATAGCTCGACTACTAGCTCCTAAAGCATTTGACCATTCAAAGCCAACATCGCTCCTAAAGAATCTTGTTAACATCGCCACAGTTGATGAAGATATTATTCTGGATTTTTTTGCAGGGAGCGGTTCAACCGCCCATGCTGTAATGTTGATTAATAGCGAGGATGGAGGAAATCGGCGATTCATTTGCGTTCAACTTCCGGAGGAATGCAGTGAGAACTCAGTTGCATATAAGAAGTGCAACATGAAGACCATTGCAGATCTCAGTAAAGAGAGAATCCGCCGTGCTGGAATTGAACTCTCAACAACTATTTTTCACGAAGGCTGGCACAAAGATACAGGCTTCCGTGTCTTGAAGATCGACACATCCAACATGGCCGACGTCTACTACGCGCCCGATGCGCTGGACAAGGCTAAGTTCGACCTATTCGTTGACAACATCAAGCCCGACCGCACGCCCGAAGACCTGCTGTTCCAGGTGATGCTGGATTGGGGAGTCGATTTGGCCCTACCCATCACCAAGCAGTCCATCCAAGGCAAGGACGTGTTCTTTGTCGATGGCAATGCGCTTGCTGCGTGCTTCGACGCCAGCGGCAGCATCGACGAAGCCTTTGTGAAAGAACTGGCCAAACATCAGCCGCTGCGCGTGGTGTTCCGCGATGCAGGTTACAAAGGCAGCGCGGTCAAGATCAACGTCGAGCAGATTTTCAAGCTCTTGTCGCCCGCCACCGAAGTGAAATGCATCTGAGGGGCGCGCGATGAAACTCAAATTCAAAACGCAGGCTTATCAGACAGCGGCGGTACAAGCCGTGGTCGACTGCTTCAAAGGGCAGCCGCCCGCGTCGGCTGAGGCCATCAGCTACCGCATCGATCCGGGCAAGGCCAAAAAAGGCGTCGAAGACCTATTTGCGGAGGGCGGGTTCAAGAACGCCGACCTGAAGCTGACCGATATTGCACTGCTGGAGAACATCACCCAAGTCCAGCATCAACAGAACCTCCCTCAGTCGTCCGAACTGGTGAAGACCAAAGTCAGCCGGGTCAATCTCGACATCGAGATGGAAACCGGCACGGGCAAGACGTATTGCTACATCAAGACCATCTTCGAGCTGAACAAGCAGTACGGTTGGAGCAAGTTCATCATCGTGGTACCCAGCATTGCCATCCGTGAGGGCGTGGCTAAGTCGCTGGAGATCACGGCGGAGCACTTATTGGAGACCTACCACAAGAAGGCGCGCTTCTTCATTTACAACTCCAAACAGCTGCACCACCTGGAGAGCTTCTCGTCAGACGCGGGCATCAACGTGATGGTGATCAACGTGCAGGCATTTGCTGCCCGTGGCGCGGACAACCGGCGCATCTACGACGTGTTGGACGACTTCCAGTCTCGCCGACCGATTGATGTGATCAGCGCTAACCGCCCGATCCTGATCCTGGACGAGCCGCAAAAAATGGAAGGGGCAGCAACCCTGAAGTCATTGGAGGAATTTAAGGCACTGATGGTGCTGCGCTACTCGGCCACCCACAAGACCACACACAACAAGATCCACCGGCTGGACGCGCTCGACGCCTACAACCAGAAGCTGGTGAAAAAGATCGCCGTACGCGGCATCTCAGTGAAGGGGCTGGCGGGAACCAATGCCTATCTGTACCTGCAGTCCATCGAGATTTCGAGCAAGGCACCGGTGGCCCGCGTCGAGTTCGAGCAGAAGCTGAAAAGTGGCGAGATCAAGCGCGTCGTCCGCAAGCTGGGCAAGGGCGATAACCTGTTTTCCGACGGCCTTTCAAACGAGCTGGATCAGTACCGTGGATTTGTGGTGGCGGACATCAACGCCAATACCGACACCTTGAGCTTCACCAACGGCGTAGAACTGTTTGTTGGCGATGCCACCGGAGACGTGAACGAAGCGTCGCTGCGTCGCATCCAGATTCGGGAGGCGATCAGGGCTCACTTCGACAAGGAGCAGGCGCTGTTCCAGCAAGGCATCAAGGTCTTGACCTTGTTCTTCATTGATGAAGTGGTCAAGTACCGCGATTACTCGGCATCGGACGAGAAAGGTGACTACGCGCGGATCTTTGAAGAGGAATACAGCCAGTACCTGAACGAGGTGCTGGACCTGGATGAAACGCCGTACATCAAGTATCTGAAGGGCATTGCGGCGGAAAAGACGCACAGCGGATACTTTTCCATCGACAAGAAGACCAAGCGCGACGTCGATCCGAGCATAGCCAAGACTGGCGAAAACAAAGGCCTGTCCGACGATGTGGATGCCTACGACCTGATTCTTCGAAAGAAGGAGCAACTACTCAAATTCGAAGAGCCGGTACGTTTCATCTTCTCGCACTCGGCCCTGCGCGAAGGCTGGGATAACCCCAATGTCTTCGTGATCTGCTTCCTGAAGCACCCCGACTACAACAACGAGGTCACGCGCCGACAAGAGGTCGGTCGTGGTCTGCGCTTGTCTGTCAATCAGCTCGGCGACCGGGTGGATCATCCGGCCATTGTCCATGACGTCAACGTACTGACCGTAGTGGCGAGCGAAAGCTTCAAGGAGTTCGTCACTGCGCTGCAGAAAGACATCAGCGATTCCTTGTCTGCCCGCCCCAAGGTGGCGAACGAAGCCTACTTCACCGGCAAGGTGCTGAAGACGCCCACCGGCAATGTCGAAGTGACGCCGCAACTAGCTAAGCAGATCTACAAGTACCTGCTCAAGAACGATTACAGCGACGATACCGACCGTATCACAGGCACTTACCACGAGGCCAAGAGGGAAGGCACTCTGGCACCTCTGCCCCCGGAGCTGCAGGCTCATGCCGAGCAGGTGTACCAGCTGATCGACAGCGTCTTCAGCGACAGCCAGATGTTTGAGATCAGCGACGACCGTCGCCCCAAGAAGAACCCGCTCAACAGCAACTTCGACAAACAGGAGTTCAAAGCGCTGTGGAACCGGATCAATCGCAAGGCGGCCTACAGCGTCGACTTCGATTCGGCAGAGTTGGTGACAAAGGCGGTCGCAGAACTGGACAAGAGCCTTCGCGTGACGCCGTTGCAGTACACGATCCAGACTGGCGAGCAAGTTGATCAGGTGACGGCAGATGCACTGAAGAGTGGCGACGGCTTCAAGGTTTCTGAAACAACAACCGAGTACAACAAGCAGTCGATTCATTCTGCAGTGAAGTACGACCTCATCGGCAAAATCGCTGAAGGTACGCAACTGACACGGCGCACGACGGCTGACATTCTCAAAGGGATCAACGTTGCGGTTTTTGCACTTTTCCGAACCAATCCAGAGAGTTTCATTGCGGAAGCCGTGCGCCTGATCAACGAGCAGAAGGCGACGATGATCATCGAACACTTGGCCTACGACCCCGTCGAAGACAAGTTCGATCTGGACATCTTCACCGCAGGCCAGACCAAGCAGGACTTCACCAAGACGGGTGAGAAGTTAAAACGCCACATTTACGACTATGCAATCACTGACTCCGGCATTGAGCGGGAATTTGTGAAGGAACTTGATACCTGCACTGAAGTGGTCGTGTACGCCAAGCTACCGCGTGGCTTCCTGATTCCCACACCCGTCGGCGACTACAACCCAGATTGGGCTGTGTCTTTCAAGGAAGGCACCGTCAAGCACGTGTACTTCGTGGCCGAGACCAAGGGGTCGATGTCGTCTATGGCGCTCAACGAGATTGAGAAAACCAAGATCAAGTGTGCCCGCAAGTTCTTCGACGAGATCAACCGGAAGTACGCACCAGAGAACGTGAAGTACGACGTGGTGAATAGCTTCGGTAAGTTGATGGAGCTGGTGAAGTGATACTGAAGCGCATCGACCTTCGTGGCACCGGCATGAGCTCTGATTCATTTCAAAATGAGAGATTTCAAGTCGCGGGTTTGCCATCGTTGAAGCAAAGTATCTGATTGCTTCGACTCGCCCATCAGCTGCAACTAATGCAGCTGATGGGCGCTGGAGACTCAACGCTCCAGATGAGGGGGTTCCGGCGCCATAGTCTTTTGATCATCTATGTCTTTGTTGATCTGTTTCTGCCTGATGCGCTTGCGATGCATTTCAATCTCAAGCTGATCCAGCTTGTCGCTGCGATTCAAACCTAGCAGATCAAAAACGGTCGATTTTGACACCCCTTTGTGATTGCGTGCATTTTGGTGTCAGAAAATAGCATTGACTATATTTGACACTAGATAAATAATGAGCCTATGTTTTTGACACCAAGAGGGCATCATTATGTCTCGTACCTTTGCTTATTGCCGAGTAAGCACAACCGGCCAGACCACTGAGAACCAAGTTCAAGAAATCAAAGCCGCCGGCTTCGACATCCAGCCACAACGCTGCATCGAAGAAACCGTTTCCGGCTCTGTGCCCGCCAGTGATCGAAAAGGCTTCCACAAATTGCTTGAGCGCATGGAGTCGGGTGACGTACTAGTCGTAACCAAACTCGACCGCCTTGGTCGCAATGCGATGGATGTGCGCTCGACTGTTGAATTGCTAGATGGCAGAAGCATCAAAGTTCACTGCCTGGCACTGGGAGGCGTTGACCTCACCTCCCCCGCTGGCAAGATGACCATGTCGGTCATTGCTTCAGTAGCTGAGTTTGAACGGGATCTGCTGATTGAGCGCACACAGTCAGGATTAGCGAGAGCTAAGTCGGAAGGTAAATCCCTTGGCCGGCCGCCAATAGCCTCGGCAAGTGACGTTCAAAAGCTGAAAGCGGCGAATCAGTCGCAGAGTGAGGTGGCTCAGGAACTGAAGATTTCCCTAAGCACGGTTAAGCGGCTTTGGAATCGGACTTGAGTTACAAAATCCTCCGGGGCGCGAACTATCGTGCTGTAAAGATGACCACGCTTTAGCGCAATCGCCCCTTCAACTTGACACTAAAGGGTCAACGGTTAAAACTGATTCTGCCTAGCATTATTCGGCGTAAGCCGAATCGGATAGTGAGCCACTACCCGCCTTGGATTTCTACTGATCTGGCGAGGGATTCGAATACGGATCCCAGCCCGTCGGCTGATCTCCGTATTCGAATCCCTCGCAGCGTCAGGTAGGCACTTTGGAAGCTAAAATTAGCGATTCCCAGTTCAAAATTGGGCACGTATTCCAAAAATTCAAGCAAAAATTAATTGATGGAAATATCTTTGTGAGAAAAGATATTTCCATCATTTTTTTATGTGGCGCAAATAAATCTGAAAACACTCCATCAGAGCGCAGAATATTCTTAAAGAAGACAATTGAAGAAAAACTCCCTCATACACGCATAATATATGCAGAAAAGGTTATGGAAGAGCTTTCAAATCATGGAAAAGAAAAAAATCTACTGGACATAGAGCATAAAATATCAAACATTGCTGACTGGATATTAATTATTCTAGAAAGCAATAGTGCATTTTGCGAACTTGGCGCATTTGCGCACAACGAATTTAGAAAAAAATTATTAGTAATTAATGATTTAAATTTCAAAAAATCAAAATCGTTTATAAATTTAGGACCAATTCAGGCTATCAAAGAAAGCAGTAGTGACGAACGCATCCTCTGGTATCCAATGGCCACTAATGGGATAAATAACCTTGATTCCATTGGCGGCACCTTACCCGGAATAATAAAGCATTTTAAGAAAAATATATCTAGAGGAAAGGTTAATATAAATTCCTGCAAGCCGAACACCACCGAGCAGATTTCACTTTTTTTCTTACATGATATTATTCATATTTGCGGGCCAATTTCGCACCCCGAAACTATAAACATATACAAAGAACTATATGGCGATGAAGAAAATCTTGATGATCTTAAAGATCTGCGCGGAATTCTTCACGCGTCCAGCCTGATCGACTCAAAAAAAATTGACAACACTTACTACTACACCACAAGCACGCCAGAGCCATTCATCGCATTTGGGTCTGTAGCAGATGAACTGTTAGCTCAGTTTAGAAGTCACCACTTGAGACATAACACTGGAAGACTTATAAATGTCTAACCTTGTTAAGTTAGCCGCTAAAGATTGCTATGTATCCGAAGAATGGATTAAATCCGTTATTGATAGCGGCCCGAATAACGTAAAAATCATACATATAAAGAAGAAAGGAGACCCTAACAAGACCCGGATAATTCACAGGCCTTCTGCCGAGTTAGAAACGCTTCAGCGCTGGTTAACTCTTACCATATTTAACCAGCTTGCCAACCACGAAATTGCAATGGCTTTTTTGCGGGGAAAGTCAATTCTCTCAAATGCAGAGCGGCATAGAAAGTCCAAGTACTTTATTCGAGTTGACTTTAAAGATTTTTTTAAATCAATTAAGGCAGATGATTTATTTAAAACGATTAAATTTTATAACAAATCAAATTCACTCATATCATTAAGTGAATCTGATCAGTTTTTTATTAAAAGAGTGTGCTTTGATAAATTGGGACGGTTACCTATTGGATATATATCTTCGCCAGCCATTTCTAATGCAGTCATGTACGACTTTGATACTCGCTTACTAAGCTTAGTTAACGACAATAAAGCTAAGCTGGGAGCAGGCATAATAACAAGATATGCAGACGATATCGTATTCTCCACTGACACGAAAGGTGGATGCTTGGAGTTTTTAAATTTATTTAAAATAATGGTTAATAAAAATTTATCACCTCGAATATTCATCAATGAAAAGAAAACCATTTTCTCTAGTCGCGCTGGTGGAAGTGCGATTGTAACAGGCCTAAGGGTTTGCCAAGATAGCCACATTACTATCACGCGAGACTATAAAGACAAGATCAGATTAATGCTTTCTCTTTTTGAAAAAGGAAAGTTAATGCAGGAAGACACGGCAACATTAAGGGGCCACTTGTCTTATATTGAGCACGTTGCACCAGCATTTTTTTCAAAAATATGCGCGAAATATCTTTATGGTATTTCTAAAATTCTAGACCCCACCCCATCGCCACAGCAAAATAATTAATAAAGGAAGGACAACCTGCTGAATTAAGCATTATTTCTGCCAGCGACCTCATATATTAATTACCAAGCTTTCGGTGCAAAAAATCTTTGGGAGCTTCCTCGCCTTAAGCATACAAAATCCTCAAACAGGCTCTAACGCGCCTCATCGACCGATTGAGTCAACTACCCTAAGCGGCCTAATTACTGTGTTATCCATGGACTAACTCAATCCCCCCACACAGACAAGTAAATTATTCACTCCGAGGCCCTACATAAACACCTGACAACCTAGTCCGATCAAAACTAAATACGTGCGCATGCGGGCTTTCACTGCAACGTCCCACCAAAGGAAGACTGTGCTCCGGCTTTCCAGGCATCAATAGCACCCTTCCGCTGCACAATGGGCAATCACCAGTGAAGCGTACAAAGCGGGTCCATTGATTCTTCGCACTGTCACAGTGCATCTCAATTTCTGCTTCATCCTCACCAAAAGCCAGCATGGTTTGGGGTGCCTTAACCACGCGGTGATCAACCAACTCAATCCAAGGCCGGAAAAAGTTCTTCCATACAAACCACGAACACAATGCAATAAATGCGATCTCAATCAGCTGACGTAAAGTTATCGGCTCGCTCAGGCCCGAAACTCGCCAAAAACCCGCAAGCAGATAAAGCCCCCAAAAGGCCATACCGAGTAATACAAGAATTAACAATGAAAGCCCTCGGCCACTACGGTTCTTCAACTCTCCGTTGGAAAAAACCATTCGCAATAACCAGGACGGTTTGACCTCACCCGCTTCAGTCCGGCGATATTCGATGCGTTCAAAATCAAGTACCTGCTCACCCAGTTCGTCTGGCGGAATAGCCTCAACATCCAACCAATACGTGCGCTGAATACCTTTTCCACCCTTAGAGTCATTGCTACCGATCACAGGCCGGTGCTTAAGCCCAGCATTTCTTAGCCGTGCCAACAAAGATACTTTGCGTGAGTCCAGGAACTGCTCAAGCAATCCATTAGTAAGCCACCTAGCAGGATCCAAAGCATCAGCGCGCAACTTACCTTCCACGGCCACCAGTAGCTTGGGGCGCTCAAAGAACAGCTGCTCCTCTCGCCCCTGCTCCAGCGCCATGAGCTTGCTTTCAACCATAAATTTCAAAATTTGATGTGCCTTGGAGTCCGCCGGCATGGCATTTAGCTCCTTCGCAAGGCAACGCATAACTTCAAGCACCAAACCTCCTTACGCCCGCAAATAAAGGGCTACAGACCATTTCAAACCTCCCCCAAACCCTTTCTGCAGGGTTTGGGGGAGGTATCTGCCAGCAAACATCATGACTCTTTGAGCCGTCTTCAAACCAGAGGGTTATCACATGAGTATGTTCATCGCACTAGATCACAATGGCCGCTTGACCACCATTGACAAGGCCTCTCGCGGATTGGCTTGTCAATGTTACTGCGCAAGCTGCGGCGAGCCTGTTATCGCCCGCAAAGGTCTAATCCGTGAGCACCACTTTGCTCACCACTCAAACAAGGATAGTTGCTTCATACAACGTGAAAGCCTTTTGCATCTTTACGCCAAGGAAGTCATTCGTGATGCGCTTGGGCTGCAGTTACCGCCAGAACCAGGCATTGTGCCCTCAAGCGCAGACCCCACAAGCTGGTGGGACTTCGAGGGTGTCGAGGAAGAAGTGCCGCAGTGGGGGTTCCAGCCAGACTTAGTAGCACAGCTAAAGGATGGCTCTCAGCTCTTCATCGAAGTCGCAGTAACTTCATTCATCGGCGATGAAAAGCTTGAACGGATTAAGCAGGCCGGCACGCGAACAATCGAAATCGACCTCAGGGAGCAACTATTTACCCAGCACGCTATACCGTCTGAGGCCGTCAAGAACGCCATCCTGAAGCAGACCAAGAACAAAGCCTGGATATTTCCAGAGCCACCAGCAATCTTCTTGCCGACGAGCCAAGCTTGGCAGAGCCCGGAAAGCCCATCACAACCAATGCTCCAGCCTGAGGCCAAATTTTCTGAGCAGCGCTTCACCATCATGGGCATGTGGGTTTCAGTCCGGACTCTGCCAAGCGGTTCAATAGCCGTGCGCTCTTGGTCATACAACCCTCAAATAACTGAACTGCTGAAATCTTGGCGAAATCAATTGGGGGGTGAATACAACCCTAAGTACAGAAACTGGATTTACCACCTGCATGCCAAGGAAGAGGTGATGGCGCGACTTCAGGGAATGAATCAAAGCCTTTAGATTCATACCGGTTGTACGCAACATCAACCGAATGGATGTTGGTAATTAAAAGGGGCCAGCCTTGCACTGGCCCCGAGTGCACAACTAAGAGGTTTTCTTTCCTACCCTTTGATTCGGATTGAGCTGTTTACCCCTATTCCCTTGGGCTTTATCGTATGTTGCATTGGTGCCAGACGTGCCCTTGTTAGCATTCTGAATGTCTGCTCTAGCATCAGCAGGACGCTTTGAAGAAGTCATATTATTCATCCTCCGAGTTGCGATCTTGCCAGTCGTCGGGACGCTCATCCTCGCCACGCGATTGCCAGTAGGCATCGTTGTTGTCGTTCAGTTGATTGCTACGATTGTCGTCATCATGCTTGGCCATCATAAATCTCCAAATTGGCTGTATGTGTCAGCGGATTTGCCTGACGACGCCAATGATTGAGCTGATGGCTTCTCTGTTCGAGGAATTGAATCGGAAAAATCTTTTCGAGGTATCAGCTTTCAACTGGAATGGTATTTTCATTGGCTGATAGCGGCTTGCCGAAGGAGGAGCGCGCTTTCCTATACTCATCCTCATAGGTCGAGAAGATTGCGACAATCTCTTCAGCCGTAAAATGCTCTTTAATGAGTTTTTTAAGTAGGTAGCGGCAGCTTTCTGAAAAAATCAGTCCGCAACCTAAAAAAAACGTGGTCGGGTTCTGGTCGCTATGATCAAAGTCAGCCTCTCCTGAGACTGAATAGACGACCGCTTTGCTGAGTGAAAAAACAGACTTTGCATCGGGCCTTCCTTTATTACCATCAAGCCATAATCGAATCAGCCTTTGTTTTGACTGGACTGTATTCTGACTGCCTTGGGCTATGTTTTGATCAAACTCAAAGTCAGCCCAGAGTTGGCCTAGATGAGAAGCCGAAGCTTTACCATCAGGGCAGTCAGTAACCTTGGCCATTTGCTCAATACAAGCTCCAACTGGACAACTGAAACTTGAAGTTTCTGATTCAAACTTCGGTAGAAGTATCTGCAGAAAAATTCGCTCTTGGTCACCCACCCTCACGGCATCATCCCAGTGTGCATCCACCCAATCTGCTACAAGCCAGGCCCCAAAACGGAGCATGGTTGTCACTTCACAAGCACGCATGTGATGCCGAAGGGCGGTGCTTGCTAGCAACTTGTCGGTACTTGGTTTGGATTCGAGAAACTGGATCAGCCTTTTCTGGGTGAGCTCACACCCAAAGTCTTTCGAAAGTGAACTCTCAGCAAAGATGCGAATGCGCTCAACAGGACTCTTAGCTGCCCGGATTTGATTGCAAAAAAGCTCCCAAACGGTATCAAGGCGACTAACCCAGTAACCCCGCGCCGCCGGATGGCCAAACAATCCACCATCGATCAAGCTCATCCATTGGGAATGCTCAGGCCAATGGGCCCCTTTGGCCATTACAGTTGTAATAGATGAGATGGCACTAGGATTACCAGCAAACAACCGTTCAAGTTTCGTTATCGTTGTTGGCCGGAGCATATCCTTGCTGCAATCGCTGCTGGAAAGCTTGTAGAGGGTCTTCCAAGTAAGTGTGCCGGCGGGTCTGGTTTTTTCGTACAGATGCTTTACACCACCTGTCAGATTGATGACTTGAAAAAGCTTATCCATTGAAGAAATGAAAAAGGTACCCTCGTAGAGTGGGACTTTTGCATTCGAGTCTGGGTGTTCAAGAAGATCAAACAGCACTCAGGCCTCCAGCCAACGGTGTCTACTCAGCAAGTTCATCCGACACGTTTCGGCAGTGGCGTTCTGGTGCTCAGCCAACAACCGTGCACGCACCTGATGGGCACTCAATGCACACGAAGGGTTAGCCTTCAAGGCATCGTAAGCCGGTGCTACTTGACTAACGAGCCAGTTTTCCAAGGCGCGATCACGAGCCAATATCACTCTCAGCCCATCACGAATCACTTCCCTTTCAGTGGCGTACTCACCAGCAGCTACCTTGGCCTTCAGCACGTCAGCCATCTATTAGGCTGAGTGATGTTGAATTGTTGAGTGCTACGCATGATGATCGTCCCGAATAAATAGGTCTTAATCCTACTTAACCCCAGTAAAATATGCCCATGACTTTTTCAGCGCTCTTTGCCCCCGTTGATTCCCAACCCCCATGCCTATCCGGTCACTCCGCATTAACTGAGGTGGCGAATGCAGCAGAAAAAGCAAAAGAGCGTAGATTTGTGAGTAGATGAAAGAATCGAATCAATAAAAACCCATGCATTACAGTACTTACAGCCTTAGATTCGAGTCTCCCCCGGGCACCATTTACATCTCTTCGCGCAATTTCAGCGCATTGCTCGCCTCGCGCAGCAGTCAAACTACGCCAGTCAAGCCAAAAACAATCCGCACACACAGCCGCTGCAATCCGCTGCCCGCGCTTTGTTTTTTATGCGCTTTTGGGGACTTGGCAAATGCCAAAAACTTAGGCTATTGTTTTGTAACTGTGTTTGCATGGGTCGCAGCTGAATCGTGACCTGGTGCAGTAGATCGTCCAGATCCGCTACATCCCGCTCGAGTTCTCTTAATCTTTGCAACCAGTTCCAGCCCTCTTGGCTTTCTAGAGACAAGAGGCTGTCATTAACTCAAGTTTCAAGGATTTAAGACATGTCGACTCGTCAAAACGGTACCGTCAAGTGGTTCAACGATGAAAAGGGCTTTGGTTTCATTACTCCAGAAAGCGGTCCGGATCTGTTCGTGCACTTTCGCGCCATTCAAAGCGATGGCTTCAAGAGCCTGAAAGAAGGCCAGAAAGTCAGCTTCATCGCTGTCCAGGGCCAGAAAGGCATGCAGGCTGATCAGGTGCAAATCCTGGCGTAATCGGCTGTTGCAGAAAAAGCCCCTGATGGCGACATCAGGGGCTTTTTTGTGCCCTGGATTTCCGGGCCTGTACAATCCACACATTCACTGGACCAAGAGCACACCATGCCAAAGCATCAACTGCGCCCCGCAGGCAGTTTTCCCGCAGCGGGACTCATCCGTCGGTTCGCCGCCATCTTCTATGACACCCTGCTGTGCCTGGCACTGGCCATGAGCATCACCCTCGCCTACCAGCAAGGGCTGCTGCGCGCGATCTACGGCAACGCCCAGTTGAAGGCCATGGCCGATGCCGGCGCCCTTGACGCCGACCCGCTGCTCGCCAGCCTGGTATTCCTCGGCGTGTTCGCCTTCTTCGCCAAGTTCTGGACCCACAACGGTCAGACCTTGGGCATGCAGGTCTGGCGTATCCGCGTGCAGAACAAGGACGGCAGCGCCATCAGCCTGTGGCAGGCACTGGTGCGCTTCATGGCCGCCATTGCGTCCTGGGTGTGCCTCGGGCTGGGATTTTTCTGGGTACTGGTCAGCAAGGAAAAACGCAGCTGGCACGACAGTTTCTCGGACAGCGAGCTCGTCCAGCTGCCCAAGGACACGCACAAGAAATAGTTTCGCCGCGCTTCCGGTGAGGATACCGGGATGTCGACCGCCGAGGACCGGAGCGAAGCAGTGTTGACGATGACATCCCTGTCGACACTTCGGTGTACCAGTTAACCTTGGCCCAGCCATCCATGACCAAGCGTTCGCCTGTTCCGGCTCACCCCGCCCGGCGCAACAGCCAGATACCGGCCAGCGCACAGATCCCGGCCGGAATCAGCACCGCCAGCAATGGCGGGAAGCCGAACACCAGGCTCGAAGGGCCGAGCAGGTCCTGGGCAATCTGGAACACGAAACCCACCAGCACACCGGTGAACACCCGCTGCCCCAGGGTTACCGAGCGCAACGGCCCGAAGATGAAGGAAATGGCCATCAGCACCAGCGCCATGGTCACCACCGGCTTGAGCACCTTGCTCCAGAATGCCAGCCAGTAGGGCCCGTTGTTCAGCCCCTGCTCCGCCAGGTAGTGGGTGTAATCCCACAGGCCGCTGATCGACAGGGCATCCGGGTCCAGCACGGCGGTGCTCAGCAGCTGCGGGCTCAACTGAATGTCCCAGCGTTCCTCGGGCAGCTTGACGACCTCGGTCTGATCTTCCCTGAACAGCGTCGTGGTGACGTCCTGCAGTTCCCAGTTGAGCCCATCGAAAACCGCCCGCCGGGCAAAACTGGAATGTTCCAGACGATGCTCCGGACCAAAGCGGTAACGGGTCACGCCAACCAGCAGGCCGTTCGGCTGCACGGCATTGATATGCACAAACTCGTTACCTTCACGGTGCCACAAGCCGCGCTTGGCACTTTGCGCATCCCCGGCACCCTGCGCCATGGCCCGACTGGATTGCGCCATGCTCTCGGTAACCGGCGCCACGTACTCGCTGATCAGCAGGCCCGCCAGCATCAGCACCAGCATGGGCTTCATCACGGCCCAGACGATTCGCCCGACGGATACCCCGGCCGCGCGCATGACGGTGAGCTCGCTGTTGCTGGCCAAGGTACCCAGCCCGACCAGGCAACCGATCAGCGCCGCCATCGGCAACAGCTCGAACAGCCGCTGCGGCGTGGTCAGCAGCACATACCAGAAAGCCTCCAGCAGGCCGTAGCCGCCCTCGATGTCATTCAACTCATCGATGAAGGCGAACAGCAGGGCCAGGCCGAGAATGACCAGCAGCACGGCCAGAATCGACCAGAACACACTGGCGCCAATGTAGCGATCAAGCTTGACCAAGTGCCACCTCCCGTGTCGCGCGCCGCGCCTTCCAGCGCAGCTGCAAGGGCTCCCAGTAAAGCAGCAGCAAGCCAATCAGCAGGAACAGGCCGTGTACCGGCCACAGGCCGACTTCAACCGGGATGCGCCCCTTGATCAGCGCGCCACGCACCGCGATCAGCAAGGACAGATAAGCCATGTACAGGAAGATGGCCGGCAGTAACTTGAGATAGCGCCCCTGGCGTGGATTGACCCGGGACAGGGGCACTGCCAGCAGGACGATCACAAACACCAGCAGCGGCAGCGAAAGCCGCCATTGCAGCTCGACCTGATGCTTGCGCTTGGAACTGCCGAGCAGCTCCCTGGTCGGGATGGCCTCGCGGTCGGTGATCTCGCCGCTGACGCTGGCTTTAGGTAGCAACACGCCATGCGCGTCATAACGGGTCACCCGATAATCGGCGGCGCCCGGGGTGCCGTCGTAACGGTAGCCATTCTCCAGGATCAGGTAACGGCTGCCATCGGGCTGGATTTCCTGGCGTCCGCTGTCAGCCACCAGCACGGTGATGCCACGCTCCTTGGCGCCATCCGCCGAGCGCCGCTTTTCCGAAATGAACACGCCGCCGAGCTGGGTGCGATCCGCGGAAAGGTGCTCGACATAGGTAACCCGCTCGGCATTGCGCATCTTCTGGAAGCGCCCGGGCACCAGGGTATCGAACTCGGTCAGGGTGTCCTGCTGGTTGAGGATGCGCTCGACCTCCTCCGCTCCCTTGGGCGTCAGGCCCATGGTCAGCCAGGCCACCAGCAGCGCCACCAGCAGCGCCGGGGCGAAGCTGTACAGCGTCAGGCGCTGCTGGCTCATGCCGGTAGCGGTCAGCACGGTCATTTCGCTGTCCATGTACAGGCGCCCATAGGCCAGCAGGATGCCGAGAAACAGCCCCAGTGGCAGGATCATCTGCAGGAAACCGGGGATGCGGAAGGCCATGATCAGCAACAGGGCTGACGGATCGAGGATGCCCTGGGTAGCCTGGGCCAGATACTTGATGAAACGGCCACTCATGATGATCACCAGCAGCGTGGCGCTGACGGCGCTCATGGTGACCAACACTTCGCGGGACAGGTAACGGAATACGATCAAACCAGACACTCCAGGGTTGTCAGGCTCAGGCAGCAACGCTCAAACTAGCCGCATGACTGCTGGCCCGCCATTGGCGCGGACCACTGAAATCAGCCGGCATTATCCTGTAATCAACCGCCTTTGTCTTGGGGACCGCTCATGCAATTCTTCGTGAAAAATATCCGTCCGGAAACCGCCAAGACCGCCACCCTGGTGTTGCCGGTCGGCGAAGGCCGCAGCCTCGGCGCCCTGGCGCAGGCCGTTGACCAGGCGTCTGCCGGCGCCCTCAGCCAGTTGCTCAAGCGCGGCGACATCAGTGGCAAGCCCGGGCAGACCCTGCTGCTGCACGACCTGCCCAACCTCAAGGCCGCCCGTGTGCTGCTGGTCGGCAGCGGCAAGGAAGCCCTCTCCGACCGCCAGTTCCGCAAACTGGTGGCCGCCGTGCATGGCGTGCTCAAGGGCCTGGGCGGCAGCGATGCCGTGCTGGCGCTCGGCGATATCCAGCTCAAGGGTCGCGATGCCTATGGCAAGGCGCGCCTGCTGGTAGAGACCCTGGCCGATGGCGGCTACCAGTTCGAGCAGTTCAAGAGCCAGAAAGCCGAACCGCGCGCCCTGAAGAAAATCACCCTGCTGGCCGACAAGGCCGAACTGGCGGAGGTCGAGCGCGGCAGCCTGCATGCCCAGGCTATTGCCAGCGGCATGGCCTTCACCCGCGACCTCGGCAACCTGCCGCCGAACCTCTGCCACCCCAGCTACCTGGCGGACCAGGCCCGCGCCCTGGCCAAGGCGCACAAGAACCTCAAGGTCGAGATTATCGACGAGAAGAAGCTCAAGGAACTCGGCGCCGGTGCCTTCCTCGCCGTGGCCCAGGGCAGTGACCAGCCGCCGCGGATGATCGTGCTCGACTACCACGGCGGCAAGAAAGGCGAAAAACCCTTCGCCCTGGTCGGCAAGGGCATCACCTTCGACACCGGCGGCATCAGCCTCAAGCCCGGCCTGGGCATGGACGAGATGAAATACGACATGTGCGGCGCCGCCAGCGTGTTCGGCACGCTCAAGGCCGTACTCGAGCTGCAGCTACCGATCAACCTGGTGTGCCTGCTGGCCTGTGCCGAGAACATGCCCAGCGGCGGCGCCACCCGCCCCGGCGACATCGTCACCAGCATGAGCGGGCAGACCGTGGAAATCCTCAACACCGACGCCGAAGGCCGCCTGGTGCTGTGCGACACCCTGACCTACGCCGAACGCTTCAAGCCGCAGGCGGTGATCGACGTGGCGACCCTGACCGGTGCCTGCATCGTCGCCCTGGGCAGCCATGCCTCCGGCCTGATGGGCAACAACGAGGAACTGCTGCAGCAACTGCTCAAGGCCGGTCGCAGCGCCGATGACCGTGCCTGGGAGCTGCCGCTGTTCGACGAATACCAGGAGCAGCTGGACAGCCCGTTCGCCGACATCGCCAACATCGGCGGGCCGAAAGCCGGCAGCATTACCGCCGGCTGCTTCCTCTCGCGCTTCGCCAAGCAGTACCCCTGGGCGCACCTGGATATCGCCGGCACCGCCTGGATCAGCGGCGGCAAGGAAAAGGGCGCCACCGGCAAACCGGTACCGCTGCTCACCCAGTACCTGCTGGACCGGGCATAAAGCGCCCGGCGCCGGCCAATCGAACCGCCAACAGACCAGAGCCCATGACCCGCATCGAGTTTTACGTGCTTCCCGGCGAGCAGCCTGCCGCGCGCCTGCAGACCGCCTGCCAGCTGGCCCTGAAAGCCTGGCGCCAGGGCCTGCCGGTATTCCTGCGCTGCAGCGATGCGCAGCAGTGCCGGGAGCTCGACGAGCTGCTCTGGCAGTTTCGCCGCGACACCTTCGTGCCGCACAACCTGCATGCCGACGATCCGCTGGCGCCGGTGGTGATCGGCGAGAATGAAGCGCCCGCCCAGGCCAACGGGGTGCTGCTCAACCTGGGCCACGACCTGTCCGGGCATCTGGCGCAATTTCAGCGCATCATCGAGATCGTCGACCAGCAGCCCGAATTACTGGCCGCCGGGCGCGAGAATTTTCGCAGTTATCGCCAGCGCGGGTATGATCCGCGCCGTGTAGAGCTCTAAGAGCAAGTCATGGACAGCAACCCGCCCAAAGACAAACCGGCCCAGCTGCTCAGCGATCTGGAATCGATCCGCCAGTTGCTCGAGCCTGAGCACCCCGAGCCGCCGCTACTGACCGATGCGATCAATCCGCAGGACATTCCGCTGCTCTCCGACATCGTTACTCCGGCAACAGCCGCCCCGCCACGGCCATCAGCACCGGCTGCCGGGCCGCAATCCCTGGCGATCAATCCGCTGGACAGCGCGCTGCGGACCGCGGCCGAACTGCTGCTGCAGGAGGTCATCGATGATTTCGTGCCGCAGATCGAAGCCGAGCTCCAGCGCCGCCTGCAGGGCCGGCTGGATCTCCTGATCAAGCAGCACAAGCCCTGAAAACCGGCAGTTTCCGCCGGTTCCAGCGCGGCCAGCCGCACCTGCCTGCAGCCTGAAGCTTACGGCCCGAGGCCTTAAACCGTTATACTCGCCGGCTTTCCCGATCAGCCGCCAGAACGGTCCCGCCACCCATGGACAAGACCTACCAACCCCACGCCATCGAAACTTCCTGGTACCAGACCTGGGAGCAGAACCACTACTTCGCCCCGCAAGGTTCCGGCGAGCCCTACACCATCATGATCCCGCCGCCGAACGTCACCGGCAGCCTGCACATGGGCCATGGTTTCAACAACTCGATCATGGACTGCCTGATCCGCTTCCGCCGCATGCAGGGCCGCAACACCCTGTGGCAGCCGGGCACCGACCACGCCGGCATCGCCACCCAGATGGTGGTCGAGCGCCAGCTGGCCGCCGAGGGCATCGGCCGTCATGATCTGGGCCGCGAGAAGTTCCTGGAGAAGGTCTGGGAATGGAAGGAGCAGTCCGGCGGCACCATCACCCGGCAGATCCGTCGCCTGGGCAGCTCGGTGGACTGGTCGCGCGAGCGTTTCACCATGGACGAGGGCCTCTCGGAAGCCGTTAAAGAGGCCTTCGTGCGCCTGCACCAGGATGGCCTGATCTACCGCGGCAAGCGCCTGGTCAACTGGGACACCAAGTTCCACACCGCCATCTCCGACCTCGAAGTGGAAAACCACGACGAGAAAGGCAGCCTGTGGAACCTGCGCTACCCGCTGGCCGACGGCAATAAGACCGCCGACGGCAAGGACTACCTGATAGTCGCCACCACTCGCCCGGAAACCATGCTCGGCGACGCCGCCGTGGCCGTGCACCCGGAAGACGAGCGCTACAAGGCGCTGATCGGCACCTACGTCGAGCTGCCACTGGTTGGCCGGCGCATCCCGATCATCGCCGACGACTACTGCGACCCCGAGTTCGGCACCGGCTGCGTGAAGATCACCCCGGCCCACGACTTCAACGACTACGAAGTCGGCAAGCGCCACAACCTGCCGCTGCTCAACATCTTCGACCAGGACGCCGCCGTGCTGGCGCGCGCCCAGGTGTTCAATTTCGACGGCAGCGTCAACGCAGAGATCGACGGCAGCCTGCCGGCGCAGTTCGCCGGCCTGGACCGCTTCGAGGCGCGCAAGCAGATAGTCACTGCGTTTGAAACCGCCGGCCTCCTCGAAAGCATCGACGCCCATGCCCTGAAAGTGCCGAAGGGCGACCGCTCCGGCACCATCATCGAGCCCTGGCTGACCGACCAGTGGTACGTCGCCACCAAGCCGCTGGCCGAGAAGGCCATCGCCGTGGTCGAGAGCGGCGAGATCCAGTTCGTGCCCAAGCAGTACGAAAACATGTACTTCAGCTGGATGCGCGACATCCAGGACTGGTGCATCAGCCGTCAGCTGTGGTGGGGTCACCGCATACCGGCCTGGTACGACGAGGCCGGCAACGTCTATGTCGGCCGCGACGAGGCGGAAGTCCGCGCCAAGCACAATCTGGGTGACATCGCCCTGCGCCAGGACGAAGACGTGCTGGACACCTGGTTCAGCTCCGGCCTGTGGACCTTCTCCACCCTCGGCTGGCCACAGCAGACCGACTTCCTCAAGACATTCCACCCGACCGACGTACTGGTCACCGGCTTCGACATCATCTTCTTCTGGGTCGCCCGGATGATCATGCTGTCCACCCACCTGACCGGGCAGATCCCGTTCAAGACCGTGTACGTGCATGGCCTGGTGCGCGACGGCCAGGGGCAGAAGATGTCCAAGTCCAAGGGCAACGTGCTCGACCCGCTGGACATCGTCGACGGCATCGACCTCGAAGCCCTGGTGGCCAAGCGCACCAGCGGCATGATGCAGCCCAAGCTGGCCGAGAAGATCGCCAAGCAGACCCGCGCCGAATTCCCGGAAGGCATCGCCGCCTACGGCACCGACGCCCTGCGCTTCACCAACCTGGCGCTGGCCTCCACCGGCCGCGACATCAAGTTCGACATGGGCCGCGTCGAGGGCTACCGCAACTTCTGCAACAAGCTGTGGAACGCCGCCAACTTCGTTATCGAGAACACCGATAACCAGGACACCGGCATCAATGGCGAAGCCGTCGACCTGTCGCCGGTCGACCGCTGGATCATCTCCGCCCTGCAGCGCTGCGAGCAGGACGTGACCCGCCACCTCGACGCCTTCCGCTTCGACCTGGCCGCGCAGGCGCTCTACGAGTTTATCTGGGACGAGTACTGCGCCTGGTACCTGGAGCTGGTCAAGCCGGTGCTGTGGGACGAGAACGCACCGGCCGAGCGCCAGCGCGGCACCCGCCGCACGCTGATCCGCGTGCTGGAAGTCATCCTGCGCCTGGCCCACCCGTTCATGCCCTTCATCACCGAAGAAATCTGGCAGCGCATCAAGGCGCAGGCCGGCAAGGACGGCGCCACCATCATGTTGCAGGCCTGGCCGGTGGCCGTTGATGCCCGCATCGACGACGCCGCCGAAGGCGACATCGAGTGGGTCAAGCAGCTGATGCTCGGCGTCCGCCAGATCCGTGGTGAGATGAAAATCTCCATGGCCAGGCGCATCGACATCATCGTCGCCAACGCCTCGGCCTCCGACCTGCGCCGCCTGCACGACTTCGCACCGCTGCTGAACAAGCTGGCCAAACTGGAGTCGGTCCGCGTACTGGCCGCCGGCGAAGAGGCACCGATGTCCGCGACCACCCTGGTCGGCGAGATGGAAGTGCTGGTGCCGATGGCCGGGCTGATCGACAAGGACGCCGAACTGGCGCGCCTGGACAAGGAGATCCAGCGCCTCTCCGGTGAAGTGCAGCGTGTCGGCGGCAAGCTGGCCAACGCAGGCTTCGTCGCCAAGGCGCCAGCCGAGGTACTCGACAAGGAACGCGCCAAGCTGGCCGAGGCCGAACAGGCGCTGGCCAAGCTGGTCGAGCAGCGCGAGAAGATCGCCAACCTGTGAGGTGCATGAAGCACCGGATGGTGCAATCCGGTGCTGTATTTGCTGGCCCCGACTGCGCACCCCAGCGCAGCACTTTGCGCGGCACAGGACTACGGGTATGCGCGCCGCGCCTGCCTTTAGGGCCAGCCTGCGGCTGTACTCCGGGCGGGCTACTTTTTCTTGCAGTGCGGCAAGCAGAAAGAAACGCACCGGACATCCGCCCCCCAGGCGCCAAGCGCTCAAGCTGCGTTCGCTCCAGCGGCTTGGCAGAACGCCGCCACAAACCAGCAGGTGCCGGGTCCAGATCCTTTGTCATCCCGGCAAAAAATCACTGCCCTGAAACCAGGGCGGCCAGGCCTGTGCTAGAAAGAACCCCAACTACCCGCGCAACGCGCATGTACAAGGAGAGCCCGACATGACTTATCTGGTAATCGGCCTGCTGCTTTTTCTCGGCATGCACTCGGTGCGCATGCTGGCCGACGGCTGGCGCAGTGAACGCATTGCCGCCTGGGGCGCCCTGCCCTGGCGCGGCTTCTACAGCGCCGTTGCACTGCTGGGTTTTGCCCTGATCGTGTGGGGCTACGCGCAGGCACGTCTCGACGCCCAGCCGCTGTGGAACCTGCCGGCCTGGGGGCGCGGCGCAACCGCCCTGCTGATGCTGGCAAGCATGCTGCTGCTGAGCGCCTACGCGATCAAGCACAGCCATATTCGCCTGCTGGTTCGCCATCCGATGCTCTGGGGTGTGCTGCTGTTTGCCCTGGCGCACCTGCTGGTCAACAGCAGCCCGGCCGACCTGCTGCTGTTCGCCAGCTTCGGCCTGTGGGCGGCGTTCGACCTGGCCAGCTGCTACCGGCGCGACCGCCTCAACCAGGTGGTGTATCCGCAGCCGAAATGGAGCGCCACCGTCATCAACCTGGTGGCCGGCATCATCCTCTGGGTAGTGTTTGCCCGCGTGCTGCACCTGTGGCTGATCGGTGTGTCGCCGCTGGGGTAGCTGCGGGGCGGGGGGGCACGATTCCCCGACCCGCACCCGCCAGCACCCGCGGAACCGGCAATGGCTATGTGTCTAAAAAGGGCGCAACTAAATGACTCCGACCCCATTAGTTAATGCCTGAACGGGGGTTCTATGGACAAGAAATCGGTAGTGATCGTCGGCGGCACAGTTGTAATGATTGTTGCTGTACTCGCAGGCCTGTACTGGAACAGGCAAACCGTGCCAGTTAACGATGCGGTCCCGGGGACAATTGCCATAACAGGCGTTTCGCTAGTCACCGCAATCCTCTTTGGCGCAGTTGCTCGACTCCGCGCGACCCTGATTGCCCTGATTGTGGGTTCGGCATTGGCCGCCGGTGCCCTCCTGGACGCAACCATCCATTTCTTCGTGCCGCCGGAAACTGCAAACCTGTTTCCTTTCGTGGTCATCGCGCTGGGCGTCATGGGCGCCCTGGCTGGACTTGTCGGGGGATTGCTTGGCCAGGGCATCGTGCGGCTGCTTGGCTCGGCCGAGTCGAGCGGCGGCAGATAACCCTTCG
Source organism: Pseudomonas sp. N040 (assembly GCF_015637705.1). Taxonomy (GTDB): domain Bacteria; phylum Pseudomonadota; class Gammaproteobacteria; order Pseudomonadales; family Pseudomonadaceae; genus Aquipseudomonas. The sequence continues at coordinate 18,038 of NZ_JADOBE010000009.1, read as the reverse complement.
CAGCAGGCGCGCCGGCCCTGGCGACAACTCCGCCCGGCGCCCGCCAGCGCCAGTTGAACCGGCAACGGCTATGCTTCCAGACAGCGCGGGCATGTGCGGAGGGCGACTGGCCATGCTGAAAACCTATAGCGGCAGCTGCCACTGCGGTGCGGTGACCTTCGAGGCGGATCTCGACCTGGAGCAGGCCACCTACCGCTGCAACTGCTCGATCTGCCGGCGCACCCGCTTCTGGCCGGCGATTGCCGGTGCCGAGGGCTTTCGCCTGCGTTCCGGCGAGGATCAGCTCAGCGAGTACCGGTTCAACACCCGGCAGAACGTTCATTACTTTTGCAAGCACTGCGGCGTCCGCCCGTTCGGGGTCGGCAACGACACGCCGATGGGCAAGCTGTACGGGGTGAACATCGGCTGCCTGGAGGGCCTGAGCGAGCAGGCCCTGGCGGAGCTGCCGATCACCTGTGTCGACGGCCTGCATGACCGCCTGGCGCCGCCCGAGTTCTACGCACACCTGTAAGCGTGGCCGGCTGTGCCGCGCGGGGAGGCTTGAGATGGCAAAGTACCGGCACGCGTTGCCGCAGTTGGGTGGTGGCTGCTTCCTGGCCGATGGCGGCATCGAGACCAGCCTGATCTTCCACGACGGCCTGGAGCTACCGCACTTCGCCGCCTTCGATCTGCTGCGCACGGCGCAGGGTGAGGCGGCGCTGCGCAACTACTTCCGTCCCTATGCGCAACTGGCCCGCCGGCACGGCGCCGGGCTGGTGCTCGAGACACCGACCTGGCGCGCCAGTGCCGACTGGGCCAGGTTGCTTGGCTACGATGCCGCCGCGCTCGCCGAGGCCAATCGCCGGAGTGTCGCCCTGCTCGAGGCCATCCGCGCGGAGTTCGAGACCGTCGCCACGCCCATCGTCATCAGCGGCTGTATCGGCCCGCGCGGCGATGGCTATGTGCCCGGGGAGCGGATGTCCGCCGCGCAGGCCGAGGACTACCACGCCGCGCAGGTCGCGAGCTTCGCCGACAGCGCCGCCGACCTGATCGGTGCGATCACCATGAACTATGCCGAGGAAGCCATCGGCCTGGCCCGCGCGGCGCAACAGGCCGGGCTGCCGGTGGTCATCTCCTTTACCCTGGAAACCGATGGCCGGCTGCCGACCGGCCAGCCGCTGGGCGAGGCGATCCTGCAGGTGGATGCCGCCACCGCGACTGGCCCGGCGTACTACATGATCAACTGCGCCCATCCGGCGCACTTCAGCACCAGCCTCGCCGGCGATGAGCCCTGGACCAGCCGCCTGCGCGGGCTGCGCGCCAATGCTTCACGGATGAGTCATGCCGAACTCAACGAGGCCCCCGAGCTCGACGCCGGCGATCCGGAGGAACTCGGCCGCGACTATGCCGCGCTGAAGCAGGAGAAACTCCGCCACCTCAACGTCTTCGGCGGCTGTTGCGGCACCGACCACCGGCATGTCGAACAGATTGCCCGGGCCTGCCTGCCGCTGTTCCGCCGGGCGGATTGAAACCCCTCGCCCCGGCCCTCTCCCGCAAGCGGGAGAGGGGGTGACTGATGCGCCACGGGAACGGCATCAGGACTGTCATCCAGCTGTCACCTTGCCGCCATATGCTGGCAAAAATCCAGCCGGGAGTCGCCGCATGTCCAGATCCGTCAACGCCATCCTCATGGCCCTGTGCCTGTCACCGCTAACCGCCCTGGCCGAGGTGCATATCGCCGGACCGGTCGAGTACGGCCTGTTCCAGAGCCCGGTTGCGGAGTACGCCGCGGGCGAGCGGCTGCTGACGCAGAACACCCAGGCCATCGAGCAGACCACGCTGATCCCGGCGCGGCTGGGCAGCCGCTTCGGCTTGCGTTACAGCCTGAAGGGCAAGCAGCCCGGCGAGGCGCCGCTGACCCTGCTGTACCTGACGCCGGGAATAACCACGCCGGATGGCCTGCGGCATGACAAGATCGTACTGGAGCAGCCACTGGCCGCCAACGCGAGCCAGGATGTGATGGCCTTCGAGTTCAGCGAGCCATACGAGGTGGTCGCCGGGACCTGGGAGTTCATGGTGTTCCAGGGTGACCGCCTGCTGGCCCGGCAAAGCTTCGAGGTGCGCTGACCGGCCCCGGCACGCACGGCAGGGCTGGCCGTGCGGGATGGCAGCAGTTAGGCTCGAACGCTGCCCACTGCTCCGGAGCGCACATGAACCTGTCACTGCTCAGTCGTTACGCCTGCTTCGCTACCTGCGTGCTGGTCACGCTGCTCAGCCTGGCCCTGCTGCCCCAGTATCCGGATGTGTGGCCGCTGGCCCTGCTCGGCGGCGCGCTGAGCCTGCTGGGCGTCTTCGACATGCTGCAGACGCAGCAATCCTTGCGCCGCAATTACCCGATTCTCGGGCATAGCCGCTATCTGCTCGAAAGCATCCGCCCGGAGATCCGCCAGTACCTGATCGAGGGCGACCGCGAGGCGCTGCCCTTCTCCCGCGCCCAGCGCTCGCTGGTCTACAGCCGCGCCAAGAACGTCAACGCGGACAAGCCCTTCGGCACCCTGATCGACGTCTACCAGGAAGGCTTCGAGTTCATCGGCCATTCGATACGGCCTGCCGCGCACAGCGACCCGGCCAGCTTCCGCGTGCAGATCGGCGGACCGCAATGCAGCCAGCCCTATTCGGCGTCGATCTTCAACATTTCGGCGATGAGTTTCGGCGCACTCAGTGCCAATGCCATCCGCGCCCTGAACAAGGGCGCCAGCCTGGGCGGCTTCTACCACGACACCGGCGAAGGCAGTATCAGCCCCTACCACCTCGAGCATGGCGGCGACCTGGTCTGGGAAATCGGCAGCGGCTACTTCGGTTGCCGCAACGAGACTGGCCATTTCGACGCGCAACGGTTTGCCAGCCAGGCCGTCCTGCCGCAAGTGAAGATGATCGAAGTCAAGCTCAGCCAGGGGGCCAAGCCGGGGCATGGCGGCATCCTGCCCAAGCACAAGGTGAGTGCCGAGATCGCCGCGACCCGGGGCGTGCCCATGGGCCAGGACTGCGTCTCGCCGGCCGCACACAGCGCCTTCTCGACGCCCCTGGAGTTGCTCCGCTTCATTGCCCGCCTGCGCGAACTGTCCGGCGGCAAGCCGGTCGGCTTCAAGCTGTGCATCGGCCACCCGTGGGAATTCATGGCCATCGCCAAGGCCATGCTGGAGAGCGGCATCCTGCCCGACTTCATCGTGATCGACGGCAAGGAAGGCGGCACCGGCGCCGCGCCCCTGGAGTTCACCGACCACATCGGCGCACCGCTGCGCGAGGGCCTGCTGTTCGCCCATAACACCCTGGTCGGGCTGAACCTGCGGGACAAGGTCAAGCTCGGCGCCAGCGGCAAGATCATCAGTGCCTTCGACATCCTCAGCGTGCTGGCCATCGGCGCCGACTGGAGCAACTCGGCACGCGGCTTCATGTTCGCCATCGGCTGCATCCAGAGCCAGAGCTGCCACACCAACAAGTGCCCGACCGGCGTGGCCACCCAGGATCCGCTGCGCCAGCGCGCTCTGGTGGTGGAGGACAAGGCCACGCGGGTCTGCAACTACCAGCGCAACACCCTGCGGACCCTTGGCGAGATGCTCGCCGCCGCCGGCCTGGAGCACCCCGAACAGCTGGAGCCGCAACACCTGGTGCGGCGCATCAGCGACACCGAGGTACGCCTGTTCTCGCAGGTGCATGTGTTCCTCAAGCCGGGCGAACTGCTGCAGGAGGACATCCCCTACCCGTTCTACCGCAACATGTGGCGCATGGCGCGCAGCGACAGCTTTGCGGCCAATCCGGCATGAGCGCGCGGGCAGGTTCCACCGCCCGGCACAGGGCTGCGCAACGGAGGTAGCAGATGCGCAAGATCCGCTTCGTGTGTCTCGACTGGGGCAGCACCCTGATGTCGGAGGCCGGGCCGCAGGACCTGCCGATGTGCCAGTGGCCGCAGGTCCGGGTCATCGACGGTGCCCGCGAACTGCTCGCCGCACTCGCTGCCGAGTACCCGCTGTGCATTGCCAGCAACGCCAGCCTGTCGCGGCGCGGCGAAATCGAGCAGGCCCTGGCCCGCGGCGACCTGCTGCAGTACATCAGCCAGGTCTTCTGCTTCAGCGAGATCGGCGCGCAGAAGAGTGAGCGCGCGTTCTGGGAAGTGGTCACCCGCACCCTCGGCTGCAGCACCAGCGAGATCGCCATGCTCGGCGACTCGCTGGAGCAGGACGTGCTCGGCCCGGCCAGCCACGGCGTCTTCGCGGTGTGGTTCAACCCGCAGGCCGCCGCGGTACCGCCCGGCACGCAGGCGATCAGGCGGCTGGAGGACTTCATCCCGCTGCTGCGCGATGCCGGCTGAGCGCTGCCCCAGCAGCGCAACCGCGCCAGACGGCGCGCCCTGTGGCAAAATCCGCAGCCTTCCCACCGCCCCAGGAACTTTCCCGCGTGAGCCCATTCGACGTCATCATCATCGGCGGCGGCGCCTCCGGCCTGATGTGCGCCATGCAGGCCGGCCAGCGCGGCCGCCGCGTGCTGGTGCTGGATCGCAGCAACCGGGTCGGCAAGAAGATCCTCATGTCCGGCGGCGGACGCTGCAATTTCATGAACCTGGCGGTGACCCGCGACAACTTCCTTTCGGCGAATCCGCACTTCTGCATTTCCGCGCTGAAGCGCTACACCCAGTGGGACTTCCTCGCCCTGGTCGACAAGCACGCGATTGCCTGGCACGAGCGCAAGCACGGCCAGCTGTTCTGCAACGACTCGGCGAAAGACATCCTCAACCTGCTGCTGAGCGAATGCGCCGACGCCGGCGTGGAGATCCGCAGCAGCTGCGAGATTGTCAGCGTCGAGGCGCTGGTCGACCAGCCGCAGCGATTTGCCGTGCATACCAGCCTCGGCCAGTTTCGCGCCGAATCGCTGGTGGTGGCCACCGGCGGCCTGTCGATCCCGACCATGGGTGCCAGCGGCTTCGGCTACGACCTCGCCCGCCAGTTCGGCCACAGCCTGTTGCCGACCCGTGCCGGGCTGGTGCCGTTCATGTTCAGCGACGGCTTCAAGGCGATTTCCGAGCGCCTGTCCGGGCTGGCCAGCGAAGTCGTGCTGGAAAACCCGCGGGCGAGCTTTACCGAGAACATCCTGTTTACCCACCGCGGCCTGTCCGGCCCGGCGGCGCTGCAACTGTCCAATTACTGGCTGCCGGGCGAGTCGCTGCAGGTCAACCTGTTTCCCGGCGAGGACCTGCCGGCCTGGCTGCTGGAACGCAAGAAAAGCCAGCCGCGTTCGCTGCTGCGCAGCCTGCTGGGCGAGCGGCTGGCGCGCAGCCTGGTCGAGGAACTGCAGGCGCTGTTCTGGCCCGCCCATGCGGAAACGCCGATGGCGGAAATCCCCGACGCCGTGCTGGCACAGATCGCCGGGCACCTGAGCGGCTGGGAGCTGCGCCCGTCGAGCACCGAGGGCTATCGCACCGCCGAGGTCACCCTGGGCGGGGTGAACACCGACGAGGTGTCATCGAAGACCATGGAAAGCAAGCTGCAGCCCGGCCTGTACTTCATCGGCGAAGTGCTGGACGTCACCGGCCATCTGGGCGGCTTCAACTTCCAGTGGGCCTGGTCGTCCGGGCATGCGGCCGGGCAGGTGGTGTAGGGCGGGTGAAACCCGCCTTCCCCCACCCAACGGCCGGCACCTTGTCCACGTCCCCGCGGGTTGCACCCGCCCTGCGCAAGCTGCGAGGATGTTGCCCGCGCGCGCAGAAAATTCGGTCTGCAGCGGGCCTGATCCATAACCATCCAGCCTGTCGCTTGCAGTGAGAGAATAATGAAAATGGGAAAAACCCTCCGCCTGACCGGCCTCCTGGCGGCCGCCCTCACCAGCCTGCTGCTGAGCGGCTGCAGCAAGACCGGCGACAGCCCCGCCCCCGGCCTCATGGAAACCCGGGCGATTGCCGAGGAAGGCTTCGTCTACGGCCTGCCGATCGTGATGAACTACGCGGTGATGCAGCAGTTCTCGGTGAACAAGGACTCCGGGCAGTACAAGGCACCGTTCAACAGCCTCTACAACGATTCCCGCGTGTTCACCTACAAGGACACGGCGATCGTCACCCCCAACAGCGACACGCCCTACTCGATGCTCTGGCTCGACCTGCGCGCCGAGCCGATGGTGATCTCGGTGCCGGCGGTGGACCAGGATCGCTACTACTCGGTGCAGCTGGTCGACGGCAACACCTACAACTACGGCTATATCGGCAGCCGCGCGACGGGTATCGAAGCCGGTGACTATCTGGTCGCCGGGCCCGGCTGGGCGGGGGAGAAACCGGCGGGAATCCGCCAGGTCTTTACCTCGACCACCCCGTTTTCGCTGAGCATCTTCCGCACCCAGCTGTTCGACCCCGCCGACATGCCCAACGTGCAGCGGGTGCAGGCGGGTTACCAGGCCCGGCCACTGTCCGCGTACCTCGGCCAACCTGCCCCGGCCGCCGCGCCGGCGATCGACTTCCTGCCGGCCAGCACCGCCGGGATCAAGGACAATTTCTTCGAGTACCTCGACGCCGCCCTGCACTTCATCCCCGCGACGCCGGACAACCAGGCGCTGCGCAGCCGGCTGGCGAGCATCGGCATCGGCCCGGACAAGCGCTTCTCCTTCAAGGACCTCTCGCCGCTGCACAAGGGCGCCTTGCTGCTGGGGATGAGGGCTGGCAACGAGCAGGTCGATACCTTTCTGGCCAGTGGCCTCAAGGAGATCAATGGCTGGAAAGTCGGCTCGCTGTTCGGTGACCGTGACTTCTTCCAGGGCAACTGGCTGAAGCGCGCGGCGGCCGCCAAGGCCGGCATCTACGGCAACGATGCGGTCGAAGCCATGTATCCGGCCAGCCGCAACGACGCCAGCGGCCAGCCGCTGGACGGCAGCCGGCACAACTACACGCTGACCTTCGCGGCCGGCCAGCTGCCGCCAGTGCACGCCTTCTGGTCGGTGACCCTGTACGACGGCAAGACCCAGCTGCTGATCGAGAACCCGCTGAACCGCTACCTGATCAACTCGCCAATGCTGGACGCCATGCAGCGCAATACCGATGGTTCGCTGACGATCTATATCCAGAAGGATTCGCCCGGCAAGGACAAGGAAGCCAACTGGCTGCCGGCACCGGACGGGCCGATCTACCTGGTGATGCGCCTGTACTGGCCGAAGACCAGCGCGCCGTCGATCCTGCCGCCCGGCGCCGGCAGCTGGCAGCCACCGGCCATCATGCAGGCGCTGTAACCCCACCCGACGCCTGCCGGCGGCAACGGCCCCAGGCCGGCGCCGCCGACAGCCACCCTTCCAGGACAGCCTGCCGATGCCGCGCCTCGTCACTTTCGTGTTCTGCCTGCTGCTGTGCCCTGCGCTGCTGGCGGAAGATGCACAGATCGCGCGGCTGCTGGCCGACAGCGGCGTGCAGGGCACCCTGGTGCTGAGTTCGCTAAAGGGCGGGCAGACCTTCATCCACGATGATGCGCGCGCCGCCCGGCGCTTCAGCGCGGCCTCGACCTTCAAGATCCCCAATACCCTGATCGCACTGCAACTGGGTGTGGTGGCTGGCAAGGACTCGCCCTTCCACTGGGATGGCACGCACTACGGCATCGCCAACTGGAATCAGGACCAGACCCTGGAGACAGCCTTCCGCGTGTCCTGCGTCTGGTGCTACCAGCAGCTGGCCGGCAAGATCGGCCAGGCGGCCTATCGCGACTGGCTGCGGCGCATCGGCTACGGCGTGCTGCACGAACCCTTCACGCTGACCCGCTTCTGGCTGGACGGCGCGCTGCAGATCAGCGCGCTGGAACAGGTGGCCTTCCTCAAGCAGGTCTACCAGCGCCGGCTGCCCTTCCGCCCGGCGGCCTACGACAGCCTGCAGCAGATCATGCTGAGCGAGCAGACCGGTGCCTACCGGCTGTTCGCCAAGACCGGCCTGGCCGGCGACAGCCCGCCGCAGGTCGGCTGGTACGTGGGCTACGTGGAAACCGCGGAGGATGTCTGGTTCTTCGCCAGCAACCTGGATATCCACGACGCGCGGCAGCTGCCCTTGCGCCTGGCGCTGACCCGCGCGGCATTGCAGGCCAAGGGCGTCTTTAATGCAGGCAAGGATCTCACAGGGGAACAACCATGAATGCACAAGGCAGGGGCCGGCAAATCCTCATCCACGGCCTGGCACTGGTCCTGTTCGGGCTGCTCTGGGGCCTGGCCGTACCGCACACGCCGTTTCCGCGCCTGGCGCTGGGCGCGCACATCCAGTTCGCCATCAACGGCATGCTGTTCATCCTCATGGCGGTGCTGCTGATCTCCCTGCCCCACGCCGTGTCCGCCCGCGCCGCCTTTGTCATGTGGCTGGCCGCCTGGCTGACCTGGCTGATGGGCTTTTCCGAGGTCGCCAACGCCTGGTGGGGCACCCGTGAAATCCTCCCGCTGGCGGCCCAGCAGGCCGGAGCCAGCGGCGCCAGCGCCTGGCAGGAACTGCTGGTGACGCTGGCCCATGTGCTGTCCGGCACTGCGCTGCTGCTGGCCTGGAGCCTGCTGCTGGCCGGCTTTGTGAAGCACCCGGGGCAGCCGCGCTAGCCGCTCCGCCAGCCACACGAGCAGCACCACCCGAACCTGAAGCGAGCCGGCCCACGCCCATGAATATCGAAAAAATCACCCTGCACGGCGCCGGCGTCCGCCTCGAGCCGCTGGCTGCCAGCCACCTTCCCGGCCTGGCGGCGGCCATCCGCGACGGCCAGCTGTGGCAACTGCCGGTAACCAGCGTGCCGCACCCGGATGACCTGCCCGCGTTCCTCGAGCAGGCCGAGGCCCAGTTCCGCGGCGGTCACGAGCTGGCCTTCGCCACCCTCGACAGCGCCTCCGGCCAGGTGGTCGGCAGCACCCGTTTCCGCAACATCGAGGCGGCGCACCGGCGGCTGGAGATCGGCTTCACCTTCATCGCCCGCACCTGGCAGCGCAGCCACGTCAACACGGCCGCCAAGTACCTGATGCTGCAGCATGCCTTCGAGCACTGGCAGTGCAACCGGGTGGAATGGCTGACCGACTTCCTCAACCACAGCTCCCGCGCGGCGATTGCCCGGCTCGGCGCACAGCAGGAAGGCATCCTGCGCAGCCATATGCTGATGCGCGACGGGCGCCGGCGTGATTCGGTAATCTTCAGCCTGCTGGCGGCCGAGTGGCCAGCCGCCAGGGCCCGTCTGGCCGCCCGGCTGGATGCCGGCAGCCGCACACTCCCTCCTTCACCGTGAGCAGAACATGATTCTCGAAGTTGCCATGCTGCAGATAAAACCCGGCCAGACCGTGCAGTTCGAGCGGGCCTTTGCCCAGGCGCAGGCGATCATTGCCGGCATGCCCGGCTACCTCGCGCACCAGTTGCAGCGCTGCCTGGAAGCCCCGGACAAGTACCTGCTGCTGGTCAACTGGCAGCGGCTGGAGGATCACACCATCGGCTTTCGCCAGTCGCCGCAGTATCAGGAGTGGCGTCAACTGCTGCATCATTTCTATGAGCCGTTTCCCACGGTTGAGCACTTTGCCCGGGTGCACCCGGATTCGCCGCTGCCCGGCTGAAGACCCAACGCTTGCAGGCGCCCGCTGTCGCCTGCCCACGTTCGACCGCTTGCCAACCCGCAGCCCTGACGAGAACGCCAGATGACCGACGAATCCAGCCACAGCCATGCCGGGCATGCACATGCCCACGGACACAACCACAGCCACAGCCATGCCCCGGCGAACTTCAACCGGGCCTTTGCCATCGGCGTTGCGCTGAATGTCGGCTTCGTGCTGATCGAGGCCCTGTTCGGCCTGCTGGCCAACTCGCTGGCCCTGCTGGCGGACGCCGGGCACAACCTTAGCGACGTGCTCGGCCTGCTGCTGGCCTGGGGCGCCAGCGTGCTGGTGCAGAAAGCGCCGACCCAGCGGCATACCTATGGCCTGCGCCGCTCCTCGGTGCTGGCTGCGCTGTTCAACGCGCTGCTCCTGCTGCTGGCCGTGGCCGCGATCGCCTGGGAAGCGCTGCTGCGGTTCAACGACCCGCAGCCGATTGCCGGTGGCACGGTGATCGTGGTGGCGGCCATCGGCATTGCCATCAACGGCTACACCGCCTGGCTGTTCATGTCCGGCAAGGACGGTGATGTGAACATCCGTAGCGCCTACCTGCACATGGCCGCCGATGCCGCCATCTCGCTGGGCGTGGTGCTGGCGGCGATCGCCATGCTCGCCACTGGCTGGCTGTGGCTGGATCCGGCAGCCAGCATGGCCATCTCGCTGGTGATCGCGATCAGCACCTGGGGCCTGCTGCGCGAATCGCTCAACCTGGCGCTGGACGCGGTGCCCGGGCATATCCAGCCGGCCAAGGTGCAGGCCTACCTGGAGAGCCTGCCCGGCGTGGCCGAAGTGCATGACCTGCACATCTGGGCCATGAGCACTACCGAGGTGGCACTGACCGCGCACCTGATCAAGCCGGATGCCGCGCTGGACGATGCCCTGCTGGCGCGGATCAACCAGGAACTGCACACGCAGTTCGACATCCAGCACACCACCCTGCAGTTCGAGCGCGGGGACAGCGCCTTCCCCTGCCGGCAGGCCCCGGCCGGCAGCGTCTGAGCGCACAACGGCCCACCCTGCGCCGAGGAGCACGGCAACATGGCAAAACCGCCGAACCAGGATCAAACCCGCGAGGCCGGCATCGTCGAGTCCTGGCACGCCAATGCCCAGCCCTGGGTCAGTGCCGTGCGGACCGGGCAGATCGCCAGCCGCCAGTTGGTGACCGATGCGGCCATCATCGACGCCGTGCGGGGCCGGGCACCGGCATCCGTGCTGGACATCGGTTGCGGCGAGGGTTGGCTGGCGCGGGAACTGGCGGCCCGGGGCATCCGGGTGAGCGGGATCGATGCGGTCGCCGAACTGGTGCAGGCGGCCAGGCAGGCCGGTGGCGGCGACTTCCGGGTGATGACTTACGCAGAGTTGGCCGCCGGCCAGTTCCCCGACGCGGTGGACTGCGTGGTGTGCAATTTCTCCCTGCTCGGCAAAGCGTCTGCCGAACAGGTCGTGCACGCCGCCCGCGGGCTGCTGACGCCGGCCGGCTGCTGCATCGTGCAAACCCTGCACCCGCTGCAGGCGTGTGGCGAACTGCCCTACGCGGATGGCTGGCGCGAAGGCTCCTGGCAAGGCTTCAGCAGCCACTTCCGCAGCCCGCCGCCCTGGTATTTCCGCACCCTGGAAAGCTGGACAAGGCTGTTCGCCAGCGCCGGATTGCGCCTCTGCGAGCTGCGCGAACCACTTGACCCACGCACCGGGAAACCGGCTTCGCTGATTATCCTCGCGGTCCGCGCCTGAGCGGCGCGGAGCGCCCGGCGCTGCAGCCGCTGACGCTCAGTGCGTGTATTTCTGCAGCAGGGCGGCGTAGGTGCCATCGGCGCGCAGCTGCGCAAACGCCTGGCGCAGGGTCGCGACCCGGGCCTCTGCGGTACCCGCGCTGAAGGCGAAGTAGTACTCCTCGCCCGCGGCGCCGAGGGCGACGGTCGGGACAAAATCGCTGACCGCAAAACCGGCTTCCCTGACAGCGGCAGCCAGCTGCAACTGGGTCATCGGGATCAGGTCGATCCGCCCGAGCATCAGCTTCTGGATGTTCTGCACATCGCGGCCGGTGACCAGCTCGAGGTTCTTGCCAAGCACGAAACCCTGCCCGAGCAGATCCTGGGTCGAGGCATCCTCCAGGGTATTGCTGCCCACCTTGTAGCGCTTGGCCTCCTCGAGGGTGCGCGGCTGGATGTCGGGGCGCCGGGCCAGCCGGTAGAGCAGGACTTCACGGCCAAGGATCGGCGCCACCCACTGGAACTGCGGCTCGCGTTCGGTGGTGCGCGCCAGGCTGAAGATCAGCACGTCCGGCTGCTTCTGCGCGGTCAGGTAAGCCCTGTTCCAGGGCATGAATTCGATGCGCGGCTGCTCGCCGAGCAGCGTCAGGGCAGCCTGCAGCAGTTCCACGGCAAAGCCCGCAGGTTGACCGTCGTGCTGATAGTTGAAAGGCGCCCACTCCTCGGTGACCACCCGAAAGCTCGCACTGGCGTGCAGCGGCATGGCCAGCAGCATCAGCCAGAGCAGCACTACGGCAGGAATATTTCGCATCGGCAGACTCCCCGGGGACAGGCGTTGCAGTAAAGCAGACGCAGCCGTGATGCTGCCCTGACACCGGTCAAAGCGATGCAGGATCAGCCGCCGGCGCAAACCCTGCCCCGAGCGCCTGCCGCCCCGCCGCGGGCGCGTCAAAATACCGTCCAGAAGCAATCCAGACTGATCGACTGCGCTGCCGGCGCAATTTTATGGAACTGCCGGAGAGCCCGTCTATACTCGCAAAGGTCAATCAACCGAGGCTATATCATGAGTATATTCAAGACCTTATCTGCAGCTGCGATTCTCGTATCGATCTCCGCCTGCGGCGTGAATGCCACCCAGGGCGTCGTCAAACCACCGGCGCAAACCTCCGGCCCGTTTGGCATGATCACCCATGACGACATCACCACCGAGGGCGACAAGGCCTTCTCCGGGGTACACAAAGTCGTCATCGGCGCCTTCAAGGTTGGTTTCATCACCGCCAAGGAAGAACAGGAAAAGGCCGGTACCGGCATGGGTGGCCGCTCCAACGCAGTGCTCGAATTGCAGGGCCTGACCCCCGCGGTGATGCAGGAGATCACCGACAAGGCCTACAGCGACCTGCTCGCCAAGCTCAAGGCCGACGGCTACGAGGTGGTGGACCGGGCACAGCTGACCGGCAGCACCGAGTTCGCCAAGGCCACTCACGAGGCCTCGCCACTGACCGAGGAATCCTCGTTCTTCGGCAGCAACAACGACGTCACCTATGTCGCGCCGAAAGACATCGGCAAGCTGTACTTCTTCCTCGGCGATACCGGGCCGAGCGGCGGCTTCGGCTTCGACAACCCGACCACCGCGGCCTCGACCTTTGCCGAGCAGGCCAAGCTGCCAGTGCTGTCGGTGTCCTACACCCTCGACTTCGCCTCGAAGAACGGCTCCGGTGGCAGCTTTGCCAGTACTTCCGCGCTGGAAGTCGGCCAGGCCCTGTCGGTCATTCCGGGCAGCGGCATCAACCTGATCGGCGGCGCCGCCGGCACCTTCAGCAACGCCAACGGATCACTCAAGCTGGGCCAGGCGATCACTTCGCCGGATGCCTTTGGCGAGATCGAGATGACCACCTCGGAAACCATGAAAGTGCTGGAAACCGCCAGCAACGTGGCAGGCGTGCTGCTCGGCGCCGGCACCAACCAGAGCCGCGATTTCTCGGTCAAGGCCGATCCGGCGCGCTACAGTAGCGGCGCCGGCGGCATCCTGCAGAAAGCCAACGGCGACCTGTTGCAGCGGATGCAGGCCCTGCGCTAACCCGACACCTCACCAAGGAGTTGCATGGACACCCAGGCACCCCTGAACGCTGCCAGCTTGCGCCGGGTACAGGCCCGCGGGCTCGACTTCCGCGTGTTCGATCAGGGCAGCGGTTCGCCGCTGCTGTTGCTGCATGGCTTCCCGGACGACCTGCACATCTGGTCGGCAGTGATCCCGCCGCTGCTGCACGCCGGCTACCGGGTAATCGCCTTCGACCAGCGCGGCTGCGGGGAAACCAGCATGCCGGCGGCAACCGCGCAATACCGCATCCGCCAGATTGTCGATGACATACCGGCGCTGCTGGCGGCGCTCGGTGTCAACCAGCCGGTGAACGTCATCGGGCATGACTGGGGCGCGGCGATTGCCTGGGCCTTTGCCCTGTATCACCCGCAACAGGTGCAGGCGCTGGTGGCGGTCTCGGTGGGGCACCCGCGCTGCTATGGGCGGGCCGGGCTGCAACAGAAGCTGGTCAAGGGCCTGTACACCCTGTGGTTCCAGCTGCGCGGCCTGGCCGAGTGGTACCTGCTGCGCGGGGGTGGCCTGGCGCGCTGGCTGGGCAACGAGCCGGACCGCGCACGAATAGTCGAACGGATGGCGCGGCCTGGCCGGCTCACTGCCGGGCTCAACTGGTACCGGGCCAACCTGCTGGACGTGGTACTCGGCCACTGGCCGCGCTGCAGCCGCCCGGCACTGGGCATCTGGAGCAGCGGTGACAAGTTCCTCACCGAAGCGCAGATGCGCGATTCGGCGACACAGATGGACGCCGCCTGGGCCTACCAGCGCATCGAGGGCTGCGGCCACTGGATTCCCAGGGAGCAGCCGGAACGGCTGGCGGCGCTCGCGCTCGACTGGTTCAGCCAGCATCCCGTCACGGGTACCGGCGACGGCGGTGCTGCCAACCGGGACTGAACTGGTCTATACCAATCAAACGCAGGGGAATGCACAGCTCCTGCGTATAGGCTTTGAGCATCCCGCTTTCACACTCGAGGAATCCCCATGAAAAACTTCACCAAGCTGCTTGCCTGTACCGTTCTGCTTGGCGCCAGCGGCCTTGCCCTGGCTGCCGATACGGGCACTGCGCAGATGCCAATGCAGGACCAGATGCCGATGAACGGGCAGATGCCGATGGGTGGACAAATGCCGATGCACGGGCAGATGCAGCAGAACATGCAGGAGCACATCAAGCAGATGGACACCAATGGCGATGGCAACATCTCCAAGCAGGAGTTCATGGCCAACTGCGAGAAGCGCTTCGCCAAGATGGACAGCAACGGTGACGGGCAGATCAGCCAGCAGGAGCGCCAGCAGATGCGCGACCAGTGGATGCAGCGCAAAGGCCAGCAACCAGGCGCCACCGGGACGCCGTGACGCCTGCGTAAGCAATGTCCGGCAGTCCGACTGACGAGGCCTTGATGACGCGCGTGCAAGAGGGCGACCAGCAGGCCTTTGCCCTGCTGGTTGAGCGTCACCTGCCGCGCGCCTACGCCATTGCCCACCGGGTAGTCGGCCAGCGCGCCGATGCCGAAGATGTCGCCCAGGAAGCCTTCACCCGGGTCTGGACCCAGGCCCGCGCCTGGCAACCCCGGCGCGGCAGTTTTGCCGCCTGGCTGGGGCGCATCCTGGTGAACGCCAGCCTGGATCACGCCCGCCGGCAGACGGCCCGGCGGCAGGTTGGCGATGCCGACAGTCTGCTGGCTGAACTGCCCGATCCGGCCGCCGATCTTTCCACCGCCCACAGCCTGACCAGGCAGGCCGCGGCCATCGACCGGGCCGTGCAGCGCCTGCCCGAGCAGCAGCGCATGGCGGTGGTGCTCTGCTACTTCGAAGAACACAGCAATCCGCAGGCGGCGGCGCTGATGGGGCTGCATGTCAAAGCCCTGGAAGGCCTGCTGGTACGCGCGCGCAAGCAACTGCGCGGCTGGCTCGGCCAGCACCGCGAGGAGGCATGATGAAGCACTTGCACACCCCTCGCGAGCCGCTCCTGCAGGGCAGCCCGCGTCCCGTGCCACGGCCCGACCTGGCTGCGCAGATCATTCGCCAGGCGCTCGCCCAGCCGCAGCAGCAGGGCTGGTTGCCGCGCTGGCAACGGCTGCTGGAGGAACTGGGTTACGCCTGGCCGTACAAACTGGCCAGCCTGGCGCTGTGCGCCGCGCTCGGCGTGTTTGCCGGGCAATGGCAGGACAGCAGCGACACCACCGAATTGCTGCTCAGTGCGCAGATGCTCGACAGCGCGCTGGGCACGGAGGAACCATGAACAAATCCTGGCTACTGGGCGGCGCCCTGCTGCTGTCGCTGGCCGGCAATGCCTTCCTGGGTGGCTGGCTGCTCGGCAAACCGGCGCACTTCGCGCCCATGCACCCCGGCGCCGAGGGCCCGCGGTTGCAGCACATGCTGGCGCGCATGCAGCAATTGCCGGAGCAGCAGCGTCAGCAGATCCGCGAAAAAATGCGCGAGCACGCGCCGCAAATGCGCGCGCTGGCCGACCAGGGGCGCGAGCAGCGCCAGCTCATCGAGCAACTGATGGGACAAGCCGAGCTGCCGCGCAGCGAACTGCAGGCTGCCTTTGCCCGACAACGCGAGCTACAGGCACAGATGCAGGAACTCAATCAGCGGATGCTGCTGGAGATCGCCGGGCTATTGCCGGCAGAACAGCGCGTCGAGCTGCTCAGGGCCGGGCCGCACGGCGCTGGACGCTGAGCTGGCGCGAACTACCTGGCCTGGCTGCGGCGCAACTCGACGAACAGCGCCTCGACCTTCTGCCGGGCCCAGGGCGTCTTGCGCAGGAACGACAGGCTCGACTTGATGCTCGGGTCGTTCTTGAAGCAGCGCACATCCACCTGCCGGGCCAGGCCGTCCCAGCCATGCCGGGCCACCAGCTCGGTGAGCAGGGCTTCCAGGGTAATCCCGTGCAGCGGATCTTTGGCGTTCACCGGCGGGCAACTCCTTGGGCAGGGACAGCTTGAAGACAAGGCGCGGCAGCTTAAAGCATGCCGGCACGACCGACCAGCGGGCTATCTGCCCCGGTCGCACTTTTCGGCTTGGCAGCGCACCTTACGGAACTGCGCGCGGCTGAAACCCGGACTCTGCGCCAGACCACTCCCTTGGGTAACAGCCTCGCCAAGCCGCTGCACACAGCCTACCCGCAGTGTTCAGGCTGCTTGTCGCAGAGCATCCGGATCTGCAACGCAGGGAACACTGACCAGCATCCGGCTTGTCGCCCGAGGGATCCGCAAGCCGGCTCAATCACCCAGTAAACGTAGACCGCAAGTGGCATTCCATATCACAAACAAGAGCCGCAGCCGCTTAGCAGCCGGCACATTTTTTGCGATAAGATTCACAAAAACAAGCTGCAACCCAGAGCCAGGACATAATGAAAAAAACAGGCCCACTAGCAAACCAATCTGTACTTTCGCGCCATTTCCAGGCCTGTACTGCAATCGCACTCATCAGTGCCTGCATTCCCACCAGCGTGTGGTCGCAAACCTGGCTGACCGGCGGCACAACCGCCTACAATACCGCCAGCAACTGGACACCTGCCGTGGTTCCCGGCGCCGGCGCCACCGCCATCTTCAACACCACCGGCGGTAACCAGCCGGTGCTTAGCGCCAATGCCACCATCGGCACGGTCGACATGTCGGCCGGATCCCTGACCATCAACAACAACATCACCTACACCGTACAGACGGCCTTCAACATGAGCGGAGGCTCGCTGCTGGCAGTCGGCAACGGCGCAATCAGCCTGAATGCAGGCGCCCTGTTCAGCACCAGCGGCGCAAATGACCTGGCCATTGCTCCACGTATCATCGGCACTGGCGGCCTGACCCAGGCCAGCAGCGGCACCACCTCGCTCAGCGGCGCCAACACCTACAGCGGCACCACTACCATCAGCGCCGGCACCCTCAGCATCGGTGCCGGCGGCACCACCGGCCAGTTGGGCAGCGGCGCCGTGGTCAATAATGCCGCCCTGCAGATCAACCGCAGCAACGCCGTCACCGTCGCCAACGCCATTTCCGGCACCGGCACGCTGACCAAGCTGGGCGCCGGAACCGCCTCCCTCACCGGGGCCAACACCTACAGCGGTACCACCACCATCAGCGCCGGCACCCTCAGCATCGGCGCCGGCGGCACCACCGGCAGCCTGGGCAGCGGCGATGTGATCAACAACAGCACCCTGCAGATCAATCGCAGCAACGCCGTCACCGTCGCCAACGCTATTTCCGGCACCGGTGCGCTGACCAAGCTCGGCGCCGGCACCGCCACCCTCACCGGCAACAACACCTACAGCGGCACCACCACCATCAGCGCCGGCACGCTCAGCGTCGGCGCCGGCGGCACCACCGGCACACTGGGCAGTGGCAATGTCGTCAACAACGCGGCACTGAGCTTCAACCGCTCCGATGCGCTGACCGTGAGCAATACCATCAGCGGCACTGGAACCCTGAACCAAAGCGGCACCGGAACGACCACCCTGACCGGCAACAATACCAGCAGCGGCGTCACCACTATCAGCGCCGGCACCCTGCAACTGGGCAACGGTGGCACCACCGGCCAGCTCGGCAGCGGCGCCGTGGTCAACAACAGCACCCTGCAGATCAACCGTTCCAACAACCTGACAATGGCCAACGTCATCTCCGGCAGCGGCGCGCTCAACCAGA
>NZ_JADOBE010000008.1 GCF_015637705.1 Pseudomonas sp. N040 | reverse complement strand
AGCGTTCCAAGGCATGGTTATCGGCTCGGCAGGTCACTACCGAAAGTGTCAGCCATGTCTCCGCACACCTGTCACCTATGTGTCCGGTCCGTACAGCTTGTGCAAAGAAAAGTAAGCAAAAGAAACACCCCCCGGCATCCGGGTCTCGCTGCGCTCGACTCCCCTCGCTCCGGCACTGTTCCGAGGGTCGTCTCGAAGGGCCATCCATGGCCCATCGTTCCTCATTTGGCATCCATGCCAAATGCCCCTCTGCACAGCACCTGCACTCGGCCTCCTGACGGGGACGGTCCGACTACCGAAACCCTACTGTTCGAAAATAAGACCGAAAAAGCTGTTTGGTGTGCACGGACTGGAAGTCCCGTCAGGAGGGAGAGCGGAATCGGTGTGCAAGGGGTTGAGTCGCATGGATGCGACGAAAGCTGCGCTGGGCCATGGACGGCCCATCGCAGCGGCCCCCTGGAGCGCCGATGGAGCGAACGCACCCCGAGCGCGTAGCGCTCGGGGCCGGATGCCGGGCGCGCTTTCTCTTTGCTTACTTTCTCTTTGCGCGTGCAAAGAGAAAGTGAGGCGCCGTGCAGGGCGCAACCTGTAGCCCTGTGCCACGGAAAGCGTGGCGACATTACTCGACGCTGAAGCCGCGCAGGGAAAAAATCACCACGGATTGCCAACCCGTTGACTTCCCAGACGCCCAAAACCCACCCGCGCAGGCAGAAAAGGCACTGTCTGTGTGAGTGGCTGAAAGTGCTTTGTTCTGCGCAGGGTGGGCTTTAGCCCACAAATGTCTTGCAGCCGTTGCGGTGGGCTGAAACCCACCCTACGACAAGCGGGTGCGCACCTAGCAAAAAAAAACGGCCACGCAGGACGTGGCCGAAAAACACGGAGTTGCCGAAACCAAGCGACGAAAAGTGCATCTTTCCGCCACTTGTGCACTTTGGATAACAAATCCTCCTTTGCGGTCACATTATAAGCACCGGCAGAGCGCTTTCTTTTTCCCGCCAGCCCTTGCCTGCCACTCGTCCGGGCGGGAAGCTATGCAGATGGAACAAGGAATCCGTTGATGAACCTCGTCGAACTGACCAGCCGCCTGCACCGCATTCGCGACAACAATGACTGGCGCGGCTTCCACAGCCCGAAAAACCTGGCGATGGCCGCCAGCGTGGAGATGGCCGAGCTGCTGGAGATCTTCCAGTGGCTCAGCGAGGCCCAGTCCCGCCAGTTGTCCGCCGCCGAACTGCACCATGCCGGCGAGGAAGTCGGCGATATCGTGCTCTACCTGTTGCTGCTCTGCAGCGAACTGGGCATCGATATGGAACAGGCGGTGCAGGCCAAGCTGGCCGACAGCGAGCGACGGTTTGCCCGATGAAAGACCGTCACTTCGATGCCCTCGCCAGCCGCTTTGCCGAGAAGATCTACGGTGGCAGCAAGGGCGCCATCCGCCTGGCCGTGCTGCAGGCGGATCTGGCCGAAGTGCTGCCGGATCGGCCGCTGCGGGTGCTCGACGTCGGCGCGGGACTCGGCCACATGGCGCTGTGGCTGGCCCAGCGCGGCCACCGGGTGACGCTGGCGGAACCGGCCGCGCCGATGCTCGAGGCGGCCCGCGAGCGCTTTCGCGAGGCCGGCCAGGCCGCCACGTTCATCCAGGCGCCCTGGCAGGAACTGCTCGGCCAGCTGACCCAGCCGTTTGACCTGGTGCTGTGCCATGCCGTGCTCGAATGGCTGGCCGAGCCGCACGCCATCCTGCCGGTGCTGCACCAGCTGACCGGTACCGAGGGCTGGCTGTCGCTGGCGTTCTACAACCGCGACGCGCTGGTCTATCGCAACCTGCTCAAGGGGCATTTCCGCAAGCTGCGCAGCGACCTGCTGGCCGGCGAAAAGCAGAGCCTGACGCCGCAGCGCCCGATCGATCCGCGCGAGCTTGAGGGGCAGATGAGCGCGCACTGGCTGATCGGGAACCGCAGTGGCGTGCGCGTGTTCCACGACTACATGCCGGCCGAGTTCCAGGCCCGCGCCGAACTGCTCGACCTGCTCGAAATGGAACTGGCCTATCGCCGTCATCCCGCCTTCAGTGCCATGGGCCGTTACCTGCACTGGCTGTGCCGCCCCAATGGAGTCGCACCATGAAAATGCTCTTCAGCCTGGCCGCCTGCCTGCTGCTGGCCGCCTGCCAGCCGGCCGCCAACCCCTACACCAGTGAATCCACGCCCTACCCGCCGGCGCCGGCGGCGGCCGCCAGCAATGTCGATCGCAGCAGTTATCCGCCGCCCCAGCGTGATTTCGCCCTCTACCACAGCTGGGCCTGGCGTAACGCCGAAGTGCCAGCCGGCAGTGGCTGGGCCAGCAGCCAGCTGTTTACCGACAGCATCAGTGCCGGCCTGGATCGGCGCGGCCTGCGCCCGGTACAGGGCCAGGCCGAACCCGATCTGCTGGTCAGTGCCCGGGTGCTGACCCGCGAGGTGGAGATCCACCAGCCACCTGAAGTAGGCGGCTTCTATGGTCACGGGCCCTACGGCGATGGCTACGGGGTTGGCGTGGGAGGGGCGATCAACTCCACCCAGCAGATCCTTGGTGTCCAGATCGACCTGTTCGATGCGCGCAGCGGGCAGCTGGTCTGGACCGGCAGCGCCGCGCTGGTGAGCGGCTACAGCGATGATCGGCAGGCGGAAACCCTGCGTGAAACCGTCGCCAGGGCCATGCAGAGTTATCCCGCCGACTAGTTATCCAGCCCATTCAAGCCGGGCCAGCGCGCAAAGCTGACTATGCTAAGCGTGCCCCCTCAGCGAACCAGGCCCATGAACCCGAACTCTGCCCCCAGCAACCCCGAGTTGTTCGCCCTGTGGCGCGAGGCGCAAGACATGCGCAGCCGCACGCGAATGGGCGGCAGCTTTTACCTGGTGGCCTGGCTGCTGATCTGCATGGCCCTGCCGGACTCGCTGACGGCTGCCCGCTACGGCTTGGTCGGCAGCCTGTTCTTTTCTGTCGCCCTGGTGTCCCGCTGGCTGCACCGTTTTCCGACAGAACTCTCAGTGACGGGCCTGCAGCGCTGGATCAATCAACACTGGGCAATGGTCATCGTCACCACGGCCGGCTGGGGTTTCGTCAACGTCTTGATCCTGAGCCTGCCAGATTTCGCCGTGCCGCAACTGCTGGCGATCATCAGCACCATCGCTTTCAGTACGGCCTTTTCCTTTACTTTCGCCATGCGCCTGTATCGCTGTCTGGCGGTAATGTTCCTGCTCAACCTGCCCGGCCTGGTCGTGCTGGCCCAGAGCGCGCCGGAACAGCGCCCGATTTTTCTCAGCCTGGCGATCTACCTGGTTTACCTGCTGCTGTCCTGCCGGCGCAGCAATACCGACTACCTGGCCACCATCGCCCTCGAACAACAGCTGCTTAGCCAGCGCAATTCGCTCGAGCAGCTCAGCCGTACCGACAGCCTGACCCAGCTGGGCAATCGCTACCAGTTCAACGACCTGTTCCAGGCGATGCTTGCCAGCGCGCACCGGCTGGGCAGCCCGCTGTCGCTGGTGCTGCTCGACATCGATTACTTCAAGCGCGTCAACGACCAGCACGGGCATGCCGCCGGCGACCTGTGTCTGCAGCAATTCGCCGAGGTGATGCGCCAGGTATTCCGCCGCACCAGCGATGTTCCGCTGCGCCTGGGCGGCGAAGAGTTCGGCGTGATCATGCCGGGTACCACGCTGGAACAGGCCAGCCAGCTGGCCGAGCAGTTCCGCGTGACACTGTCCGAAACCAGCATGCGGATTCCCGACTCCGCGCTGCGGATCACCACCAGCGTGGGGGTCGGCGCCTACAACCCGCAGATCGACAAGGGCGCGGACGACCTGTACAAGCGCGTCGATGCCGCCCTCTACCAGGCCAAGGAAGACGGGCGCAACCGGCTGCAACTGGCCAGGGGCTGAAGCAGCGAAACTGCAGGTCGAGCCAGCGGTTGGCAGCGGCGGGCCTCTGCAGGCCGTGCCCGGGACGCGCGGTGACGGCGTGATCGGCCAGCACGGCGCCAAGCGGCCGAGGCCGGGGCCGCGTGCAAAGACTTGACCTTCCCACGATGGCAGGGTTGATTCTGCAAACACCCACCCTATTCAGGAGCACTTCAATGATCCGTCGCAGATTTCTCGGTCACGCGCTCGGCGTTGGCGGCTTGGCCCTGCTGCCCGGTTGGCTGCGCGCCGGGGAAATGGATCACTCCATGCACGACATGGGCGCCATGAGCGGCATGGATCACAGCAGTGCGGTCCAGCCACTTGCAGCCGAAAATGCCCTGCCCGGCAACGCTGCACTTCAGCCGCTGCCCAAATTGCTCAATCAGGGCAGTCAACCCGGCGTATTCAAAGCCGAACTGATAGCTGCGCCGGTCGCGGTCGAACTGCTGCCCGGCCAGCCCACCAGCTTCTGGGCCTACAACGGCAGCGTACCCGGTCCGCTGATCGAAGCACGCGAAGGCGACCGGGTGGAAATCCGCTTCATCAACCGGCTCGAGCAGCCCAGCACCATCCACTGGCACGGTTTGCCAGTGCCGCCGGATCAGGATGGCAACCCCCATGACCCGGTAGCGCCCGGCGGCGAGCGCGTCTACCGCTTCGACCTGCCCAAGGGCAGTGCCGGCACTTACTGGTATCACCCGCACCCGCATGGGCATACCGCCGAGCAGGTGTTTCGCGGCCTGGCTGGCGCCTTTATCGTGCGTGCTGCCGATGATCCGCTGGACAACATTGCCGAGCGGCACCTGCTGATCTCCGACCTGAAGCTGAATGCCGATGGCAGCATTGCGGAAAACGATGCCAACGACTGGATGAATGGTCGCGAGGGCCAGTTCGTGCTGATCAACGGCCAGCATCAACCGACCATTGAACTCAAAACTGCTGAACGCTGGCGCCTGTGGAATGCCTGCAGCGCGCGCTACCTGAAGCTCGACCTGGGCGGCCACAGCTTCAGCCTGGTGGGCACCGATGGCGGCCTGCTCGAACAGCCGCAGACGTTGCAGGAAATCCTCCTGGCACCGGCCGAGCGCATCGAGATCATTGTCCAGCCGATAGCACAGCAACAGACTGTCGCCTTGACTGCGCTGACTTACGACCGCCAAAAAATGGGTAACGTTGCCCCCGAACAGGTACTCACTCTGGCGCAGGTGACTATCGCCAAGGGTCAGCCAACCGGACTGCCGCAGACGCTGCGTGCAATTTCACCGCTGGGCAAAAGCAGCGCTGACAAGCGCGTGGTATTCAGCGAAAACATGCGCATGGAAAACGGCCAGCACCAGATGGATTTCTTGGTCAACGGCAAGGCCTTCGATATGCACCGGGTAGATATGCGCAGCCAGCTCGGCGCGGTAGAGCTGTGGGAGGTCTACAACGACTCACACATGGATCACCCCTTCCACATCCATGGCACGCAGTTTCAGATCGTCGAATTCGAACTGGACGGCAAGGTCACGCCAGCAGCATTTCTGGCCTGGAAAGACACGGTAAACCTGCGCCCCAGAGAAACCGTACGGGTAAAAATGGTGCAATCGTTCAAGGGCCTGCGGATGTTCCACTGCCACATTCTGGAACACGAGAATCAGGGAATGATGGCAACGCTGGAGGTAGTTTGAGCGTCGGGGGAATAGCGGAGCACCGAATTGGTAATCCAGCGCTGATTTGTTGGTTGCGCCGGGCTGATTATCGTGGTCGATAGACAGTTTCGGTTGCGCCCCGCCGGGCGCCTCACTTTTCTTTGCTTGTGCAAAGCAAAGTAAGCAAAAGAAACACACCCCGACATCCGGGTCTTCGCTGTGCGAAGACTTCCCTCGCTCCGGTGCCGCTCCGCAGGCACGCTCCGAAGGGACGTCCTGTCCCATCGGAGCTTTCTCGGCGTCCTGCCTCGAATCCTGCTGCGCAACACCTCTGCTCGGCCTTCTGACGGGGACGGTCCGACTACCGAAACCCTTGTGTAGGGTGGAAAACGCCGCCTGCGGCTTTTCCACCGTGGGGACTTTGGTGGATAACGCTGCGCGGTTATCCACCCTACTTTCGAATGTGCACGGACTGGAAGTCCCGTCAGGAGGGTGAGCGGAATCGGTGTGGAGGGGGTTGAGTCGCATGGATGCGACGAAAGCTGCGCTGGGCCATGGAAGGCCCATCGCAGCGGGCCCCCGGAGCGCCGATGGAGCGAACGCACCCGGATCGCAGCGTAGCGAAGAGCCGGGCCGGATGCCGGGGGCGCTTTCTCTTTGCTTACTTTCTCTTTGCGCAAACAAAGAGAAAGTAAGGCGCCGTGCAAGGCGCAACCTGTAGCCCTGTGCCGAGGAAAGTGCTGTGGTCGATTGCGCATCCAGTGCCGGCGCAACAATTCACCACGGATTACCAATCCGCAGCTCGTAGGATGGGTGGAGCGCAACGATACCCATCAATCACATCGCACCACCCCATGATGGGTTACGCCGCTAGGCGGCTAGCCCATACTGCAACTTCGACCGAGTAGAGCCGGATCCGCCTCAACTGGACAAATACGACGAGCGCGTCAGCCCCAACCGCAAGGCATCCAGATACTGCGTGCGCTCGCGCGCCGTGAGCTTGGCGCTGGCCACCTTGTCGCGGTAGTGGGTCATCAGCTCCTCCGGCGACAGGTGCACGTAGCGCAGCATGTCCTCGATGGTGTCGTGGGTTTCGATGCCGGCGTGGTACACGCTGCCATCGGCATCCTGGTAGATGTTCACCGAGTCGGTGTCACCGAACAGGTTGTGCATGTCACCGAGGATTTCCTGGTAGGCACCGACCAGGAAGATTCCCAGCAGGTAGTCCTCGCCCTCGCGCACCTCGTGCACCGGCAGGCTGGTCTCGATGCTCTGCTCGTCGACGTATTGCTTGATCTTGCCGTCCGAGTCGCAGGTCAGGTCCTGCAGCACGGCGCGGCGCAGCGGCTCTTCATCGAGGCGGTGCAGCGGCAGGATCGGCAGCACCTGGCCGATGGCCCAGGTGTCCGGCAGGCTCTGGAACACCGAGAAGTTGCAGATGTACTTGTCGGCCAGCTTGTCGTTGAGCTCGTCAAGTACCTGGCGGTGCGAGCGCTGACGGGCCTTGAGCGAGTTGTGCAGGCGCCGGCACACGGCAAAGTAGCACTGCTCGGCCAACGCCTTCTCGGTCAGGGTCAGTTTGCCGTCGGCATACTGGCTGGCCACGTCGCTCATGTAGTGGGTGGCGCGCCAGTAGGTTTCGGTGACCATCTCGATATCGGTCGGGCCGAGCAGTTCGATCAGATAGCGCACGGTCTCCGGCAGGGTGGTGACGTCTTCGATTTTCGGCATTTCATCGTTGTGCCGCTCCACGTCGGTGACCTGCACCACCAGCATGGCGTGGTGCGCGGTCAGCGAGCGGCCGCTCTCGGAGAAGATGTGCGGGTGCGGCAAGGCCTGCGCGTCGCAGAATTCCTTGAGCATGCCGACCACTACGCCGGCGTAGTCGTCCATGTCGTAGTTGATCGAGCTGGCATTGCGCGAATGGGTGCCGTCGTAGTCGACGCCCAGGCCGCCGCCGACGTCGATGTGATCGACCGGCAGGCCCAGCGCACGCAGCTCGCCGTAGTAGCGGATGGCTTCCTTGAAGCCGTGCTGGTAGTCGGCCAGGTTGGCGATCTGCGAGCCCATGTGGAAGTGCAGCAGGCGGATGCCCTGGTCGAGTCCGGCGTCGCGGAAACGCTCGACCACCGACAGCAGCTGCGCCGCCGACAGGCCGAACTTGGACTTCTCGCCGCCGGTGTCGGCCCACTTGCTTGAGGCCAGCGACGACAGGCGCACGCGCAGGCCGACCTGCGGCACCAGCTTGAGCTCGGCGGCCTCGTCGATCACCAGCTGCACTTCGGATTCTTTCTCGATGACGATAAACACGTTGTGCCCGAGCTTCTGCCCCATCAGCGCCAGCTTGATGAACTCGCGGTCCTTGTAGCCGTTGCAGACGATGGTGCCGCCCTTCGGCGCCAGCGCCAGCACCGCCAGCAGCTCCGGCTTGGAGCCGGCTTCCAGGCCGATCGAGACATCCTGGGTGGCGATGATGTTCTCGATCACCGCCTCCTGCTGATTGACCTTGATCGGGTACAGCGCGGTGTAGCGGCTCTGGTAGCCGAGGCGGGCGATATTGGCATCGAAGGCACCGGTGAGCTGGCGCACACGGTCCTGCAGGATGTCCGGGAAGCGCACCAGCAACGGCAGCGACAGGCCGCTCTTGCGCAGCTCGGCGACCTGCTCGAAGAGGTCGATCGGCGCGCTCTGCGGGCCGTTGGGGCGGACCTCGACACGCCCGGCTTCATTGATCGCGAAGTAGCCCGCGCCCCAGTGGCGGATGCCATAGACGCTGCGGCTGTCCGCGACTGTCCATTGGCTGCCATCATCTTTGCGTGTGCGTCGTACCGGCATTGCGCGTCCCCTGTCGAAAATGATGCTGCGTCGTCGTTGATGCGCGAACCGATCGCCGCCGTTGGTAGGATGGGTTGAGCTTGCCCACGCTTGAGCGTAGGTGGTGATTTAACCGCCGGACTTCTTCGCCCGAAACCCGCGCGCAGCCAACTCCGCCAGCAGCAGCTCGACGTGATCGCCCTGGATCTCGATTACCCCGTCCTTCAGCGCGCCGCCGCAACCGCAGCGCTTCTTCAGCGCCGAGGCCAGTGCCGTCAGCGCTTCCACGGCCAACGGGACACCGGTAATGGTCGTCACGGTCTTGCCGCCGCGGCCTTTGCTTTCCCGACGCACCCGGGCAATACCGTCGCCCTCGGGCACTGCAGTTTGTTTACAGCTGCAGGCCGCAATGGCCTGGCCGCAGCCAGGGCAAAGCCGGCCGGCATCGGTGGAGTACACCAGACCGCCCAGCGCAGACAATGAAGAGGCTTTCTTGACCACCGGCGCACCCTCTTGAGAGGCCAGAAATGGGTTGCCGGCTGATCGGCCGGGCCTTGTGCGGGCGCAGTTTAAAGGCAAAGCCGCCTGCTGCTAAGGGCCAAATTGCGCCATCAAACAGCAGATTGGCGACCCCGTTCGGCATCCTGCACAAGCTGCCCGGCAATCTTGGGCGCGACACTGTGTTCAACCCAACCAACCCATCCTACGCGCCAGCCAGATAACGCTTCAGCGCGAGCAGCGAGTCCGGGCAATAGGGCTGGGTGGCGGATTCGGCGAGAACGCTTGCGATGGGCATGAAGTGCGCCTGCAGCACCTCTTCGGGCTGCAGGCGCAAGGGCGCATCGCAGACCACGGAAAACACCCCGCACCACAGCCGGTTGTCCGGATGGGCAAAAAAGAAGCGGCCATGCTCGCGCAGCTCGACCCCGGCAATCCCCAGTTCTTCCTGCAGTTCGCGGCGCGCCGATTCGGCGTAGCTTTCCCCGGCCAGCAGCATGCCGCCGGCGGCCACATCCCAGTAGCCGGGGTAGACCGCCTTGCTCAGGGTGCGCTGGTGCACGCACAGCGCGCCGGCCGAATTGAACAGCAGCACGAAGCTGCCCCGCCCGATCAGCCCGCGCTCGCGCAGCTCGGCGCGCGGCAGGCTGCCGAGCAGCTGGTCGGCCTCGTCGACCCAGGCGATCAGCTCGGCGTCCGAGGCCGCCCGGTGCGCCGCTTCCCGCGCAGAAACCGGCATGCCTCAGCCCTGGGTCAGCAGGGTGCGCAGGTCGATGATCGCGGCATTGGCCCGGGAAATGTAGTTGGCCATCACCAGCGAGTGGTTGGCCAGCAGGCCATAGCCGCTGCCATTCAGCACCATCGGACTCCACAACGGTTCCTGCGCCGCCTCCAGCTCGCGGATGATCTGCCGCACGCTGACGGTGGCGTTCTTCTTCGCCAGCACATCGGCGAAATCCACCTCGATCGCACGCAGCAGGTGCGACAGCGCCCAGGCCTGGCCACGCGCCTCGTAGAACACATTGTCGATCTGCAGCCAGGGCGTCTCGACAATTTCTTCACTGACCACCGGCAGCTGGCCACCAGTGTTGCTGGTATCGGTATTCAGGCGCACCCGGCCGACGCTGGCCGAGAGCCGTTGTGACAGCGAGCCGAGGCGGGTGGCGACATCGCCCAGCCAGTTGTTCAGGTTGTCGGCGCGGGTATAGAACTGCGCATTAGACTGTGCCGCATCGGCCAGACGGGCCTGGTAGCGGTCCAGTGAGCGGATGCCATCGCGATATTCCGCTTCGCTGGCCGGCAGCGCCCAGCTCTTGTTGTCGAAGTTGAAGCGCGGCTCGGCCTTGGCCAGGTCGGGGTCCTCGGTGGATTGCGACTGCGAGCGGGCGAAGTCCTTGCGCAGGGCGCGGGCCATGTCGCGCACCTGTACCAGCACGCCATATTCCCAGCTCGGCATGTTGTCCAGCCACAGGCCGGGCGGCGCCACATCATTGGACAGGTAGCCGCCCTGCTTTTCCAGCAGGGTAGTGGCCACGGTCTTCAGGGTTTCCACCGTGGTGTAGCCACTGACCAACTGGCGCTGCGCCTGCTCGGCCGCCGCGCGGGCATTCTGCTGCACCGGGAAGAACTCCGGTTCCTGGCTCCAGAACCAGCCCACCAGCAGCGCCGTCAGCAGGTACAGGCAGAGCAGCACACCCAGCGCGCGCCACAGGCCACCCAGGTAGCTTTTCGCCTCGCCCATCGAGTCATCCACCGACACCCGCACATTCTCGACACGATTCTTCCAGTCCAGCATGGCCATCTCCTTCCACTAGGCAGCACTCGGGGCTGCCGCAGCAGCACCCTTGGATGAATGCACTATAACAGGCAACGCCGGCGCAGCCGTGTCGGTAAAAGCCCATGCGCACAACGCTTCGGTGGCAATCCGCGCATGGCGTAACAATCCCTTGCAGTCTTGGCCCTGCAGCCGGCGGCCAGCTTGGTTATCATGCAGGCCGCCCAGCCGCCCCGAGTACCTTCATGCGCCCCCTGTTGCTGCTGTTTTCCCTGCTGCTCAGCCTGTCTGCGAGTGCCGGCATTTTCGATCAGCGTCCGGCCACCAGTCCGGGGCTCGGTGCTGCCTTGAACAACAGCGCGGATTTCCTGCCGGTAAGCGAGGCCTTCCGGCCCAGCCTGATCGAGCGCACGGACCGCAGCCTGCGACTGCGCTTCACCAATGCCGAGGGCTATTACCTGTACCGCCAGCGCTTCGCGGCCAGCAGCGCACCGGCCGGCGTACCGCTCGGCAAACTGCAACTGCCCGCCGGCCAGCTCAAGCAGGACGAGTATTTCGGCACGGTGGAGGTCTATTACGGCATCCTCGACCTGAGCATTCCCCTCGATCCGGCGCATAGCGACCCCTTCACCCTGCTGCTGACCTACCAGGGCTGCGCCGACCAGGGCCTGTGCTATCCGCCGGAAACGACCCGCCTGCAAATCCCCGCGGCCGGCGCTGGCGCAGCGACGATCCCGGCGACGCCAGCACAACCGGCCCCCCCGGCACTGGCCTGGCATGAGCTGCTGCTGTTTTTCCTCGCCGGGCTGGGGCTGACCTTCACCCCGTGCGTGCTGCCGATGCTGCCGATCCTCTCCGGCGTGGTCCTGCGCGGCCAGGTCGGCGGCATGCGCGGCTTCAGCCTGTCGCTGGCCTACGTGCTGCCGATGGCGGCCTGTTTCGCCCTGCTGGGGGCGCTGATGGGCACTTTCGGCGCCGAACTGAACCTGCAGGCCCGCCTGCAGTCGCCGTGGGTACTGGTACCCTTTGCGATCTTCTTCGTGGCCTTTGCACTGGCCATGTTCGGCCTCTACGAATTGCGCCTGCCGCAGGCCCTGAGCGCGCCGCTCGACCGCCTGGCCGGCAAGACCCGTGGCGGCTCCCTGTGGGGGGCGGCAGTGCTCGGCATAGTGTCCAGCCTGCTGGTATCACCGTGCGTCTCCGCGCCACTGGCCGGCGCCCTGCTGTATATCAGCAGCAGTGGCGATGCCCTGGGGGGCGGCCTCAAGCTGTTCGTGCTCGGCCTGGGCATGGGCACGCCACTGGTACTGTTCGCCACCGGCGGTGGTGCCCTGCTGCCGAAAAGCGGGACCTGGATGGTCGGCGTGCGCAATGCATTCGGCGTGCTGCTGCTGG
Organism: Pseudomonas sp. N040; assembly: GCF_015637705.1. Lineage (GTDB taxonomy): Bacteria > Pseudomonadota > Gammaproteobacteria > Pseudomonadales > Pseudomonadaceae > Aquipseudomonas. Next base: position 196,701 of record NZ_JADOBE010000008.1, on the reverse strand, counting down.
CCGTGGCCATCTGGCTGCTCGAGCGGGTCCTGCCCGGCCCGCTGAGCCTGGCGCTGTGGGGCCTGCTGGCGGCGGGCGTGGCCCTCAGCCTGGGCACCCTGGAGTTCACCCGCAAGAGCGCGCGACAAAGAATCCTGCAGCTGTTCGGTCTGCTCCTGCTGGCCTATGCCGTGGCCTGCTGGGTGGGCGCGCTGCGTGGTGCCGCCGATCCGCTGCGCCCGCTGGGGCAGGCCGGCGCGCAGCTGGCGACGAATAGCCAGCAACCCTGGACGACCCTGGCACAGCCGGAGGCCCTGGCCGCCGCCCTGCAAGACGCCCGGGCGGCGGGCCGGCCGGTGCTGCTGGATGTGTATGCGGACTGGTGCATCAGCTGCAAAGTGATTGAACGCGAGGTGCTGCCGGCGGTCGAAGTCCGCGAGCAGCTGGACGGTTTCCGCCTGCTGCGCTTCGACATGACCGCCAGCAACGCCGCACAACGCGCCCTGCTTGATCGCTACCAGCTGTTCGGCCCGCCGGCCCTCCTCCTGTTTGCCGCCGACGGGCGGGAATGGCGCGACTTGCGCAGTATCGGCGAGACCACCGCGGCGGAACTGGCTGAACGACTGCACAGCGCAACGGCGCGAGAAATCGGCAATAATCAATAAAACAAGGCAATAAAGCAGGCATCTTGACGGCTTTGTCAGATAACTGGACAGCCTCGCGGGATTTCCTGCATAGTTTTGAAAATGCCTATCTAACAAGGAAAACCGGCATGGCCACCCTACTGGTGCTGCACGGCCCGAATCTCAACCTGCTCGGCTCCCGCGAGCCGGGGGTTTATGGCGCCACCACGCTCGAAGAAATCAATCTGGACCTGGAACGCCGCGCGCGCGAGGCGGGCCACCACTTGCTCTATCTGCAGAGCAACGCCGAGTACGAACTGATCGAGCGCATTCATGCGGCGCGCGCTGAAGGCGTCGACTTCATCCTGATCAATCCGGCGGCATTTACCCATACCAGCGTGGCATTACGTGACGCATTGCTGGCAGTGAGCATCCCATTCATCGAAGTTCACCTGTCCAACGTGCACAAGCGGGAATCTTTCCGTCACCACTCCTACTTTTCCGACGTGGCGGTAGGGGTGATCTGCGGCCTCGGCGCCTGCGGCTATCGCCTGGCACTGGAAGCCGCCCTGGAACAACTTGCTGCCAAGCACGGCTAAACCAATCTGAAGATATTGACCTCAACAAGCGGGAGTCGACGCAAACATGGATATTCGTAAAGTCAAGAAACTGATCGAGCTGCTGGAAGAGTCAGGCATCGATGAGCTGGAAATTCGCGAAGGCGAAGAATCGGTACGCATCAGCCGGCATGCCAAGCAGGTCGCCGCCAGCCATCCGGTGTATGCCGCTGCGCCCGCGCCGGCTGCCGCCCTGGCGCCAGCCGCCGCCCCGGCAGTTGCCGCAGTCGCCGCTGCCCCGCAACTGAACGGACACGTGGTGCGCTCGCCAATGGTCGGCACCTTCTACCGCGCCTCCTCGCCGACCTCGGGCAACTTCGCCGAAGTCGGCCAGACCGTGAAGAAAGGCGACATCCTCTGCATCGTGGAAGCCATGAAGATGATGAACCACATCGAGGCCGAGGCCAGCGGCGTGATCGAATCCATCCTGGCGGAAAACGGCCAGCCTGTGGAATACGACCAGCCGCTGTTCACCATCGTTTGAAGCGCGGGGAGCCTGCGATGCTGAAGAAAGTCCTTATTGCCAACCGTGGCGAGATTGCCCTGCGCATCCTGCGTGCCTGCCGGGAACTGGGGATCAAGACGGTGGCCGTGCACTCGACTGCCGACCGCGACCTGATGCACCTGGGCCTGGCTGACGAATCCGTGTGCATCGGCCCGGCACCCGGCGCGCTGTCCTACCTGAACATTCCGGCGATCATCGCGGCCGCGGAAGTGACCGGTGCCAACGGCATTCACCCGGGCTACGGCTTTCTGGCCGAAAATGCCGACTTTGCCGAACAGGTAGAGAAATCCGGCTTCGCCTTCATCGGCCCGAATGCCGAGACCATTCGCCTGATGGGCGACAAGGTCTGCGCCAAGGCCGCCATGATCAAGGCCGGCGTACCCACCGTCCCCGGTTCCGACGGCCCGCTGCCGGAAGACGAAGAAACCGCGCTGGCGATTGCCCGCGAGGTTGGCTACCCGGTGATCATCAAGGCCGCCGGCGGCGGCGGCGGCCGCGGCATGCGCGTGGTCCTCAAGGAAGAAGACCTGATCAGCTCGGCCAAACTGACCCGCACCGAAGCCGAAGCGGCTTTCGGCAACGGCATGGTCTACCTGGAAAAGTTCCTGATGAACCCGCGCCACGTGGAAGTCCAGGTGCTCTCGGACGGCCAGGGCCACGCGATTCATCTCGGCGACCGCGACTGCTCGCTGCAGCGCCGGCACCAGAAGGTTCTCGAGGAGGCGCCGGCGCCGTTCATCGACCCGAAGTCCCGCGCCGAAGTGCTGAAGCGCTGCGTCGATGCCTGCATCGACATCAACTACCGCGGCGCCGGCACCTTCGAGTTCCTCTATGAGGACGGCCACTTCTACTTCATCGAGATGAACACCCGGGTGCAGGTCGAACATCCGGTCACCGAGATGGTCACCGGCATCGACATCGTCAAGGAAATGCTCAGCATCGCCTCGGGCAATCCGCTGTCGTTCACCCAGGATGACGTGGTCATCCGCGGGCACGCCCTCGAGTGCCGGATCAATGCCGAAGACCCGAAGACCTTCATGCCGTGCCCGGGCAAGGTCACACACTACCATGCGCCGGGCGGCAATGGCGTACGGGTGGACTCACACCTGTACAGCGGCTACAGCGTGCCGCCGAACTACGACTCGCTGATCGGCAAGCTGATCACCTACGGCAAGGATCGCGAAGAAGCACTGGCGCGCATGCGCAACGCCCTGGACGAAGTGGTGGTCGACGGAATCAAGACCAACATCCCGCTGCACCGTGACCTGGTGGTCGATGCCGGCTTCTGCAAGGGCGGCGTGAACATCCACTACCTGGAGAAAAAGCTGGGCATGGACAAGCACTGAGCCCGGCTTGCCGCACCCATCAAGGGCTGCCATCTGGCGGCCCTTTTTGCTCCACCCCCACCGCTCAAGTAAGCTTGCGCGCCTGGCCGGCGGCGCATGCCGCAGAATTCCCCCCGAAGTCCCACCCTACGAGGTTCCCCGATGCCCTGGTTGCAAGTTCGTCTAGCCATCACGCCGGAGCAGGCCGAAACCTACGAAGATGCCCTGCTCGATGTCGGGGCCGTTTCGGTCACCTTCATGGATGCCGAAGACCAGCCGATCTTCGAGCCGGACCTGGGCACCACCCCGCTGTGGTCGCACACCCACCTGCTCGCCCTGTTCGAAGCGGACACCGATGCCGACGCCCTGCTCGCCCACCTGCAACTGCTGTGCGGCGGCCAGCTCCCCGAGCATCAGCTGGAACTGATCGCGGACCAGGACTGGGAACGCAGCTGGATGGACAACTTCAAGCCCATGCGTTTTGGCCGGCGCCTGTGGATCGTGCCCAGCTGGCATGCCGCGCCCGACCCGGCGGCGATCAACCTGCTGCTCGACCCGGGGCTGGCCTTCGGTACCGGCACCCATCCGACCACGGCGCTGTGCCTGGAGTGGCTCGACGGCCAGCCGTTGCAGGATTGCACAGTGCTGGATTTCGGCTGCGGCTCGGGAATCCTGGCGATTGCCGCCCTGCTGCTGGGCGCGCGCCTGGCCACCGGCACCGATATCGACCCGCAGGCCCTGCAAGCCTCGCGCGACAACGCCTCGCGCAACGGCATCGAGCCGGCACGCTTCCCCCTGTACCTGCCGGCGGACCTGCCGCAGGAACAGGCCGAGGTGGTGGTCGCCAATATCCTCGCCGGACCGCTGGTAAGCCTGGCGCCGCAGATCACCAGCCTGGTCAGGCCTGGCGGACGCCTGGCGTTGTCCGGCATCCTCGCCGAGCAGGCCGAGGAAGTGCGCGATGCCTACCGCGATGCCTTCGAGCTGGATCCGACGGCCGACAAGGATGGCTGGGTGCGCATCTCCGGCACTCGTCGCCAGCCTGACAGTTTCCGTTAAACTAGTGGCCTGTGTGGCCAGTTCGATTGGTCAATGACGGCGTCCGAGGTTCTGCTACTGCGTCAGCGCTCCGCGGCATGGCCCGGCCATGGCTCCCCGCGGCGCCCTGGCCCGGCACCTCGACCGGCCAAACCTGAGTTGACCGATTAACCGCACAGGCCTCTAGCGCCTTGTTTTGCACGGATCCCCGCATGACCGACAGCTTCGTCACCCAGTGCCCGCATTGCCGTACCAGTTTTCGCGTCAGCTCCAGCCAGCTGGGCGCGGCACATGGCGCTGTTCGCTGTGGTGCCTGCCTGCATGTGTTCAATGCCCACCAGCACCTGCTGAACCAGCCCGCTGGCGCCAGCACTGCAGCCACGGCAGGCAGTGTGCCGCAACGGCCCGCCGGCAGCGTTGTCGAACGGGGAGCGAAGGTGGCGCGCCAGGATCCGCTGGACCACGTCAGGATTCACGACGACCTGGATCTCGACAGCCTGGACCTTGACAGCCTGGACCTCGATGAAGAACTGGCGCGCCTGGAGGAACTGGAACAGCAACTGGAGCAGGCCAGCTTGACGCTCGCAGCGCCCGCTGCCGTGGCAGCGCCGGAGCAAGAACACCACGCCGCACGCCACAGCGAAGAGTCAGCCCAGCCAGTTCGCAGCCAGCCCGCCGCCGTCGCACCCAGCGCAGCAGCGACGCAGAGGCGCGAACCGGCGCTTGCCGAGCCGGCTCCAGCCGAGCCCACGCCTGAGCAGACAGCGCCGGCGGAAGATGCCGAGCCGCCAGCCACCGCGGCGGCCGTCGAAGAGATCGAGCTGACCATCACCGATTCCGAGTCGCGCGCCGCCTCCACTTTTCGCCGCCAGCAGAATCTGTTCGAACTCAGCGACGACCCCCTGCATCTGGAATGGCAAGCCCCGCGCAAGCCATGGGGCCGCTGGCTGGGCTGGGGCCTGCTGAGCTTGCTCGCCGCCGGCGCGCTGCTGGGGCAGTACACGCTCTATCATTTCGACGAACTGGCCCGTCAGGACAAGTACCGCCCCTGGTTCGCAGCGGCCTGCCTGCAACTGGGCTGCACGCTGCCAACCAAGGTGGATGTCAGCCTGATCAAAAGCAGCAACCTGGTGGTCCGCAGCCACCCGGATTTCGCCGGCGCACTGGTGGTTGACGCGATCATCTACAACCGCGCCAGTTTCGCCCAACCCTTCCCGCTGCTCGAACTGCGCTTCTCCGACCTGAACAACCAGCTGCTCGCCAACCGCCGCTTCAAGCCCAGCGAGTACCTCTCCGGAGAACTCGCCGGCCAGGACGAAATGCCGCCACAGACACCGATCCACATCTCCCTGGACATCCTCGATCCGGGTCCGCAGGCAGTCAATTACAGCCTCGATTTCAAGTCGCCCGAGTAATCGCGGCGGCCCTGCTGGCAGGCACCCGACGGACAGGTCAGACGAGCCCGGGCAAGCCGGACAAATCGGCCAATTGATCATATTTTATCCAGCGCAGTCTTTATCCCGACTTGCCGAACGGGTATCATCGCCTCCCTTTTCCGCTCTCCAATTACTTCGAAACCAGGCCGAACAGGCAGGGAAGATTCATGTCGGCGGTACAGATTGGCCCTTACACACTGCCCAACCAGCTGATCCTCGCACCGATGGCGGGGGTCACCGACCAACCCTTCCGCCAGCTGTGCCGGCGCATGGGTGCGGGCATGGTGGTTTCGGAAATGCTCAGCAGCGATATGCGCCTGTGGAACAGCCGCAAGTCGCGCCTGCGCCTGGTGCATGCCGGTGACGCCGAGCCGCGCTCGGTGCAGATCGCCGGTGGCGATGCACAGATGCTCGCCGAAGCCGCCAAGGCCAATGTGGCGCTGGGTGCCCAGATCATCGACATCAACATGGGTTGCCCGGCCAAGAAAGTCTGCAACAAGGCCGCCGGCTCGGCCCTGCTGAAGGACGAGCGACTGGTCGCGGAAATTCTCCAGGCCGTGGTCGCCGCAGTGAGTGTGCCGGTCACCCTGAAAATCCGCACCGGCTGGGACCGGCAGAACCGCAATGGCCTGATCATTGCGCGGATCGCCGAAGAGTCGGGCATCCAGGCCCTGGCCGTGCACGGCCGGACCCGCAGCGACCTGTACACCGGGGAAGCCGAATACGACACCATCGCCGCCATCAAGCAGGCCATCGACATCCCGGTGTTCGCCAACGGCGACATCAGCTCGCCGGAAAAAGCCCGCGACGTGTTGCGCCACACCGGCGCCGACGGCCTGCTGATCGGTCGCGCCGCCCAGGGCCGGCCCTGGATCTTCCGCGAAATCGCGTATTTCCTGGAGCATGGCAAGCGCCTGCCGGCGCTGTGCATCAAAGAAGTGGAACGCATCCTGCTTGAGCACCTGGCCGCACTGCACGGCTTCTATGGCGAGATCATGGGCGTGCGGATCGCCCGCAAGCATGTCGGCTGGTACCTCGCGACCCTGCCGGGCGCGCGCGAATTCAAGGCGGCCTTCAACCAACTGGAAACATCCGAGGCACAAACCGCCAGCATCCGGCAGTTTTTCCTCGCCTAGAACAACCAAAAACAAAAGGTGGTCGCCTGACGACTGCCGAAAAAATGATCGACAAGAATACTTTTGATGGGGCTACACCGGTGAGCGACGATCTGGATCTGAAACAGCACATGGCAACCAGCGGCAACGAAGGCCAGACCCTGCGCGGGAGCGTGGTCAAATCGCTGCACGACTACTTTGCCAACCTGGAGGGAGCGTCCGTTTCCGACCTGTACAACCTTGTGCTGTCTGAAGTCGAGGCGCCGCTGCTGGAAAGCGTGATGAATTTCGTCAAGGGCAACCAGACCAAGGCCTCGGAAATGCTCGGCCTGAATCGAGGCACCCTGCGCAAGAAACTCAAGCAATACGACCTGCTGTAAATCCTTTCCCGGCGAACAGGGCGGCGCGGATCTGCGAGCCGCCCTTTTTGCTCTGATTCCCAAGCTCTGATGGACTTTGACATGACCGACCAGACCACCCGCAAAGCTGTCCGTCGCGCGCTGATCAGCGTTTCCGACAAGACCGGCATCCTCGAGTTCGCCCGCGAATTGACCACCCTCGGCGTGGAGATTCTCTCCACCGGCGGCACCTTCAAGCTGCTCCGGGACAACGGCGTGCCGGCAATCGAAGTGGCCGACTACACCGGCTTCGCGGAAATGATGGACGGCCGGGTGAAGACCCTGCACCCGAAAATCCACGGCGGCATCCTCGGCCGGCGCGGCATCGATGACGGCATCATGCGCGAGCACGGCATCCAGCCGATCGACCTGGTCGCGGTCAACCTCTACCCGTTCGCCGCCACCGTGGCCAAGGCGGGCTGCACCCTGCCGGACGCCATCGAGAACATCGACATCGGCGGCCCGACCATGGTCCGCAGCGCGGCGAAGAACCACAAGGACGTGGCCATCGTGGTTAACGCGAGCGACTACGGAAACGTGCTGGCCAGCCTGCAAGCCGGCGGCCTGACCTACGCCGAGCGCTTCGCCCTGATGCTCAAGGCCTTCGAGCACACCGCTGCCTACGACGGCATGATCGCCAACTACCTGGGTACCATCGACCAGACCGCCGAAACCCTGACCACCGAAGCCCGCGGCACCTTCCCGCAGACCTTCAACAGCCAGTTCATCAAGGCGCAGGAAATGCGCTACGGCGAGAACCCGCACCAGAGCGCGGCGTTCTACGTGGAAGCCCAGAAAGGCGAAGCCAGCGTGTCCACCGCCGTGCAGCTGCAGGGCAAGGAACTGTCGTTCAACAACGTGGCCGACACCGACGCCGCGCTGGAATGCGTGAAGAGCTTCGTCAAGCCGGCCTGCGTGATCGTCAAGCACGCCAATCCGTGCGGTGTCGCGGTGGCCCTGGACAGCGAAGGCGGCATTCGCCAGGCCTACGAACTGGCCTACGCCACCGACACCGAATCGGCCTTCGGCGGCATCATCGCCTTCAACCGTGAACTGGACGCTGCCACTGCTCAGGCTATCGTCGACCGGCAGTTCGTCGAAGTGATCATTGCGCCGACAGTCAGCGCCGAGGCTCGTGCCGTGGTCGCCGCCAAAGCCAACGTGCGCCTGCTCGAATGCGGCGAGTGGCCAGCCGAGCGCAGCGCGGCCTGGGACTTCAAGCGCGTCAACGGTGGTCTGCTGGTACAGAGTCGCGACATCGGCATGATCAAGGCCGAAGACCTGAAAATCGTCACTAAGCGCGCGCCAAGCGAGCAGGAAATCCATGACCTGATCTTCGCCTGGAAGGTGGCCAAGTTCGTCAAGTCCAACGCCATCGTCTACGCCAAGAACCGCCAGACCATCGGCGTCGGTGCCGGCCAGATGAGCCGCGTCAACTCCGCCCGTATCGCCGCGATCAAGGCCGAGCACGCCGGCCTGCAGGTCGCCGGCTCGGTAATGGCCTCCGACGCGTTCTTCCCGTTCCGCGATGGCCTGGACAACGCCGCCGCCAACGGCATCACCGCGGTGATCCAGCCGGGCGGCTCGATGCGCGATGCGGAAGTCATTGCGGCCGCTGATGAGGCGGGAATCGCGATGGTGTTCACCGGCATGCGCCACTTCCGTCATTGATTGGCATGGCCGCGCTGTAGCAGGCGTCTGCGTTGTTGCGGACGACTTCGCTAATGCTCATTGCCAGTCGGCAACTGCGCTTATCGAAGCCATCCGCGCCTAGCATCCACCAGCTCCATCACGGCCCGAAAGATTTGCGTCGTAGCCCGGATGAAATCCGGGAACACCCCACTCAAAAGCCCCGGATTGCATCCGGGCTACGGTCAGGAGATACCCCATGAACGTATTGATCATCGGCAGCGGCGGCCGCGAGCACGCCCTGGCCTGGAAAGTGGCGCAGGACAAGCGCGTCAAGAAGGTCTTCGTCGCCCCGGGCAACGCCGGCACCGCCACCGAAGCCAAGTGCGAGAACGTGGCCATCGACGTGCTGGCCATCGAGCAACTGGCCGACTTCGCCGAGAAGAACGTGCAGCTGACCATCGTCGGCCCGGAAGCGCCGCTGGTTGCGGGCGTGGTCGACCTGTTCCGCGCGCGCCAGCTGGACATCTTCGGCCCCACCGCCGCCGCCGCCCAGCTGGAAGGCTCCAAGGCCTTCACCAAGGACTTCCTGGCCCGGCACAAGATTCCCACCGCCGACTACCAGAACTTCACCGAAGTCGAGCCGGCGCTGGCCTACCTCAGAGAGAAAGGCGCACCGATCGTGGTCAAGGCCGACGGCCTGGCCGCTGGCAAGGGCGTGATCGTTGCCATGACCCTGGCCGAGGCCGAAGACGCCGTGCGCGACATGCTCGCCGGCAATGCCTTCGGCGAGGCGGGCTCGCGCGTGGTGATCGAGGAATTCCTCGACGGCGAAGAGGCCAGCTTCATCGTCATGGTCGACGGCGAGCACGTGCTGCCGATGGCCACCAGCCAGGACCACAAGCGCGTCGGCGACGGCGACACTGGCCCCAATACCGGCGGCATGGGCGCCTACTCGCCGGCCCCGGTGGTCACTGCCGAGGTGCACCAGCGGGTGATGGACGAAGTGATCTACCCGACCGTGCGCGGCATGGCCAGCGAAGGCAACGTCTACACCGGCTTCCTCTACGCCGGGCTGATGATCGACAAGGCCGGCAAGCCCAAGGTCATCGAGTTCAACTGCCGCTTCGGCGACCCGGAAACCCAGCCGATCATGGTGCGCTTGGAAAGCTCCCTGGTGCTGCTGGTCGAGGCCGCCCTGGCCAAGGCGCTGGACAAGGTCGAGGCCACCTGGGACCCGCGCCCGACGGTGGGCGTGGTGCTGGCGGCCGGCGGCTACCCGGGTGACTACGCCAAGGGCGAAGTGATCGAAGGCCTGGACGCCGCCGCGGCGCTGGACGGCAAGGTGTTCCATGCCGGTACCGCACTGAATGCCGCCGGCCAGGTGGTCACCGCCGGCGGCCGCGTACTCTGCGCCACCGCCATCGGCCGCACGGTCTCCGAAGCCCAGCAACAGGCCTATCGCCTGGCGGAAAAGATCCACTGGAACGGCTGCTTCTACCGCACGGACATCGGCTACCGCGCGATTGCCCGCGAGCGCGACTGACCCGTTGCGGCGTGTGCCGAGGCGCACGCCGCAGGCCCGGCGACGGTGTTCGGCAGGCTGATCGCGCGGCTATACTCGCGCATCTGACTGCGAAAGGGATTTCCAATGGTGCCGTGGCAACGGATTGTCCGCGTCATGCTCGCCGGCCTGCTGCTCGGCATGGCTGCCCCCGCGCAAGCAGCCGATGGAACTGAGAGCTGGTGGGCACTCGAAGATCCGGACGGGCAACTGCAGTTCAACGAGATTCGCAGCGCCAGTCTGGCCAGCGCCTTCCAGCCGGTCGAACGCAGCCGCGTGCGCACGGCCGGCGGCGACAGCGCCTTGTGGCTGCGCCTGCCGTTCAGCGCCGCCAGCGAACTGCAGTACCTGCAGGTAGTCGCCCCCTTTCTGTCGTCGCTGGACCTGTATGCCGTGCAGGCCGGCACCCTGCTTGCGCATTCGCACACCGGCAACCAGCTGGCGCAGGAGCAGCGCCCGGTCCCGGCGCGGGATTTCTTTCTGCCGCTGCCGCAATCCGGCCAGCCGCTGACGCTGTATCTGCGCCTTGCGTCGCCCTACACCCTGCGCCCGATGATCGCGCTTGCCCCGGCCAGCCAGCTGATCGCCAATGACCAGCGTGCCGTGCTGCTCGCCGCACTGCTCGGCGCCCTGGCCATGATGGCGCTCTACAACCTGATCCGCTTCTGCTACCAGCGCAACGCGCCCCTGCTGTGGCTGGCCCTGAGCCAGACCGCGCTGCTGCTGGGCACCATGCACCTGCTGGGCATGTTGCCGGACTGGCTGCGGCTGCTGCGCCCGCTGCAAAGCCCGCTGGGCAGCCTGATCATCCTGTTCGGCATGTTTGCCAGCGTAGGCTTTACCCGCAGCTTCCTGCGCTGGCCAGTGCCCCGCCCCTGGGCACAGCGGCTGCTCGCCGGGCTGATGCTGGCCATGGCGGCGTGCCTGCCGCTGCTGTTTGTGCTGCCGCCGCGGCAGACCACGGCCCTGCTCCTGCTGCTCGGCAGCCTGAGCTTGCCAACCCTGCTGCTGGTCTCCGTCCGGCACTGGCGGCAGGGCAACCAGCCCGCCCGCATGCTGAGCATTTCCTGGGCAATGGCCACGCTGATCAGTGCTGGCGGGGTTGGCTATTTCCTCGGCATTCCGCCCTTCTCCCTGCTGGCCCATACCGACTGGCTGCTGGGCGGAATACTGCTGTGCAGCATCCTCAACAGCCTGGCCCTGACCAATAAGCAATTGCTGCGGCTGGGCGAAAGCATTCTTTCTTCGCGCGCCCGCGCGGCCAGTCGCGCGGTGATCAAGGCCAAGACCGAGTTCCTCGCGCGGATCAGCCATGATATTCGTACCCCCATGAACGGGGTGCTGGGCATGGCCGAACTGCTGCTCGACACGCCCCTGTCCAGCCGCCAGCGCGACTACGCGCAAACCATCCGCAAGGCCGGCAATGAGCTGCTGAACCTGCTCGGCCAGATTCTCGACGTGTCCCGGCTGGAGTCCGGCATGATCGAGCTGGACAGTGATCAGTTCGACTACCCGGCGCTGGTGGATGACTGCCTGGAGATTTTCCGCAGCCAGGCACAGCAGCAGGGTATCGAACTGATCAGCCTGATCAAGCCGGACGTCCCGTCCCTGCTGCGCAGCGACCCGGCACGCATCCGCCAGATCCTGCTGAGCCTGCTCGAACATGCCTTCAAGCAGACCGCCTGCGGGGAAATCTTCCTCCTCAGCGAGATCGAGACCACCGCCTCCCGGCCGCGCCTGCGCCTGACCCTGCGCAACAACGGTCACGCACTGAGCAGCACCGAGCAGGAACAGCTGCTCGGCGCCGAGCTGCATGGCGAAGACTTCATCTCGCCAGGCCGGCTCAGCGGCCACCTGGCGCTGATCATCACCCGCCAGCTGATCCGCCTGATGGGGGGCGAATTCGGCCTGCACAGCAGCCCCGAACAGGGCAACCGCCTGTGGCTGAGCCTGCCGCTGGAAAGTGCCAGCAGCACTCCGGGCAGCGACCTCGGGGCAGAACTACTGCAGGATATCCGCGTGCTGGTGGTCGACGACAACGCCACCTGCCGCAAGGTACTCGGCGAACAGTGCAGCAGCTGGGGCATGCAGGTCAGCTTGGCGGCCTCGGGCCCGGCGGCGCTGGCGCTGCTGCGTACCCGGGCCAACCTCGGCGAGGATATCGACGTGGTACTGCTCGACCAGCGCATGCCGGGCATGCACGGCACCCAGCTGGCGGCCAGCATCAAGGCGGACCCCTACCTGAACAAGGACATCCTGATCCTCATGCTCACCGACCTCTGCGCCACGCCCAGCCAGCAGCTGACGCGCGATGCCGGGATCACCCGGGTGCTGGCCAAGCCGGTGGCCGGGCTGACCCTGCGCAGCGCCTTGAGCAGCGCCCTGAGCCAGCGCCATCCGCCCAGTGCAATACCCTTCAGGGTCAGCGCCGGCTTCCGGGTGCTGGTTGCCGAAGACAGTACGATTTCCCTCAAGGTGATCGGCGCCATGCTCGGCAAGCTGAATATCCGCCCCGACTGCGTGCCTACCGGTGCCGCGGCGCTGCTCGCCATGCAGCAACAACACTACGACCTGGTGCTGATGGACTGCGAGATGCCGGTGCTGGATGGTTTCGGCGCCACCGAACAACTGCGCGCCTGGGAGCAGCGGGAAAAGCGCCCGCGCACCCGGGTGATTGCCCTGACCGCGCACACCCTGGCCGAGCACAAGCTGCGTGCGCGCAGGGCCGGCATGGACGGCTACCTGAGCAAACCGCTGGAGCTGGCACAGCTGCGCGAACTGGTCGAGCAGGCGGATCGGGTGGAAAATCGGCAACACAAGACCCGAGAGGGCATTCCCCCTTAAACTCTGCGTAGCCAGGGCTGCTCCAGCCCTGCCAACCCGAGCCTGGCCCGATGATTTACCAACTGTCCAGCCTGTACCTGAAAATGCTGGTGCTCTACAGCCCGTTCTTCGTGCTGTCCTGCTTTATCAGCCTGACCCGCGGCTACACCGTCAAGGAACGCAAGTACCTGGCCTGGAAGGTCGCGCTCGGCTCGATGATCGCCAGCGCCCTGCTGTACCTGTTCGGCAACAGCATTTTCCTGGTGTTCGGCGTCACCATCGATGCCTTTCGCATCGGCGCCGGCAGCGTGCTGTTCATCTCCGCGCTGGCGATGGCCCAGGGCAAGCCGGCCGTGCAGCAGGAAAACCTCGACCAGGATGTCACCATCGTGCCCCTGACCATTCCGCTGACCGTCGGCCCGGGAACCATCGGTGCCCTGCTGGTGATGAGCGCCAGTGACGCCGGCTGGGATGAGCGCCTGACCACCCTCCTGGCGATCATCCTGGCCAGCCTCACCGTCGGCGTGGTGCTGTATCTGTCCAGCCTGTTCGAGCGGGTGATGGGCGACCAGGGCCTGCAGATCGTCAGCCGCCTGATGGGCCTGTTCGTCTGTGCGCTGGCCGCGCAGATCATCTTCACCGGGGTGAAGAACTACCTGAGCCTGTAACGGGCAGTCCCCGATGCCGTCCCCCTTCAATCCGAGGCCACCACCATGCAGCGCCGCCCATCCAGCAACATCCTCCTCCTCAGCCTGCTTGCCCTCGGTGGCTGCGGGGCCGGTGAAACGGCGGCAGTCGCCAGCCTGCAGGCGGAGCAGGCGAAACAGGCCCAGCAACAGATGCAGCAACTGCAACAGCAGGTCGAGCAGGCCAATGCACAAAGCACCCTGCGCCTGCAGCAGGCGACCAAGGATGTCCAATAGGCCAGCCGCCCCTGCGCTGGGTCAATTGGTCGCCAGCTGTTCTGAAATACGCTGCAACGTCAATGCAGCCCTAAGGGTTGAGACAGCGCGCGGCATCCGCGATACTCCGGCCCGGGTTACCAAAATACTTCGACAAGACAGGCCTCCAGCCCGCCCACAAGGTTCTTCCTCTTTGCCACAGCCAGCGCACTCTTCCCAACCATCCCGCCGGGCTACCCGGAGCCTCGGGCAATGATGAGCAAGCGCGACATCGCCTGGTCGATGATCGGTATCGGCGCGGTGGTGTTCTCCTGCTGGCTGCTGTACCAGGAAGTTCGCGGCATCTCGCTGGCGGAAATTGCCGGCAGCCTGCAGGCGATCAACCTGCACAGCTGGCTGCTGGCAGCCCTGGCCACCGCCGGCGCCTATACCGCACTGGCCTGGTATGACCGCATCGCCCTCGACCATCTGGGCAAGAAGATTTCCTGGTGGTTCATCACCCTCTGCTCGTTCACCACCTACGCCCTGGCGCACAACATTGGCGCCTCGGTGTTTTCCGGCGCGCTGGTGCGCTACCGCGCCTATCGCAGCAAGGGCCTGACGCCGCACGAGATCGGTGTGGTGATCCTGTTCTGCTCCTTCACCTTTGCCCTGGGCACCCTGCTGGCCGGCGGTGTGGTCCTGCTGATCAAGCCCGACCTGATCCAGCGGGTTGCCAACATCACCCCCTGGCTGTCGGTGGTCATCGGCCTTGGCCTGCTGACCCTGGTTGGCCTGTATGTGCTGGGCGCCTGGCGCCACTTCAAACCGTGGACACGGGGCAAGCTGCATATCGAATACCCGCGCCTGCGGGTGGTCGGCCGCCAGTTGCTGGCCGGCCCGCTGGAGCTGCTGTGTGCGGCCGCGATCATCTATTTCGCCCTGCCGGAAGCGGGCAACCCGGGCTACCTGACCATCCTCGGGATCTTTCTCGCCTCGTTCTCGCTGGCGCTGCTGTCGCATGCGCCGGGCGGGCTCGGCGTGCTGGAAGTGACCTTTATCGCCGCCCTGCCGGAACTGGCCACCGCCGACGTGCTGGCGGCGCTGATCGTGTTCCGCTGCCTCTACCTGCTGCTGCCGTTCGCCCTGGCGCTGGTGGTCGTCAGCACCTTCGAATACAAGCAGTGGACCTGCACCAAGGCGCCCGGCCGGCACCCCTGAGCAGCGCCCGGTGCGCGCCTTAGCGGCCCAGGAACGCCTCGACCACCGCCACCGTCGCCGCGGCATCCTCTTCCTGCGGGACATGCCCGAGCGTCTCGAACATGCTTACCTCACTGCCCTTGATCGCCGCTTGGAACAGCGCCGCATGCTCCGGCGGGATCAGGCCGTCACGCCCGCCCCAGATGATCAGCGTGGGCAGCCCCAGCCGGCTGATGCGCGGCTGATTCAGGCGCGGGTCGTCGCGCTGGCTGAAGCGTTGTACCAGCGCCTGGCGATTGCCCGGGCGCAGGGTCAACTGGTAGTAGCGCTCGACCAGCTGCGCGGTGACCCGCTCGGGGTCGCCGTAGACGTTGCGCACGCTGGACTCGATCATCGACCTGGGCAGGATCTTGCCGACCAGCGGGGCCAGTTCGGGAATCCGCGCAATGCGAAAGCCGATCGGCACCGAGGTCGACTGCATGGGGAAACCTGCCGCATCGACGAGGATCAGCCGCGACACCCGCTGCGGCCAGGCCAGCGCGGTTTCCCAGGCGATCTGCCCGCCCAGGCTGTTGCCGGCCAGTACCACGCGCTCGACCTGCAGCGCATCGAGCAGTCCGGCGATGAAGGCGCTGTAGTGCGCCATGCGGTAGTCGCCATCGGGGAACGGCCCGGTCAGGCCGAAGCCCGGCAGGTCGACCCGGATCACCCGGTGCGTGGCCTTCAGCGCAGCCGCCCAGCCCTCCCAGGTGTGCAGGCTGGAGGAAGTCCCATGCAGCAGCAACAAGGGCGTCGGGTCATCGCGCGGCCCCTCGTCACGCACGTGCACGGACATGCCCTGCACCTCGATGAAGGTCGACGGCGCTGGCGCCCAGCGCGCCTTCAGCTCGGCCAAAGGCAGATCCGGCGCCCAGCTCAGCGCCAGCAGCCCGCCCAGCGCCAGCAAGACCAGCAGCAACACCCCGGCAAACCACCTGGTCACGGTTTTCATCGGCAATCCTTTCTGGCAGAGGGCAACTGCAGCAGCTTAGCCAAGTCACGGCGCCCCGGACAGGTCTGCGCCTGCCGGAAGCCCGTGGTTCGACGCCCGCGCAGCGCATTTGCTACAGTGGCCTCCCGCCCACGGATCCAGCCCATGTCGTCGCCACGCAGCCAGCAGAAACAGCAGACCCGCCAGGCCCTGATGGAAGCCGCGCGCAGCCTGATGGACAGCGGCCGCGGCTTTGGCAGCCTGAGCCTGCGCGAAGTCACCCGCCTTGCCGGCATCGTGCCGACCGGCTTCTACCGGCACTTCCGCGACATGGATGAACTGGGCCTGGCACTGGTCGCCGAAGTCGGGGAAACCTTCCGCGCCACCATCCGCAACGTGCGCCAGAACGAATTCGAACGCGGCGGCCTGATCGAGGCCAGTACGCGCATCTTCCTCGATGCCGTCGCCGCCAACCGTGGCCAGTTCCTGTTTCTCGCACGCGAGCAGTACGGCGGCTCGCAGGCGGTGCGCCAGGCCCTGGGCGAACTGCGCCAGCGCATCACCGACGACCTGAGCAATGACCTGCGCCTGATGAACCGCATGCCGCAACTGGATGCCGCAGCCGTCGACGTGCTCGCCGACCTGGTGGTCAAGGCGGTGTTCGCCACCCTGCCGGAGCTGATCGACCCGCCGGCCTGCAACCTGCCGGAACACCTGCGCCCGGCCGCCAAGATCACCGAGCAACTGCGCTTCATCATGCTCGGCGGCAAGCACTGGCGCGGCCTGGGCAAGCCCGGCGACGGTGCCTGAACCGGCGCACAACCACCCAACCCTGCAGCAATCTGCCCGGAGTCCCATGGCCCTCTACGAACGTTACCTGCTGCCGCGCTTGCTCGACATCGCCTGCGGCACGGACGCGGTGATGCAGACCCGCGCCCAGGTGGTGCCCCTGGCCAGCGGCCGGGTGCTGGAAATCGGCATCGGCACCGGACTCAACCTGAGCCTCTATGACCCGGCGCAAGTCACTGCAATCGTCGGTGTCGATCCCGCCGCGCAAGCCCAGCAACTGGCCCGCAAACGTGCAGCCAGAATCGGCATTCCGCTACAGACCATCGCCCTCGAGCTGGGGCAGATCCAGGCCGCGGATGCCAGCTTTGACAGCATCGTCTGCACCTTCACCCTGTGCACCATTCCGGATGCCGGTGCCGCACTCACGGAAATGCGCCGCGTACTCAAGCCCGGCGGCAAGTTGCTGTTCAGCGAACACGGGCTGGCGCCGGACCTGCCGGTGGTGCGCTGGCAGAATCGCCTCACGCCGATCTGGAAATCGCTGGTCGGCGGTTGCCACCTTAACCGTGACATCGCGGCATTGATCAGCGCTGGCGGCTTCACCATCCGCCAGCTGCAAAGCAGCTACCTGCAAGGCCCGAAGGCGCTGACCTGGGTGTCGCGCGGCTGGGCCGACTGAGTCAGTCCGAACGGAGAACGACTATGCGCAAAACCCACCTGCTCAGCGGCCTGCTGTTCTTTGGCCTGTTTCTCGCCAGCGGCCGGCACATGAGCCAGATCTTGCCGGCCTTCACCGGCGAACTCGACGGCCTGCGCATGCTGTACCGCGCCTCGCACGTCTACCTGCTGTTTGCCAGCCTGCTCAACCTGCTCGCCGGGGCCTACTGGCAACCGGTAGCGTTGCGCCGGCGCACCCAGCTGGCGGGGTCCGCCCTGTTGTTGCTCAGTCAGCCGGTGCTCGGCCTGGCCTTCCTGCTGGAGCCGGCACAGAACATGGTCGCCCGGCCGTTTACCCTGACGGGTGCGGTGCTGGCACTGGCCGGGGTGGTTTTATCGATGTTTGCTCAATTGGGCCAAGGCGGGCCGCGGCAGGCATAAACACTGGCCGCCAGGAGGTGCGACTGCGAGCGCAGGCAGAATCGCGCAGATATGAACACTCTCAACGGATTGGCAATCGGTCCCCGCCTCACTTCCCGCACCTGCTTCAAAGTGGCCCACACCAGCGCCACAAGCGACCAACCCCGCACCAGTTCGAAGCAAGATGCGTTTCTCCTCAACGCCAATCATGTCTATCTGTTTGTATTGCATGGCCTTTTTGAAACTGGCGCGCTTTTCGCTATTTGTCTGTCGGGCAACTCAGTCCCGCACAACACATCGCAGAAATAGCGCCAGGAGGCCACCACATGAAACGCCGCCCCTTTCTGAAAACCACCCTCGCCGCCAGCGCCCTGGTGCTGACCGGCCTGTTCCCGTACAGCCTGCAGGCCGCCGAAACCATCAAGGTCGGCGTGCTGCATTCGCTGTCCGGCACCATGGCCATCTCGGAAACATCGCTCAAAGACATGGCGTTGATGACCATTGACGAGATCAACGCCAAAGGTGGCGTTAACGGCAAGCAACTTGAAGCCGTGGTCGTCGATCCGGCGTCCAACTGGCCGCTGTTTGCCGAGAAGGCGCGCCAGCTGCTGACCCAGGACAAGGTCGACGTGGTCTTCGGCTGCTGGACCTCGGTGTCGCGCAAATCCGTGCTGCCGGTGTTTGAAGAGTTGAATGGTCTGCTGTTCTACCCGGTGCAGTATGAAGGCGAAGAAATGTCGCCGAATGTGTTCTACACCGGCGCCGCACCAAACCAGCAGGCCATCCCGGCGGTCGAGTACCTGATGAGCGAAGACGGCGGCGCCGCCAAGCGCTTCTTCCTGCTCGGTACCGACTACGTCTACCCGCGCACCACCAACAAGATCCTGCGCGCCTTCCTGCACAGCAAGGGCGTAGCCGACAAGGACATCGAAGAGGTCTATACCCCGTTCGGTCACAGCGATTACCAGACCATCGTCGCCAACATCAAGAAGTTCTCCGCCGGCGGCAAGACCGCAGTGATCTCCACCGTGAATGGCGACTCCAACGTGCCGTTCTACAAGGAACTGGGTAATCAGGGCATCGAAGCCACCGACGTACCGGTGGTGGCCTTCTCGGTAGGCGAAGAGGAACTGCGCGGCATCGACACCAAGCCGCTGGTGGGCCAGCTGGCCGCGTGGAACTACTTCCAGTCGCTGGATAATCCGGTGAACGAGAAGTTCGTCTCCTCCTGGAAGGCCTACGCCAAAGCCAAGAACCTGCCGAACTACCAGACCGCCGTGACCAACGACCCGATGGAAGCCACCTACGTGGGTATCAACATGTGGGCGCAGGCGGTCGCGAAAGCCGGCACCACCGACGTCGACAAGGTTCGCGAAGCCATGGCCGGCCAGACCTTTGCCGCACCGGACGGTTACACCCTGACCATGGACAAGACCAATCACCACCTGTGGAAGCCGGTAATGATCGGCGAAGTCCAGGATGACGGTCAGTTCAACGTGGTCTGGCAAACCGACGGTCCGGTGCGCGCCCAGCCCTGGAGTCCGTACATCGAAGGCAACGACAAGAAGCCTGACCATGCGGTGAAGTCCAACTAAGTGACGTAGGTTGGGTTGAGCGCAGCGAAGCCCAACTTCGCCATGGTAAAGGTCGACCTGACCTCCCCGTTGGGCTTCGGCCATGCCTCGACCCAACCTACGACCGCGTTTGACCGCAACGATGTGCTCCCCGCCCGAGTGATTAACAGGGCGGGGATTTACGGCGTACCCCAAGGAAATTCGTATGCCCACCGTCTTGACCCGAATTCTGCTGACACTGGCGCTCCTGCTGCCAATGACCAGCCACGCCGGCGATGCCGGCGAGTTTGCCGCCGCCAACCCGGCATTGCAGGCTCGGCTGCTGGAAAGTTGGGCTGCCCGGCCTGAGCCCGCGCGCCAGCCACTGCTGGATGCCCTGCTGCAAGGCCGGCTAGGCATTGACCGCAACAAAACCGCATTTATCGAAGGCAACGGCCAGTGGCTGGCAGCCGAAGGCGATGCAGAACCTGCCGGCACACCGAAAAAGCTGCGCCTGAACAACCGCCTGCGCGGCCTGCTCGCCACCGCACTGGCCAGCCAGCAACTGCTCGCCGAGGACCCGCAACTGCGCCTGAGCGCCGCCATTCAACTACAGAAAACTGCCCGCCCGGCACAACTGGCCCTGCTCAACGAGCGGCTGGCCGGTGAAACCGATGCGCAGGTAAAGACCGCCCTGAGTCTGGCGCTGGCCAACCTGCAACTGGTGGATCCCGACCCTGCCGTGCGCTTAGCGGCCGTGCGCCTGCTCGGCGAAACCGGCGAACCGCTGGCACGCACCCGTCTGGAAACCTTGCTCGACGGCCACACGGAGACCGATACGCAGGTACGTACCGCCGCTGAAACCAGTCTCGCGCAAGTGAAGCGCCGCCTGTTGTTTGGTGAATTGCTTGGTCAGGCGTTCAGCGGCCTCTCCCTTGGCAGCATCCTGCTGCTGGCAGCATTGGGTCTGGCCATCACCTTCGGCCTGCTCGGCGTAATCAACATGGCCCATGGCGAGATGCTCATGCTCGGCGCCTACACCACTTACGTGGTGCAACTCGGCCTGCAGAAACTGGCCCCCGGCTACCTCGCTTTCTATCCATTGCTGGCCCTGCCGGTGGCGTTCTTCGTCACCGCCGCCATCGGTATGGCGCTGGAGCGTACGGTGATCCGCCACCTCTACGGCCGGCCACTGGAAACCCTGCTGGCAACCTGGGGCATCAGCCTGATCCTGATTCAGCTGGTGCGGGTGGTGTTCGGTGCGCAGAACGTCGAAGTGGCCAACCCGGCCTGGCTGTCCGGCGGTGTGCAGGTACTGCCCAATCTGGTGCTGCCTTACAGCCGTATGGTGATCATCGCTTTTGCGCTGTTTGTGGTGGCGCTGACCTGGCTGCTGCTGAACAAGACCCGCCTGGGCCTCAACGTGCGCGCCGTCACGCAGAACCGCAACATGGCCGCCTGTTGCGGCGTACCGACCGGCCGCGTGGACATGCTCGCCTTCGGCCTCGGCTCGGGTATCGCCGGCCTTGGTGGCGTGGCCCTGAGTCAGATCGGCAACGTCGGCCCGGATTTGGGCCAGAGCTACATCATCGACTCCTTTCTGGTGGTGGTGCTCGGCGGTGTCGGTCAGCTGGCCGGCAGCGTGATGGCCGCCTTCGGTCTGGGTATCGCCAATAAGCTGCTGGAACCGCAGATCGGCGCGGTACTGGGCAAGATCCTGATCCTCGCGCTGATCATTCTGTTTATCCAGAAACGCCCGCAAGGACTCTTCGCACTCAAAGGACGGGTGATCGACTGATGAACCAGCCTATGACCCTCACGCTGGCGCAAAAAGCCGGCCCGAAACTCAGCCTCGCCGTTGGCGGCCTGATCCTCGCCGTGCTGTTGGCCATGCCGCTGCTGCACCTGCTGCCGGCAGAGAGTGCGCTGCACGTCTCGGCCTACAGCCTGACGCTGGCCGGCAAGATCCTCTGCTACTGCATCGTCGCGCTGGCGCTCGATCTGGTCTGGGGCTACGCCGGTTTGCTGTCGCTCGGCCACGGCCTGTTCTTCGCCCTCGGCGGCTACGCCATGGGCATGCACCTGATGCGTGAAAGCGCCGGCGACGGCCTGCCGGCGTTCATGACTTTCCTGTCCTGGACCGAACTGCCCTGGTACTGGTACGGCACCAGCAGCTTTCTGTGGTCGATGTGTCTGGTGGTGCTGGCGCCCGGTCTGTTGGCGCTGGTGTTCGGCTTCTTCGCCTTCCGTTCGCGGATCAAGGGTGTGTACTTCTCGATCATCACCCAGGCGCTGACCTTCGCCGGCATGCTGCTGTTCTTCCGCAACGAAACCGGCTTCGGCGGCAACAACGGCTTTACCAACTTCCGCAGCCTGCTGGGCTTCGACATCACCGCACCGGGCACCCGTGCCGTACTGTTCCTCTGTACCGTGCTGTTGCTGGCCGGCAGCCTGTATCTGGGTTTCCGGCTGGCACGCAGCAAATTCGGCCGGGTACTCACCGCCCTGCGTGATGCGGAAAATCGCCTGATGTTCTGCGGCTATGACCCGCGCGGCTACAAGCTGTTTATCTGGGTGCTCAGTGCTGTTTTGTGCGGTCTGGCCGGCGCGCTGTATGTGCCGCTGGTGGGCATCATCAACCCCAGCGAAATGTCGCCAACCAACTCCATCGAGGCCGCCGTCTGGGTCGCCCTCGGCGGGCGCGGCACGCTGATCGGCCCGCTGCTCGGCGCCGGGCTGGTGAATGGCATGAAGAGCTGGTTCACCGTAGCCTTTCCCGAATACTGGCTGTTCGCGCTCGGCGCACTGTTCATTCTGGTCACGCTTTATCTACCCAAAGGCGTAATCGGCCTGATCAAGAAGGACAAGGATCAATGAGAGCAGCCCCCATTCCCGAGGCCATGCTCGGCCACGCCTCCAAGCCCGATCACGACCGCGATGCCATTGGTTTGGGCAGCGCCTCCGGTAAAGGGCTGGATGTGCGCCACGGCACCATCCTCACGCTGGAAGACATCAACGTCAGCTTCGATGGTTTCAAGGCGCTGAATCATCTGACCCTGTACATCGGCCTCGGTGAACTGCGCTGCATCATCGGCCCCAACGGCGCCGGCAAGACCACCATGATGGACGTGATTACCGGCAAGACGCGCCCGGACAACGGCGTAGCCTACTTCGGTGAAACCTTCGACCTGACGCAGATGAGCGAAGTGCAGATCGCTCAGGCCGGCATCGGTCGCAAGTTCCAGAAGCCGACAGTGTTCGAGGCGCTGACCGTTTTCGAGAACCTTGAACTGGCACTCAAGACCGACAAATCGGTGTGGGCCAGCCTGCGCGCCCGGCTCTCCGGCACACAGAAAGACCGCATCGACGAAGTGCTGCAGACCATCCGCCTGGACAGTTCGCGCCAGCGACCGGCAGGGTTGCTCTCGCACGGGCAGAAGCAGTTCCTCGAGATCGGCATGCTGCTGGTGCAGGACCCGCAATTGCTGCTGCTCGACGAGCCGGTGGCGGGCATGACCGACGCCGAAACCGAGTTCACCGCCGAGCTGTTCAAGTCGCTGGTACCCAAGCACTCGCTGATGGTGGTCGAGCACGACATGGGCTTTGTCGGCTCGATCGCCGACCACGTCACCGTGCTGCATCAGGGCAGCGTGCTGGCCGAGGGTTCGCTGGAACAGGTGCAAAACGATGAACGGGTGATCGAGGTATATCTGGGCCGCTGAAAAGCCCCTCTCCCTAACCCTCTCCCATAAATGGGCGAGGGGACTGGTTAGATGCCGTGCCTCCCCTCTCCCGCTTGCGGGAGAGGGGCAGGGGGAGAGGGAAACAGGCAGCACAGAATCAAGTCTGTAGGGTGGAAAACGGCACAGCCTTTTCCACCAGAGGAACCGACACAACAAGGACACCAACATGCTGCAAGTCCAACAGCTTCACCAGTACTACGGCGGCAGCCACATTCTGCGCGGCCTGTCATTCGAGGCCAAAGTCGGCGAAGTCACCTGCCTGCTCGGGCGCAATGGCGTGGGCAAGACCACCCTGCTCAAATGCCTGATGGGCCTGATCCCGGCCAAAGATGGCAGCGTGCGCTGGGAGGATCGGCCGATCACCTCGTTCAAGCCGCACCAGCGCGTGCAGGCCGGCATTGCCTATGTGCCGCAAGGGCGGGAAATCTTCGGCCGCCTGACGGTGGAGGAAAATCTGCTCATGGGCCTGTCACGCTTCCCCGGCTCACAGGCCAAGGCTGTGCCGGAATTCATCTATGAACTGTTCCCGGTGCTGCGCGAGATGAAGCAGCGCCGCGGCGGCGACCTCTCCGGCGGCCAGCAGCAACAGCTGGCCATCGGCCGCGCACTGGCCAGCCAGCCGCGCCTGCTGATTCTCGACGAACCAACTGAAGGCATTCAGCCTTCGGTGATCAAGGAAATCGGCGTGGTCATCCGCAAGCTGGCCGAGCGTGGCGACATGGCGATCCTGCTGGTCGAGCAGTTCTACGACTTCGCCGCCGAACTGGCCGACCAGTATCTGGTCATGAGTCGTGGCGAAATCATCCAGCAGGGCCGTGGCGAGACCATGGAAGCCGAAGGCGTGCGTGGGCTGGTGACGATATGAGCGCAATTGCCTTGTTGGGCTTCCCTGCGCTCAACCCAACCTACACAAGCCCCGCGCCTCAGCGAACCGTAGGTTGGGTTGAGGCGCCAAGCGCCGAAGCCCAACGCCAGTCACGCACATCCCCGTTGGGCTTCGCTGCGCTCAACCCAACCTGCACAAGCCCCGCCCCTCACCAACCCGCAGGTTGGGTTGAGGTGCAACGCGCCGAAGCCCAACGTTATCCACACCCATGAACGCCCCCCTGCCCTCCGCCCTGTTCACCCCCAGCTGGCATGCCGAGCTGGAGCTGGCTTATGGCCGTTTTGCTGACAGCACACGCCCGGTGCTGCGCCGCCATCAGGGCCCGTTGCGTGTACAAAAACACCTGTATGCGGAAGGACCACAGGTCTGCCAGCACATCATCGTGCACCCGCCCGGCGGCATTGCCGGCGGGGATCGGCTGAACATCAGCGCCAGCATCGGTGAACAGGCCTGGGCACAACTGACCAGCCCCGGCGCGGCCAAGTGGTACTGCGCCAATGGCCTGGCCTATCAGCAGCTCGAACTGCAGGTCGCGACCGGCGCCACACTGGAATGGCTGCCGCAGGAAACCATTGTCTACGCCGGTGCGCAGGCGCAGCTGAGTACGCGCATCCAGCTGCAGGGCGACGCCCGCCTGTGCTACTGGGACATGGTTGCGCTCGGCCGACCGGCCAGCGGCGAGCGCTTCGACAGCGGCGAATTCCGCTCGCGTCTGGAAATACTGCGTGACGGCCACTTGCTCTGGCACGAACGTCAACGCATCTGCGGTAGCGACGGCCTGCTCGACTCGCCCATCGGCCTGTGCGGCCAACCGGTATTCGCCACCCTGCTGATCACCGGTGAAATCGGTGCCGAGCTGCTCGAACGCTGCCGCGAACTGATCACACCGGTGCGTGGTGATCTCACCCAACTTTCCGGCCTGCTGGTGGCCCGCTGTCTGGCCAGCGAAGCGCTGCACGCCCGCGCCTGGCTGATCGAACTCTGGCATTTGCTGCGCCCCGCTTTGCTCGGGCGGGAGGCTGTTTCACCACGAATCTGGAACACCTGATGATCGATACGTAGGGTGGAAACCGCGAAGCGTTTTCCACCACAAACCGGTGGATGTGAACAGCGACAGCCACCCTACGCGGCACATCACAATGAACACCGGCGATGCAGCGCATCCGCCAGAACGACTGGAGCAACTCGATGGATCTGAGTCCACGCGAAAAAGACAAGCTGCTGATCTTCACCGCCGGCCTGGTCGCCGAACGACGCTTGGCCCGCGGCCTGAAACTGAACTACCCGGAAGCCATCGCGCTGATCTCCGCCGCCCTGCTCGAAGGCGCTCGTGATGGCCAAACGGTCGCCGAACTGATGCATTACGGCACCACCCTGCTGACCCGCGAACAGGTCATGGAAGGCGTGCCGGAAATGATCCCGGATATCCAGGTCGAAGCCACCTTCCCCGACGGCACCAAGCTGGTCACCGTCCACCAACCGATTGCCTGAGGAGCGCGCCATGATTCCCGGTGAATACCTGATTCAGGACGGCGAGATCGAGCTCAACGCCGGCAGGCGCACCCTGAGGCTGACCGTGGCCAACAGCGGCGACCGGCCGATCCAGGTCGGTTCGCACTTCCACTTCTTCGAAACCAACGACGCGCTGCTGTTTGATCGGACAGCTGCACGAGGCATGCGCCTGAATATCGCCGCCGGCACCGCCGTGCGCTTCGAGCCGGGGCAGTCGCGGGAGGTCGAACTGGTGGACCTCGCCGGTGGGCGCCGCGTGTTCGGTTTTGCCGGGCGGGTGATGGGCGAGCTCTGACGGTTCGCCTTTTTCGTAGGGTGGAAATCGCCAAAGGCATTTCCACCGTGACCTTGACCGGTGGATGGCTACGGCCATCCACCCTACGCGAGACAAACACATGAAAATCTCCCGCCAAGCCTACGCCGACATGTT
This sequence comes from Pseudomonas sp. N040, assembly GCF_015637705.1. Classification (GTDB taxonomy): domain Bacteria; phylum Pseudomonadota; class Gammaproteobacteria; order Pseudomonadales; family Pseudomonadaceae; genus Aquipseudomonas. The sequence continues at coordinate 170,608 of NZ_JADOBE010000008.1, read as the reverse complement.
CGGCCCCACCGTCGGCGACAAGCTGCGCCTGGCTGACACCAACCTGTGGATTGAGGTGGAAAAGGATTTCACTGTTTACGGTGACGAAGTGAAATTCGGCGGCGGCAAGGTCATCCGTGACGGCATGGGCCAGAGCCAGCTGTGCGCCGCGGATGTAGTCGATACGGTGATCACCAACGCGCTGATCATCGACCACTGGGGCATCGTCAAGGCCGATGTTGGCTTGAAGGGCGGGCGCATCGCCGCCATCGGCAAGGCCGGCAACCCCGACATCCAGCCTGGCGTGAGCATCGCCATTGGCGGCGCCACCGAAGTCATCGCCGGCGAAGGCATGATCCTCACCGCCGGCGGCGTCGACACCCATATCCATTTCATCTGCCCGCAGCAGATCGAAGAAGCCTTGATGAGCGGCACCACCACCATGATCGGCGGCGGCACGGGCCCGGCCACCGGCACCTATGCCACCACCGTGACCCCGGGGCCGTGGCACATGGCGATGATGCTCAAGGCCGCCGACGCCTTCCCGATGAACATCGGCTTCACCGGCAAGGGCAACGTCTCGCTGCCCGAACCGCTGATCGAACAAGTGAAAGCCGGCGCCATCGGCCTCAAGCTGCACGAGGACTGGGGCACCACACCGGCGGCGATCGACAACTGCCTGAGCGTCGCCGATGACTACGATGTGCAGGTGGCGATCCACACCGACACCCTTAACGAATCCGGTTTCGTCGAGACCACGCTAGCTGCCTTCAAGGGCCGCACCATCCACACTTACCACACCGAGGGTGCTGGCGGCGGCCATGCACCGGACATCATCAAGGCCTGCGGTTTTCCCAACGTGCTGCCCAGCTCAACCAACCCAACCCGGCCGTTCACCAAGAACACCATCGACGAACATCTGGACATGCTGATGGTCTGTCACCACCTCGACCCGAGCATCGCCGAAGATGTGGCCTTCGCCGAATCACGCATCCGCCGCGAGACCATCGCCGCCGAGGACATCCTGCATGACCTGGGCGCCTTCAGCATGATCAGCTCCGACAGCCAGGCCATGGGCCGCGTCGGCGAAGTGATCATCCGTACCTGGCAGACCGCTGACAAAATGAAACAGCAGCGCGGACCGCTGCCCGAAGACGCACCAGGCAACGACAATTTCCGCGTCAAGCGCTACCTCGCCAAGTACACCATCAACCCGGCGATCACCCACGGCATCAGCCACGAAGTCGGTTCGATTGAAGTGGGCAAATGGGCCGACCTGGTGCTCTGGCGCCCGGCCTTTTTCGGCGTGAAGCCAACGCTGATTCTCAAAGGCGGGGCGATTGCTGCGAGCCTGATGGGCGATGCCAACGCCTCGATCCCCACGCCGCAACCGGTGCACTACCGACCCATGTTCGGCAGCTACGCCGGCATGCGCCACGCCACCAGCATCACTTTTATCAGCCAGGCCGCCTTCGACGCCGGGGTACCGCAGCAACTCGGCTTGCAGAAGCAGATCGGCGTGGTCAAAGGCTGTCGCACCGTGCAGAAAACCGACCTGATCCACAATGGCTACCTGCCGGGCATCGAGGTCGATCCGCAGAACTATCAGGTCAAGGCCGACGGTCAGTTGCTGTGGTGCGAGCCGGCTGATGTGCTGCCTATGGCGCAGCGTTATTTTTTGTTTTAGGCAGCGTTTGTGGGGGACTTAAGCACCGCTTGTTGGGCTTCGCTGCGCTCAACCCAACCTACACAAGCCAAGCCCGGCACACACCGTAGGTTGCGGTTGAGGCGCACAGCGCCGAAGCCCAACATTTGCAACAACTCACCCACCCTGCTGCCCGCAATGCCAAACGCGCATCTACACTGGCAACATACTTCACTCACCAAGGATGGTGAACATGCGCTACCGTCGCGTCTGGGTGCCAGGTGGCACCTACTTTTTCACGGCCACCCTGGCCGATCGCTCTCAATCTTTACTGACCGAACATATAGATACGTTGCGACAAGTCCTGCGCGCGGTGCGCACTACACATCCATTCGAGATCAAGGCAATGGTGGTGCTGCCCGATCACCTGCACTGCATCTGGCAACTGCCCGCCGGCGATCAGGACTACCCGACCCGCTGGGCGCTGCTCAAATCCACTTTCAGCCGGCAGATCAGCAGCAGTGAAAGCATCAGCCTGTCACGCCATCTCAAACGCGAGCGCGGCATCTGGCAGCGGCGTTATTGGGAGCATTGCATCCGCGATGAAGATGACCTGCAGCGACATACCGATTACATCCATTACAACCCGGTCAAACACGGCTACGCCCTGCGGCCGGGCGACTGGCCCTATTCGTCGATTCACCGGTATGTGCGAGAGGGATTGCTGCCGGCTGATTGGGTTGGTAGCACTTGAACAGCACAAGACCATGTAGGTTGTGGTTGAGGCGTTTGGCGCCGAAGCCCAACGGGAGCACTTGCGCCGGGACTGTTGGGCTTCGCTGCGCTCAACCCAACCTACACGGGTCTCACCAAACCCGCACATCCCTCGTAGGTTGTGGTTGAGCCGTGCAACGATGAAGCCCAATGGGAGCACCTGCGCGTGGATTGTTGGGCTTCGCTGCGCTCAACCCAACCTACATAAGCCAAACCCGGCACACACCGTAGGTTGCGGTTGAGGCGCGTAGCGCCGAAGCCCAACAGGGGCAGATTTATTCCTCGAAGCGACTCAAGCGGCGGCGCAGCAGGGTGTTTTCGGCACGCAGCTGCTCCAGCTCATCAAGCAGTTGCAGGGCCAGCGCGACACCCGCCCATTCGATCTCCAGTTCGCGCTGCAGGCGCAGCGCGCGTCTGGCGATGGCCAGCGCACCGGCATCAAACAGCCATTGCTCGGGAGCAGGGCCGCTGGGTTCGATGATGCCGTGCTCGACGAGCTCCAGCAGGGATTGCTCTGGCAGCTCGGCGCGCTGGCAGAACTCGTGAAGACTCAATTGCACGATCAGGCTGCTGGTCATTTGCGCTGACTCCACTCGGCCCGCGGATCGAAGGCGGCCTGCTCGGCCAGTTGCGCCCACAGCCCGCGGGTTTTCTCGTCACTGCTGGCCGGATTGACGATCTTGAACAGGGCATACAGGTCGCCATGCTCGCCCAGTTTGTTGACCAGCCCCTTGCCCTTGATACGCAGGCGCTGACCGCTTTGCGTGTTGGCAGGAACGGTCAGGTGAATCTTGCCGGTCAGGGTTGGCACCGTGATCTTGCTGCCCAGCGCCGCCTCCCAGGGGGTCAACGGCACAGTCAGGATGAGGTTATGTGCCTCGACATCGAACAACGGATGCGGCACCAGCTTGATCACCAGATACAGGTCACCGCTCGGCGCGCCACCAATCCCGGGCAACCCCTGCCCCTTGAGGCGGATACGTTCGCCCTCGCTGACACCGGGCGGAATCTTCACCCCCAGTGTTTTGCTCTGCGCCGGCATCGGCTGGCCGTCGGCGCTGTACTGCGGTATCTGCAGGGATACCTGTTTGGCTTCCTCCTGCAGGGTTTCCTCGAGCAGCACCGGCAAGACCATCTCCACATCCTGCCCGCGCCGCGCATGGCCACGGCCCTGCCCCCGGTGCGAACGGTCGGCGGCGCCAAAGATGGACTCGAAGAAATCGGAAAAGTCACGACCGGACTCACCAAAGTCTGCGCCATGGCCTGATGCACCTCGCGGCTGCCAGCCCGGTGGCGGCTCAAAGGGACGACCCTGCTCGGCGTACTTGCGCAGCTCGTCGTATTCGGCGCGCTTCTCCGCAGTCTTGAGCACCTCGTAGGCTTCGGCGACTTCCTTGAACTGGTTTTCGGCGTCCTTTTCCTTGCTCACGTCGGGGTGATACTTGCGCGCCAGCTTGCGGTAGGCGGCCTTGATCGTCGCGTCATCCGCACCCGGCTCTACGCCGAGAATCTTGTAGTAATCCTTGAAGTCCATCGCATCACCTTTGCTGATACGCGAAGTGGCATTACCGGATAGTCTCGGTCCGGCTGCTGTCCTGTGCATTGCTTTGGATCATGTCTGTGGGTGCTCAGCGTAACTGACTGTCCTTGCTGCCACGCCGGTTGTAACCCGCGGCTGCCGACTGCTGCCGATCGCGCTCGGACTGACAGGCGACACACAAGCGCACCCCCCTGATCGCCGCCCGCCGCGCCTCGGGAATCGGCGCATCGCAGGCTTCGCAATGGGTCAGGCTATCGCCCGTCGGCAGCTGGCTTCGGGCGCGCGCAATGGCGTCCTCCAGACTGCTGTCGATCTGTTCCTGCACCGCCCCATCGGTTGTCCAGCCACCGGCCATAACTGCCTCGCACAAGCACGCGTCACCTGTTCAGGTATGGGCGCTTGCCGGTAGTTTTGCAAGTGTGTTTGCCGAGCACCAGCCAGGCACATTACAGGGCCAATTCGCGTACACTGCGCGGCCGTTTTTTCCAGACACTGTGCGCCATGAACTTCACGCAACCCGCCAATGCCCTGGGCATCGACTTCGGTACGTCCAACTCCACCGTCGGCTGGTGGCGGCCGGACAGCGAACCGCTGATCGCGCTGGAAGACGACAGCCTCACGCTGCCCTCGGTGGTGTTTTTCAATATCGAGGAACGCCGGCCGGTGTACGGTCGCCTGGCGCTGCACGAATACCTGGAAGGTTACGAAGGCCGGCTGATGCGCTCGCTGAAAAGCCTGCTCGGTTCCAGCCTGCTCAAGAGCGAAACCACCGTGCTTGGCAGCGCCATGCCGTTCAAGGAATTGTTGCGCCTGTTCATCGGTCAGCTCAAAGCGCGCGCCGAAGCCAGCGCCGGCCGCGAGTTCGAACAGGTGGTGCTGGGCCGCCCGGTGTTCTTTGTCGACGATGACGCGAAAGCCGATCAGGTGGCGCAGGACACCCTGATCGAAGTGGCGCACAAGCTTGGTTTCAAAGAGGTGTCGTTTCAGTACGAACCCATCGCTGCCGCCTTCGACTACGAGCGCACGATTGAGCGCGAAGAACTGGTGCTGATCGTCGACATCGGCGGCGGCACTTCGGATTTCTCGCTGGTGCGACTGGCCCCTGAGCGCAGGGAAGTGGCCGACCGTCAGGCCGACATCCTCGCCACCGGCGGCGTGCATATTGGCGGTACCGATTTCGACAAGCAGCTCAGCCTGCATGGCGTCATGCCGCTGTTCGGCTGGGGCAGCCGGATGAAAAGCGGCGCCATGATGCCGACCAGCTACCACCTCAACCTCGCCACCTGGCACACCATCAACGCCGTGTATGCGCAGAAGAGCCAGCTGGCGCTGCAGAACATGCGTTATGACATCCTCGATGACACCGGCATCGACCGCCTGCTACGCCTGATCGAGCAACGTGCCGGGCACTGGCTGGCGATACAGATGGAAGCCGCCAAGATCGACCTCACGCACACAGAACAGCAGACCATCGACCTTGGCCGGATCGAAGCAGAGCTGCGTGCCGATCTCAGCCGGACACTGTTCGACAACGCCATCGAGCCGCTGCTGGAGCGCATCCGCGCCAGCGTCAGTCAGCTGCTGGAAGACGCAGGCATCAGCGCCGGACAAGTGGATACGCTGTTCTTCACCGGCGGCTCCAGTTCCATTCCGGCACTGCGGCAAAGCATTGCGGCCATGCTGCCGCAGGCACGACTGGTCGAAGGCAATCTGTTTGGCAGTATCGGCAGCGGGTTGGCGATCGAGGCGAAGAAACGCTACGGCTGAGCCTGAGAGTCCGCCACGAAGGACTAAACCTGCACTTGCAATGCGGGCAATTGAACGGCATTTCTTCTTTTTCGCGCAACCTTCGCGGCTGCACCATTAAAGACTCTACCATCGTGTAACAGCACCAAAACAAAGCCACCCTGCAGGGTTTTGCACCGCCTTGTTGGGCTTCGCTGCGCTCAACCCAACCTACACAAGCCAAGCCCGCACACCCCCGTAGGTTGCGGTTGAACCGCGCAGCGGTGAAGCCCAACGCTGGCACATGCGGTTTGGCAAGCCTCTTGCTGTAGTCCATGGCACAACACCACGGACATTCACCATGCTGGTCATCCATCAACGCATTGCCCCGCGAGACAACTGGGACGCCGAACTGCTGCTCGACTACGCGGCGCGCAGCAAGAGCCGGCTGCACTGTTTCAGCACCAGCGGCGAAGAGACCGGCCTGTTTCTCGAACGCGGCCAGCCGGCGCTGGCGGAAGGTGACTGCCTGCTGGCCAAAGACGGACGCATCGTGCGGGTGTTTGCCCGGCCGGAAAATCTGCTGCAGGTGACCTGCACCACACCGTTCGAACTGATGCGCGCGGCCTACCATCTGGGCAACCGGCATGTCGCCCTGCAGCTCGGTGACGGCTGGCTGCGCCTGCCCGAGGACTACGTGCTGCAGGCCATGCTCGAACAGCTCGGTGCGCGAGTCGAAGCCATCGAAGCGCCGTTCCAGCCGGAGGCCGGTGCTTACGGCGGCGGCCATCACCACTCGCATCAGGGCGGCGACGAATTCAACTACGCTCCTCGCCTGCACCAGTTCGGGGTGCGCCGGTGAGCAACGCCTGGGCCTTGCTGCGCCTGGCCAGTCCGCAGCTACCGATTGGCGGCTACAGCTATTCGCAGGGGCTTGAGCTGGCCGTCGACCAGCAACAGGTGCATAACGTCGACACTGGACGCCGCTGGCTGGCTGACCAGTTGCTACTGAATTTGGCGCGTTTTGAGGCCCCCTTGCTGCTGGCTCACTGCACCGCAGCCGCCGCAGCCGACTGGAACGAACTGACGCGCCTCGCCGCATTGCACCGGGCCAGCCGTGAAACCCGCGAGCTGGCATTGGAAAGCCGGCAGATGGGCTATTCGCTGCGCCAGCTACTGCGGGACTTACCGGAGCTGGACAGCAACGCGCGCAATCTCCTGCTTGAACAGCACGAACCCGGCTTGCCGCTGGTCTGGGCGCTGACTGCACAAGCATGGAGCATCCGCCCGAACGAGGCACTGGCCGCCTGGCTGTGGAGCTGGCTGGAAAACCAGCTGGCCGTGCTGATGAAAAGCCTGCCGCTTGGCCAACAAGCCGCCCAGCGCCTGACCTCCGAGCTGCTGCCATTGCTGGATCAGGCGCAACGCGACGCTGAATCCATCAACGAGGCCGACTGGGGCAGTGCGCCCTTCGGCCTGATCCTGGCCAGCATGGCGCACGAGCGCCAGTACAGCCGTCTGTTTCGCTCATGAACAAAGGAAAGCCCCCATGAACAACTATCCCCTGCGCGTCGGCATTGGCGGTCCGGTCGGCTCCGGCAAGACCGCGCTGACGCTGGCGCTGTGTCAGGCGCTGCGCAACCGCTACAACATCGCCGTGGTGACCAACGACATCTACACACAGGAAGACGCCCAGTTTCTGGTGCGCAACGAGGCGCTGACGCCCGACCGCATCATCGGCGTGGAAACCGGCGGCTGCCCGCACACTGCCATCCGCGAGGACGCCTCGATCAATCTGGAGGCGGTCGACCAGCTCAACCGACGCTTTCCCGGTCTGGACCTGATCATCGTCGAGTCCGGCGGCGACAACCTGTCGGCCACCTTCAGCCCGGAACTGTCCGACCTGACCCTGTACGTGATCGACGTTTCGGCTGGCGACAAGCTGCCGCGCAAGGGCGGCCCGGGCATCTGCAAATCCGACCTGCTGGTGATCAACAAGATCGATCTGGCGCCGCTGGTCGGCGCCTCGCTGGAGGTGATGGAGCGCGACACGAAGAAGATGCGTGGCGACAAACCCTTCGTCTTCAGTAACCAGAAGATCGGTCTCGGCCTCGACCAGATCATCGCCTTCATCGAACGTCACGGCATGCTCAACGCCGCCTGAACCTGTTCCGTCACGAGGAGAAACGCCATGACCCTGCGCAACTGCCTGATCGCCCTTGCCCTGCTGCTCACCCCGGCGCTGGCCTTCGCCCATCCCGGCCATCCCGACGCCGGCCTGCTGGCCGGTATCAGCCATCCACTCGGCGGCCTTGATCATCTGTTGGCCATGCTTGCCGTTGGCTTGTGGGCCGCACAACAAAGCGGCAATGCACGCTGGGTGCTGCCGCTGACTTTTATGGGCAGCATGCTGCTCGGCGGACTGCTTGGGTTCGCCGGCATCAGTCTGCCTTTCGCTGAAACCGCAATTGCCGGATCGGTGCTCGCCTTGAGCCTGCTGGTGGTGGTTGCCGCACGCCTGCGGCTACTGGTTGCGGCAAGCCTGACGGCCGTGTTTGCCCTCAGCCACGGCGTAGCCCACGGGCTGGAACTGCCCGTGCTGAGCAATGCCTGGAACTATGCCTGCGGCTTCCTGCTGGCCACCGGCAGCCTGCATGCACTGGGTTACGCGCTGATCCGTTTTCTGCCGCAAGCAGCCGTCCGGTTGGGAGCCGCCGGTTCAGCGGCTGCCGGTGCGTGGTTGCTGGTCAGCTGAGATCGCTTGCGGGCATTGTGTTGGGCTTCGCTTTGCTCAACCCAACCTACAAAACCCATGCCCGGCACTCGCCAGTAGGTTGGGTTGAGCGCAGCGAAGCCCAACGGGTCGGCGCACGGACGTGACAGCGCTCAGTTGCCGCCGCTGACCACCAGATTGACGCCCAGTGCCGCCGCCAGTGACAGCGGCAGCAGCAGGGTATCGAGCAGCAGGCTGAACGGCAGATCGATGCCCGGATACGCCGGCGGCCGGGCGCCGAAGCGCTCCTGCGGGCAACAGCCGTCGTGCAGCGCATACCAGTCCAGACGGGTGCCGGCATACACCAGCGGCGGGTCGACCTTGTCCGAATTGAGCGTGTTGACGGTGGCGCAGCCGCTGCAGCTCAGCGCCAGCAGCAGACACAGTGCGCGCCGGCTATTACTCATCAGCACCCAGGTGATGCTCGCCCCAGCGCGGCAACATGTCCTGTGGAATGTTCAGGCAATTGAGGATGCGCGCGACGACGAAGTCGACCAGATCATCAATCGTCTGCGGCTGGTGATAGAAGCCCGGTGAAGCCGGCAGGATAGTCACGCCCAGATTCGACAGCTTGAGCATGTTCTCCAGGTGGATGCTGGAAAACGGTGATTCACGCGGCACCAGGATCAGCTGGCGGCGCTCCTTGAGTGCCACATCGGCGGCGCGCTCGATCAGGTTGTTGCAGGCACCGCTGGCAATCGCCGACAACGTGCCGGTGGAACAGGGCACCACCACCATCGCGGTCGGTGCGCCGGAACCGGAAGCCGCTGGCGCCATCCAGTCTTCCTTGCCGAACACGCGGATCTGCCCGGCGGCCGCACCGGTGTATTCACTGAGAAAGGCCTGCATCGCCTGCGGCTTGCCCGGCAGGATCACATCGGTCTCGGTGGCCATCACCAGTTGCGCCGCCTTGGAGATCAGAAAGTGCACCTCGCGGTCTTCCTGCACCAGGCAGTCGAGCAGGCGCAGGCCGTACTGGGCGCCGGAGGCACCGGTCATGGCCAGGGTAATGCGTTCGGGACCGCTCATTAATTCACTCTCACTGCTGTTACGCTTGGTTATGCTGCGTTGAAAACCTGCTCAAAGTGCTCATTTACGCGCAGTAAACTGCGCTTTCTCGCAGGTTTTCGCCTTGCCTAACCTGCGCTCACGACGCATTGAGAGCGAATTTCTACTTTTTAGGCTTCCAAAGCCTTGGCCAGCTTGCCATGCAGGCCGCCGAAGCCGCCATTGCTCATGATCACTACCTGCGTACCTTCTGCGGCATAGGCTTTGACCCCGGCGATAATTGCCTCCAGCGACTCGCAGACCTGCGTCGGCACCGGCGAACTGGCCACCGTAGCCGCCAGATCCCAGCCCAGGTTGGCCGGTGCGTACCAGAACACCCGGTCGGCTTGGACCACCGAGTCGGGCAGACCCTGACGGTGCGCGCCAAGCTTCATCGAGTTCGAGCGCGGCTCGATCACGGCTATCACCTGTGCCTTGCCAACATTCTTGCGCAGGCCGTCGAGGGTGGTGGCGATCGCCGTCGGGTGATGGGCGAAATCGTCATAGATGGTGATGCCGCGCACTTCGGCAACCTTCTCCATGCGCCGTTTGACGCTGTGGAACTGGCTCAGCGCAGCGATGCCCAACTCTGGCACCACACCAACATGCCGGGCTGCCGCCAGCGTCACCAGCGCATTGGCCACGCTGTGCTGGCCGGTCAGGCTCCAGCGCACTTCGCCCTGCTCGACACCATCGAACAGCACGGCAAAATGCGCGCCGTCATCACTGAGCAAACGGGCCTGCCACTGTCCACCGGCACCGGTGGTCTGCACCGGTGTCCAGCAGCCCATGCCGATCACCCGCTGCAGCGCCTCTTCAGCCTGCGGATAAATGATCAGGCCTTCGCCCGGCACGGTGCGCAGCAGATGATGAAACTGCCGCTCGATGGCCGCCAAGTCAGGAAAGATATCCGCGTGGTCAAACTCAAGGTTGTTCAGCACCGCCGTGCGCGGGCGGTAATGCACGAACTTGCTGCGCTTGTCGAAGAACGCGCTGTCGTATTCATCTGCTTCAACGACGAAGAACGGCGTACCACCGAGGCGTGCGGAAATACCGAAATTCTGCGGCACGCCACCAATCAGGAAACCCGGACTCATGCCGGCATGCTCCAGCACCCAGGCCAGCATGCTGCTGGTGGTGGTCTTGCCATGGGTGCCAGCCACCGCCAGTACCCAGCGCCCCTGCAGCACATGGTCGGCCAGCCACTGTGGGCCGGAGACATAGGGCAGGCCCTGATTGAGCACATATTCCACCGCCGGATTGCCGCGGCTCAGCGCATTGCCGATCACCACCAGATCAGGTGCCGGCTGCATATGCTCGGGGGCGTAGCCCTGCATCAGCTCAATACCCTGCGCTTCCAGCTGAGTGCTCATGGGTGGGTAGACATTGGCGTCGGAGCCGGTCACGCGATGGCCGAGCTCTTTCGCCAGCACCGCCAGCGAGCCCATGAAGGTGCCGCAGATGCCGAGAATATGGATATGCATGATTTACCTTGGAGGTGTCCTCGTAAGCGGGCCGGCAGCGGCCCCGAAACTGGCCGCAGATTATCATGCAGGCCGGGCGATTGCCTGCAGCGGCGCAGGCGTTTATCGTCGGCAGCCCATTCCTCCTCCGGCCTTGCCCATGTGGTCGTTTCGCGCCTGGCGCCGCCAGCGAATTCTCCAGCGCCACCCGGTCAGCCCCGCCGAGTGGGCCGCGGTGTGCCGGCAGTTGCCGATCCTCGACGGCCTCAATGAACACGACCTGCAGCGCCTGTGCGAGGCCAGTGTGCTGTTCCTTCACGGCAAGCACCTGACCTGCCTGCCCGGAGTCGAACCAGGCAAGCACGAGCGGCTGCGCCTGGCGGCACAGGCGCAACTGCCTCTGCTGCAGCTGGACGACCTCGACTGGTACCAGGGCTTTCACGAACTGGTGCTCTACCCCGACGACTTCCTCAGTCCGCAGCGCCATCGCGACGCCAGCGGCGTCGAGCACACCTGGGAGGCCGAGCACAGCGGCGAAGCCTGGCAGCAGGGGCCGGTCATTCTCGCCTGGCCGGGGGTGCAGGCCAGCGGCCACTGGGATGGCTACAACCTGGTGATCCACGAACTGGCGCACAAGCTGGACATGCTCAACGGCGACGCCAACGGCCAGCCGCCGCTGCACCGCGACATGCGCAGCAGCGACTGGGCCGCGGCCCTGCAGGGCGCCTACGACCACCTGAACCAGCAGCTCGACCGCCACCCGCACCAGCACAGCCCGATCGACCCCTATGCCGCGGAAAGCCCCGCCGAGTTCTTCGCCGTCTGCAGCGAGTACTTCTTCAGCGCGCCCGACCTGCTGCACGCCGCCTACCCGGCGGTTTACCAGCAATTGCAGCTGTTCTACCGGCAAGACCCGCTGGCGCGCCTGCAACGCCTGCAGCAGGCACACCCGGGTTATCGGCATCAGGAGTTTTAAGCGCCTTAGACCAATGGTCAGGTGGCCTTCCCCGCGCAACCTGCCTATAATCGCGTCCACTTTTCGCGCCCCTGGCCGATTTGATCGGCATCTACGGAGTAATCCCCCATGAGCTACAGCAAGGTTCCGGCCGGCAAAGACGTGCCGAACGACATCTACGTCGCCATCGAAATCCCGGCCAACCACGCGCCGATCAAGTACGAAATCGATCACGACACCGACTGCCTGTTCGTCGACCGCTTCATGGCCACCCCGATGTTCTACCCGGCCAACTACGGCTTCATCCCGCACACCCTGGCCGACGACGGTGACCCGCTCGACGTGCTGGTGGTGACGCCTTACCCGGTAGCGCCTGGCTCGGTGATCCGCGCCCGTCCGGTCGGCGTCCTGCACATGACCGACGAAGCCGGCGGCGACGCCAAGCTGATCGCCGTGCCGCACGACAAGCTGAGCCAGCTGTATGTCGACATCAAGGAATACACCGACCTGCCAGCCCTGCTGCTGGAACAGATCAAGCACTTCTTCGAGAACTACAAGGATCTGGAGAAGGGCAAGTGGGTAAAAGTTGAAGGCTGGGCCGGCGCTGATGCCGCCAAGGCTGAAATCGTAAAAGCGGTCGCGGCGTACCAAAAATAAGCCAAGACCAAAACCTGAAAGCCGGCCCACAAGGTCGGCTTTTTTATTGGCAACCTACTGATTCCATTGGCTGCACCTCTCAGATACAGCGCCAGCCCCACAGCCAGCCCCAGACTTATCTTTCGCGTGACCTTCTTTCAGGCATTAAAAAGCCCAGCACGGTGGCTGGGCTTGTAAGTGTCGCTGATGCGGGCGCGATTCTTACCGCGACTAGTTTTGAATGCTAAGTGGGCATATTTCGACAGCCCCAATAGTTATCGCTGCCTGACTACCCATGCAGTTGTAGAAACAGATTTTATTCATGCCGCTAACTTGTTCTCCAGACTTAAAGCATGTTGTCGCAGCCAAAAGTAGCGGTTCGGAACCTTGAGCAAAGTTTGCAGTGAATATCGAATCATTATTTTGGGCAGGTGTTGATAAAGTATAAAATGACGGGAGCTTGGCAGCATTAGCCATACAAACGGTAAATGCCAATAGTAAACCGATAAATCCAAGTTTTTTGCTCATTTTGCATTTTCCTTAAGTTATAAGAACTTCCTGCAATGTTGATGGTAGAAAGCCATCAGTTATTTCTTCGGCTGGTACTTCTCGAAGTATTGCTTAGCTGAAATCTGGGCACTCTTGAGATCGGCAGCATCTAACTTTTTGGCGGCATCATCTCGATCAATAACCGCCTCCTTTTCGCCGTTTGCTGCAGAAACTGAAAACCACGCATAGGCTTCACTAAAGTTTTTCGGCACTGTTTCACCCATGGCGTATAAAAATCCAAGCATACGCTGAGCTTTCGCATCACCCTGCTCAGCAGCTTTTCGAAACAAATTAGCCGCCTCTTTTTGGTTTTGCTCAATACCTCTGCCAGCTGAGTACATAGTCCCTAATTGGTACTGCCCTCGCGCATACCCCTGATCAGCGGCTAACCGATACCACCTAGCTGCCTCTGAGTATTCCTGAGGCACCCCTAAACCCACCTCGTAATGAACACCAAGGTTGTATTGCGCCCAAGCAACTCCCTGCTCAGCGGCCTTGCGGAACCACTTAACAGCTTCCTTGCTATCCTGCTCAACACCTCTGCCATTTGCATACATTTGTGCAAGACTTGCTTGTGCAGAAGCGTCACCAAGCCAAGCACCTCTTTGATAAAACTTAACCGCTTTATTAAAGTCCTGCTCAACACCAAAGCCATTCTCGTAGATAGCCCCGAGCAAAAATTGCGCTCTTGCATCGCTTGTCTCAGCAAAAGGCTGCAACTCAGATAAGGCTGTTTTGAAATCACCTCTATCCAATGCGGCGAGGCCTTCATCTACTCCTGCATTTGAAGTGCTGGCAATTGCCAATAAGCTGATCGCTGCTGTCCAAAGTTGAATTTTCATACCGCTACCTTAATCGTGATCGAAAGTTATACCCTCACCAATGTTCAAAAGCATAGAGCCTCCCGCTAGGCGGCAGAACTGAAAGTTAAGCATGGCAGGTATGCAGCGCGGGCAAGTGACACAGGGCAATAGTTCTGTGTGCGCGGCCTCTCATTCGCTCATCTGTTCTAGAGCGTTACGGTGTTCCTTCAGCAGCTTGGACAGTTCGCGCATTAATGACCGCTGCCCGCCCTTGTAGCCGCGCATTGCTGACTTCGCTTTACCTTCTGGTGTTGTTGGCCCCGTGGATTTCTCACACGGCTTCCACTGCTTCACCATCTCAGCCCACAAGGTCGGCTTTTTTATGCCCGACAGAAAGTAACAAACCGTAGGTTGAGTTGAAGCGCGCAGCGGTGAAGCCCAACGCATGCACCTGCAGCGGATTGTTTGGCTTCCATTTGCTCAACCTGCGAGGCCCGACCCAACCGACACAATCAAGACTGCACACAACACCAATCACTTCGGGTTGAGCTTGAGCAACGCTCTGCGAGCTTGAAGCAGATAGACTTAAAAGACCGATCATCGCAATGGAGCCCTAACATGAGTAACACCCACCCGCTGGCAGGCACTCAGGTTTTGCCGTCAATGCTGGTCAACGTACCGCTGCTGGTCAGTGCCTATTACACCGGCCAGCCGGATCCGGCGATCAGCAGCCAACGGGTAGCCTTCGGCACTTCAGGCCATCGTGGTTGCTCGTTTGATCTGGGTTTCAATGAGGGGCATGTGCTGGCCATCAGCCAGGCGATCTGCGAATACCGCCAGGCGCAGGGCATCAACGGCCCGTTGTTCCTCGGCATCGACACCCATGCGCTGTCCACCCCGGCCAGCGCCAGCGCGCTGGAAGTGCTGGCGGCCAATGGCGTCGAGGTGATGCTGGCGGCGGAGGATGAATACACCCCGACCCCGGCGGTTTCCCACGCCATCCTCTGCTACAACCGCGGGCGCAGTTTCAGTAATAAAAATAGCGGCCTGGCCGACGGCATCGTCATCACCCCGTCACACAATCCGCCGGAAAGCGGCGGCTTCAAGTACAACCCGCCCAACGGCGGGCCGGCCGACAGCGACATCACCCGCTGGATCGAGAACCGCGCCAATGAACTGCTCGCCGCCGGCCTGCAGGGCATCAAGCGCATCGGCTACGCCCAGGCGCTGCGCGCTGCAACAACGCACCGGCATGACTACCTGAACAGTTATGTGCGCGATCTGGGCAATGTCATCGACATGCAGGCGATTGCCGCTTCCGGCCTGCGCCTGGGCGTCGACCCGCTGGGCGGTGCCGGCGTGCGTTACTGGCCGGCGATTGCCGAGCATTACAAGCTCGATCTGGACGTGGTCAACACCCAGGTCGATCCGACTTTCCGCTTCATGAGCCTGGACTGGGACGGGCGGGTGCGCATGGACCCTTCCTCGGCTTACGCGATGCACGGCCTGATCGCCCTCAAGGACCGCTACCAGGTGGCCTTCGCCTGCGACCCAGACCACGACCGCCATGGCATCGTCACCCCTGGGATGGGTCTGATGCAGCCGAACAACTACCTGGCGGTGGCCATCGACTACCTGTTCCAGCAGCGGCCGCAATGGCGTGCCGATGCGGCGATTGGCAAGACCGTGGTCAGCAGCGGGCTGATCGACCGGGTCAGCCGTAAACTCGGCCGGCGGCTGTATGAAGTGCCGGTCGGCTTCAAGTATTTTGCCGCCGGACTGTTTGATGGTTCATTGGGCTTTGGTGGTGAAGAGAGCGCCGGCGCTTCCTTCCTGCGCCGTGACGGCACGGTGTGGAGCACCGACAAGGACGGTTTGATCCCGGCCCTGCTGGCCGCGGAGATGACCGCTGTCAGCGGCCGCGACCCGGGCGAACGTTATCAGGCGCTGGTGCAGGAGCTCGGCGAGCCGGTCTCCACGCGCATTGATGCAGCGGCGACACCCGCGCAGAAAAAGCAGCTGGGCAAACTGGCGCCGCAGCAGGTGCGCTCGACCGAACTGGCCGGCGAACCGATCCAGAGCATCCTCAGCCACGCGCCGGGCAACGACGAAGCCATCGGCGGCCTGAAGGTGATCACTGAAAACGGCTGGTTCGCCGCGCGCCCCTCCGGCACCGAGGACATCTACAAGATCTACGCCGAGAGTTTTATCGGCCAAGCGCATCTGCAACGGCTGGTGGCCGAGGCGCAGCAGATCGTCGATGCGGCCCTCGCCCCGAACGCCGGCTAAGGCAGCAACCGCGCCCGGGCTGGCGGTCGCCGCTCAGCCCAGGGTTTTCAGTCCGGCCGCCAGCAGCACCAGTGCCAGCGCCACCTGCAGCCAGCGGCCATTTAGGCGGCGGCTCAGCAGGCTGCCGGCGATGACCGCCGGAATCGAGCCGGCGAGCAGGCTGAGCAGCATGTTGCCGTCGACCCGGCCGGCGAACAGGTAACCCAGCCCGGCCACCAGCGCCAGCGGGATGGCGTGCATGATGTCGGTGGCCACCAGCCGATGCGGGGTCATGCGCAGCGGATACAGGTACAGCAGTATCACGCTGCCCAGCGCTCCGGCGCCGACCGAGGTCAGTGCCACGCACAGGCCCAGCACGGCACCGGCGACCACGGTCATGGCCGGCTGCCAGCGCATGAACTGTCGCGGATTGCCGATCCGGCTGCGCGTGGCCAGCGCCCGCAGCCATGGCGCCAGCAGCATGCCCGCGGCGGTCAGCAGCACCACACCGCCGATCGCCTGGCCCAGCCAGTCGACCTTCTGCACGCTGGCGCCGGCACTCACCAGCAGCACGATCAGCAGCGCCAGCGGCAGGCTGCCCAGCCACAGGCGACGGACCACGGTCCAGTCGACCTGTTCGGCGCGACTGTGAATGCCGGCCGCGACCAGCTTGGTCAGGGCGGCAAACCAGAGGTCGGTCGCCACTGCAGTGATCGGGTTCACGCCGAGCAGCAACAGGATCGGCATCATCAGTGCACCCCCGCCGACCCCGGTCAGGCCGACGACAAACCCGGTCAGGGCGCCCGCGAGGGTGTAGCTACCGTCAAGCATGCTGGAGTCGTGCGGGCATCAGGGTGTACTCGCCAGGGAAATTTCGTCGCATTCTGTAATTTGAGCCGATTTTATGCAAGCAACCCATCTCTAATGGTGTATTTTAGGCGCCATATAAAAATAACCGCATATTGCGACAAGCAAAGGTACGCCATGGCCAACCCTGATCTCCTCGGACTGGACGCTCCCGTGATATGGGATACGCAGTCGGCATTTGTCCACCTGCAGCAGCTCGCGCAAGCCGACACCAAGCGCACCGCCGAGCGGCGCCTGCATGAACTCGCGCTGCTGCCGGCGGAATTGAGCGCGGCAAGCCTGACCGACGAACTGGGTCGTACCCCGACCCCGGCGGTGCTGGCCTGGGAGATTGAACGGGCCCGGGCCAAGCGCAAGCTGGTGCTGTTCGCCCAGTTGAGCAGCAGCGCGGACGGCCAGACATTCCTCCACGCCAACGATGCACGCGGCGCGCGCTACTGGCTGCCGCTGGGCCACGTGAGCCTCGATGCGGCACAACTGGCGAACGGCCTGCAGCAACTGCAGGCGCATCTGGGCAAGGACCTGGTGATCTTCCCCAGCGGGCGACTGACCGGCCTGTGCCGGCAGACCACCCCGCCAGACCGGGTCGAGCTGGGCCTGCTGGGCTACCCGGCACTGCTCGACGTCGGCACTCGCAGCGCCGCGGCCGGCACCCGGCGGCCACTCACGCCGCACCTCAAGCGCCTGGAAGCGGAAAGCCTGCAGATCATCCGCGAGGCCCTCGCCGAGTCGGAAAATCCCTGCATGCTCTACTCCATGGGCAAGGACAGCGCGGTGATGCTGCACCTGGCGCGCAAGGCCTTCTGGCCCTCCGTGCCGCCGTTCCCGCTACTGCATGTGGATACCCGCTGGAAGTTCCAGGAAATGTACCTGTTCCGCGACCTGATGGCGCGCGAGAGCGGCATGGACCTGCTGGTGCATGTCAACCCGGACGCCATCAGCAAGGACATCAACCCCTTCGACCACGGCTCGGCCCTGCACACTGACATCACCAAGACCGAAGGCCTCAAGCAGGCCCTGGACAAGTACCAGTTCGACCTGGTGTTCGGCGGTGCGCGGCGCGACGAAGAGAAGTCGCGGGCCAAGGAACGGATCTTCTCCTTCCGCACCCAGAGCCATCAGTGGGACCCGAAACAGCAGCGCCCCGAGCTGTGGAACCTGTACAACACGCGCAAGCACCGCGGCGAGAGCATCCGTGTGTTTCCGCTGTCCAACTGGACCGAGCTGGACATCTGGCAATACATCTACCTGCAGGACATTCCCCTGGTGCCGCTGTACTTCGCCAGGCTGCGCCCGGTGGTCGAGCGCAACGGCATGCTGCTGCTGGTCGACGATGCGCGCATGCGCCTGCTGCCGGACGAGAAGATCGAGGCGCGCACGATCCGCTTCCGCACGCTCGGCTGCTACCCGCTGACCGGGGCGGTGGAATCACAGGCCGGCTCGGTGGCCGAAATCATCATGGAGCTGCTCGCCTCGCGCAGTTCGGAGCGCCAGGGCCGCGCCATCGACAGCGACAGTTCCGCCAGCATGGAAAAGAAAAAGCAGGAGGGCTACTTCTGATGGCACGCAAGGCACCCATCGGCATGACCAGCATGACCACCCCGCAGCCCGCGACGATCGGGGCCTACCTGGCACAACAACAGGACCAGGACCTGCTGCGCTTCATCACCTGCGGCAGCGTCGACGACGGCAAGAGCACCCTGATCGGACGCCTGCTGTGGGACGCCCAACAACTGACCGACGACCAGTTGGCGACCCTCAAGGCCGAATCGAAGAAGCACGGCACCCAGGGCGACGGGATCGATTTCGCCCTGCTGGTCGACGGCCTGGCGGCGGAGCGCGAACAGGGCATCACCATCGACGTGGCCTACCGCTTCTTTGCCACCGCCAAGCGCAAGTTCATCGTCGCCGACACCCCCGGGCACGAGCAGTACACGCGCAACATGGTCACCGGCGCCTCGACTGCGGACATGGCGGTGATCCTGGTGGATGCCCGCCAGGGGGTGCTAACGCAGACGCGCCGGCACGCCTACCTGGTCTCGCTGATGGGGATCCGCCATGTCGTGCTGGCGGTGAACAAGATGGACCTGCTGGGCTTCGACGCCACCGCGTTCGAGCAGATCTGCGCGGACTTCCAGACCTTCGCCGGCGGCCTCGGCTTTGCCAGCATCACGCCCATCCCGCTGAGCGCCCTGCGCGGCGACAACATCACCCAGCGCTCGCCGAACACGCCCTGGTATGCCGGCCCGACACTGCTGGGTTGCCTGGAAACGATCGAGGTCAGCACCGCGCAGTCCGAGCGCCTGGTGTTTCCGGTGCAGTGGGTCAATCGCCCGGACGCCTCGTTCCGCGGCTTCAGCGGCTACCTCAGCGAGGGCCGGGTCAGCGTCGGCGACGAGATTCGCGTCACCCGTTCCGGGCAGACCGCGTGCGTTGCCGAGATCGTCAGCATGGACGGCCCGCGGCAGCAGGCCGTCTGCGGCGATGCCGTGACCCTGCGCCTGGACAAGGAGATCGACGCCTCGCGCGGCGACATCCTGGCGCTCAGCCAGAAGCCGCTGGAGACCACCGACCAGTTTGAGGCGACGCTGGTGTGGCTGCACGAGGACGCCGGGCTGATCGGCCGCAGCTACGACATCAAGCTGGCCACCCAGTGGGCGTCCGCCTCGCTCACCGGGATCAAGCACCGGGTCGATATCAACACCCTGGCGCATGACGCCAGCAAGCAGCTGGCGCTGAATGACATCAGCGTGTGCACCCTCGCCACCAGCAAGCCGCTGGTGTTCGACAGCTACCGGCAGTCGCGGGCGCTCGGCGGCTTCATCCTGGTCGACCGCATGAGCAACGCCACAGTGGCCGCCGGGATGATCACCCACAGCATGCGCCGTGCGCAGAACGTGCACAGTCAGGCGCTGTCGGTCAGCCGTCCTGACCGGGAGAAGCTCAATGGCCACAAAGGCAAGGTGATCTGGTTCACCGGCCTGTCCGGCTCGGGCAAGTCGACCATCGCCAATGCCCTGGAAGTGGAGCTGCATGCGCGCGGCTACCGGACCTACATCCTCGACGGCGACAACGTGCGCCAGGGCCTGAACAAGGACCTCGGCTTCACCGACGCCGACCGGGTGGAAAATATCCGCCGCATTGCCGAGGTGGCCAAACTGATGCTGGACGCCGGACTGATCGTGATGACCGCCTTCATCTCTCCGTTCATCCGCGAACGGCAGATGGCGCGGGAACTGATCGGCGCGGAGAACTTTGTCGAGGTGTATGTCAGCACCTCGCTGGCAGTCTGCGAGGACCGTGACGTCAAGGGCCTCTACAAGAAGGCCAGGGCCGGCCAGCTGCCCAACCTGTCCGGCGTCGGCAGCCCGTACGAAGCGCCGCCCGCGCCGGACCTGCAGATCAACAGCGACACGACCAGCCTGCGCGAGGCCATCGACCGGTTGCTGGCCGAGGCCATCTGAAGCGGATGCCCGCCAGCCCGCACCGGTGGTTGGCGAAAGCCGCCACAGCGGATCAGCGCTGGGGCAGGCGCGCTTGCAGCATGGGATCGTCCGGGTTGATCTCCCACAGGTCGCCGACCACCTGCTGGATCAGCTCGGCATTGCGCGTTTCCTTGGCGTAATTGACCAGTGCCATGCGCGCATTGCGGTTGTGCGGCTGGCGCTTGAGCATGGCCTGCAACTGGGCGATGGCTTTATCCGGCGAACCGCTGTCGTGCAGGGCAATCGCCAGTACATAACCGTATTGCGGGTTCTCCGGCTCCAGTTCGTCGGCCTTGGCAAAGGCGACAATCGCCGCCTGATAATCGCCCTGGCGCACCAGCGACAAGCCCTTGCTGTGATAGAGCAGGGCTTCCTGCGGGTTGCGCTGCAGCGCCTGATCAAGCAGTTGCGCCGCTTCCTGCGGATTGGTTTGTTCAAGCAACTGCGACAGGCTGACCAGCGCCGGGAGGAAATCCGGATCGCGTTGCAGCGCGGTGCGCAGCCGGGCTTCGACCTGGGCACTACGGCCACTTATCTGATACAGGCTGGCGAGGTTCATGTTGCCTTCGCCGCGTTCGAGCAATTGCAGCTGCACCTGCTCGTACTCGTCCAGCCGCTGCTGCCAGAACGCCGGCGTCAGGTTCTGCCGCGCTTCCGCTGGCTGCTGCGCCAGTTCCCAGATCGCTGCCAGGCGCACCGCGCGCAGGGGGTCACGCAACAACGGAGTGAGCAACTGACCGACTTGCTGCGGTGCGGCCATCGCCGGCAACGCCCTGACGGCAGCTTCACGCACTTCACCATCCGCGCTCTTCAACCCATTGCTGATCAGTGCCAATGCCTGGGCCGATGGGTAATTACCCAGTTCCGCCAGCAATGCGGCCCTACGGATGGCTGGCAGGTCGCTGCGCGCCAGTTGCGCCTGCAGCGCCCGTGCTGCGCCAGCAGCCCCCTTGCGTGCCTGATCCAGCGCCAGCGCATAACCGCCGTCGTGTGGTTTGGAATTCGGGAACAGGGCGTTGAACTGCTCGATCAGCAGGTCCGATTGGCTTTCGCGGTGGCAGCCCATGCAGGCATCCGGCGTGCCCAGTGCCTTGGATTGCGCCGGATTGGGCACGCTGAAACTGTGGTCATGGCGGAAGTCATTGCCCATGTAGAACTTGCCGGGCATATGGCACGCCGTGCACTGCGCCGCCGGGCTGCCCGCCGGGTGTTTGGTGTGTGCCGGGCTGTCGTAATCCATGGCCTGCAATCCGGCACCGTCGATGCCGGGTGCCGCCGTTTTGCCAGCCGGGTTATGGCACTGCGTGCAGACCGCGTTGCCTTCGAGTTTGAGCTGGGTGCTGTGCGGGTTATGGCAATTGGTGCAGGCCACGCCCTTGGCGAACATCTTGCTCTGGGTGAAGGAGCCGTACTCGAACACCTCGCCCTTGATGCGGCCATCCACTTCGTACTGGGTGGCATTCAGGCCGCTGGGCAGGTAGTCATCCAGTAATGCATTGCCATGTTTATAACCATCGCCGAGCGGGCTGCGCAGTGCATGGCAGCGGGCACAGGTTTCAACCTGAGCACGGTTGTTGGTCTGGCTGAGCAAGGGCTTAGCGAAACCTTTTCCCGGCTGATCCTTGTCGGCCTTGGCCGCCCAATTCAGGTGTTCGGAAGCCGGGCCGTGGCAGCTCTGGCAACCAACGCCGAGGGCCTGCCAATGGCTGGAAAAGCTGTTCTTGTTGTCATCGAAATTGCGTTTGAAGCCGGTGGTGTGACACTCGACGCACATGTAGTTGGCATTCTGCGCGGTCTTGGTCCAGTGCAGCGCATTGCTGGCATCGATGCCCTGACCGGGATACAGGTGGAACCACTGCTTCTTCTCGGTATCCCAGGCCACACCCAGCGGTTGCAGACGCCCACCGGGCAGCTCCAGCAGATATTGCTGCAGGGGTTCGACGCCAAAGGTGTAGGCCACCTGGAAGTCTGTCGGCTGACCATCAGGCCCCGGCGTATTGACCCAGAAACCGCCGTCCTTGCGGAAGAACCGCGTGGTTTCCTTGTCGCTGCTGAAGGTCACGTCGTTGAAGTCGCCGAGCACCGTCTGCGCGGTTGGCAGCTGCATGGCCTGCTGGTGGTGGGAGCCCTGCCACTGTTTGACCTCGGTGCCGTGGCAGCCCTGGCAGCTCTGCTCATCGACCAGCGCGGCGGCAGCCTGCGGGGCGCCGGCGGCGGGTGTCGGTGCAGAGGGCGGCAAGCGCCCGGGCATGGCCCACCAGAGCAGCACAGCGAGCAGCAGCAGAATCGCCACCAGCGGCAGCAGCCAGCTGCGCCAGGCCGGCGCCCCCGCGCTGGTTTCCGGCGCTGCCGCGACCTTGGCTGCGGGGGGATTCTTGCGGCTTCTTTTCGACATCGGACGTCCTTGGCGACTACAGGCTGTAGCGGGGCTACGAGGATCGCGGCGGGATAGTCGCGAGTCAACTGGAAATGCGCGTCACCCCGGTGACTGCGGCACCAGAACAGGCCGCCATTGAAATCCGTCGGGATGCGCGCGGTTCCGGCTTGCTCCGGCGCAGCAGCGCGAGTTCGTTCTCAAGGACAACAAGCAGCTGCCGGCGGAGCCAACCGGGCCACCCAGCGCGCCAGTTACTCGGCCCTGGTGCCGGGCAGCAGCTCGAAGTTCGGCGTGAAGGGCGTCATCGCCGCCATCAGCTGGGTGAACGGCTGGGGATCGCCGTCAAACCTGGCCTTGCCGGCAGCCGCCAGTTCCTTGAAGGTGGTCTGGCGCGCCATCACCTGCTCCAGGTCGCTGCGGTTGAGGGTAAGGGTCAGGTCGGCATCCTTGGCCTGCTGGCCCTTGATATTGGTCAGTGTCGAGTTGCTCAGCTCGACCACGAACTGCTCACCGTTGTCCGGGGTGTTCAGGTTGAAGACGAAGTGCTGGCCCGCCACCTTGCTGCCATCCAGGCTGATGCCGAGGAAGTTCAGCCACAGCTCTGTGCTCATGCCGCGGATCATGTCCGGCCCCAGGGTTTTGGGCGACACGCCCTTGGGCATTCCATGGCGCAACTCGTAGGCCGCCGCCAGGAAGCTGTTGCGCACGCTGGGGCTTTCCTTCTGGTAGCCGACCTGCTCGTAAACATCCGCCAGCAAGTCCTTGGCGGCCTGGTTCTGCGGTTCGGCATAGACCAGCTTGTTGAGGATTTCATAGGCTTCACGGTACTTGCCTTGATCGGCCAGGGCCTGGCCCTTGGCCATGATCTTCGCCGCGCCGCCCATCATTTCCACATACAAGGGTGCCGAGTCCCTGGGGGACAGTGGCATCAGCGTCGCCGGGTTGGCGTCCCAGTAGCCGAGGTAGCGGTTGATCACCGCGCGGCTGTTGTGCTCTTCCGAGCCATGGTAACTGTGCGCCGCCCAGTTGCTCTTCAGGCTTTCCGGCAGCTTGTAGACATTGTGGATCTCGTTGATGGTCACGCCCTGGTTGGCTGCATGCAGCACGGCGTTATTCAGGTTGGCATACACGTCGCGCTGGGTGCGCATCACCTCCTGAATCCGCGCGTTGCCGAACCGCGGCCAACTGTGCGAGGCAAACATCACCTCGGCAGTCTGGCCGTAGCGGTACAGCGCCGTGTTGATGTGCTTGGACCAGGTCAGCGCATCACGCACCAGGGCGCCACGCAGGGTGTAAATGTTGTGAATGGTGCCGGTGATGTTTTCCGCAGCCCAGAAGGCGTTGAACTGCGGGAACCAGGTGTTCATTTCCGCCGGCGCCTCAGTACCCGGGGTGCTCTGGAACTCCATCTCGACGCCGTCGATGGTCAGGGTCTCGAAGTCCTTGCTGATGTAGCGGTTCGGCGCGATCAGGCCCAGGTTGCCGGAGGCGGTGTTCTTGCCGATCGACTGGTCGACGTGGCCAAACGGGCTGCGCGGCAGCAACACGCCGTACTGGAAGAACAGCCGGCGGGTCATGGCATTGCCGGCATACACGTTCTCGGCAATTGCATGCTCCATGAAGCCGGCCGGGGCGATCACCGGCACCTTGCCGCTGCGCACATCGGCTTCATCCACCACGCCGCGGATGCCGCCGAAGTGGTCGGCGTGGGAGTGCGAGATCA
The DNA here is from genome assembly GCF_015637705.1 of Pseudomonas sp. N040. Classification (GTDB taxonomy): domain Bacteria; phylum Pseudomonadota; class Gammaproteobacteria; order Pseudomonadales; family Pseudomonadaceae; genus Aquipseudomonas. Next base: position 145,999 of record NZ_JADOBE010000008.1, on the reverse strand, counting down.
CCACGGCCACCACCGGACGCTTGCCCAGTTGCGCGTTGATGAAGTCCAGCGCCGCCCTGGCGGTTTCCTTGGCGGTCAGTACATCGATGATGATCCAGCCGGTATCGCCCTTGATGAAGCTGATGTTGGCCAGGTCATAGCCACGCACCTGATAGACCTTGCCCGGCACCACTTCATACAGGCCGTAGGCCATGTTCAACAGCGCCTGGCGCTGCAGGGACGGGTTGATGCTGTCGAAATGCTTGTCCTGCAGGAGAAACTCGTAGCTGGCCATGTCCCAGGCGACGTTGCCGGCTTCGGCCATGATCTGCTTGTACGGCGGCGCGGCGATAAAGCCTTGCCTGGCTTCCTCGAAGTCACGCTGGTCCTCGAACGGCAGGCTGGCGCGCAGGCCGTTCTGCAGTTCGACAGTGTATGTCGAGGGCGGCTTGCCCTTGGCGTCGAAATGCTTGCCCTGCAGGGCATTCGGGTCGCTCACGGCCGCGCCGCCGCCAGCGGCCTGTGCGCCACCGGTGAACCCGCCGGTCAAGCCCAAGGCCACTACCAGGCTGATGATCTTGCAGTTGTTCATGGATTCATTCCCTTCTTGCAGTCGACCGTCGGGTCTTGATTGGTTGCGGTAACGGGCAGCCCGCCCGCGACTACCGGGCGGCGCGAATCAGGTCGGCGGCCTTCTCGCCAATCATGATGGTCGGCGCATTGGTGTTGCCGCCGGTTACCGTCGGCATGATCGACGCATCGACCACGCGCAGGCCTTCCAGGCCGTGCACCCGCAACTGTGCATCGACTACCGCCAGCGGGTCGGAGGCCGGCCCCATCTTGCAGGTGCTGGTCGGGTGGTACTGGGTGTCGGCACGCGCCCGGATGTCGGCGATGATCCCGGCAACGTCGTCGCGCTGTACCGGGTAGAGCATCTTGCCGCGCCACGGCTGCAGCGGGCTGCTCTGCAGGATATCCATCTGCAGCTGCACGCCCTTGACCAGCAGGTTCAGGTCGCGCTCATCGGCAAGGAAATTCGGGTCGATCTTCGGTGCCACCCGCGGGTCGGCACTGGCCAGTTTGACCGTACCGCGGCTGTAGGGGCGCAGCACTTCGATATGCGAGGAGAAACCGTGGCTGGTGTGCATCTTGCGTCCGTGATCGTCGACCAGCGCAACCACGAACACCAGTTGCAGATCCGGCACCTCGACTTCGGGCGACGAGCGCAGAAAAGCACCAGCTTCGGCGATCGAGGTGGAGATCACCCCTGTGCGCTGCTTGCGCCACTCGAACACGCCCTTGGCCATTTTCACCGTGCCGCGTGGCGAGATGCCGAAGGTTTCACTGCGGCTGTCGGCGTAGTAACTCTGCACCTGATCAATGTGGTCCTGCAGGTTCTCGCCGACGCCGGGCAGGTCGTGCACCACGGGAATACCGAGGGCCTGCAGCTGCTGCGCAGGGCCGATGCCGGAGAGCATGAGCAGCTGCGGTGAACCGAAGGCGCCGGCACTGAGGATCACCTCGCGGCGCGCGCGGGCCTCCTTCAGTTCGCTGCCCTGGTAGTAGGCAATGCCGCGGGCGCGCTTGCCCTCCATGATGATTTTGGCCGACAACGCATGGGTTTTCACGCACAGGTTGGGCCGCGCCAGGTTGGGCGTCAGGTAGCCCTTGGCGGCACTGCAGCGCTCGCCGTTCTTCTGGGTGACCTGGTACATGAACGAACCACACTGATCCGCACCGTTGTAGTCGCGGGTTTCGGGAATGCCATTGAGCACGGCCGCCTCGACGAAGGCTTTGCTCAGCGCGCTCGGGCTGCGCAACTCGGCGACGTTCAGCGGGCCACCGGCACCGTGGTATTCGCTCTCGCCGTGGGTCTCGTTGTTCTCGGCACGCTTGAAGTACGGCAGCACGTCTGCATACGACCAGCCGGGGTTGCCCAGGCTGGCCCAGTGGTCGTAGTCCCAGCGGTTGCCGCGCACATAGAGCATGGCATTGATCGAACTGGAGCCACCGAGGGTCTTGCCGCGCGGCTGGTAACACACGCGGTTGTCCATGTGCTTTTGCGGCACGGTGTCGAACGCCCAGTTGTTGTAGGAGGTCGCGACCATGGCGACGAAGCCGGCCGGGGCATGAATGAACATGCTCTTGTCCGGGCCGCCGGATTCCAGCAGGCACACTGTCACGCCCGGATCTTCAGTCAGGCGACTGGCCAGTACGCTGCCAGCCGAACCGGCGCCGACGATTACGTAATCGAATTCTTCATGACTCATGCAGTTTGCTCTCTGATTGTTATGGGTAGCCCGTACCGCACGGGATAGCGCCATCAGCGCCGGGATGAACTGAACTTCTGCACCAGGCCGACCTGGCCATTGCGTTGACTGGTACTGATTAAAGTTACAAACCCGTAAATCTCAACCACTACGAGCTATCCGTCCAATGCATAATCATCAGACAGTCAATGCATGGGACGCATAAAGTGGATCTGAAGAGAATTCGTCACGCCCTGGCCCTGGCCCAGGAACTGAATTTCGCCCGCGCCGCCGAGAAGGTGCATCTGAGCCAGCCCGCCCTCAGCCGCAGCATTCAGGCCCTGGAGACCGAACTGGGCATGGTCCTGTTCGACCGCAGCAAGCAGGGCCTGGCCGTCACCGCCATTGGTGCCCGATTTCTTGCCCGCGCCCGGCAACTGGCGCAGGAAGCCAGCAATCTGGAGCGCGACATGGCGCTAACCCGCAGCGGCGAGATCGGCCAGCTCAGCTTTGGCATCGGTCCGCTGCCGGCCGCCAGCCTGGCCAGCCGGCTGATCCACCGCCTGCGCCAGGACCGCCCCGGACTTCGCGTTTCGCTGCAGGTGAGCAACTCCCGGAACCTGCTGGATCACCTGCGCAACGAGGATATCGAATTCTTCATCGCCGAGACCCGGGCAATCGCCAGCGACGCGGAGTTCCGCATCACGCCCCTGACCCGCGAGCGCGGGCCCTTCACCTGCCGTGCCGGGCATCCCCTGCTGGCACTGCCCGCACGCTCGCTACAGGACCTGCTGCCCTACGGCTTTGCCTGCATGACGATCCCGGCAGGCCTCGGCGCCCTGCTCCGGCAGGCCGCCGGCTTGGCACCGGACCAGCCTTTGCCGATCCTGTTCGAGTGTGATGACGTCAGCCTGCTGAAGGAGGTGGCGAGCAAGGAGGACCTGGTGCTGATCATCTCGCATGCGGCGCTGGCGAAAGAGTTCGCCGCCGGCGAGCTGCTTCCGCTGCCGGTACCCGGCCTGCCAGACCTTTATGCCGAAGTAGGCATCGTGCAGTTGCGCGGTCGTACGCTGTCACCGGCGGCGCAACTGGCACTGGCCACCCTGCGCGAGATGGTTGCCCCTACCGAAACGGTGACCTGACGCAGCGGTCCGTGACACCGCCGCGGGAACATCCCAGACCACTTCCCCTGCGGCGTGCCACGCGCCTCAGTCCAGCGGCGCGGCGCTGATCCGGTTGACGGTACCGTCATCCTCGAAGTGGAGGGTAATTGCCGGCTCGGTATCACCACGCACATAGACCCACTCGCCGTCCATTTTTTCCGTGGGCTCGCCGCACCACTGCAGAACTTCAGTCTTTGTGGATCCGAGGTCGACCAGCTGCTGGCCGCAGCGGAACTCCGAATCGCTGCCGTCGCCGGCCAGGGCTGCCGAAGCAGCGGTCAGCGTGATGGCTGCAAACAGAAAACAGGCACCTTTCATTTTCATTTTCCTTCTTGGTTGCTGGGCAGGATAAATCCCGGCTGGTTTGATACTGGAACAGCAGGCACTGCAGGACACGATAGTCGGTGAACCGCCCGGCGACCAAACTCCATTGCCGGCACAAGCACACGCCAGCCCTGCGCATTCGCCAACGTACTGGCGCTGGAGCGAACGCGGAAATGGTCTAGGGTCATAGCGAGGCCGGGGTTCCCGGCACACCCATGGCCCAGCAGGTAATTCCCATGTCCCGAGCAGAACCGATCCCGCGCGACAAAGACAACAACTACAGCGCCGAGGAAGCCAAACGCCGGCGCACCTTCATCACCCAGAAGACCGGCGCCAGCCTGGAGACCATCGGCCGTTACGCGATCGACCCGGAGCTCACCCGCGGCAATATCGAGAACTTTATCGGCTGCGTGCAGATGCCGCTGGGGCTGGCCGGACCGCTGCATATCACCGGCGAACATGCGCAAGGCGACTTCTACATACCCATGGCCACCACCGAAGGCACCCTGCTGGCCAGCTACAGCCGCGGCATGCGCGCCATCAGCGAGAGCGGCGGGGTGAAGACCACGGTGGTCAAGCACTCGATGCAGCGCGCACCGGTATTCCTGTTTGCCGATGCGCTGCAGGCGCGCGAGTTCGGCGCCTGGCTGGTGAGCCGCTTCGATGCGATCAAGGCGGCGGCGGAAACCACCACGCGCAGCGGCAAGCTGTTCGAGATCGAGCAGTACCCGGTGGCCAACATGCTCTACACGCGTTTCTGCTACACCACCGGCGACGCCGCCGGGCAGAACATGACCAGCAAGGCGACCTTCGCCGCCTGCGAGTGGATCAAGGCCAACCATCCGCTGCAGCCGCGCTACATCCTCTCCGGCGCGATCGACACCGACAAGAAACACTCGGCGATGAACATGATCCAGACCCGCGGCAAGCGGGTGATCGCCGAGTTCACCCTGAAGCGCGAAGTGGCCCGCGAACTGTTGCGCGTTGATACCGCACAACTCTATCGCTACCGGCAGATTGCTGCGGTGGGTGCGCTGCAGGCCGGCTCGGCCTACAGCGGTGCGCATGCCGCCAACGGCATTGCCGCACTGTTCATCGCTACCGGCCAGGATGCCGCCAACGTCGCCGAATCCCATGGCGGCATCACCTATGGCCAGCTGCTGGAGAATGGTGACTACTACTGGTCGGTGACCCTGCCGGCGTTGATCTGTGCCACCCACGGCGGCGGCACCGGCCTGCCGAGCCAGCGCGAATGCCTGGAGATGCTCGGTTGCGTCGGTACCGGCAAGGCCGACAAGCTGGCGGAGATCATTGCGGCGGTGGTGCTGGCTGGCGATGTCTCGCTGACCTCGGCGGTACTCGCCGGCGACTGGGTCACCAGCCACGAGGCGCTGGGGCGCAATCGCTAGGCCGTCAGTTGGCTGGACGCCGCAGGTAGGCCACCCAGTAGATGCCCGCCACCAGCAGGGTGCCGCCGACGATATTGCCGGCGGTCACGGCCAGCAGGTTCCAGGCAATCCCGGCGGGAGAAATCAGGCCCTGCGCGTCCAGCAGCAGCCCGTAGGGAAAGAAAAACCAGTTGGCGATCGAATGCTCGAAGCCCAGGGCGACAAAGGCCGTCACGGGAAAAATCACGGCAAGAATCTTGTCCGTCACGCTATGACCGCCCATCACCAGCCAGACCGCCATGCACACCAGGGCATTGCACAGAATGCCGCGACTGAAGGCTTCGAGGAGTGACAGATCCGCCTTGCTCGCGGCGATGCGGACCGCCATCTCACCCACCGCACCGTCAGCCAGGCCGCCGGTATTGGCACACACCACCAGCAACACCGTGCCCAGGCAACCGATGACATTACCCACATAGGACAACAACCAGTTGCGCAGCAGCGCACGCGTACTGATGCGCCGACTGGCCCAGGCCATGGCCAGCAGGTTGTTGCCGGTAAACAGTTCGGCTCCGGCAACCACTACCAACACCAGCCCCAGACAGAAACTGAGCCCGCCGATCAGGCGGGTGATGCCGTACCCCAGCTGACTGTCGGTCACCACCAGCGTGAACAACAGCGAGGCCAACGCGATAAACGCACCCGCCAACAACGCCAGCACGAAGACCGTCAGGGTGTCCGCGTTTGCCTTGGCCACGCCCATCCCCTCAACCTTGCGGGCGATTTCACTTGGCGAGTACGCGTCAATCAATGACGGCTGGTTATCCATAAGACGATCCTTGCAGTGGCTTGAACAGCGATCGAGCCGGGGTAATGAGCTGGCCGCAGACTGCAATACCAGCCGATCAATTGACCCTGAATGATGCCCGGGCAAGGGTAATGCAGAGTGGCATTGGCAGACAAAGAGGATTGGCCGACAACCAGTCCTCCTTGTGCACGTGCGCAGCTTAATCGACCTTGAGCACCAGCTTGCCGAAGTTCTCGCCGCTGAACAGCTTGAGCAGGGTTTCCGGGAAGGTTTGCAGGCCGCTGACGATGTCTTCCCTGCTCTTGATCTTGCCGCTGGCCAGCCAGCCAGCCATTTCAGCTGCCGCCTCGGCAAAGCGCGGGGCGTAGGTCATCACCACCATGCCTTCCATGCGCGCACTGTTGACCAGCAGGTTCAGATAGTTCGCCGGGCCCTTGATGGCCTGCTTGTTGTTGTACTGGCTGATCGCACCGCAGATCACCACCCGCGCCTTGAACGCCAGACGGGTCAGCACCGCATCGAGAATGTCGCCGCCGACGTTGTCGAAATACACGTCGACGCCCTTCGGGCATTCGCGCTTGAGGCCGGCGATCACGTCCTCGTGCTTGTAGTCGATGGCGCCGTCGAAGCCGAGTTCGTCGATCAGGAACTGGCACTTGTCGGCCCCGCCGGCAATCCCGACCACCCGACAACCCTTGAGCTTGGCGATCTGCCCGGCAATGCTGCCGACCGCGCCCGCCGCGCCGGAGATCACCACGGTTTCGCCGGCCTTGGGCTGGCCGACATCGAGCAGCGCGAAGTAGGCGGTCATGCCGGTCATGCCCAGCGCCGAGAGGTACAGCGGCAGCGGCGCACGGGTCGGATCGACCTTGTAGAAACCCTTGGGCTCGCCGAGGAAATAGTCCTGCACGCCGAGCGCCCCATTGACGTAATCGCCGACCGCAAAGGCCGGATTCTGCGAGGCGATCACCTTGCCCACCCCGAGGGCGCGCATTACTTCGCCGAGCCCGACCGGCGGGATGTAAGACTTGCTGTCGTTCATCCAGCCGCGCATCGCCGGGTCCAGCGACAGGTATTCGTTCTTGACCAGGATCTGCCCCGGCCCCGGTTCGCCGACGCTGGTCTCCACGTAGCTGAAGGTGTCGCGGCTGGGCAGGCCCTGGGGGCGCTGGGCAAGCAGGAACTGACGGTTGAGATGGGCAGACATGGCGAACTCCCGGTGGCGCAGTGAAATGAAGGGTGAGTTGATTGTGATAGCCCCATGCTCGCCCGAGGGCAAGCCTTTCCCGACCGCCGAATGGCAGGTGATCGATGCAGGTGATGCGCCGAATCGGCGCTGTGCACAGGCTGGGCAAGCCGTTCGCCGGGCTTGGCCGCCGGTTGCTGCTGCCGGCAATAGCCGTCCGGGCTGCGCGCGGTCTGCCCAATTTGCCCGGACTGCCCGGCTCTGCTAGTGTCGCGCCGGTTGCCCGCCTGCCGAGACCCTGCCCATGGCCCGCAAGAAGACCACACCCGATTTCGAACACGCCCTCGCCGAACTGCAAACGCTGGTTGAGCGCCTGGAAAACGGCGAGCTATCCCTTGAGGACTCGCTGACCACCTTCGAGCAGGGCATTCGCCTGAGCCGTGAATGCCAGTCGGCGCTGCTCCAGGCCGAACAGAAGGTGCAGCTGCTGCTGGAACGCGACGGCGAATTGAGCGAGGCGCCCTTCAGCACGGACGACGAGGCATGATTGACAGCTACCAGCAGCGCGCCCAGGCACGTGTCGATGCCGCCCTGGAACCACTGTTCATTGCCCCGCACGACGAACTGCAGCAACTCTACGCGGCCATGCGCTACAGCGTGATGAATGGTGGCAAGCGGGTCCGTCCGCTGCTGGTCTACGCGGCCTGCGAGGCGCTGGATGGCGCAGCGGCGCAGGCCGACGCCGCCGCCTGTGCGGTGGAACTGATTCACGCCTATTCACTGGTACACGACGACTTGCCGGCAATGGACGACGATGACCTGCGCCGCGGCCAGCCCACCACCCACAAGGCCTTCGACGAGGCCAGCGCGATTCTTGCCGGCGATGCCCTGCAGAGCCTGGCGTTCGAGGTGCTCAGTGCTAGCCGTGGCGACCCGCTGGACGCTGCCACCCGGCTGCGCATGCTTGGCACCCTGAGCCGCGCGGCGGGGCCGGCCGGCATGGTCGGCGGCCAGGCCATCGACCTCGCCGCCGTGGGCCGCAAGCTCGACCAGCGCGCGCTCGAGCAGATGCACCGGCACAAGACCGGCGCGCTGATCGAGGCCAGCGTGCAACTGGGCGCACTGGCCAGCGGCAAGGCCGACGCCGCGAGCCTGGACGCCCTGCAGGACTATGCCCGGGCCATCGGCCTGGCGTTTCAGGTCCAGGACGACATTCTCGATGTCGAGAGCGATACCGCCACCCTCGGCAAGCGTCAGGGCGCCGACATCGCCCGCGACAAGCCGACCTATCCGGCACTGCTCGGCATGGCTGCGGCCAAGGCCTATGCCCAGGACCTCTGCGCACAGGCCCTGGCAGCCCTGCAGCCGTTTGGCCCGCGCGCCGAACCGTTGCGCGAACTGGCGCGCTATATCGTCGCCCGGCGCAGCTGAACGCCGGCCGGTACAAACAAGACGAGCGTCCCGGCCAAAGGCCGGACGCCCGTTTGCATGAAGGCCCTCAGCCCGCCAGCAGCGCTATTCTTCGTCGAACTGGTAGCTGCCCGGCGCGAGGTTTTCGAAGCGCGTGTATTTGCCGAGGAAGGCCAGCTTGATCGCGCCAATCGGACCGTTCCGCTGCTTGCCGATGATGATCTCGGCGATGCCCTTGTACTCGGTCTCCGGGTTGTAGACCTCGTCGCGGTAGACGAACATGATCACGTCGGCGTCCTGCTCGATAGCACCAGACTCGCGCAAGTCGGAGTTCACCGGGCGCTTGTTTGGCCGCTGCTCCAGCGAGCGGTTGAGCTGCGACAGCGCCACCACCGGGCAGTTGAATTCCTTGGCCAGGCCTTTCAGCGAGCGGGAAATCTCGGAAATCTCGTTGGTGCGGTTTTCCCCGCCCTTGCCGCCGAGCTGCATCAGTTGCAGGTAGTCGACCATGATCAGCCCCAGCTCGCCGTGCTCGCGCACCAGGCGGCGGGTGCGCGCACGCATTTCCGACGGCGAGATACCGGCAGTGTCATCGATGAACAGCTTGCGATCCTGCAGCAGGTTGACCGCCGAGGTCAGGCGCGGCCAGTCATCGTCTTCCATCTGCCCGGAACGCACCTTGGTCTGGTCGATCCGCCCCAGCGACGAGAGCATACGCATGATCAGCGACTCGGCAGGCATCTCCAGCGAGTACACCAGCACCGCCTTGTCACTGCGCAACACCGCGCTCTCGACCAGGTTCATGGCGAAGGTGGTCTTGCCCATCGACGGCCGCCCGGCAACGATGATCAGGTCGGCCGGCTGCAGGCCGCTGGTCTTGGCATCCAGGTCGGTAAACCCGGTGCTGATCCCGGTAATCGAATCGTTGCTGTTGAACAGCGTATCGATGCGGTCGATCGCCTTGGCCAGGATCTCGTTGAGCGCTATTGGCCCGCCGGACTTGGGCCGCGCCTCGGCAATCTGGAAGATCAGGCGTTCCGCTTCATCCAGCACTTCGTCGCCGCTGCGCCCTTGCGGGGCATAGGCGCTGCCGGCGATCTCGTTGCTCACGCCGATCAGCTGGCGCAGGGTGGCGCGCTCGCGAATGATCTGCGCGTAAGCCTTGATGTTGGCCACCGACGGGGTGTTCTTCGCCAGCTCACCGAGATAGGCCAGCCCGCCGGTCTGTGCCAGCTGACCTTCCTTGTCCAGTTGCTCGGACAGGGTGACCACATCGAAGGGATGGTTGCGCTCGGCCAGCTTGGCGATGGCGCGGAAGATCAGCCGGTGGTCATGCCGGTAGAAGTCACCATCGGAGACCTGGTCGAGCACGCGTTCCCAGGCATTGTTATCCAGCATCAGGCCGCCCAGCACCGACTGCTCCGCCTCGATCGAATGCGGTGGCACCTTGAGCGCGGCGGTCTCGAGGTCGTACTGCTGGGGGCTGCTGATATCGTTCATGGCACTCGGGGTCCGCAAAGAATGACTGGCAAGGCCGCTCGCCTCAGCCGTGCCCGCCGGGAAACCGGTATATGGCGGGCATACAACAAAATCCGGGGCTAAAAGACAAAGGGCACGGCATCGCTTGCGCAATGACGTGCCCGATTGTCAGCAGGCCGGCGCTTGCGCGCAAGCCCGCTGGACGAATGACTTAACCAGCCACCACAACCACTTTGACGGTAGCCTCGACGTCAGTGTGCAGGTGCACATTGATATCGAATTCACCCAGGTTGCGAATGGTGCCATTCGGCATGCGTATTTCGCTTTTTTCTACTTCAACGCCAGCGGCAGTAATTGCCTCAGCGATGTCGGTAGTACCGATCGAACCGAACAGCTTGCCTTCATCACCGGCCACCGCCGGGATGCTGATTTGCAGTTCGTTCAGCTGGGCAGCACGCGCTTCAGCCGAAGCTTTCTTCTCGGCAGCAGCTTTTTCCAGCTCGGCACGACGCAGCTCGAAAGCAGCGATGTTTTCAGCAGTGGCAGCAGTCGCCTTGCGCTGTGGCAGCAGGAAATTGCGGCCATAGCCCGACTTGACGTTCACTTTGTCGCCCAGGTTGCCCAGGTTGGCGATCTTTTCTAGCAGGATGACTTCCATTTGAGTCTTACCTCTTAACTTTTAACCTTCACCATTCGCCGGACCTGCACCATTTTTTGGAGCCAGGCGCCGGCGAAAATCAATCAGACTGTCGACTACGGCCAACATCACCAGTAACGGAAAAACCAGCTGCATAAACAGCAGCAGCGATACATACAGCCCCACCAGCCAAAACCGGCCCGACTGACCCTGTGCCACCAGACCGTGCAGCAGCGCCAGACCGGCAAATGCCAGGGCGACACTGCACAGCGGCATCAGCATGGCCAGCTGGACGCCAAAATTCGGCGCAACCAGCATCACCAGCAGCAACCCGATCGCCAGCGGTGCGGGCAGCCTCAGTGCGCGAAATTCGCGACCAAAACCACCCGGGTTGTAGAGCAGCGCCTGCCAGTAACGCCCCAGTACCAGGGCCAGCAAACTCACCGCCTGCAACACCGCAGCCATCAGGCCGACCATCACCGGAGCCAGCAGGCTTTCCAGTTTGGCCCGTTCTGCCACCGACAGCTGCTCGTAGACACCTTCGAGCAGCTTCGGCAACAGCGCCTGTAACTCGCTAACCGTGGCGGCAATCAACTCGCCGAACAGTGATCCCAGCACCAGGCTGTAGACCACCCCCAGACCAACGCTGAGCAGCAACACCCGAGGCCAGGAGGCACTGCTGCGCAGCACCAGAGCCAGACCAAGCGTGCCGAGCAACACCAGCAGGGTGCGCGGTTCGCCGAAATACCACCAGACCAGTGCCGGCAACAGGGCCCAGACGAGGATGCCCAGGGCATCACTCAGGCCGCGCCGCAACAGCACCAGACTGCCTGCAGCAGCACCCAGCCAGAACAGCATCGGCAGGGCTGCAGCAGCCGCCACCACCAGGGTGGCCTGCATGCGGCCGCGCATGATGAACTCAGCCAGGGCGCGCATGCGTTTTATCCTTTACCTGTGTCGACCGTCAGCAATCAATGACCGTGGCTGTCGGTGTAGGGCAGCAGGGCCAGGAAACGGGCGCGCTTGATGGCGGTGCCCAGCTGACGCTGATACTTGGCTTTGGTACCGGTAATACGGCTAGGGACAATCTTGCCGGTTTCGGAAACATAGGCCTTCAGGGTGTTGAGATCTTTGTAATCGATCTCTTTCACGTCTTCAGCGGTGAAACGGCAGAATTTACGACGACGGAAGAAACGTGCCATAACAGTGGCTCCTCAATAGATCCTTGGATTACTCGTCAGCGTTGTCGCTGTCGCTATCGCTGTCGTCGCCATCATCGGCTACGTCAGTTTCAACGCGCTCACGGCGCTCGCGGCGATCGCTGCGATTTTCCTCAGCCTTGAGCATCTCGGACGGGCCGACAACGGCTTCATCGCGACGGATGACCAGGTTACGAAGAACGGCATCGTTATAGCGGAAGTTATCTTCCAGTTCAGCCAGGGCTTTGCCGGTGCACTCAACATTCAGCATCACGTAGTGAGCCTTGTGAATGTTGTTGATGGCATAGGCCAGTTGACGACGGCCCCAGTCTTCCAGGCGGTGAACTTTACCGCCGTCTTCTTCGATCAGCTTGGTGTAACGCTCGACCATGCCGCCGACTTGTTCGCTCTGATCCGGGTGGACCAGGAACACGATTTCGTAATGACGCATAATTGCTCCTTACGGGTTGTAGCCTGCCGGGACATCCGGTCAGGCAAGGAGTGAATGTTTCGTTTGACTTGCCGGCGGGAAGGCACAAAAGAGCCTGCCCGCACGGCAAGGGGCGCCATTCTAGAGAAGGCCCCCTGCCGACGCAAGGAAAACTGGCGATTATTTGTACAGCTGCGCGCGCCGCAACAAGCACCTGCGGCGAGCGTTCAGGCCTTGCCGACAGCCTGCTTGCGCTGGCGCAGCGCCTCGAACAGGCAGATGCCGGTTGCCACCGAGACATTCAGGCTGCTGACGCTGCCAGCCATCGGCAGGCGCACCAGGAAGTCGCACAAATCGCGCGTCAGGCGGCGCATGCCCTTGCCCTCGGCGCCCATCACCAGCACGATCGGACCGGTCAGGTCCTGCTGGTACAGCTCCTGCTCTGCCTCGCCGGCCGTGCCAACCAGCCACAGGCCACGCTGCTGCAGTTTCTCCAGGGTGCGCGCCAGGTTGGTCACGGCAACCAGCGGAATCACTTCAGCCGCGCCGCAGGCGACCTTGCGCACGGTGGCATTCAGGGTTGCCGACTTGTCCTTGGGCACGATGACGGCCAGCGCGCCGGCGGCATCGGCGGTGCGCAGACAGGCGCCCAGGTTGTGCGGATCGGTCACCCCGTCGAGGACCAGCAGCAAGGGCACGCCTTCGCGGCGGTCGAGCAATTCCTCGAGCATGGCCTCGCCCCAAACCTGGCTGGGGCTGACCTCGGCCACGACCCCCTGGTGCACGCCTTCCGCCCACTCATCCAGCTCGCGCCGATCCTTGTGCCCTACCGGTACGCGTGCCGGCCCGGCCAGCTCGAGCAGGGTCCTGACCCGCGGATCATTGCGGCTTTCCGCCAGCCACAGTTGCTTGACCCGCTTCGGGTGATGGCGCAGCAATGCCTCGACGGCGTGCACGCCAAAGACCTTCTCCAGGTCACTCATGGCTTGGCCTTGCGCTTGCGTGGCTTGCCCGCAGCCGGCGCAGCGGCTCCCTGGCGCGACGCCGACGCGCCCTTCTCCGCACGTGCCGGTGCAGCCTTGGCCGCGCCGGCCCTGCCAGGCTTGCCGCCACCCTTGGAGCCAGACAGCAGCGCCTTCTTGATCTCGCGACTTTTCTGCACATCGGTATTGCCGCCAGCCGGCTTGCCGCTGGCTGGAGCGCGCTCCACCTTGCCACGCCCGCCAGCCTTGCCGGTGGCCGCTGCGGCGCTGCGCGAACGCCCCTGCGGCGCAGCGCCTGCGGCAGCCTGCGACAACTCGAAGTCGATCTTGCGCTCGTCCAGATCGACGCGCATGACGGTCACTTCCACGCTGTCACCCAGGCGGAAGCTGCGGCCGCTGCGCTCACCCGACAACCGATGGTGAACCGGATCGAAGTGGTAATAGTCGCCCGGCAACGCGGTGACATGCACCAGACCCTCGACATAGATTTCGCGCAGCTCGACGAACAGGCCGAAGCCGGTGACCGCGGTGATGACCCCGGGGAAGCTTTCGCCGACGCGGTCCTTCATGAACTCGCACTTGAGCCAGTTGACCACGTCACGGGTTGCCTCATCGGCACGCCGCTCGGTCATCGAGCACTGCTCGCCGAGCTGCTCCAGCGCCGCTTCGTCATACGGATAGATGCGCGCTTTCGGGATTGCCGGCGCACCGGCGCGCTGCACATGCGGCGTATCCAGCTTGGAACGCACCACGCTGCGAATGGCGCGATGCACCAGCAAGTCGGGGTAGCGCCGGATCGGCGAGGTGAAGTGGGTATAGGCCTCGTAATTCAGGCCAAAGTGGCCATTGTTGTCGGCGCTATAGACCGCCTGGCTCAGCGAACGCAGCATGACCGTCTGGATCAAGTGGAAATCCGGTCGCTCGCGGATGCTCTCCAGCAGCTTCTGGTAATCCTTGGGCGACGGACCATCCTTGCCCCGATGCAACGACAGGCCGAGCTCGGTGAGAAAGGCCTTGAGTTTCTCCAGGCGCTCCGGTGGCGGGCCATCGTGCACCCGGTACAGCGACGGGATCTCGTGCCGGCGCATGAATTGCGCGGTGGCGACGTTGGCCGCCAGCATGCACTCCTCGATCAGCTTGTGCGCATCGTTGCGCTGGGTCGGCTTGATCTCGGCAATCTTGCGCCCGCTACCGAAGATGATGCGGGTTTCCTGGGTCTCGAAATCGATGGCGCCACGCTCGTGGCGGGCCGCCAGCAGCACCTGATACAGCGCATACAGCTGCTTGAGGTGCGGCAGCACTTCGGCATACTCGCCACGCAGGGCCTTGCCTTCACCGCTCTTGGGCTGCTCGAGCATGGCGCTGACCTTGTTGTAGGTCAGGCGCGCATGGGAGTGAATGACTGCTTCGTAGAACTGGTAATCCACCAGTTTGCCGAGCTTGGAGATGGTCATCTCGCAGACCATGGCCAGGCGATCGACGTGCGGGTTCAGCGAGCACAACCCGTTGGACAGCTCCTCCGGCAGCATCGGCACCACGCGCTCGGGGAAATACACCGAGTTGCCGCGGTTCTGCGCCTCCTCGTCCAGCGCCGAACCCACCTTGACGTAATGCGAGACGTCGGCGATGGCGACATACAGCTTCCAGCCACCGGAAAACAGCTTCCAGGCCGAACTGTTCCTTTCGCAATACACCGCGTCATCGAAGTCGCGGGCATCCTCGCCATCGATGGTGACGAACGGCAAATGACGCAGGTCGACACGCTTTTCCTTGTCCTTGTCTTCCACTTCGGGCTTGAGCTTGGCGGCTTCCTTGACCACCGCCTGCGGCCACACATGCGGAATATCGTAGCTGCGCAGCGCCACGTCGATTTCCATGCCCGGCGCCATGTAGTTGCCGACCACCTCGACGATATCGCCCTGCGGCTGGAAGCGCGGGGTTGGCCAGTGGGTGATCTTCACCTCGACGAACTGGCCGACCTTGGCGTTGCCGGCACGTCCCTGGGAGATCAGCACTTCCTGCTGGATCTTCGGGTTATCCGGGATCACGAAGCCAATCCCGCTTTCTTCGTAGTAGCGGCCAACGATGCTCTCGTGCGCCCGCACGATGACTTCGACGATCGCGCCTTCACGCCGGCCGCGACGGTCCAGCCCGGAAACCCGGGCCAGCGCGCGATCACCATCGAACACCAGGCGCATCTGCGCCGGGCCGAGAAACAGGTCTTCGCTGCCGTCATCCGGCACCAGAAAACCAAACCCGTCACGGTGCCCGCTGACCCGTCCGCAAATCAGGTCCAGCTTGTCCACCGGGGCGTAGGTGCCACGACGGGTAAAAATCAGTTGCCCGTCGCGCTCCATGGCGCGCAGTCGTCGGCGCAGTGCTTCCAGCTGCTCGTCCGTGGTCAGCCCGAATTCTTCCAGCAACTGCTCTCGACTGGCCGGCGCACCGCGCTCGCTCAGATGCTTGAGAATCAGCTCACGGCTGGGTATCGGATTTTCGTATTTTTCCGCCTCGCGGGCGGCCTCGGGATCGAGGGTTTGCCAATCGGCCATTAAGTAAATTCACCTTTGTTCATGGTTGGGACAATGCCCTGCGCGTATTGAAGCGCGAAAACGGCATTCAGGTCAGCTTTCCACTGACATTAAATTTTTTTGCAATCGGGGTTTACAAGCAAATATCGGATCCGTATATTGCGCCCCCACAGCGACGGCAACGTTGTTGTAGTTGAAAGCGGTGAGCAATCATCACTCTCAACGCCCAGGTGGCGGAATTGGTAGACGCACTAGGTTCAGGTCCTAGCGGTGGCAACACCGTGGAAGTTCGAGTCTTCTCCTGGGCACCAAATTCAAGACAAAACCGAGCTCCGGCTCGGTTTTGTCTTTTCTGCATCCGGAAAATCCAAAACCGCTTAACACTCCGCTGTTCCCGCATCCAGTTTGCCATCGCGCCGATTGCTGCACGGTTGCACGGCAACCCCACAGCAATCGGCAGCGGATCAGGCGTAAGGATGGCGCAGAACGATGGTTTCGTTACGGTCGGGGCCAGTCGACACGATATCGATCGGCGCTCCGACCAGCTCCTCGACACGGCGGATATACGCCCGCGCATTGGCCGGCAACTCTTCCAGCGTTCGCGCACCCACGGTCGACTCGCTCCAGCCGGCTATTTCCTCGTATACCGGTTGCAGACCCTGGTAGCTGTCGGCATCGGTCGGCGCATCGACCAGCAGATCGCCA
Source organism: Pseudomonas sp. N040 (assembly GCF_015637705.1). GTDB lineage: Bacteria > Pseudomonadota > Gammaproteobacteria > Pseudomonadales > Pseudomonadaceae > Aquipseudomonas. The sequence goes on along the minus strand of NZ_JADOBE010000008.1, from coordinate 129,528 downwards.
TTCTGATCCTGGTAGCCGGTGCAGATGCGAATGGTCTCCAGGCCATCCAGCACATCCAGCTTGGTCAGGCACAGACCGGAAATACTGTTGATCTCGATGGCGCGACGCAGGATTACCGCGTCAAACCAGCCACACCGGCGCGCGCGCCCGGTGGTCGAACCAAATTCATGGCCACGCTTGGCCAGGCGCGCGCCCACGTCGTCAAACAGCTCGGTCGGGAACGGCCCGGAGCCCACGCGCGTGGTGTAGGCCTTGGTGATGCCGAGGATGTAATCCAGGTACAGCGGCCCGAAGCCCGAACCGGTAGCCGTGCCGCCAGCCGTGGTACTGGAGCTGGTGACGAACGGGTAAGTGCCATGATCGATGTCGAGCAGGGAGCCCTGGGCCCCCTCGAACATGATGTAGGCCCCTTCCCGGCGCAGCTGGTGCAGGCGGGCCGTCACATCGATCACCATCGGCTTGATGATCTCGGCATAGCCCAGCGCTTCATCCAGCGTCTGCTGGAAATCGACTGCCGGCTCCTTGTAATAGTGCTGCAGGACAAAGTTGTGGTAGTCCAGCAACTCTTTCAGCTTGGCGGCAAAGCGCTCGCGATGGAACAGGTCGCCAATCCGCAAGCCGCGGCGCGCCACCTTGTCCTCGTAGGCCGGGCCGATACCACGCCCGGTGGTGCCGATTTTGGCATCGCCACGCGCCTTCTCGCGCGCCTGGTCGAGCGCCACGTGATACGGCAGAATCAGGGTACACGCGGAGCTGATCCGCAGGCGCTCGCGCACCGGCACACCTTTCTGCTCCAGGTTGGTAATCTCGCGCAGCAGCGCATCCGGCGCCACTACCACGCCGTTGCCGATCAGGCACTCAACACCTTCGCGCAAGATTCCGGACGGAATCAGGTGCAAAACGGTTTTTTCGCCATCGATAACCAGTGTGTGCCCTGCGTTGTGGCCGCCCTGAAAGCGCACCACGGCAGCCGCCTGATCCGTCAGCAGATCGACGATCTTGCCTTTGCCTTCATCACCCCATTGGGTGCCCAGGACGACGACATTCTTACCCATTACAGTTGCCCTCTTAGCAAGTTCAGCAGCCGGCTGTACCGGCAAATCTCTATCAGGACGCCACTGGCGCCAGTTGCCAGCGGCCATCTTGCAGCACCAGCTGGCGATCGCAGCCGGCCACGACGGCCGCCGCCAGGTCCTGTCCAGGCAACGCCTGCAGCACCTTCAAGCCCTCGCGGCGCAACCGTTGAATTTCTTTCCACAGGTACAGGTCATGCACATCCGGGGCCCAGACTCCCGGTAGCGGAGCATCTTCCGGGCGCTGGCCGAGCGTCACCAGGGTCTTCAGATCGGTGGAAAAGCCGGTGGCCGGACGGGCCCGGCCGAAGTCGGCGCCGATATCGTCATAACGCCCGCCCTGGGCAATCGACTGGCCAACCCCCGGCAGGAACGCCGCAAAGACCACACCGGTGTGATAGTGGTAGCCGCGCAACTCGCCGAGATCGAAATACAGCGGCACTTCGGGATAGCGCAACTCGAGGGCATCGGCAATCGCCAGCAGCTCGTCAAGCGCGCAATGCACCTCTTCCGGAGCCTCGACCAGGCACGCCTGCGCCAGTTCGAGCACTTCCCGGCCGCCGCACAACTCGGCCAGCGACTGCAGCATGTTGGCCAGATTCGCCGGCAGTCCGGCGGTCAGCTGCTCCACTTCATCCAGTGCCTTGCGCTGCAGGGCATCAAACAGCTGCTGCTCGGTTTCCCCCGAGAGCCCGGCAGCCTTCGCCAGGCCGCGGTAGATGCCGACATGCCCGAGATCTAGGTGCACGTCCGCCACCCGGGCCAGCTCCAGCACCTCCAGCAGCAGACTGATCACCTCGACATCGCTGGCCGGGCTGGGATCGCCATACAGCTCGGCACCCAGCTGGATCGGACTGCGCGAGGTCGAAAGCGCCCGCGGCCGCGCGTGCAGCACGCTACCGGCGTAGCACAGTCGACTGGGGCCTTCGCGGCGCAATGAATGCGCATCTATGCGCGCCACTTGTGGCGTGATGTCCGCACGAAAACCGATCAGCCGACCGGATTGCGGATCCGTCACCTTGAAGGTACGCAGGTCAAGATCCTGGCCGGCGCCACTCAGGAGTGATTCGATGTATTCAATGTGCGGGGTGATGACCAGCTCATATCCCCAGCACTGAAAAAGGTCGAGCACACGCCGTCGGGCCGACTCGATACTCGCCGCTTCGGGCGGCAGTACTTCTTCGATGCCATCTGGCAGCAGCCAGCGGTCTATCGTTGCCATAACGCCTTTTCCTCTATCGATCAGGGCGGCAAGCCTTCAGTGAAGCCAATACAGGGCGGCCGTGCCGAGCAACATGCAGGCCAGCCCGATGAGGCGCAAGTGTCGGTCTGGCAGTCGAGCCAGCTGCAGCACCGTTTCGCGCCAGCGGCGCGGGGCGAGAAACGGCAGGATGCCCTCAAGCACCAGCACCAGACACAGCGCTACGCCGACTTCCTGCCACATGCCAGCCACTCACATGAACCCCACAGACGCAAAAAAGCCGGGATTTTCCCGGCTGAGGAATGGTAACACAGTTTGCCTTGAGATCACCCCGACAGCCTTGCGGCTGCCAGAATGACTTCAGTCCGGTCAGGGCCTGGATTTTTCCATGTAGCGGAAGAACTCGTTGGCCGGATCCAGCACCAGCACGTCGGTCTTGTCCGCGAAGCTTTCACGGTAAGCCTTCAGGCTGCGGTAGAACGCGTAGAACTCCTGATCCTGGCCAAACGCCTTGGCGTAGATCTCGGAGGCGCGCGCATCACCGTCACCGCGGGTCTGCTCGGCTTCCCGATAGGCCTCGGCGACAATCACGCGCTTCTGCCGGTCGGCATCCGCCCGAATGCCCTCGGCCAGCTCGCGACCCTTGGCGCGGTGTTCGCGGGCTTCCCGCTCACGCTCCGAGGCCATCCGCTCGAACACGCTGCGATAGACCTCTTTGGGCAGGTCGATGGCTTTGACCCGCACATCGACCACCTCGATGCCCAGCTCCTTCTGCGCCATGCGGTTGAGGTTGGAGGTGATATCGGCCATCAGCGCATCACGCTCGCCGGACACCACTTCATGCAAGGTGCGCTTGCCGAACTGGTTGGACAGCCCGGAGACCAGACGCTGCGACAAGCGGTCATCGGCAATCTGCTTGAGCCCGGAAGTTGCGGTGTAGTAGGTCCCGGCATCGGCAACCCGCCACTTGGCATAGGCATCGACGATCACCGCCTTCTTCTCCAGAGTCAGCAGGCGCTGCGCGGGCGAATCCAGGGTCAGCAGGCGACCATCGAACTTGCGCACCTGGTTGACGTAGGGAATCTTGAAGTGCACGCCGGGCTGCACGTTGTCCTGCACGATGCGACCGAACTGCAGCAATACGGCCCGCTCGGTCTGGGCAATCACGTAGAAGCTGTTCCAGCCCACGATGGCCAGCACAACGCCGCCAATCAGCGCCAACAATGATTTATTGCTCATCAGCGACTCTCCCTGGCACGCGCATCACGCTGCAGATCAATCGTCGGGCGCGAGCTGCCATCGGCACCTGCTGCGCTATCCGCCGGATTGACCAGCGGCTTGCCGCGTCCATCCATCATCTTGTCCAGCGGCAGGTAGAGCAGGTTCTGCCCCTTGTTGCCACTCACCAGCACCTTGCTGGAGTTGCTCAGCACTTCCTGCATGGTGTCGATATACAGACGCTCACGGGTGACTTCCGGAGCCTTGCGATACTCGGCAACCAGCTTGCTGAAGCGCTGCGCCTCACCTTCGGCACGAGCAATGACTTCATCGCGGTAGCCACTGGCATCCTCGATGGCGCGCTGCGCCTGGCCGCGCGCCTCGGGAACCACGCTGTTGGCGTAGGCCTCGGCCTGATTCTTCTCGCGCTGCTCGTCTTCACGGGCACGGGTTACATCATCGAAGGCATCCTTGACCTCGGCCGGCGCCGCGGCCCGCTGGATGTTCACCTGGGTAACCTGGATACCGGTGCCATAGTTGTTGAGGAAGCTCTGCAGGCGCGCCTGCACCTCATTGCCCATCACCTCGCGGCCCTCGGTCAGCACCTGATCCATTTCGGTCGAGCCGACCACATGGCGCAGGGCGCTTTCGGTCGCCTGGCGAAGGCTGTTCTCCGGCGAGTCAACCTTGAGCACAAAGTCCTCCAGGTTGCTGATCTTGTATTGCACGGTCAGCGGAACTTCGACAATGTTTTCATCTTCGGTGAGCATCTGCCCGACCTTGGAGTAGGTGCGCTCGCCCTTGACGTTTTCCTGGAACTTCTTGTCGATCGGCGGGAAATAGAAATTCAGACCCGGTCCGACCGTCTCGTGATACTTGCCGAAGCGCAGCACCACTGCCTGCTCCTGCTCGTCGACGACATACACCGCGCTGTACAGCCAGATCGCCGCCAACAGGACCAGGCCGAGCAGCAGCAGGCTGTAACCGCCGCCCTGGGCTGCGTCGCCATTGCGCGGCTTGCCCCCGCCAAAAATATTGCCCAGGCTTTCCTGCAGCTTGCGAAACGCCTCATCCAGATCTGGCGGCCCCTGACGGCCGCCACCTTTGCGGCCACCCCAGGGGTCTTGATTGTTCGAGTTGCCACCGGGCTCATTCCAAGCCATAGCGCTCTCCATAGAATAAAAAGCTAAGACGTGTCGATGACACGCCGGCCAATGCTACCGAATGCCGGACCCCAGCGCCAAAGACGCTGCGCCAGGCATTATTGCAAAGTGTGTTGCTCGATGAATTCAGCGGGTTGCAGTCCTTCGCGGGTGATCAGGCGGTTCAACTCGGAGCGCGGCAGACGCACCTCCAGCAGCGACTCGCCAGCCTCGTCGTGCGACTCGCGCAGCACCGCCCCGGCGCTAAACAGCTGCGCACGCAAGCGGCCCAGGCGCTGCGGCAATTGCAGTGTACCGACAAACAGTTCCTCGCCGAGCAACTCGGCAATCGCCTGGCGCAGCAGATCCAGACCACGCCCGTCCCGTGCCGACAACCAGACCCGTTCGGGACGGCCACTGGCGTCGCGCTGGATATGCGGTTCGATCCCTTCGAGCAGGTCGAGCTTGTTGTAGACCTCGAGCAGCGGTATTTCAGCGGCACCCACTTCCGCCAGCACGGCCAATACCTGCTCGATCTGCAACTGCCGCTCCGGCTCGTGAGCATCGATCACGTGCAGCAGCAGATCGGCGTTGCTGGACTCCTCGAGTGTCGCCCGAAAGGCTTCGACCAGCTTGTGCGGGAGGTGACGGATGAAGCCGACCGTATCGGCCAGCACCACCGGGCCAAGATCGTCCAGATCAAGGCGGCGAAAGGTCGGATCCAGGGTGGCAAACAGCTGATCGGCGGCATACACCTCGGAGCCGGTCAGCGCATTGAACAGGGTGGACTTGCCGGCGTTGGTGTAGCCCACCAGCGACACTGCCGGCAGCTCTGCCCGGCGGCGGCCGCGACGCGCCTGCTCGCGCTGGCTGCGTACCGTCTCCAGGCGCTGCTTGATCTGGCGGATACGCACGCGTAGCAGACGCCGGTCGGTTTCCAGCTGGGTTTCACCCGGCCCACGCAGGCCGATACCGCCTTTCTGGCGCTCCAGGTGGGTCCAGCCGCGCACCAGGCGGGTGCTCATGTGGTCAAGCTGGGCCAGTTCGACCTGCAGTTTGCCTTCATGGGTGCGCGCGCGCTGGGCAAAGATATCCAGAATCAGGCCGGTTCGGTCAAGCACACGGCACTCGAGAGCCCGTTCCAGGTTGCGCTCCTGGCTGGGCGTGAGCGTGTGATTGAAGATCACCAGTTCTACCTGCGCCGCTTGCACCAGTTGGCGCAACTCGTCGACCTTGCCACTGCCGATCAGGTACTTCGCGGTCAGCTGACTGCGCGGCACCCGGAAAAAAGCCACCGCCTCGGCGCCGGCAGACAACGCCAGCTCCTGAAACTCCTGGGGATCTTCACGAACCCCGGGCTCCTGGCCCTCCAGATGGACCAGGACGGCCCGCTCACCACCACCCGGGCGTTCGAAGAACAACGCAGCCCCCTAAATCAGAAGTTGCCCGGCTCGACCGGGAGCTCGTCTTCCGTTTCCGGGCCAGCCGGCAGGCGCACCGGACGACTGGGAACCACGGTAGAAATGGCGTGCTTGTAGACCATCTGGCTGACAGTGTTCTTCAGCAAAATCACGAACTGGTCGAATGATTCGATCTGGCCTTGCAGCTTGATGCCGTTGACCAGATAGATGGATACCGGCACGCGCTCCTTGCGCAGGGTATTCAGGTAAGGGTCTTGTAGCGAATGCCCTTTTGACATGTGTTGCACTCCTCAAACAATCGAAAGTTATTGCAGCAAAAGCATGCTGCCGCCCCAAAGAATAGACGGCAAATCAGTGTTACCCAGCCAATATTGTGGCGGAATTCAGGTATTTCAAGGCGCGTGGCAGATTATCGTCAGCCAGGCTGTCGAGCCAGTGCAAGTCCTCCCAGCCGCGCAGCCAGGTAAATTGCCGCTTGGCCAACTGCCGGGTGGCAATGATGCCACGCAACTCCAGTTCTGCCAGGCTCAGGCGGCCCTCAAGATAATCCCAGACCTGGCGATAACCAACCGAACGCATGGAGGGCAGCCCGGGATGCAGGTCGCCGCGCTGGCGCAGTGCCTCCACTTCGGCGATGAAACCCTGCCCGAGCATGTGCCGGAAGCGCTGGGCAATCCGCTCATGCAGCAATTGCCGCTGCACTGGCGCGATGGCCAGCCGCGCAACGGCATAGGGCAGCCCGCCGGCAGCAGTGCCCTGCGCGGTTTTCTGCAGTTCGCGGTGCTGGGTCATGGTCAGACCGCTGACGCGATACACCTCGAGCGCACGAATCAGGCGCTGCGGGTCATTCGGATGGATACGCTGCGCCGACTGCGGATCAATGACCTGCAACTCCCGGTGCAGGGCCTGACATCCCGCGCTCGCGGCCAACGCCTCCAGCTCGGCACGCACCCCCGGATCCGCCGCCGGCATGTCCGCCAGCCCTTCTTCCAGCGCCTTGAAATACAGCATGGTGCCGCCGACCAGCAGCGGAATGCGCCCACGCGCGCTGATTTCCGCCATCGCCTGCAACGCATCGCGGCGAAAGTCCGCGGCCGAATAACTCTCCAGCGGGTCGCGGATATCGATCAGCCGATGCGGAAACTCGAGCAGCGTCTGCCGGTCCGGCTTGGCGGTACCAATATCCATGCCGCGATAGACCAGTGCCGAATCAACGCTGATCAACTCACAAGGCAGATGCCGCGCAAGCTCCAGCGCCAGGTCGGTCTTGCCGGCGGCGGTGGGGCCCATGAGGAAGATTGCCGGTGGCAACGGGCTGGACATCAGCGACCACGCAGGAACAGGCGATCCAGATCATCCAGGCCCAGTTGCGTCCAGGTTGGCCGGCCATGGTTGCACTGGCCGCTGCGCTCGGTCTGCTCCATATCGCGCAGCAGGCCATTCATCTCCGGAATGCTCAAGCGCCGGTTGGCCCGCACCGAGCCGTGACACGCCATGGTGCCGAGCAACTCGTTGAGGTGTGCCTGGATCCGGTCGCTACTGCCATATTCGAGCAGGTCGGCCAGCACATCGCGCACCAGCCCGGTGGCCTCGGCCTGCTTGAGCAACGCCGGAACCTGGCGAATGGCCAGGCTCTCCGGGCCCAGCCGCTGCAGCTCGAAGCCCAGGCGCTGAAACCACTGCGCATGCTCTTCGGCGCAATCCGCCTCGCGCTCGCTGAGCGCCAGCGCCTCCGGCACCAGCAACGGCTGGCCGCGCAGCCCTTCACTGGCCATCGCCAGCTTCAGGCGCTCATAGGTGATCCGTTCATGGGCGGCGTGCATGTCCACCAGCACCAGCCCATGGCTATTTTCCGCGAGAATATAGATGCCCTTGAGCTGGGCCAGGGCATAGCCCAGCGGCGGCACATCAGCCCCGCCCTCGGGCAGACTGGCTGGGTCCGTGGCTGGCAGTGGCGCGAAGAATTCACGGTAGGCACCCTGAGCCTCGGCCTGCGGCAGCGCAGCTGACGGTCGCTGCCCCTGATAGCCGGCACCCGCCCCCTGCCAACCGGCTGCAGTGGCTGGCCGCTCGGCCAGATTGGCCGCCAGGCCCATCTCGCCCTGCGGGCCGAACTCGCCTGCCGCCAGCCCGCTCGGCCGTTGCACCTGAACAGCCAGCGCCGGCGCCGCCAGCTGGTCATCCGGGCGTACATCGCCGAGCGCGCGGTGCAGGGTGCCGTACAGGAAGTCGTGCACCATGCGGCTCTCGCGAAAACGCACTTCATGCTTGGTCGGATGCACATTGACATCGACGACTGCCGGATCGACCTCGAGGAACAGCACGAACACCGGGTGCCGGCCGTTGTACAGCACGTCGCGATAGGCCTGGCGCACGGCATGCACGACCAGTTTGTCGCGCACCATGCGCCCGTTCACGTAGAAGTACTGCAGGTCGGCCTGGCTGCGCGAGTAGGTCGGCAGGCCTACCCAACCCCACAGATGCAAGCCATTGCGCTCGACCTCGATCGGCAGCGCCTGCTCGAGAAAGCCCGGCCCGCAGACTGCCGCCACGCGCCGCGCGCGCGTCAGGTCATCGGGGGCCTCGTGCAGGGCCAGCACGCTCTTGCCGTTATGCCGCAGGTTGAAGGCCACATCGAAACGCGCCAGGGCCAGGCGCTTGATGACTTCCTGCAGGTGATCGAACTCGGTTTTTTCGGCCCGCAGAAACTTGCGCCGCGCCGGCGTGTTGAAGAACAGGTCGCGCACTTCCACCGTGGTACCCACCGGGTGCGCCGCTGGCTGCACCCGCGCCGCCATGTCGCGCCCTTCGGTTTCGACTTGCCAGGCCTGCTCGGCCTCCAGGCTGCGCGAAGTCATGGTCAGTCGCGACACCGAACTGATCGAGGCCAGGGCTTCGCCGCGGAACCCCAGGCTCATGACCCGCTCGAGGTCTTCCAGGTCGCGGATCTTGCTGGTGGCATGTCGTTCCAGGGCCAGCGGCAAGTCTTCGGCCGGGATGCCGCTGCCGTCGTCACGCACTCGCAGCAACTTGATGCCACCCTGCTCGACATCCACGTCGATGCGCCTGGCGCCGGCATCCAGACTATTTTCCAGCAGCTCCTTGATGACCGAAGAGGGTCGTTCAACCACCTCGCCGGCAGCAATCTGGTTGGCCAGGCGCGGGCTCAGCAGGTGGATGCGGCGTGGCTCGGCAGCTGTCACGGACGGATTGCTCAAGGCTGGGCCGCCAATGCCGTGGCGGGAATGTTCAGTACCTGGCCGACCTTCACCGTATCGCTGCTCAGGCGATTGGCGCTGCGCAGCGAAGCCAGGCTGACCTGGTAACGCATGGCGATCAGCGACAGGCTTTCACCGGACGACACCACATGATCGCGCGGCCCCTGCGGCACCTTGCCGGAGTCGCGCAACCAGGCCAGATAGGTTCCCGGTGGTGGATTCTGCTGGAAGAACTGGCGCACCCCGGTGGTGATCGAGCGCGCCAGCGCTTGCTGGTGGCTTTGCGTGGCCAGCTTGCCCGACTCCTTCGGGTTGGAGATGAATCCGGTTTCCACCAGGATCGAGGGAATGTCCGGCGACTTCAGCACCATGAAGCCGGCCTGCTCGACACGCTTCTTGTGCAGCGGGGTGACCCGCCCCATGTTGACCAGCACCTTCTGCCCGACATTCAGGCTGGAGGACAGCGAGGCCGTCATCGACAGATCGAGCAGCACCCCCGCCAGCATGCGGTCCTTGTCATCCAGGCTGACATTGCCGGTACCGCCGATCAGGTCCGACTGGTTCTCGCTGTTGGCCAGCCAGCGCGCGGTCTCCGAAGTCGCCCCGCGATCGGACAAGGCATACACCGAAGCACCAAAGGCTGCCGCACGCGGCGCGGCATCGGCATGGATCGAGACAAACAGGTCGGCACCCTTGTTGCGGGCGATCTCGGTGCGCCGGCGCAGGGGAATGAAGTAATCGCCGGTGCGCACCAGTTCGCCGCGGAAGCCCTTTTGCGCATTGATCTGGCGTTGCAATTCCCGGGCAATCGCCAGCACCACGTTCTTTTCCCGCGCACCGCTGGGGCCCAGGGCGCCGGGATCCTCGCCACCATGACCGGCGTCGATGGCGATGATCACATCGCGGCGCCCCGCCACGGGCACGGCAGGCGGCACCGGCTTGGGCGGAGCGATCTGTGTCATCGGCGGTTGCACGCTGGCAACCGGCTGGCTGGCAAGCGCCGGCACAGCCCCGGGTGCGTTAACCGGGGCCGGGGCGGGGGCGACCACCGGCGCCGCAGCGTCCTCCGCATCGAACAGGTCGACGACCAGGCGATTACCGTACTGCTGGTTGGGTGCCAGGGAGAAACTTTTCGGCGTGACCGCGGCAGACAGGTCGATCACCAGACGCAACTCGTCAGGCGCTCTTTGCGCGGAACGCAGGCTGGTGATCGGCGTGTTGGCCAGGCTCAACTGTTCGAGGCTGGTTGCCAACTGGGCGCCCTTGAGGTCGACGACGATGCGATCCGGCGCGGAGAGAATGAACAGGCTGTGCTGCACCGGCCCGCTCAGGTCGAAAACCAGCCGGGTGTTATCCGGTGCCCGCCAGAGCCGCACGCTGCGCACTTGCGAAGCAGCCAGGGCATCGGCACTGCTCGCCAGCAGCAGCCACGATGCGGCCAACAACGCGCTCAAGCGCATACCCACCACCCCACTTTCTTATGTATTTGACGGGCCATTCAGCGCCTCGCACCAGATCAGGCCACGTTCGGTACCGGGCTGCAAGTGCAGGTCGCGGCCACCCGCATGCTGACTAATGGTAATGTCCAGGTCGGGCTTTGGCAAAACCCCGCTACCGCGCTCGGGCCATTCGATCAGGCACAGCGCGTCCTCGGCGAAATAATCGCGAATACCGAGAAACTCCAGCTCTTCCGGGTCCGCCAGGCGGTACAGGTCGAAGTGAAATACCCGCAACGCACCGATTTCATAGGGCTCGACCAGGGTAAAAGTCGGGCTCTTCACCGCCCCGACATGCCCCAGCCCGCGCAGCAGCCCCCGCGACAGCGTGGTTTTTCCGGCCCCCAGGTCACCGCGCAGAAACACGATGCCATGCCCGGCAGTCACCGCAGCCAGGCGCGCGCCCAGCGCCAGCATGGCCTCCTCGCCCGCTACCTGCAGCGTCAGGCCTGGCATGGCGAATGCGCCTCCAGTTGCTGGCGAATCACCGGTAACAGGTCGCTGGCCGCCAGGCCCCGCCCCAGCGGCGCCAGCTGCTCGCCGGCGCGGGCGTGCAGCCACACCGCCAGCCGCGCGGCGGCGAAGGCCGGCAAGCCCTGCGCCATGAGCGCGCCGATCAGGCCGGCCAGCACATCACCAAAGCCGGCACCGGCCATCGCCGGATGGCCATTGCTGCACACCGCCAGTTGCCCGTCCGGGCTGGCCAACAGGGTTCCCGCGCCCTTGAGCACGACCACCGCCTGATAGCGTTGCGCCAGGGCCCGCGCCGCCGCCGGCCGATCGGCCTGCACGGCGCTGGCGGCACAACCCAGCAGGCGCGCGGCCTCCCCCGGATGCGGGGTGATCACGCTGCCCGCCGGCAGCCGGACCGCGCCGCTCGCCAGCAGGTTCAGCGCATCCGCATCCCACACCTGCGGCAACCGACTGTTCGCCAGCGCACTCAGCAGGCTGCGGCCCCAGGCCGCCTGCCCCAGGCCGGGACCGACCACCAGCACAGCGGCCGCCGCCAGCAGGGGCCGCAACTGGTTGGCCGAGGCAACGGCCACGCACATCAATTCCGGCTGCCGCGCCAGCGCCGCCAGCACATGCTCGGCGCGTGTCGCCAGCGACACCAGCCCCGCCCCGGCACGCAGGGCACTTTCTGCGGCCAGCAGGGCGGCGCCGGCCAGCCCGCGGTCCCCGCCCACCACCAGCAGATGGCCGAGCTGGCCCTTGTGGGCAGTCCGCGAGCGCGGCGCCAGCGGCTGCAGGCTGGCGGCTGCCAGGCGCTGCGCCATTGCCGGCACCCGGGCGCGCAGCGCGGAATCGGCCTGCAACTCGGCGAACTGCAGCGCGCCCACCCGGTCCGGGCCGCTGCCGGTAAACAGCCCCAGCTTCAAGCCGATGAAGGTCACGGTCAGGCTGGCCCGGACCGCCACGCCCAGCTCACAGCCCGTGTCGGCGCACAGCCCGGACGGAATATCCACCGCCAGTACTGGCAAGCCGCTGGCGTTGAGCAGCCGGATGGCCTGTGCATAGGGTTCGCGCACGGCGCCCTGCAGGCCGGTCCCCAGAAGGGCGTCGACCACCACGCCGCGCAGCGTGGCGCACTCACTCCAGGGCTGCACGGTCACGCCAGCCGCCTGTGCCTCGGCACAGGCCTGCGCCGCATCGCCCTGCAACTGTTGCGGTTCGCCAACCGCCAGCAGCTGCACCTGCCAGCCGGCGCGCCGGGCCAGTGCCGCCACCAGGTAACCATCGCCGGCATTGTTGCCGCGCCCGGCCAGCACGCTGATGGCGCCCGCCTCCGGCCAGCGCTGGCGCAGGGCACGCCAGCAGGCATGCGCCGCGCGCTGCATCAGTTCATGGCCGGGGGTACCTGCCGCGATCAGCTGCGCATCCAGTTCGCGAACCTGTGCGGCACTGTATATCTGCAGGGGTAACTCATCAGGTGAATCTGGCATGCGTGGAAAGCTCCGATGTCTGGCAGAATTATACCCATCCCCGTTCCGGTTTCCGTACTGCAATGCCCGCACCGCACGCCGCTCTCGACGCCCCCGCCCTGGCCGACCTGGCCCGGGATATCCGTGACTGGGCCGGCGAGCTGGGTTTCCAGCAGGCCGGCATCAGTAATGTCGACCTGGGCGAACACGCCGCCCACCTGGATAACTGGCTGGCGGCCGGCTACCAGGGCGAGATGGACTACATGGCCGCCCATGGCCCCAGGCGCAGCCACCCCGCACGACTGGTCCCCGGCACGCTGCGGGTGATTTCCCTGCGCATGGACTACCTGCCGGGGGACACCCGCATGGCGCAGGTACTGGCGCAACCCGGGAAGGCCTACCTGTCACGCTACGCCCTGGGGCGCGACTATCACAAGCTGATCCGCAAGCGCCTGCAGCAACTGGCCGAGCGGATCCAGCAACGGATCGGCCCGTTCGGCTATCGCGCCTTTGTCGACAGTGCTCCGGTACTGGAAAAGGCCGTGGCCGAGCAGGCCGGGCTGGGCTGGATCGGCAAGAACACCCTGCTGCTCAACCGTCAGGCCGGCAGCTGGTTCTTCCTCGGCGAACTGTTTGTCGACGTGCCCCTGCCGGTGGATGCGCCGCATGCCGGCGAGCATTGCGGCAGTTGCCGCGCCTGCCTGGATATCTGCCCCACCGGAGCGTTCGTCGGGCCCTATGTGCTGGATGCGCGGCGCTGCATTTCCTACCTGACCATCGAGCTCAAGGGTGCCATTCCGCTGGAACTGCGCCCGCTGATCGGCAATCGCGTGTTCGGCTGCGACGACTGCCAGCTGGTCTGCCCGTGGAACCGCTTCGCCAAGCCAACCCGGCAGACCGACTTCCTGCCCCGCCACGCCCTGGACAACAGCGAGCTGGCGACGCTGTTTCGCTGGACCGAAGCGGAGTTTCTCAGCCGCACCGAAGGCTCACCGATCCGCCGCACCGGCTACCAGGGCTGGCTGCGCAACCTGGCCGTCGGGTTGGGCAACGCACCCGGCACCATCGCCGTGATCGAGGCCCTGGAGCTGCGCCGCGACGACCCCTCCCCAATGGTTCGCGAGCATGTGGCCTGGGCCCTGCAGCGGCATGGCCGAGCTACTTCTTAGACCTTGAGGAAGTGCTGGCGGTAGTGCTGCAGCTCGGCGATCGACTCGCGGATATCGTCCAGCGCCTGATGGGTGCCGCGCTTGACGAAGCTTTCCTTGACCTGCGGCGCCCAGCGCTCGGCGAGAATTTTCAGGGTCGATACATCCAGCGAACGGTAATGGAAGAACGCTTCCAGTTGCGGCATGTAGCGACACAGGAAGCGCCGGTCCTGGCCGATACTGTTGCCGCAGATCGGTGACTTGCCCCTGGGCACCCACTGCTCGAGGAACGCCAGGGTCTGGGCTTCGGCCATGGCCGTGTCGATGCGGCTTTCGCGCACGCGGCGGGTCAGCCCGCTGTCGCCATGGGTGCGGGTGTTCCACTCGTCCATCCCGGCCAGCGTGGCATCGCTCTGGTGGATGGCGATCACCGGCCCTTCGGCCAGCACGTTCAGGTCGCTGTCGGTGACGATGCTGGCCATCTCGATGATGACATCGGTCGCGGGCTCCAGACCGGTCATTTCCAGGTCGATCCAGATCAGGTTCAGGGGGTTCTGCATGCTCGGCGCTCCTTTATTCAGTGATCCAGTGTAATCAATTCGGCGCCGACCCTGCGGATTCAGGTTGCCGCGTGCGCCGCAGCAGGCCAGACCAACCCGCGTGCTAAACTCGGCGCCGATTCCCCATTCCGGACCCTTCCATGAGCAAGCGCCAACTCACCCGCCGCCAGAGCTGGCGTATCGACAAAGTCCAGGGCGAGAGGGCCGCCAGGGCCGCCAAGCGCGAATCGAAAGCGCTGGAGGAGCTGGAAGGTGGCGACCTGGGCCCGGAACAGACCGGCCTGGTGATTGCCCACTTTGGCGTGCAGGTCGAGGTCGAGGCGCTCGAAGGCGACAGCAGCGGCCAGGTCATGCGCTGCCACCTGCGCGCCAACCTGCCACAGCTGGTGACCGGCGACCGGGTGGTCTGGCGGGCCGGCAACCAGGGCACCGGGGTGATCGTCGCGCAACTGCCGCGCCACTCCGAACTGTGCCGGCCCGACACGCGCAACCAGCTCAAGCCGGTGGCAGCCAACGTCGACCTGATCGTGATCGTGTTCGCCCCGCTGCCCCACCCGCACGCCAACCTGATCGACCGTTACCTGGTAGCGGCCGAACACGCCGGCATCCGCCCCCTGCTGCTGCTGAACAAGGCCGACCTGGTGGATGAGGAGAACGCTGCGACGCTGGATCGCCTGCTCGACACCTATCGCCAGCTGGATTACCCGCTGCTGGAGGTTTCCGCCCATCAGGGTGCCGGAATGGAAACCCTCCGCCAGCAGCTGGACGGGCATATCAGCGTGTTTGTCGGCCAGTCCGGGGTCGGCAAGTCGTCGCTGGTCAACAGCCTGCTGCCGGGCATCGACACCCGCGTCGGCCCGCTGTCGGAAGTCACCGGCAAGGGCACGCACACCACCACCACCGCGCGGCTGTTCCACTTCCCCGGCGGCGGCGAGCTGATCGACTCCCCCGGCATCCGCGAGTTCGGCCTCGGCCATGTCAGCCGCGACGACGTCGAAGCGGGCTTCATCGAGTTCCGCGACCTGCTCGGCACCTGCCGCTTCCGCGACTGCAAGCACGATCAGGAGCCCGGCTGCGCGCTGCTCAAGGCCCTCGAGGAAGGCCTGATCCAGCCACAGCGCATGGCCAGTTACCGGCACATTCTCGCCAGCCTGCCGCAACCGGACTACTGAGCAGCCACCGCCCGGGGCAAGGCTTTCAGCTACAATCGCCCCCAACCTCTCGAGGATCGACAGCATGTCCGACTTTTCCAATCTGCCCCGAATCATTGAGCCGGAGGACCTGGCAGCGCGCCTGGAAGCCCCCGAGCTGATCCTGGTCGACCTTGGCAGTCTCGCCCGCTATAGCGAAAGACATATCCCCGGCGCCCGCCACCTGGATGTCATGCGCACCCACCGGAGCAATTCGCCGAGCCCCGGACTGCTTCCCGATAAAAACGAACTGGAACAGTTGTTCGGCGAGCTCGGCCACCGGCCAGACGCCGTCTATGTTGCCTACGACGATGACGGCGGCACCGCAGCCGGCCGCTTTCTCTGGCTGCTGGACGTCATCGGCCATCCACACTGGCATTTCCTCAATGGCAGCCTTGCCGCCTGGATGGAAACCGATCGCCCGCTGAGCAGCGCAGTACCGGAAACCACCAGCAGCAGACCCCAGCTGACCCTGCGGGACGGCCCGACCGCCTCGCGCGAATACCTGCAGGAGCACCTGGGCGCAGCCGACCTGGTGGTCTGGGATGCCCGCAGCCCGGCAGAATACCGTGGCGAAAACCTGCGCGCGGCGCGCGGCGGCCACATCCCCGGCGCCATCAATCTTGAATGGAACAGCGGGATCGACCCGCAACGCAACCAGCGGGTCCGCCTGGACATTGCCCAGCTACTGGCCAGCCAGGGCATCACACCGGACAAGGAAGTGATCACCCACTGCCATACCCATCGTCGCTCCGGCTTCACTTATATGCTGGCCCGGGCCTTGAACTACCCGCGAATCCGCGCCTATGCCGGCTCCTGGGCAGAATGGGGCAATCAGCCGGATACCCCGATCGAGTCCTGACCGGCCAGCGGTTGCCCGGCCGAGCATCGATTGCAGCGCAGCACTGCCGGTCACGCTAAACTGCGCCCCAGCCCCTGCCGGCAGCGCCATGCATGCCGGCAGATGAATGTTTGCCTTAGCGTTTGCAAGGATCCCCCATGAAAGACCGCCTGTTCATCCTCAGCCAGTACCTGCTGCCCCATCACCTGCTCTCGCGCCTGGCCGGCTGCATAGCCGAATGCCGCCTGCCCTGGTTCAAGAATGCCTTCACCGGCTGGTTTGCCCGGCGTTATCAGGTCGACATGCGCGAAGCCCTGGTCGAGGAACTCACCGAGTACGAGCACTTCAATGCCTTTTTCACCCGCGCGCTCAAGGATGGCGCCCGGCCCCTGGCGGAAGAAGCCGATGCCGTGCTCTGTCCGGCCGACGGCGCCATCAGCCAGCTAGGTCCGATCGAACACGGCCGCCTGCTGCAGGCCAAAGGCCATGACTTCAGCCTGACCGCACTGCTTGGCGGCGATGCCGAGCGCGCCGCGCCCTTCATGGGCGGCCAGTTCGCCACGGTGTACCTGTCGCCCAAGGACTATCACCGCGTGCACATGCCGCTGGCCGGCACCCTGCGCGAGATGGTCTACATCCCCGGCCGGCTGTTCTCGGTCAACCAGACCACCGCCGAGAATGTACCCGGGCTGTTTGCCCGCAACGAGCGGGTTGCCTGCCTGTTCGATACCGAACGCGGCCCCATGGCCGTGGTGCTGGTGGGCGCGATGATCGTGGCCAGCATCGAAACCGTCTGGGCCGGACTGGTGACACCGCCGCGGCGTGAGCTGAAAAGCGTGCGCTACGATGCCGCCGCACGTGCACCGGTGGTGCTGGAAAAGGGTGCGGAACTGGGCCGCTTCAAGCTGGGCTCGACGGCCATCGTGCTGTTCGGCCCGGAACAGGTGCAATGGGCAGCAGGACTCGAGGCCGGCAGCGCGGTACGCATGGGCCAGAAAATTGGCTGACAGGGCTTAATCCGCAACAAAATCACCACCACCGCCAAAGGACTGACAGCTACAATCGGCCTTGAAGGCCGCCAGGTCTTCCGCCAAAGCGCTCAACAGGAGCCAGCGATGCACACGGACAAACTGCGTCCACATCAGCAATTGCGCATTCCGACACCGGATCAGCGCGCCCTGTCCTTGTGCGAAGCCAGTCCCAAGGGACTCGCCGAATGGCTTGGCAATCTGCCCAAGGCCAACCTCGGCGAGAGCGCCCGCCTGCTCTATCAATGCCTGGTCGAACTCAACCAGCTGGAGACTTCCAGCAGCAGCCGCATGCGCCTGATGGAGCTGCTACGCCCGGAAGTCCTGTTTGTCTGCAAGCAGCTGGAACGGCATTTCCTCAACCAGTCGGTGGTTCTCGATGAGCGCCCGCGCAAGGTCGCCAACCTCTGCCAGGCGCTGCAGAGCCATCTGGCCAACGGCTACAAACTGATTGTCGTGCAGGATGCCAGCAGCTTTCGCAAGGAACACGCCCAGCAACTGGCTACTGCCCTGCAGCGCAGCCTGCACAGCCTGTTCGGACCACTGGTGCGCGCCTGCCAGCTTTACTGTGCTGTCGCAGACAGCGTGTGGCTGGAGATACACCTGCTGTATCAGACCGCCAGCAGCCTGAACCTGCAGCAGCTGCAGGTCAGCGATCCGCTGAGTCCGCCCGGCACGCTGCAGACTGTCGAGAACGCCTATCTGAGCGCCTTGCTGGTGGGCTGTGCCCGCACCAGCCAGATGCGCCAGAACGCCATTGCCAATCTGGCCGAGGTGATTCCAGCCTGGGCGCCACTGGCACGCCTGGTGGCAGCAGACAAACCCGGCGCATTATTCTGGGTGCCCACCACCCGGGATGCGCCGCCGCGACCGAAGTCGCGCTTCAGTGACACTGAAAAACAGGCCCTGCTGGGCATCGACCCGGCCCCCCTGGTGGACGCCATCAGCAGGTACCAGGAGGCTGCCGAGGACAGCCCCGCGCAGGCATGCCTGCCGGGCGCCAAACGCCTGCCCGCGGAGCAGCTGGAGCATCTGCGCACCGCCTGGGGTGACAGCACCGAGAGAACCTCCCAGCGCTTCCCGGCCCAGGGCAAGGTCAGCCTGTGCATCGGCATGACCTCCGTGCATTACTTCATGTCTGGCGAACAGGCCTTTGGCGATGTTCTGAAAAGTCCGGCCAGCGCCGCTTTCGGCCGCAGGAAAAAAAGCGATGACGGCACCGATGTCTGGGCCCGCTCCTTTGATGCCCAGGCCATTTCCACTTCAATGCGCGGCGAAGCAATGGAAGAAATCCAGTACAAGGCGCCGGCTGGCCAGCAAGGCAGCTTTGCCGGCACCAGTGAAAGCGAGAAGTATCCGCTTTATAGCCTGTCGCTGGTCAGCCAGAGCCCGGAAGGCTACTGCCTGAGCTGGTCACACGCGGTTCCCGGCCAGCTTCAGGCTGGTGAACTGCTCGGCATCCAGGACCCCAGCCGGAAAAACTGGAGCCTCGCCGTGGTGCGCTGGATACGCCAGGTCCGCACGGGCGGCACCCAGATGGGTGTTGAACTGATGGCACCCAATACCCAGCCCTGCGGCCTGCAACTGATCCGCAAAGGCGAGCAGAACAGCCAGTTCCTCCGCGCACTGCTGATCCCCGAGAGCGCAGCCCTCGGGCGAGCAGCCTCGCTGATCACCCCGCGCATCCCCTTCCGCGAAGGCAGCAAGGTCCTGATAAACCTTGACGGCATGGAAAAACGCGCCCTGCTGGGCAATCGCCAGGCAACCACCGGGAGCTTCAGCCAGTTCGAATACCGTGAGGACGCCCTGCGCGACCCGCTTGCCGACCCGGCACAAGGCGCCCGCAAAGGCCGCCCGGGGGAGGAAGATTTTGACTCCCTGTGGAAGTCGCTGTAGATTGCCCGACACCCCCTTTTTTGCCGCCACTTCTCGCGTATTCAGCGCGTTCTGACTATTCCAGATGCCCATCGAAAAAAAGACCATCCGCTTGCTGATCCTCGAAGATTCGCAAAATGAAGCTGAACGCCTCGTCAGCCTGTTCCGCAACTCGGGACGCTCCACCCGCGTCCATCGCCTGACGTCTGCCGACGATCTGCTCGAGGTTCTGCAGCAAAGCTGGGATCTGCTGATTGCCGCGCCGGCGAGCGCCAATCTGGAGCCTGGCGAGGCGCTGGCAACCCTGCGCCGTCAGGCCCTGGATATCCCGTTCATCCAGTTGGTCAGTGGCCATGACTTCGACGCCATCACCGAAGCCATGGCGCTCGGTGCCAGCGCCGCCGTTCCCCAGGACGAAGACGAACTGCTGGTACTGCTGGCCAATCATGAACTGGCGGGGCTTGAGCATCGCCGTGCCCGGCGCGCCGCAGAAATGGCCCTGCGCGAGGCGGAAAAGCGCTGCCAGCTGCTGCTCGAAAGCTCGATGGATGCCATCGCCTATGTGCACGAAGGCATGCATATCTATGCCAACCGCAGCTATCTGGCCCTGTTCAACTATGAGGATGCCGAGGAACTCGAAGGCATCCCCATGATCGACCTGGTGGCCAGCGAGCATCAGCTGGTGTTCCGCGATTTCATGAAGAGCTACCAGGAGCACGACAGTGCCAGCGACCTACTGTTCCAGGGCATGACCGCTAACGGTGACACCTTCAACGGGCGCATGAGCTTCTCGCCGGCGACCTATGACGCCGAACCCTGCATTCAGGTGGTCATCCGCCGCGAGGCCGAGGAGCGCGATACCGCGGCAGCCATCGAGGATCCGATCACCGGCCTGTTCAACCGGCACCATTTCATCGAGATCATGGATCAGGCCCTGGATAACGCGGTCCAGACCGGCCAGGCAGCGAGCCTGGCGTTCATGCGGATCGACCGGCAATCCACGCTGCTCGCCAGCATCGGTATTGCCGGTATGGACCTGCTGCTCGCCGAGCTGGCCAACCTGCTGCGCGAACACTTCCCGGACAGTGTGCAGCTGGCCTGCTTTTCCGATGATGCCTTCACTGCCCTGCTGCCAGACCAGACCCCGGAAAAAACCGAGACCCAGCTTCGGGCGCTGCTGAAAAAAGTTGAAACCCACCTGTTCGATGTCAACGGCCGCACCGTGCAGATCACCCTGTCGATCGGGGTTGCCGCACTGGATAAGCAGACCACCCACTCGCAGGAAGTCATCGACCGCGCGCATCGCTGCGCCGACGAACTGAAGGACGGCAATGCCCTCAAACTGTTCAACCCGGCGGATGAACTGAAGGCTGCCGCCAGTCGTGGCGACAAGGCAGCGATGATCCAGCACGCCATGGACAACAATGCGTTCAGCCTGCTGTTCCAACCGATCGTCAGCCTGCATGGCGATAGCGACGAGCACTATGAAGTGCTGCTGCGCATGCTCGACCCGCAGGGCAAGGAAGTAGCGCCGGCGGACCTGATCGAAGCAGTGCACTCGGGCGGGCTCAGCGAGAAGATTGATCGCTGGGTGATCCTCAACTCGCTCAAACGGCTCGCCGAGCATCGCAGCAAAGGCCATAACACCCGGCTGTTCGTCCAGCTGTCCGCGGCCAGCCTGCAGGATCAGACCCTGCTGCCGTGGCTGCAGGTAGCGCTCAAGTCCGTACAGGTGCCGCCTGACGCACTGGTCATCCAGTTCAGCGAGACGGACGCGATCGGCTATCTGAAACAGGTCAAGGACTTGACCACAGGCCTGGCAGAAATGCACTGCAAGGTGTCGATCAACCAGTTCGGTCGCGTCGGCAACCCGCTCAATACGCTGCAGCACTTGCGCGTCGACTATGTAAAAGTCGACGTCTCTTACACCCAGGAACTGAGCAATCCGGAAAACCTCGAGTCACTGAAGGGCTTGCTGGCCAGCCTGCACACCCAGGGCAAGCGCACCATCGCGCCCGGCATCCAGACCGCGTCGAGCATGGCCACGCTCTGGCAAACCGGGGTCAACTATATTCAGGGGGACTTCCTGCAGGGGCCCAGCACGAACATGAACTACGAGTTCGCCTCGGGCAACGAGTAGTCCGCCGCACCAATGAAAAAGCCGTCGCTAGCGACGGCTTTTTCATTTTGCCCTGCTCAGTCCTGTCCCTCGCGATCACGAAAGCCCAGCAGATACAGAATGCCGTCCAGCCCCAGGGTGGAAATTGCCTGCTTGGCGGACTGCTTGACCAGCGGCTTGGCCCGGAAAGCCACCCCCAGACCAGCCAGGCCGAGCATGGGCAGGTCGTTCGCCCCATCACCGACGGCTATCGTCTGCTCCAGGCGCAGGCCCTCCTTCTTTGCCAGCTCGCGCAGCAGGTCGGCCTTGCGCTGGGCGTCCACCACCGGCTCGACGGCTACCCCGGTAAGCTTGCCATCGACAATCTGCAGTTCATTGGCATAGATGTAATCAATGCCGAGTTTTTCCTGTAGCTGACGGGCAAAATAACCGAAGCCACCAGACAGGATCGCGGTTTTGTAGCCAAGCCGCTGGAGCTCGGCAAACAGGGTTTCCGCGCCCTCGGTCAGCCGCAACGCGGCGCCAACTTCTTCCAGCACGGATTCCGGCAGGCCCTTGAGCAGTGCCAGGCGCTCCTTGAAACTGGCGCGGAAATCGAGTTCGCCGCGCATCGCCCGCTCGGTGATGGCAGCCACCTGCTCGCCAACCCCGGCGGCCTTGGCCAGCTCGTCGATGACTTCGGCTTCGATCAGCGTGGAGTCCATGTCGAATACGGCCAGGCGCCGGTTACGGCGGAACAGCGAGTCGCGCTGGAAGGCGATGTCGACATTCAGCTCCTGCGCCACGCTGAGAAACTCGGCGCGCAAGGCGGCGGCATCCGCCGGCTCGCCACGCACGGAAAACTCGATGCAGCCCTTGCCGCACTCCTCCGGCGTATCCAGCGGCATGCGCCCGGAAAGCCGATCGATGTGATCGATATTCAGGCCGTAGCGCGCGGTGATACTGCTGACCCGCTGCAACTGCTCGGCGGTGACCTTGCGCGTGAGCAGGGTCACTATGTAGCGCGGCTTGCCCTGGCCGCCGACCCACTGCTGGTAATCCTCCTCGGACACCGGGGTGAAGCGCACCTGCTGGTCAAGCTTGTAGGCGGTGAACAGCACATCCTTGAGCACCGAAGACGCGGTTTCGTTGTCCGGAATCTCCACCAGGATGCCAAAGGACAGCGTGTCGTGAATCACCGCCTGGCCAATATCGAGGATATTCACGCCACCCTGGGCCAGTACCCCGGTAATGGCCGCAGTCAGGCCCGGACGATCTTCTCCGGTGATATTGATCAGGACTATTTCGCGCAAAGCAGCTTCTCCGCAGTCAGCCGGACCGCATTCTACCCATATTCCGCCCAGTGCTGGCAGTCGTGGCGCTTTGCCGGGCGCAGGGTGACCGTTATACTGCGGGCCAATTCCACTCGAAAGAGCCGCGCCCTTGACCCGGCCCACGACCATCAAACCCGACAACTTCTTTCTGCTGCTGTTCAATGCCGTGCGCTATCGGCGCATTCCGTTGACCTTGCGCATTGCCAGTCACAGCCTGCTGCTGGTCGGTCTTGCCCTGATCATTTGTGCCTGGGTGATGGGCATGCAGTTCAGGAATGCCATGCAGCAGCAGGCCGACGCCATCGGCCAGAGCCTGGTCACCCAGACCGCCGCTTCGGCAACCGAGTTGCTGGTCGCCAACGACATGCTCAGCCTCAACGTTCTGTTGAGCAACCTGAACAAGAATCCGCTGGTGGCGCATGCCGCCATCTACAGCGTCGACAACCGCACCCTGGCCGAAGCGGGCACCCGCCCCAAGCGCGACTTTCTCGGCGAGACCGACGGTCTGTACTCCTCCCCCATCACCTTCCAGGAAGTGATTGCCGGCCACCTGCGGGTCAGCCTGGACATGCAGCAGTTCAACAAGCCGATGAGCATCAGCATGCAGAGCATGGGCCTGCTCGGCGGCATCCTGCTGCTGCTGGCGCTGTACCTGAGCCTGCGCCTGGGCCGCAACATCTCCACCCCCCTGCTGCAACTGCGCGCCTGGCTGCGCGACCCTGATGATCCGGCGCCCGGCGCCGGACGCCAGGACGAGATCGGCGACATCGCCCGGCACCTGCAAAACCTGCTGGTCGAGCCGCGCGAGGAAGCGGTGCCGCTCACGGCAACCGGAGAAGAGCCGGACTTGGAGGATTACACCGACGACCCGGTTGACGATGTCGACGAACCGACCTTCCAGATCCGCAATCTGCGCGACCCCGGTTTCGACAGCCAGGACGACGATGGCGAGCCTCACAGCCACCTGCACCCGGCACAGGAGGAAGATCCGTTTGCCGAGCTGCGCGCCGAAGCCGAGGCCGCTGCTGCGACAATGCCATCCGCCCCCTCGCGCGCCATGAGCAGCCAAAGCGCCCTGCTCGCCGTGCAGATGGGTGCCCAGGACCAGTTGCGCCGCCTGCCCCGCGCCCGCCTGATGGATCTGCTGCAGCGCTATCGCGACTGCCTCGAGCAGATCGCCGAACTCTATCAGGGCTCCCTGCACACCCTGAATGACGGCAGCAGCCTGTTGCTGTTCGACAGCTCGCGCAGCGGCGAAGACTACCTGACCCATGCGCTCTGCTGCGGCGAACTGATGCGCGCGCTCGGCCATGCGCTACAGATCGAGGTGGCCGACAGCGGCATCACCCTGCAGCTGCAGCTGGGCCTGACGCTTGGCGAGAACCTGGCGAGCCTCGATCAGGGTGACCTGCTGCTCAGTGACTCGGCACACAATGCCCTGGCGCTCAGCCAGCACAGCCGCAACCTGCTGCTGGTTGATCGCGCAGTGGCCGATGATCCGCTGCTGCGCCAGCGCGCCCGAATCCGCTCGATCGCCAGCCCCGAGGGTGCCTGCTGCGTGGAGCGCCTGCTCGAGCCCTACCCCGCGCTGCTTGAGCGCCAACTGGCGCGACTGCACGAAAGCCGCACGTGATTGATCGATAGGCGGGATCTCCAGGGGATTGGAGATCCGCTCGAGTTCACCCATTTCTTGGCGATACCGCCATGCGCAAAAAATGGCCGGGGCGGTATAAACCCACCCCGGCCAGATCTCCACCCGAAACAGCCCGCGTCAAAAGAAGAAATCGATCTCGGCCTGGCCACCAAACTGGTTGCCGTCGCCGGCCCCCACGGTCAGCCCGGCCTTGAGGTTGACCGTGTCATTCGGTGCATAGAGCAATTCCGGAAGCAGCGAGGCCTGATTGACGTCGGCAAAGTCACCCAGGTAGGTCACTTCGAGAACCGGATAGAGATTCTCCGCCAAGGGCGCGAAACGATTGGCCAGGCGCAGGTCGGCCACATCGAAATCATCGTCACCCGCCGGGTTGAGATCATCACTCTTGCGGTAGAAACGCGCACCGGCATTCATGTACCAGCGTCCCCAGCCGCCATCGCCCTCGGCCAGCATGCCGGCCAGATACACATCGCCCTTGTGGTTGACCACGTCATAAAGCCGGCCGTCGTGCTTGGCATCCAGCGACTCACGCACCTGGCCAAACCCGGCATACCAGCCCAGCACATAGCTGTGCGAGGTCTCGTCCCAAATCTGCGACTGGAACTCCAGGGTGGTGTAATCCCAGACACCGCCATCACCCTCGATATCCAGATCGGGATAATCGCCCGGTGCGACCGGGCCATAGGACTCCTCACCCGGTTCGGCAGTCGCCCGCCCATCGCCATCGGTATACAACGGCGCATCGAGGCGCAGCTGCGAATGTTCGAACACCGGCAGGGCAAAGCCGAGGCTGCCGGTCCAGCCATCAAAATCATCCACCTCGTCCAGCTCCATATCGGAAAAGCTGGCAGCGCTGGCACTCAGCATCGGCCCGGCCACCGGAATGGCCGAGCGGGTCTCCATCGGTGCCGGCGGCTGGGCCGCCAGAGCACTCGCTGTAGCAAACGCGCCTAGCGCGCCGAACATCCACTGACTTTTGAGCATGACCCCTTTCCCCCAGTAAGTTATTCGTACAGATCAGTGCGCCCCCCTTGCAGGGCTACGCGCAAGTCTGGATAAATCCGATCGCAGTAACAGTGACCATCCACACGCTTTTTAAAATAGACCAGGGAACGCCATGCCGCCCGTTTCTCCGCCCTTCCGCCCGACTCGCCGCCGCGGGCTGCTACTGGCGCTCTGCCTGTTGCTCGGGCTGACCATCTGGTGGCTTATGCGCCCCACCTGGCAGCACGACGTGCCGCGCGACCTGCCCTGGGCCGTGGCCGACTACCGCACGGCGCACTTTTCCCACCAGACCCTGCCTGACGGACGGATCCGCCTGCAGATCGAGCATCTGCCACTGCCGGACATCAGCCCGCAGATGCTCGCCTGGTGGTACCGGGTGCTGCCGATCTCGACGGTCGAAATCAGCGGCACGACCTATCCGCTGTACCAGATCTTCCACCTGAGCGAGCACGGCCAGCTGTGGCTCGAGGAAGCGGCCAGCGATGGCTCGCCGGGCATGGGCGTGGGCGCCCTGGTGGCCCGCCGCGAATGGTTCGGCCCGTTCGACAGCGAGGGTGCCGGGCGCGTGGTCAGCATCTCCGCCGCGGGCATGACGGTTCGTCCCGAAGTGGCCGGGGTACCGATTGGCGAGATCCGCCACCTGTTCAGCGCCACCCCGACCGGCAGCCAGTACCGGGTGGAAACCCTGATCGGGGTCGACTGGCCGCTGCTCGGCCCGCTGGTCAACGCCCTGCTGCGCTACAGCACCTTTCACGAGGCCATGCTGCGCGAATGGGAGCGCCACCAGATCGAAGAGGTCAGCCTGCTGCATTACTACTTGCCGCAACTGTATGCCCAGCAGGCACCGGCGTATCACTTCACGCTGGCGCTGCCGTAGCGCTGGCACTCCTCGCCGGGACAGCGGGACAGCGGCTTGGCTCGCCGGCCGCGGGCACTCGCCAGGTACCCGGGGCCAATGCAGAGCCCATCAATATGTTCTGTACTCGTTATGGGTTGGTTCATCCTAGTGGGCTTTGTCGGGTGGGTGAGGCCAGGGGCCGTCACCCACCAACCGGCCGCACGGGCGGCCACCGCGATGCCGTTGGCATTGATGGCGGATTACACCGCTGCGCGACTAACCCACCCTGCAAAAGCACGTTCAACCACTAACGCAGACATAGCCCATCGATAGGCAGCGAGCGGGCGACTACACTTTTTCTACCGATGAGCCTTCAACCGATGAGCCGCGGGCGGTGGCCCGGGCACCGGCTCATCCCCGGCCAGCAGTGAGGCCCTCCGGCTGTGCCCCTTGCTGCGCTTCGCCAACCCTTCCATGACAGGACTGCACCATGAAACTCTACTATTCCCCCGGCGCGTGCTCGCTCTCCCCCCATATCGCGCTAGAAGAATCCGGCCTGGCTTACGAGGCCATCGCCGCGCCGACCAAGACCCACCAGTTGGCCGATGGCACGGACTACTACAGCATCAACCCGCTGGGCTACGTGCCCCTGCTGGTCCTGGACGACGGTCGGCAGTTGCGCGAAGGCCCCGCCATCGTCCAATACATTGCCGACCAGGTGCCGGCCAGACACCTGGCCCCCGCCAACGGGACCTTCGAGCGCGCCAAGCTGCAGGAGTGGCTCAACTTCATCGGCACCGAGCTGCACAAGGGATTCAGTCCGCTGTTCAATCCCGCCACGCCGGCCGAATACAAAACCATGCTGATCGCCAAGCTCGGTGAACGTCTCAAGTTCACCGACGGGCTGCTGGCAGGCCAGCAGTTTGTGCTGGGCGACACCTTCAGCGTGGCCGACGGCTACCTGTTCACCGTGACCAACTGGGCCCAGCCGCTGGGCATCGACCTGGCCCCCTATGCCAACCTGGTCGCCTACCGCAGCCGGGTGGCGGCGCGCCCGGCAGTGCGCGCTGCCATGCAGGCCGAAGGCTTGATCAAGTAGGAACAGCGGCTTCCGCTTTGGCCGGCCATGCCGGCGACAGCGGTTGAGCGTGCTTCTGTAGGGCGGGCCTTGGCCCGCTGCGGCCAACTTCTGGCCCGACCTGCCATTTCGCGCTTTTTCTGGGCTAAAGCCCAGCCTACGACAAGCGAGCATTCAACCCGTAACGGGTACAGCGCCTTTTTCAACGGCCTGTTAAACCCCATGACAGATGATCTTGTCGGCGTGGCACGGCATACTGCCGGCCCGTCCGGGAAGCGAGCCGAATCCGCCCGTCTCTGCCGGACCCCGCATGCAGTCGATTGCCATGGCCACTTTCACCAGCGCTTTTACCCAGCTCGAGCTGCTGCGTCAGCCGACGCAGCCCAACGAACCGTTGCAGGCATTCGATGCCGCGGACGAATACCTGCTCAGTCAGGTGCAGGCCCTGCCACTGTCCGCGGACTGCCGCGTACTGCTGCTCAACGACAGCTTCGGCGCGCTCGCCTGCAGCCTGGCCGGGCGCTGCCGGCTGACCAGTTCGGGGGATTCGCATCTGGGTTTTATCGCGCTGCAGAACAATCTGGCGCGCAATGACCTTGCTCCGGACAGCGTTACCTTTGTCCCGGCCAGCGCGGCAGTCGAGGGCCCGTTCGATCTGGTGCTGATCCGCGTACCAAAAACTCTGGCGCTGCTGGAAGAACAACTGATCCGCCTGCAGGATCAACTGGCAGCGGGTGCACAGGTGATTGCCGGCGCCATGCTCAAGCATTTACCGCGGGCCGCCGGGGACTTGCTGGAGCGCTACATAGGCCCGGTGCAGGCCTCACTGGCGGTAAAGAAAGCCCGCCTGCTGATTGCCACACCGGTTGCATTACCGGCCGCCGCGTCGCCTTACCCAACCCGCTACAGGCTTGAACAACCGCCATTGGAACTGCTCAACCACGCCAACCTGTTCTGCCGCGAAGGACTGGATATCGGCACCCGTGCCATGTTGCCACATCTGCCGCGCAGCCTGAACCCGCTGCGGGTGGCAGATCTGGGTTGTGGCAACGGCGTGCTCGGGATTGTCTATGCACTGGCTAATCCGCAGGCCGCACTGACACTGATTGACGAATCCTACATGGCTGTGCAGTCGGCAGCGGCGAACTGGCAGGCGGCATTGGGCGAACGCCCGGTGAGCATCCGTGCAGGCGATGGCCTGGCCGAACAGCCGGCCGAATCCCTCGACCTGGTGCTGTGCAATCCGCCATTCCACCAGCAGCAGGTAGTCGGCGACTTCCTCGCCTGGCGCATGTTCACCCAGGCCAGGGCTGCACTGGTGCGCGGGGGCGAGCTGTGGATTGTGGGCAACCGCCACCTGGGTTATCACGCCAAGCTCAAGCGCCTGTTTCGCGGCGTCGAGCAGGTTGCTGCGACGCCCAAGTTCGTCATCCTCAAGGCGATCAAGTAGGCGCCTGTCAGAAGCGACTATTCAGAAACGATAGGCGCCTTGCTGGATTTTCCCGAAGATTGCTTTTGACAGCGGCTTGAAACTGTCGCTGCCCGGCAGGCGCACCAGCAGGGTATCGCTGGTTTGGGCCGGGTCGTAGGCCACCTGTTTCAGGTCGGCTTTCTTGTATTTGAAGGTGCCGGTGCTGTCGACCTCACCCAGCAGGCGGATAAACAGCGGCGCGGCATAGGCCGGCATAACCTTGTCCAGGTACTGCGCCAGCGCCTTTTGCTCCAACCGTTCGCCTGTTTTCAAGCGCAGTGCAGCCATGCCGCAGCGGCCATTGGTCTGCGGAATTTCCACGCCGTAGACCACCGCATCTTCCACCCCGGGAAAAGCCCCGAGCAGGCTTTCGACTTCGTTGGTCGAGACGTTTTCGCCCTTCCAGCGGAAGGTGTCGCCGAGGCGGTCGACAAACTGCGCATGCCGGCAACCGATATCACGCATCAGGTCACCGGTGTTGAACCAGGCATCGCCCTTCTTGAACACGTTGCGCAGGATCACCGCTTCGCTCTTGGCCGGGTCGGTATAGCCGTCGAACGGGTATTTCTGGCTGATCTCGCCAATCAGCAGCCCCGCCTCGCCCTGCTCCGCCTTTTGCATAAAACCACGGGCATCGCGCAGCGGCTGCTCACTCTCCAGGTCGTACTTGACCACGGCAAACGGCGCCGGCGAAAAGCCTACGGTGTTGTCAAAGTTGAAGGCATTGACGAAGGCGATGTTGCCCTCGCTGGCGCCATAGAATTCGATGATGCGTTCGATGCCGAAGCGGGTTTTGAATTCACCCCAGATCGACGGCCGCAAGCCGTTGCCGATCATGCTGGTCAGGCTGTTGTGCTTTTCTTCCGGGCATTCCGGCTGGTTGAGCAGGTAACGGCACAGTTCGCCGATGTAGCAAAAACTGGTGGCCTGGTAAAACGCCACATCCTTCCAGAACGCGCTGGCGGAAAATTTGCGCCGCACGGCCATTGCCGCACCACCGGCCAGCGCGGTGCACCAGCTGATCACCACGCCGCTGCTGTGGTAGAGCGGCAGCGTCATGTACAGCACATCGGTATTGTCCAGCCCCAGCCCGGACAGACCAAAACCGCCATAGGCCTTGATCCACTTGTTATGGCTGATGACCGCTGCCTTGGGCAAGCCGGTGGTGCCGGAGGTGTAGATGTAGAAACACGGGTCCTTGAGCCGGACCCGTTGCGTGTCCGACGGGTTGCTTTCCTCCTGGCCGATCAGCTGCCTGGCCAGATTCACCCAGCCGCGCGGGGCCTTGCCGATATCCTGCAGGGTGTCCGTGTCGGCCAGCCAATAGCAGCCCTCGCGGGCGCCGTGCACGTCCTTTCTGACTTCCTTGAACGCGTCGAGCAGTTCTTCGCCAACCACGAAGAACGCCGGCTTCGCCAGATTCAGGCTATGGGTCAGCACCTTGCCGCGCTGCGTGGTGTTGATCAGTGCCGCGACGGCGCCGAGCTTGGCCAACCCCGCCAGCAGGGCCAGCTGCTCCAGGCGGTTTTCCAGCATCACCGCCACCACTGTGCCGTGTCTTACCCCATCGGCCTTGAGCGCCCGGGCCATGCGGTTGGCCCACGCGTTGAACTGGTAGTAACTGAGCATGCGCGTCTCATCCATGACCGCCGGACGGTCAGGGTGCAGCCGGGCTGCGCGTTCCACCGCCCAACCCAATGACAGAGCCTTTTCCCGGTTGCTGATCGAGCTGTAGTAAACCCCCTGCAGCATGCGCGGCATGCGGTGGAGATTGGCGTGAATCTGCGCGAGCAGACGGACGGGAGAAATCAGATCGGCTGGGGACATAGCGCTCACGTTTTGAGTTGTTGTACGGATCGAATGCGCAAACAGATTAGCCCCTTGCAGTGGCTTGTGCGCCGGAAGATCAACCAGCCGAATGCAGCAAACAAACCGCCTCGTATGCAGGGTTGAGCAGTGCGTGGTTTGCGTTGGGCTTCGCTGCGCTCAACCCAACCTACAAACAACAGCAAAGCCAAAGCCAACACCCAAACCCCGTAGGTTGGGTTGAGCGCAGCGAAGCCCAACATGGCGGCCTATGTTCCAGCGCTGTTTAATCTGCTGGACGCAGCGCAACCCGCTCCACAACTCACTCCGGCAGCAGCATGGCCTTCGCCACCGCGTTACGCGTCTTGCTGCCGGCGAGCTGCTCGACCAGCGTCAGCGCAAAGGCCAGCGCCGTCGCCGGGCCCTGGCTGGTGATGCAGTTGCCGTCGACCACCACCGGCTGATCGACAAAGGTGCAGCCGGACAGCCGGTCACTGAACGCCGGATAACAGGTCATGCGCCGCTGCTTGAGCACGCCATAGCTTTGCAATGCCAGTGCCGGCGCCGCACAGATGGCGGCATAAAACTTCCCGGCTTTGGCCTGCTGCTGCACCCGTTGCGCCAGCGGCGCATGCTCGGCCAACCGCTGGGCACCGGGCATGCCGCCGGGCAGGACGATCAGGTCGAAATCCTGCGCCAGCACATCGTTGAGCATGGCATCGGCGGTCAGGCGCACGCCGCGCGCACAGGTGATCATGCGCCGCGCCTCGATGCTGGCCACCAGCACCTCGACCTCGGCGCGCCGCAGCACGTCGATCAGGGTGACGCTTTCGATATCTTCAACGCCGTCGGCGACGGCGATCAGGGCGCGCTTGGACATGTCGGAACTCCGCCTGGACCAGTAGGTAGGGCCGCCGGCGGGAGCAAATTCTCCGCCTGCAGGCAAGCTGCTATCATGCGCGACCGTTACCTGCTCGTGGCACATTCCGCGCGCCTTGCGCGGGCCCGGCTAGGCGGCCCACACAATAAGAAACCGGAGTCCACCATGCTGGAAAAGTTGTTCCAACTCAAGGCACACCACACCACCCTGCGCATCGAACTGCTGGCCGGCATGACCACCTTCCTGACCATGGCCTACATCCTCTTCGTCAACCCGGCGATCCTCGGTGAAACCGGCATGGACAAGGGCGCGGTATTCGTCGCCACCTGTCTGGCCGCCGCCATCGGTTCGGCGCTGATGGGCCTGATCGCCAACTACCCGATCGCCCTTGCGCCGGGCATGGGCCTGAATGCCTTCTTCACCTACACCGTGGTGCTGACCATGGGCTACACATGGCAAGTGGCACTGGGCGCGGTGTTCATCTCGGCCACGCTGTTCTTCCTGCTGTCGATCTTCCGCATCCGTGAGTGGATCATCAACAGCATTCCGTTGCCGCTGCGCTCGGCTATCACCGCCGGTATCGGCCTGTTCCTCGCGCTGATTGCGCTGAAGGAAGCCGGGCTGGTGGTGGATCACCCGGCCACGCTGGTCGGCCTCGGCGACCTCACCGCACCCGGCCCGCTGCTGGCGATTCTGGGTTTTATGATCATCGTTGCCCTTGAGGCCCGCCGCGTGACCGGGGCTGTGATGATCGGCATCCTGCTGATCACTGCCATCGCCATCGCCATCGGGGTCACTCCGTTTGGCGGCGTGCTATCGATGCCACCTTCAATTGCTCCGACCTTTCTGCAGCTGGATATCGCCGGGGCCTTCGACATCGGCATGCTCAGCGTGATCTTTGCCTTCCTCTTCGTCGATCTGTTCGACAACACCGGCACCCTGATCGGCGTGGCCAAGCGCGCCGGCCTGATGGGTGCCGACGGCCATCTGCCGAAGATGGGCCGCGCACTGATCGCCGACAGCACCGCTGCCATGGGCGGCTCGCTGCTCGGCACTTCGACCACCACCAGCTACATTGAATCAGCCGCTGGCGTCGCTGCCGGCGGGCGTACCGGCCTGACTGCCTGCGTGGTTGCCGTGCTGTTCCTGCTCAGCCTGTTCTTCGCCCCGCTGGCTGGCACCATACCGGCCTTCGCCACCGCACCGGCACTGTTGTTTGTCGCCGTGCTGATGACTTCCGGGCTGGCCGAAATCGACTGGGATGACATCACCGTCGCCGCACCGGTGGTGATCACCGCACTGTCGATGCCGCTGACCTTCTCCATCGCCAACGGCATAGCCTTCGGCTTTATCACCTGGGTGGTAATCAAGGCGCTGGCCGGCCGCTTCAAGGACATCAACCCGGCACTGGTGGTGCTGGCGGCGCTGTTCGTCATCAAATTCGGATTCTTCAACGCATGACCACTATGCGTGACGCTGCGGCCTATGCCGCCCAACTGGCCGACAAGCAGACGCGCTTGCGTGAACTGCTGGCGCCGTTTGCCGCTCCTGAGCCGCAGGTTTTCGCCTCGCCGCCCGAGCATTACCGCCTGCGCGCCGAGTTCCGCATCTGGCGCGAAGGCGGGCAAATGCACTATGCGATGTTCGAGGCCGGCAACAACCGCACGCCGATCCTGCTGGAAGACTTTCCCATCGGCAGCCAGCAGATCAATGCGCTGATGCCGCGCCTGAAAAGTGCCTGGCAGGCCAGCCGATTGCTGTCGCACAAGCTGTTTCAGGTCGAGTTCCTCACCACCCTGGCCGGCGACGCGCTGATCACCCTGTGCTACCACCGCCGGCTGGACGACATCTGGCAGGCTGAAGCGGAAAAACTGGCTGCCGAACTGGGTGTCAGCGTGATCGGTCGCGCGCGCGGGCAGCGCATGGTGGTCGGCCGCGACTATGTGCAGGAGTCCATGCAGGTGGCGGGTCGAAGCTTCAGCTACCGCCAGCCCGAAGGTGCCTTCACCCAGCCCAACGGCGAGGTCTGCCAGCAGATGCTGGCGTGGGCCTATAGCATGCTCGGCGAGCGCACAGATGACCTGCTCGAACTGTATTGCGGCAACGGCAATTTCACCCTGCCACTGGCCACCCGCGCACGGCGGGTGCTGGCTACCGAGATCAGCAAGTCATCGGTCAACGCCGCGCTGGCCAATCTGGCCGACAACGGCGTGGACAACGTGACGCTGGTGCGCCTCTCTGCGGAAGAACTGACCGAGGCGCTGACCGGTGTGCGGCCGTTCCGCCGGCTGGCCGGCATCGACCTGACCAGTTACAACTTCGGCACGGTGTTCGTCGACCCGCCGCGCGCCGGCATGGACCCGGACACCTGCGAACTGACCCGGCGCTTCCAGCGCATCCTCTACATCTCCTGCAACCCGGAAACCCTCGCCGCCAACATCGCCCAGCTCAGCGACACCCATCGCATCAGCCAGTGTGCGCTGTTCGACCAGTTCCCCTGGACTCATCACATGGAAAGCGGCGTACTGCTGGAGCGGCGTTAGCCAAGCGTTGGGCTTCGCTGCGCACAACCCAACAGCAATCAATCGACGAGTAAGAGAGCCCACCATGACGAGAAAAATTGCGCTTGGCCTGTCGCTGATTGTGCTGGCTGCGTTGCTCAGCGGGCTCTACTGGTTCAACTGGCTGTTCGAAGAGGACAGCGCAGCATTCCTGCCGTCGCTGACCGCAAAACTCGGTGTGCAACGCGTACTGTTCATAGGCGCCCATCCCGACGATGAACAGCTGGTCACCGGCCTGCTGGTACAGGCCGATCAGGAGGGCCTGCAGACCTACATGCTGACCGCGACCAAGGGAGAAAAAGGTGATCAGTACCCGGTCATCGCACGCAAGGTTGATCAGGGCCTGATCCGCCAGGCGGAAACCCTGAAGAACAGCTTCGCGCTGGGCGTGGACGCACACGATGTGCTGGATTTCCCCGACGGCTACCTGCAACAAGGCCACGCAGCGGCACTGGTTGCCGCTGTGCGTGAACGCCTGTTGCGCTGGCGGCCGGATCTGGTCGTGAGCTTCTGGCCACAGAGCGGCTTCTCCAATCACCCGGACCATATGCAGATGGGCACCGCCGTCGAGGCGGCGGCGCAGCAGCTGGCCGCGGCGCCGGTCGATGGTTACGCCGGCCCGCGTTATATCGCCTACGCGCTGGCGCCCAGCCGCGCCCTGAGCATGTTCGGCGGTGAACGTGGCCAGCAGGTGGTGGCGCATCAACCCGCGCCGGACTTTGCCATCGACGGCGCCGGCTGGGCAAAGATCCGCGGCTGGGACATCCACGCCTCGCAGGCCGGTTTCGTCCAGGCTGACTACGGCATGCCGGCCGGGCTGATCCACCGCATCTACGACAAGGAGTTCTACCGGGTGTTGCCGCCGCCGCGCTGATCCCGGCCCGAAGCGACCTGTCACTGCAGAATGAAAGCGGGCAGAATCCAGCGCGCCCAGCCACACCAACCAACCACATAAAAGAGTGCCCAATGATTATCCTGCACCACTGCGTCAGCGCCCGCTCCTTCCGCCCACTATGGCTGCTCGAAGAGCTGGGGCTGCCCTATGAACTGCGCATGTGGCCCTTTCCGCCACGCGCGGTGGCCCGCGAATACCTGAGCGAGAATCCGCTGGGCACCGTGCCGTTGCTGGTGGACGGCGCTACGCGCATGACCGAGTCGGCGGGCATCTGTCAGTACCTTGCCACGCGCCACAGCCCTGATCAGCTGGACGTGCCGGTCAGCGATCCGGTATTTGGCGCCTACCTGAACTGGTTGCACATGAGCGATGCCACCCTGACCTTTCCGCAGACGCTGGTACTGCGCTACAGCCATTTTGAAGTCGCCGAGCGCCTGCAACCGCAGGTGGCCAACGACTATGCGCGCTGGTTTCTGGCGCGGCTGCGCGCCGTGGACACCGCCCTGCAGCAGGCCGAGTATCTGTGCGCCGGGCGCTTCACCGCGGCGGATGTGGCGGTGGGCTATGCGCTGCTGCTGGCCGAGCACCTGGGCCTGGATGCCCAGTTCCCGCCGGCGGTCAGTGCCTACTGGGCGCGCCTGAAACAGCGCCCCGCCTACCAGCGAGCCTTGCAGGTGCAGCATCAGGCCGCAATTGAACAGGACGTGCCGACCATCCCCTCGCCTGACATTCGCCCCTGACGGCTCAACTGGCGCCGCGCGACACAGCTCAGCCCCTGGACTCAGGGCATTGAAAGTGGCGGACTGCTGAAGCGAAGCTGAATACAGCCGTCACTCCCGCAAAGGCTGCAACCGGCAACTGCGCAGGCGGGTTGCAGCCAAATCGGCATTACTTAACCGGACAGCCGCGCGCTTCGAAAGCTGCTTTGGCGACATACGCCGAGCGTGGATAGTAAGGCCCCATGACCTGCTTCTCCTCACCCTCGGCCTGAATGGCGAAAATGCTTTCCTTGAAGTCCGGCGCGGCAATCATGTGCCGGTGCAGCAGCAAGCCACCGTGCGGGTTATCGATACCATCACCGCCACCCCAGGGCATCCAGGTGACGCCGCATTCGGCCTTGGCGTTGCTGGGACGCAACTCCGGGGTCGACATGGCGATCAGGTATTCGCCCTGGTCATTCTTGGCCACTTTTTCGTCATAGACACATTGGTCTACCGAGGTGTCGTAGAGCGAGCGGTTCTGGCAGAACGACCAGTAGCGCACTTGCCCAGTGCCCATCAGCGGGTCACCTTTCGCGGTTACCGGCGTGCTTGGTGCCCGACCCTGGATCGTCAGTACATCACCGTAGCGCTTATCCACATAGGCATACAGGTAAGTGTTATCCAGGGTGCTGTAAAACCCGCCGCTGAGTTTCTGACTCATGTAGCCCTTGAGCCACTCCCACGACGTTCCATCCAGTAGCGAAGCAAAGCTCAAGCCCATGTTGCGGAAGGCATTCCACCGGGGCTCGGTCTGGGCCGGATGATAAGGCGCGGTCGGGTTATCGAGCGCTGCCAGTGCCTTGACCGTGGCCCGGCTCAAATGGCGGTCGCGGACAATGTGCTCCTTGACCACAATGGCCTTGCACAGCTCGTCGCCTTCGAGGGTCTTGCCATCCGCCAATGTCAGGCGCGCGCGGGGCAACTCGACACCGCCTTTGGCGGTCAGTGCATCATCCGGGACATAGATGCGCATGACCAGTTGCACCAACTCGCTGTCGGTGGGCGCGAGCAGGGTATTGCCCTGACGTGTCCTGTCGCGCTCGGCCATCGGCACGCCGGCAGTGATCGCGGCCGGTAGCAGCGTCATGCTGTAGCCGCGCCCGGCATCATCACGCGCATTGCCCGGGATAAACGGATTGACGGCGCTTTCATCCGCAGCAATCAACACATCGTTCAGGCGGTCCACCGGCTGACCGATCTCGTCATACACATTGAATGACAAATGGCGCGCGTGGGGAAACTCACCCACGACATCCAGGCGTGAGCCAGCGGGCAACTTGAACTGGGATTTCCAGTAGTTGGCACCACCACTGTCCGGATAGGCGTAGCCAAACCCTTTGCCCTTGCCGGTGTAAGTGACCCAGAAGCAGTCGGTCATGCCGTTGGCTTGGCCAATGCGGTCTATTTCCTCAACCGACGGGTAAACCGTTTCGATCGCCGAGGTCTTGAGGTACCAGCCGCAAGCCACCAGCAGCGCGATAAAACCAAGGGCGGACGTTGCAATTGTTTTTGTTTTCATAGCATTCCTGGCAGTGAGGGCGAAAAATGAATTGACCAGCCAAGCAGCCCTTTAGCGACTCAACTGGCGCAGCGCGACAAAGCACAGCCCGGCGGAGACCACTTCCAGCAGCAGCGCGGTGAGGTTGAAGGTCTGCTGCAAGCCGCCGTCCAGCCACAGGCCGCCGATGCGCGCCAGGGCCATGGCGCTGTACAGCAACACCAGCAGGGTCAGCGCGGCGCGCGTCAGGTCCAGACGGCTCATGGCCAGCAACAGGTAGGTGGCCAGGCCGATCTGTAGCCCGCCATAGTAAGCGCGCACATCGGTAATCGCCGCCGGCGCCATCAGCAGCATGCCGCTGAGGTTGGCCATTTCTTCCGGGCGGACAAAGTAGGCGATGCCCAGGCCGGCCAGAATCAGGGCCTGGGCGGCAAGCAGGATGCGGCTAAACAACATGGTGGACACTCCCTGGTGATTGATCGTGGCCAGCATAGCAGGCCGATCTTCCGATAATCGCAGTGCTTGACGGGATTTGGCTGGGGCGCGACCGGCACAGCAGGTAAACTGCCGACTCGTTGATTGACTGCCGGTTGCCTGCCATGACCTTTGCCGCCCTCGGGCTGATCGAACCGCTGCTGCAGACCCTGACCAGCCTCGGCTACAACGAGCCGACGGCGGTGCAGCGCGAAGCCATTCCTGCCGTGCTGAAAGGCCGTGACCTGCTCGCCGCGGCGCAGACCGGCACCGGCAAGACCGCCGGCTTCGCCTTGCCGCTGCTGCACCTGCTGACCCTGCAGGGCCCGCAAGTGACCAGCAACGCGGTGCGTGCGCTGATCCTGGTGCCGACCCGTGAGCTGGCCGAACAGGTGCACCAGAGCATCCAGACCTATGGGCAGAAGCTGCCCCTGCGCAGCTATGCGGTGTACGGCGGGGTCAGCATCAACCCGCAGATGATGAAGCTGCGCAAGGGTGTCGACCTGCTGGTGGCCACCCCCGGCCGCCTGCTCGACCTGTACCGGCAGAACGCGGTCAAGTTCAACCTGTTGCAGGTGCTGGTGCTCGACGAAGCCGACCGCATGCTCGACCTGGGCTTTTCCAAGGAGCTCGACGAGGTATTCGCCGCCCTGCCGCGCAAGCGCCAGACCCTGCTGTTTTCCGCGACCTTCTCCGAGGCGATCCGGCAGATGGCCGGCGAGCTGCTGCGCGATCCGTTGTCGGTCGAGGTCACCCCGCGCAATGCGGCGGCCAAGAGCGTCAAGCAATGGCTGGTGACGGTGGACAAGAAACGCAAGGGCGAACTGTTCCTGCACCTGCTGCGGTCACAGAACTGGGGCAAGGGCCAGCTGCTGGTGTTCGTCAAGACCCGCAAGGGCGTCGACCAGCTGGAGCAGGACCTGCGCGCCGCCGGCATCAGCGTCGACGCGATCCACGGCGACAAGCCGCAACCCACCCGTTTGCGCGCGCTGGAACGCTTCAAGGCCGGGGAAGTGCAGATCCTGGTCGCCACCGACGTGGCCGCGCGCGGCCTGGACATCCATGACCTGCCGCTGGTGGTGAACTTCGATCTGCCGATCGTCGCCGAGGACTACGTACACCGCATCGGCCGTACCGGCCGTGCCGGCGCCACCGGACTGGCGCTGTCACTGGTGTGCGCCGATGAAGTGAACCAGCTGGCGGCGATCGAGAGCCTGACCCGGCAGACCCTCACCCGCCACGAGGAAGCCGGTTTCGCGCCGGATCACCGGGTACCACTGACCGACCCGTCCGGCCAGGTACTGCGCAAGCCGAAGAAGCCCAAGGCCGGCAAGCTGGCCAAGACCGCGGCCGCCGGCAAGGCCGGCAAGGTACACCTGGGCAACTGGTTCGACAGTGACCAGCCGAAGGTCAAGACGGTGCGCCGATCACCCGGACTGGGCGGCAAGCCCTCCGCCAAGCGCTGAAGCCGGCGCTATCGCGGCGAGGGCGCCGATCTCATCCCTAATCCTACGCAGGTCTGTAGACACAAGCGCCGCCCCCGGCGCGAGCTGTTGCTTTAGATGGGTGGCTCGGCGTCCGCCCTATCGCCGCCGCCCCCGCAAGATCGACACCCGGCGGCCGGCTAAAGCGCGCGGGTCATGTAGCGGTGATTGGCAATCCCGTCCAGCGAGGAAACCCGCTCCGCCACCACTGCAAAGCCGAGACGCTCGTAGAGTTCCTGCGCCTGCGGGTTGCTCGCCGCCACGTCGAGCGCTGCCTGGGTGAAGCCGGCGGCGCGACCGAGCTTGAGCAGGTGCTCCACCAACCGCGTGCCGATGCCCTGGCTGCGCAGGTCCTCGGCAACGCCGAGGTGAGCCAGGTAATAGGTCTGCCTGGGTGGCGGCTGGATGATCCGCTCCAGGCGCAGGCCGTTGAGCATCACCGGCAGGGCGCTCACCGGGCCGTAGCACAGCAGGATCTGCCGGGTCGCACTGAGCATGTTGCGCAGGTTCAGCTCGCCACTGTAGCCAGTTCCGGTGGCCACCACCCGGCCGCCGAGCTCGCCGACCCAGTGCCGCGGGTATCCGAACATGCCGCTACCGTCGACAAACGCCGCGCGCAGGAAATCCTCGGCACTCAGGCCGGCGCGCTTGAACACATAATCGAAGGCCGCCGCGCCCGAGCTGTAGATCAGCGGCACCGCCTGTTCGGCATCACGGGATTCGGCAGGGCGAAATTTCAGCGGCATGGCAGTCTCGGGCGGCGGGGCTCAGGGCCGAATCTAGCAGAAACCCGGAGAACGGGTCAGCCGCCAGATGGCGTAACCCGCCGGAAAATGGCCAGGACGGCTGGCGCTGCCTTGGCGGGTTACGCCTGCGGCTAACCCCACCCTACGCCGGCCGGGTTCGCAGGTAGGTCAGCATGCCCTGCCCGGCCAGGCGCCCGCTGGCGAAGCAGGCAGTGAGAAGGTAGCCGCCGGTGGGCGCTTCCCAGTCGAGCATTTCGCCGGCACAGAACACGCCGGGCAGCTGCCTGAGCATCAGCTGTCCGGTCAGCGCCTCGAAGCGCACCCCGCCGGCACTGCTGATCGCTTCATCCAGCGGCCGCGGCCTGAGCAGCTGCAGCGGCAGCGCCTTGATCGCCGCGGCCAGGCGCGCCGGATCGGCATAGGTGTCGGCCGCCGTGAGCTCGCGCAGCAGGCCGGCACGCACGCCGTCCAGGCCCAGCTGCACGCGCAGGTGATTGCTCATCGATCTGCTGCCGCGCGGCTTGCGCAGGGCCTGCTCGACCTGCTGCAGGCTTTTGGCGGGCAGCAGATCCAGCCTTGCCGTGGCCACCCCGGACGCATTGATCTGCTCACGAATGTCCGCCGACAGCGCATACACCAGGCTGCCCTCGATCCCGCTGGCGGTGATGACGAATTCGCCCAGCCGGGCCGGCTGACCGGCCACGGCCAGCGCGCAGGACTTCACCGGTGCGCCGGCAAATTTTTCGGAAAAAAACCGGCTCCAGCCGGCCACCTCGAAGCCGCAATTGCTCGGCTGCAGGGGCGCCAACGGCACCCCGCGCGCAGCCAGCAGCGGCACCCAGGCGCCATCCGAACCCAGTCGCGCCCAGCTGCCACCGCCCAGCGCCAGCAGCACGGCGTCAGCCACCACCGCGCGCTCGCCCGCAGGGCTGGCGATGCGCAGGCTGCCGTCGCTGTTCCAGCCCAGCCAGCGCTGCCGCGTATGGATATTCACCCCATGCTCGCGCAGGCGCTTGAGCCAGGCACGCAACAGCGGCGCGGCCTTCATGTCCCGGGGGAACACCCGTCCGGAGCTGCCGACAAAGGTCTCGATGCCCAGGCCATGAATCCATTCGCGCAGGGCCGCGGGAGCAAAGCCTTCGAGGATCGCCTGCAACTCGGCGCGCCGCGCGCCGTAGCGGCCGAGAAAAGCCTCGTGCGACTCGGCGTGGGTGATGTTCATCCCGCCGACCCCGGCCAGCAGGAACTTGCGCCCCACCGACGGCATGCCATCGAACAGCTCCACTGGCACCCCGGCCTGGGCCAGCACCTCGGCCGCCATCAGGCCGGCCGGACCACCACCGATGATCACGGCACGCGCGTTTAGGGCAGCAGGTTGGGAAGTCATGGTCAGTGCGTAGCAGCAAGGGAGGCCGGCATTCTAGCCGAATCCAGCGGCCGCAGGGCTGGCGCTCGACGGGGCTGGCGGCTGCGCTATGCTGGCGGGCAATAGCCGCACGGGTAACGCCAGCATGGACCTTGTCGAACTGCACACCGCGCGCCTGCTGCTGCGCAACTGGCGGGCTGACGATCTTGAAGCGTTTGCCGCACTGAATGCCGACGCACAGGTCATGCGCTACTTCCCCGACCGGCTGGAGCGGGCACAGAGCGATGCGCTGGCTGCGCGCATCCAGGCGCACATCGCGCGGTTCGGCTTTGGCCCCTGGGTACTGGAACTGCGCGGGCAGCCGGGCCTGCTCGGTATCCTCGGCCTGCAGCAGGTGCTGTTTGATTCGGCCTTCACCCCGGCGGTGGAAATCGGCTGGCGCCTGCTGCCGGCCTACTGGCGGCAAGGCCTGGCCAGTGAAGCCGCGCGGGCCGCGCTGGAGTTTGCCTTTGTCCGGCTGAACCTGCCGCAGGTACTGGCTTTCACCGTGCCGGCCAACCTGCCGTCGCAGGCCCTGATGCAACGCCTGGGCATGCAGCGTGACCCGGGCGAGGACTTCCTCCACCCGCTGCTGCCCCGCGATCACCCGCTGCGGCCGCACGTGCTGTATCGCCTGAGTCGCAACCAGTGGCTGAACGGTCCGGCAGCCAGTTGAGCCAGCCGTCGAGTGGCCGGGTACCGCGATGCCGTTGGCAGCGATGGCGGGTTATGCCGCAAACAGCACGTTCAACCACCTGCGCGGGCAACGCCATAAAAAAACCAGCGCCAGGCTGGTTTTTTTATGTAACGGGACAAGCTAGCCGGGTCAGAACTGGTAGGAAGCGCCCAGCCGCACGGAGTCTTCGCTCAGGCTCTGCTTTTCCTTGAGGTCCCAGGGGTTTTCATTGACATTCTCGGTGCCGTAGTCCGAATGCCGGTACTCAAGGCGGGCGGCAAAGTTGGCATCGATCAGGTACTCGACACCGGCGCCGGCGGTCCAGCCTTCCTGCCAGTCGGTGGTCGAGGTACTTTCATTCGAATTGAAATCCTTGTACTTCCTTTCGGCTTCTACGGTCGCATAACCCGCAGTGACGTACAGCATGGTCTGGTTTTTCACGTAGTAGGGATTATTGAAGACATAGCCGGCGCGACCGCGGAACGAGCCACCAGCCTTGATGCGGGTAGAGGCTTCGTAATCGGTGTCGGTAACCCCGAGATAGTCTTGATAGTCGCTGTCATCCTGATTGTCGCGGCCTTCGTAATCGGCCTCCAGGCCCAGTACCACATTGTTGCCGATATCCCAGTTGTAGCCGGCCAGCAGGCCATACTGCAGCTGGTCAGGGTTGGTTTCCTGGCGATAGCCATCGAAGGTGTCACCGTCGAATTCCTTGCCATCGTCGGTCGTAAACGCCTTGCCACCGTAGATGCCCAGGTATGGGCCACTGAAGCCTTCAGCCGCCGCGGTCAACGAAGCGAGCGCCGCAGAGACGGCAATTACCAATACAGACAACTTTTTCATTTTTACTCCCGGAGTATCGCTAGTTCTTGTTCTGCCCAAGCGTGACCCAGGCCAGGTCACGGCCGGTTGGGCATGGTCTTCTCAGGTGCAACCGGCTGATTGCGACCTGTGCGCAGCGCGAGCATAACCAAAGGCGGAAATTGCCGCCAGTTTTGCCGCACATCGAAGAACTTCCACCAAGCCGCCCACAGCCACCGGCAAAGCCTTTACCATTTACCTCCGACGCGCAGGGGCGGACACCGCCACCTGCCAGATGAATTTCAGGAGCTATTGATGAGTCAAGTGCTGGATGAACTGGTTGCCCTGCTGAGCATGGAAGCCATCGAGGAAGACCTGTTCCGCGGCGCCAGCCAGGATCTGGGTTTCCGCCAGATGTTCGGTGGCCAGGTGCTCGGCCAGTCGCTGTCGGCTGCCTGCCAGACCGTCGGTGACGGCCGGCTGGTGCACTCGCTGCACGGCTACTTCCTGCGTCCCGGCGATGCAGGGTTGCCGGTGGTGTATCAGGTCGAACGGGTGCGCGACGGCGGCAGCTTCAGTACCCGCCGGGTCACCGCGATCCAGAAGGGCAAGACCATCTTCACCTGCGCCGCTTCCTTCCAGGGCGTGGAAGAAGGTTTCCATCACCAGGCGCAGATGCCCGAAGTGCCGGGACCGGAAACCCTGCGCTCGGAAACCGTGCTGGCGCGGATGGTCGCCGACAAGCTGCCCGAACGCCTGCGCGAGCGCGCGGTGCACGACAAGCCGATCGACATCCGCCCGGTGAGTCTGAACAACCCGTTCGATCCCAAGCCGGCCGACCCGGTCAAGCACGTGTGGTTCCGCGCCGACGGCACGCTGCCGGACAACCCGGCACTGCACCAGTATCTGCTGGCCTACGCCTCCGACTTCGGCCTGCTGACCACCTCGATGCTGCCGCACGGGGTGTCGGTGTGGCAGAAGTTCATGCAGGTGGCCAGCCTCGACCATGCCATCTGGTTCCACCGGCCGATCCGCGCCGATGAGTGGCTGCTGTATGCCATGGACAGCCCCTGGGCCGGCAATTCGCGCGGTTTCTCGCGCGCCAGCATCTTCAATCAGGCCGGCGAACTGGTCGCCTCGGTGGCGCAGGAAGGCTTGATTCGCCAGCGCGAAGACTGGAAGTGAAACGGCTTGCCGAAGCACGGCATTGGGTGTTCGATCTGGATGGCACGCTGACCCTGGCCATCCACGATTTCGCCGCAATCCGCCGCGCGCTGGATATTCCGGCCGAGCACGACATCCTGCAGCATCTGGCCGCCCTTCCCGAATCTGAAGCGGCAGCCAAACATGCCTGGCTGCTGGAACATGAACAGCAACTGGCGCATGCCGCACAGCCGGCTGCCGGCGCCGTCGAACTGGTGCGCAGCTTGGCCGCCCGCGGTTGCCGGCTCGGCATTCTCACGCGCAATGCGCGGCCGCTGGCGCAACTGACGCTGGCCACCATAGGGCTGGGTGAATGCTTTGCCGAGGCCGACATCATTGGCCGCGATGAAGCCCCGCCCAAACCTGATCCGGGTGGACTGCTGCAGATCGCCGAACGCTGGCAGGTAAGACCGGCAACGCTGGTCATGGTTGGTGACTACCGCTTCGACCTTGACTGCGCCCGCGCGGTCGGCGCGACCAGTGTGCTGGTCAATCTTGAACAGAACCCCTGGCCAGAACTGGCCGATCTGTTTGCCCGTGATTGCCACGAACTGCTTGGCTTGATCTAGCCCGCAAATCGTTGGACTTCAGCGCCTTGCGCCCTAACCGCAACCTACGGCTCTCTCCAACCCTGTAGGT
Source organism: Pseudomonas sp. N040 (assembly GCF_015637705.1). Lineage (GTDB taxonomy): Bacteria > Pseudomonadota > Gammaproteobacteria > Pseudomonadales > Pseudomonadaceae > Aquipseudomonas. The sequence goes on along the minus strand of NZ_JADOBE010000008.1, from coordinate 84,888 downwards.
TGCGGTTAGGGCGCAGCGAAGCCCAACACGCGCACACTGTCTTTTGATCAACTCGGCCGGCGCCACTGCGGCAGAGTGATCAGCAGCACAGCTGCAAGAATAACCGCCATCGCCAGCCACTCTTCGCGGCCGATCTGCTCACCGGCAAAGACAATCCCCAGCAGCACCGCCACCGGCGGATTGACATAGGCATAGCTGGAAGCGGCCGCCGGGCGCACGGTGTTAAGCAGGTACAGATAAGCACTGAACGCGATGATCGAGCCGAACACCACCAGATAGGCCAGCGCCGCCCAACCCGCCGGCGTCGGCCAGCTGTACAGACGTTCGCCGCTGAGCAGGCTGGCCAGCAACAGCACGGCCCCGCCCACCAGCATTTCTGCAGCGCTGGTCATTGGTCCGGCAGGCAGCGGCAGGTGCTTGCTCCACATCGAGCCGAAGGCCCAGGTCAACGAGGCAAACAGCACCAGCACAGCCCCCAGTGGGCTGGCCTGCAGATTTGAGCCCAGATTGAGCAAAACAATACCGAGCAACCCGAGGAGAATGCCGGCCCACTCCAGACGGGTCGTGCGCAATCCCCAGAACAACCCGAACAGCAGGAAGAACAGCGGCTCAGTGGCGATTGCCAATGCCGCCACCCCGGAAGCCACGCCCAGATGTTCTGCCACCGTCACGGCACCATTGCCACAACTGAGCAGCAACACGCCAAGCATGCCGGCCAGCTTCCACTGCGCCCAGGTTGGTGCCGGCACCCCGCGCCAGCGCAGCCAACCGAACAATAGCGCGCCGGCCAGCAGGAAACGGATCCCCGCCATCAGCAATGGCGGCCAGGACTCCACACCGATGCGGATGGCCAGATAGGTGGAACCCCAGATCAGATAGATGGCGAGAAAGGCCGCGATCAATAGCAGCGAAGGACGACGGGCAGGCATGGCGGGCTCTTGGAAAAAGTGCAGCAAGGCTGCGTTTAATGGCGCAACAGCAGGGTGCCTTCGATCGGGCGGAACTCATCGGCAGCCCTGATCAGCGACTGCGCAGTCAACCCCGGCACGCCATAGACACTGGTGCGCACCTGGTTGACGCAGCGAATGCGCTCCAGCAGCAGGTCGAAATCGCCATCCCCCGAGGCCAGCACCACGCGGTCGACCCGCGCCGCCGCATCCAGCACATCGATGGTGATGCCGACATCCCAGTCACCCTTGGCCGAGCCGTCGCTGCGCTGGATGAACGGCTTGAGCTTCACCACGAAACCGAGCTTGCGCAGGATCTGCTGGAACTGCTGCTGGCGGGCATCGCCACGGTCGATCGCATAGGCATAGGCCTCGACGATCTCGCCTTGCGCCGCCACTTCGGCGCAGAGCGCGGCATAGCTGAAATGGCAGCCATACGCCTGGCGCACGGTGTAATAGAGGTTCTGCACATCGGCAAACAGGGCGATTCGGCTCAAGGGGCGGCTCGCTGGGTGGACAGGTGCATAGTATGCACCTGTCCTGCACTCAAGCATGCGCAGGACAGTCGCCAGCCTGTTACATTTGCCGCGCGCCATTCCGAGCCACCAGCCCACAGACCGCCCATGCCGACCATCAACCCGTTCACTGTCCTGCGCGAATCCGCCTACTTCTTCAGCCACAACCTGCTGCCGATTGCCCGCTTGTGCCTGCCCCTGCTGCTGCTCGAGGGCCTGCTGCGCCAGCAACTGGCCGACAGCAGCCTGCAACTGGCGCCGGAGGCCAGCGAACTGCTGGTCACCCTGCTGTGCTATCCGCTGTACAGCGCCGCGCTGATCCTGTTCCTGCATGCGCGCAGCCAGCAGCTGCCAGCGGCACCCCTGCAACTGCTCAGCCAGGCGCTGCAACTGTGGCCACGCTTTGCCCTTCTCGCCGGGCTGAGCACGCTGCTGATCATGCTCGGCAGCTACCTGCTGATCCTGCCGGGACTCTGGGTCATGCTGCGGCTGCTGTTCGCCGAGTACCTGCTGACGCTGGACGGGCTCGCGCCACTGGCGGCCATGCACGCCAGCTTCCGCCTCAGTCGCGGCTATTTCTGGCTGTGCGCGGTGTGCATCTTCAGCGTCATGCCGCCGCTGTGGCTGCTCGACTGGTGGAGCTTCCAGCAACTCGGCGAGCACCCGGACGCGCTCGCGCAGATCCTGCTGGATGCCGGCAACGGCTTCCTGCAACTGTTTGTCAGCGTGGTGGGCTACCGCCTGTTCATGCTGCGCCGGCAGCAACCCGCCAGCGACGCTTCAGCGGCCTGAAGGCGAGCGGCGGATGCCGGACATGCGCGGCAGCAGCACGCGCTCGAACAGCCGTGGGAAGTAGCGCGCCAGCAGCCGCGCCCGCCAGTCGACATTCGACATCACCAGCAGGCGCTTGCGCTTGAGCGCGGCGCGGTAGATCGCTTCGGCCACATCCTGCGCCGAGGCCACCCTGCCCATCGCCAGGGGGGGCTGGGCAGCGATCGAGGCATCGCCGACCAGCGCGTTCTTGCGCAGGTCGGTGGCGGTGAAGCCCGGGCACACCAGCATCACCCCGACACCCGAACCCAGGAGCTCGCAGCGCAGCGTTTCGAACAAACCGTGCAGGGCATGCTTGCTGGCGTTGTAGGCACTGCGGTAGAGCAGCGGCGAGAAGCCCGACAGCGAACTCATGACAATGATCTGACCATGCCGGTCGATCAGGCTGGGCAGCGCCGCCTGGGTGCAATGCACGGCACCGAAATAGTTGATATCCATGATCCGCCGGAACACCTCCAGCGAGGTTTCCGCAAAGGTGCTGCGGTGGGTCACGCCGGCGTTGTTGATCAACACGTCGATGCCGCCAAAAAGCTCGATGGCCAGCGTCACGCAGTGCTGCACGCGCTCGGCATCGGCGACATCGCAGCACAGCCCGAGCGCTTCGACATTGTGGTGATCGCGCAGGTGCTGCACCAGGCTGTCCAGCGCATCCTGATCGAGATCCAGCAACACCAGGCGGGCACCGGCCTGGGCGAAGCGCAGCGCCAGGGCCCGTCCGATGCCGGCACAGCCGCCACTGATGAGTACCACCTTGCGCTCGAATGTCTTGCTGGCGAATACCTTGCGCTGCATGGGCGGCCTCGGCGTCAGAGTTGCTTGTGCTGGCCATCGCAGAGCGGTGGCGTACGGGTCTGCTTGCAGCCACAGAAATACAGGGTTTTAGCCTGCTCTGCGTGGTATTTCAGCGGGGTGATGCCGCTGCCCTTGTGCGAGCCATCGCAGAACGGTTGCTTGCCGCTGCGCCCGCAGGCACACCAGAAATAATCCTGGCCGGCCTCGACCTCGACAGCAAAGGGCGCCTTTTGTGCAATCACGGATTCAGGCATGGGGATGTCCTCGGCGGCTACGCGACCTGCGTCAGCCAAGCATAGCCGCTCGCGGCTCGCCAGGGCGCGACGGTTTTTTCTGGTGCCTGGCGGAATTGCGGTTGAGTGCATTGACGTCGGCTTGGAAAGCCGTGTGCAGCTTTTTGACTGGTGCTCCGAGTCAGACCGCTGCGCTTTCCTCGGCTGTGGGCTACAGGTTGCGCCCTGCACGGCGCCTCACTTTCTCTTGACTCGCTGCGCTCGCCCGGCGGGGCGAAACCAGAACTCTCAATCACCGCAATAATCAGCCGGGGCAGCCAATCAGAAAATCAGCAGCGGATTTCCCATCCGACACCACCCTTCCCCCGGCTTGCGCAATAAACCCCTTCAGCGCCGCGGCTTGGCGCGTGCGGTCGGCTCGGCCAGCAGCGGGTCATCCGGCCAGTAGTGCTTGGGGTAGCGCCCCTTGAGGTCCTTCTTCACGTCGGCATAGGTGTTGGCCCAGAAGCTGGCCAGGTCCTGGGTCACCTGCACCGGCTTGTGCCCGGGCGAGAGCAGGTGCAGCTTGAGCGGCTGGCGGCCGCCGGCGATGCGCGGGGTAGCCGCCAGGCCGAACAGTTCCTGCAGGCGTACCGCCAGCACCGGCGGGTGTTCCTGGTAGTCGATGCGGATACGCGAACCGGAGGGCACCTCCAGGCTCTTCGGCGCCAGCTCGTCGAGGCGCTGCGGCAACGGCCAGGGCAACCGGCTAGTGAGCATGGCCGGCAGGTCCAGGCTGGCGAAATGGCTGAGCCGCGTGACCTTGTCCAGGTACGGCAACAGCCAGTCCTCGAGGTGTTCGAGCAGCGCCGCATCACTCACCTCCGGCCACTGGCTGTGTCCGGCCTGCTCGATATCCAGCCGGCGCAGCAGCGCGATGCGCGCCTGCCACTGGCGCAGTTCCGGGGTCCACGCCAGCAGCGCCAGGCCCTTGCGCCGCACCAGCGCGAGCAAGGCACGGCCGCGCGCGGCTGCATCCAGCTGCGCCAGTGGCTGGCTGTCGAACAGCAGCTCGCCGACCTTGCGCTGGCGCTCGGCGCGCAACAGGCCCTGGCGCTCGTCCCACTCGAGCACTTCGCTGACCTGCAGCTGGTCCGCCAGCGGCCCGTCGAACAGCTGCGGATCCAGTTCGGCGGCCAGGTAGATGCGCTCCTCGCGCTGGCCCTGACGACTGCCCAGGTCGGCCACCACCAGCCACTCGTGCTTCATCAGCGCATCGGCTTCAGCAAACTGCGCGGCGCGGCCATTGGCCAGGCGGTATTCGGCGCCACCGGCACGGCGCTGGCGGGCGATGCGGTCGGGGTAGGCGAAGGCCAGCAGGCAACCCAGCCAGCACGGATTGTCGAGATCCATCACCGGCTGGATGGTCTGCCTGGGCAACAGCTGGCGGAACTGCCTGGCCAGTTGCCGGGCACGCTGTAGCGCACCCTGGCTGGCGCGCTCAACCCGCTGCTCGCCGGTGAGCAGACTGAGCCGGCGGTGCAGATCCGCGCCGGCGCCGCGCAGCATGTCACGCTCGCCGAGCAACGCCGCCAGGTCACAGGCCAGCGCAGTCAGGCCCAGCGCCTGGGCGCGCAACAGCAGATGGGCCAGGCGCGGATGGGTCGGCAGTTCGGCCATCGCCTGGCCATGGGTGCTCAGCGCGCCCCGCTCATCCAGCGCACCGAGCCGCTGCAGCAGGTCGCGCGCCTGGGCGTAGGCGGCCTGCGGCGGCGCATCCAGCCAGGCCAGCTCGGCCGGGGTCACCCCCCAGCGCGCCAGCTGCAGTGCCAGGCCGGCCAGGTCGGCCTGGAGCATTTCCGCCGTGGCGTAGGCCGCCAGCTGCTCATGCTGGGCTTGCGACCACAGCCGGTAACACACCCCGGGTTCCAGCCGCCCGGCGCGCCCGGCCCGCTGGGTGGCCGAGGCGCACGAAATGCGCTGGGTATCCAGGCGGGTCATGCCGCTGGCCGGATCGAAGCGCGGCACCCGCTCCAGCCCGGCATCGATCACCACCCGCACGCCATCGATGGTCAGGCTGGTTTCGGCGATATTGGTCGCCAGTACCACCTTGCGCAGACCGGCCGCAGCCGGCTCGATGGCCGCGCGCTGGGCGGCCAGATCCAGCTCGCCATGCAACGGACAGAGCAGGATATCGCGCCGGCCGCCCAGTGCCTCGGCCAGCTGCTCGTGCAGCCGGCGGATTTCCGCCTGCCCGGGAAGGAACACCAGCAGGCTGCCGGACTCCTCGCCCAGCGCCTGCAGCACCGTTTGCAACACGCGCGGCTCGACCCACTCGCCCGGTTGCGCCGGCCGCCCCCAGTGGATGCGCACCGGGTACTGGCGCCCGTCACTGCTGACCACCGGCGCATTGCCGAGCAGTGCCGACAAGCGCTGGCCCTCCAGCGTCGCCGACATCAGCAGCACCTTGAGCGGCACCTCGTCACGCAGCAGCTCGCGGCCATTCAGGCACAGCGCCAGGGCCAGGTCGGCGTCCAGGCTGCGCTCATGGAACTCGTCGAAGATCACCAGACCGACCCCTTCCAGCGCCGGATCTGCCTGCAGGCGCCGCGCCAGGATTCCCTCGGTGACCACCTCGATGCGCGTGCGCGGGCCGACCTTGCTCTCCAGGCGGATGCGGTAGCCCACCGTTTCGCCCACCGCCTCGCCCAGTTCGCTGGCCAGCCGCTCGGCCGCCGCCCGCGCCGCCAGCCGGCGCGGTTCGAGCATAAGAATGCGCTGGCCGCCGAGCCAGGGCTCGTGCAGCAGTGCCAGCGGCACCCGGGTGGTCTTGCCGGCACCCGGTGGCGCTTCCAGCACCGCTTCATGGCGCTCGGCAAGGGCTTTGCGCAAGGCAGGAATGGCGGCATCGATCGGTAACGGGAGCATCAGCGGCCTGCTTCACAGAATGAGACGCGATTATACCCTTGCAGCCTTGGGCAACTCTCGGGACATACGCCCGGTGTTATAGTGATGGCCCATTTCAACTCATCCTTTGCAGCCCTGATGACTATGCGCACACCACACAAACTCGTCGGCAGCGCGTTCTGCCTGGCCCTTGTCAGCCAGCTGGCGGCCTGCGGCACCATCTTCTATCCGGAGCGGCGCGGCCAGATCAGCGGCAAGATCGATCCGGCGATTGCCGTCATGGACGCCATCGGCCTGCTGTTCTACATCATCCCCGGCTTGCTGGCGTTTGCCGTGGACTTCATCACCGGCGCCATCTACCTGCCCGGCGGCAAGCATGCCCAAGTCGATCCCGCGCTGCTGCAAAAAGCCATCAACCCGGATGGCAGCATTGACAACCTGCGCCTCAAGACCATCATCGAGGAGCAAACCGGACACTCCCTGCCGCTGGACAACCCCTCCCTGCTCCAGCAGCGCGGCAACCTGCAGCAACTGGCCAGCCTCGGCCTGCGGCCGACAGCATGATCAGCACCAGCGCCGAACATGCACGCCTGCTGCGTCTGGCCACCGGCGCCTCGCTGGCAGTCGCCTGCAGCCTGATCATCGCCAAGGCCATCGCTTGGTGGCTGAGCGGCTCGGTCAGCCTGCTGGCCGGCCTCACCGACTCGCTGATGGACGCCGCGGCATCCTTTCTCAACCTGCTGGCCGTGCATTACGCGCTCAAGCCGGCTGATGAAGACCATCGCTACGGGCATGGCAAGGCCGAGGCCCTGGCCGGGCTGGCACAGGCGCTGTTCATCAGCATCAGTGCGGTGCTGATCGGCGCCCACGCCATCGAGCGCCTCAACAACCCGCAGCCGCTGGCGGCCGAAGGGCTGGGCATTGCGGTGATCCTGCTGTCGCTGGTGCTGACCGCGGCCCTGCTGCTGCTGCAACGGCATGTGGTGCGCGAGACCGGCTCGACGGCGGTGCATGCCGATGCCCTGCATTACAAGTCCGACCTGCTGCTCAACGGCAGCATCCTGCTGGCGCTGGTCCTCGCCGGCCTCGGCTGGAACCGGGTCGATGCGCTGTTCGGCCTGGGCATCGCCTTCTACATCCTGTGGAGCGCCATCGGCATCGGCCGCCAGTCGATCGCCGTGCTGATGGACCAGGAGCTGCCGGTGGAAGTCACCGAACGCATGCTCGAACTGGTCGTCGAGGTTCCCGGCGTGCTCGGCGTGCATGACCTGCGCTCGCGCATCTCCGGCAGCCACTGGCATGTGCAACTGCACGTGGAGATGCCGGCCGAACTGCCCTTGATTCAGGCACATGCGCTCTGCGATGCTGCCGAGGCGGCGATTCACCGCGAGTTCCCACGGACCGAAGTGCTGGTGCATGCCGACCCCAAGGAACGCTCGCAGGACGCCACTCCCCCGCTCTGAGCTGAATCCCGCAGCCACCCTGCATAAACACAAGAGGAAACCTCATGCCCCTTTCTGCAAGTGCGATCGCCCTGCTCGGCCTGGTTGGCTGGAGCCTTTTCCTGGTCGTCCTGCTGGCCAACATGCGCGGCATCAAGGTGATGGGCGGACACAAGGCGGTGAATGCCTTCAATGCCGACGGCAGCGATGTTCCCGGCTTCGGCCAGCGCCTGACCCGCGCCTATGCCAATTGCCTGGAAAACCTGCCTGGGCAAGCGGCCGTGCTGCTCTATGCGCTGCTGGCCGGGCAGACCGCGATCACCGACCCGCTGGCCGGCACGCTCCTCGGCGCACGCCTGCTGCAATCCTGCGTACACCTGCTGAGTACCGCTCCGATCTTTGTCTGGGTGCGCTTTGCCAGCTATCTGGTGCAGGTGCTGATTCTCGCCTGGTGGCTGCTGAAACTGGGTGGCCTGCTGTAGCTGCCGGCGCCTGGCCGCGGGGAGCGAAACCCCGCGCAAGAAAAAGGGCAGCCCCGGGGCTGCCCTTTTTCTTGCGTCCGGCTCTGGCGGGGGTAACGCCATTTTTCGCGCCCGCCTGGTTGGGCTGGGCGGACCCGGTAGCCACGTGATCCGGTAGGACCTGCGGCGGCGGTCGGCCTGGTTGGGCGAACCGCATGGACGATGAAGTCCGGGCCTTGAAACTGGAAACCAGCTTAACCCCGGTAGCGCGAAAGATGCTTGCGAAGATTGCACAGAAAAAGCTTAATTGCGCAATAAATCAGCGCAAGCGCATCATTATCGGCAATGAACAAACTGTCGGAAGCTAAAATGAACAAACTTGACCGCTATGACCTGAAGATTCTCGCCGAACTGCAGCGCGACTCGCGCATTTCCAACCAGGAACTGGCCGAGCGCATCGGCCTGTCGCCCTCGCCCTGCTCGCGGCGGGTCAAGCAGCTGGAGGATGACGGCTACATCCTGCGCCAGGTTGCCCTGCTGGATCGCAAGAAACTCGGCCTGACCCTGACCGCCTACGTGCTGGTCGGCATGGACCGGCACACCCCGGAGCGCTTCGAGGGCTTCGAGAGTGCCATCCGCAAATGCCCGGAAGTGCTCGAATGCAGCCTGGTCACCGGGGTGGACGCCGACTATCAGCTGAAAGTGGTGGTGGCCGACATGGATCACTACCAGCAATTCCTGCTTGGCCAGCTGACCCGCATCGAAGGCGTGACCAGCGTGCGTTCCAGCTTCGTGCTGAACCAGGTACTCAGCAGCACCGAACTGCCCCTGGAGCACTTGCGCAGCTGAATGGCAGGCGAAAACCGCCTCCAGCGCGTATAATCGCCGCCCGCAACCGGCAGCACCCCCGCAACAGCCCGAGGCCCGCATGGAAACCGAACAGTTCGAAGCCCTGATGATGTACGTTCTGGTCAGCGGGCTGATGCTGTTCATGGCCTTCATCATCTGGGACCTGGCCAAGACCTCCAAGGCCGGCCGCCTGGGCACCGCCATCCTGTTTCTCGGCCTGGGCCTGTGCCTGTTCGCCTTTGCGGCCAAACCGATCATCGGCTACATCATCGAAGTCACCCAGGGCATCAACTAAATCCGCCTGGCGTCGCGGCCCGCGACGCCAGGCATTCCACCGTTCAGGAGCGCCAATGAAACCTACCGATCTGGTCATGCAGAGCTATGGCCGGTGCTGTGCCAGCGCTACTTTTTTCGATGACTTTTACCGCCACTTCCTCGCCAGCTCGCCGGAGATTCGCGAAAGGTTCGCGCAGACCGACATGCCGGCGCAGAAACAGCTGTTGCGCCAGGGCATTCTCAACCTGGTGATGTTCGCCCGCGGCATGCCCGACACCAAGCTGCGCGCCCTCGGGCAGTCACACTCGCGCGCAGGCCTGAACATTCGGCCGGAACTCTACAGCCTGTGGCTGGACGCCCTGATGCTGACGATTGCCGAGCACGACAAACAGTACGACGACAAGGTCCGCCTGGCCTGGCGCGAAGTACTGAACAAGGGTGTCGATGTGATCAAGGCCGGCTACTGAGTCCATTCAGGGCAGTTGCGCATCGACTTCGCGCCACTCTCCAGGCGCCAGGCCATCCAGGCTCCAGGGCCCGATGCGCACCCGCACCAGGCGCAGGGTCGGCAGGCCGACAGCTGCCGTCATCCGGCGTACCTGGCGGTTGCGCCCCTCGCGAATCACCAGCTCCAGCCAGCAGGTCGGCACACGCTGGCGAAAGCGTACCGGCGGGTCGCGCGGCCACAGGTGCGGCTCCGGCAGCAGGCGCGCCTCGGCCGGCAGGGTCAGGCCGTCATTCAGTTCCACCCCGGCGCGCAAGCGCTGCAGGTGCGCCTCATCCGCCACGCCCTCGACCTGCACCCAGTAGGTTTTCGCCAGTTTGTGTTTGGGGTCGGCAATACGCGCCTGCAGGCGGCCATCATTGGTCAGCAGCAGCAAGCCTTCACTGTCGCGGTCGAGCCGCCCGGCCGGATACACGCCCGCCACCTCGATGAAATCCTTGAGCGTGGCGCGCCCCTCGCCGCCGCTGAACTGGGTCAGCACATCGAACGGCTTGTTGAACAGCAGCAGGCGCGGCTCGGCCGGCGCCGCCTTGGCCACCCGGCGCGGCGCCGGGGTACGGCCGGACAGGGGGCGAGAGGGCGGGCGCTTGTCGCTGCGCGGAGGACGTGACATGACTGGAAAACACTTGGCCGGGCGCTGGGCAGGAGTGGCATGCTAGGTTCTGCCGCAACCCTTTCGCAAGCTCGAGTTTACCGGCCATGCCCAGCTCCGCCCGCCCCGCCTGGAAAATCAACCTGGACAGCTTCCTCGGCCGCGGCGCCCCCGGCCATCAAGGGCCCGCCACCGCGCATTTCGACGGCAAGCAGTTCCACAATATCGAGCCCAAGCCGCACAAGAACCTGTGGAGCCTGCTCAAGTGGCAGTTCAGCCGCGCACCGCAACCGGCCTGGATCGAGCAGCCGGGTCCGGCCGAACCGCCGGTGCTGGCCGAGCGGGTCGCCGGCAGCGAGCTGCACGTCACCTATATCAACCACGCGACCCTGCTGCTCCAGCTGCACGGCCTGAACATCCTCACCGACCCGGTCTGGTCGCAGCGGGTCAGCCCGTTCCAGTTCATCGGCCCGCGGCGCCATCACCCGCCGGGCCTGAGCCTGGACCAGCTGCCGGCGATCGACCTGATCCTGGTCAGCCACAACCACTACGACCACCTCGACCTCGACAGCCTGGCGCAACTGGCCGAGCGCTTCCCGCAGGCCCGGGTGGTGACCGGCCTGGGCAATGCCGCGCTGATTGCTGAAAGCGGCTTTACCCGGATCAACGAACTGGACTGGTGGCAGAGCCTGCCGCTGGACGACCAGCTCACCCTGCACGCGGTGCCGGTGCAGCACTGGTCGGCGCGCAGCCGCGCCGATACTAACCAGACGCTGTGGCTGGGCTTCGTGCTGGAGTCACCCGACGGTCCTGTGCTGTTCCCCGGCGACAGCGGCCTGGGGCCGGAATTTCGCCTGATCAACCAGCGCTTCGGAGCAATGCGCTTTGCCGCACTGCCGATCGGTGCCTATGCGCCACGCTGGTTCATGCGCGACAACCACATGGACCCGGACGATGCCGTGCAGGCCCACCAGCAACTGCAATCGCAGTGCAGCATGGCGATTCACTTCGGCACCTTCCGCCTCAGCGACGAGGGCCAGTTCGCCCCGCCGATGGCCCTGCAGCATGCCCTGCAGGACCGGCATGTCGCCCACCACGAATTCCGCGCACCGCAACCCGGCGAACACTGGCGGGTAGCACCACTGGCCCGGCCGGCAGGCTAGACTGGTCGCCCCGCCACCGAGGAAGATGCGTAGATGCCTGTAGCCCCGGAACAGATTGCCGACCTGCTGCTGCGCGGCGCCGGGCTCGGCCTGCTGGCCCTGCTAGGCCTGCGCCTGCTGCAGCCGCCACGCCACACCAGCCGCCTGCTGTGCCTGGGTCTGGTGCTGTGCATCGGCGGCTACCTGCTGACCTCGGGCGGCTTCGATGCCGGCATGCCGCTGCCGCTGCGCGTGCCGCTGGTGATGCTGGCCACCCTCGCGCCAGCCCTGTTCTGGCTGTTCGGTCAGGCCCTGTTCGACGACGAGTTGCGCTGGCACTGGCTGCATGCCCTGCCCGTGCTTGCCCTCGGCAGCATGCCGCTGGTGTGGCTGGGCATGCCGCACAACGCCGCCAACCGGCAGCTGCTGGACCTGTTCCAGCACCTGTTTGCCGGGCTGCTGGTTGGCCATGTGCTGTGGCTGATCGGGCGCAACCATGGCAGCGACCTGCTGCTGCCGCGGCGCCATTTGCGCCTGTGGCTGGGCCCAGGGATCGGCCTGTATATCCTCACGGTGCTGCTGGTGGAACTGCTGGAGCTGGGTCAGCCACAGGGCTATCTTCCCGTCTGGCTCGACCTGCTCAACCTGCTCGGCATCTGCCTTGGCGCGCTGTGGCTGAGCCTGCGCCTGGAGGCCCTGCTCGAATTGCTCGCGCCGCCCGCAGCCAGGCCCCACCCGACGGCTGCCGCGGATAGCGGCGGCGTACCCGGTCCCGACCAGCCGGCGCTGCAGCGCCTGCAGCAGGCGATGCAGGTCGAGCAGCTGTGGCGCCGCGAAAGCCTCAGCGTCGGCGACCTGGCCAGCCACCTGGGGCTGGCCGAATACCGCCTGCGCCGGCTGATCAACGGCGCACTGGGCCAGCGCAACTTCAACACCTACCTCAACCAGTTCCGCATCGAGGCGGCCTGCGCCCAGCTCAGCGACCCGGCACGCCGCCGCCTGCCGGTGCTGAGCATCGCCCTGGATGTCGGTTTCGCCTCCATCGGCCCGTTCAATCGCGCCTTCAAGGCCCAACTGGGCGTTACACCGAGTGAATTCCGCCGGGAAAAGCTTGGCGAAAACTGAAATAGCTGCGCAATTTCGGAATCGGCCAACGGTCTGCAACTAATCGGCAAGCACTCCGCGGCCTGCAGCGCCAAGCTGCAGTCCACACCCCACGGAGGATTGCCCCATGCCCGGACTCAACGCTGTTACCCGCAAGACCCTGCCCGCCTGCCTGCTCGGCGCGGTCATCCTCAGCCTGCTGCTGTGCCTGGCCAAACTCGGCGACAACCAGCAGCAGTGGCGCCTCGACAACTGGGACCTGCCCTACACCGGCTGCACCAACTGGTGCAGCTGAACGCAGCGCTCCGACCAGTCCCGCACCGAATCGACCACCGCTCGCACCGCCAGCCGGGCAACCTGCGCTGGCGCAACAGGGAGAACACCAGATGCTGACCCTCGCCCACCTGCAGAACTCGATGCTGCACGACGTGATCAAGTACCTGCTCAGCGCCGGGGCGCTCGCCCTGTTGCTCTGGCTATTGCGCGAGCGCCTGCAAGGACGCCGCCTGCAAGCCCGCCGGCCGACGCCGGCCAACTACCGCCGCGAGATCGGCTGGTCGCTGCTCACCGCCTGCCTGTTCGCTGGCGCCAGCCTGGTCGGCATCTTCTGGGTCGCCCGGCAGGGCTGGAGCCAGCTGTACTGGAATCTGGATGAATACGGCCTGACGTATGCCGGCTACAGCCTGCTGCTGATGATCGTCGCCCACGATGCGTACTTCTACTGGACCCACCGGCTGCTGCACCAACCGCGGCTGATGCGCTGGGCGCATCGCCTGCATCACCTGTCCCGCACGCCGACGCCTTGGGCCGCCTATGCCTTTCACCCCGGCGAGGCGCTGCTGCACACGGCGTTTCCGATCCTGTTCGCCTTTGTGCTGCCGGTCCACCCGCTGGTGCAGCTGCTCTGGAGCATTCACATGATCGTGCGCAACGTGATCGGTCATTGCGGCCATGAACTGATGCCGCGCTGGATGATCCGCAGCGGCTGGTTCGACTGGCTGACCACCACCACCCACCACGACCTGCACCACCAATACGGTCGGCATAACTACGGACTGTACTTCACCTGGTGGGATCGCTGGCTGGGCACCGAGCACCCGGAGTATCGCGCGCGGCTGGCCAGCGCAGTGGGGCTGACCGGTTGGGTTGCGGCGCACCGCGCCGAAGCCCAGCGGGGTTAGTACAGGGTCCGTGTTGGGCTTCGCTGCGCTCAACCGAGCCTACCGGTTCGGCAGCCCCCGCATGGTCGGGCTGGTGTCGCAGCACGCCGCGAAGGCTTGGCGGAAAGTGCAATCTCTGAGCGATTTCAAATTCGCCGCGGGTTTTTCCTGATTCGCCCAGACCCGAACCGCCGCAAGGGTGACAGTGCTGGCGTACCCCAACGGAGGCTTCGACCATGTCCATCCATACCCGGCACATCCAGCAGCATCTGGCACAACGCAGCGCGGCAACTCCCGGCAGCGCAGCCATCCCCGGCAAGGCTGCCCTGCTGCTCGGCAGCCTGCTAATCTGCATCTGCCTGCTCGGCACCCTGTGGGTGCTGGGGCAGGACTGGCACGCCAGCGCCAACGCCATGGGGCGGGTGCCGGCACAGACAATTCAGCCCGAGCTCCACCTGACCGGACGAACGCTGACGAATGCTCCCTGAGCTGGAACAGAACCTCGACCCCATGCTGCGCGGCGGCGGCCTGGCGCTTCTGCTGCTGCTCGCCCTGCGCCTGCTGCAGCCGCCACATCAGGCCAGCCGCCTGCTATGTCTCGGCCTGGTGTCATGCACCGCGGGTTACCTGTTGAGCTCCGGCAGCTTCGGCCAACACTTGCCGGCGGCGTTGCAAGTGCCATTGCGACTACTGGACAGTCTGGCCCCAACAGTGTTCTGGCTGCTCGGCCAGAACCTGTTCAACGACAGCTTTCGCTGGCGCCCGCTGTATCTGGCGCCGCTGCCTCTGATCATCGGGCTAAGCCTGCTGATCGACCATGCCGGGCTGTCTGCACCGGTCCTGCACTACCTGCTCGTGCTGCAGCAAGGCCTGGCCGGCCTGATGGCCGCCCATGTGATCTGGCTGAGCTGGCACCAGCACGGCGCGGACCTGCTGATCGAGCGCCGCAACCTTCGGCTGTGGCTGGGGCCGGGCATCGGTGTGTACATCATCGCTTTCCAGCTGTTGAACCTGGGCGTAAACGTCGAGACGCTGCCCTATCGGGATCTGATCAAATTGGCCGGCATCGCGCTGTTCGCCCTGTGGATCAGCCTGCGCCTGGAAAATATGCTGGAACTGCTGAGCCCGCAGACACCGCGAGCGCAAAGCCCTGGCGCTGTAGCGGCAGAGCCCGAGGTGCTGCTTGAGGAAAAGGCCACACTCGAGCGCCTGCGCCAAGCCATGGACGAACAGCAACTGTGGCGCCGGGAAAGCCTCAGCGTGGCCGACCTGGCCAGCCACCTGGGTGTCGCCGAGTACCGCCTGCGCCGCCTGATCAACGGCTCGCTCGGCCAGCGCAACTTCAACGCCTACCTCAACCAGTTCCGCATCCAGGCCGCCTGCGAGCAACTCGCCGACCCCGCGCGCCGGCGCCTGCCGGTGCTGAGCATCGCGCTGGATGTCGGTTTCGCCTCGATCACCCCGTTCAACCGCGCCTTCCGCGCCCAGCTCGGCATGACCCCCAGCGAGTTCCGCCGGCAACGCCTCGGCGCCAGTTGAGGCGCTGCCGCGCAGCTTAGCGAAACGGCGGTTCGTCGAAGCTGCGCAGCTTGCGCGAGTGCAGCGACTCTAGCTGGCTACGCAGCAGATCAAGGGCGGCCAGGCCGATCTGCAGGTGCTGGCTGACCGCTTTCTCGTAGAACACACCAGCGGCGCCGGGCAGTTTGATCTCGCTGTGCAGCGGCTTGTCCGAGACGCACAGCAGGGTGCCGTAGGGCACCCGCAAGCGATAACCCTGGGCGGCGACGGTGCCGCTTTCCATGTCCACAGCCACCGCCCGCGCCAGGTTGATCAGCGCCCGCTCGTGGGCCCAGTGCAACTCCCAGTTGCGGTCGTCGTAGGTCAGCACGGTGCCGGTGCGCAGGCGCTTCTTCAGTGCCTCGCCACGCTCGCCGGTGACCTGCGCGGCGGCCTCCTGCAGCGCCTGCTGCACTTCGGCCAAGGCTGGAATCGGGATATTGGTCGGCAGCACCCGGTCGAGGATGCCGTCGCGACGCATGTAGGCATGCGCCAGCACGTAGTCACCGATGGTCTGCGACTGCCGCAGGCCGCCACAGTGGCCGATCATCAGCCAGCAGTGCGGGCGCAATACGGCCAGATGGTCGGTGATGTTCTTCGCGTTGGACGGGCCGACACCAATATTCACCAGCGTTACGCCATGACCATCCTCGGCCAGCAGGTGATAGGCCGGCATCTGGTAACGGTGCCAGACCACCGCATCGGCTACCGCCTGGGCGTCTGCCTCAGTGGTGCCGCGCTCGATGATCACATTGCCCGGCAGCACCATGCGCACGAAACGAGGGTTGTCGCGCAACTGCGCCAGACCGTGGCGAATGAACTGGTCAACATAGCGGTGGTAGTTGGTCAGCAATATCCACGGCTGCACATGCCGCCAGTCGCTGCCGGTGTAGTGCTGCAGGCGCTTGAGCGAGAAATCCACCCGCGCCGCATCGAACAGCGCCAGCGGCAGCTGTTCGGGATCGTCGCGCACAAAGAGCCCATCGGCCACGCTGTCGGTGGCCGCCGACAGGTCGGTACTGGGGAACACCCGGGCCAGCTCGGCCGCTGTCACCCCGGAGCCGGCCAGCTCGTCGCCCTGCTCGACCACATAGGGATAGGGGATGCTCTGCTCGCTCGGCCCGACCTCGACCAGCAGGGTGAAGTCCTGCATCAGCGGGCCAAGCTGGTCGAGCAGGTAACGGCGGAACGCCTGCGGCTGGGTCACGCTGACGCTGTAGGTCCCGGGTGTCTGCACCTTGGCGTAGGCACGCACCGTGCTCGGGACTTCGCCCTGGCAGCGATAGGTCAGGCGCAGCAGCGGGTAGCGGAAGCGCTTGCGCTGGTGCTCATCGGGCTCCACGCGTTCTCGCAGATAGCGCCCAAGCGCCTGACTCAGGGCGTCACTCGCCTGTGCGTAAAGTGCAGCCAGGTGGTCCACTGCCTGCTCGGGGCTATCGACGGTGATAAATGCGTTCCGTTCGGTACTCATGCCAAGCAACCTGGTCAAATTCTGGGCTAATCATGCCTGCGTAAAGATGACAGGGACAATCTCTGCGCTGCACCACTACGACAACCGCGCCGATTGCTCTTCGCGACGCCAGCGTCCAGGGGTCGTGCCGGACCAGCGGCGGAAGGCGCGGGTGAAGGTGACGGTATCGGCAAAGCCCAGCTGGCTGGCGATTTCAATCATAGCCACGCGGGAGTCCCCAAGCAGTTGTCGGGCCAGATCAAAGCGGACCTGGTCGAGCAACGTCTGGTAGGTGATACCGCCCGCCCGCAGCCGCCGCGATAGCGTGCGCCGGTTCATGCCGAAACAGCACGCCACTTCCTCCTCGCTGAAACGACCAGCAGCCAGCAAGGCCTGCATCACTCGGGAGATGCGCCCCATCACCTGGAGGTGATTGCCGCTACTGTTCTGCTGACGTGCCTGGCTCAGCAGCAGCCCGTGCAGTACCGGGTCCGCTCCAGGCGGACGGCGATCAAGGTAGGCGGCATCGAACAGCATTGCGCTGCTGGAACTGCTGAAACGCAGGTTAGCGCCGAAGACACTGCGAAACAGCGATGTATCAGCGGGCGCGGCATAGGCGAAGCACACTTCGCGCGGTCGGAACCCTGGACCACAGAGTTCGCGAAGGAAGTTAAGCATGCTCGCCAGCGAACCGAAGGTGAGCTGATCTGCGCCGGGACTGGCCGGATCCAGCACGTCGTAGCCGAATACCGCATCGCTGCCACGCCGTGAGAGAAACGGTACCACCGCCTGATTCTGGATCTGGTAGAAGTCGGTAATGCAGTTGAGGGCGGCCTCGACCGTCTCCGCGCTGGTCGCCAGATAACCTAGCAGACCAAGCGCCCGCAGGTTCGTCTGCATGCCCACACGCAGGCCAAAATCGGCCAGCCCAGTGAGTTCGACCGCACGCGCGCCCAGGCGACCGATCAGGTTCGCCGGAATCAGGTTCTCGGCATCACTGAACGTCATTGGTGCCAAGCCGAACTCGGCCAGCAGGACATAGGGATCAACCCCGTCCCCGGCCAAAACTTGTGGCAGGGCAAGCGCACCACCAACACGGCGCACGGAATCCAAAATTGCTGGCCGCCCCAGTCCGCGCCCCGTGCCTTGATGGTCACCGGGAGCCTGCGCGGCTTCCAGTCCGCCGCCTTTCGGGTTCATTTTTGTCTCCATTTGTCAAAAAATAACCACCGTAATCAATTGAAAAGCGCTTCTGACAACTTAGCATTTTAAGCGCCTGGAACACGCGCAGCATCGACCGTCGCCGCTGGCGGTTACCGCCCGAATGCCTGCATGCCAGCAGGCATAGCCCCAGCGCCATTGCCTGGATATCCAGCAACCATTCACGGATTACCCGCGAGTCCGTCACTACTGACCAGCTATCGAGAGGTACCCTCAATGCCAATCAAAAAAACCCTGCAGCTATCCGCGATAACGCTGGCAGCCCTGAGCGCTACAAGCCTGCAGACCACATTGGCAGGAGAACTGTCCGCCAGCGAAGCACAGCAGATCGCCACTGACGCCTACGTCTACGGCTACTCGCTGGTCACCACTGACGTCACGCGCATCCAGATGTCCAATGTGGACAAGGCTGAAGGCCTGCATGCACCTCTGGGGCAATTTATAAATATCAAACGCTACCCGCCGGGAGACTACCGCGGCGTGTCGGCACCCAATGCCGACACCCTGTATTCAGCCGGCTGGATTGACCTGTCCGAGCCGCAGGTATTCAGCCATCCCGACATGGGTAATCGCTACTTTCTGTTCCCCATGTACGACCTGTGGATGTCCATCCTCCAGAGCCCTGGATCTCGTACAACCGGCGGCAAGGCCGGCAACTTCCTGCTCACCGGTCCGGACTGGAAGGGCGAGGTGCCCAAGGGCATGACGCACTACAGGTTCGGATCACGTTACATGCTGATCCTTGGCCGTACCTATGCTGATGGCACCGATGCTGACTATGCGGCGGTCAACGCGCTGCAGGCTCAATACAAGATCACCCCGCTCTCGGCCTGGGGCAAGCCATACACGCCAGTGGCTCCGGCGGTTGATGCAAACCCTGGCATTTCCATGTCCGACAAGCCACAGGCGGTTATTCTGGCGATGGGCACTGAAGGTTACTTCAACTGGCTGAGCCAGCGTATGTGCAAGGACGCTCCGGCCTACGCGGCCGATGCGCCGACGCTGGGGCGTTTCGCCAGGATCGGATTCGCGCCGTGCAAGCCCTTTGAGCTGGCCAAGCTTGATCCGGCCGTGCAAGCTGCGCTGAAAGACCTGCCCAAGACGGCGCTCGATACCATCGGCGCCAACCAAAAGAGCCTTGGCACGGTGGTCGATGGCTGGCAGATCACCAAGGGACTGGGTCAGTACGGTACTGACTACATGAAACGCGCGGTGGTGGCTGCCTTCGGCTGGCCGGCCAACCTGCAGGAAGACGCGGTCTATCCCTACACAACGATTGATGCCGATGGTCAGACGCTGACCGGCGCCAACAACTACACGATCACCTTTGCCAAGGGTCAGCTTCCACCGGCGAACGGTTTCTGGTCCTTCACAATGTACATGATCGACCAAGGGTGGTGGTTCGTGCCCAATGCGCTCAACAAGTTCACCGTCAGCCCTCGCGACAACCTCAAGACCAATGTCGATGGCTCGACCACGCTGTACTTCCAGAGGGAGTCGCCGGGCAAGGACAAGGAATCCAACTGGCTGCCGGCACCGCAAGGGGAGTTCATCCCGATGCTGCGTATGTATTGGCCGAAGGAGAAGAATCCGTCGATTCTCGACGGCAGCTGGATGCCGCCGCAGATTGTGCGCGTCCGGTAAAACGCATCGCCCGCCAGATCAACGCTGTAAATAAAAAAGCCCCTGGCGTCATGCACCAGGGGCTTTGCGTTTCTGCGTCGATGGCCGATGGGCAGTCTGCGTGACTATTGCTGCGCGGGACTCGCAACGGGCGCCAGTACCGAAACTCCGGCTTTAGTCATGGCCGCGGCCTTGTCCACCCAGCCACCGCCCATCGCCTTGTAGATAGCCGCCAGTGCCGCTTCGCTGCTGGCGGTGGTGCGCGCCAGAGTGAGCTGGGCCGGGAACAGCTGCTGCTCGGCCTGCAACACCGTCGAGTAGGGCGAGTAGCCGCCGTCGTACTGCAAGCGCGCCAGACGCGCGTAATCACTCAGGGCCGCTACCTGCTTGCGCTGGGACTCGACCTGTTGCAGCAGGCTGGCGCGCGCGCTCAATGCATTGCTGACATCACCGAAAGCGGCCTGAATGACCTGCTGATAATTCAGCAAGGCCGCCTGCTGGTTGGCCTCGGCCTGGGCGACCTGGCCACTGATCAGGCCGGCGGTGAAGATCGGGCCGATGAACGAGCCAGTGTAATTCCAGGTTTTCGCCGAGCCGCTGAACACATCAGACAGCTCCGAACTGGCACCACCGAAGTTGCCGGTGAGCGAGATCGACGGAAAGTACAGCGCCTTGGCGGCACCGATCTGCGCGTTGGCCGCAATCAACTGCTGCTCGGCCTGCATGATGTCCGGCCGGCGCTCCAGCAACTGCGAAGGCAGACCGGCCGGAATGGCGGGCGAGCCCATCTGCTCAAGCGGCTTGCCGCGCGGAATCGGTCCGGGATTGCGCCCGGCCAGCAGGGACAAGGCATTTTCCAGTTCGACGATCTGCTGTTCGATCCGCGGAATCTCGGCGGCTGCGGTCTCGTACTGGGAGCGCGCCTGGGCCACGGTCATCTCCGAGGTCTGGCCATACTTGAACTGCAGTTCGAAGTACTTCAGCGACTGCCCGTAGGCATCCAGCGTCTTGCGCGCCACTTCCAGTTGCTGGTCGAGGCCGCGCAATTGCAGGTAGCCGGTCGCCACACCGGACACCAGCGACAGGATCACCCCGCGCCGTGCTTCCTCGGTAGCCAGCAGATTGGCCTCGGCGGCCTCGGACTGGCGCCGGATGCGCCCCCACAGATCGATTTCCCAACTGGCGGTGAAGCCGGCCTGGTTGAAGTCCTGCGGATTGACCGTACCGGGCGCGACAGCCCCGTCGCCGGACTCGCTGTAGCGGGTACGCCCGGCGTCAGCCGAATAACCGAACTGCGGAAAGATCGGCGCACGGGTGGTGGTCAGAAGCCCGGCAGCGGCCTGCACGTTAGCGGCAGCGATCTGCGCGTTCCAGTTGTTGGCCAGCGAATCACTGATCAGCTGATCCAGTACCGGATCGTTGTATTGCTTCCACCATTCGGTGTCGGCTGTTTGCGCCGTCTGCTTGGGCTCGAAACGATACGCTTCAGGCGTATCGATACCCGGCCGCAGATAATCCGGGCCAACCATGCAACCGGAGGCGCCAGCGGCCATCATGGCCAAAACCAGAATGCGCAACTTCATGGCTGTTCTCCCTTGCCTGTGCTCGCCTCGGCGTTAGCCACAGGCTCCTGCTGCGGAGGGTTCGCCTTGCCAAACACCCTTTCGCTGGCGCTGGAGAGCAACCAGTAGAACATTGGAATAAAGAACACCGCGATGACCGTCGCCGCCAGTGAGCCGCCAATCACCCCGGTACCAATCGAATGCCGGCTGTTGGCCGAGGCACCACTGGCAATCGCCAGCGGTACCAGACCGAGAATGAAGGCAAACGAGGTCATCACGATCGGCCGCAGACGCAGACGCGCGGCTTCTGCCGCCGCATCGAAGAAGGACATGCCTTCCTTGCGGTTCAGCTCGACGGCAAACTCGACAATCAGGATGGCGTTTTTCGCCGCCAGGCCCACCAGGGTCAGCAGGCCGATCTGGAAGTACAGGTCATTCGCCGTGCCGCGCAAGGCAATGGCAATCAGCGCGCCGAGAATGGCAAAGGGCACGGCCATCATCACCCCCACCGGCAGCGACCAGCTTTCGTACTGGGCCGCCAGAATCAGGAAGACGAAGATCAGCCCGAAGATAAAGGCGATGGCCGAGGTCGAGCCCGAACTGACCTGTTCACGCGCCTCACCGGCCCAGTCATAGCCGTAGCCAGAGGGCATCTCCTCTTCAACCACCTGGCGAATCGCTTCCAGCGCCGCACCCGAGCTGACCCCTGGCGCAGGCGCGCCATTGATGGCAATCGCCGGGTAGTTGTTGAAGCGCGTGGACAGATCCGGTCCCACCACAAACTTGGGCGTGACCAACGCCGACAGCGGCACCATGTCGCCGTCACGGTTCTTCACATAGAAACGCCCGATATCTTCCGGCGTCATGCGGTATTTCGGCTCGGCCTGCAACACCACCTGATACAAGCGGGAGTCTTTGGGGAACTGGTTGACGTAGAGCGAGCCGAACATGGTTTGCAGGGTGTTGTAGGCGTCCTGCACGGCCACGCCAAGCAGCTCGGCCTTGTCCCGGTCGACGTCGACCAACAACTGCTGGCCATTGGCGCGGATGGTGGTGTTAACCCCGGCCAACTCCGGCCGGGTCTTGGCCTTGGCAATGATCTTGTCGACCACCGCCGCCAGGTCGGTGAAGCTGCCACTGCCCTTCTGCTCGATCCATATCTGGAAGCCGGCAGTCACCCCCAGCCCGGGAATCGACGGCGGGTTCAACGGCACCACCAGGCCATCCTGGAATCCCGCCGTTTCCTTGCGCAACTTGGCCAGCACGTCATCGGCCTGCATGCCTGGCCCCTGGCGTTCCTCGTAGCCCTTGAGGGAAACGAACAGCAGACCAAAGTTGGTCTTGTTTTGCGAGTCGATCAGGCTGTAGCCGTCGACCTGGGTAACGTTCTCCACCGCCGGGTGCTGGCGGGCCAGTTCGGCCACCCGCGCCCCAATCGCTTCGGTGCGATCCAGACTGGCCGAATCCGGCAGGAAGTACGGCACGAACAGGTAGCCCTGATCCTCGGCCGGGACGAAGGCGGTCGGCAACAACTTGAACAACCACACGGTGGCCAGTATCACCAGCACAAAACCGGCCATGGCCAGCTTCCAGTGCTGCATGACCCACTTCACCCCGACCACATAGTGGTTGGTGACGCGGTCCATGTTGTCATCGAACCATTTGTAGAAGCCTTTCTTCTCGCCGTGCTTGGCCTTGATCAACAGCACGGCAAGCGCCGGCGACAGGGTCAGCGCGACGATGCCGGAGAACAGCATGGACAGGGCGATGGTGATGGCGAACTGCTTGTACAGTGCACCGGTAATGCCGCCGAGGAAAGCCACCGGAATAAACACCGCGTTGAGCACCAGCACCACCGCCACCACCGGCCCGCTGACCTCGTCCATCGCCCGTTTGGCCGCCGCCCTGGCGCTGAGGCCAAACTGGATCATGTTGCGCTCGGTGTTTTCCACCACGACGATGGCATCATCCACCACCAAGCCGATGGCCAGGATCATGCCGAACAAGGTGAGCATGTTGACCGAGAAGCCCATCAGCAACATGCCGACCATGGCGCCGAGAATGGAGATGGGTACCGCAATCGCCGGGATAATGGTCAGGCGCAAGCTGTGCAGGAACACGAATACCACCAGCACCACCAGCACCACCGCCTCGAAGAAAGTATGGATCACCTCCTTGATCGAGTCCTGCACAAACAGCGTGGTGTCCAGCGCTACTTCATATTCCATGCCTTCAGGAAAGCTCTTGGACAACTCATCGAGGGTGGCGCGGACATTCTTCGACACCTCGATGGCATTGGAGTCCGCGCCTACCTGCTGATACACCGCAATCAGCGTGGCCGGCTTGCCCTGGTAGCTGGTGCGCAGGTCGTAGTTCTGCTTGCCCAGTTCGGCGTAACCGACATCCTTGACCCGCAACAAGGCCGCGCTGGCGTTGTCCGCGCGCAGGATCATGTTGTTGAACTCTTCCGGTTCGGTAATCGAGCGGGTGGTGGCCGGGAAGGTTTGCACCACGGGACCCTCAGTAGGCGGTGCGCCGATCCGGCCCACGGCAAACTGCTGGTTCTGCATCTTGATCGCGTCGGAAATCTCGCTGGCGGAGATGCCTACCTGCTGCATCCGGTCGGGTTTGAGCCAGATGCGCATGGCGTAATCCGGCACGCCGAAGATCGCCGCCTGGTTGGCTCCCGGGATGCGGTTAACGGCGCCGAGAATCTGGGTATTGGTGTAGTTGCCGATGAAGTTCTCGTCGTAACGGCCGTCCGGCGAATAGATCGCCAGCACCATGAGGAAGGACGTGGTTTTCTGCTGCACCTTGACGCCCTGGGCCTGCACCGCCTGCGGCAGCTTCGACAAGGCCTGGCTGACGCGGTTCTGCACGTCCACCTGGGCCAGGTTGGGGTCGGTGGAAATATCGAAATACACATTCAGGGTGTAGTTGCCGGTCGAGGAACTGGTCGACGACATGTACAGCATGTTGTTGGCGCCGTTGACCTGCAGCTCGAGCGGCGCACCGACGTTCTGCCCGACCAGTGTGGCGTTGGCGCCAGGGTAGTTGGCGGTGACCTGGATCTGTACCGGGGTGATCTGCGGAAACTGGGCGACGGGCAAAGAGACCATCGCCACCAGTCCGGCAATGGAAATAATCAGCGCAACCACCACCGAGAAAATCGGCCGGTCGATAAAGAAGTGCGAAAACATGGGCTAGGTCTCTGACTATTGGACGGCGGGAGCGGGTTTGGCGGTTGCTTCGGTCGCTTTTACCAGCACGCCCGGAGCCAGCTTGGCCATGCCATCGACCACCACCACATCACCGGCAGCCAATCCTGAGCGAATGAACCATTGATCCTTGTACCAACTGCCCACCTGCACCGGGCGGATCTGCGCCTTGCTGTCCTTGTCCACCACGATCACGAAATGCCCTTTGGCACCCTGCATCACCGCCTGCTGCGGCACCACAATGGCGTTCGGCGCTATCGAGCCCAACAGCGATACCCGCACAAACTGCCCCGGCCTCAGCTCCGCATTGGGATTGGGCACCGTGGCGCGCAGCAGGTAGGTACCGGT
The DNA here is from genome assembly GCF_015637705.1 of Pseudomonas sp. N040. Lineage (GTDB taxonomy): Bacteria > Pseudomonadota > Gammaproteobacteria > Pseudomonadales > Pseudomonadaceae > Aquipseudomonas. Next base: position 60,174 of record NZ_JADOBE010000008.1, on the reverse strand, counting down.
GCTCTTGTTGAAATCGGCATCGGCAAAGGTGATGCGCCCGCTCTGCGCGTACTGCTTGCCATCCGCCAAGCCCAGCCTGACTTCGTAATCCAAATTTTCTGGCTGTTGCAGGACGCCGCTGCGGACCAGACCGCTGATTTCCAGCAACTGATTCTCCGACAGGCTGAAATTGACATAGATCGGGTCAACCTGATCGACATAGGTCAGCAGGTTATTCGAAGAACTGACGTAAGCGCCTTCCTGCACCCGGGCGTAACTCGAACGTCCGGCCAGGGGCGAGGTAATGGTGGTGTAGCCCAGATTCAGCTGCGCCTGCTCGACATCGGCGCGCGCGGTCTGCACGGCGGCGGCAGCCGACAGCTCCGAGCCAACGGCGTCATCCAGGTCTTTCTGGCTCAGCGCATTCAGCTCCACCAGCGGCTTGACCCGTGCCAGATTCTTTTTCGCCGTTTCCCAGCGCGCTTCCTGGGCGGCCAGAGCGCCCTTGGCCGCATCCAGCTGCGCCTTGAACGGCTTGGGGTCCTGCAGGAACATGACCTGCCCGGCTTTGATCATGCTGCCTTCGGTATACACCCGCTTGTCGAGAAAACCGTCTACCCGCGCCATGATGGTCACCTGGCGCGAACTGACCGTCTGCCCGTCGAACTCAGGAACAATTTGCGTGTCCTTGGGCTGAACCTTGAGCACCGTCACGGCCACCGCTGGCCGCTCGGCCACCTCCGGGGCATCCTTGCCGCAGGCTGAAAGAAGGACCAAAGCCACAAGGGCGGCGGGTAACCGGCGCATTGAAATACTCCTGAGCCTGCAAAAGGGAGGAAACAGATTGTCACAGTATCGATTACCGCTAACGACACGGTCAAACAATAAGACTCGGCCAGGCAATGGCTGCCGCACCCGCTGAAATGCCGACGCTGAAGGCATTGCTAGCATCCTGAATCGACGGAGTAGTTGCCATTACTCCCAGAACAACCCGCGACCCAATAACTGGAATTAGTTCCATTTTTTATCTAGCATCCGAAGCGCCTTCAGGTTCCGCTTGCAGCCATTCAACATTGGAGTTTTCCATGTTCAGACCGTGCCTACTACTTGCCGCCATGGCTTACAGCCTGACGGTCTACAGCAACACGACCTTGCCGGCCGACAAGGCCGGCCAGATCGCCATGGACGCTTACGTCTACGGTTACTCGCTGCTCACCACCGAAGTGACCCGCGTGCAGATGACCAACGTGGCCAAGGCCGAAGGCCTGCGCGCCCCGCTGGGCCAGTTCATCAACGTCAAGCGCTACCCGCCCGCCGAATTTCGCGCGGTGTCCGCGCCGAACGCCGACACCCTCTACTCGCTGGGCTGGCTCGATCTGAAGGAGCCGCAGGTGTTCAGCCACCCGGACATGGGCCAGCGCTACTACCTGTTCCCGTTCACCGACCTGTGGATGACCGACTTCTACACCCCGGGCACCCGCACCACCGGCGAGAAGGCCGCCGACTTCCTGGTCACCGGTCCCGGCTGGAAGGGCGAAGTCCCCGCGGGGATGACCCATGTGCCGGTGAAGACCCGCTACACGGTGATCCTCGGCCGCACCTACGCCGATGGCAGCGAGGCGGATTACCAGGCCGTGAACGCCCTGCAGGCCCAGTACAAGATCACCCCGCTGTCGGCCTGGGGCCAACCCTATACGCCGCCCGCAGAAGCGCCCTTCGACCCGAACCCCGGCTACAGCATGACCGACAAGCCGCAGAAGGTGATCCTCGACATGGGCGTCGATGGCTACTTCAACAAGCTGGCCCAGCTGATGTGCGAAGTCGCGCCGCCGGCCGCTGAAGATGCACCCATCCTGGCGCGCATGGCGCAGATCGGCATCCAGCCATGCCAGCCGTTCGACAGCAGCAAGCTCGGCGCCGAGACCCAGGCCGCCCTCAAGGACCTGCCGCAACGCGCACTGGAACAGATCGGTATCAACAAGGCGAAGATGGGTTCGCTGGCCAATGGCTTGATCATCAGCAAGGGCCTCGGCGTGTACGGCACCGACTACATGAAGCGCGCGGTGGTGGCCGCCTTCGGTTGGCCGGCCAACCTGCAGGACGATGCGGTCTACCCCTATACCGAGGTCGACAGCAACGGCGAAAAACTTAATGGCGCCAACCGCTACACCCTGACCTTCGCCAAGGGCCAGACCCCGCCAGTCAACGCCTTCTGGTCGATCACCATGTACATGGTCGACCAGGGCTGGTGGTTCGTGCCCAACGTGCTGAACAAGTTCACCGTCAGCCCGCGCGACAAGCTGGTGTACAACGCCGATGGCTCGCTGACCCTGTACTTCCAGCAAGAGTCGCCGGGCAAGGACAAGCAGGCCAACTGGCTGCCGGCGCCCAAGGGCGACTTCGTGCCGATGATGCGCATGTACTGGCCGAAGGAAACCCAGCCCTCGGTGCTCGACGGCACCTGGGTACCGCCGAAGATCGTCAAGACGATCTGACGCCTGACGATTGCGCACTATAAAAGCCCCCGCTGGCATGCCACCGGGGGCTTTTTCGTCGGCTATGTCCCAGCCAGCTGCTCGCGCGAAACCTGTAGGAGCGAGCTTGCTCGCGATGCTTTTGCCCGTGCCTATCATCGCCAGCAAGCTGGCTCCTACAAAGATCAAAAGCTGCGCGGCAAAATCATCTTCGCCGCCAGCCCGGCTCACGCCAGATGCGGCGTGCTGCGCGCCAGCAGCGCCGCGGCATCCACGCCGCGTGGCAGGGTGCCGTAGACGCGCCCGCCCTCGCCACCCAGGCGGCTGGCGAGGAAGGCGTCGCTGACCGTGCTGTTGCCGGCTTCCAGCAGCAGCTTGGCCTGCAGCGCCAGGGCCACGTCCTCGGTGAGCTGGCGCGCGCGGTACTGGATGTCTGCGGTGTCGGCGAAGCCGGCCTTGAGCTTGTTGATCTGCGCCTTCAGGCGCGCATCGCCATGGCCGTCGCCCAGCTCGACGAACAGCGCATCGAGCACGCCCGGCTCCTTGGACAGGGCACGCAGCACATCCAGGCACTGCACATTGCCCGAGCCTTCCCAGATCGAGTTGACCGGCGCCTCGCGGTACAGCCGCGGCATGATGGTTTCCTCGACGTAGCCGGCGCCACCCATGCATTCGGAGGCCTCGGCGATCATTGCCGGCGCGCGTTTGCAGATCCAGTACTTGCCGATCGCGGTGACCAGCCGGGCGAACTTGTCCTCCTGCGCATCGTGCGGGTTGTCCAGTGCCCGGCCCATGCGCATGGTCAACGCCAGCGCCGCCTCGCTTTCCAGCGCCAGGTCGGCCAGCACGTTCTGCATCAGCGGCTGTTCGGCCAGCACGCGGCCGCCGACCTGGCGGTGCGCGCAGTGGTGGCTGGCCTGGGTCAGGGCCTGGCGCATCAGGCTGCTGGAACCGATCATGCAGTCGAAGCGGGTCAGCGCGACCATCTCGATGATGGTCGCCACCCCGCGGCCTTCCTCGCCGACCAGCCAGGCCAGCGCGCCGCGGTACTCGACTTCGCTGGAGGCGTTGGCCCAGTTGCCCAGCTTGTTCTTCAGGCGCTGCACATAGAACTGGTTGCGCGTGCCGTCCGGCCGGTGCCGCGGCAGCAGGAAGCAGGACAGGCCCCTGGCGGTGTAGGCCAGGGTGAGGAAGGCATCGCACATCGGCGCCGAGCAGAACCACTTGTGCCCGACCAGCTCGTACGGCTGCCCCGGACCAGCGCTACCCACTGCATGGGCGCGGGTGGTGTTGGCGCGCACGTCGGTGCCGCCCTGCTTCTCGGTCATCGCCATGCCGATGGTGGCCCCGCTCTTCTGTTCCAGCGGCAGGTTGCTTGGGTCGTAGATGCCGGACAGCACCTTGGGCAGCCAGATCTCGGCCAGGTCCGGCTGCAGGCGCAGGGTCGCCACGCTGGCGTAGGTCATGGTCAGCGGGCAGGCATTGCCGGCCTCCGCCTGGTTGTGCAGGTAGTTCAGCGCGGCGCGGGCGACCTGCGCGCCGGGGCGCGGGTCGGTCCACGGCAACGAGGGAATGCCGTGCTCGATGGCGGTGTGCATCAGCTGGTGATAGGCCGGGTGGAACTCCACCAGGTCGATGCGGTTGCCGTAGCGGTCGTGGCTCTTGAACACCGGCTTGTTCTCGTTGGCGAGGAACCCGGCCGCCATCAGCGTACCGCCGGCCAGGCCGCCATACACGCTCAGCTGATCCTCGGCCCAGCCGCCTCCGAAGCGCCGGGCCCACTCCTGCAGCGGCAGGTCGAGACGGTAGAGGTTGGCGCCGTCGAGTGATGGCACCTGGTTGAGGACTTCATGGGTTTCGGCAAATTGACTGCCGGCAAATGACTGCAGTGACATGGCTAGTACTCCTTGGCGCCGACCGCGCGCAGGCAGAAGGTAATCAGATGGCGGCTGATCTCGGCCGCGTTGCTGGCCGTTCGGCCAGAGTCCTGCGCTACCCGCGCCGCCGGCGCCAGCGGCCCGACCAGCGCCTCGGCGATCGCCCCGACCAGGCAGGCCGACGCCAGGCGGATCTGCTCGACCTGGAAATCACCGCTGGCCACCCCCTCCGCAAGCAGGCGACCGAACAGCTCGGCATAGGCCTCACGATAGCGCAGGCGCTGCTCGTCGACCTCCGGCTCGACCGGCTCGGCAATCAGGGCAAAGGCCAGCTGCCGGCTGTGCCAGGCCCGCGTGGCAAACTGGCGGATGCCCTGTGCCAGGCGCGCGCCCGGCGTGCCCGGCGCGGCGAAGGCCACGGCCAGCGCCTCGACCTCGCGGCCGCTGGCGCTGGCGAACACCTCGCAGGCCAGCTGCGCCTTGTTGCGGAAATGCCGGTACAAGCTGCCGGTGGCCAGGCCGACATCGCCGGCCAGCGCCTGCATGGTCAGGCTGGCAAAGCCGCCGTCACTGACCCGCGCCAGGGCGCACTCGAGGATCCGGGCGCGCAGCTCCTGGTCGCGGTCGAGGCGCAGGCTGGTGGTGCGATAGACCATAAATGAATCCCGGTTCAGACCTTGAAGAAGTGAACCATGCTTCAGCTTTTGCCGGAAGCGGCATTTCAGCCATTTCCGCGACAGATACACGCCCTGCTCATTCAGGCCTGAACAATCGTCACCCCGCAGCGCACCTTTAGTGGGCGGAATCAATAGTGATAAGCTTGCCGGCCTATGAATATCCCCATGAACTTCGCCCCTTCCCGACCGGTCGTGCTCTGCCTGTCCGGCCACGATCCCAGCGGCGGCGCCGGCCTGCAGGCCGACATCGAAGCCCTGCTCGCGCAAGGCTGCCACGCTGCGCCAACCGTCACCGCGCTGACCGTGCAGGATACGGTCAATGTTTCCGCCTTCCGCGTGCTCGACCGTGACTGGGTGCTGGCCCAGGCCCACGCGGTGATCGCCGACCTGCCAGTGGCCGCCGTCAAGCTGGGCATGCTTGGCTCGGTGGAGATGGTCGATACGGTGGTCGAGCTGATGCAGTTGCTGCCCGGTGTACCGCTGGTCTGCGACCCGGTGCTGCGCGCCGGCGGTGGCGGCTCGCTGGGCAAGGATGATGTCGGCTACGCCATGCGCGAGCGCCTGTTGCCGATCGCCGCGATTGCCACCCCCAACCTGCCGGAGGCGCGCATCCTCGCCGAACTGCCGGACGGCAGCGCCGACGAGTGCGCCGCCAAGCTGCTGCCGTTCTGCCAGTACCTGCTGATCACCGGCGGCCATGGCGACGAAACGGACATCCACAACCGCCTGTATGTGCGTGGCGGCCAAGCGCATACCTTTACCTGCGCGCGCCTGCCCGGCAGTTACCACGGCTCCGGCTGCACCCTGGCCAGCAGCCTGGCCGGGCGCCTGGCCCTCGGCGAGGAACTGGTCAGCGCCGTGCGCTCGGCCCTCGACTACACCTGGCGCACCCTGCGCGACGCCGAGCAGCCGGGCCGCGGCCAGTATGTGCCGCGCCGCCTGCCGCTCGACTTCTGCAGCTAGCCGCGGATGGCCAGACTGCGCGGGCTTTACGCCATCACCGACAGCCAGCTGCTGGCCGATGGCCGCCTGCTGCCCTATGCCGAAGCCGCGCTGAAAGGCGGCGCGACGCTCCTGCAGTACCGTGACAAGTCCAGCAATGCCGCGCAGCGCCTGCGCGAAGCCGAGGCGTTGCACGAGCTGTGCGTCCGCCACGGCGCCGCGCTGATCATCAATGACGATGCCGAACTGGCCGCGCGAATTGGTGCCGGCGTGCACCTGGGCCAGCAGGACGGCTCGCTGGCGGCGGCCCGCGCCCTGCTCGGCCCGCACGCGCTGATCGGCGCCACCTGCCACGCCCGGCTCGAGCTGGCGACCCAGGCCGTGGCCGAAGGCGCCAGCTACGTGGCCTTCGGCCGGTTTTTCCAGTCGCAGACCAAACCCGGCGATGTCTGCGCCACCCCCGCATTGCTGGCTGCGGCCCGGCGCGACATCCGCCTGCCGATTGCCGCCATCGGCGGCATCAGCCTGGACCACGCGCCCGCACTGATCGCCCAGGGCGTCGACCTGCTGGCCGTGATCCACGCCCTGTTTGCCGCCGCCGATGCCACCGAAGTCGAACGCCGCGCGCGCGCCTTCAGCGAACTGTTCCATACCGTTTAACGTTTACGAGAACCCTGCCATGACCCGTTCGGAAATCCTCTTCAACAACGCGCAGAAACACATTCCCGGCGGCGTCAACTCGCCGGTACGCGCGTTCCGCAGCGTCGGCGGCACGCCGCTGTTCTTCAAGCATGCCGAAGGCGCCTATGTCACCGACGAAGACGGCAAGCGCTATGTCGACTACGTTGGCTCCTGGGGCCCGATGATCCTCGGCCACGGCCACCCCGACGTGCTCGAGGCCGTGCGCCAGCAGCTGCAGCATGGCCTGTCCTACGGCGCGCCGACGGCCATGGAAACCGAGATGGCCGACCTGGTATGCAGCCTGGTGCCGTCGATGGAGATGGTGCGCATGGTCAGCTCCGGCACCGAGGCGACCATGAGCGCGATTCGCCTGGCCCGCGGCTTCACCGGGCGCGACAACATCATCAAGTTCGAGGGCTGCTACCACGGGCACTCGGACAGCCTGCTGGTCAAGGCTGGCTCCGGCCTGCTGACCCAGGGCGTGCCCAGTTCCGCCGGTGTACCTGCGGACTTCGCCAAACATACCCTGACCCTGCCGTTCAACGACCTGCAGGCGGTCGAGACCATGCTCGGCGAAGTCGGCAGCAGCGTGGCCTGCATCATCGTCGAGCCGGTCGCCGGCAACATGAACTGCGTGCCGCCGGCCCCGGGCTTCCTCGAAGGCCTGCGCGCGCAGTGCGACAAGCATGGCGTGGTGCTGATCTTCGACGAGGTGATGACCGGTTTCCGCGTCGCCCTCGGCGGTGCGCAGGCCTATTACGGCGTCACCCCGGACTTGTCGACCTTCGGCAAGATCATCGGCGGCGGCATGCCGGTCGGCTGCTTCGGCGGCAAGCGCGCGATCATGCAGTGCATCGCCCCGCTCGGCCCGGTGTATCAGGCAGGCACGCTGTCCGGTAACCCGCTGGCGATGGCCGCCGGCCTGACCACGCTGAAGCTGATCAGCCGGCCGGGCTTCCACGCCGAGCTGAGCGAGTTCACCAGCCGCCTGCTGCAGGGCCTGCAGGAGCGCGCCGATGCCGCCGGCATCGCCTTCGTCACCACCCAGGCCGGCGGCATGTTCGGCCTGTACTTCAGTGGCGCGGACGACATCGTCACCTTCGACGACGTGATGAGCAGCGATGCCGAACGCTTCAAGCGCTTCTTCCACCTGATGCTGGACGGCGGCGTGTACCTGGCCCCGAGCGCCTTCGAGGCTGGCTTCACCTCGATCGCCCACGGCACGCAGGAGTTGCAGATCACCCTGGATGCCGCCGAGCGCGCCTTCGCCGCACTGCGCGATTGAGCATGCAGTACAGCACTGCCTTGAGTGATGCCATCCTCGCCCTCGCCTGCCTGGCCTGCCTGCTGCAGCCGGGCCTGCGCCAGGTGCTCGGCGCGGCGGGCGCAGGCCCGCGACGATTCTGCATCCAGCTCGGCTTTGCCCTGCCGGCGGCCGCCGCGGCAGTCGGGGCGGTGCGTTTCGGCCTGACTGCGGATGCCCGCGAACTGCATGGCTGGCTTAGCCGCGCCAGCAGCTTCCTCGGCCTGCCGCTGCTGGGCCTGGCGGCACTCAGCCTGAGCCGTGGCTGGGACTGGCAGGGGCCGGCCTGGGGCCGCTTGCTGCTGGGCCTGTGTGCCGGCTTCGAACTGTTCCGCCAGCTCGGCTGGAGTGACGAGTACCGGCTGCTGCTGCAACTGGGCAGCCTGCTGCTGATCCTGTATGCCGGCCTGAGCCAGTGGCCGTGGCGCCGCCCCGCGCTGCTGGCCCTCGGCGTGACCAGCCTGTTCATCGTCGCCGGATTGCTGGTGGGTACCGAGGGATTTGCCGGCCCGTTTCGGCGAGTCGACCTGTTCCATGCCCTGCTCACGCCGGCCTATCCGCTGCTGGCCTGGCTGCTGGGCGGGCTGGCTGCTGGCAAAAGCCCGGCAAAGCCTTTGTAAGAAGGCCGGCGCTTCATCCATAATGCGCAACACAGCGCACCGCGCCGGCCGGGCAGGCAGGCAGTCCGCAATCGCTTCCGAGGCACCAGGATCACATGAACCGCACCAGTCGCACCCTGCTCACGGGTTGCCTGCTGCTTCTGGCTTCGCTGCCAGTCAAGGCAGCGGATAACTCGTTGCTGGTGCCGATCACGGGCAGCTGCATGCTCAACACCCCGCCCGAGCAACTGGCCGAAGCCGTCAACGCCTGCCAGCGGGCTGCCCAGGCTGGCGACATCGAAGCTCAGTTCGAACTCGGGGTTTTTCATTACAACGGCGAGTACAAGGGCGAGCTGCGGCAGCGCGACCTGTCCCAGGCGCTGTTCTGGTTCGAGCAAGCCTCGCTCAAGGGCCACGCCCAGGCCCAGTACTATCTGGGGCTGATGTTTTACCGCGGCGAAGGCGTACCGGAAAACCCGGTCCAGGCCTACATCCTGCTGAAGATGTCCGCGGTCAATGGCGCGGAAGAGGCGCTGGACGCTGCCGACCAGGTCTATCAGCAGATGTCGCGCAGCCAGGTCGAGATCGCCAACCAGGTGCTCGGCGAGATTTTTCGCGACTACCTGCTCGAACTGCAGGGCCTGGAGCAATCCACCCAGCCGGGCTTCCCCGCCGAGCCGCCGCTCAACTAGCGTTCAACTAGCGCTCAGGCATCGGCATGGGAAACGGCATGACATTGCCGCTACCCTTGGCCTCGCTGATCTTGGGGGTGCCCAGGCGTTCCACTTCATCGATGCGCACGATGGCATGCATCGGCACGAAGCTGCGCACCACGCCATCGAACTGCGCCTTGAGCTTTTCTTCGCTGGGGTCGACGACCATCTGCGTGCGTTCGCCGAAGACAAATTCCTCGATTTCCAGGAAGCCCCACAGATCGCTCTGGAAGATTTGCTTGGCGTACATCTCGTACACCTGGCCCTGGTTGAGGAAAATGACCTTGTAGAGTGGCTCTGGCTTGCTCATGGATGGCAGTGGACTGAAGAAAGGGGGTGCGCAGCTTAGCACAGGCTCCCGACGCACGACGCTAGGAAGCTGCCGGCGACGCCCCTATAATCGCTGCCCCTTGCACACTTCCGACGACCAGCATGACCAAGAAGCTCTATATCGAAACCCACGGCTGCCAGATGAACGAGTACGACAGCTCGCGCATGGTCGACCTGCTGGGCGAGGATCAGGCGCTGGAAGTCACGCAGGATCCGGCGGAAGCCGACCTGATCCTGCTCAACACCTGCTCCATCCGCGAGAAGGCCCAGGACCGGGTGTACTCGCAACTGGGGCGCTGGCGTGAGCTCAAGCTGGAAAATCCGGACCTGGTGATCGGTGTCGGCGGCTGCGTGGCCAGCCAGGAAGGCGCGGCGATCCGTGACCGCGCCCCCTATGTGGACGTGGTGTTCGGCCCGCAAACGCTGCATCGCCTGCCGGAAATGATCGCTGCCGCGCGCAGCACGCGCCTGCCGCAGGTGGATGTCAGCTTTCCCGAGATCGAGAAATTCGACCGCCTGCCCGAGCCGCGCATCGACGGCCCGAGCGCCTTCGTTTCGGTGATGGAAGGCTGCAGCAAGTACTGCACCTTCTGCGTGGTGCCCTATACCCGTGGCGAGGAAGTCAGCCGGCCACTGGCCGATGTGCTGCAGGAAGTGACCCACCTGGCCGAGAACGGCGTGCGCGAAGTCAACCTGCTCGGGCAGAACGTCAACGGCTACCGCGGCAGCCGCCCCGACGGGCAGATCGCCGACTTTGCCGAACTGCTGTATGCGGTGGCGGCGATCGACGGCATCGACCGCATCCGCTACACCACCTCGCACCCGCTGGAGTTCTCCGACGCGCTGATCCGGGCGCATGCGGAAATCCCGCAGCTGGTAAAGTTCGTGCACCTGCCGGTACAGGCTGGTTCCGACCGCATCCTGGCGGCGATGAAGCGCAACCACACGGCACTCGAATACAAGTCGCGGATCCGCAAATTGCGCGCAGCGGTGCCGGATATCTGCGTCAGCTCCGATTTCATTGTCGGCTTCCCCGGCGAGACCGAGAAGGACTTCGAGCAGACCATGCAGCTGATCGAGGATGTCGGTTTCGACTTTTCCTACTCTTTCGTCTACAGCGCCCGCCCCGGCACCCCGGCGGCTGACTTGCCGGACGAGACCCCGGAAGAGCTGAAGAAACAGCGCCTGCAGATCCTGCAGAACCGCATCAACCAGCAGGGCTTCGAGATCAGCCGGCGCATGGTCGGCAGCACCCAGCGCATCCTGGTCACCGACTTTTCCAAGCGCGACCCGGGCAAGCTGCAGGGCCGTACCGAGAACAACCGCATCGTCAATTTCCCCTGCAGCAATGCACGGCTGATCGGCCAGTTCGTCGACGTGCGCATCGACGATGCCCTGCCGCATTCCCTGCGCGGCACGCTGCTCGCATAGCGCGACGCGCCGCCAATCCGCCCGGCCGGGCACGCCTGTGACTTCCCGCAGGGCCCGCCGAGGTTTATTCTTGCCACTCCTTTTCTGCCTGCAGGCGGCCAGCACACCACCTTGAACGCGACCCTGGAACTCCACAGATTCACCCTAGAACCCTTCGATGCACAGCGCTTCGCCAACCTGTGCGGGCAACTCGACGAGCACCTGCGCCTGATTGAACAGCGCCTGGCCATCGAGATCCGCAACCGCGGCAACCAGTTCGAACTGATCGGCGATGCGCGCCGCACCCAGGCCGCCGAGTTTCTCCTGCGCCGCCTGTACCGGGAAACCAGCGCCAGCCAGCTGAGCCCCGACCTGGTGCACCTGTTCCTGCAGGAGTCTGCCGTCGAGGACCTGGGCAGCGAAAAGAACGACGCCAGCGTCAGCCTGAAGACGCGCAAGGGCATGATCCGCCCGCGCGGCACCAACCAGCAGCGCTACGTCAAATCGATCCTCGAGCACGACATCAATTTCGGCATCGGCCCGGCCGGCACCGGCAAGACCTACCTGGCGGTAGCCTGCGCGGTGGACGCCCTGGAGCGCGAGCAGATCCGCCGCATCCTGCTGGTGCGCCCGGCGGTCGAGGCGGGCGAAAAGCTCGGCTTCCTGCCCGGCGACCTGTCGCAGAAGATCGACCCCTACCTGCGCCCGCTGTACGACGCGCTCTATGAAATGCTCGGCTTCGAGGCCGTGGCCAAGCTGATCGAGCGCCAGGTCATCGAAGTCGCGCCGCTGGCCTACATGCGCGGGCGCACCCTGAACAACAGCTTCATCATCCTCGACGAGAGCCAGAACACCACCGTCGAGCAGATGAAGATGTTCCTCACCCGCATCGGCTTCGGCTCCACCGCGGTGATCACCGGCGACATCACCCAGGTCGACCTGCCGCGCGGCACCAAGTCCGGGCTGAGCCACGTGATCGACGTGCTGCGCGACGTGCCCGGCATTGCCTTCACCCATTTCCAGCCCAAGGATGTGGTGCGCCATCCGCTGGTGCAGCGCATCGTCGAAGCCTACGAGCGTCACGAGAACCGCCTGCACGGCAAGCACGACAAACAGACGGGCACCCCGGAAGCAGGCAGCGGGCATGCTTGAACTGGACCTGCAGCTGGCCAGCACGGCGCCCGACCTGCCGAGCGCTGCCGACTTTCGCCGCTGGTGCGAACTGGCCCTGCGCCAGCGCACGGCCGACTCGGAACTGACTATCCGCCTGGTCGACGAAGCCGAAGCCCGCGAGCTCAACCACACCTGGCGGCACAAGGACTACGCCACCAACGTGCTGTCTTTCCCGGCCGACATTCCCGACGGCCTGCTCGACATTCCGCTGCTCGGCGACCTGGTGATCTGCGCCCCGGTGGTGGCCCGCGAGGCTGCCGAACAGGGCAAGACGCTGCCCGCGCACTGGGCCCACCTGGTGATCCACGGCTGCCTGCACCTGCTCGGCTATGACCATATCGACGAGGCCGAAGCCGAGGAAATGGAAACCCTGGAACGGGAATTGCTGGCTGAACTGGGCCACCCTGATCCGTACGATGACGAATAACCACCAATACAGTAGGTACCCGGGTAAAACACCATGAGCGAAGACCGATCGAGCAACGAGCACAAATCCTGGCTGGGCAAGCTGAGCCAGGCCTTTGCGCACGAGCCGAGAAACCGCAAGGAACTGCTGGACATCCTGCGCGACGCGCATCACAACAAGCTGCTCGACAGCGATGCGCTGGCGATTGTCGAAGGCGCCATCCAGGTCGCCGACCTGCAGGTCCGCGACATCATGGTGCCGCGCTCGCAGATGATGAGCATCAAGGTCGAGCAGAGCCCGGCCGAATTCCTCCCCGCGGTGGTCGAAGCCGCCCACTCGCGCTATCCGGTCACCGGCGAAAGCCTGGACGAGGTGCTCGGCATCCTCCTGGCGAAGGATCTGCTGCCGCTGATCCTGCAAGGCTCCGAGCAGCGGTTCGACATCCGCCAGCTGCTGCGCCCGGTAACCTTCGTGCCCGAATCCAAGCGCCTGAATGTGCTGCTCAAGGAGTTCCGCGCCAAGCGCCAGCACATGGCCATCGTCATCGACGAATACGGCGGCGTGGCGGGCCTGGTGACCATCGAGGACGTGCTGGAGCAGATCGTCGGCGAGATCGAGGACGAGCACGACGTCGAGGAGGACAGCTACATCAAGCCGCTGCCCAGCGGCGACTTCATCGTCAAGGCGCTGACCCCGATCGACAGCTTCAACGACTTCTTCGAATGCGACTACTCCGAAGACGAGTTCGACACCATCGGCGGCCTGGTCATGAGCGCCTTCGGCCACCTGCCGATGCGCAACGAAGTGACCGAGATCGGCGCCTTCCGCTTTCGCATCATCAACGCCGACAGCCGCCGCATCCACCTGCTGCGGGTAACCCCGCTGAACAGCTGAGCCGCCGCGCTGCCCCGCTGTGACAGCGCCTCCGCGGCCGGCAGCGGGCTGGCCCGGCCAAACCGACCTCTCCAAGGATTTCCAATGCAGTGGATTACCAGACCCGGCTGGCCGGGCAACCTGCTGGCGCTGGCTGCCGGCGCGCTCACCCCGCTGAGCATGGCCCCGTTCGACTACTGGCCGCTGGCCCTGCTGTCGCTCGGCCTGTTCTACCTGGGCCTGCGTGAACTGGCGCCGAAGGCCGCCCTGTGGCGCGGCTGGTGCTATGGCTTCGGCCTGTTCGGCGCCGGTACCAGCTGGATCTACGTCAGCATCAATGTCTATGGCAATGCTTCGCCGCTGCTGGCGGGCTTTCTCATGCTGCTGTTCAGCGCGGCCGTGGCGCTGTTCTTCGCCCTGCCGGCCTGGCTGTGGAGCCGCTGGCTGCGCAACGGCCGCGGGCCGGGCGATGCGCTGGCCTTCGGCGCCCTGTGGGTGGCACAGGAGGCTTTTCGCGGCTGGTTCCTCACCGGCTTTCCCTGGCTGTATGCCGGCTACAGCCAGCTGGACGGCCCGCTCGCCGGGCTGGCCCCGCTGGGCGGGGTCTGGCTGATCGGCTTCGTGCTGGCCGGCAGCGCCGCGCTGCTGGTCAATCTGCCGCGCGTGCGCACCCGGCCGCGCGCCTTCAGCGCCAGCCTGCTCGTTCTCCTGCTGTTCTGGGCCGGCGGCTGGAGCCTGCAGCAGCACAGCTGGACCACGCCAGCCGGCCCGGCCCTGTCGGTGGCGGCGATCCAGGGCAATGTCGAGCAGAACATGAAATGGGACCCGGCACAGCTCAATGCGCAACTGGCGCTGTACCGCGACCTGAGCATCGGCGCCCGGCGGGTCGACCTGATCGTCTGGCCGGAAACCGCCGTCCCGGTACTCAAGGACTATGCCAGCGACTACCTGGCCGGCATGGCCGGCTTCGCCCGCAGCCGCAACAGCGCACTGCTCACCGGAATACCGGTGCGCGAAGTCGATAGCGCCGGCAACAAGCGCTACTACAACGCCATCACCGTGGCCGGCCAGGGCGACGGCACCTACCTCAAGCAGAAGCTGGTGCCCTTCGGCGAATACGTGCCGCTGCAGGACCTGCTGCGCGGATTGATCGCCTTCTTCGACCTGCCCATGTCCGATTTCGCCCGCGGCCCGGCCGACCAGCCATTGCTGCAGGCCCGCGGATACCAGATCGCCCCCTACATCTGCTACGAAGTGGTCTATCCGGAATTTGCCGCCGGCCTGGCCGCCCGCAGCCAACTGCTGCTGACGGTGAGCAACGACGCCTGGTTCGGCCGCTCGATCGGCCCGCTGCAGCACCTGCAGATGGCGCAGATGCGTGCGCTGGAAGCCGGCCGCTGGATGATTCGCGCCACCAACACCGGGGTGACCGCGCTGATCGACCCGTTTGGCCAGATCAGTACCCGCCTGGCGCAATTCGAGCAGGGCGTGCTGTATGGCGAAGTCCTGCCGATGCAGGGCCTGACGCCCTACCTGCGCTGGCGCAGCTGGCCGCTACTGCTGCTCTGCGCCGTGCTGCTGCTGACGGCGGCGCGGGGCCGCAAGGCTTCTAGAGCAGCCGATAAGCCAGCTGGCCGAGCGCCTCGTTGAGCAGCAGGCTGCTCTGCCAGAAGGCCCGCGCCTCGGGCAGCCAGCCGCCCAGCGGGCGGCCATTGGGCACGCCCAGATAACCGAAGGGGGCGGGCAGCACCTGCAGTCCGACCTGCTCGAAACTCCGGCGCGCCCGCGGCATGTGCCAGGCCTGGGTCACCAGCACCACGCGGCTGATACCTTCGGCCTGCAGCAGCCGCGCCACTTCCCGGGCATTTTCTGCGGTGGTGCGGCTCCGCCCTTCCTGCCAGCGCACCACCAAGCCGTAGTCACGCTGCAGCACCTGTGCCAGCAGGGCGGCCTCGCTGGGCGGCGCGCCGAAATGCAGGCCGCCGGAAGTCAGCAGCGGCAAGTCGCTGGCCCTGGCCAGGCGTGCCGCATAGCGCAGGCGTTCCAGCGACAGCAGGCTGGGCTGCTCGCCGCCCCAGGCCGGATCGGCCATTTCCCGCCCGCCGCCAAGCACCACGATGACCTGTGCCCGCTCCGCCAGCTGCGCCCAGCCCGATGCGACCAGCGGCGGCTCCTGCTCCAGGGCGCGCGCCGTCCACTCGACAGCTACCGGCAGGCTCATCAGCCAGAGTCCCGCCAGACCGCCGATAAAGCAGCCGCGTGCCAGGCCCGGATAGCGCCGGCGCAGCACCCAGCCGGCCAGCAGCAGGAGCAGCAGGCCGGAAGGCGGCAAGAGTAATTGCTTGAAGATGTAACGCAGGGGCATTGGCCACCTCCCCACAGGAGGCCGCCAGACTAGCGGGGATTGCCTGCCCGGAACAACTGCGAGCCGCAGGTCTTGCAGGCTTGTGCGCCTTTGCCGTACTTCCAGTCGGCCAGGCTGCCGCACAGGGCACAGCTCAGTGGCTGGCGTTTCCTGGCCAGTAGCGGCCGGCGCACGCTGGTCTTGAGCGGCTGTCGGCCCTCGGCCGGCGGGCGCAGCGAACGCGGCTCCGCCTGCGCCAACTCCTCGGCCGCCGCATGCCAGCCGCGCAACCACGGCAGGTCACGCTCGGTGTAGGCGCGGATCAACTCCAGCTCGGCGCGGCTCAGGCCGCTGAGTTCCAGCTCGACCGGGGGCTCGCGGTGCAAGTGGCTGGCCGTATCCACCTCTTCCAGTGCCAACGCCAAGCGCTGCAGCAGGTGCCCATAAGGCCCTGTCTCCGCTGCGTCCAGCCTTGATCGCCGCATCCCGCACCCCCAGTTGCATTCGCCATGACTCTTTTCTGAAGCGTAGTCGCCAGCGCGGGCATACCAATGCCTCGCGACCAACGGCGGCCACCATTCGTCGCAGACAATCAGGGTTTCCCCCGGGCAGGGGCGCTCATGTATGCTACGGCGCTTCCCGCAAGCCATTATTCCCAGCAAGAATCCCAGCAAACCGCCATGCACGAACAGTATCAACCCCGCGAAATCGAAGCCGCCGCGCAGTCCCTGTGGGACGCGCAGAAATCCTTTGTCGTCAGCGAGCAGCCGGGCAAGGACACCTTCTATTGCCTGTCGATGTTCCCTTACCCGAGCGGCAAGCTGCACATGGGCCATGTGCGCAACTACACCATCGGTGACGTGATCGCCCGCTACCAGCGCATGCAGGGCAAGAACGTACTGCAGCCAATGGGTTGGGACGCCTTCGGCATGCCGGCGGAAAACGCCGCGATGAAAAACAACGTCGCGCCGGCCAAGTGGACCTACGAGAACATCGACTACATGAAGAGCCAGCTGAAAAGCCTGGGCCTGGCAGTCGACTGGACACGTGAAGTCACCACCTGCAAGCCGGACTACTACCGCTGGGAACAATGGCTGTTCACCCGCCTGTTCCAGAAGGGTGTGATCTACCGCAAGAACGGCAGCGTCAACTGGGATCCGGTGGACCAGACCGTACTGGCCAACGAACAGGTGATCGACGGCCGGGGCTGGCGCTCCGGCGCGCTGGTCGAGAAACGCGACATCCCCATGTACTACTTCAAGATCACCGCCTATGCGGATGAACTCCTGAGCGGTCTGGACGACCTGGACGGCTGGCCGGAACAGGTCAAGACCATGCAGCGCAACTGGATCGGCAAGTCGCGCGGCATGGAAATCAGCTTCCCCTACGACGAGGCCAGCATCGGCAGCGCAGGGGTGATGAAGGTTTTCACCACCCGCCCGGACACCCTGATGGGTGCCACTTACGTCGCCGTGGCGGCCGAACACCCGCTGGCCACCCTGGCCGCGCAAGATAATGCCGAACTGCAGGCCTTCATAGACGAATGCAAGCGTGGCGGCGTGGCGGAAGCCGACATTGCCACTCAAGAAAAGAAAGGCGTGGCCACCGCTTTGCGCGTGCAGCACCCGCTGACCGGCGAACTGCTGCCAGTCTGGGTCGCCAACTACGTGCTGATGAACTACGGCGAAGGCGCGGTGATGGCTGTGCCGGCCCACGACGAACGCGACTTCGAGTTCGCCAGCAAGTACGGCCTGCCGATCAAAACCGTGGTGCGCACCAGCGCTGGCGATGAAACTCCAGCCCCGTGGCTGGACGCCTATGGCGAGCATGGCCAGCTGATCAACTCGGGGGATTTCGACGGCCTGGATTTCGACGGCGCCTTCGATGCCATCGAAGTAGCGTTGCAGAAGAAGTCCCTCGGTCAGGCACGCACCCAGTTCCGTCTGCGCGACTGGGGCATCAGCCGCCAGCGCTACTGGGGCTGCCCGATCCCGATCATCCACTGCGATAGCTGTGGCGATGTGCCGGTGCCGGAAGACCAGTTGCCCGTCGTGCTGCCCGAAGACGTGGTGCCGGATGGCGCCGGTTCGCCGCTCGCGCGCATGCCCGAGTTCTACCAGTGCCAGTGTCCGAAATGCGGTGCCGACGCCAAACGCGAAACCGACACCATGGACACCTTTGTGGAAAGTTCCTGGTACTACGCCCGCTACGCCTCGCCGCACTACACGCAAGGTCTGGTCGACCCGGCTGCGGCCAACCACTGGCTGCCGGTGGACCAGTACATCGGCGGTATCGAACACGCCATCCTGCACCTGCTGTACGCGCGCTTCTTCCACAAGCTGATGCGCGACGAAGGCCTGGTGTCATCGAATGA
Organism: Pseudomonas sp. N040; assembly: GCF_015637705.1. Taxonomy (GTDB): domain Bacteria; phylum Pseudomonadota; class Gammaproteobacteria; order Pseudomonadales; family Pseudomonadaceae; genus Aquipseudomonas. The sequence goes on along the minus strand of NZ_JADOBE010000008.1, from coordinate 42,019 downwards.
GCCGTTCAAGAACCTGCTGACCCAGGGCATGGTGATTGCCGACACCTACTACCGCACCCTGGAAAACGGTGGCAAGGACTGGTTCAACCCGGCCGACGTCGAAGTCGAGCTGGATGCCAAGGCCAAGGTGATCGGCGCCAAACTGAAGTCCGACGGCCTGCCGGTGGAAATCGGCGGCACCGAGAAGATGTCCAAGTCGAAGAACAACGGTGTCGACCCGCAAGCGATGATCGATGCCTACGGCGCCGACACCTGCCGCCTGTTCATGATGTTCGCCTCGCCGCCCGACATGAGCTTGGAATGGTCCGACTCCGGCGTCGAGGGTGCCAGCCGCTTCCTGCGCCGCGTCTGGCGCCTGGCCCACAGCCATGTCAGCGCCGGCCTGCCGGGCGCTCTGGGCAAGCACGCCCTGAACGACGGGCAGAAGGCCGTGCGCCGCGCCATCCACCTGGCGATCAGGCAGGCCAGCCAGGATATCGGCCAGCACCACAAGTTCAACACCGCCATCGCCCAGGTGATGACCCTGATGAACGTGCTGGAGAAGGCTCCGCAGGACAGCCCGCTGGATCGCAGCCTGCTGCAGGAAGGCCTGCAGACCGTGGCCCTGCTGCTGGCGCCGATCACCCCGCATATCAGCCACGCCATCTGGCTGCAGCTGGGCCATAACGACGCCATCATCGATGCCCACTGGCCGCAGGTCGACGAATCCGCCCTGCTGCAGGACAGCCTGACCCTGGTGATCCAGGTCAACGGCAAACTGCGCGGCCAGATCGAAGTGCCGGCCAGCGCCAGTCGCGAAGCCATCGAAGCCGCGGCACGCAGCAACGAGAACGTACAGCGCTTTACCGAAGGCCTGAGCATCCGCAAGGTCATCGTGGTGCCGGGTAAACTGGTCAACATAGTCGCAAGCTGATTGAACCGGGCGCCTAACCCGCGCACCGCAGCTTTCCAGGGAGAACACACATGATGAAACGCAACCTGCTGCTCCTCGGCCTGAGCGCCCTGATCTCGGCCTGCGGCTTCCAGCTGCGCGGCACTGGCGACATGCAGTTCGGTCTTACCGAACTGGGCCTGAGTGCGCGCAATGCCTATGGCCAGACCGTACAGCTGACCCGCAAGGGCCTGGAAAGCAACGGCGTGCAGGTTACCGATACGGCGCCCTATACGCTGGCACTGACCCGCGAACAGCAATTCTCGCGCACGGTCAGCTTCACCTCCAAAGCGCAGGGCGCCGAAACCGAGCTGACCAAGACGCTGGAGTACGCCATCCTCGGCAAGAACCGGCAACCGCTGCTGAGCAACCAGCTGGAAATCCAGCGCACCTACGTAACCGACGAGAACAACATCGCCGGCGCCAGCGAAAGCCGAATTCAACTGGACAATGAGATGACTGCCGCCATGGTGCAGCAGTTGCTGACCCGCGTGCAGATGCTCACCCCGGCGCAGCTGGATGCGCTGCAAGCCAAGGCGGACGCCCGCGCCCAGGCCGAGGCGGACGCGCTGGAAGCCGCGCGCAAGGCCGATGCAGCCCTGCAACAGCAGCAATCGCCGATCGAACTGCCGCAGATTCCCCTGCAACTTCCGGCCGAATAAGCCGCCCGGGGCCGCCCGCGAGGCCCCGCAGACCTGCCGCCAATGAAGCTCAACAGCGCACAACTGACCAAGCACCTTCAGGGCAACCTGGCTGCAGTCTATGCGGTCAGCGGTGACGACCCGCTGCTCTGCCAGGAAGCCTGCGACGCCATTCGCCAGAGTGCGCGCAGCAAAGGCTTCAGCGAACGCCAGGTGTTGCAGGTCGATGCCAGCTTCGACTGGAACCTGCTCTACCAGGCTGGCGCCAGCCTGTCGCTGTTCGCCGAGCAGCGCCTGCTGGAGCTGCGCATCCCCGGCGGCAAGCCGGGGGACAAGGGGGCCGCCGCACTGCTCGACTACCTGGCCCGCCCCGCCGCAGACACCCTGCTGCTGATCAGCCTGCCGAAACTGGATGGCAGCGCACAGAAGACCAAGTGGGCCAAGGCCCTGATCGACGGCGGCGATTGCCAGTTCGTGCAGATCTGGCCTGTGGAAACCAGCCAGCTGCCGCAGTGGATTCGCCAGCGTCTGGCCCAGGCAGGGCTGAATGCCAGCCAGGCGGCCGTCGAACTGATCGCCGAGCGGGTCCAGGGCAACCTGCTGGCTGCCGCCCAGGAGATCGAGAAGCTCAGGCTGGTGGCGGACGGCCAGCAGATCGACGTTGCCCAGGTCCTGGCTGCCGTCGCCGACAGCGCGCGTTTCGATGTCTTCGGCCTGCTCGACGCCACCCTCAACGGTGCCGCCACCCAGGCCCTGCGCATGCTCGAAGGCCTGCGCGGGGAAGGCGAGGAGCCGCTGTTCATTTGCGCCATGCTGGCCCGCGAGATCCGCCTGCTGGCCGGGCTGGCCCTGCAAGTCAGCCAGGGCACGGCGCTGGAGCGCGCCTTTGCTGCGGCCCGGCCGCCGGTCTGGGACAAGCGCAAGCCGCTGCTCGGCAAAGCCCTGCAACGCCACACGGCCCGGCAGCTCAACCACCTGCTGCTGGATGCCCAGCAAATCGATGCGCAGATCAAGGGCCAGGCGCCCGGCGATCCGTGGAACAGCCTGGCGCGACTGTGCCTGAAGCTGGCCGGGCAGCGCCTACCCCTGGAGGCATGAACCCATGCAGCAACGCCATACTTTCAACCGCTCCGCCCGCACCCTGCTGGCCAGCCTGGCCCTGCTGTGCAGCGCCTGTGCCGAACAGCCGGCCAATCCCGCGGCCGCAGCCAGTCCGCCAGCCATGGCGGTCAGCAGCCAACCCCCCAGCCAACCGGCGGCAGCGCCGCAGCCCCAGCCGGCCTTGAGCTTTGCCGAGTGGCGCAGCCAGTTGCGCAGCGAGGCGCTGGCCCAGGGCATCAGCGCGCAGACCTTCGACCAGGCCTTTGCCGGCATCACGCCAGATCCCTCGGTGCTGCGCGCGGACAGCAGCCAGCCGGAGTTCGCCCGGCCGGTCTGGGAATACCTGGCTGGCGCTACCTCGCCAGTTCGGGTGCGCAACGGCCAGGCAAAGCTGGCGCAGGAACAGGCCAGCCTGGCCGCGATTCACCGCCAGTTCGGCGTGGACGCGGCCTACCTGGTGGCAGTCTGGGGCATGGAGAGCAGCTATGGCCAGTTCATGGGCGAGCAATCGGTGATTCGTTCGCTGGCCACCCTGGCCTATTCCGGCCGTCGCCAGCAATTCGCCCGCAGCCAGTTGCTGGCGGCGCTGAACATCCTGCAACGGGGCGACATCAGTGCCGCCCGCATGCGTGGCTCCTGGGCTGGCGCCATGGGCCAGACCCAGTTCATCCCCACTACCTACAACAGCCATGCCGTGGATTTCGATGGCGATGGCCGGCGCGACATCTGGAACTCGTCGGCGGACGCACTGGCTTCCGCGGCCCACTACCTGGGTGCTTCAGGCTGGCAGAGCGGCCAGCCCTGGGGCCTGGAAGTCCGGCTCGAGCACAACTTCGACTACGCCCTGGCCGACCCCGACAACCGCCGGCCGCTGCGCGAGTGGCAGCACCTGGGCGTGCAGGTCAGCGACGTGGCGGGCCTGCCGGGCGATGCCCAGGCCGCACTGCTCCTGCCAGCCGGTTATCGTGGCCCGGCATTCCTGGTGTTCGACAACTTTCGCGCCATCCTCAAGTACAACAACTCGACGGCCTACGCGCTGGCGGTTGGCTTGCTCGGTGACCGGCTGCTGGGCAAGGCTCCGCTACAAGCCGCCTGGCCGCTGGACGAGCCGATGCTCGGGCGCAGCCAGCGCATTGCCCTGCAGCAAGCACTCAGCGAGCAGGGCTACGATCCGGGACCGGCCGACGGCATCATCGGCGCCAACACCCGCAAGGCAGTGCGCGCCTTCCAGCAGGCCCAGGGCTGGCCGGCCGACGGCTACCCGACCATCAAGTTGCTGCAGCAGTTGCAACCCGCACCATAACCATCCGGAGCTGCCGACCCACAGGCTGGCTTGAATTCCGCGAAGCGCGGCATGCCGGCGCATTTGCCGCCTCCAGGCAGAAGGTTATCCAGCGCGCAGGGGGTCCGGGGCGTAGCTGTTTCAGCGCGCCTGCTGCAGCTGCCGGCAGAGCTTCTCCACGGCATCCAGCATCTGCAGGCTCGGCCGCTCCAGCCCCGCATCCGGGATCGTCCACACCTGCTGGCGCTGCACCGCAGCGAGTTGCGGCCAGGCCTGCCAGGCGGCCGCCTGTTGCGGCGTGCTGAGCAGGATCACCGCCGGGTTCGCCTGCAGCACCGCCTCCACGCTGACTTGCGGCGCCGGCAGGTCCAGCCCGGCAAACACGTTCCGCGCGCCACACACCTGCAGCGCATCGCTGATGATCTGCCGGCCGCCGAGGGTATACAGCGGGCGCTCCCAGACCTGATAGAACACCCGCAGCGACGGCTGGCGCCGGTACTGCTGGCGCAGGGCCTGCACGCGGCGGGCGAACTGCGCGCCGAGGCGCTGGCCCTGCTCGGCGCGGCCGACCCGCTCACCCAGCGCCACCAAGGCCGCGCCCAGATCCGCCAGGCTGCGCGGCGCCATCTCGAACAGCGGAATACCCAGGCGCTGCAACTGCCGCCGGCGCTCCCCGCTCAGGCTGTCCGACCACGCCAGCAGCAGGTCGGGCTGCAGATTGAGCAGGGTTTCCAGTTCCAGCTGGTCATGGCGGCCAACCGCCGGCAGCTGCGCCAGGACTGCCGGGCGCGCAGCTCCGTCGACCACCCCGACCAGCTGATCGGCAGCCCCCAGTTCGAGCATCATCTCGGTGAGCGAGGGGGCCAGCGAGACCACCCGCTCGGCAGCGCCGGCCAGGGGCAGACAGAGCAACCAGCACGCCACCGGCAGCAGACCGCTGAGCAGCCGGCGCATGCGTGTCAGCCCAGTTGCGGGGGAATGCGGTACAGGCTGCAGATCACCACGCTGGCCAGCGCCAGCAGGATCAGCGCCACGGCATTGAGGCCGCCGAGCAGGGCCAGCGCCGCGATCCACGCCGGCAGCGCCGCAGCCAGCAGGCCACGGCGGCGGACCCGGGCCAGGTTCAGCCAGGCGTCGGGCTCGGCGGGGCTGTCGAGCGAGGCCTGGGTGGCGACCAGTTGGCGCTTGTAGTGGCCGAACGGGCGCAGGCTGACAAACATCGACAGCAGGCCGGCAATGAACAGCGGCATGTGCAGCGCCGGCCAGCCTGGCGTGGCGGCGCCGAAGAACAGGCCGAGCAGGCTCAGCGGCGCCAGTGCGGCGGCCAGCAACAGCCACCACTCCAGCGCCAGGCGACGGCGCAGGCTGCCGCGGGTCACGGTTGCTCGACCTCGCCCTGGTGCAGGGAGCCGAGCAGATGGCCGAGCTTGCCGGCCTTGGTCGCCAGATACAGCTTGTTGTGCGGATTGCTGCCAACCTGCAGCGGCACGCGCTTGCTCACCTGCACGCCGAACCCCTGCAGGGCCTTGACCTTGCGCGGATTGTTGGTCATCAGCTTGATTGTGGCGATGCCCAGATGCGCGAGCATCGGCTGGCAGATCGAATAGTCGCGCTGATCGGCGCCGAAACCCAGTCGCTCGTTGGCTTCCACCGTGTCCGCGCCGCCATCCTGCAGCTCATAGGCGCGGATCTTGTTCAGCAGGCCGATGCCCCGGCCTTCCTGGCGCAGATAAAGCAGGACCCCGCGACCCTCCTTGGCGATGGCACGCATCGCCGCCTCCAGCTGGAAGCCGCAATCGCAGCGCAGACTGAACAGCGCATCGCCGGTCAGGCACTCGGAATGCATGCGTCCGAGGACCGGCTGGCCATCGGCCACATCGCCCAGGGTCAGTGCCACGTGTTCCTTGCCCGTGGCCTCGTCGAGGAAGCCATGCAGGGTGAACACGCAGAACGGCGTAGGCAGCTGGGATGCAGCAACAAACACGACAGACACCGGAAAACTCCTGCACGGGCAAAGGCGCGCATTGTAACAGCTGGCCAGCGCGCCCGGTCAGCCTGAATATCCGGGCATCAGCCGCCGGCTGCGGCAGCCGGGTCAGTACTTGGCCTCGAGCTGCAGCATGCCCTGCTCTTCACGCCAGCGCACCCGGTTGAGAAAACTCATGCCCAGCAGCACCTCGGTCGGCGCCTCGCCCTCGAGCACGGCGGCGTCGACACCGAGAACCTCTATGGCACCGACCTTCACGCTGCCCAGCTTGACCCGCCAGGCCTGCGCCGTGCCACTGGCGGTGTTGACCACCACCGGCTGGCCGACGATCCGGTAATCGATGCCCAGGCGGCGTGCCGCAGCCTCGTTCATCGCGACCGCGGTGGCCCCGGTATCCACCAGGAACTGCATGCTGGTGCCGCTGATCGAGCCGGCCACCCAGTAGTGGCCGCCCAGCCCTTTGGCGATGCTGACCTTGGCCGGCGCGGCCGCCTGGCCACTGGTGGCGCTGTAGTCGCGGCTGAGGGTATAGCGGCTTTCCACGCCTTCGACGCGCAGCACCGCACTGCGACTGTCGGCGCTGATCAGCTGCACGCCGGCGGGGCCGCTCTGCCCGACCTTGAGCAGTTTGCGCTGGCCGTCGACGCTGATCACCGCCGCCCCGGGGAATAGCCCGACCACCTGTACCTGCGGTGCCGCCTGGCCCTGCGGGTGGAGAGCAAGCAGGCAAATGGCCATAAAAATTTGAAAACGAGCCATGAAAGTGTCGCAACTCCTTGTCGAAGGATACGCCCGCTGGCACTGATTACCGGCCGCCGTGGCCCGGTTTCAGTGCAGCGCTGGCTGACCCTCAGCGGCATCGAACGGATAGGGTTTGTTCCAGCCGGCAAAAATCGCCCGCAGCTGGCCACTGTTGACCAGTTCGCTCATGCGCTGATCGAACAGGGCGGCGAACGCACGCCCACGGGCATTCGGCGCAAAGCCCATGTACAGCGGCAGGCTGGTTAGCCTGGTGACGCGAAATGCCGACTGGTCAGCCGCTTTGGCCAGGACACCGTCAATTTCCTCGACGGCATCGATATAGAAGTCCGCCCGCCGGTTCTGCAGCATTTCCAGCACCACCTCCCGGCGCTGGATTTCGCTGTAGATACTGACGTTGGCCAAATGGTCCTGGTAGTCATAGCCACGCATCCAGAACAGGCGGAACCGGCCAATGCTTGCGGCGTCCGGTTGCGGGCTGGCGGCCAGCCCCAGGGCAAATACCTGATCGGTATCATAATGCCAGCGGGGATAGATCACCCCGGACACCTCATCCTGGTAGGAGCCCAGCCAGACATCCGCCTTGCCCCGCTGAACCAGGCCGATGGCCCGCGTATAGGGCATGGCTTCGGTCCGCACCCTGACGCCAGCCGGCTGGAAAATCTTGCGCAGCAGTTCCCAGCCCAGGCCGCTGCCATCGGCATTGGTATAGCCTTCCCAGGCCTCGCTGACCGCCAGGATTTCCGCCGGCAGCGGATCCTCCGCCGCGCGCGCAGGCAGCGCAGCGAATATCCCGCAAAGCAGCACGCTGATCACCAGGCCAACTCGCATCGGAATCTCCCGCCTCATTCAGCCCAGGTAATAGAGCAACCCATGCATGGCCAGCCAGGCAAACACTCCGGCCAGCACATCGTCGAGCATGATCCCCAGCCCGCCATGCACATGCCGATCAATCCAGCGGATCGGCCACGGCTTGAGAATATCCATAAAACGGAACACCACAAACCCCAGCAACAGCCATTGCCAGCCTGCCGGCACCAGCCAGAGCGTAATCCACATGCCGACGATTTCGTCCCAGACGATGCCCTCATGGTCCTGCACACCAAGGTCTTCCGCGACCCGGCCGCACAGCCAGAAGCCGAACAGCATGCTCACGCCGAGCACCAGCCAGTAACCCCAGCCCGGCAGCAGTTGCAGCAGCGGGATGAACGGCAGGGCCACCAGCGACCCCCAGGTGCCGGGCGCCTTGGGCAGCGTCCCGGAGCCGAAGCCGAATGCCAGAAAATGCCAGGGGTCACGCCATACCGATGGCGGGGACCGGCGCGAATCAACCATGGATGCTCCCGAAGTGCTGGTAACCGTTGTGCGGTGGATTGATCAATTGGCCTGCGGCATCTGTCAGCTGTACACCCGCGCCGGGCAAAATGCGACCGATAACCCTCACCTCCGGCCAGGCGGCCTGCACCGTGGCCAGTTCGCCGGGCGGCAGGCTGAAGACCAGGCGATAGTCGTCACCGCCGCTCAGCGCACACTCCAGCGCGCGTTGATCACCGAGCAAGGCCCGGCCCGGGGCGGACAAGGGCAGACGTGCCAGCTCGATATGCACGGCCACCCCCGACGCCGACGCCAGGTGGCCACAGTCGGCCAGCAGGCCGTCGGAGATGTCCAGTGCGGCGCCGGCCTTGCCGCGCAGGGCCTGGCCCAGCGCCAGCTGCGGCTGCGGCGTCCAGTAGCGCGCCAGCAGCGGCTCGGCCAGCGCTGGCGCGGCACTCAGCTGCCCCAGCACCAGCGGCAGGGCGGCCGCCGCATCGCCCAGCACACCGCCGACACACAGCAACTCGCCCGCCCGCGCACCGCTGCGGGTCAGCGCCTGCCCGGCCGGTACCCGGCCGAACACGCTGAAGGTCATGCTCAGCGGCCCGCGGGTGGTATCGCCCCCGACCAGCGCCAGCCCGCAGGCGCGCGCCATCACGTCCAGGCCACGGGCAAATGCCTGCAGCCAGGCTGGTTCAGCCTGTGGCAGGGTCAGGGCGAGGGTAAAACCCAGCGGGGTGGCACCCATCGCCGCCAGGTCGCTGGCGGCTGCGGCGAGACCGCGCTGGGCCAGCAGAAAGGCATCCGCACCTTCTGGAAAGTGCACGCCGGCCAGCAAGGTGTCGGTGGAAACCGCCAGCTGCTCGCCGGCTGGCAGCGCCAGCAGGGCGCAGTCATCGCCGATACCCTGCACCACGCCAGGGGCGGCCTGTGCGCAGCCGGCAGCGGCAAAGAAACGGCGGATCAGCTCGAACTCACCCATGAAAATGCCTTCGTAGAGCGGGTTAGCCATGCTGCGGCGCAACCCGCCATGGATGTCGCCAGACATCCCCACGGCCGCCCCTGCGGGCCGGTCGGCGGGTTACGGCCTGCGGAGACACGCCCAGCCAGCTTCAGCGCTTGGCGCCGCGCAACTCGGCTTCGCGCAAGCGCGGTGCCAGCTTGTCCAGCACGCCGTTGACGAACTTGTGCCCGTCGGTGGCGCCGTAGACCTTGGCCAGCTCGATGCCTTCGTTGATCACCACCCGGTAAGGTACATCCACACGGTTGCGCAGCTCGAAGGCGGACAGGCGCAGGATCGCCAGCTCGACCGGATCCAGCTCGTCCAGCGGGCGATCCAGGCACGGCACCAGCAGCTCGTCCAGCTCGGTCTTCAGGCTTGGCACGCCATGCAGCAGTTCGCGGAAGTAGGCACCATCGACGGTGGCGAAATCATTGTCGACGCGAAACTGCGCTTCGATTTCGTTGATCGACTGGCCGGCCATGTGCCACTGATACAGCGCTTGCATCGCCAGGCTGCGGGCCTTGCGGCGGGTTGCAGTGCGGCCCTTGGCCGGCTTGGCGTCCGGCTCGGGCGGATTGTCGAGATCGCTGTTAAAGCTCACTTGGCCTCCAGGGCGGCCAGCAGGCTGACCATTTCCAGGGCGGAAAGCGCCGCTTCGGCGCCCTTGTTGCCGGCCTTGGTGCCGGAACGCTCGATGGCCTGTTCGATCGAATCGACGGTCAGCACGCCAAAGGCCACCGGCACGCCGAACTCCATGGACACCTGGGCCAGGCCCTTGGTGCATTCGCCGGCGACGTATTCGAAGTGCGGGGTCCCGCCACGGATCACGGCACCGAGGGCGATGATCGCGGCGAACTCGCTGCGCTGGGCGACTTTCTGCGCCACCAGCGGAATCTCGAAGGCGCCGGGGGCGCGGATCAGGGTGATGTCGCTTTCGCTCACGCCATGGCGAACCAGGGCGTCAACTGCGCCACTGACCAGGCTTTCGACGACAAAGCTGTTGAAACGGCCTACCACGAGGGCGAATTTGCCCTTGGGGGCGATGAAGGTACCTTCGATGGTCTTCAGGGTCATGTGACGAGTCTCAGTCTGTGTAAAGAGCCGGGACACCTGCTGGCATCCCTGTGGATCGATGTTGAGCCGGGCCCTGGCGGGCCGCCTTACTCAGCGGGCAGGTATTCTACTACCTCCAGATCAAAACCGGATATCGCATTGAACTTCATCGGCGAACTCATCAGGCGCATCTTGCGCACGCCGAGGTCGCGCAAGATCTGCGAACCGGCGCCCACCGTGCTGTACGTCGCCGGTGTGGCCTGCTTGTTGTCCTGGCCCAGCTGGCGATCCAGATGCGCCAGCAACTCCGGCCCGTTGATCGGATTGCCCAGCAGCAGCACCACGCCACTGCCGGCTTTCGCCACCGCCGCCATGGCCGCGCGCAGACTCCAGCGCCCCGGCTGGTTGACCATGAACAAGTCGCGCAGCACATCCATGTTGTGTACCCGCACCAGGATCGGCTGTTCCGCGCAGATGCTGCCCAGGGTCAGGGCCATGTGCACGTTGTCGTCCAGCGCATCGCGGTAGGTCACCAGCTGGAACTGGCCCAGCTCGCTGTCCAGGCTCTGCTCGCTGACCCGCTGCACGGTGCGTTCGTGGATCAGCCGGTAGTGGATCAGGTCGGCGATGGTGCCGATCTTCAGCCCGTGCTCGGCGGCAAACACTTCCAGTTCCGGGCGTCGGGCCATGCTGCCGTCATCGTTCATGATCTCGCAGATCACCCCGGACGGCTCGAAGCCGGCCATCCGCGCCAGATCGCAGGCCGCCTCGGTGTGCCCGGCACGCACCAGCACGCCACCGGGCTGGGCCATCAGCGGGAACACATGGCCCGGGCTGACGATGTCGTCGGCCACCACATTCTTCGCCACGGCAGCCTGCACGGTGCGCGCGCGGTCGGCGGCGGAAATGCCGGTGGTCACGCCCTCGGCGGCCTCGATGGAAACGGTGAACTTGGTGCCGAAGCCGGAGCCGTTGCGCGGCGCCATCAGCGGCAGCTTGAGCAGCTCGCAACGCTCGCGGCTCATCGGCATGCAGATCAGGCCACGCGCGTGCTTGGCCATGAAGTTGATGTGTTCGGCCTGCACGCATTCGGAGGCGATGATGATATCGCCTTCGTTTTCGCGGTCTTCGTCATCCATCAGGATGACCATCTTGCCGGCGCGGATATCGGCGATCAGTTCTGCTGCGGTATTCAGAGCCATGGAGCGATTCCTCAATTCTTCAGGTAGCCGTGCTCGGCCAGAAAGCGTTCATCCAGGCCGGAGGACTTGCCGTCCGCCGCCTTGTCGCCGAGTAGCAGGCGCTCGAGATAGCGCGCCAGCAGGTCGACCTCGAGGTTGACCAGGCGTCCCGGCCGGTAGTCGGCCATGATGGTTTCGCCCAGGGTGTGCGGCACGATGGTCAGCTCGAACTCGGCGCCGTTCACGCCGTTTACCGTCAGGCTGGTGCCGTCCACGGTGATCGAGCCCTTCAGCGCGATGTAGCGGGCCAGCTCGCGCGGGGCGCGGATGCGGAACTGCACGGCGCGGGCATTTTCTTCCCGCACCACGACCTCGCCGACGCCATCGACATGCCCGCTGACCAGGTGACCACCGAGGCGGCTGGTCGGCGTCAGGGCCTTTTCCAGGTTGACCCGGCTGCCGAGCTTCAGCTCGCTGAAGGCACTGCAAGCCAGGGTCTCGCGGCTGACGTCGGCCCAGAAGCCGTCGCCGGGCAGTTCTACCGCAGTCAGGCACACGCCATTCACGGCAATGCTGTCGCCGAGCTTCACATCGCCGAGGTCGAGCTTGCCGGTAGCCACGTGCACGCGCACATCACCGCCCTTGGGGCTGAGTGCGCGGATGTTGCCGATGGCTTCGATTATGCCGGTGAACATGGCTGCTCCCGGTCAAGGATTCGGTAAATGTGCATGGTCGAACTCCTGTTTTGGTTAAAAACAGGGCTGGATCGAAAGGGATGCGCACGGGCGCGCGCAGCGCGCCCGACAAGGCTATCCCGCTCTCTCTTTATCCGGACTCTAACCGTCGGCTCCGGAATCACACCGGCTCTGCTGACCTTGCCCGCATGCAGAAGACTGCCGGCAAGCGCTCGCGGGCTACCCGCATTGCGCAGGATTACCGCCGGTGGGGAATTTCACCCCGCCCTGAGAACGTTGCAGCCACACCCGGCTGCGGCGGGCATTCTAACCCTATTTGCCAGGCCGGTGCAGGGCCAGGCAGTCTGCCGCAGGTTCGCTGCGCGCGGCTCAAGCCGGCACGGGTACGGCGATAATCCGCCAGTCATCGCCGACGGCGCGCATCTCGACGATTTTCAGCTGTGGCGTCTCCGCCATGCGTCCCAGCGGCCAGTCCAGCAGCGGCCGCGCACTGGAGCCGAGAAACTTGGCGGCGACGAACAGCTGATACTCATCCACCAACCCGGCCCGGGCAAAAGCCCCGGCCAGCCGCGGTCCGGCTTCGACCAGCACTTCATTGGCACCGCGCGCGGCGAGCTCCAGCAGCAACTTGTGCAGGTCAACGTGGCCATTATTGCCTGGGATCGCCAGCAGCTCATGACCGTCATCGAGAAACCGCTCGCGTGCCGCAGCCGCCGCGCAGGTCGCCACCAGCACCTTGCCGGCCTGGTAGAAGGGTGCCTCCAGCGGCACCCGCAAGCGCCCGTCGACCAGCACCCGCAGCGGCGGGCGGGTCATGGCCAGGGCGCTGAGCTCGGCATTCAGGCCCAGCTCCTCGGGGCGCACGGTCAGCCGCGCACCATCGCTCAGCACACTGTCGGCGCCACTGAGCACCACACTGGCGCTGGCGCGCAGGCGCTGTACCGCGGAACGCGCTGCCGGGCCGGTAATCCACTGGCTTTCGCCGCTGGCCATGGCCGTGCGGCCGTCCAGACTCATCGCCAGCTTGACCCGCACGAAGGGCAAGCCGCACTCCATGCGCTTGATGAAGCCGGCGTTGAGGCTGCGCGCCTCGCCTTCGAGCATGCCGGACTGCACCTCGATACCGGCCTGGGCTAGGCGCAGCAGGCCGCTGCCGGCCACCTGCGGATTGGGGTCCTGGATGGCCGCCACCACCCGGCCAACCTGCGCGGCGATCAGCGCATCGGCACAGGGCGGGGTGCGCCCGTGATGGCTGCAGGGTTCCAGCGTCACGTAAACCGTCGCGCCCCTGGCCAGTTGGCCGGCCTGACGCAACGCATAGACCTCGGCATGCGGCTCGCCGGCGCGCGCATGCCAGCCCTCGCCGACGATCTGCCCGTCACGCACGATGACACAACCGACCCGCGGATTGGGATGCGCGGAGTACAGCCCCTTGCGCGCCAGCTGCAGCGCGCGGGCCATGTAGGCCTGGTCGGCCTGGATCATGGCTTGGCCGGCTCGCGGGACAGGCGGTCGATTTCTTCGCGGAACTCGTTGAGATCCTGGAAACGCCGGTACACCGAGGCAAACCGGATATAGGCGACTTCATCGAGTTTCTGCAGCTCAACCATCACCAGCTCGCCAAGCACCCGGGACTTGATCTCGCGTTCGCCGGTGGCGCGCAGCTGGTGCTTGATATGCGCGATCGCCTCCTCCAAGCGCTCGATGCTCACCGGGCGCTTCTCCAGCGCCCGCTGCATGCCGGCACGCAGCTTGTCTTCGTCGAACGGCTGGCGGCTGCCGTCGGACTTGATCAGCCGCGGCATGACCAGTTCGGCGGTCTCGAAGGTGGTGAAGCGCTCCTCGCAGGCCATGCATTCACGCCGCCGGCGCACCTGATCGCCTTCGGCAACCAGGCGCGAATCGATAACCTTGGTGTCATGGGCACCACAGAAGGGACAATGCATGGCGGTTTACTGCTGAGGGCGGGAGCTCATGGTAGAGCGCATCACGCAGGCAAGACAAGCCAGCGACTTTGCGCTATACAGGCGCGGGTTTCGCCCATCTGCCTGCAGGAATTGCCCATGCGCCTCGTGCCCCTGATCCTCCTCAGCTGCCTGCTGCCCGGCTGTTCGTCCGCGCCCGCGCCTGCGGCGCCAATGCCCGCACCCGCAGTCGCCACGCTAGCGGTCGCCCCACCTGCCGCTGTTACGCGCTTCCAGCTGAGCGGCTCCCTGCTGACGCCACCGGCCGGCAGCGTGGTCGAACTGGCGCTGCTGCTGGTCGACGCGAAAGGCCGGCCGCAGGCACTGCTGGCCAGCAGCACGCTGACCGGCACCGGGCAGCCCTTGCCGTTTACCCTGGGTTTTTCCCACGACACCCTGCCGGCCGACCTGCGCCCGCAATTGCGCGCCCGCGTCAGCCTGTCCGGCCAACTGGTGCAGCGCCTGCCGGGCCAGCCCCTGGCCTCGCTGCAGAGCAGCCATCTGGGCGCGCTGCAGCTGGTCAGGGCGCCATGACCGCGCCGCCCAGCCTGAGCCTGCCACTTCGGCAGCTGCTCGGTGACGCGCGCCTGAGCGCACAGCATCTGCCGGGTACCGACCTGCAGCTCTGGCTGATCGACATCGACAACATGGACCGCGCCTTCGACCCGGACGAAACCCGGCGCATTCTTGCCGCGCCGCCCTACTGGTGTTTCTGCTGGGCCAGCGGGCTGGCACTGGCGCGCTGGATTGCCGACCAACCGCAGCAGGTCCGCGGCCTGCGCGTGCTCGACTTCGGCGCCGGCTCCGGGGTGGTTGCCATTGCCGCGGCCAAGGCCGGCGCAGCGGAAGTGGTGGCTTGCGACCTCGATCCGCTGGCGCTGGCGGCCTGCCGGGCGAATGCCGAACTGAACCGGGTCACGCTCGGCTACAGCGCCGACTTCTTCGCCGAAGAGGATCGCTTCGATCTGATCATCGTCGCCGACGTGCTGTATGACCGCGCCAACCTGCCGCTGCTCGACCAGTTTCTCAGCCGTGGCCGCGCCGCGCTGGTGGCCGACTCGCGGGTCCGCGATTTCCAGCATCCGCTGTACACCCGGCTGCAGATGCTGCATGCCAGAACCTGGCCGGACCTTGGCGAGCCGGCCGAATTTCGCCACGTCAGCCTGTACCAGGCGCGGCGCTGAAACCGCCGCCGACTTGTATCCAGCCGGCGGCGCCCGCATTTATAGTCGCAACGATTGCGCACAACGAGACCTCACATGAGCGACTGCCCTTACATTTTCGACATCTCCGGTAGCGCCAGCTTCGAACAGCTGGTCATCGAGAACTCCTTCCACAAGCCGGTACTGGTGGATTTCTGGGCCGACTGGTGCGCCCCGTGCAAGGCGCTGATGCCGCTGCTGGCGCAGATTACCGAGGGTTATCGCGGCGAGCTGCTGTTGGCCAAGGTCAACTGTGACATCGAACAGGACATCGTCATGCGCTTCGGCATTCGCAGCCTGCCGACCGTGGTGCTGTTCAAGAATGGCCAGCCGGTGGACGGCTTTTCCGGCGCGCAGCCGGAATCGGCGATTCGCGCCCTGCTGCAGCCGCATGTGGCCGAGCCACCGCCGGTGGCCGCCGACCCGCTGGAAAGCGCCCGGGCACTGTTCGGCGAAGGCCGTATCGGTGACGCCGAGCGCGTGCTGAAAGACTGCCTCAGCGAAGACAACGAAAACGCGGCGGCGCTGATCCTGTATGCCCGCTGCCTGGCCGAACGCGGCGCGCTGGGTGAAGCCGAGACCGTGCTGCATGCGGTCAAGGGCGATGCGCACAAGCCAGAGCTGGCGGCAGCCCGCGCGCAACTGACCTTCCTGCGCCAGGTCAACAGCCTGCCGGAAGCTGCCTTGCTCAAGTCGCGCCTGGCGCAGAACGGCGAAGATGACGAGGCCGCCTATCAGCTGGCGATTCACCAGCTGGCCCGCCAGCAATACGAGCCGGCGCTGGACGCCCTGCTGCGCCTGTTCGTGCGCAACCGCAGCTATGCCGACGGCCTGCCGCACAAGACCCTGTTGCAGGTATTCGACCTGCTGGGCAACGCGCATCCGCTGGTGACCAGCTACCGGCGCAAGCTGTACCAGGCCATCTACTGAGGAAGCTAGCGAATTCCGCCACTGGCCCGGCGGGAACGGACAGCGTCCGCTTGCCCGCCCTTCGCCAACTTGTTACAACATAACAAATCAATCGCGGAGGCTCTCATGCGCACCCTTCTCCTCGCCCTGCCTTTAACCCTGCTGCCCCTGGCGGCGGCAGTGGCTGACGACCACCAGCACGGCAGCCTGGACAAACACCAGCATGGCGTTGCCAGCCTCAACCTGGCACTGGACGGCAACACGCTGGAGATTGAGCTGGAAAGTCCGGCGATGAACATCCTCGGCTTTGAGCACGCGCCCAGCAGCCCAGCAGATCTGGCCAGCGTTGCGGCGGCACGCGCTGTTCTGGAGCAGCCGCTGCAACTGTTCAGCCTGCCGCCAGGCGCCGCCTGCACAGTGCACAAGGTCGAGGTCGAGAGCCCGCTGTTCGGCCATGCGGAACATGACGGGGGGCCCGCCACTGTGGAAGGGCTGGCTCATAACGATATTGCTGCCGACTACGCCCTGACCTGCAGCGCGCCCGAGGCCCTGACCTCGATCAGCCTGGCGCCACTGTTCAGGCAATTCCCGGGGACCACGGCCATCGTCGTGCAGCTGATCGGTCCGAGCGGCCAGAAAGGTGCCGAACTGAGCGCAGACTCGCCGGCCATCGACTTCTGACACCAACCTACACTGCCGAAGCGCGTGCGCCTCGAGCGCCCTGCTGAATCCCGCCGACAAGCCAGGCAATCCTCCCTATGCTGTCGGCATCTACCCGCCCCCTGGATCACCATGTCGCCAGCCCTGATCGAAATTACCAACCTGGGTTTTACCTGGCCGGGCCAGCCCGAGTTGCTGGACATCCCCGCCTTCACCCTGAAGCGCGGCGCCAGCCTGTTTCTCAAGGGCCCGAGCGGCAGCGGCAAGACCACCCTGCTCGGCCTGCTGAGCGGTGTACAGCAACCCAGCCGCGGCAGCGTAAAACTGCTGGGCACCGAACTGGGCAAACTGTCAGCCAGCGCGCGCGACCGCTTCCGGGTTGACCACACCGGCTACATCTTCCAGCAGTTCAACCTGCTGCCCTTCCTGCCGGTACTGGAAAACGTCGCGCTGCCCTGCCGTTTTTCTGCCAGCCGCGCCCAGCGGGCGAGCCAGCGCCACGGCAGTGTCGAGCAGGCTGCCACTGTGCTGCTGGCACACCTGGGGATTCGTCACGAGCTGCTGCAACGCCGTGCCGACGCACTCTCCATCGGCCAACAGCAGCGCGTGGCCGCGGCGCGTGCGCTGATTGGCCAACCGGAACTGGTGATTGCCGATGAACCAACCTCGGCACTCGACGCTGACAGCCGCGAGACCTTCCTCCAGCTGCTGTTCGCCGAATGCCGCGAGGCCGGTGCCAGCCTGCTGTTCGTCAGCCATGACCAGAGCCTGGCCCCGCTGTTCGATCACAGCCTGTCGCTGAGCGACCTGAACCGCGCCAGCCGCGCGCCGGAGCAATGACATGTTCCTCTTGCGCCTGGCCCTGGCGAGCCTGAACAACCGCCGCTTCACCACCTTGCTTACCGCACTGGCGATCGCCCTCTCCGTGTGCCTGCTGCTGGCCGTTGAGCGCGTCAGAACCGAAGCCCGCAGCAGTTTCGCCAGCACCATCAGCGGCACCGACCTGATCGTCGGAGCACGCTCTGGCTCGGTCAATCTGCTGCTCTATTCGGTCTTTCGCATTGGCAATGCCACCAACAATATTCGCTGGAGCAGTTTTGAATGGCTGGCGGATAACCCCAAGGTGAAATGGGCGATCCCGATTTCGCTCGGCGACTCTCACCGTGGCTACCGGGTCATGGGCACGGATACCGGCTATTTCGAACACTACCAATATGGCCGCGGCCAAGCCCTGCAACTGGCACAGGGCAAACCTTTCGCAGACCTGTTCGACGTGGTACTGGGCGCCGAAGTAGCGGCAGCACTGAACTACCAGCTGGGGCAGGAGCTGGTGCTGGCGCATGGTGTCAGCGAGGTCAGCCTGAGCAAGCATGACGACAAGCCGTTTCGCGTCAGCGGCATTCTGGCGCGCACCGGCACGCCGGTTGACCGCACCCTGCATATTTCCCTGGCCGGCATGCACGCCCTGCATGTCGACTGGCAGAACGGCATGCCGGCACAGGGCGCAGGGCGCGTCAGTGCCGAACAGGCGCGCGCCATGGGCCTGCAGCCGACAGCCATCACCGCAGTACTGCTGGGGCTGAACAGCAAGGTTGCCACCTTTGCCGTGCAACGGCAGATCAACGAGTTCAGCGGCGAGCCGCTGCAAGCGATCCTGCCCGGGGTTGCCTTGCAGGAACTCTGGAGCCTGATGGGCACCGCGGAAAAGGCGCTGTTCGTGGTCTCGCTGTTTGTGGTGCTGACGGGCCTGATCGGCATGCTCACGGCGATCCTCACCAGCCTCAACGAGCGCCGCCGCGAGATGGCCATCCTGCGCTCGGTCGGCGCCCGCCCCTGGCATATCGCCAGCCTGCTGGTGCTGGAGGCTTTCAGCCTGGCACTGGCGGGAATTCTGCTTGGCCTGTTGCTGCTGTACCTGGGCATCAGCGCCAGCCAGGGCTACGTGCAGGCCAACTACGGGCTCTACCTGCCGCTGCGGCTGCCGAGCAGCTATGAGTGGTCGCTGCTTGGCGCTATCCTTGCGGCCGCCTTGCTGATGGGTAGCCTGCCTGCCTGGCGCGCCTACCGTCAGTCGCTGTCCGATGGTCTTTCGATTCGCCTGTGAGGTTCTGTATGTTGCGCCGCCTGCTGATCTTGTTGCTTCTCTCCTCCAGCCCCCTGTGGGCAGCTGAGGTGCGCGAGCTGACCTGGAACGAAATGATTCCTGCCGATGCTGCGCCGCAGGAGATGCAGGGCGCGCCCATCCACGACCTGGCCAAGCTGGGCGATACCCTTTCGGCGGAGATGGCGCCAGCCGTTGCACAGCAATCCCCGGCCGCCCCGGTGGTAAAGGCTCTGGGCGGTCAGCGGGTCAAGCTGCCCGGCTATGTAGTCCCGCTGGAAGTCACCGATGACGGCAAGGTGACCGACTTCCTGCTGGTGCCGTTCTTCGGCGCCTGCATCCACGTACCACCACCGCCATCCAACCAGATCGTGCTGGTCAAATACCCGCAAGGCGTGCAACTGGATGCGCTCTACGAGCCGTTCTGGATTCAGGGCCCGCTTGAGGTCGAGGCGGCGAGCAGCGAACTGGCCGAAGCCGGTTACCAGATGACTGCCGAAGACGTATACCCCTACCAGCAGGCTGCCGAGTAAGTTCAACGGACCTGGCAGGGCAGATCAGATTCCATTGAGCTGGATCAAGAAGTACCCCGCTGAAGCATTTAGTATCATGTCTGCCAACATTATTAATGACCCATCGGGAGTTTCTCATGCGCAAGTCCATTTTCGCCGTCTCGCTGCTGGCTGCAGCACTGGTTTCGCCACTGGCTCATGCCTACAAGGAAGGCGATGTAATTGTTCGCGCCGGTGCGGCGACTGTTAGCCCTAATGACAGCAGTGGGAATATTTCTGTAAACGGCGCTGATCTGCCTGGTGGCGGTGATGTCACAGTCGGAAGTGACACTCAGCTCGGCCTGACTTTTGCGTTCATGCTGCAAGACCATTTGGGTCTTGAACTGCTGGCCGCCACACCCTTCACCCATGAAGTAAAAGTAAAAAATAGTACTTTCCTGGGAGGCCCATTAAACGGGAAGGTCGCGGATGTTTCGCACCTGCCGCCAACCCTGTCATTGCAGTACTACCCAATGGATCCGGCGTCCAAGTTTCAGCCCTATGCCGGCATTGGCGTGAACTACACCACCTTCTTCGACGAAGACCTGAGCTCGCAGTACGAAGCCTTGGGCTTTAGCAATCTGGAGCTGGATGACTCTTGGGGAGTTGCCGGCCAGCTGGGTATGGATTACCTGATAACCGACAATGTCCTGCTGAACGCTGCCGTCTGGTACATCGATATCGATACCACAGCCACCATGGATGGCCCTTCTGCCTTGGCTCCAGGCCTCAAGACCTCCGTTGACGTCACCATCGACCCATGGGTCTACATGGTCGGTGTCGGCTACAAGTTCTGATCGCCACAGGCTTCATCGCACAGGCGCCGCAAGGCGCCTGTTGCGTTTCTGGCCTGGGAAAATGTGCGCTCAGTGCGCCAGCAGTTGCTGCAGACCAGCGGTCAGGGTGGTCGGCTCCGGCAGCTGGAAGCGTTGCAACAGGCGACGGTTATCCGCCCGGGAATGGCGGATGTCGCCTGGACGGGCAGCCACATGACTGACCGGCGGCAAGCGGCCGAGAAGACTTTCGATGGCCGCCAGCAATTGCAGCAGGCTGGTTGCCCGGTTCAGGCCAACATTGACTGCGCCAGCCTCCACCTGCGGCCTGAGCAGTGCCTGCAGCAGCACCGCCACCAGGTCGGCGACATAGACAAAATCCCGGGTCTGCTCGCCATCCCCGAACAGCGTGATCGGCAACCCGGCCTGCGCCCGCTCGGTGAAAATGCTGATAACCCCGGAATAGGGTGAAGACGGATCCTGACGCGGGCCGAAGATGTTGAAGAAACGAAACACTGCAGGCTCCAGGCCATGCTGGCGCCGATAGAAATCCAGGTAGTGCTCACTGGCCAGCTTGTCGGCGGCATAGGGGGTCAGCGGCGCCAGCGGAGTGGCCTCGTCAATCGCCACGCCTTCGCCATTGTTGCCATAGACCGCAGCGCTGGAGGCGAACAGCACCCGTTTCACGCCGTGCTGACGCATGGCTTCGCAGACATTCAGGGTGCCGATGAAGTTGCTCTGGTGGGTCGCCACCGGATCATCCACCGATGCCTGTACCGAAGCCACCGCCGCCAGGTGCGCCACCGCGCGGCAACCGGCCACGGCCCTGGCGACCAGCGCGCCATCCGCCACGTCGCCCTCGATCAGCTCAAACCGCGGATCGTGCAGTGGCACATTGCTGCGTTTGCCTGTCGACAGATTGTCCAGCACGCGCACCCGCAGCCCTTGCGCCAGCAACGCATCAGCAAGGTGGGAGCCGATGAAGCCGGCGCCCCCGGTGATCAGCACAGGTGCGTCAGACATGACGGTAGTACCGTTCGATCAGGCTGTGCAGGCCGCTGCGCCAGGCCCGCGGCTTGACGCCAAAGGTGTGCAGGATCTTCTTGCAGGCCAGCACCGCATATTGCGGCTCGTCTTCGATATCGGGGCGCTCGGCATGCGCTTGCGCCAGCACCGTCTCAACCCGGATCGCGCCCAGGGTGCGCGCCTCTGCCAGAATACTCTCGCCCAGCACCAGCGGCGTGGTGGTTTCCTGGCCGCCATAGTGGTAGGTGCCCCACAAGGGGGCCTGGCAATCCAGTTGTTTGAGCACCGCCAGAATCACCCGCGCAGCATCATCGACCAGCGTCGGGTTGCCGCGCCGGTCATCCGCCAGGCGCAACTCGCCAACTTCGGCTGATCGACGCAAGAAGCGATCCAGCGCACCGCCGGGGCTGTCATCGAGCAACCAGCCAAAGCGCAGCAGCACATGCCGGGGGCACATGGCACGCACGCCCTGCTCGATCTGTAGCAGGGCCTTGCCCCGCGCACCTGCCGGAACCGGCTCATCTTTCTCGCTATAGGCGGTTGCCCGCGCCCCGTCGAACACGCGGTAACTCGAGGGCTGCAGCAAAATGGCCCCCAAGTGATCACACAATCCGGCCAGCCGCTCGACGGCGCGCTGCTGCGCGGCAAACCGCGCGTTATCAATGTTTTCGCTCTGGAACCAGTCGAAGTAATAGGCCAGATTGACCACCGCGTCAGGACGCGTCTCGTCCAGCAATTGCGTCAGGCTGGCCGCATCCCAGCCACCCTCGGGCGGGCGCGGCGCCAGGAAGTTGATACCTTCCTCGGCGCCCTGCCGGATCAGGGATTGCCCCAAGGCACTCCCTCCTCCCAACAGCAGCAAACGCATATGCATGTGCAGTCAATCCGAGGCCGGCGGGTTTAGAACGGAATGTCGTCGTCGAAGCTGTCGTAGTCAGCCGCCGGTTGCGCGGCTGCGGGCTGGGCCGCAGGACGCGAATCGTTCTGCGCCGGACGCGGGGTTGCCGCAGGGCGAGCAGCACGCGGGGCCTGATCGCCATCACCACGACCACCCAGCAACTGCATGGTGCCACCCATATCTACCACGATCTCGGTGGTATAGCGCTTGACGCCATCCTTTTCCCACTCGCGGGTCTGCAGGCGCCCCTCGACGTAGCACTGCGAGCCCTTGCGCAGGTATTCGCCGGCGATCTCCGCAACCTTGCCGAAGAACACCACGCGGTGCCATTCCGTGCGTTCCTGCTGCTGGCCAGTCTGCTTGTCTTTCCAGCTGTCCGTCGTGGCAAGGGTGATATTGGTCACCGCATTGCCATTGGGCAGGTAACGGGTTTCTGGATCACCGCCGACATTACCGATCAGAATGACTTTGTTAACCCCACGGGCCATTTGCGTTCTCCTAGGCTGATTGCGTAACCGGCGCGTCTTCGAGCTCCCGCTCAAGCAATGCACGGTCCAGTTGCTGGGTGTCTATCTTGATATACAACGCCGCTTCCTCGGCAACCACGATGGCGTCGGTAACGCCGGGAATGGCCAGAAGGCGCGCGCTCAAGCCAGTATCTGCCAGCGCCCCGGCACTCAATGCTCGGCGCAGGCTGGTCACATACGGCGGTTCGCGCATAGTAGCAGCAAAGCCCAGCCAGAAAAGCGCGAGCACTGCGCAACCGGCGAAAACCGCAGCCTGACCGCCGAGTTGATAGAGCCAGCCGCCCAGCATGCCGCCGGCGGCGGCGCCAAGAAACTGGCTGGTCGAATAAATGCCCATGGCCGTGCCTTTGCCACCCGCCGGCGCGACCTTGCTCACCAGCGACGGCAGGGACGCCTCCAGCAGGTTGAACGCGGTAAAGAACAGGACATTGCCTACCACCAGCGCACGCAGGCTGTGGCCGAACTGCCAGAAAAACAGCTCGCAGAGCAGCAACATGCCCACCGCTCCGGCCAGCACACGCTTCATCTGCCGGCGCTTCTCGGCATAGATGATGAATGGCACCATGCCGAAAAAGCCGACCAGCAGGGCGGTCAGATACACCCACCAGTGCTGCTCCTTGGGCAGCTCGCCAAACTCGACCAGGGCCAGCGGCAAGGCAACGAAGCTGGCCATCAGAATCGCGTGCAGCACGCCAATACCAATGTTCAACCGCAACAGTTCGGGATTGCGCAGGGTTATTCGCAGCGACTCGCGGGCCACGCTGGACTCCCGGTGCGCCAGCGTCTTCGAGGCGCGCGGGACGATCAGCAGCACGATCAGCAGGCCCAGCAAGGCCATGCCGGCGGTCACCCAGAACAACCCGGACAGACCGAACGCGCTGGTCAGCAAGGGGCCGATGACCATGGCTACGGCAAAGGACAAGCCAATGCTCATGCCAATTACCGCCATGGCCTTGGTGCGATGCTGTTCGCGGGTCAGGTCCGAGAGCAGGGCCATGACCGCCGCCGAAATGGCTCCGGCACCCTGCAGTACCCGCCCGGCGATAACGCCCCAGATCGAGTCAGCCTCGGCTGCCAGCGCGGCGCCCGCGGCAAACACCAGCAAGCCGACGACAATCACCGGCATCCGTCCGATGCGGTCGGACAGCGTGCCAAAAGGTATCTGCAGGACTGCCTGGGTCAGCCCATATGCGCCAATGGCGACACCAATCAGAAACGGGGTAGCCCCGGCAAGTTCCTGCCCGTAGGTGGCCAACACCGGCAGCACCATGAACATGCCGAGCATACGGAACGCATAGACCAGTGCCAGGCCACCGACGGCACGCGCTTCACGAGCACTCATGTGCTCGCCGTGGAGATCTTGCATAGCCACACCCTGATGATGAAGTGGCGATTCTACCAGCCTGCAAGACGCTGTCACAGGCACGCTTTGCCGCGAAACTCGCCACGGCCGTATACTTCCCTGTTTACGCTCGCCGCCAGAGGCACGCTGTGGACAAGATACTGATTCGTGGGGCCCGCACCCATAACCTGAAGAACATCGACCTCACACTGCCACGCGATAAACTGATCGTGATTACCGGCCTCTCCGGCTCCGGTAAATCGTCCCTGGCGTTCGATACGCTGTATGCAGAAGGCCAGCGGCGCTACGTCGAATCGCTCTCGGCCTATGCCCGGCAGTTCCTGTCGATCATGGAAAAGCCCGACGTCGACACCATCGAGGGGCTGTCTCCGGCCATCTCGATTGAACAGAAATCCACGTCACACAACCCGCGCTCCACCGTCGGCACCATTACCGAGATCTACGACTACTTGCGCCTGCTCTATGCCCGCGCTGGCATCCCGCGCTGCCCGGAGCATGACCTGCCACTGGAGGCACAGACCGTCAGCCAGATGGTTGACCAGGCCCTGTCACTGCCCGAAGGCAGCAAGCTGATGCTGCTGGCGCCGATCATTCGCGAGCGCAAAGGCGAGCATCTGGCGGTCTTCGAAGAGATGCGCGCACAGGGCTTCGTCCGCGCCCGCGTCAACGGCAAGCTCTGTGAACTGGATGAACTGCCCAAGCTGGACAAGCAGAAGAAGCATTCCATCGACGTGGTGGTGGATCGCTTCAAGGTGCGTAGCGATCTCCAGCAACGCCTCGCCGAATCCTTTGAAACGGCACTGAAGCTCGCCGACGGCCTGGCCCTGATTGCCCCGATGGACGACGAAGCAGGCCAGGAAATCATCTTTTCCGCGCGCTTTGCCTGCCCGCAATGCGGGCATTCAATCAGCGAACTGGAACCCAAGCTGTTCTCCTTCAACAATCCGGCCGGGGCCTGCCCTACCTGCGACGGCTTGGGCATCAAGCAGTTCTTCGACATCAAGCGCCTGGTACACGGCGAACTCACCCTGGCCGAGGGCGCCATCCGCGGCTGGGACCGGCGCAACCTGTATTACTTCCAGATGCTCACCTCGCTGGCAGAGCACTACGGTTTCAGCCTGGAGGTCGCCTTCGACGACCTGAGCGTGTCACAACAGAAGTGCGTGCTCTACGGCTCCGGCAAGGAGAACATCGACTTCCGCTACCTGAACGATCGCGGCGATATCGTCAAACGCGCGCATCCCTTTGAGGGCATAGTGCCCAATCTGGAGCGGCGCTATCGGGAAACCGAGTCGCCGACCGTGCGCGAAGAGCTGGCGAAATTCCTCAGCACCCAGCATTGTCCGGACTGTGATGGCACGCGCTTGCGCCGCGAGGCCCGGCATGTCTGGGTGGGCGAGCGCACGCTGCCGCAAGTCACCTCGCTACCGGTCGGCGATGCCTGCGAGTACTTCAGCAGCCTCGCCCTGCCTGGCCGGCGCGGTGAAATCGCCGACAAGATCCTCAAGGAAATCCGCGAGCGCCTGCAGTTCCTGGTCAATGTCGGACTCGACTACCTGACGCTGGATCGTAGCGCCGACACCCTGTCCGGTGGCGAGGCGCAGCGAATCCGCCTGGCCAGCCAGATTGGTGCAGGCCTGGTTGGGGTGATGTATATCCTCGACGAGCCTTCCATCGGTCTGCATCAGCGTGACAATGAGCGCCTGCTCGGCACACTCACCCATCTGCGCGACATCGGCAATACGGTGATCGTGGTCGAGCATGACGAGGACGCCATCCGCCTGGCCGATTACGTGGTCGATATCGGCCCCGGCGCGGGCGTCCACGGCGGCCGGATTGTTGCTGAAGGCACACCCGATGAAGTCATGAACCATCCGGACTCCCTGACCGGCAAATACCTCTCCGGCCGTGTACGGATCCCCGTACCACGCAAGCGTACGCCCCGCGAGGCCAGCAAGACATTGCGGCTCAAGGGTGCCACGGGGAACAATCTGCGCGACGTCGACCTGGAAATCCCCACCGGATTGCTGACTTGCGTGACGGGCGTGTCAGGCTCGGGCAAGTCGACACTGATCAACAACACCCTGTTCCCGATCACGGCGACCGCACTGAATGGCGCCACCACGCTGGAAGCCGCACCTTACCGGTCGTTCGAAGGCATGCAGCATCTGGACAAGGTCGTCGATATCGACCAGAGCCCGATCGGTCGCACGCCACGCTCCAATCCGGCAACCTACACCGGGCTGTTCACCCCGATCCGCGAATTGTTTGCCGGCGTGCCAGAGGCCCGTTCGCGCGGGTACGGGCCGGGACGCTTCTCGTTCAACGTCAAGGGCGGACGCTGCGAGGCCTGCCAGGGTGATGGCGTGATCAAGGTCGAGATGCACTTCCTGCCAGACATCTACGTGGCTTGCGATGTCTGCAAGAGCAAGCGTTACAACCGCGAAACGCTGGAAGTGAAGTACAAGGGCAAGAGCATCACCGAAGTTCTGGACATGACCATCGAGGAAGCCAGGAGCTTCTTCGACGCGGTCCCGGCACTCGCCCGGAAACTGCAAACGCTGATGGATGTAGGCCTGTCCTATATCAAGCTTGGGCAAAGCGCGACAACCCTGTCCGGCGGCGAAGCGCAGCGGGTCAAGTTGTCACGCGAACTGTCCAAGCGTGACACCGGCAAAACCCTCTACATCCTCGACGAACCAACAACCGGCCTGCACTTTGCCGATATCCAGCAACTGCTCGATGTACTGCATCGCCTGCGCGATCACGGCAACACGGTAGTGGTCATCGAGCACAATCTGGACGTGATCAAGACCGCCGACTGGGTCGTCGACCTGGGGCCGGAGGGCGGCTCCAAAGGCGGGCAGATCATTGCCTGTGGTACACCCGAACAAGTGGCCGCGATGCCACAATCACACACCGGGCACTTCCTCAAACCTCTGCTTGAACAGGATCGTCAGTAACCCGCCGCGCGAGCGTTGCAAACGGCACCGCGCGGCCGACTCACGACGATTACGCCTTAGCAAACAGCGGACAACAAAAAGCCGGGCAAGCCCGGCTTTTTGACGACTCGAAAGTCTTACTCGGCAGCTTCCACCTGGCCAGTGACCGGACGGTCGACTAGCTCAACGTAGGCCATCGGCGCATTGTCACCAGCACGGAAACCGCACTTGAGGATGCGCAGATAGCCGCCATTGCGGGTGGCATAACGCTTGCCCAGATCGTTGAAAAGCTTGCCTACGGCTTCTTTTGAACGAGTCCGGTCAAACGCCAGACGACGATTGGCGACGCTGTCTTCCTTGGCCAAAGTGATCAGCGGCTCGGCAACGCGGCGCAGTTCCTTGGCTTTCGGCAGGGTGGTTTTAATCAGTTCGTGCTCGAACAGCGACACCGCCATGTTCTGAAACATGGCCTTGCGGTGTGAACTGGTCCGGCTGAGGTGACGGCCACTTTTACGATGACGCATGATTGAAATTCCTTACCAAACTTTAGGTTCGGTGATTACGGATGATCAGGCGATAGCCTTATCATCCTTCTTCAGACTTGCCGGCGGCCAGTTATCCAGGCGCATGCCGAGCGACAGACCGCGGGAGGCCAGGACGTCTTTGATTTCGGTCAGAGACTTCTTGCCCAGATTCGGCGTCTTCAACAACTCGACTTCGGTACGCTGAATCAGGTCACCGATGTAATAGATGTTTTCTGCCTTGAGGCAGTTGGCCGAACGTACGGTCAGTTCCAGATCATCCACAGGGCGCAACAGGATCGGATCGATCTCGTCTTCCGGTGCAGAAGCAACAGGCTGAATATCACCCTTGAGGTCGACGAATGCAGCCAACTGCTGTTGCAGGATGGTTGCAGCACGACGAATAGCCTCTTCAGGATCAAGAGTACCGTTGGTTTCCAGATCGATTACCAGCTTGTCCAGGTTCGTGCGCTGTTCAACGCGCGCGTTCTCGACAACATAGGCAATACGGCGAACCGGGCTGAAAGTTGCATCAAGCTGAAGACGACCAATGCTGCGCGTTTCGTCTTCTTCTGTCTGACGGGAGTCTGCCGGCTCGTAACCACGACCGCGGCAGATCTTCAGACGCATGCTCAATGCACCATTGCTGGCCAGATTGGCGATGACGTGATCGGGGTTAACGATCTCGACATCATGATCCAGCTGAATGTCTGCAGCAGTGACAACGCCCGAACCTTTCTTGACCAGATTCAGAGTCACCTCATCGCGGCCGTGCAGCTTGATGGCGAGACCTTTCAGGTTCAACAGGATCTCAATGACATCCTCTTGCACGCCTTCAATGGCACTGTACTCGTGCAGCACGCCATCAATCTCGACCTCGACTACAGCCGCACCTGGCATCGAAGACAACAGAATACGCCGAAGCGCGTTACCCAGCGTATGACCAAAACCACGCTCGAGAGGCTCGAGGGTGATCTTGGCGCGGGTCGAACTGACCACCTGAACGTCGATATGACGGGGTGTCAGGAACTCATTTACCGAACTCTGCATGGATACACCTATGTTCTAGCCCTTACTTGGAGTAGAGCTCGACAATCAGGTTTTCGTTGATGTCGGCGGACAAATCACTACGAGCCGGCACGTTCTTGAACACACCAGACTTCTTCTCGGAATCCACTTCGACCCACTCAACACGGCCGCGCTGTACACACAGATCAAGCGCCTGTGCGATACGCAGCTGATTCTTCGACTTGTCGCGAACGGCAACTACGTCACCAGGCTTGACCTGATACGAAGGGACGTTGACGGTGCTGCCGTTGACGCTGATGGTTTTGTGGGATACCAGCTGACGAGATTCAGCGCGGGTAGCGCCAAAGCCCATGCGGTAAACGACGTTGTCCAGTCGGCATTCGAGGATCTGCAGCAGGTTCTCGCCGGTAGCGCCTTTCTTACGGGCAGCTTCCTTGTAGTAACCGCTGAACTGACGCTCAAGCACACCGTAGATACGGCGAACTTTCTGCTTTTCACGCAACTGCAGACCGTAATCAGACAGACGACCACGGCGTGCGCCATGGATACCGGGAGCCGATTCGATATTGCACTTGGATTCAAGCGCGCGCGCACCACTCTTCAGAAAGAGGTCGGTGCCTTCACGACGGGACAGTTTGCATTTGGGACCAATGTAACGAGCCATCTTTCACTGTCTCCTATTACACGCGACGCTTTTTCGAAGGACGGCATCCGTTATGCGGGATGGGCGTCACATCGGTGATGCTAGCGATCTTGTAGCCGCAAGCGTTCAAAGCACGCACAGCGGATTCGCGACCCGGACCGGGGCCTTTGACGTTCACGTCGAGATTCTTGAGTCCGTATTCCAACGCAGCCTGACCGGCACGTTCAGCTGCAATCTGCGCAGCAAACGGGGTACTTTTGCGGGAACCACGGAAACCTGAACCACCGGAGGTAGCCCAAGACAGCGCATTACCTTGACGGTCAGTGATGGTCACAATGGTGTTGTTAAAAGAAGCGTGGATGTGGGCGATCCCATCAACCACTGTCTTTTTGATTTTCTTACGGGGACGAGCAGCTGGCTTAGCCATGACTTAATTCCTGTCGATTCGCGGGCGCAATTACTTGCGGATCGGCTTACGCGGGCCCTTACGGGTGCGCGCGTTAGTCTTCGTACGCTGGCCACGAACAGGCAAGCCACGACGATGACGCAGGCCGCGGTAGCAGCCAAGGTCCATCAAGCGCTTGATGTTCATGTTGATTTCACGGCGCAGATCACCCTCTGTTGTCAGCTTGGTGACTTCGCCGCGCAGCAGTTCGATCTGCTCGTCAGACAGATCCTTGATTTTCGCTGCCGGGTTTACCCCGGTAGCAGCACAGATAGTCTGTGCAGTAGTGCGACCAACACCATAGATGTAGGTCAGCGAGATAACAGTATGCTTGTTATCCGGAATGTTAACGCCTGCAATACGGGCCATTCAGTGGAACTCCAATTGACAGCTATCTACGCCCAGGAAGCCAAGAAAAGGGCGCGCGATATTAACGCTGTAATAAACAAGAATCAACCCGACAGCGCACTAGCTGTCGAGCTCAAACGCTTAACTCACACTCAGCCTTGGCGCTGCTTGTGACGCGGTTCCGCGCTGCAAATCACGCGAACAACACCTTCGCGGCGAACAATCTTGCAGTTGCGGCACATCTTCTTGACCGATGCACGAACTTTCATCAGTAACTCCTAGAACCTTACGGAACCATGTCAGCGGAGCATTCCGCTGCCGTAGCCCTTCAGGTTTGCTTTCTTCATCAGGGAATCATATTGGTGCGAAACGAGGTGCGATTGGACCTGAGACATGAAGTCCATGACAACCACAACAACGATCAGCAACGAGGTCCCGCCGAGGTAGAACGGTACGTTTGCTGCAACCACGAGGAACTGTGGCAGCAGGCATACGGCCGTCATGTACAGGGCACCGAACATGGTAAGACGAGTCAGAACGCCATCAATGTAGCGAGCCGATTGCTCACCCGGACGAATACCCGGAATAAATGCACCAGATTTCTTCAGGTTCTCTGCAACATCTTTCGGGTTGAACATCAACGCCGTATAGAAGAAGCAGAAAAAGATAATGCCGGCACTAAACAGCAGGATGTTCAGCGGCTGCCCTGGGGCAATCGACTGAGAAATATCCTGAAGCCAACCCAGACCTTCCGACTGCCCAAACCAGGAGCCAAGCGATGCGGGGAAAAGCAGAATGCTGCTGGCGAAAATCGCCGGAATCACGCCGGCCATATTCACCTTCAGCGGAAGGTGGCTGGTCTGCGCAGCAAATACCTTGCGGCCCTGCTGGCGCTTGGCGTAATGAACGGCAATTCGCCGTTGGCCACGTTCGATGAACACGACAAACCCGATAATCGCAACCGCAAGCATCCCAACCGCAACCAAGGCAAAAATGTTGATGTCGCCCTGACGGGCAGACTCGAACGATTGTCCTATGGCGCGCGGCAAGCCAGCGACGATCCCGGCAAAGATCAGCATCGAAATGCCATTTCCAACGCCGCGCTCGGTGATCTGCTCACCCAGCCACATCATGAACATGGCACCCGACACAAAGGTCGTTACAGCGACAAAATGGAAGCCAAAGTCACTGGCAAACGCAACGCCCTGGCCGGCCAGTCCGATAGACATGCCGATAGCCTGCAACAGCGCCAAGGCCAATGTGCCATAACGCGTGTACTGGCTAATCTTGTGGCGACCTGACGCCCCTTCCTTTTTCAACTGCTCCAGTTGCGGGCTGACCGCCGTCATTAACTGCATGATGATCGATGCCGAAATGTACGGCATGATCCCCAAAGCAAAGATCGACATGCGCTCGAGCGCGCCACCGGAAAACATGTTGAACAGGCTAAGGATGGTTCCCTCATTTTGCTTGAACAGTGCAGCCAGCCGATCCGGGTTGATACCTGGAACCGGGATATGCGCACCAATCCGATAGACAACTATCGCCAGCAACAGAAAACGCAGCCGCGCCCAAAGCTCGGACAGCCCACCATTGCTTAGCGAAGAGAGAGCACCTTGCTTGGCCATTTATTCCTCGAACTTACCGCCAGCTGCTTCGATAGCCGCACGCGCACCTTTGGTGGCAGCGATACCTTTAAGGGTGACCGCACGACCAACCTCACCAGACAGCATCACTTTTACACGCTGAATGTGTTGGTTGATTACGTTGGCATCCTTGAGCGACTGCAGAGTTACTACATCGCCATCCACCTTGCCCAGCTCGGACGTGCGCACTTCTGCGCGATCCATTGCCTTCAGGGAGACAAAACCAAACTTTGGCAGGCGACGGTGCAAAGGCTGCTGACCGCCCTCGAAGCCCGGAGCAATAGTGCCACCGGAGCGAGAGGTTTGACCCTTGTGGCCACGGCCACCGGTCTTGCCCAAGCCGCTACCAATACCACGGCCCGGACGATGCTTTTCACGACGGGCACCTGGCGCAGAACGCAAATCGTTCAGTTGCATGGATTAACCCTCCACACGAAGCAGATAGTAGGCCTTGTTCATCATCCCGCGATTTTCAGGAGTGTCCTGAACCTCGACAGAATGACCAATGCGCCGAAGGCCGAGACCCTTGACACAAGCCTTGTGATTAGCCAGTCGGCCACTCACGCTCTTGATGAGCGTTACTTTGACTGTATTAGCCATGATCAGAGAATCTCCTCGACACTCTTGCCACGCTTGGCCGCAATACTTTCAGGCGACTGCATGTGCTTGAGGCCCTTGAAAGTGGCATACACCACGTTCACCGGATTGGTTGAGCCATAACACTTGGCAAGTACGTTCTGCACGCCCGCCACTTCCAGGACTGCACGCATTGCACCACCAGCGATGATGCCGGTACCGTCGGATGCAGGCTGCATGTACACCTTGGACGCGCCATGACCAGACTTGATGGCGTACTGCAAGGTAGTGCCATCCAGATCAACTTGAATCATGTTGCGACGCGCTGCTTCCATTGCTTTCTGGATTGCAGCCGGAACTTCGCGCGACTTACCGCGCCCGAATCCAACACGGCCCTTGCCATCACCAACAACAGTCAACGCTGTGAAGGTGAAGATACGGCCGCCTTTAACGGTCTTAGCAACGCGGTTCACCTGAATCAGCTTCTCGATGTACCCTTCGTCGCGCTTCTGCTCGTTATTTGCCATAACTTAGAACTCCAGCCCGCCTTCACGAGCAGCATCAGCCAGCGCTTTTACGCGGCCGTGGTACTTGAAGCCAGAACGATCGAACGCCACTTGAGTGACGCCAACTGCTTTCGCACGCTCTGCCACCAATTGACCAACCTTCTTGGCCGCCTCAACGTTGCCGGTGGCAACATCACGCAGTTCTTTGTCCAAAGTCGAGGCGCTTGCCAGAACTTTGCCGCCGTCGGCCGAAATGACCTGGGCGTACATGTGCTGCGAAGAGCGGTACACACAGAGGCGTACGGCTTGCAGCTCGTGCATTTTCAGGCGTGCCTTGCGAGCACGACGCAGACGAGTTTCTTTCTTTACGCTCATTTGCTATGCCCTACTTCTTCTTAGCTTCTTTACGGCGCACGACTTCATCCGAGTAACGGACGCCTTTGCCTTTATAAGGCTCTGGCGGACGGAAATCGCGGATCTCGGCAGCCACTTGACCAACCAGTTGCTTGTCGATGCCCTTGATCAGGATATCGGTCTGGCTTGGCGTTTCAGCGGTTACACCCTGCGGCAACTCATAATCAACAGGGTGCGAGAAACCCAGAGCAAGTGACAGCACCTGACCCTTGGCTTGCGCCTTGTATCCAACACCAACCAGCTGGAGCTTGCGCTCAAAGCCCTGGCTGACGCCGAGTACCATGTTGTTTACGAGTGCTCGGGTGGTTCCGGCCATTGCACGGTTTTGCACATCGCCATTGCGGGCAGCAAAACGCAGCTCACCAGAGTCCTGGATCACTTCAACAGACGGATGAACATTCAGTTCGAGAGCACCTTTGGAGCCCTTTACCGAAAGCTGCTGGCCAGCAATGTTGATTTCAACACCAGCGGGCAGCTTGACGGGGTTTTTAGCAACGCGAGACATGCTTACTCCCCCTTAGAACACTGTGCAAAGCACTTCGCCACCAACGCCAGCAGCGCGGGCCGAACGATCGGTCATCACACCCTTGTTGGTGGAGACAATCGAAACACCCAGACCACCACGAACTTTCGGTAGCTGATCGACGGATTTGTACTGGCGCAAGCCAGGACGACTGACGCGCTTAATTTCTTCAATGACCGGACGGCCTTCAAAATACTTAAGCTCGATGGACAGCAGCGGCTTGGCTTCGCTG
Organism: Pseudomonas sp. N040; assembly: GCF_015637705.1. Lineage (GTDB taxonomy): Bacteria > Pseudomonadota > Gammaproteobacteria > Pseudomonadales > Pseudomonadaceae > Aquipseudomonas. The sequence goes on along the minus strand of NZ_JADOBE010000008.1, from coordinate 8,273 downwards.
GTCACTTGGTATCCCGAAATATAACCCTCGTTCCTCAGAACGCTGGCTACAGCCACCTTCAGCTTGGAAGACGGCATGCTTACGACGGACTTTTCAGCCATCTGGGCATTACGGATACGAGTTAGCATGTCCGCTAACGGGTCCTGCATACTCATGGGCTAGGTGCTCCTGATAAATAATGACCTTACGGTCCCATTCGCCAACTAACAGGCTCGGAAATAGCCAGAGCCCGGCGAGCCGGCGATTCTAGTCAATAACTGAAAATGAATCAAGCCCCAATAAGGGGCTTGATTCATTAATGCGCGCCATAGCGACGGTTAACCCGCCGCCAGACCGTCGCCGTTACCAGCTGGCCTTCACCAAGCCTGGAACGTCGCCACGCATTGCCGCTTCACGCAGCTTGTTCCGGCCGAGGCCGAACTTGCGATACACACCATGCGGACGACCGGTAATACGGCAACGATTACGCAGACGCGATTTGCTTGCATCACGCGGCTGCTTCTGCAGTGCTACCTGAGCTTCCCAACGCGCTTCCGGAGTGGAATTCGGATTGGCGATGGTAGCTTTCAGCTCGGCACGCTTCTTAGCGTACTTGGCTACCGTGAGCTGACGCTTAAGCTCGCGGTTTTTCATGCTCATTTTGGCCATGTGCCTACTCCAATCAGTTGCGGAACGGGAATTTGAAGGCGCGCAGAAGCGCACGACCTTCATCATCGTTACGGGCAGTGGTGGTCAGGGTAATGTCCAGACCGCGCAATGCATCGATTTTGTCGTAATCGATTTCCGGGAAGATGATCTGCTCTTTCACGCCCATGCTGTAGTTGCCACGACCATCGAAGGATTTGGCATTCAACCCGCGGAAGTCACGCACTCGCGGCAGGGAGATCGACAACAGGCGATCCAGGAACTCATACATACGATCACGGCGCAGAGTAACCTTTACGCCAATCGGCCAACCTTCACGTACCTTGAAGCCTGCAATCGACTTGCGAGCGTAGGTCACAACGGCTTTCTGACCGGTGATCTTTTCGATATCAGCAACCGCATGTTCGATAATTTTCTTATCGCCAATAGCTTCGCCAATACCCATGTTCAAAGTAATTTTGGTAACGCGCGGAACTTCCATCACGTTTGCCAGCTGGAGTTCTTCCTTCAGCTTGGGCGCGAGTTCTTTCCGGTAAATCTCTTTTAGTCGTGCCATGGTGTTCTACCTAGCAGTGCTCAAGCATCAACCGGCTTTTGGGTCGACTTGAAGACACGAATTTTTTTGCCTTCTTCTACTTTGAAACCAACACGATCAGCCTTGTTGGTTGCACCATTGAAGATGGCGACGTTAGAGACGTGCAATGGCGCCTCTTTCTCGACGATACCGCCTTGTACGCCAGACATCGGGTTAGGCTTGGTATGACGCTTGACGATGTTAATCCCACCCACGACCAGACGGTCGTCAGCGAGCACCTTCAGCACCTTACCGCGCTTGCCTTTGTCCTTGCCGGCGATGACGATGATCTCGTCGTCACGACGAATCTTTTGCATGACGGCTTCTCCTTACAGCACTTCAGGGGCGAGCGATACGATCTTCATGAACTTCTCAGAGCGAAGTTCACGAGTCACCGGCCCGAAAATGCGGGTACCGATCGGCTCTTGCTTGTTGTTCAACAGAACAGCAGCGTTACCGTCGAAACGGATGATCGAGCCGTCCGGGCGACGGACGCCGTGCCTGGTACGGACCACAACTGCGGTCATTACCTGACCTTTCTTAACTTTACCGCGAGGAATCGCTTCCTTGACAGTTACCTTGATGATGTCACCAATGCCGGCATAGCGGCGATGGGAACCACCCAGGACTTTGATACACATGACACGGCGTGCACCGCTGTTATCGGCCACATCGAGCATGGATTGAGTCTGAATCATGGTTTCTCACCTCAAACTTCAACAGCGCGCTCGACGACTTCAACCAAGGCCCAAGCCTTAGTCTTAGCCAGCGGACGGGTCTCGCGAATGGTGACAAGGTCACCAATGCGGCACTGGTTGCTTTCGTCGTGTGCGTGCAACTTGGTCGAACGCTTGACGTACTTACCGTAGATCGGGTGCTTAACGCGACGCTCGATCATTACGGTGATGGTTTTGTCCATTTTGTCGCTGACCACACGGCCTGTCAGCGTCCGGACGGTTATCTGAGCTTCACCCATAATCACTTACCTGCCTGCTGGTTGAGCACAGTCTTCACGCGAGCAATGTCGCGCTTAACTTGCAAGAGCAGGTGAGACTGCCCCAACTGGCCAGTTGCCTTCTGCATACGCAGATTGAACTGGTCGCGCAGAAGACCGAGCAACTGCTCGTTCAATTGCTGCGCTGATTTACCACGAAGTTCATTCGCTTTCATCACATCACCGTCCGCTTAACAAAGGAGGTGGCGAGAGGCAGCTTCGCAGCAGCCAGAGCAAATGCTTCACGCGCCAGCTCTTCGGAAACACCCTCGATCTCGTAGAGGACCTTGCCCGGCTGAATCTGGGCTACCCAGTACTCAACGCTACCCTTACCTTTACCCATACGAACTTCGAGCGGCTTCTTGGTAACAGGCTTGTCCGGGAATACGCGAATCCAGATCTTGCCGCCACGCTTTACGTGACGCGTCAGCGCACGACGCGCCGACTCAATCTGCCGCGCAGTCAGGCGACCACGAGCAACAGCTTTCAAGGCGAACTCGCCGAAGCTGACTTTGCTACCGCGCTGAGCCAAGCCACGGTTGTGGCCTGTCATCTGCTTGCGGAATTTTGTACGCTTAGGTTGCAACATTTTGCGTACTCCTTACTTGGCAGCTTTCTTACGAGGCGCAGGTGCCTGAGGCTTCAGCTCTTCACGCAGGCCACCAATGACCTCGCCCTTGAAGATCCAAACCTTCACACCGATCACACCATAAGTGGTGTGAGCTTCGTAAGTTGCATAGTCAATGTCTGCACGCAGAGTGTGCAAAGGTACACGACCTTCGCGATACCACTCAGTACGGGCAATTTCAGCACCGCCAAGACGACCGCTTACCTGGATCTTGATGCCCTTGGCACCAATACGCATCGCGTTCTGCACGGCACGCTTCATGGCGCGACGAAACATTACACGGCGTTCCAGCTGCTGAGCTACGCTCTGTGCAACCAGCAGACCGTCGAGTTCCGGCTTGCGGATCTCTTCGATGTTGATGTGCACAGGCACACCCATTTGCTTGGTCAGGTCCTGACGCAGCTTCTCAACATCCTCACCTTTCTTCCCAATCACGATACCTGGGCGAGCAGTGTGGATGGTGATCCGTGCGGTTTGAGCCGGGCGAGCAATGTCGATACGGCTTATGGACGCGCTTTTTAATTTGTCTTGGAGATACTCTCGCACCATCAGATCTGCGTACAAATAGTCCGCATAAGTCCGACCGCTGGCATACCAGACGGAGGTGTGATCCTTGACGATTCCCAGGCGTATGCCAGTGGGATTTACTTTCTGACCCATCTGTTCGACTCCGTTACTTGTCCGCAACCTTGACAGTAATATGGCAAGACCGCTTGACGATGCGATCAGCGCGGCCTTTGGCACGCGGCATGATTCGCTTCAGCGAACGCCCCTCGTTTACGAAGACTGTGGAGACCTTGAGATCATCCACATCTGCGCCTTCGTTGTGCTCAGCGTTGGCCACAGCCGACTCCAGCACTTTCTTGATAATCTCGGCGGCTTTCTTACTGCTGAAAGCCAGGAGATTGAGCGCTTCGCCCACCCTCTTCCCGCGGATCTGGTCTGCGACCAAGCGGGCTTTCTGGGCAGATATGCGAGCGCCCGACAACTTAGCGGCTACTTCCATTTCCTAACCCCTTAACGCTTGGCTTTCTTGTCCGCAGCGTGCCCACGATAAGTGCGGGTAGCAGCGAACTCGCCGAGTTTGTGGCCGACCATGTCTTCGTTCACCAGAACCGGGACATGTTGACGACCGTTATGCACGGCGATGGTCAGACCGACCATCTGCGGCAGAATCATGGAACGACGCGACCAGGTTTTAACCGGCTTGCGATCATTCTTTTCCACCGCAATTTCGACCTTCTTCATTAGGTGAAGATCAATAAACGGACCTTTTTTCAGAGAACGCGGCACTGTCGTATCCCTCTATTTACTTGCGGCGACGAACGATCATGTTATCGGTACGCTTGTTAGCACGGGTCTTCGCACCCTTGGTTGGGAAGCCCCATGGCGATACCGGATGACGTCCACCAGAGGTACGGCCTTCACCACCACCATGCGGGTGATCGACCGGGTTCATTGCCACACCGCGAACGGTTGGCCGAACACCACGCCAGCGCTTGGCACCAGCTTTACCCAGCGAACGCAGGCTGTGCTCGGAGTTCGAGACTTCGCCCAAGGTCGCACGGCATTCAGCTAGAACTTTACGCATTTCCCCAGAACGCAGACGCAGGGTCACATACGCACCCTCGCGAGCGACCAGCTGAGCCGAAGCACCAGCCGAACGAGCAATCTGAGCACCTTTGCCAGGCTTCAGCTCGATACCGTGAACGGTCGAACCAACCGGGATACTGCGCAACGACATGCTGTTACCAGCCTTGATCGGGGCAGCTGTACCAGCGATCAGCTGATCGCCAGCGCTTACACCTTTAGGAGCAATGATGTAGCGGCGCTCACCGTCTGCATACATTAGCAATGCAATGTGTGCGGTACGGTTCGGGTCATATTCAATACGCTCGACAGTGGCGGGAATGCCATCTTTGTCGTTGCGGCGGAAATCGACCAGCCGATAATGCTGCTTGTGACCACCACCAATATGCCGCGTAGTAATACGGCCATTGTTGTTACGACCGCCAGTCTTCGACTTTTTCTCGAGCAGCGGGGCGTAAGGTGCGCCCTTGTGCAGGTCCTTGGTGACCACCTTGACCACAAAACGGCGGCCAGCGGAAGTCGGTTTGCATTTAACGATTGCCATGATGCACCCCTTTACTCAGCGCTGCTGGCGAAATCGAGATCTTGACCCGGCTGGAGAGCGATGTACGCCTTCTTCCAATCGTTACGCTTGCCCAGGCCGCGAGCAGTGCGCTTGGTCTTGCCCTTGACATTCAAGGTGCAAACACCAGCGACTTTCACGCTGAACAGGCTTTCTACGGCCTTCTTGATTTCCAGCTTGGTTGCATCAGTAGCAACCTTGAAAACGAATTGGCTCTTGCCGTCAGCCAGCACGGTAGCCTTCTCGGAAACGTGCGGACCAAGCAGCACTTTGAATACGCGTTCCTGGTTCATGCCAGCAGCTCCTCAAATTTCTTCACGGCGGACACGGTGACCAGCACCTTGTCGTAGGCGATCAGGCTGACTGGATCCGAACCCTGCACATCACGAACATCTACGTGCGGCAGATTGCGCGCAGCCAAGTAAAGATTTTGATCGATGGCATCAGAAACAATCAGCACATCAGTCAGACCCATACCATCAAGCTTGCCCAGAAGCGCCTTAGTCTTTGGCGACTCAACGGCGAAGTCCTGCACAACAACCAGACGACCAGTACGCGCCAGTTCGGCAAGAATGGAACGCATCGCAGCGCGATACATCTTCTTGTTCAGCTTTTGCTCGTGATCTTGCGGGCGAGCAGCGAACGTTGCACCACCACCGCGCCAGATGGGGCTACGGATGGTGCCTGCACGAGCGCGACCAGTACCCTTTTGACGCCATGGCTTCTTGCCACCACCACGCACATCGGAACGATTCTTTTGCTGCTTGCTGCCCTGACGACCGCCGGCCATATAGGCGACTACCGCCTGGTGAACCAGCGTCTCATTGAACTCGCCGCCAAAAGTACGCTCGCAGACTTCAATAGCCGGAGCGCCATTTACATTAAGTTGCATCTCAGCTTCCTCTCTTAACCGCGAGCCTTGGCTGCCGGACGCACAACCACATCGCTACCGGTTGCGCCAGGAACGGCACCCTTAACCAGCAACAGATTGCGTTCTGCATCGACGCGCACAACTTCCAGGGACTGAACCGTCACACGCCTATCGCCCATGTGGCCGGACATTTTCTTGCCCTTGAAGACCCGACCTGGGGTCTGGCACTGGCCAATCGAACCCGGAACGCGGTGGGAAAGGGAGTTACCGTGGGTGTTGTCTTGACCACGGAAGTTCCAGCGCTTGATGGTACCGGCAAAGCCTTTACCCTTGGACTGGCCGGTGACATCCACCAGTTGTCCAGCCTGGAACAGCTCAACTTTGACTTCATCGCCCGCCTGATAGTCGCCATCCTCAAGACGGAACTCCAGAACATTGCGACCGGCAGCCACTTTTGCTTTTGCAAAGTGACCAGCCTGCGCCTTGGTAACACGGGAAGCACGACGCTCGCCCACAGTTACCTGAATTGCACGATAGCCATCAGTTTCTTCGGACTTAAACTGGGTGACTCGATTCGGCTCGACCTCAATGACCGTAACCGGAATGGAGACACCTTCTTCGGTAAAAATGCGGGTCATGCCGCATTTACGACCGACTACACCAATAGTCATGTTGTAAACCTCTTGAGTGTACGGGGCTTTCACCCGCTATGGCCGCCCATTTCAGAGCGTTACACGACTAAGACCGCAAGGTCTTAGCCGAGGCTGATCTGCACTTCAACACCAGCTGCAAGATCAAGCTTCATCAGCGCATCGACGGTTTTGTCGGTTGGCTGAACGATATCCAGCACACGCTTGTGTGTACGTATTTCATACTGATCGCGCGCATCTTTATTGACGTGCGGAGAAATCAGTACGGTGAAACGCTCTTTGCGAGTAGGCAAAGGAATCGGCCCACGCACCTGAGCACCAGTACGCTTAGCGGTTTCCACGATTTCGTGGGTGGATTGATCAATCAGACGATGATCAAAAGCCTTCAACCGAATTCTAATTTGTTGGTTTTGCATTTGAGCTCTGACTCCAAGTTGCCATTCCCATCGCGCGCAATACGCCCGATAAAAGGAGGCGCAATTGTACGGATGCACCCTGCAGGTGTCAATCTTTGATCAGCAAATAGAAAGGGCCCCGAAGGGGCCCTTCCATCCAAGAAGATCCGATTACTCGATGATCTTGGCAACCACGCCCGCACCAACCGTACGACCGCCTTCGCGAATCGCGAAACGCAGGCCATCTTCCATGGCGATTGGCTTGATGAGGGTAACAACCATCTTGACGTTGTCGCCCGGCATTACCATCTCAACGCCCTCTGGCAGCTCGCAGCTCCCAGTAACGTCAGTGGTACGGAAGTAGAACTGCGGACGGTAGCCCTTGAAGAATGGCGTGTGACGACCACCCTCCTCCTTCGACAGCACATACACTTCGGACTCAAACTTGGTGTGCGGCTTGATGGTGCCCGGCTTGGCCAGCACCTGGCCGCGCTCGACGTCATCACGCTTGGTGCCGCGTAGCAGCACGCCACAGTTCTCGCCAGCACGACCTTCGTCCAGCAGCTTGCGGAACATCTCAACGCCAGTGCAGGTGGTCTTGGTAGTAGGACGCAGACCAACGATCTCGATCTCTTCCTGGATCTTGACGATACCGCGCTCAACACGACCAGTCACAACAGTACCGCGGCCGGAGATCGAGAAAACGTCTTCGATCGGCATCAGGAAAGGCTTGTCGATGGCGCGAACAGGCTCAGGGATGTAGCTGTCCAGGGTCTCGACGAGCTTCTTGACGGCCGTGGTGCCCATCTCGTTGTCATCCTGACCGTTCAGAGCCATCAGCGCGGAACCGATAATGATCGGGGTGTCATCGCCCGGGAAGTCATAAGTCGACAGAAGATCACGAATCTCCATTTCGACCAGCTCCAGCAGCTCAGCGTCGTCCACCATGTCCGCCTTGTTCATGAAGACGACGATGTAAGGAACGCCTACCTGGCGGGACAGCAGGATGTGCTCACGGGTTTGCGGCATCGGACCATCAGCGGCCGAGCAAACCAGGATCGCGCCGTCCATCTGAGCAGCACCGGTGATCATGTTTTTTACGTAGTCAGCGTGACCCGGGCAATCAACGTGTGCGTAGTGGCGCACGGCCGAATCGTATTCAACGTGAGCGGTGTTGATGGTGATACCACGAGCCTTCTCTTCTGGAGCGCTGTCGATCTTATCGAAGTCAACGCGAGCCGAACCGAAAACCTCGGAGCAAACACGGGTCAGAGCCGCAGTCAGAGTGGTCTTACCATGGTCAACGTGACCGATGGTACCTACGTTGACGTGCGGTTTGTTACGTTCAAATTTTTCTTTAGCCA
>NZ_JADOBE010000007.1 GCF_015637705.1 Pseudomonas sp. N040 | reverse complement strand
CAGCTTTGCAGCGGCCATGCTGGCGGCGGTAACGCCGACCTATGGTGCGGATGGTGCGGGCTCTACCGTGCTCAGTGGTTACACGCTGACGATTGATCAGGCCGTGACCGACCTGACCAGTGATGGCAAGGCGATCAGCTTGTCGATGGATGGCAACGATGTGGTGGGTAGTACCGAGGACGGTGCGGTATTCCGCATCAGCGTGGATGAGACCGGCGAGGTCACGTTGACCCAATACGCCGAGCTGGATCACCTGCCGGAGAGCCTCGATACCAGCAACGACAACGCCAACATCCCGCTGCCTGATGACCTGGTGAGCTTGAGCGCGACGGCCACGGTGACCGACGGTGACAATGACCAGGTCACCACCACGGTCAGTCTGGATCTGGGCGGTAACCTGAGCTTCGACGATGACCTGCCAAGTGTGTCGGTCTCGGCGACCACTGAAGCCAATGTGCTGCTGACGACGCAGGATGCAGAAACGATAGGTACTGATACGGATATTGCGGTATCCACTGCTAACTTCAGTGGCGTGTTCGGCATCGCGAGCTCCAGTTTCGGCGCGGATGGTGCCGGTGACACGGCGTGGAGTTATGACCTGAGCGTAGCCAGCCCTGGGGTTGATTCGACTCTGGTAAGCAATGGCGACCCGATCTACCTGTATGAGTTGGCGAATGGCACGGTGGTGGGGTCGACCTCGGCTGTCGCACCCGTGGCGATTGATAGTTCGGTGGTGTTCTCGCTGGAGGTGAGTGCTACTGGTGAGGTGAGGTTGTCGCAATATCAGGAAATTGATCATGAGGACAACAACGACACGAGCGCACCTTATGATGATCAGTTTGCGGTGCTCGGATCGAATCTGGTGAGTCTGACGGCCACAGTGACGGTTACTGATGGTGACAACGATCAGTACAGCGATTCGGAGACGATCGATCTGGGTGGCAATGTACGTTTTGCCGATGACGGCCCGCAATTCCTTTCGGTCATGGATGCTGTTATATCCAGCGCTGCCACTATCAGCTTCAACGGTCTGTATGACGCCAGCTTCGGGGCAGATGGATTGGACTTCCTTTCAGCTGCGCTGGCTGCGGGCGGTACCTATGGCGATACAACGGTATTGTTTGTGCAGGTTCCTACTGATGATCCATCGGTCACAAGGGTTGATGTGACCAATGACGACGGGTCTGGTGACGTGATGTTCAGCTTCTATTTCACCAGCACCACCAGTGCAGTATCGGATGGAGGCAATGGCAGTGTCCTGTTCAGCGCCTTTGGCAGTGAGGATCTGACCAGTGAGTTCTTCACGCTCACCGTGAATCCGGACGGCACCTATACGTTCGACATGATTTCGAACACGGTGATTTCCACTACCACGGTGAGTGGTGAAGACTTCGGTGCATTTGGTCCGACCGATGATGTTGCCACGGCTGATCTTTCACTGAGGATTTCCGGCGGAACCGGGGTGTTGACCAGCGATCAGGTCAACGCCTCAAACAACGGTATCGGTGTTGGTACTCCGACGATTGAAAGTGGCGAGTGGATGAACCTGCACTTTACCAAGGAGCAGAACTACGTCCGCTTCAGCTTGCAGCAGTTCGCCGGTGCTGGAACGGCGTTGCTGCTGGTGACACTGGATGGTGTTGCCTTTGATTTCAATCCCGATGACCTAGATCCGGATACGCCGCTTACTATTGCAAAACCTGCAGACGGAGATGCATGGATCACGGTGATAGTCGACCCGGATATGGTAGGGCAGTCGTACTTTGATGCTGCTACCGACACGTACTTCCTGTACACGGATAGCACGTTTACGGACCTGCGGATCGATCATGACGACGGATCGCTGAAGTTCAACGTCAATGACATTACCTACGATCAGGAGGTGACGGTCGAGGATCTGGCGCTTAACTTCGAGCTGTCGGTAACTGATCAGGACGGTGACACGAATGTGCTGGATAACTACCTGACGGTTACCATGCTCGATCCTGATGATGTGGTTTCGGCTGATATCGATGGTGTTGATGGTGACAGCGGTGTGGTTCTGGTTGGTAATGGCGCAGATGACACCCTGATCGGCGGCTTAGGAGATGACCTCCTGATCGGCGGGCACGGGGATGACTTGCTGACTGGTGGTGACGGCGACGACACCTTTATCTGGAATTCAGGTGATCATGGCAGTGATGTCGTTCAAGACTTTGATAATCCCGTGGGAGTCGGGGGAGGTCAGGACGTTCTGGATCTGTCGCAGTTGCTAGCTGGAATCGACGGTCTCCCGGACCTTGGTGGGCTGGCTGACAATGAGGCTATAGCGAGCACGTTGGATAGTTACCTTAGCTTCACAACTGGTCCCGACAGCGTCATCACGGTGGATACTGGTGATTTCACTCAATCCATAGAATTGGCTGGTGTCGATCTGGCTCCCTTCGGGGGCTCTGATTACGAGATCATAGTCAGCATGCTGGATGACGGTGCGTTAAAGGTCGTCTGATACTTGCAAGAAGGAGGAAGGCGCCGCCACCCGAAAGGTTGGCGGCGTTTTTGTTTGTGCAAAGTTTCATCAAGGTCATGAAGCGCATGGGGGCAGTACTGCGCACGTACAGATCGTTGAGCAGGTGGACCGGGTTCCCCGCGAGCTTGTGTCTGCAAGCAATAAAGTACCTGCAACAGGGCGCTGCTTGTACTTGATCTGCCAACGCAAGTGCTGTGGAGGTTACTCGCTTCGCGGAGCAGGTGGGCCAATCAAGCGTCCCATGGCGCCCTCGATACCGATCTGTGCAAGAACGGCCAACTCGCCCTCTGTCTCGACCATCTCGGCAATCAGCGGCATATCGATGCTGTTGGTTGCGCGGTAAATGGCTTCGATAAAGGTGCGTTTGTCAGCCTCCTGATCGATGGCCCGGATGTAGCTGCCATCGATCTTCAGGTAAGCCAGCCCCAGATTGGTCAGATTGTCTATCAGGCCGAAGTTGCCGCCAAAATGCTGCAGGCCGAGGTTGTAACCGGCGGCGCGCACGGCCTGGCTGAGTTGCTCCAGCTGTACGGCAGGAGGCAGATGGCGTTCATCCAGTTCCAGCGTCAGCAGTCCGTCCCTTCTTGGATTGTTGCGCAGTATCTGCAGGAGACTGGCCTGGCTTTCTGCGTCACGCAGGGTTTGCCCGGAGAGGCTCAAAGCCAGCGGTTGTGGGTGTTTGCGCAGGTGTTTGATGGCCTTTTCCAGCATGGCCATATCCAGCCGCGCGGACCAGCCAAGGCGCTCGATCCATGGCAGAAACTGGCCGGCGGCGATGGCAGCACCTTGCGGGTCGACAAGCCGGGCGAGAACCTTGCGGTGCATGATCTTGCTGGTGTCCGCGCAAGCCACAACTGGCTGGAACAGCAGTTTGAGCTTGCCCTGGCGCAGGGCATCATCAATCCAGTCGCGCCAGTCCTGGACGCTATTGCCGATTTGTGCAGAAGAGTCATCCTTTCGTGCCCAGGTTTTGCCGGGGGTGCCTTGTGCTTCGGCCAGCGCCTGGTCGGTCCGGCCAAATACCACGGCAGGCGATTCGCCCGGAGTGAAGGCACCAATGCCGATGTAGGCAATCGGAGTCATCCCGCTTTCTTTTGCTTCCGGCAGTTGCTGTACGGCATCGATCAGTGCGCTGGCGAGTTGATCGGCATCCTGGCCATTAAGGCCGGGTGCAACCATGGTGAATTCGCCTGCACGGCTGCGCGAGCCCAGCCATCTGCTGCGATCGGGCTTCTGCAGTTGTTGTTTGATTACCTCCCCCATGGACTTGATCAACGCATCGGTTTTCTGTCCGCCCAATTTGAGGTTGAGTGCAGCGAGATCAGCCAGATGCATGAACAGCAGATATCCGGAAGCGTTGTTTTCGGAGATCGCCAGTTGCTCGCTCAGGCGGATATCCAGCAGCCTGCGGTTGGCCAATCCGGTGAGGTTGTCTTGATAGGCTTCGATGCGCAGTTTTTCACTGCGCGCAGCTTCTTCGGCAAACAGGGTCCTGAGCTTTTCGACCATCAGGTTCATTGCCTGGACGACCCGACGCAGTTCGGGCGTGCGTGGAATATGTTGTGCCGGAAGGAATTCGCGGCGGCTGATGGCTTCGGCCTGATCGACCATCTTGTCCAGCGGGCGCAGCTGGGTGCGCAACAGCCATCCGCCCAGCAGGGCGCTAAGTACCCCACACAGCAGCAGCCACAGAAGGCTGGCGATGGCGCTGTCCCAGAGCTTGGCGATCAGGAACTGCGGGTCGCTGAGAACTTCGACACGCGCGACTTGCTCCCAGCCGCGCATCAGCAGGGCGTCGCCCCATTCCGGCTGGAGAGCCACGATGCTGACGAACCAGGCGGGTACGTTTGTCTGTTTGCTGATGCCATCGGATTTTCGCTCCACGATGACGGATTCGTCAGCAATGCTTACAACCCGGATGGTGTCGAAGTAGCCACTGTCAAAGATCGAGCTGACCATCAGTTCAATCATCGCCGGATCATCGACATGCGGGCTCATCGAGAGCCCGAGCGCCGTTGCCGAGTCCTGGGCATGGGAGCGCAATTGATTGAGGGCCTGCTCGCGAGAGCTTTCAACGCCACTGATGAAGCTGCCGGTGAAGGCAATCACGATCAGCAGGCAGATCGCCAGAAACAGCTGTTTGAGCAATGACATTTTTTTCTCCTAACCATCGCCTACGGCGAAACCTTCCAGACGCATTTTTTTCAGAACATCCTGCCAGCGCGACAATCGCTTGCTGTCGCCACTTTTCTTGCCGGGAATGAACAGCCCCTCGGCATTGAAGGCATACACCGGCAGCAGGTCGCGGCGTTGCGAAGCAGGGCGTATCTCCGGGATGAGATTATCCAGAACCAGGGGTTCGGCCGTCGGCGTCGAGTAGTAAGCCAGAACCATGTGTGCCTGGTTGTAGGTGAGTGCCTTGACGTAAGTGATGCGCAGCTTGGCGCTGGGAATGCCCAGCCGGCGCAGGGTGAAGTACTTGGAGATGGAATAGTCTTCGCAATCAGCGGCACCCTTGACCGTGGCCTCGATGGGGGTGGCCCAGTAGTCCTTCTGCTGCCAATTGTGAATGTCGTCGAGAAAGCGGTACTGCCGATTGAAGAAATTGTTTACCGCTTTGAGTTTGGCGGTCTCGCTGAGATCCTCGCTGGTGTTGATCAATTCCTCCCAGCTGCTGATCTTGTCGCGGGTAAGGATACCCAGCGGGCCGTATTTCTTTTCGGCGTTGAGCATTACCTGTTTGAAGTCCCAGGCGTCGGAATTTGCCCAGATGCTGGGAATACCGCTGAGCAGGGTTAAAAACAGCCCGACAACTAGCGACAGCCTGAGCGGCTGCACGGTGGCGAGGAATGCTAGTGTGGTTTTCCTAAGCCACATTAGTTATCTCCGTTATCTGGGCTGTTAGGAGGATTTGCGTCCAGCTTGCGCTTGTGTGCTTGGCGGGAGTCCTTGAAGTCGAAAGCTCAGGCGTACAGGTGCAGTTCAGGTTGGAGGGATTCCAGCTCGGCGATGGCTAAAACTGACTGCGGGGTGCAACTCGTCCAGCTTTGGCCAGAAGCCCTTCGCGGACTGATGTTCAGTGATGCCGCGGCTTGAGCAATGCCGGCTTTTCGTCCGGTGAGTTGAACAGCAGGAACAGGGCAGTGAGCAGTTCCGGAATCTGTTCGATCATGCTGTCCATCAGGTCGGGATCACTGGCGATATCGGCAAATTCAGCCTGTTCGTCGAACAGCCCCGAGCCAACCATGATCGGCAGCAACAGTTCGCTGACTTCGTCTTCAGCATTCTCGAACCACACGGCTTCGCGCAGGAAAACCCCTTCCATGAAGCCGATGCACCAGCCGCGTAACTCTGAATCGTCCGGCTCTTCGCCCAGATCCAGGTCACAGGGCATTTCCGGCTCTTCATCGCTGGCCAGCTGGCGGGCGATGTGTTCCTTGAGTTGCAGCAGGGTAGCCTCAACCTCGTCGCGCTCAACATCGCTGCGGTAGTGCGGCGGTTCGGCAAACAGCGCATCGATCCATTCGCGCGAAGGTACCTGTTCGGGGCAGATCGACAGCGCTGTCAGGTAGCCGTGAGTGGCCACGTAGTCCAGCGCTTCCTCATGCAGGTCGTCAGCATCGAGAAAGGCTTGCAGGCGGGACAGCTGTTCGGCAAAGGACATTGCGGGGCTACCTTGAGAGAATGAACTGTGAAGATTCTAGCCCTCCAGCCAGGCAAAAGCACTGCGGCAGGCGAGTGGATTCGGCCTGGGTGGTGAATTAAGTCGATGTCGACAGGCATTTGTGCGGCTTTCACCCACAGATGATCTGTCGATGCTGGTCACTTTCCCGCGCTTGCCGGTTGAGCAGGGGGCGCTCGAACCATTAACATGTTGCGAATGCGCCGATTTAAACAGCTACTTGCGGGGCGCCTGAGACTGTCCATCGGTCTCGAAATACCGCTAAAGCGCTGGTTCGGTGTCGCAGTTCACCGCTATCCAGTGGGACTGACGAGCCGGAGAGCAGCCTCGATGATTTGCCCCCAACCCTTGTGTCGACTGGCACCCATAACCACCGGAATGACTTCTGGCAGCCCGCGAATTCTGCTGTGTGCAAATCAGGCGGCTGGGCTTTTGCGCTACATGGAGGGCTGGTCGAAGCACAACAGCAATCGCCAGTTGCTCATAGAGAGCCTGCAGCAACCGGCTTTGCTCTCCAGTCTGGCCACTGACAGTTTCGATCTGGCCGTGGTTCAGGCGGTGCCGGCCAACGAGCTAACCAGTTTGGTGCACGACCTGGTGCGGATTGCCCGGCAAGGGCTGATTACCCGGCCACAGGCCAGGCGCTGAGCGCTCAGGGATATTCGATCGCCACCAGATACCAGCATTGTTCGCCGGTGGGTGTTTGCACGCGAATTTCTGCATCAAGCGCTTTACCGATCAGCGCACGCGCCAGCGGCGAGTCGATGCTGATCAGCCCGCTCTTCAGGTCGAGTTCGTCCGGACCGACCAGGCGGTAGCGCACCTGTTCGCCATCGTCGTCCTCCAAAGTAACCCAGGCGCCGAAGTAGACCTTGCCGGTATCGGCGGGGCGCTGTTCGACGACTTGCAGGCTTTCCAGACGCTTGGTCAGGAAGCGCACGCGCCCGTCGATCTCGCGCAGCATCTTCTTGCCATAGGTGTACTCGGCGTTCTCCGAGCGATCACCCTGGGCTGCTGCTTCACTGACCGACTGGGTAACCTGCGGGCGGCGCACATGCCATAGCTCATGCAGTTCGGCACGCAGGCGTGCTTCGCCCTCCGGGGTGATCAGTGCGGTACCGGCGCTGCGCGGGGGGCGGTAGCGACTCATGGCAGAGCTGTCCTTTCAGGCTTCACGCAAAACGATCAGTGGGCTGGCGTTCAGCGATTTTCGCGTACCAAGGACGCCGGCAGCACCGACCAGCAGTGCCCCCGCAACTGGCAGCAGCAACAACCAGGGGTGCGGCTGCCAGCGCAGGTCGAAGACCAGGTTATACAGCAGCGCGCTGATCAGCTCGCAACCGACCGCGGCCAGCACGCCGCTGGCGGCGCCCAGCAGGCCGAACTCGGCCCAGCGCACGCGCATCAGCAAACCGCGCTCGGCGCCCAGGGTACGCAACAACGCGCCCTGGCGGATGCGTTCATCCAGCGTTGACTGCAGGCCGGCAAACAACACGCTGATCCCCGCAGCCAGGACAAACAGCAGGACAAACTCAACGGCCAGGCTGACCTGCGCGAGAATGCTGCGCAACTGCGTGAGGATGGCATCCACTTGCAGCAGAGTGACGGCCGGAAACGCCCGTGCCAGAGCCACCAGTTCGCGCTCGGTGTGTGGCGGCAAGAAGAAGCTGGTGAGATAGGTGGTCGGCAGTTCGGCGAGGGCGCCGGGCGCGAAGATCATGTAGAAGTTTGGCTTGAGGTTGTCCCAGTCGACTTCGCGCAGGCTGCTGACACGTGCCTCGAGTTCGAGGCCGCCAATGTTGAACGTCAGCTGATCACCGAGTTCCAGTTGCAGGTTTTCCGCCAGCCGGGACTCAACCGATACTTCGGCAATGGTCTCGCCCGCTACTGGCCCGCGCCACCACTTGCCGGCAACCAGGCGGTTGTCGCTGGGCAGGTCGGCTGCCCAGGTCAGGCTCAGGTCACGCTGGATGGCGCGCTCTCCGGACGACTCCTTGCTGACCAGTTTCTTCACCGGTTGGCCATTGATCTGCACCAGACGCCCCTGAATCATCGGATACAGTGGAGCAGGGACGGCCGAGAGCATTTGCAGCCTGGCGGCGAAGGCATCCTTGTCGGCGGGCAGTACATTCATGGCAAAGTAATTGGGTGCGTTGTCGGGCAGCTGGTTCTGCCAGGTATCCAGCAACTCGCCACGCAGCAAGGCAATCAGCGCCATGCACAACAGGATCAGGCCGAAAGCCAGCGACTGTCCGGCAGCATTCAGCGGGTGACGCAGCAGTTGCCCCAGTCCGAGGCGCCAGGGCAGGGAGGCTCCGGCCAGCAGCCGGTGCAAACCTTTCAGGGATAGCAGCAGCAGGCTGCCGAGCAAGAGTGCCGCAATCAGTCCACCGCCCAGCAGGCTCAGGGTCAATTTCAGGTCGAGGCTCAGGCGCCACATGATCAGCCCCAGTGCCAGCAGGGCGGCGCCATACACCAGCCAGCCGCTGGCCGGCAGCGGAAGCAGATCACGCTGTAACACCCGCAGCGGTGGAACCCGGCCAAGAGCCGCCAGTGGCGGCAATGCAAAACCGGCCAGGGCAACCAGCCCGGTGGCGATGCCAGCCAGCATCGGCCAGGGTCCGCCGCCTGGTATTTCCTGTGGCAGCAAGCCACCGAGCAACTGGAACAGGCCCAGTTGCGCCAGCCAGCCGAGCAGCGCGCCGACGGTGCAGGCCAGCAGCCCGAGAATTGCCAGTTGCAGGCTGAACAGTTGCATGACTTCCCTGCGGCTCAGGCCCAGGCAGCGCAGCAGTGCGCTGGCATCGAAGCGGCGCTGCGCAAAGCGGCTGGCCGACAAGGCTACCGCGACGCCGGCGAGCAGGATTGCCGCCAGGCTGGCCAGGTTCAGGTAGCGTTCGGCGCGACCGAGTGCCCCGCCAATCTGCTGGTTGCCATCCTGCGCGCCGAGCAGTTGTTGATGCGGCGCCATTCCCGGCTTGACGCGCTCGCGGAAGGCTGCAATCTGCTCCGCCGAGCCACGCCAGAGTTCGCTGTACTTGACCCGGCTGCCAGGCTGCACCACGCCGGTGGCCTCCAGGTCGGCAAGGTTGATCAGCAGGCGCGGTGTGAGGCTGTAAAAGTCGCCGGCACGGTCAGGCTCATAGGTCAGCACACGGGTCAGGCGCAGCGTTTTCTGGCCAACGTCGACGCTGTCGCCGATGCTCAGGTCGAGTGCGCTGAGCAGGCGCAGTTCAACCCATGCCTCGCCGGGTCGCGGGCCACCACCGGGGCTTTCTTCGGCATAGGGCGCGGCTGCACTTTTCAGTGCGCCGCGCAGCGGATAAGCCGAGTCGACTGCCTTGATGCTGCTCAGCTGAATGCCATCGTCGGTGGCGATGACGCTGGAAAATTCCACCAACCGGGCATGTTGCAGCCCCAGTTGCTTGCCGCTGGCGATTTGTTCGCTGGTCGCCGGCGACGAGCCGTTCAGCCGCAGGTCGGCGCCAAGAAACTCACTGGCACGCACCAGCATGGCACCGTTCAACCGTGCACCAAGGTAACTGATGGCTGT
This sequence comes from Pseudomonas sp. N040, assembly GCF_015637705.1. Classification (GTDB taxonomy): domain Bacteria; phylum Pseudomonadota; class Gammaproteobacteria; order Pseudomonadales; family Pseudomonadaceae; genus Aquipseudomonas. The sequence goes on along the minus strand of NZ_JADOBE010000007.1, from coordinate 220,822 downwards.
ACTGGCCGAGACCGCGACCAGCAGGGCAAAGAACAGCACGCGCAGTTCGCCGGAGCGAGAGTCGCGGCGCAGTTGCCGGAACGCCAGTGGCAGCAGGCCACGCAGTGAGAGTTGGATCATCAGGAACTCGCCTGGGCAACCAGCTGGCCGCCCTCAAGACGAATCTGGCGCTGGCAGCGTGCGGCCAGGCGCGCATCGTGGGTGACCAGTACCAGTGTGGTGCCGCGCTCCTGATTGAGTTGGAACAGCAGGTCACTGATACGTTCGCCAGTATGGCTGTCGAGGTTACCGGTAGGCTCGTCGGCGAACAGTACGTCCGGTTCGGCGGCAAAGGCGCGGGCAATGGCCACGCGCTGTTGCTCGCCGCCCGATAGCTGGCGCGGGTAGTGCGTCAGGCGTTGACCAAGGCCGACGCGCTCCAGCAGGTGGCGTGCGCGCTGGCCGGCATCCTTGCGGCCTTCCAGTTCCAGCGGGAGCATGACGTTCTCCAGCGCATTGAGGCTGTCGAGCAGCTGGAATGACTGGAACACGAACCCGACATGTTCTGCCCGCACACGGGCGCGCTGATCTTCATCCAGTCGAGTCAGGGCATGGCCCGCCAGGCTGATTTCACCACTGCTGGGCAGATCCAGCCCGGCCAGCAAGCCAAGCAGGGTGGATTTGCCGGAGCCTGAGCTGCCGACAATGGCCAGGCTGGCACCGCGTGCAAGGTCGAAATCAATCCGGTCAAGTATGCTTAACTCGCCTTCCGCGCTGGGAACCACTTTGCTAAGGTTCTGCACGTTGAGAATGCTGGCGTTCATGGAGAGTCCGATGAGAATGTGGTTGTTGGCCCGTTGCCTGCTGCTGCTGTTGCTGGCCCAGCCGGCGCTGGGCGCTACCTTACTGGTTGTGGGCGATAGTATCAGCGCCGGTTTTGGGCTGGATACACGCCAGGGCTGGGTCGCCCTGCTGGAGGAACGTCTGCAGCAGGAGAATTTCGACTATCGGGTGGTCAATGCATCAATCAGTGGTGATACCAGCTCGGGAGGCTTGGCGCGGCTGCCGGCGCTGCTTGCAGAGCATCGGCCGGAGCTGGTGATCATTGAGTTGGGGGGCAACGATGGCCTGCGCGGGCAGCCTCCGCAGCAATTGCAACAGAATCTTGCGGCGATGGTTTCCGGCGCGCGCGAGCAGGGTGCCCGGGTCCTGTTGCTTGGCATGCATCTGCCGCCCAATTACGGTGTCCGCTACACACAGGCGTTTGCGCGGGTCTATACCGACCTGGCCGCAGGTGACCAGGTGCCACTGGTAGCGTTTTTCCTCGAAGGGGTCGGCGGGCAGCCCCAGTTGATGCAGGCCGATGGCATACATCCAAACGCACAGGCTCAACCGCGGTTGCTGGAGAATGTCTGGCCGGCGCTGAAACCCTTGTTGTGAGGCTTTTCCGGCGTTTCCCTTTCAGCTAAGGTGGCGTGCCTTTTTGGAGCCCCGCATGCCGCGCCCTGCCTGGTCATTGCACGCTTATCTGCTTATTGAGCCGGACGACCAGCTGGATCTGTTCGCTTGCCGCGAAGTGCGCGTGCATTTGCTGGCACGACAACTCGAGCTGGGCCAGCATGCCGATCGCACCTTGTGCGGTGGTTTGTTGCCGGCCCAGCCGCTGCTGTTGCCGGTTGGCCGTGCCCAGTTGAAGGACCAGCGCCTGTGCCTTGAGTGTCTGAAGGTGTTGCAACTGCAGAAGCAGGGACAGTACTAGAGTGGCAAGTGCTTGAGTTTCCTGTCTGTACCCGACTCGGTGTACAATAATTGACCATTTTAGTGTGCGATGACGCAAAGGACTTTCTGGATGTTGTGCCGTGTTTCTGCAATAGCCCGCTCTGTTTCGCTGGTCGCCATGTGCCTTGCAGGCCCGGCAACGGCACTGACTTTTCCGCTACCGCCGCCGGGTGAGGACATCATTGGCGAGATTCGGGTGGTAAAGGCCAAGTATGAAGACACCTTTGCCGATATCGGCAAGGCCAATGATCTGGGCTATCTGGAAATGGTCGCGGCCAACCCGGGAGTGGACCCATGGTTGCCCGGTGAGGGCGTGGACATCATTTTGCCCACCCGCTTCATTCTGCCGCCAGGGCCGCGCGAAGGGATCGTGATCAACCTTGCCGAGTACCGCATGTACTTCTTCCCCAAGGGCGAGAATGTCGTACACACCTATCCTCTGGGGATCGGTCGTGAAGGTTGGGGGTCGCCGGTTGCGACCACCACGATTGTCGGCAAGACGCCGAATCCAGCCTGGTATCCGCCCAAATCGATCCGCGAAGAACATGCTGCCGAGGGCGATCCGCTGCCGATGGTGGTGCCGGCTGGCCCGGATAATCCGCTCGGCCCGTTCAAGTTCAATCTGGGTACCACCGGTTACCTGATTCACGGCTCGAACAAGAAATTCGGCATCGGCATGCGTGTCAGCCATGGCTGTTTCCGCATGCTCAACGAGAATGTTCTCGAGCTGGCCAAGATGGCTCCGGTAGGAACCACTGTGCGGATCATGAACGAGCCCTACAAGTTTGGCGTGAGCCAGGGTCGGGTATATCTGGAGGCGCACGCACCGCTGGATGATCAGGGCGAACCTTCGGTGGTCGACAAGCACACGGCGGTGATCAACTCGCTGCTCAAGCGCGAAGATGTTTCCAGCGGTTATCAACTTGACTGGGAAGTGGTGCGCGAAGTGGTTGCTGGTGAAGATGGCTTGCCTGTTGAAATTGCGGTGCCACCTACCAGCCTGGCCAGCACCGATCATTCGTTGCTGCAGTTCTAGGCAGCCTTTCCCTTACTGCTGCATGGGCTTGCGGCAGTATCCCCTTGTGCATCCGGGCAAGTCGCGAGCAATAAAAAAGCCGACCCATTGCTGGGTCGGCTTGAAGAGATAGCCTTGCGGGCTATTACTTCTTGCTGGCTTTTTCCAGCATACGCATAGCGCGCTCGTTAGCCTCGTCAGCAGTCTGCTGGGCTTTCTGAGCAGCAGCCAGAGCCTCGTCAGCCTTGCGGTAGGCTTCGTCAGCGCGAGCTTGTGCGCGAGCGGTAGCGTCTTCGTTTGCAGTCAGACGGGATTCAACTTCTTTGGAGCTGCTGCAACCAGCGGCCAGCAGAGCAGCCAGGGCGACAGCAGAGATTTTCAGAGCAGTGTTCATAGGTTTCCCCTTAAGGTGGACTTTCCATAAAGCAGCTCCACGAGAACGTGGAATCAGCCGGTGTACATATTACCCGTGTATGGCAATAAGTAAACGCGGGCATATCCGTGCGAGGCAGTTTTTTTAAATAAACCACAGACTTGGCGTTGTTAGTTGCCGTGCATGATTAAAAAATATACAAATCGGAGTAATGTTCTGCCTTGTAGCAATGCTGCAATGCAATCGAGGCAATTTGGCAGGCAGTATTTATCACGCAGGAGTGGCCGTGGCGGCTGCACATTGGGAGGACGATATGAGTGGGCCGTGGCCGGTTGTTCATGACAAGGCAGGATTTCAGTTCGAAATCATCGTCGATGGCCACAGGGCATACCTGTCCTACATGGATCTCGGCAAGCAGACCCTGGATATCTATCGTACGTTCGTGCCCGACAGTCTGCGTGGAATGGGCCTGGCTGCCGCTTTAACCGAGGAGGCCCTCAAGTATGCCGAAAGCATGGGCTACACGGTGATCCCTTCCTGTTCTTACGTTGAGCGTTATATGGAACACAAGGCGCGCCACAGCGTTCGCGGCAGTTGAAGTTTCCTTCCGGCTGAATCCGGGGCCTGGCTAAACCGCGTGCAAAGGCGCCTGGTAGCGGTTTCAGGTGCGGGCTCTTCCATCTTCCTTCGCTCCGGCAGGCGTTGCACCTGTCGTCTGCTTTCCCGTGCCCGGCCGTCCGCCGCGGGGCCTGTGCAAGATTTGCGTGGCCGCGGGCCTGCGGCTTCGCGGTGCCGGCAAATACAGCGGATCTCCGGCATTGCCAGGTTACAACCTGTCAGGCAATGCGCGCTTTTGGGGCTCCTGCTGGCGTGTATAATGCCCGCCCGATCGGCCTCGCCGGGTATCTCCCCGGCCGACAGGACGGTCAGAATTGTGCAGATTTGAATCGTGCGGGTATGCATTTGACGACTCAACCCTTCCTGGAAAGCATGGCCCTCGCCTGTGAGCGGGACGGCCGCATGCTGTTCGAAGGGTTGCACTTCGGCGTGCAGGCCGGCGATATGTTGCAGGTGAGCGGGCCCAACGGGTCTGGCAAGTCCAGTCTGTTGCGTCTGCTGGCTGGCCTGATGCAACCCGCGGAAGGTGAGGTGCGCCTGGCCGGCAAGGCCTTGCACGATCAGCGTGCAGAACTGGCGCGCAGCCTGTTGTGGCTCGGCCATGCGGCAGGCATCAAGGGACTGCTGACCGCCCAGGAAAACCTTGCCTGGCTGTGCGCGCTGCACCGCCCGGCGACGTCGGCTGCCATCGATGCAGCACTTCGCGCAGTTGGCTTGCGCGGGTTCGAGGATGTGCCCTGTCATACCTTGTCTGCCGGTCAGCAACGCCGGGTGGCATTGGCGCGTCTGTATCTGGATGCGCCGCCGCTGTGGATTCTCGATGAACCTTTCACGGCCCTCGACAAGCAGGGGGTTGCCCAGCTGGAGCAGCATCTGGAGCAGCATTGCCAGAACCGAGGCATGGTCATCCTGACCACCCATCACCAGTTGGCGCGGCGCCCGCGGTGCTACCGGGAACTCGATCTGGGGCAATTGCCTGCATGAGCAATGTATTCACCCAGTTGCTCTCCCGTGAAACCCGCCTGCTGTTCCGGCGCCCGGCCGAACTGGCCAACCCGCTGGTGTTCTTCGCCATTGTCACGGCCCTGTTCCCGCTGGCAGTGGGGCCGGAAAGCCAGCTTTTGCAAACCCTGTCGCCCGGGTTGCTGTGGGTAGCGGCCCTGCTCGCGGTGTTGCTCTCGCTGGATGGCCTGTTCCGCAGTGATTTCGAGGACGGCTCCCTGGAGCAGTGGGTCCTTTCGCCGCACCCCCTGCCTATGTTGGTACTGGCCAAGGTTTTGGCACACTGGCTGTTTTCCGGGCTGGCGCTGGTGTTACTGGCGCCACTGCTGGCATTGATGCTGGGTTTGCCGGCCCGCTGCCTGCCGGTGCTGTTGCTGTCGCTGCTGCTGGGTACGCCGGTATTGAGTTTGCTCGGGGCTGTAGGCGCTGCGCTGACGGTGGGTCTCAAGCGCGGTGGCTTGCTGCTGGCGTTGCTGATCCTGCCGCTGTATATCCCGGTGCTGATTCTCGGCAGTGGTGCCTTGCAGGCCTCGTTGCAGGGTCTGCCGGCGGACGGTCAGTTGCTGTGGATGGCCAGCCTGGCGGCACTGGCGGTGACCTTGTCGCCGTTTGCGATTGCCGCCGGCCTGACCATCAGCGTGGGCGAATGAACAATCCATTGATCAGGCAGCGCCGGATAGCGCAGCCAAGACAGCGAGTTATCCGATGAACTGGACGTGGTTTCACAAGTGGGGGTCACCCAAGTGGTTTTACGAGGTCAGCGGGCGCTGGTTGACCGGGTTCGCCTGGGCGGCAGCCCTGCTGCTGCTGGTCGGGCTGGTCTGGGGCCTCGCCTTTGCGCCACCGGACTACCAGCAGGGCAACAGTTTCCGCATCATTTACATCCATGTTCCAGCGGCCATTCTGGCGCAGTCCTGCTATCTGATGCTGGCGATTGCCGGTGCAGTCGGCTTGATCTGGAAAATGAAACTGGCCGATGTCGCCCTGCAGCAGGCCGCGCCGATCGGCGCCTGGATGACCGTGATTGCGCTGGTGACCGGGTCGCTGTGGGGCAAGCCAACCTGGGGCACCTACTGGGTGTGGGATGCGCGCCTGACCTCGATGCTGATCCTGCTGTTCCTGTATTTCGGCGTGATCGCGCTCGGCCAGGCGATCAGCAACCGCGACAGCGCCGCCAAAGCCTGCGCGGTGCTGGCGCTGGTCGGTGCGGTGAACATACCGATCATCAAGTACTCGGTGGAGTGGTGGAATACCCTGCATCAGCCCGCCACCTTCAAGATCACCGGCAAGGCCAGCATGGCGAGCGAGATGTGGCTGCCGCTGCTGGTCATGATCATCGGTTTTTACTGCTTCTTTGCTGCCGTACTGTTGATCCGTATGCGCCTGGAAGTGCTGCGGCGCGAGTCGCGCGCCAGCTGGGTCAAGGCTGAAATCAACCGGTTGCTGGAGAAAGGTCAGTGAGTTTTGCAAGCTTCGGCGAGTTTCTCGCCATGGGCAGCCACGGCCCCTATGTCTGGACCGCCTACGCCATCAGCCTGCTGGTGCTGGCCCTAAACCTGGTGCTGCCCCTGCGGGTGCGGCGCAGTTATCTGCAAGGCGAGGCACGCCGCCTGCGCCGGGAGGAGCAGAAGTGAATCCGATTCGCAAAAAACGCTTGTACATCGTGCTGGCGATTCTGGCCGGGGTTGGCATAGCCGTTGCGTTGGCGCTCAGTGCCCTGCAGCAGAATATCAACCTGTTCTACACGCCAACCCAGATTGCCCAGGGCGAAGCGCCGCTGGATACGCGCATTCGGGCCGGCGGCATGGTGGCCAAGGATTCGCTCAAGCGGACTGGTGACTCACTGGACGTCGAGTTTGTCGTCACCGACTTTGCCAACAGCGTGACCATCCGCTATCGCGGCATCCTGCCGGATCTGTTTCGCGAAGGGCAGGGCATCGTTGCGCTGGGCAAGCTGAATGCCGAAGGTGAACTGATCGCCGACGAGGTGCTGGCCAAGCATGATGAAAACTACATGCCGCCAGAAGTCACCAAAGCACTCAAGGACAGCGGCAACCTACCGTCTGCCCAGTCCAAGTACGAGGCGGGAGAATAAACATGCAGGCAGCCTTGCTGATTCCCGAGCTCGGACATCTGGCGATGATCCTGGCACTGTGCCTGGCACTGGTGCAGTCGACCTTGCCGCTGATCGGCGCCTGGCGCGGTGACCGGCTGTGGATGAGCCTGGCGGTGCCTGCCGCGCGCGGCCAGTTCAGCATGTTGCTGTTTGCCTTTGCTTGCCTGACCTGGGCCTTTGTCAATGATGACTTTTCAGTAGCCTATGTGGCCAGCAACTCCAACAGTGCCTTGCCCTGGTACTTCAAGTTCAGCGCGGTGTGGGGCGCGCATGAGGGCTCGCTGTTGCTCTGGGCACTGATTCTGGGCGGCTGGACCGCGGCGGTCTCGATCTTTTCCCGGCAGTTGCCGGAAGTCATGCTGGCCCGCGTGCTGGCGGTGATGGGCCTGATCAGTGTCGGCTTCCTGTTGTTCCTGATCATTACCTCCAACCCGTTTGACCGCCTGCTGCCGAATGCCCCGGCCGATGGTCGCGACCTCAATCCGCTGCTGCAGGACTTTGGCCTGATCGTCCATCCACCGATGCTCTACATGGGCTACGTCGGCTTCTCGGTGGCGTTTGCCTTTGCCATCGCCGCGCTGCTCGGCGGCCGCCTGGATGCAGCCTGGGCACGCTGGTCGCGGCCCTGGACCATCATCGCTTGGGCCTTTCTCGGCATCGGCATCACCCTGGGTTCCTGGTGGGCCTATTACGAATTGGGCTGGGGCGGCTGGTGGTTCTGGGACCCGGTGGAAAATGCCTCGTTCATGCCCTGGCTGGTCGGTACCGCGCTGATCCACTCACTGGCGGTGACGGAGAAACGCGGGGTGTTCAAGAGCTGGACCGTCCTGCTGGCGATTGCGGCTTTCTCGCTGAGCCTGCTGGGCACCTTTCTGGTGCGTTCCGGGGTGCTGACCTCGGTGCATGCCTTTGCCGCGGACCCGGCGCGTGGCGTGTTCATCCTGGTGTTTCTGCTGCTGGTGGTGGGTGGTTCGCTGACCCTGTTTGCCCTGCGCGCGCCGGTGGTAAAAAGCAGCGTCGGTTTTTCCCTGTGGTCACGGGAAACCCTGCTGCTGGCGAATAACCTGGTGCTGGTGGTCAGTGCGGCAATGATTTTGCTCGGGACCCTCTACCCGCTGGTGCTGGATGCCCTGAGCGGTGCCAAGATGTCGGTCGGGCCGCCGTATTTCAATGCGCTGTTCGTGCCGCTGATGGCGTTGCTGCTGCTGGTGATGGCCATCGGCATGCTGGTGCGCTGGAAGGACACGCCACTCCAGTGGTTGCTGGGCATGCTGGCCCCGGTGCTGATTGCCAGCGTGTTGCTGGCCGGGCTGGCGACACTGCTGCTGGGCGATTTCAAGTGGGCGGTGCTGGCGGTGTTCTTCCTCGCGGCCTGGGTCGGTCTGGCGGGGCTGCGCGACCTGTTCGACAAGACCCGGCACAAGGGATTGCTGCGCGGCATTGGCAGCCTGAGCCGCAGCTACTGGGCCATGCAGCTGGCCCACGCGGGGTTTGCCGTGTGCGCCATCGGCGTGGTGCTGGTGAGCCATTACAGCGCCGAACGCGACTTGCGTCTGGCGCCCGGTGAAGCGCTCGAGCTGGCGGGCTACCGCTTTGTCTTCGAGGGCGCCGAGCATCATCAGGGGCCGAACTTCACCTCCGACAAGGGCACCGTGCGCGTGTTCGAGGATGGCGAAGAGGTTGCCGTGCTGCACCCGGAAAAGCGCCTGTACAGCGTGCAGCAGATGCCGATGACCGAGGCCGGCATTGATGCCGGTTTCACCCGTGACCTCTATGTTGCGCTGGGTGAGCCACTGGAAGATGGCGCCTGGGCGGTGCGTGTGCACATCAAGCCCTTCGTGCGCTGGCTGTGGCTGGGCGGCCTGATGATGGGGCTCGGTGGCGTGCTGGCGGCGTCCGACCGCCGCTACCGGGTCAAGGTCCGTAACAGCGTGCGCGAGGCGCTCGGCCTGTCTGGAGCTCAAGCATGAGGCGCTTGCTGCTGCTGTTGCCGCTGGCGATCTTCCTGCTGCTGGCAGTGGTGCTCTACCGCGGCCTGTATCTGGATCCGGCGGAGCTGCCTTCGGCGCTGATCGGCAAACCGCTGCCGGTGTTCGACCTGCCGTCGGTGGATGATCCGCAAAGGCGCCTCACCCAGGCCGACCTGAAAGGGCCGGCACTGGTCAATGTCTGGGCTACCTGGTGCATCTCCTGCAAGGTCGAGCATCCGGTACTGACCGCGCTCAGTGCCCGTGGCGTGACCATCTACGGCATCAACTACAAGGACGAACGGGTTGCCGCGCAGAAATGGCTGAAGGAGTTCCAGAATCCCTACCGCCTCGATGTGGATGATGCCCAGGGCACCCTGGGGCTCGACCTCGGCGTGTATGGGGCACCGGAAACCTTCCTGATCGATGGCGCGGGCATCATTCGGCACAAGTTTGTCGGCGTGATCGACGAGCGTGTCTGGCAGGAACAGCTGGCGCCGCTGTACGCCCAGCTGGTTGACGAGGCCGGCCAATGAGCGGCCGGGTCACCGGTCTGCTGCTTGGCCTGCTCCTGGCTGGCAGCGTGCACGCGGCAATCGATACCTACAGTTTCAAGGATGAAGCCGAGCGTCAGCGCTTTCGCCAGCTGACCACTGAGTTGCGTTGCCCCAAGTGCCAGAACCAGGATATTGCCGACTCCAATGCGCCGATTGCGGCGGATTTGCGCCGGGAAATCTTCCGCATGCTGGAAGAGGGCAAGGACAACCAGCAGATCACCGATTACCTGGTGGCACGCTACGGTGATTTCGTCCGCTACAAGCCGGCGCTGAATTCCACGACCTGGCTGCTCTGGTATGGCCCGGCGGGCATGCTGCTCGTCGGTGTACTGGTGCTGGGGCTGATCGTGCTGCGCAAGCGTCGCGTGCAGTCGAGCGCAGCTGCCACAACCCTCACTGCCGATGAGCAGGCCCGCCTGGCGGCGCTGCTTGGCCAAAACCAACGGGACAAACAAGACTGATGCTCGATTTATGGTTATCTGCCGGCCTGCTGTTGCTGGTCGCGCTGGGGTTTCTGCTGGTTCCGCTGCTGCGTGGCTATCGCCAGCATGCCGTCGAGGATCGTACCGCCCTGAATGTGGCGCTGTATCAGGAGCGGCTGGCCGAACTGGCGGCGCAGCAGGCTGCCGGCACCCTGAGCGGTGAGCAGCTGGAAACCGGCAAGGCCGAGGCCGCGCGCGAGTTGCTGGCGGATACCGAAGGCAAGGCGGCGGTGACAACCGCCAGTCTGGGCCGCAGGGTGCCGTTGCTGGTCGCGCTGGTGCTGCCACTGCTGGGCTTTGGCCTGTATCTGCACTGGGGTGGCAGCGAGCAGGTGGCGCTGACCCGCGAATACGCGAACGCCCCACGCACCCTCGAGGAAATGACCGCGCGCCTGGAAGAAACGGTAAAGCTGCAGCCGGATGCTGCCGAAGCCTGGTACTTCCTCGGGCGTGCCTACATGGGCCAGGAGCGTTTTGCCGATGCGGCCCGGGCGTTCCAGCGCGCCGCCGAGCTGGCCAACCGCCCGGCCGAAGTGTTGGGCATGCTGGCGCAGGCACGCTTCTTTGCCGGCGGCCGGCAGTGGAGCCCGGACATCCAGCGGCTGACCGACGAGGCATTGCAGGCCGATCCGCAGGAAACCACCAGCCTCGGCCTGCTCGGCATCGCTGCTTTCGAGGCCGGACGCTATGCCGAGGCCATCGGCTTCTGGCAACGCCTGGTCGCCGTGCTGCCACCCGAGGATACCGCCCGCGCCCAGATTGAAACCGGCATTCAGCGGGCGCGCGAGCAACTGCTGGCGGCTGGCGGCACGCTGCCCGAGCCGGCGGCCGCCAGTTCGGCTGCGCTGCTGACGGTCAGCGTCGATCTGGCCCCTGCGCTGCGCGACCAGGTGCAGCCTGGCGATAGCCTGTTCGTGTTTGCCAAGGCCGTCTCAGGGCCGCCCATGCCGCTGGCCGTGAAGCGCCTGACGGTAGCGGACCTGCCGGTGCAGGTCAGCCTGTCGGATGCCGACGCGATGATGCCGCAGCTGAAGATTTCGATGTTTCCGCAGGTCCAGTTGATGGCGCGCATCTCCCGCGCCGGCAATGCCACTGCGGGCGAATGGGTCGGGCGCAATCAGCCGGTCGCCAGCAGTACCTCCGCCGTGCAGCAGATCACCATCGACAGTCCGGATCAGCCCTGATCCGGACTGGCTTGCTGGCGGGCATACAGCTTCTCACCGCAACGGCTGCAGAAGGCCGCTTCGCTTTCGTGTGAGTCCTTGGCGCAATTCGGGCAGGCATGCCGGGTACCCTGGCGCATGGCGGCGGCCATTTCCGCGGTAAAAATTCCGGTTGGCACGGCGATGATCGAGTAACCGGCCACCATCACCACACTGGCAATCGCCTGGCCCAGCGGCGTTTTCGGGGTGATGTCGCCGAAGCCCACGGTGGTCAGGGTGACAATCGCCCAGTAGATGCTCTTCGGGATGCTGCTGAAACCGTTTGCCGGCCCCTCGACCACGTACATGAGGGCACCAAACACGGTGACCAGGATCAGAATGCAGAGGAAAAATACGGTGATCTTCTGCTGGCTGCCGCGCAGGGCGGTCATCAGGTAATTGGCCTGCCTCAGGTAGGGTGTCAGCTTGAGGATCCGGAACACCCGCAGCACGCGGATGATTCGCACTACCATCAGGTACTGGGCCGAAGCGAAAAGCAGGGCGAGAAAGGCCGGTAGCACCGCCAGCAGGTCGATCAGCCCGTAGAAACTGAAGGCATAGCGCAGCGGCTTGGGCGAGCAATACAGGCGCAACAGGTATTCCACCGCAAAAATCGCGGTAAACAGCCATTCCAGCCACAACAACCAGGTTTTGTACTGCGTCTGGGTGTCTTGCATGCTGTCGAGCATCACCACCAGCAGGCTGGCCAGGATCACCACCAGCAGCCAGGCATCGAACCTGCGGCCGGCCGGCGTATCTGCCTGAAAAATGATGGTATAGAGACGTTCCCGCCAGGTTTGCAGGTTATCCACGGACAATTTCCAGGCCAGCCAGTTATGTGCATACGATAGCAGCTGCCAGTGCCCGCCGGCATTGCCGCCGAGCGTGCAGCCGAGCCGGCGCGCTGACCAGTGGCAAACTTCCGTGCGGCGGGCGCTGTGGTATAGTCGCCGGCGTTTTTCATCAATGAAATATCAAGGAAAATCATGGTGTTCAAGGCCGCGGACAGCCTGACTGAACAGATCGCCGGGGATCTTGCCGGACGCATCATCCGTGGCCAGCTCAAGGCGGGCGAGTGGATCCGTGAACTGCATGTGGTGCAGACCCTGAACGTCAGCCGCGGCGCCGTGCGCGAGGCGCTGCTGATTCTCGAACGCCAGCATCTGGTGACTATCCAGGTCAACCGCGGTGCGCAGGTCAGCGCACTCAGTGCCGAGCATGTGCAGGGGCTTTTTGTGCTGTTGCTCGAGCTCTATGTGCTGCTCGGCAATGCCGCCGCCGGCTGGAAGACCGAAGCCGATCTCGAGCAGTACCGGGCCATCCAGCGCGAACTGGCAGTTGCCGCCAAGTTTCATGATGTCGGCAAGTTCGTCACGGCGGGGGTCGAGTTGAGCAAGGCCGGTTACCGCTTCGCCAATAATCCGTACTTGCAGGAAGTGCTCGACAACCTGACGCCGGTGATCAGCCGCATGCATTACCTGATCCTCGATCGCCGGCGTGACGAGATGCAGCTGATTCACCAGCTGTTTCGCAGCCTGCAGGATGCCCTTGAAGCGCGTGACAAGAAGCGCATGCGCGACTTGCTGCAGCGTTACTGCGAACACAGTTGCCGGCAGGTGCTGGCCGCGCTGGCCAGCCAGGCAGGAGATAGCGCATGCGGCTGAAGTGCATTCGCCTGGCCGGCTTCAAGTCCTTCGTTGACCCGACCACGGTCAATTTCCCCAGCAACATGGCGGCGGTCGTCGGCCCCAACGGTTGCGGCAAATCCAATATCATCGACGCCGTGCGCTGGGTGATGGGCGAGAGTTCGGCAAAGAACCTGCGCGGCGAGTCGATGACCGACGTCATCTTCAACGGCTCGAACACGCGCAAGCCGGTGACCCAGGCCTCGATCGAACTGATCTTCGACAATTCCGATTCCACCCTGGTCGGCGAGTATGCGGCCTTCGCGGAAATCTCGATCCGCCGCCGGGTCACCCGCGACGGGCAGAACACCTACTTCCTCAACGGCACCAAGTGCCGCCGGCGCGACATCACCGACATTTTCCTCGGTACCGGGCTGGGCCCGCGCAGTTACTCGATCATCGAGCAGGGCATGATCTCCAAGCTGATCGAGGCCAAGCCGGAAGACCTGCGCAATTTCATCGAGGAAGCCGCCGGCATCTCCAAGTACAAGGAACGCCGGCGGGAGACCGAGAACCGCATACGCCGCACCCACGAGAACCTTGCACGGCTGTCCGACCTGCGCGAAGAACTGGAACGCCAGCTCGAGCGCCTGCACCGGCAGGCCCAGGCGGCGGAAAAGTACCAGGAATACAAGGCCGAGGAGCGTCAGCTCAAGGCTCAGCTGGCGGCCTTGCGCTGGCAGGCGCTGAACCTGCAGGTCGGTCAGCGTGAAGCGGTGATTGCCGGCCAGGAGGTCGGCTTCGAGGCCCTGGTCGCCGAGCAGCGCAGCGCCGATGCGAGCATCGAGCGCCTGCGCGACGGCCATCATGAATTGTCCGAACGCTTCAACCTGGTGCAGGGCCGCTTCTACTCGGTGGGCGGCGATATCGCCCGCATCGAGCAGAGCATCCAGCACGCCCAGCAGCGTTTGCGCCAGTTGCAGGACGACCTGCGCGATGCGGAAAGCGCGCGGCTGGAAACCGAATCGCACCTGGGCCATGACCGCACGCTGCTGGCCACCCTGGGCGAAGATCTGCAACGGCTGGCGCCGGAACAGGAAAGTAGTGCCGCAGCCGCCGAAGAGGCGAGCGCCGGGCTGGAAGAGGCCGAAGCGGCCATGCACGACTGGCAGGAACACTGGGATGGCTTCAACCAGCGCAGTGCCGAACCGCGCCGCCAGGCGGAAGTGCAACAGTCGCGGATTCAGCAGCTGGAGCAGAGCATCGAGCGTCTGGCCGAGCGTCAGCGGCGGATTGCCGATGAGCGCAACCTGCTGGCAGCCGATCCGGAACAGGCGGCCATCGTCGAGCTGGTCGGGCAGCTGGCCGAGGCCGAACTGACGCTGCAGGCGGCGCAGGAACGTGAAGCCGAACAGGCCGAACACTTGCTGGTGCTGCGCGAAGCCTTGCACCAGGCCGGGCAGGCCCAGCAGCAGGCGCAGGGTGAGCTGCAACGCCTGAATGGCCGGCTGGCCTCGCTCGAGGCCTTGCAACAGGCCGCGCTCAACCCGGGCAAGGGCGCCAGTGAGTGGCTGCAGCAGCAGCAACTGGAAAAGCGTCCGCGGCTCGCCGAAGGCCTGCGGGTCGAGGCCGGCTGGGAGCTGGCGGTGGAAACGGTGCTGGGTGCCGATCTGCAGGCGATCCTGCTGGACGACGGACAGTTCCAGAACCTGCCCCAATTGAACCTGAAGGGCTTCGGCGAAGGTGATCTGCGCCTGCTGCAGAACTGCCCCGCGGAGCAGCCAGCAACCCCGGGCAGCCTGCTGGACAAGGTTACGGCAGACTTCGACCTGTCGCCGTGGCTGGCCCAGGTGCGGCCGGTGGCCAGCCTCGATGATGCCCTGGCCGGGCGCGCGGCGCTGGCGCCGCAGGCCAGCCTGATCAGCCGTGACGGCTATTGGGTCGGACGCCATTTCCTGCGTGTCCGCCGTGCCAGCGCCGCCGAAAGCGGCGTCCTGGCGCGTGGCCAGGAACTCGAGCGCCTGCAGGCCGAACGCGAAGAGCGCACGGCGTTGCTCGAGCAGCTGGAGGAGCGCCTGCTGGCGCTGCGCAACGAGCAGCAGGAACAGGAGGGTCTGCGCGAACAGCAGCGTCGCCTGCTGCAGGAACAGGCGCGCCAGCTGAGCGAGCTCAAGGCGCAGCTGTCGGCTCGCGAGGCCCGGGTGGAACAGCTCGGCTTGCGCCGGGTGCGGCTGGACACCGATCTGCTCGAGGTCGACGAGCAGCGCGCCCTCGAGCATGAACAGCTGGGCGAGGCGCGCCTGGCCCTGCAGGACGCGCTCGAGAGCATGGCCGCCGACACCGGTCGGCGCGAACAGTTGCTGGCGCAGCGCGACAACCTGCGCGAGCGGCTCGACCGTATCCGGCAGACCGCCCGCCAGTACAAGGATCATGCCCATCAGCTGGCAGTGCGGGTCGGTTCGTTGCGTGCCCAGCACGACTCGACCCGGCAGGCGCTGGAGCGCCTGGAGCTGCAGTTCGAGCGCGCCATCGAGCGGCGCGAACAGCTCAATCTCAACCTCGAGGAGGGTGCCGCGCCGCTGGAAGAGTTGCGCATGAAGCTCGAAGAGCTGCTCGACCGGCGCATGGGTGTGGAGAACGAACTCAAGCAGGCACGTCTGGCGCTGGAAGAGGCCGACCGCGAACTGCGCGAAGCCGAACGCCGGCGCACCCAGGCCGAGCAGCAAGCGCAGCTGTTGCGCACCCAGCTGGAACAGCAGCGCATGGAGTGGCAGGCGCTGAGCGTGCGGCGCAAGGCGCTGACCGACCAGCTGCTCGAGGATGGCTACGACCTGCACGGAGTACTGGCCAGCCTGCCGGACGAAGCCAGCGAGCAGGGTTGGGAGGATGAACTCGAGCGTCTGGGCGGGCGCATCCAGCGCCTGGGGCCGATCAACCTGGCGGCGATCGACGAATACCAGCAGCAGTCCGAGCGCAAGCGCTACCTGGACGCGCAGGATGCCGACCTGGTCGAGGCGCTGGAAACTCTGGAAAACGTCATCCGCAAGATCGACAAGGAAACCCGCAACCGCTTCAAGGAAACCTTCGACCAGATCAACAGCGGCCTGCAGGCGCTGTTTCCCAAGGTCTTCGGTGGCGGTCATGCCTACCTGGAGCTGACCGGCGAGGACCTGCTGGATACCGGCGTGGCGATCATGGCGCGTCCGCCGGGCAAGAAGAACAGCACCATCCACCTGCTGTCCGGCGGCGAGAAGGCGCTCACCGCGCTGGCCCTGGTGTTCGCCATCTTCAAGCTGAATCCGGCGCCGTTCTGCATGCTCGACGAGGTCGATGCGCCGCTCGATGACGCCAACGTCGGTCGCTATGCGCGGCTGGTCAAGGAGATGTCGGAAACCGTGCAGTTCATCTACATCACCCACAACAAGATTGCCATGGAGATGGCCGACCAGTTGATGGGCGTCACCATGCATGAACCGGGTTGTTCGCGCCTGGTGACGGTGGACGTGGAAGAGGCCGTGGCACTGGTGGGTACCTAGCGGCCGGTACGGCCGCTTCGATCCGTCAGTTTCGGCGCCCGCGGCGCTGATTCCGCGGCTGCCGCTCCGGCACGGGCGGCTTCTGGCGAAGCGGCTGGCAGTGGTTTTGTGGTTCCGCTGACCGCCCGAGCGTGCTAGTTTATTACGCACTTTCTGCTTCACACGGAAAACGCCAGCTTTAACAGCGAGTTGGATGCAGCATCGGCGACATGTGAAGCAATTTTTGCTCATTTTTTAATCTATTTGGCACAGAGGGTTGCATGGATATCGGTCTGCGCGAGTGGCTGATGGTGATTGGGATTGTGGTGATAGCCGGCATCCTGTTCGATGGCTGGCGCCGCATGAGCAGCAACAAGGGAAAGCTCAAGTTCAAGCTTGATCGCAGCCTGGCTGATTTGCCGGATGAAGGTGATGACCCCAACCTGCTCGGCCCGCCCCGGGTACTGGACCGAACCCGCGAACCGAGCATCGACAATAGCGACCTGCCTCAGCTCAGCCCGCGCGACCAGGCCAGGCAACGGCATGAGCCGCATCAGGGCGACCTGAACCTCGACGAACCGGTGCCCACCCTGCTGACCCCGGTGGATAACCAGGTGGCTGAAGAACCCAAACCCGCGCCGAGGGAGCAACTGATCGCCGATGAGGTGCTGGTGATCCATGTGGTTGCGCGCGGGCCCGAAGGCTTCAAGGGGCCGGCACTGCTGCAGAACATCCTCGAAAGCGGTTTGCGCTTTGGCAAACGCGATATTTTCCATCGTCACGAAAGCATGGCGGGTAATGGCGAGGAGCTGTTTTCCATGGCCAATGCGGTCAAGCCGGGTACTTTCGATCTGGACGACATGGACATGTTCAGCACACCGGCGGTGAGTTTTTTCCTCGGCCTGCCCGGGCCGCGGCATCCGAAGCAGGCTTTCGACCTGATGATCGCGGCGGCGCGCAAGCTGTCCACCGAACTCAATGGCGAGCTCAAGGATGACCAGCGCAGTGTGATGACCTCACAGACCATCGAGCACTACCGCAACCGGATTGCCGAGTTCGAGCGTCGCCAGCTGAGCCAGAAGCGCTGATCGCGCGCCCGGTCGGGCGGGACGTTGGCGCCCCGCCCGAGGCTGACCAACCATCACAGAAAGAGCAGCCCCGGCTGCTCTTTCGCGTTTCGCAGAAGATCAACCCATGACCGATGCCCAGACCGCCGCCATTCGCATCCGCCAGCTGCGCAGCCAGCTGGAGGAACATAACCATCGCTACTACGTGCTCGATGAGCCGAGCGTGCCGGACGCCGAGTACGATCGGCTGTTTCGCGAACTGCAGGCCCTCGAAGCCGAATATCCGCAGCTGATCAGCGCGCAGTCACCCACGCAGCGGGTCGGCGGAGCCGCGTTGGCAGCCTTTGGCGAAGTCCGCCACGAAGTACCGATGCTCAGCCTCGGCAATGCCTTTGCCGAAGAAGACCTGCTGAATTTCGACCGGCGCGTGCGCGAGGGCCTGGGCGAACTACTGCCGGCGGGCGACCTGTTTGGTGCCGGCGCCGAGGTCGAATACTGCTGCGAGCCCAAGCTCGACGGCTTGGCGGTAAGCCTGCTGTATCGCGACGGCCTGCTGGTACGCGGGGCCACCCGCGGTGATGGGACGACCGGCGAAGACATCAGCAGCAACGTGCGCACCCTGCGCAATGTGCCGCTGCAGCTGCAGGGCAGCGGTTATCCGCCGGTGCTGGAAGTGCGCGGCGAGGTGTTCATGTCCAAGGCCGGCTTCGAGGCACTCAATGCCCGCCAGCTGGCGGCTGGCGCCAAGCCCTTTGCCAATCCACGCAATGCCGCCGCCGGCAGCCTGCGCCAGCTGGACCCGAAGATCACTGCCAGTCGTCCGCTGCAGTTCTGCTGCTACGGGGTCGGCCAGGTCGAGGGCGAGCTGGCTGCGACCCAGGTCGGTGTGCTGCAGCAGCTCAAAGGCTGGGGCCTGCCGATCAGCGGGGAACTGAAACTGGTCCGCGGCGCCGGGCAGTGCCTTGATTACTACCGCGACATTGGCGCGCGGCGCAGCACGCTGGCTTATGAGATCGACGGCGTGGTGTTCAAGGTCAATGACATTGGCTACCAGCGCGAACTGGGCTTCCGTGCCCGCGAGCCGCGCTGGGCGATTGCGCACAAGTTCCCGGCCAGTGAAGAGCTGACCGAGTTGCTCGATGTCGAGTTCCAGGTCGGGCGCACCGGTGCGGTGACCCCGGTGGCGCGGCTGAAGCCGGTGCAGGTGGCCGGCGTCACGGTATCCAATGCCACCCTGCACAACATGGATGAAGTGGCGCGCCTGGGGCTGATGATTGGCGACACCGTGATCATCCGCCGCGCCGGAGATGTGATTCCGCAGGTGGTACAGGTGGTTCTCGAGCGCCGCCCGGCGGCGGCGCGTCCGGTTCAGATCCCCGAGCACTGTCCGGTGTGCGGTTCAGCGGTTGAACGCACCCAACTGGTCAAGCGCAGCAAGGGCAAGGAAACTCTCAGCGCCGGCGCGGTGTACCGCTGTGTCGGACGCCTGAGCTGCCAGGCGCAGCTCAAGCAGGCGATCATCCATTTCGTCTCGCGCCGCGCGCTGGATATCGAGGGCCTGGGCGACAAGATCGTCGAACAGCTGGTGGATGTCGGCCTGGTCAGCTCGCCGGCGGATCTGTTCATCCTGCGCTACGAGCAGCTGGTGGTGCTCGAAGGCTTTGCCGACCTGTCCGCGCGCAACCTGCTGGCAGCCATCGACTCCAGTCGCACGCCGACTCTGGCGCGCTTCATCTATGCGCTGGGCATTCCGGATGTCGGCGAGGAAACCGCCAAGCTACTGGCCCGTGCCTTGGGGGCCATGGAGCGTATTCGGCAAGCCCTGCCGGAGGTGCTGACCTGGCTGCCGGACGTTGGCGCCGAAGTTGCCCATGAGATCCACAGTTTCTTTGCCGAGGAGCACAACCAGAAGGTGCTGGCGCAACTGCTCGAGCGTGGCGTCGAGTTGCAGGACGAGGGCGATCTGCATGCCGAATTTGCCGCCTGCACTACCTTGGCTACCTTAATCGACAAGTTGCAGATCCCGTTTATCGCCGTCACCGGAGCCGAGAAGCTCGCCGACAAAACCGCTAGTCTCGAGGCCCTGATCGCGCTCAGCCAGGACTGGCTGGCGCTGAGCGTGTTCAAGAACCTCAACGAGAAGGCCAGGCAGTCATTGCGCGACTTCTTTGCCAGTCCGGCCAACTGCTTGCGGGCCCGCCAGGTCGAGGAGCAGCTGCGCGCCTTCGGCATGCACTGGGAAAGTCCGCGGCGCGCCGTCGCCGGCCTGCCGCTGGCCGGGCAGACCTGGGTGCTGACCGGTACGCTGGAGGCCATGAGTCGCGATCAGGCCAAGCAGCAGCTCGAGGCGCTGGGGGCCAAGGTGGCCGGTTCGGTATCGGCCAAGACCCACTGCGTGGTGGCCGGGCCGGGGGCCGGCTCGAAGCTGGACAAGGCCACCGAGCTGGGGCTTCCGGTACTCGACGAAACCGCCTTCCTGCAGCGCCTGCAGCTGCTTCAGGCGAAGGAATAGATATCCATGCCCAGCGCGCCCAGGCTGAAACCGCTGTGTTCGACGGTGACCGCGCCACCGGCGCCCATGGCGAAGAACAGTGGCAACAGGTGCTCTTCGGTCGGGTGGCTGCGCACGGCGAAGGGTGCCTGCGCGCGGTAATCCAGCAGGGCCTGGGCATCGCCGGCAGCCAGGCGCGCCACCATCCAGTCACGAAAGCTTTGCGCCCAGGGGGCGATCTGCTCGGGCCCGGCGTGCCATTCCAGTTGGCCGAGGTTGTGGGTGATGCTGCCCGAGCCGATCAGCAGCACTCCTTCCTGGCGCAGGCCGGCAAGGGCCTGACCGACCCGTTGCTGGAACGCCGCACCGCGGCGGGTCGGCAGGGAAATCTGCAGCAGCGGGATGTCCGCAGCCGGGTACAGCAGCGCACCCGGCACCCAGGCACCGTGGTCGCGTGGCCGTTGCCCATCCAGCTGGTTGTCCAGCCCGTGGCTGCGCAGGCGTGCCGAGATGTCGGCCGCCAGTTGCGGGTCGCCGGCGGCGGGGTATTGCACCTGATACAGCTCCGCTGGAAAGCCATGGAAGTCGTGCCAGGTTGCCGGCCGGGCGGCGCTGCCGACCAGCAGCTCGGTGCTCTCCCAGTGGGCCGATTGCACCAGGATGGCTCGTGGCCGCTCGAGTCTTGCGCCGAGCGCGCGCAGCGCCGGGCCCGAGGCGCCGGGTTCCAGCACGAGCATGGGTGAACCGTGAGAAATGAACAGACTGGGTAGCATGCGCGGGCTCCGGGAGTGATTAGCCGCATGCTGTGCCCCGCAAGCGCTGAAATCCAGCGCAAAGTTCAGGGGTATTTGATCGAAGGTATCGAACAGTCGTGGAACGGCATGGCGGCGACAGTGGCTGCCGCCTCCCGTTGCGCGGCGATCAGTTGATGGCGTCGGTCAGCGCCTTGGCCGGGACGAACTTGACGGCATTCTTCGCCGCAATCGCGATGGCCTTGCCGGTCTGCGGATTGCGCCCGTTGCGGGCCGGGCGCGCATTGACCTTGAGCTTGCCGATGCCCGGCAGGCTCACTTCGTCACTGTTTTCCAGCGCATCGCTGACGATTTCGCTGAGCTGCTCGAGCACGGCGCGCACGTTGGCCTTGGTCAGGTCGGTGGCTTCGGCAATATCGGTAATCAATTGGTCTTTGCTGATGGGCATGCGGGAACTCCAGTGGATGAAAGGGCGTGCCGGCAGTATGCCTGCGGATTTATCCGGAGATAAGCGGTACTGCTGGCCGGCGCGTCCAGGCATCGCGCGCTTGACCTGTCGGCCTGGGCTGGGCAGAGAATGGATATCTCAAGACGGAGGCTCTATGCACGAAGATTTCTGGCACGCACGCTGGTCAAGCAACGAGATCGGCTTTCACCTCGACGCGGTCAATCCCTATCTGCTCGAGTACTGGCCAGGCCTCGGCTTGCCGCGCGGCAGCCGGGTGCTGGTGCCGCTGTGCGGCAAGAGCCTGGACCTGCGCTGGCTGCGCGAGCAGGGCTACCGGGTGCTCGGCATCGAATTGTCGCGCAAGGCGGTGGAAGACTTCTTTGCCGAGCAAGGCCTCGAATATACCCGGGCGGAGCAGGGCGCCTTCAGCTGCTACCGGGCGGACGGGCTGGAACTCTGGTGCGGCGACTTCTTCGCCCTGCAGGCGGCGGATGTGGCGGATTGCCAGGGGCTGTACGACCGCGCCGCGCTGATTGCCTTGCCTGCGCCGATGCGTGAACGCTATGTGCAGCAGCTGGCGGCGATTCTGCCAGGTGCTTGTCGCGGCCTGCTGGTCACGCTGGACTACCCGCAGGAGCAGATGGATGGCCCGCCCTTTGCCGTGCCCGAAGCCGAAGTGCGTGAGCGTCTGGCGGGGGCCTGGCAACTGGAGCGGCTGCTGCATGCCGACGTGCTCCAGCAGAACCAGCGCTTTATCCAGCGCGGACTGACGGCGTTGCATGAAACGGTGTATCGACTAAGACGGCGCTGAGTGTTGGCGGCAAAACGTAGGGTGGGCTTCAGCCCACCGCTGCGGTGCCGGAATACAAAGTGGTGGGCTGAAGCCCACCCTACAAAAAGCAAGAAAAAACCCGCTCATGGCGGGTTTTTTCTTGCTGCGGACAATCAGCCGCGCTGGCGCAGGGCTTCGATGCGGGCGTCCAGCGGCGGGTGGCTCATCAGCAGGCCGGCCAGGCCCTGCTTGAGGCCGCCGTTGATGCCGAAGGCGGTGAGGCTGTCGGGCATGTGCACCGGCACACCCTGTTCGGCTTTCAGGCGCTGCAACGCGGCAATCATCGACGCGGTGCCGGCAAACTGGGCACCGGCCTCGTCGGCGCGGAATTCACGTTTGCGCGAGAACCACATGACAATCATGCTGGCCAGGATGCCCAGCACCAGTTCAGCGACGATGGTGGCGATATAAAACGCCGGGCCGTTGCCTTCCTCGGTTTTGAAGATCACTTTGTCAACGAAGTTGCCGAAGATGCGCGCGAAGAACATGACGAAGGTGTTGACCACGCCCTGGACCAGGGCCAGGGTCACCATGTCGCCGTTGGCCACGTGACCGATCTCGTGGGCCAGCACGGCTTTCACCTCTTCGGGTGAGAAGCGCTCCAGCAGGCCTTGGCTTACGGCCACCAGCGCGGCGTTCTTGTTCCAGCCGGTGGCGAAGGCGTTTGATTCATACGCCGGGAAAATACCCACTTCGGGCATCTTGATCCCGGCCTGGCGCGACAGCTCTTCCACTGTCTGCAGCAGCCATTGTTCGTGACGGGTGCGCGGCTGGGTGATGATTTGCGTACCCGTGCCTTTCTTGGCCATCCACTTGGACAGCAGCAGCGAGATGAACGAGCCGGCAAAGCCGAACACGGCGCAGAACACCAGCAATTGATCCAGTTGCAGATCAACGCCGTTGGCAGCCATGAACCCGTCGAAGCCGAACAGGCTCAGGGTAATGCTGGCGATCAGTACGACCGCGAGGTTGGTTGCCACGAACAGCAGAATACGCATCATGGTTAGAACACTCTCCGCATGGAAAAAGGGTTATTTCGCAGGGACTTACTATAAGGCCGAAGGGGCCCGCTTCAACCGGCGAGCTATTTCAAACTGTGTCGCTGGCGCCGTGCAGATTGCTCTCGAACAGCAGGCGGGTGAGGCGGGCCACGCGCTCGCTGTGACCGCTGGCCAGTGCTTCGCGGAGTTGCCAGGCAAGGGTGCTCTGCACGCGCAGCACGGCTGCCGGGATGTCAGCCTGCCCTGGCAGCGCATGGGCAACCGAACGTGACAGGCGCACGAAGCCCTTTTCGCTGAGCACCGCCTGATCCAGTGCCTCGTAGCGAATGGTTGCATCGAAGCGCAGGTAGCCTTCCTCGGCCAGCCACAGCAGTGCGCCCAGGCAGCTCAGATGGCGCTTGCTGGGCAGGCCGAACTCATCGGGCTCCTCCACGCCGATCAGATCCTCCACATACAGCGCCGTGCGGCGCGGGAACACCTGATACAGCTGCAACAGGGCGGCGGCGCAGTCCTTGTAGAACTCGTCGATCTGCAGGTCCATGGTCAGAAATATTTGCCGATCAGGCGCGCCGGCAGCATGCCCAGCAGTGGCGCCAGCAGGGCCCATGGCCAGCCGGGCACGTAGGCGACACTGCGCTTGCTGGCGATGTGCCGGGCGATCAGGGCGGCGCCACGCTGTAAGTCGATGACGAAGGGGCGGCTGTGCATGTCGCGGTTGAGCGGGGTGTCGATGAAGCCGGGCAGCAGCAGGGTGGCATGGATCGGCTTGCCGGCGAGTTCCGCCTGCAGGGTTTGCATGTAGCCGACCACACCGAACTTGCTCGCCGAGTAGCCGGCATTGCCCGGCAGACCGACCTTGCCGGCCACCGAGGCGATCGCCACCAGATGGCCGTGGCCCTGCTGGCGGAACAGCGCGGTGGCGGCATCCAGGCTGGCCATGGCGCCGAGCAGGTTGGTCTGCACCACGCGGCAGTCGTTGGCGAAGTGGCCGCTGCCGACCTTGCCGGCCAGGCCGATGCCGGCATTGGCGATCAGGCCGTCCAGCCCGCCGAGGGCTTGCGCCGCCTGCGCGACGATGGCCTGCGCGGCGTCCAGGTCGGTGACGTCCAGCGGCAGGGCGACGATCTTGCCACCGAAGCGTTGCTGCAGTTCGGCGGCCAGCAGGTGCAGGCTGTCGACCCGGCGCGCTGCCAGGACCAGGTCATAGCCGGCGGCGGCAAGTTCACGGGCGAGGGCTTCGCCAATCCCGGAACTGGCGCCCGTCAGCAGGTAGCGTTTGCCTTGACTCATGGCCGGCACCTTATTGCTTGTAGGTCTTGAGGAAGTTGCCGATGCGCCCGATAGCCTGTTCCAGATCGTCGACCCGTGGCAGCGTCACCACCCGGAAGTGATCCGGCCACGGCCAGTTGAACGCGGTGCCCTGGACGATCAGCAGCTTCTCGGAGAGCAGCAGGTCCAGGACGAATTTCTCGTCATTGTGAATCGGGTAGACCTTGGGATCGATCCGCGGAAAAGCGTACAACGCGCCCATCGGTTTCACGCAACTGACGCCGGGAATGTCGTTGAGCAGTTCCCAGGCACGGTTGCGCTGTTCCAGCAGGCGGCCATTGGGCAGGACCAGGTCGTTGATGCTCTGGTAGCCGCCGAGCGCCGTCTGGATCGCATGCTGGCTGGGCACATTGGCGCACAGGCGCATGTTGGCCAGCATGTCGATGCCTTCGATATAGCTGTGCGCCCGGTGCTTCGGTCCGCTGATGACCACCCAGCCGGAGCGGAAACCGGCCACCCGGTAGGACTTGGACAGCCCGTTGAAGGTCAGGCAGAGCACGTCCGGCGCCAGTGCGGCGGTGCAGATGTGCTTGGCGCCGTCGTAGAGGATCTTGTCGTAGATCTCGTCGGAGAACAGCACCAGGTTGTGCTGGCGTGCCAGTTCGACCAGTTCGAGCAGGACTTCGCGGGAATACACCGCGCCGGTCGGGTTGTTCGGGTTGATCAGTACCAGTGCCTTGGTGTTCGGAGTGATCTTCGCCTTGATGTCGTCGATGTCGGGAAACCAGCCGGCCTGCTCGTCGCACAGGTAGTGCACCGGATTGCCGCCGGAGAGCGCCACGGCAGCGGTCCACAACGGATAGTCGGGGGCCGGGATCAGCACCTCGTCACCATTGTTGAGCAGCGCCTGCATGGCCATCACGATCAGTTCGGACACCCCGTTGCCCAGGTAAATGTCCTCGATGCCGACGCCTTCCACCTGCATCTGCTGGTAGTACTGCATGACCGCCTTGCGCGCGCTGAACAGGCCCTTGGAGTCGCTGTAGCCCTGGGCGGTCGGCAGGTTGCGGATCACGTCCTGGAGGATTTCATCGGGCGCTTCGAAACCAAATGGCGCGGGATTGCCGATGTTCAGCTTGAGGATGCGCTGGCCTTCCTCCTCGAGCCGCTTGGCGTGCTGGAGCACCGGACCGCGGATGTCGTAGCAGACGTTGGCAAGCTTGTTCGATTTACTGACCTGCATGATGTTCCCTGTCCCGAAGCGAATTGCCGTGCAAGCCAGCGCGGCAAATGCCGGTGGGCACCTTGGCGGGCTGCATTTACTGGATCAGACTGACGGCTGAGCAGGCACGCATGATACGTGCGCCGGGGATGGCGGGAAAGCTATCGCCGGGCATTTCGATACGGAGGGCAGGACATGGGCAAGACCGATAAATCGCTGGATGAATGGCGCGCGGCGCTGACTGCAGAGCAGTTCCAGGTCTGCCGCATGGGCGGCACCGAGCGGCCCTTCAGCGGTCGTTATCACGACAGCCAGCAAGCCGGCCGCTACAGCTGCGTGTGTTGCGGTGCCGAACTGTTCGATTCGTCGGCGAAATTCGATTCCGGCTGCGGCTGGCCGAGCTATTTCCAGCCGGTGGACGCGGCAGCGCTGCGCGAGCTGGAAGATCGCAGCCATGGCATGTTGCGCACCGAAGTCCGCTGCGCCGCGTGCGATGCCCACCTGGGCCATGTGTTTACGGATGGCCCCAGACCGACCGGCCTGCGCTATTGCATCAATTCGGTGTGCCTGCAGTTCAACGCACGCGCAGAGCAGGTAGACTGATTTACAACAATTGAATTGTGTGCAATATAAATTATGGGTATCCTGACGGCTCCTGCTATCCAGATTGGAGTGTGACCATGAGCAATACCCTTCTCGACATCCCGGCAACCACCATCAAGGGCGAGAGCAAGACCCTGGCCGACTTCGGTGGCAAGGCCGTGTTGGTGGTCAACACCGCCAGCAAGTGCGGTTTCACCCCCCAGTACAAGGGGCTGGAAGCGCTGTGGCAGCAGTACAAGGACAAGGGCCTGGTCATCGTCGGCTTCCCCTGCAACCAGTTCGGCCATCAGGAGCCGGGAGACGAGGGCGCCATCTCGGAATTCTGCGAACTGAATTTCGGCGTGACCTTCCCGCTGTTCAAGAAGATCGAAGTCAACGGCGCGCACACCCACCCGCTGTATGTCGAACTCAAGCAGCGTGCTCCCGGCCTGCTGGGCAGCCAGGGCATCAAGTGGAACTTCACCAAGTTCCTGGTCGGCAAGGACGGCAAGCTGGTCAAGCGGTTTGCTCCGACCACCAAGCCGGAAGATCTCACCAGCGAGATCGAAGCCCTGCTGAAATGACCGCTCCGCACCCGGTACAGCCCGAGCTGCTGCTGGACAACCAGCTGTGCTTCAAGCTGTACGCGGCCTCGCGCGCGGTGATTCGCGGCTACAAGCCGATGCTTGACCAGCTGGGCCTGACCTATCCGCAGTACCTGGTCATGCTGGTGCTCTGGGAATGGCAGGCCAGTGCGCCGGCGCAGCCAACGGTGAAGGCGCTGGGCGAGCGGTTGATGCTCGACTCCGGGACGCTGACACCGTTGCTCAAGCGCCTGCAGCAACTGGGGCTGGTCGAGCGCAAGCGTGCCCGGCATGACGAGCGCGAGGTGCATCTGGGCCTCAGCGCGGAGGGGCTTGCCATGCAGGCGCGGGTAATGCCCCTGCGCGATCAACTGCTGTGTGCCAGCGGGCTGGATCTGGACCAAATGGTCGAGCTGCGCCAGCAGCTTGGGCAGTTGCTCGAGCGTTTCCTCGCCGATACCTGCGCCGCGACAAGCCGCGCTAGCTGAGCTGGCGGGCGGCCGCTCCGCTCAGCGGGTGGCGGCCAGGGCGCGCAATTTGCCAACCACCTTGAGCTCGCCGGGAAGTACGCCCTGCATGGAGTCGCGTGCCTTGATCCGCGCATAGAATCGGCCCAGGTTGGGCCAGCGTCCGGCATCCAGGGTTTCACCCCCATGCTCCAGGTTGACCAGTTGCACGGCCACGGCCAGGTCGGCAAGGCTCAGGCGGTTGCCGACGAAGTACTGCCGGTCGCCCAGTTGCTGCTCCAGATAGTCGAAAAGGGGCGGCAAGGTGGTCTCCAGCGCCCGTTGTACCGCGCCCTCATCGCTCGGCTGGGAGAGCACCGCGGGCTTGATCAGGCGGTTGCGGAAAACCCCGAAGGTGGCGGCCGGGGCCACTTCATAGTCCGCGTATTTTTCCAGCCAGCGGACCCGCGCCCGCTCCACGGCGTTCTGCCCATACAGCGGGGTGTGCTGCGGATACTGCTCTTCGAGGTACTGGCAGATGACGCTGGAGTCGGCCAGCGTCAGATCGCCGTCGCGCAGTGCCGGGACGCGCTTGAGCGGGCTGATCTGCTGAAAGTCGTCTGGCTGGCCGAACGGGTTGATGTACTCGAGCTGATACTCCAGGCCTTTCTCGGCCAGCAGCAGGCGAACCTTGCGCACAAACGGAGACAAGGGCGCGCCATAAACAATCAGGGACATGCTGCATACCTCGGGCAGGAAAGACCATCGTCCGGCCAGACACTTCAGCGCCTGGCCGGGCTGGTTGGCGTCAACGGCCGGGAGCGGCCTGGATTCCAGTTCCGCGAGCGTGCCCGTCGATGCTTGCAGCTGCGGATTCTGCAGTCCTGCCGGCTGGCGAGCAACGCATCGCCGCCGATTTTCAGCGGCAGCATATCTGCCTGCAGGCTGCCAAAGCCAGGACTTGCGGGAGCTGGAGGTGCTGCTGCCGAAGAATTCTCGTCTTAGGGTTGACGCTGTTGCAAAGGCTCCATAGAATGCGCGCCACTTCCACGGCGAAGCCTTCTGGCGAACCGGGGAAGCCGGAAAGTGTGCTGTAAGTTCCGGGCTGCGTCCCCTTCGTCTAGTGGCCTAGGACACCGCCCTTTCACGGCGGTAACAGGGGTTCGAGTCCCCTAGGGGACGCCATATTTGCGGGAATAGCTCAGTTGGTAGAGCACGACCTTGCCAAGGTCGGGGTCGCGAGTTCGAGTCTCGTTTCCCGCTCCAGATTCACAAGAACGCCGCTCCCACCCGAGCGGCGTTCTTGTTTGTGCGTCGCAGCGGTCCCTGCAGGTTCAGTGCCTGGAACCATCCGTCGGCATGGCCAGCAGTTGCTTCTCGGCGTTCCAGTCGAACGGCTCGTCCTGCTCTTCGGCGGCAAAGCGGCGCTCATCGAGTTGCTGATACAGCTGGATTTCTTCGTCCGGCATGAAATGCAGGCAATCCCCGCCAAAAAACCACAGCAGGTCGCGCGGTACCAGGTGGGCGATCTGCGGGTAGCGGTGGAACACCTGGCTGAGCAGATCCTGACCCAGATACAGATTGCCTTCGGTATCCCCCGGCAGCGCGTCGAGCAGTTCGTCGTAGCGCTCGAGGAACAGTGCGTGGGTGTCGTCGGGTATCTGTTCCGCGTCGCCCAGGGCAACCAGGATGCTGCGCAAGTGCTGCAGCAGGGCGAGATGGTGGGCTAGATAGGGGCTGGGCACGGCGTGCTCCTCGGGCTGAAATGGCCGCGGAGTATAGCGTGATCGCGTCCTGGCTGGCGTTGTCGGCGTCCAGCCTGGCAGGTATGGCATGCCCGTGGCGTGCCGAAATCGGTAGACTGCAGCGGGCTCCAACAGCCAAGCGAGAATCAGCATGCGCGAATACCTTGAACCCGCCCGTTTCATCGACAGCGATCATCCGCGGGTAATGAGCTTTGCCGAGCAGCACCGTGGCGCCGACACCGATCCGCGCCAGCAGGCGATCAACCTGTACCACGCCGTGCGGGACGAGATTCGCTACAACCCGTATTCGTTCAGCGCCGATCCGCAGACCCTGACCGCCAGCCATGCGTTGCAGGCGGGCGAGTCCTACTGCGTGCCGAAAGCGCTGTTGCTGGCCGCCTGTGCACGGCATTGCGGAATTCCGGCGCGCATCGGCCTGGCCGACGTACGCAACCACCTGTCCACGCCGCGGCTGATCGAACTGTTGCGTACGGAGGTATTTGCCATGCACGGCTACACCGAGCTGTTTCTCGGCGAGCGCTGGGTCAAGGCCACGCCGGCATTCAATCTGGCGCTGTGCCGCCTGTTCAAGGTCGAGCCGCTGGCCTTCGACGGCCTGAGCGACAGCGTGTTTCATCCGTACAATCAGGAGGGTGAGCGCTATATGGAATACCTGGTCGATCACGGCCAGTTTGCCGATCTGCCGGAAGCGCTTTTTTTCGGGCATCTGCGCCAGATTTATCCGCACCTGTTTGCCGCGGATGCGGCATTCTTGCGCGGCGATCTGCACAGCGAGCTGGCCAGCTGAAGGCCAGCCGGTTGTATTTGCCCGTTTTCGCCCCAATCTAGTCCGTTCATTATCCTCCCGGTGTGTATCTATTCATGAGTTCTGCTCTGACCATAAGGCAGCTGACCAAAACCTACGGTAATGGTTTCCAGGCCCTCAAGGGGATTGATCTGGATGTCGAAGAAGGCGACTTCTTCGCCTTGCTCGGCCCCAACGGCGCCGGCAAGTCGACCACCATCGGCATTCTTTCCACGCTGGTGAACAAGACTTCCGGCACGGTAAACGTGTTTGGCCACGACCTCGACCGCGAGCCGAGCGCGCTCAAGCGCTGCCTTGGCCTGGTGCCCCAGGAGTTCAACTTCAACCAGTTCGAGAAGCCATTCGACATCGTCGCCACCCAGGCCGGCTATTACGGCATTCCGCGGCGCGTGGCGCGCGAGCGGGCCGAACAGTACCTGACCCAGCTGGGGCTGTGGGACAAGCACAATGTGGCGTCGCGGATGCTTTCCGGCGGCATGAAGCGGCGCCTGATGATTGCCCGCGCGCTGGTACACCAGCCGCGCCTGCTGATTCTCGACGAGCCGACCGCCGGGGTGGATATCGAGCTGCGCCGTTCGATGTGGAGTTTCCTCACCGAACTCAACGAGCAGGGTGTGACCATCATCCTGACCACCCACTACCTGGAAGAAGCCGAGCAGCTGTGCCGCAACATCGCGATCATCGACCAGGGGCGCATCGTCGAGAACACCAGCATGCGCGAACTGTTGCTCAAGCTGCAGTCGGAAACCTTCCTCCTCGATCTCAAGGATGCCCAGTTGCTGCCGCCGCAGCTCACCGGCTACCGCGCGGAACTGCTCGACGGGCAAACCCTGGAAGTCCAGGTGGACAAGGCGCAGGGCGTGAATGAACTGTTTCGCCAGTTGGCCGCACAGCAGATCGAAGTGCTCAGCCTGCGCAACAAGACCAACCGCCTGGAGGAACTGTTCGTTTCCCTGGTAGAGAAGAACCTGTCGAAGGTGAACCCATGAGCGCGTTCCGCGACAACCTGGTCGCCCTGCAGACCATCGTCTACCGCGAAGTGCGCCGCTTCATGCGCATCTGGCCACAGACCCTGCTGCCCCCGGCCATCACCATGGCGCTGTACTTCGTCATCTTCGGCAACCTGATCGGCCGGCAGATCGGCGGGGTCGGCCCGTTCACCTACATGGAGTTCATTGTACCCGGCCTGATCATGATGTCGGTCATCACCAACTCCTACGGCAACGTGGTCTCGAGCTTTTATGGCAGCAAGTTCCAGCGCAACATCGAGGAACTGATGGTGGCGCCGGTTTCGCCGCACACCATTCTGCTCGGCTATGTCACCGGCGGCGTGCTGCGCGGCTTGGCGGTGGGCCTGATCGTGACGCTGCTGTCGCTGTTCTTCACCCACCTGCAGGTGCATCACATCGGCATTACCGCGCTGGTGGTACTGATGACCGCGGCGATCTTTTCCATGGGCGGCTTCATCAACGCGGTGTTTGCCAAGAGTTTCGATGACATCTCGATCATCCCGACCTTTGTGCTGACGCCGCTGACCTACCTTGGCGGGGTGTTCTACTCGATCAGCCTGCTGCCGGAGTTCTGGCAGAAGGTGTCGATGGCCAATCCGATCCTGCACATGGTCAATGCCTTCCGTTACGGCATCCTTGGCGTCTCCGATATCAATATCGGGGTGGCCATAGGCCTGATGCTGCTGGCGGCGACGCTGCTCTACCTGTTCTGCATCCGCCTGATGGTCACCGGCCAGGGCATGCGCCAGTAATTCAGCCGGCGGCTATGGCTATAATGGCCGCCGATTCGAGACTTCAGGCCAGACTTCATGCAGCATCCTGCCGAACATTCGCCACTGGGCAAGTCCAGCCAGTACGTCAGCCACTACGCGCCCGAGCTGCTGTTTCCGATCGCACGCGCGGCGAAATGGGCAGAGCTGGGCCTGCACGCCGGTAATCTGCCGTATCAGGGCGTGGATCTGTGGAACTGCTATGAATTGTCCTGGCTGCTGCCCTCCGGCAAGCCGGTGGTGGCCATCGGCGAATTCAGCATCCCGGCGGATTCACCGAACATTATCGAGTCGAAGTCCTTCAAGCTCTACCTGAACTCCTTGAACCAGAGCCGCTTCGCCAGCCTGGCGGAATTGGAGCAGGCCCTGCAGCGTGATCTGTCGGCCTGTGCCGGGGCCCCGGTGGGCGTACGCGTGCGCGGTCTCGAGGTGGTGGCGGCCGAGGGTGTGGCGCAATTACCCGGCACCTGCATCGATGAGCTGGATATCAGTGTCAGCAGTTATGCCCGGCCGCAGCCGGAATTGCTGCGCTGCGACCCCGCGCTGGTGGTCAGCGAAAGCCTGCACAGCCATCTGCTCAAGTCGAATTGCCCGGTTACCGGGCAGCCGGACTGGGGCAGCGTGCTGGTCGAATACCAGGGCGCACGGCTCGATCACGCCAGCTTTCTCGCCTATCTGGTGAGCTTCCGCGAGCATGCGGACTTCCATGAGCAGTGCGTCGAGCGGATTTTCCTCGACCTGCAACGCCTGCTGCAGCCGCAGCGGCTGACGGTCTATGCCCGTTATGTGCGCCGTGGCGGGCTGGACATCAACCCGTACCGCAGCACCCACGCCATCACCCCGGCAAACCTGCGGCTGGTCAGGCAGTAGCGCGGGTCGCGCAGCCGGCGGGCATCTCAGATACCCATGTTGGCCAGGCTTTGCAGGATGTTGCGCAGGGTGGCGGTCAGGGTCGGGTGACTGACTTCAAAACGTTCGATGGCCAGATTGACACCATCCACCAGCGATTCGTTCTGCTCGGTTTCGGCGGTCTCGACCAGGTTGGCTTCGATTTCTTGCAGCAGGGCCACCAGCGATGCGCGCTCGTCCGCATCCAGGGGCGGGTTGTTGGCCAGCTGGTCGCGCAGTTGCTGCAATTGCTGCTGAAGGTTTTGCGGCATGGTGTTCCCCTCGAAATAGGTAAGTTGCGGGCTGCGGATTGCGACCCCGGTTCAGGTTAATGGTAATTCAGCTTGGTCCCGGTTGCCTGATTCATATCAAGGCGCGAGATTGCCGCGCGCTGTTTCACCTAAATGGCTGCGGAAAGTCCCGACTCCACTCTATAATCCGCGCTTTCAACGCTCAGCCGAGCCTATTAACTGGCGCATGCCGCCCGCAGATCCAGGAGTTATCCCTATGGGTTTTCGTTTTTCCAACAGTGTTGGCCAGCCCGCACGGATGCTATTGCTGACTTCGCTGACGCTGCTGTCGGCGGCAACCCTGGCCAGTGAAGAAGATGACCCGTGGGAAAGCTTTAACCGGCCGATCTTCACTTTCAACGACACCCTGGATACCTATGCACTGAAACCGCTGGCGCAGGGTTACCAGGCGGTGACCCCGGACCCGGTGGAAGACAGCGTACACAATTTCTTCGGCAACCTCGGTGATGTGAAGAACCTCGCCAATGACCTGCTGCAGGGCAAGTTGCACGAGGCGGGCGTGGATACTGCGCGCGTCCTGTTCAACACCACCTTCGGCGTGCTGGGCCTGTTCGATGTGGCCAGCAAGATGGACCTCAAGCGCAGCAACGAGGATTTCGGGGTGACCATGGGCGTCTGGGGCGTGAATACCGGCCCCTACCTGGTGCTGCCACTGCTGGGCCCGAGCACCGTGCGTGATGCTGTCGGCAAGATCCCGGACACCTTTGTCGAACCCTATCGCTATGTGAGCGATGTGCCGGTGCGCAACTCGGCGCGCGGACTGGACGTGGTTGATACCCGCGCCAACCTGCTGAAGGCGGAAGAGCTGATCACGGGCGACAAGTACGTGTTCATCCGCAATGCCTATCTGCAAAACCGCGAGTTCAATGTGCAGGATGGCGAGGTCGAAGACGACTTCTGATCGCTGTTGTTTCGCGCACGCCACCGGTTCAGCAGGTTTCAGGCGAGCCGGTCGGATGCTGTAACCAATCCGGCCAGTCGGCGCTTTGCCACTTCACATGTAGCCAGGGGATAGGCGCCGATGAACACCGTGCTACTGCATTGCCGTGCAGGTTTCGAGAGCGAAGTCTGCTCGGAAATCAGCGAAGTGGCCGCCCGTCTCGAGGTGGCCGGCTATGCCAAGGCCAAACCCGACAGCGCCTGCGCCGAATTCATCTGCAGCGAGGCGGATGGCGCCCAGCGCCTGATGCGCGGGCAGCGGTTTGCCAAGCTGATCTTTCCGCGGCAGTGGGCGCGCGGCGAGTTTGTCGAGCTGCCGGAGAAGGACCGCATCAGTGTGCTGCTGGCGCATCTGGCGAGCTACCCGCCGTGCGGCAGCCTGTGGCTGGAAGTGTTCGACACCAATGACGGCAAGGAGCTGTCGAATTTCTGCAAGAAGTTCGAGGCGCCATTGCGCAAGGCACTGAGCCAGGCCGGCCGGCTGGTCGATGATCCGCTCAAGCCGCGGCTGCTGCTGACCTTCAAGAGTGGCCGCGAAGTCTTTCTCGGCCTGGCCGAGGCCAACAACTGCGCGATGTGGCCCATGGGCATTCCACGGCTCAAGTTTCCCCGCGAGGCGCCGAGCCGTTCGACGCTCAAGCTGGAAGAGGCCTGGCACCATTTCATTCCGCGCGAGCAGTGGGATCAACGCCTGGCGCCCGGCATGACGGCTGTCGACCTGGGTGCCGCGCCGGGTGGCTGGACCTGGCAGCTGGTCAACCGGCAGATCAAGGTGATCGCCGTGGACAACGGACCGATGGATGAAAGCCTGATGTATTCAGGCCTGGTTGAGCACCAGCGCGCCGACGGTTTCACCTTCAGGCCGCGCAAGCCGGTGAACTGGATGGTCTGCGACATCGTCGAGAAGCCGGCACGCAACGCGGCGTTGATCGAGACCTGGCTGGGCGAGGGGCTGTGCCGCGAGGCGGTCGTCAACCTGAAGCTGCCGATGAAGCAACGCTACGCCGAGGTCGTGCGGCTGCTCGGGCGCATCGAGGAGGGCCTGAAGGCGCGCGGGCTGAAAGTCAGCATCGGCTGCAAGCAGCTGTACCACGACCGCGAGGAAGTCACCTGTCACCTGCGTCGCCTGTAAGTTGCCCCCGCGCAGCCGCTGGCTGCCGAGACGGGATGACCGCCTGGGCGGTTTGCGGGACAATGGCGGCAGTCTACGGAGTTTCTGCATGTGCCCATCCATTGATACCGCCGCTGCCGCCGAGCTGGATGCCACCGGGCTGAGCTGCCCGGAGCCGGTGATGCTGCTGCACAACAAGGTGCGCGACCTGCCGCCCGGCGCCTTGCTGCGGGTGCTCGCCACCGATCCCTCGACGCGCCGCGACATCCCCAAGTTCTGCCTGTTTCTCGGTCACGAGCTGCTTGAGCAGACCCAGGAGAACGGCACCTACCTGTA
Source organism: Pseudomonas sp. N040 (assembly GCF_015637705.1). GTDB lineage: Bacteria > Pseudomonadota > Gammaproteobacteria > Pseudomonadales > Pseudomonadaceae > Aquipseudomonas. Next base: position 185,962 of record NZ_JADOBE010000007.1, on the reverse strand, counting down.
CCTGATCAGGATCAAGCTGGGCTGAGCGGCAGCTGCCGGCCGACTATGGCTCGAACCTGGGCCTGGCTCAGGCCGCGCCCGGCCGGATACGCCGCCGGGCGCTGCGCACCAGGCGGATGCCGAGCAGCAGCGCCGCGCTGCTCAGCCCGACCACCAGCCCTTGCCAGAGCCCCTGTGGCCCGCTGGGCACCCCGCACAGATCATCCAGCCCCAGGCAGTAACCGACCGGCAAGCCGATGCCCCAGTAGGCGAACAGGGTGATCAGCATGGCTATCCGGGTGTCCTGGTAGCCGCGCAGGGCGCCGGCGGCGGTGACCTGGATGGCATCGGAGAACTGGAAAATCGCCGAATAGACCAGCAGCGAGGCAGCGATGGCGATGACCGCCGGATCGTTGGTATAGATGTCGGCAATCGAATCGCGCAGCAGCAGCATCGCGCTGGATGACAGGCAGGCATAAAAGAGCGCAGCGCCCATGCCCACGCCGGCGCTGAAGCGCGCTTCGCGGGGTGCGCCCGCGCCCAGGGCGTGGCCGACGCGTACCGTGACCGCCATCCCCAGCGCATAGGGAATCATGAATACCAGCGAGCTGAAGTTCAGGGCGATCTGGTGGCCGGCGACCATGGTCGCGCCCATCGCGCCAATCAGCAGGGCGATCAGCGCAAAGATGCTCGACTCGGCGAAGACGGCAATCCCGATCGGCAGGCCGACCCCGAGCAGGCGGCGGATGACCGCCAGCTGCGGCCACTGAAACCGGCGCAACAGGCGGCTGTGCCGGTAGTGCGGCGCCCAGCTGACCCAGCCCAGCATGCCCAGCAGCATCGCCAGCATCACCAGTGAAGTGGCCCAGCCGCAGCCCACGCCGCCCATTGCCGGCAGCCCCAGCTTGCCGTAGATGAACAGGTAGTTGAGCGGTATGTTCAGCAGCAGACCGAGCACCGCCAGCACCATGGTCGGACGGGTCAGGCCAAGGCCGTCGCTGTAGCAGCGCAGTACATGGAACAGCGCAATCGCCGGAAAGCCGCAGGCAATCGCCCGCAGGTAACCGATGGCCGGTTCGACCAGGCTGGCGTCCACGCGCATCAGTTGCAGCACCGGCTCGGCATGCCACAACGCCAGCCCGCACAGGCCGCCGAGCAGCAGGGCCAGCCACAAGGCCTGATGCACCAGGGGCGGAATCCTGGCCTGCTGCTGAGCGCCAAAGCATTGCGCCACCTTCGGCGTGGTGGCCAGCAGGATGCCGGTCATCAGCAGGAATACCGGCACCCACAGCGAGTTGCCGAGGGCCACGGCGGCGAGGTCACGCGCGCTGACCTGGCCGGCCATCACGGTGTCGACGAAGCCCATCGCCGCATACGAGAGTTGCGCGACCATGATCGGAACGGCCAGCCGCAGCAGGTCCTTGAGTTCGCTGCGGCTGCGGGCAAGGCGGAGGGCGAGGCGGGACAAGGCGGCTTCCTGCGAAACAACGGGCGGCTAGTCTACGCGCTGCGCCAGGCCACCGGCGAGGATTCAACCGCGTGGCGCCTGCCATGCAGTAGAATGCCGGGCCTGAACCGGGAGCACGCCATGCTGATTGTCGCCGACGAGAATATCCCCCTGCTCGACGAATTTTTCGCCGCTTTTGGCGAGATCCGCCGTTACCCGGGACGCGCCATCGATGCCGCAGCCGTACGCGAGGCCGATGTGCTGCTGGTGCGCTCGGTAACCCGGGTCGATCGCCAGTTGCTGGCTGGCAGCAACGTCAGGTTTGTCGGCACCTGCACCATCGGTACCGATCATCTGGACCTCGGGTTTTTCGCGGCGGCCGGGATTGCCTGGGCCAGCGCCCCCGGCTGCAATGCGCGCGGGGTGGTGGATTACGTGCTGGGCAGCGTCCTGGCACTGGCCGAGGCGCAGGGTGTCGACCCGGCGTGCCGCCGCTATGGCATCGTCGGCGCCGGCCAGGTCGGCAGCCGGCTGGTGGCGGTGCTGCGTGGGCTGGGCTGGTCGGTGCAGGTCTGTGACCCGCCGCGGCAGGCCGCCGAGGGTGGCGACTTTGTCAGTCTGGAGCGGATTCTCGCCGACTGCGATGTCATCAGCCTGCACACCCCATTGACCCGGGAGACCCGCCATCTTGTCGGGGCCTGCGAGTTGTCACGGATGCGGCCTGGCAGCTGGCTGATCAATGCCAGCCGCGGCGCGGTGCTCGACAATCCGGCCCTGCGTCAGGCGCTGCAAGACGGTGCCGAACTACAGGTGGTGCTGGATGTCTGGGAAGGCGAGCCGCTGGTGGATGCCGCGCTGGCGCAGTTGTGCCGGATCGCCACACCGCACATTGCCGGCTACAGCCTGGATGGCAAGCTGCGTGGCACGGCGCAGATTTATCAGGCCTTCTGCGCCTGGCAACAGACTCCGCCAACCGTCGATTTGCAAGGTCTGCTGCCGCGCCAGCCGCTCGCCGAAATTACCCTGGACGCCACGGCGGCGGTGGCCTGGGCGCTGCCGCTGGTGTGCCGGGCGGTGTATGACCCACGGCGCGACGATGCCGACTTCCGCCGCAGCCTGGCCGGTGGCGAGCAGGCGCGCCGCGCCGCTTTCGATCAGTTGCGCAAGGCTTATCCGCTGCGCCGCGAAATCGACGGTCTGCGGGTGCGCCTGCAGGGGGGCAACCCGGCGCTGGCGCAGATGCTTGAGGCGCTGGGGGTCAGCCTTGTCTGAGTCACTGTTTCGCCTGGGGCTGATCATCAACCCGCTGGCCGGGTTGGGTGGCAGCGTTGCGCTCAAGGGCAGCGACGGGGTGGCCGCGCAGGCCCTGGCGCTGGGCGCGGAGCCACGCGCCGCGGCGCGGACCCGGTTGGCGCTGGAGCGTCTGTTGCCGCTGGCCGGGCGTATCGAATTCGTCTGTTTTCCCGGCGCGATGGGGGGCGACCTGCTGGCGCAGATGGGCTTTCGCCAGCGCCTGCTTGGCCAGCCGCATGCCGGCCCGACCACGGCGGCGGATACCCGCGCCGCTGTGCAGCAATTGCAGGATGCCGGCTGTGCCCTGATCCTGTTCGCCGGCGGCGATGGCACGGCGCGCGATGTCTGCGCCGCTGCACGCGCAGGCCAGCCGGTACTGGGCATCCCGGCCGGGGTGAAGATCCATTCCGGGGTGTATGCCACCAGCCCGCGGGCGGCCGGCGAGCTGGCGCGACAGCTGCTGGACGGCGGCCTGGTGCGGCTGACCGCCGGCGAGGTCCGCGATCTGGATGAGAGCGCCTTGCGTGAGGGCAGGGTAGCCGCGCGCTGGTATGGCGAACTGACCGTACCGGAGCCCGGCCAGTACATGCAGCACGTCAAGCAGGCGGGAATGGAATCCGAGGAGCTGGTACTCGGCGACCTGGCTGACTGGCTGCACGACAGCTGGGAGGTGGACGTGCGTTATGTCTTCGGTCCCGGCTCGACGCTGCACGGGCTGGCGCAGCAGCTTGGCCTGGCAACCAGCTTGCTCGGCGTCGATGTGATCGAGAATGGCCGGGTGATCGGTCGCGACCTCACCGAGGCGCAATTGTTCGCACTGGTCGACGGGCATCCGGCGTACCTGCTGGTCACCGCCATCGGCGGGCAGGGCCATATCCTCGGTCGCGGCAACCAGCAGATCAGCCCGCGCGTGTTGCGCAGCATCGGCCTTGAACGATTGCGGGTGGTAGCCACCAAGCGCAAGCTGGGCACCCTCGAAGGCCGCCCGCTGCTGGTCGATAGCGGTGATCCGCAACTGGACGACAGCTTTCCGGATGCCGTGCGGGTCTGGGCCGGTTACAAGGAAGAATTGCTTTATCCACTAGGTTACGCCGCCGGAGATTCCTGATGCTCACTGCCCGCCATCGCCATGCGTTGCAACTGGCTGGACGCTTCATCGCGCCTTACCGCTGGCGGGTCGCGGGGGCGCTGGCGGCGCTGCTGTTTACCGCGGTCATCACCCTGTCGATGGGCCAGGGCATTCGCCTGCTGGTCGATCAGGGCCTGGCGACCCAGTCGCCGAGCGCGTTGAACCAGTCGATTGCGCTGTTCTTCCTGCTGGTGGTGGCGATGGCGGTCGGCACCTATATCCGCTTTTACCTGGTTTCCTGGTTGGGCGAGCGTTGCGTGGCGGATATCCGCAAGCGCGTGTTCAATCACCTGGTTGAACTGCATCCGGGGTTCTATGAAAGCAACCGCAGTTCGGAGATCCAGTCGCGCCTGACGGCCGACACCACGCTGCTGCAGTCCGTTATTGGTTCCTCGCTGTCGATGGCCTTGCGCAGCTGCATCATGCTGGTCGGCGGGGTGATTTTCCTGTTCTTCACCAACGTCAAGCTGACCGCCATCGTGATTGCCGCGCTGCCGCTGGTGGTGGCGCCCATCCTGCTGTTCGGCCGGCGCGTGCGCGCGCTGTCCCGGCAGAGCCAGGATCGCGTGGCGGATGTCGGCAGTTATGTCGGCGAGACGCTGGGCCAGATCAAGACCGTGCAGGCCTACAACCACCAGCAGCAGGACAAGTCGCGCTTTGCCGAAACGGCCGAGGCGGCCTTCCATACGGCGCGCCAGCGCATCAAGCAGCGCGCCTTGCTGATCAGCGTGGTCATCCTGCTGGTGCTCGGTGCGGTCGGGGTGATGCTCTGGGTCGGCGGCATGGATGTGATTGCCGGGCGCATTTCCCCGGGTGATCTGGCCGCGTTTGTGTTCTACAGCCTGATCGTCGGCTCCTCCTTCGGCACCATCAGCGAAGTGATCGGCGAGTTGCAGAGCGCAGCCGGCGCAGCCGAGCGCATCGCCGAGCTGTTGCGCGAGCGCAACGCCATCAGCGCGCCGTCGATCGGCCTGCAACGCCTGCCGGAGCGCGTCAGCGGCCGGCTGGAACTGCACGAGCTGCGTTTTGCCTACCCGTCACGGCCGCAGCAGTTTGCCGTGGATGGCATCAACTTGACGGTCGCGGCGGGGGAAACCCTGGCATTGGTCGGACCGTCCGGGGCCGGCAAGTCGACGCTGTTCGATCTGCTGCTGCGTTTCTTCGATCCGCAACAGGGCGAGATCCGCATTGAGGGTGTGCCGCTGCGCCAGCTCGAGCCGGGCGACCTGCGCCGCTGCTTTGCCCTGGTCTCGCAGAATCCGGCACTGTTCTTCGGCAGCGTGGAAGACAACATCCGCTATGGCCGGCCTCAGGCGACCCAGGCGGAGGTCGAGGCGGCAGCCAAGGCGGCTTACGCCCATGACTTCATCATGAAACTGCCGCAGGGCTACCAGACCCGGCTGGGCGACGCCGGCCTCGGACTGTCGGGTGGCCAGCGCCAGCGCCTGGCAATTGCCCGGGCGCTGCTGGTGGATGCGCCGATCCTGTTGCTTGACGAAGCTACCAGCGCACTGGATGCGGAAAGCGAACACCTGATCCAGCAGGCTTTGCCCGGCCTGATGGCCGGCCGTACTACGCTGGTGATCGCGCACCGCCTGGCTACCGTGAAAGGCGCCGACCGCATTGCGGTGATCGAACACGGCCAACTGGTGGCACTCGGTACGCACCAGCAACTGGTGGTCAGCAACCCGCTGTATGCGCGACTGGCGGAGTTGCAGTTCAATAATCCGGAGGAGGTCGAGACTAGCTTGGGTTGAGCCGCGTAGCGACGAAGCCCAACCTACAAGACACAAAAGCCGGCCCTTGCTTGCACATGAGGCCGGCTTTTCAGTGCTTTCTCAGCGGTATTCGCAGAGGTAGGCGGTGTCCTCGGCGACTTTGAGCTGGAACTTGCTGTTGGCCGGGACGGTGAATTGGCTGCCGCCGGCAAAGGTTTCCCAGCTGTCGCTGCCGGGCAGCTTGACGCTCAGGGCGCCGGCGATCACATGCATCACTTCCAGCTGGGCTGTGCCGAATTCATAGTCGCCAGCAGCCATCACGCCGATGGTGGCCGGGCCTTCGCGCATGTCGAATGCGATGGATTTGACGGTGCCGTCGAAGTATTCGTTGACCTTGAACATGCAGGATTCCTTGAGCAGGGGTGGAAAAATGGGTTGGGCATTATGCCCAAGCCATACTCTGGCGTCACTAAAGGGCGCGGGATCGCTGGCTAACCCGGCTGCAGGTCCGGTCTGCTGCGTGCTAGGCTCGCTGCCTTGATTCTGTGGAGGTGATGTATGGCAAAGGTGGCGTTTATCGGGCTGGGCGTGATGGGGTTTCCGATGGCCGGACATCTGGCCTGCGAGGGGCATCAGGTGTGTGTGTACAACCGCAACCCGGCAAGGGCCGAGCTCTGGTGTGCCGAATTTGCCGGAGACAGTGCGGCCACCCCGCGCGAGGCCGCCGCGGGCGCCGAGTTCGTGATGACCTGCGTCGGCAACGACGATGATCTGCGCGCAGTCCTGCTGGGCGAGGATGGCGCCTTTGCCGGCATGACCGCTGGGGCGGTGCTGGTCGATCACACCACGGCTTCGGCCAATGTGGCCCGCGAGCTGGCAATCCTCGCTGCCGAGTGCGAGCTGGGCTTTCTCGATGCGCCGGTTTCCGGCGGTCAGGCCGGTGCCGAGAACGGCATGCTGACCATCATGGTCGGTGGCGAGCAGGCTTTTTATGACCGGGTAGCCCCGGTGATCGAGTGCTACGCCAAGATGAGCCGCCTGATGGGGCCGGTTGGCAGTGGCCAGTTGACCAAGATGGTCAACCAGATTTGCATCGGCGGGCTGCTGCAGGGGCTGTCCGAAGCCCTGCATTTCGCCCAGTGTGCTGGCCTCGACGGGCTTGGCGCCATGGAGGTGATCAGCAAGGGTGCCGCGCAGTCCTGGCAACTGGAAAATCGCCATCAGAGCATGTTGGCCGGCAAGTTCGACTTTGGTTTTGCCGTGGACTGGATGCGCAAGGATCTGGCTATCGTGCTGGACGAGGCGCGGCGCAATGGCGCGCAACTGCCGGTGACGGCGCTGGTCGACCAGTTCTATGCTGATGTGCAGGCCATGGGTGGCCAGCGCTGGGACACTTCGAGCCTGATAGCCCGGCTGAAGCCGGCCAGGTAGCGCCTGGCGTGATTTGCACATTCAACCGCGAACTGTCCGCGCAGGGTCAGTTGCGAAAGATAAAGTACACCGCCCCCAGCAGGCACAGGCCCGCCCACAGGTAGTCCAGCTTCATGGGTTGCTGCATGTACAGCACGCTGAACGGCACGAAGACGCTGAGGGTGATGACTTCCTGCATGATCTTCAGTTGTCCGACCGACAGTTCGGTGTAACCGATGCGGTTGGCCGGCACCATCAAAAGGTACTCGAACAGCGCGATGCCCCAGCTGATCAGCGCGGCAATGATCCAGGGCTTGCTGTTCAGTGCCTTGAGGTGGCCATACCAGGCAAAGGTCATGAAAATATTCGAAAGAGACAGCAGGGCAGCGCTTTGCAGCCAGACCGGCATGGTTTTGACTCCGGATGATTAAACCCGCGCAGGTTAAGCCGTGGCATTGCTGGCCACAAGAATAATGGGGCAAATGCAGGGTTGGCCGAGCTGCAGGTCTTGGCAGGGCAGGGGGGGCATGACCTGCCCGGTAATCCGCTTTAAAATCGCAGGCTCACTGGTTTTCTGCGAGATGTCTTCAATGCAATGTCGAGCTGGTTGTGGCGCCTGTTGCATAGCGCCATCCATCACTTCTGCCATTCCCGGCATGCCCAACGGCAAGGCGGCAGGCGAGCGCTGTGTGCAACTGTCGGCAGATTATCTGTGCCTGCTCTTCGGTAATCCGGAGCGTCCGGCCGTGTGTGCGGCATTCAGCGCCGATCCGCAGGTCTGTGGTGCGAGCCGGACAGAAGCGTTGCACTTGCTCGGCTGGCTGGAGCAAGCCACTGCACAGAAATGACAAAGGCTGCCGAGGCAGCCTTTGTCACTATCCCTTGCGGGATTACTTGCGATCTTGCAGAGACACGTAATCGCGACGGTCGTAGCCTGTGTACAGCTGGCGTGGCCGGCCGATCTTGTAAGGGCTGGAGAGCATTTCTTTCCAGTGCGAGATCCAGCCAACGGTGCGCGATACCGCAAAGATCACGGTGAACATGCTGGTCGGAATCCCGATTGCCTTGAGAATGATACCCGAGTAGAAGTCCACGTTCGGGTAAAGGTTGCGCTCAACGAAATAGGGATCGTTGCGGGCGATTTCATCCAGGCGCATGGCCAGTTCCAGCTTCGGATCATTGATGCCCAGTTCGGCCAGCACTTCATCACAGGTCTTTTTCATGACCGTGGCGCGCGGGTCGAAGTTCTTGTAGACGCGATGGCCAAAGCCCATCAGCTTGAACGGATCGTTCTTGTCCTTGGCCTTGGCGATGAATTTTTCGATGTTCTCGACGCTGCCAATCTCGTCCAGCATGCTCAGCACGGCTTCGTTGGCGCCGCCGTGAGCCGGGCCCCAGAGAGCAGCGATACCCGAAGCGATACAGGCGAATGGATTGGCGCCGGACGAACCGGCAAGACGCACGGTCGAAGTCGAGGCGTTCTGCTCGTGATCCGCGTGCAGGATGAAGATCTTGTCCATGGCTCTGGCCAGAACCGGATTGATCGGTTTTATCTCGCACGGGGTGTTGAACATCATGTGCAGGAAGTTTTCCGCGTAAGTCAGATCATTGCGCGGGTACATCATGGGTTGGCCCATGGAGTACTTGTAGGCCATTGCCGCCAGCGTGGGCATCTTGGCAATCAGGCGCATGGCCGAGATTTCACGGTGCTTCGGATTCTTGATATCCAGCGAGTCATGGTAGAACGCCGAAAGCGCACCAACTACGCCGCACATTACCGCCATCGGGTGGGCATCGCGGCGGAAACCGTTGAAGAAGGTTTTCAGTTGTTCGTGAACCATGGTGTGGTTCTTGATGATGCCGACAAACTTTTCCTTCTCGGCTGCGGTCGGCAGTTCGCCGTTGAGCAGGAGAAAGCAGGTTTCGAGGTAATCGGAGTTTTGCGCGAGCTGCTCGATCGGGTAACCGCGATGCAGGAGGATGCCCTTGTCGCCATCGATATAGGTGATTTTCGACTCGCAGGAAGCTGTCGACATGAAACCTGGGTCAAACGTGAAGCGGCCAGTGGCAGTAAGACCACGTACATCGATCACGTCAGGACCGACCGTGCCATTCAAAATAGGCAGATCGACCGGGGCGGAGCCCTCGATGATCAACTGCGCTTTATTGTCAGCCATTGTGGCCTCCCTAATTGCTTGAAATCATCTGTCAGCCCCGACTCTGGGACGGCAACACTATAGGGACAAAAAACTGAAAGTCAATTTGCCTTGGAGGGGCCAAAAGCGTTGCTTCTGAAGGGTTTGCACCACTTTCGAGCAGTACATACGCCATTTTTTGCCCAAGTACAATGCGCCAGTAGGAGGGGGTGTTTGCATTGTCACGAAGGGGCGCGCTGTCCTATACTCCGCATCCGACCGCCGGGGGTGAAATTCCGTTGCGCTGGTGGTCGTCACTCTCGGGTGATAGGTACCTGCTAGTGCACTTCCCGACAACTTGCCCTGTTTCCAGGGGCCTCAGTGTGATTAAGAAGCCGTGAATAGCCAACGACCTGTAAATCTTGATCTTCGGACTATAAAACTCCCGATCACTGCCTACACCTCAATCCTGCACCGGATCTCCGGTGTGATCCTGTTCTTCGGACTTGCAGTGTTGCTCTATGTGCTGGACATGTCGCTCTCTTCGGAAGAGGGTTTTGCCCAGGTCAAGGAGTGCCTGACCAGCCCGCTGGTCAAGCTGGTGCTGTGGGGGCTGTTGTCCGCATTGCTCTACCACTTGGTGGCCGGTGTGCGTCATCTGGTCATGGATGCCGGCATTGGTGAAACGCTGGAAGGCGGCAAGCTGGGCTCCAAGATTGTCTTGGTGGTCTCCGTGGTGCTGATTGTGTTGGCGGGAGTCTGGATATGGTAACCAACGTAACGAATTTTTCGCGCTCGGGTCTGTATGACTGGATGGCGCAGCGTGTTTCGGCCGTTGTCCTGGCCGCCTACTTTCTGTTTCTGCTGGGTTTTCTGGTTACCAGCCCGAATCTGACTTATGCCGACTGGCAGGGCCTGTTTGCGCAAAACTGGATGCGTATTTTTACGCTCCTGGCTTTGCTGGCTATCAGCGTGCACGCATGGGTGGGAATGTGGACCATAACCACCGACTATTTGACCCAGATGGCCTTGGGCAAGTGGGCTACCGGCGTGCGGTTTCTCGTACAGGCGTTCTGCGGCATGGTGATGTTCGTGCTGTTTGTCTGGGGCGTACAGATTCTCTGGGGTATCTGATTCATGGCTAGCATTCCAACTCTTTCCTATGACGCCATCATCATTGGTGGCGGTGGTGCCGGCATGCGGGCTGCTCTGCAGCTGGCGCAGGGCGGTCACAAGACTGCTGTGGTCACCAAGGTTTTTCCAACCCGTTCGCACACCGTTTCAGCCCAAGGCGGGATCACCTGTGCCATTGCTTCGGCCGACCCGAACGACGATTGGCGCTGGCACATGTACGACACCGTGAAGGGCTCCGATTACATCGGTGATCAGGATGCTATCGAGTACATGTGCTCTGTCGGACCGGAAGCGGTCTTCGAACTCGAGCACATGGGCTTGCCGTTCTCGCGCACTGAACAGGGGCGCATCTATCAGCGTCCTTTCGGTGGCCAGTCCAAGGACTACGGCAAGGGTGGCCAGGCCGCGCGTACCTGCGCCGCCGCTGACCGTACCGGTCATGCACTGCTGCACACCCTCTATCAGGCCAATTTGAAGAGTGGTACCTCGTTTCTCAACGAGTGGTATGCGGTAGATCTGGTGAAGAACCAGGACGGTGCCATCGTTGGTGTCATCGCCATCTGCATCGAAACGGGTGAAACTGTTTATATACGCTCCAAGGCCGTGGTTCTGGCCACCGGCGGTGCCGGGCGCATCTATGCGTCAACCACCAACGCGCTGATCAATACGGGTGACGGCGTGGGCATGGCCCTGCGTGCCGGCGTGCCGGTGCAGGACATCGAAATGTGGCAGTTCCACCCGACCGGCATCGCCGGCGCTGGCGTGCTGGTGACCGAGGGTTGCCGCGGCGAGGGTGGCTATCTGATCAACGCTCATGGCGAACGCTTCATGGAGCGCTATGCGCCGAACGCCAAGGACCTGGCCGGCCGCGACGTGGTTGCGCGCTCGATGGTCAAGGAAGTCATCGCCGGTAATGGTTGTGGCCCGGACAAGGATCACGTACTGCTGAAGCTCGATCACCTTGGCGAAGACGTGCTGCACAGCCGTCTGCCGGGTATCTGCGAACTGTCGAAGACCTTCGCCCACGTTGATCCCGTGGTGGCTCCGGTTCCGGTCATCCCGACCTGCCACTACATGATGGGCGGCGTGCCGACCAATATTCATGGCCAGGCCATTACGCAGGATGCCAACGGCAACGACAAGATCATCGAAGGCTTGTTTGCCGTGGGTGAAGTGGCCTGCGTATCGGTGCATGGCGCCAACCGGCTGGGCGGCAACTCGCTGCTTGACCTGGTGGTGTTCGGTCGTGCGGCCGGCCTGCATCTGGAGAAGGCACTCAAGGAAGGCATCGAGCTGCGTGGTGCCAGCGAGTCCGACTTGGAACTGTCGCTCAAGCGCCTGTCCGGTGTTAACGAGCGTGCCTCGGGCGAAGACGTTGCACCGCTGCGTAAAGAGCTGCAGAACTGCATGCAGAACTACTTCGGTGTGTTCCGTACCGGCGAATACATGCAGAAGGGTATTGCCCAGCTGGCTGACCTTCGCGAGCGCATCGGCGGCGTGAAGATTGCCGACAAGAGCCAGGCGTTCAATACCGCCCGCATCGAAGCCCTTGAGCTGCAGAATCTGCTTGAGGTGGCTGAAGCCACGGCGATAGCTGCCGAGGTTCGCAAGGAGTCGCGTGGTGCGCATGCTCGTGAAGACTATGAAGATCGCGATGATGAAAACTGGCTGTGCCATTCGCTGTACTTCCCGGGCGAGAAACGCGTGACCAAGCGTGCGGTGAATTTTGCACCCAAGACCGTTCCGGTATTTGAACCCATGATTCGTACTTATTAAGGGTGGCGGGTATGTCTCAAGCCAACATGTTGCAAGTCAGTGTCTATCGCTATAACCCGGAGCAGGACTCGGCTCCGGTTATGCAGGACTTCCAGGTTGACACCGGTGGCAAGGACATCATGGTTCTTGACGTGCTGGCGTTGATCAAGGAACAGGATGTCACCTTTTCCTATCGCCGCTCCTGCCGTGAAGGCGTCTGCGGTTCGGATGGCATGAATGTCAATGGCAAGAACGGCCTGGCCTGTATTACGCCGCTGTCTGCCACGGTGACCAATAACAAGCTGGTCGTTCGGCCATTGCCTGGTTTGCCGGTCATTCGTGACCTGGTAGTGGACATGAGCATCTTCTACAAGCAGTACGAGAAGGTGCAGCCATACCTGCAGAATGACACTCCGGCTCCAGCCATTGAGCGTCTGCAGTCGCCTGCCCAGCGTGAAAAACTGGATGGACTTTATGAGTGCATTCTCTGCGCATGCTGCTCGACGTCCTGCCCGTCGTTCTGGTGGAACCCTGACAAGTTCCTCGGCCCGGCAGCACTGCTGCAAGCCTATCGCTTTCTGGCGGACAGTCGTGACACCCAGACAGCAGAGCGGCTGGCGGCTCTGGATGACCCGTTTAGCGTGTTCCGTTGCCGCGGCATCATGAACTGCGTGAATGTGTGTCCGAAGGGCTTGAATCCGACCAAAGCTATCGGGCATGTACGCAACATGCTGCTGCAAAGCGGTACCTGATACACAGAGTTATTTTGCCGCGGCACCGGTAATCATCCGGTGCAGTGGTTCTGTCTCGGGCTGCAGCTCACAAAGCCGCAACTCCATTTGAATATGACGACCAGCAGGGGATCCGGGCTGGTACCCGGACTGTCTGCGGAACTCGTAGTGGCTTACCAAGTCGCTGCACTGGACTGATAAGTTGAAGCGGATTTCGCCGATAGCGTTCCCCTTACAAGAGGGTGACCTAGCATGCAAGAAAGCGTGATGCAGCGCATGTGGAACAGCGCACACCTATCCGGTGGTAACGCTGCCTATGTTGAAGAGCTTTATGAGCTCTATCTGCACGATCCGAATGCTGTGCCTGAAGAATGGCGCAACTATTTCCAGAAACTCCCGGCAACCGGCCTGGCTACAAGCGACGTTTCGCACTCCACCATTCGTGATCAATTCGTTCTTCTTGGCAAGGGGCCTCGCCGCGCCGCACCGGCTTCCGCGGGTAGCGTCAGCAATGAACAACAAAGAAAGCAGGTCGAGGTGCTCCGCCTGATCCAGGCTTATCGCATGCGCGGTCACCAGGCAGCCCAGCTTGATCCGCTGGGCCTGTGGAAACGAACTCCTCCCTCCGATCTTTCGATCAATCATTACGGCCTCACCGATGCGGACCTCGATGGACGCTTTCATACCGGTGAATTGTATATCGGCAAGAACGAGGCAACCCTGCGGGAAATCCAGCAGGCGCTGCAACAGACGTATTGCCGCACCATCGGGGCTGAATTTACCCATATTGTCGATTCCGAGCAGCGCAAGTGGTTCCAGCAGCGTCTGGAAAAAGTCCATGGCCGCCCGGTCGTCTCAGTTGAAGTGCAAAGGCATCTACTTGAGCGTCTGACTGCCGCTGAAGGGCTGGAAAAGTACCTGGGCACCAAGTATCCGGGTACCAAGCGTTTTGGTCTGGAGGGCGGCGAGAGCCTGATCCCCTTGCTGGATGAAGTGATCCAGCGCAGTGGCTCCTACGGCACCAAGGAAATCGTTATCGGCATGGCTCACCGTGGCCGCCTGAACGTCCTGGTAAATACCTTCGGCAAGAATCCACGTGAATTGTTCGACGAGTTCGAAGGCAAGAAGACTGCCGGGCTCAGTTCGGGTGACGTCAAGTACCATCAGGGTTTTTCATCCAATGTGATGACGCAGGGTGGGGAAGTTCACCTGGCGCTGGCGTTCAACCCTTCGCATCTTGAAATCGTCTCGCCGGTTGTCGAGGGGTCTGTGCGTGCGCGCCAGGATCGCCGCAAGGATTTCGCCGGGGAGAAGGTCCTGCCGATCTCGATTCACGGCGATGCGGCCTTTGCCGGGCAAGGCGTGGTGATGGAAACCTTCCAGATGTCCCAGACCCGGGGCTACAAGACTGGCGGTACCATTCATATCGTGATCAACAACCAGGTGGGATTCACCACCAGTCGTCCAGAGGATGCTCGCTCTACCGAATATTGCACTGACGTCGCCAAGATGATTCAGGCGCCGATCTTTCATGTGAACGGTGATGATCCGGAAGCGGTCTTGTTCGTGACCCAACTGGCGGTCGATTACCGCATGCAGTTCAAGCGCGATGTGGTGATTGATCTGGTCTGCTACCGCCGTCGTGGACATAACGAGGCGGATGAGCCGAGTGGCACGCAGCCCCTGATGTACCAGCAGATCGCCAAACAGACCACGACCCGTGAACTGTATGCCGCTACTTTGGTTAATGCGGGTGTGCTCAGTGCACAAGGTGTTCAGGACAAGATCGACGAGTACCGCACGGCTCTAGACAACGGTCAGCATGTTGTCAAAAGTCTGGTAAAAGAGCCCAACAAGGAGCTCTTCGTCGATTGGCGCCCCTATCTGGGACACGTCTGGACTGGTCATTATGACACCAGGGTCAATCTGAAAACCTTGCAGAAGCTCGCCGACAAGCTGCTGGATCTGCCGGATGGCCTCGTGGTGCAGCGCCAGGTAGCCAAGATTCTTGAGGATCGCCAGAAAATGACGGCAGGCGCATTGCCGATCAACTGGGGATATGCGGAAAACCTGGCTTACGCGACACTGTTGAATGATGGCCATCCGGTACGCATTACCGGTCAGGATGTGGGGCGCGGAACTTTCTCGCACCGGCATGCCGCCCTGCATAACCAGAAAGACGCGAGCACCTATCTGCCCTTGCAGCACATGAGCGAGGATCAGCCGCGCTTTGACCTGTACGACTCCTACCTCTCGGAGGAGGCAGTGCTGGCCTTCGAATACGGCTACTCGACCACCATGCCCAATGCATTGGTGGTCTGGGAAGCCCAGTTTGGTGATTTTGCCAACGGCGCCCAAGTGGTGTTCGACCAGTTCATTTCCAGCGGCGAGCACAAGTGGGGCCGGCTCTGCGGGCTGACCATGCTGCTGCCCCATGGCTACGAAGGCCAAGGGCCCGAGCACTCCTCAGCCCGACTGGAGCGCTATCTGCAACTGTGTGCTGAACACAATATGCAGGTTTGCATCCCGACTACTCCTGCTCAGGTCTATCACATGCTGCGCCGGCAGGTGGTTCGCCCTCTGCGTAAGCCTTTGGTCGCATTGACGCCCAAGTCGCTGCTGCGGCACAAATTGGCTATCTCGACACTCGAGGATCTGGCTGAAGGCGCATTCCAGACGGTTATTGGCGAGATTGATGAGCATGATCCGAAAAAGATCGAGCGTCTGATTCTCTGCAGCGGCAAGGTTTATTACGACTTGCTCGAGAAGCGCCGGCTTGAAGGGCGTGACGATATTGCAATCGTTCGCATCGAACAGCTGTATCCATTCCCGGAGAGTGATCTTGCGGAGGCGATTTCGGCCTACAAAAACCTCAAGCACATTGTCTGGTGCCAGGAAGAGCCAATGAATCAGGGCGCTTGGTATTGCAGTCAGCATCACATGCGCCGTGTCGCCAGTGCACACAAGCGGTCGTTGTTTCTGGAATATGCGGGCAGGGACGCTTCGGCTGCACCCGCATGTGGCTACGCCTCGATGCATGCGGAGCAGCAGGAAAGATTGCTACAAGATGCCTTTACGGTTTAACCACAGACGAACGAATGGGGCTGTCGCACCCGAGCTTGTGCAGCAGCTACGCAGAACAGAACGAACATAGACAGGAACACTAGAGCATGGCTATCGACATCAAAGCACCCACATTCCCTGAATCGGTTGCTGACGGCACAGTTGCAACCTGGCACAAAAAGCCGGGCGAGGCAGTTAAGCGGGATGAATTGCTGGTGGATATCGAGACCGACAAGGTGGTCATGGAGGTACTTGCCGAGGCCGATGGTGTTCTTGCGGAAATCGTCAAGAACGAGGGCGAGACCGTTCTGAGCGGTGAATTGCTCGGTCGTCTGGGCGAGGGCGGAGCGGTTACTGCTGCTGCCCCGGCTGCCCCGGCTGCGGTTGCCGCTGCACCTGCTAATCCTGCATCTGCGGCTGCAATACTTTCTCCGGCAGCGCGCAAGCTGGCGGAGGAGGGTGGCCTCGATCCGGCCAGCATCACTGGCACAGGCAAAGGCGGGCGAGTCACCAAGGAAGATGCAGTGGCTGCTGTGGAGGCGAAGAAATCCGCGCCGGCTGCTCCGCTGAAGGCAGTTGCGCCAGCCGCCGAGGCACCGCTCTTCGCCGAAGGTGATCGCATCGAGAAACGTGTGCCGATGACCCGCTTGCGCGCCAAGGTAGCCGAGCGTCTGGTCGAGGCTCAGTCGTCGATGGCGATGCTGACCACCTTCAACGAAGTCGACATGACCGAAGTCATGGCGCTGCGCTCGAAATACAAAGACCTGTTCGAGAAGACCCATAACGGCGTGCGCCTGGGTTTCATGTCATTTTTCGTCAAGGCTGCCGTGGAAGCGCTGAAGCGCTTTCCGGCGGTCAATGCCTCGATCGACGGCACCGACATCGTCTACCACGGCTACCAGGATATCGGGGTGGCCGTCTCCAGCGACCGTGGTCTGGTGGTGCCGGTACTGCGCAATGCGGAGCTGATGAGCCTGGCCGACGTCGAGAACGGCATCGCGATCTTTGGCAAGAAGGCGCGCGACGGCAAGTTGTCGATCGAAGAGATGACCGGTGGCACCTTCACCATCACCAATGGCGGTACTTTCGGTTCGATGATGTCGACGCCGATTGTCAACCCACCGCAAGCAGCCATCCTGGGCATGCACAACATCCTGCAGCGCCCGATGGCCATCAACGGCCAGGTGGTTATCCGTCCGATGATGTACCTGGCGCTGTCCTACGATCACCGCCTGATCGACGGAAAGGAGGCTGTCAGCTTCCTGGTGACCATCAAGAACCTGCTGGAAGATCCGGCCCGCCTGCTGTTGGACATCTGAGCGCAAGCCAAGCAAGGACGGCATCTAATCCATGCCGTCCCGTTTTACCCGAGAAGGAAAAAGTTATGACACAGAAATTTGATGTGGTTGTGATTGGTGCCGGCCCTGGAGGTTATGTGGCAGCGATCAAGGCCGCGCAACTTGGACTGAAGACTGCTTGTATCGAGAAGTATCAGGACAAGCAGGGCAAGGTTGCACTGGGTGGAACCTGCCTGAATGTTGGCTGTATCCCCTCCAAGGCGTTGCTGGACAGTTCGTGGAAGTATCACGAGGCTAGCGAAGGCTTCAAGGTGCATGGCATTGAGGTCAAGGGCGTCAGCATTGACGTGCCAGCCATGGTCGGGCGCAAGGACGTGATTGTAAAAAACCTGACTGGTGGTGTCAGCACGCTGTTCAAGGCCAATGGCGTGTCCCTGCTGGAAGGTCACGGCAAGCTGCTGGCGAACAAGCAGGTCGAGCTCACGGCAGCGGATGGCAGCATAGAGATAATCGAGGCCGAGAACGTCATCATCGCTTCCGGTTCCAAACCAATCGATATCCCGCCGGCGCCCGTAGACCAGAATGTGATCGTCGACTCGACGGGTGCGCTGGACTTCCTGGAAGTGCCGAAGAAGCTTTGCGTCATCGGCGCAGGGGTCATCGGCCTGGAGCTGGGTTCGGTATGGGCTCGTCTGGGCGCCGAGGTCACGGTGCTTGAAGCACTGGACAAGTTTCTGCCGATGGCTGACGAGCAAGTCGCCAAGGAAGCGCTCAAGACCTTTACCAAGCAAGGCCTGAATATTCGCCTGGGCGCCCGCGTGACCGGCTCGGAAATCAAGAAGAAGCAAGTCACGGTTACGTTCACCGATGCCGTTGGCGAGCAGAAATCGACCTTTGACAAGCTGATCGTGGCGGTAGGCCGGCGTCCGGTGACCACGAATGTGCTGGCGGCTGATTGCGGCGTGAAGCTTGATGAACGCGGCTTCATCTTCGTCGATGACCATTGCGCCACCAGCGTTCCGGGCGTCTATGCCGTGGGTGACGTGGTGCGTGGCCCGATGCTCGCCCACAAGGCCTCGGAAGAGGGCGTCATGGTTGCCGAGCGCATTGCTGGCCACAAGGCACAGATGAACTACGACCTGATCCCCTCGGTTATCTACACCCACCCCGAGATTGCCTGGGTTGGCAAGACCGAACAGACCCTCAAGGCGGAAGGCGTTGCGGTCAATGTTGGCGTGTTTCCGTTTGCTGCCAGTGGCAGGGCGATGGCGGCCAACGATACCGGCGGTCTGGTGAAGGTGATTGCCGATGCGACCAGCGACCGTGTGCTGGGCGTACATGTGATTGGCCCGGGCGCCGCCGAACTGGTTCAGCAGGGTGCAATCGGTATGGAGTTCGGTACCAGTGCCGAGGATCTGGGGATGATGGTGTTCTCCCATCCGACCTTGTCCGAAGCCCTGCATGAAGCAGCCCTTGCGGTGAATGGTCACGCCATCCACATTGCCAATCGCAAGAAACGCTAAAGCCAGAATTGGCCCTTACCTGGTAAGGGCCGCTTTACCAGGGCGGTCACCTCGGCAAGAACTATAGCGGTTCTATTCGATGACCGACCTTATCCTTCCAAGGAAGTGGTAACAGGTGGTGCCGTACCACAAGTACGGTGCTGAAATGCGCAATACCCATTTGAAGACGGTAGAAAAGCATGAATCTCCACGAGTATCAGGGTAAGCAGTTGTTTGCTGAGTACGGCTTGCCCGTATCCCAGGGCATTGCAGTAGACACTCCGGCGGAAGCCGCAGCAGCCTGCGATGAAATCGGCGGCACCGAGTGGGTCGTCAAGGCCCAGGTACATGCCGGCGGTCGCGGCAAGGCCGGTGGTGTGAAACTGGTTCGCAGCAAGGAAGACGCCAAGGCTTTTGCCCAGCAGTGGCTGGGCCAGCGCCTGGTGACCTACCAGACGGACGCCAATGGCCAGCCGGTCACCAAGATCCTGGTGGAGTCCTGCACCGATATCGACAAGGAGCTGTACCTCGGCGCCGTGGTCGATCGCTCCAGTCGCCGCATCGTGTTCATGGCCTCCACCGAGGGTGGCGTGGATATCGAGAAAGTCGCCCATGACACTCCCGAGAAGATCCTCAAGGCCACCATCGATCCGCTGGTCGGCGCCCAGCCGTTCCAGGGTCGCGAGCTGGCTTTCCAGCTTGGCCTGAAGGGTGACCAGATCAAGCAGTTCACCAACATCTTCGTCGGCCTGGCCAAACTGTTCCAGGATTACGATCTGGCCCTGCTGGAAGTAAACCCACTGGTCATCACCAAAGCGGGCAATCTGCATTGCCTGGATGCCAAGATCAACATCGACAGCAACGCCATGTATCGCCAGCCGAAGCTGCGCGCGATGCATGACCCGTCCCAGGACGATCCGCGCGAAGCCCATGCGGCCAGGTTCGAGCTCAATTACGTTGCCCTGGACGGCAACATCGGCTGCATGGTCAACGGTGCCGGTCTGGCCATGGGCACCATGGACATCGTCAACCTGCACGGCGGCAAGCCGGCCAACTTCCTTGACGTTGGCGGTGGCGCCACCAAGGAGCGGGTAACGGAAGCGTTCAAGATCATCCTGTCCGACAGCAATGTCGCGGCCGTTCTGGTGAACATCTTCGGTGGCATCGTGCGTTGCGACATGATTGCCGAAGGCATCATCGGCGCAGTCAAGGAAGTCGGCGTGAAGATCCCGGTCGTGGTTCGCCTGGAAGGCAACAATGCCGAGCTCGGCGCCCAGGTGCTGGCTGCAAGCGGATTGAACATCATCGCGGCTACCAGTCTGACCGATGCTGCGCAGCAGGTAGTAAAAGCCGCGGAGGGCAAGTAATGAGCGTCCTGATCAATAAAGATACAAAAGTAATCTGCCAGGGTTTCACCGGAAGTCAGGGCACTTTTCACAGCGAACAAGCCATCGCCTATGGCACCAAGATGGTTGGCGGTGTAACGCCGGGCAAAGGCGGTAGCACTCACCTTGGCCTGCCGGTATTCAATACCGTCAAGGATGCAGTAGCAGCTACAGGCGCTGACGCCAGTGTGATCTATGTGCCGGCAGCGTTCTGCAAGGACTCGATCCTTGAGGCGGCCTTCGCTGGCATCAAGCTGATTGTCTGCATCACTGAAGGCATTCCGACCATCGACATGCTCGAAGCCAAGGTCAAGTGTGACGAGTTGGGCGTGGTTCTGATCGGCCCGAACTGCCCGGGTGTGATCACTCCCGGCGAGTGCAAGATCGGCATCATGCCCGGGCATATCCACCTGCCGGGCAAGGTTGGCATCGTGTCGCGTTCCGGCACCCTGACCTATGAAGCCGTGAAGCAGACCACCGACGCCGGCTTCGGCCAGTCGACCTGCGTGGGCATCGGTGGCGACCCGATCCCAGGCTCCAACTTCATCGACATCCTCAAGCTGTTCCAGGCAGACCCGAAGACCGAGGCGATCGTGATGATCGGCGAGATCGGCGGTTCGGCTGAAGAAGAAGCCGCTGCCTTCATCAAGGCCAATGTGACCAAGCCAGTGGTGTCCTACATCGCCGGCGTGACTGCCCCTGCGGGCAAACGCATGGGCCACGCTGGCGCCATCATCTCCGGTGGCAAGGGCACGGCAGACGAGAAATTTGCCGCACTGCAGGATGCCGGTGTGAAGACCGTGCGTTCGCTGGCCGACATCGGCAAGGCCCTGGCCGAGCTGACCGGCTGGCAAGTCAAAGGCTGAGTCTGAGCGGTAAGCAAAAAGCCACCTTTCGGTGGCTTTTTTGTGTGCAGTCGTGCGGGGCTGTTTGACCTGTAGAAATGCCCGCCATCAGCAGGCATTTTATCGAGGGCAAGGCTTGGGTTCAGCCGCGGCGACGCTTCGGCAAGACATCCTTGAGCTTTTCATGCATGCCGCGCAGGGTTTTCTCGGTAGTGTCCCAGTCGATGCAGGCATCGGTGATGGATACCCCGTACTTGAGCTGGCTCAGATCCTTGTTGATGGACTGGCTGCCCCAACCCAGATGACTTTCAACCATCAGCCCGACAATCGAAGTGTTGCCTTCGAGTATCTGGTTGGCGACATTGTCCATCACCAGTGGCTGCAGATCCGGATCCTTGTTGGAGTTGGCATGACTGCAGTCGACCATGATGTTGCGGGAAATCTTGCCTTTGGCCAGTTCCTGCTCGCAGATGGCAACGCTGACTGAATCATAGTTGGGCTTGCCATTGCCGCCGCGCAGCACCACGTGGCCATAGGCATTGCCCTTGGTGGTCACGATGGAAACGCCACCCTTCTGGTTGATGCCGAGGAAGCGGTGCGGACTGGAAACCGATTGCAGGGCGTTGATGGCCACCGTCAGGCTGCCGTCTGTCCCGTTCTTGAAGCCGACAGCCGAGGACAGCCCGGAAGCCATCTCGCGGTGAGTCTGCGACTCGGTAGTGCGGGCGCCGATTGCCGACCAGCTGATCAGGTCCTGCAAGTACTGCGGGGAGATCGGATCGAGCGCTTCGGTGGCGGTGGGCAGACCCATCTCGGCCAGATCGAGCAGCAGCTTGCGACCGATGTGCAGGCCGTCCTGAATCTTGAAGGAGTCATCCAGGTAGGGGTCGTTGATCAGGCCTTTCCAGCCCACCGTGGTACGGGGCTTCTCGAAGTAGACGCGCATCACCAGGAACAGGCTGTCGGAGACTTCAGCGGCCAGTTTCTTCAGGCGCTCGGCATATTCATGGGCTGCCTTGATATCGTGGATAGAGCAGGGGCCCACTACGATGAAGAGTCGGTGATCCTTGCCATCGAGAATGTCGCGGATGACCTGGCGGCCATGGGCAACGGTGCGCTGGGCGGCGGGGCTCAGCGGGAGTTCTTGTTTCAGTTGTTCCGGCGTGATCAGCGTCTCATTGGAAGCAACATTAAGGTCATCAATCGGTAAATCAGCCATCGTGCTAGTCATCAGGTAAGGGTAATTGGATCGCAGGATCGGAGTCGCTAGGGCTTTGCCGCCAAGCGAAACTTGAACAGCCAAGCGAGGAACCGGAACCTTAGCGCGTTAAGCGCCGACTCGACAATGGTGAAGCACTGGAAATCTGGAAGTTGATGCCGATGACCCGGCGTTTCCGGTTAAATCGGCCAGCCAGGACTGTTATTGTTCTCTCGCCGGCTTCATCAAGCCGGGCGAGCTGCTCCAATCAGCCGTGCGGTTGTCGTATGCAGGTCAAATCATTTTTAGGCACGCCAGACTGAGGATTTTGTGATGCGACGTTCCGTCTCAACCCCGCGTATCGGCGTCATAGGTGCAGGGGCTATTGGTGGTTTTTATGGACTGATGCTGGCCAGGGCCGGATATGACGTGCACTTCTTGCTGCGAAGCGATTACGCCATTGTCCGCGAGCAGGGCCTGCATATCGATAGTGCGCTGCACGGGTCGCTGGATTTGCATCCGGCCCAGGTCTACCGCGATGTGGCGGACATGCCCCAATGCGACTGGCTGCTGGTGGCGGCCAAAAGCTCCAGCAATGCAGCGCTGGCACCACTGATCAACCAGGCAGCAGCCACCGGGGCCAGGGTGATCCTCCTGCAGAACGGTCTCGGGGTTGAGGATGAGCTGCGCCCCGGGCTGGATGACTCACTGCATCTGTTCGGCGGGCTGTGCTTCATTTGCATCCACCGGGGCGCTCTAGGGCGTATCGTGCACCAGTCCCAGGGCATGCTGAGCCTCGGCTATCACTCTGGTCCGGCAGCCGACCAGGCCTCGCGGCAAGCCATGCTGGAGGCGGGGGCTGCACTGTTTCGCCATGCCGGCCTTGAATCGACTGTCTTGAGCAACCTTGAACAGGGGCGCTGGCAAAAACTGGTGTGGAATGTGCCCTTTAACGGTTTGTCCGTGGTGCTGAATGCCGGAACCACTGCCCTGATGGGCAATCCACACTCGCGAGAGCTGGTGCAGGCACTGATGCAGGAGGTTGTCCATGCGGCGGCCGCCTGTGGCCATGCGTTGCCGGATGCTTACGCGGAGCGGGTGATGAAGTCGACCGATCGGATGCCCGACTATCTGCCCAGCATGTACCACGACTTCAGCCTGCGCCGGCCCCTTGAGCTCAAGGCCATCTATATGACACCCCTGGCTGCCGCCGCAGCGGCAGGTTGTGCTCTCCCACGCCTGCAGATGCTCCTGCAGACGCTTAGTTTTCTCGATCAGCGCAATCGCGTGGAGGCAGCACAATGAGCAAGGGATTGGGTGACAAGCTGGTGCTGGCCATTTCTTCGCGGGCCTTGCTGGACCTGAGTGAAAGCCACCGGATTTACGAGACGCAGGGTGTTGAAGCCTATCGTCAATATCAGATTGAGCATGAGGAGGAGATACTTGCCCAGGGTGATGCCTATCCGTTGGTGGAAAAACTGCTGTCGCTGAATGATTCCCTGGGCCAGCAACGGGTTGAGGTGATTCTGGTTTCGCGTAACAGTGCCGATACCGGACTGCGGGTGTTCAACTCGATCCAGCACTACGGCCTGGCGATCTCGCGGGCAGCCTTTGTCGGGGGCCGCAGTCCATACCCATATCTGGCTGCATTCGGCTGCCATCTGTTCCTGTCTACCCATGCCGAGGACGTGCGCAGCGCGCTGGACGCCGGTTTTGCCGCCGCCACGATCCTTTCCGGCGGTCCGCGCCGTGCAGCCAGCAATGAGCTGCGTATTGCCTTCGATGGCGATGCCGTGCTGTTTGCCGATGACTCCGAGCGGGTCTACCAAAGCGGCGGGCTGGCAGCATTTCAGGCCCATGAGCGCGAAGCCGCACGCGAGCCGCTCGGGGGCGGACCATTCAAGCCTTTTCTGGCGGCGCTCAACCTGCTGCAGCGGGAATTTCCGGAGGAGCAGTGCCCGATTCGCACCGCGCTGGTCACGGCCCGCTCGGCTCCCGCCCATGAGCGGGTGATTCGCACGTTGCGTGACTGGAACATTCGGCTGGATGAGTCGCTGTTTCTGGGTGGCCTGGACAAGGCCGCCTTTCTCGAGGCGTTTGCGGCCGACGTGTTCTTCGATGACCAGGCCGGTCACTGCGAGAAGGCCCGGGATGTCGTGGCAACCGGCCATGTACCGCATGGTGTGAGTAACGAAACGCCGTGCTGATCGGGCAGGTGCAATCCCCTCTCGCTGATCTGTGAAACAGCTTCTAAGCTCAAAATATGCCGTATTCGCGGTTATGAGGAAGCTGCGTGATCCGCTCGATTCTCTATGCCACCGATCTGGGGCTCTATTCATCCTATGTGCTGCAACATGCGCTGGCGCTGACCCGCGCATTCGGGGCTCGACTGCACGTGATCCATGCAGTCGAGCCTTTTGGCCTGTTTGCCGAGTCGGTTTTGCAGACCTATCTGGATGATGACTCGCTGCAGCAACTGCGTGACAAAGGCCTGGCCAATGTCATGGCCAGTATCAAGCAGCGTGTCTACGAGAGTTTTCGTGAGGAGTTGGGTGACGCGCAGGCTGACCTCGGGCTGATTGCTTCAGTCAACGTAGTGCAAGGCGACCCGCCCCAGGTCGTGCTGGATGAAATTAACCGGTTGAATGCCCAGCTGCTGGTTATCGGCAGCCATAGCCATGGCGCGGCCCTGGAGTCGTCCCTGGGGCGAACTGCCTCACGTCTGATCCAGCTCTCTGTGGTTCCTGTGTATTTGATTCCGATGCTGCAACATCGCGGGTGGATGGATAGTTGATCAAAAAATGGGCAAACTTGGATAAATCGACTAAATTTGAATAGCTGACCATCCATCTGGTTATAAAACCAAGTCGCCACCCGATGCTGCGGCCATCCATCTTGAGGGAAACCTATGAAGCTCCAGCAACTTCGCTACATCTGGGAAGTAGCGCACCATGATTTGAATGTCTCGGCAACGGCGCAGAGTCTGTACACCTCACAACCCGGGATCAGCAAACAGATTCGCCTGCTGGAGGATGAACTCGGCGTCGAGGTGTTTTCCCGCAGCGGCAAGCATTTGACTCGCATTACGCCCGCGGGAGAGCGAATCATCGGCACTGCCGGTGAGATCCTGCGCAAGGTCGACAGCATCAAGCAGATTGCCCAGGAGTTTTCCAATGAGAAGAAGGGCACGCTGACCATTGCCACTACGCATACCCAGGCGCGCTACGCGTTGCCCGCGGTGATCAGCAACTTCATCAAGCAGTATCCGGATGTAGCCTTGCACATGCACCAGGGAACGCCGATGCAAATTGCCGAAATGGCTGCTGATGGCACGGTGGACTTCGCCATCGCCACCGAGGCGCTTGAGCACTTCACGGACCTGATCATGATGCCGTGCTACCGCTGGAACCGTTGCGTGGTGGTACCCCAGGGGCACCCGCTGAGCAAGTTGCCCAAGCTCACCCTCGAGGCGCTGGCCGAGTACCCGATCGTTACCTATGTATTTGGTTTCACCGGCCGCTCAAAACTCGACGAGGCCTTCGGCCACCGTGGTTTGACGCCGAAAGTAGTGTTCACGGCGGCGGATGCCGATGTAATCAAGACCTATGTCCGCCTTGGCCTTGGCGTGGGGATCGTGGCGCGGATGGCGGTTGACGAGAAGCTGGACAGCGATCTGGTGGCGCTGGATGCCAGTGGCCTGTTTGAAGCAAGCGTGACCAAGATCGGTTTCCGTCGCGGAACCTTCCTGCGTGGCTACATGTGTGACTTCATCAGCAACTTTGCCCCGCATCTGACCCGCGAAGTGCTGAACAAGGCCATGCAATGTCACGGCAAGGCCGAGATCGATGAGCTGTTCAAGGATGTGCTGCTGCCAACCCACTGATTGAGCCTGATACTGCAGCAAAAGGCCCGGTTTCCCCGGCCTTTTGCTGTCTGTCAGCCCTTGGCGATCAGATTGCCGGCGTGCAGACCGCATTCCTTCTGCGTTGCTTCCTCCCACCACCAGCGTCCTTCGCGTTCATGCTGATTGGGTAATACCGGACGGGTGCAGGGTTCGCAGCCAATACTGACAAAACCGCGATCGTGCAGGCTGTTGTACGGCAGTTCAAGCATGCGAATGTAGGCCCAAACCTCTTCGCTGCTCATCTGTGCCAGCGGGTTGAACTTGTACAAGGGCCGATCCGGCGCAGAGAAAGCCGTATCGACCTCGAAAACAGCCACTTGGCTGCGCGTCCCGGGGCTCTGGTCGCGCCGCTGCCCACTTGCCCAGGCCTTGACGGTACTCAGTTTGCGTTTGAGCGGGGCAATCTTGCGAATGCCGCAGCACTCGCCGTGACCGTCCTTATAGAAGCTGAACAGGCCCTTCTCCCTGACCATGGGTTCAAGCTTGACCGGGTCGGGCGAGAGTACCTCGATGGCAATGCCATAGTGCGTGCGCACCTGGTCGATAAACCGGTACGTCTCGGGGTGCAGGCGACCGGTATCCAGGGTGAAAACCTTGACCTGCTTGTTGAGCTTCCACGCCATGTCGACGAGCACGACATCTTCGGCGCCGCTGAAGGAAATCCACAGATCGTCGCCAAACAGCTCGAAAGCGAGTTTCAGTATCTCCTGCGGGGACTTGCCCGCATAAGTGCTGGCCAGGGTGGCAACGTCAATGGCTGGGTTCATCAGGCGGGTTTCCGGATCAGGCTATCGTTGGGCGCTTTGGTTCTTGAATCTTACCAAAACCACAGGCGCAGGCGGAGCACTTGTTGCAGGCATGCCTGATCCCCGACGCGCATGGATTGCAGCCTGCGCGGCGAGTCGTTAGAGTGCCGCCTTCATAAAACAACCGAGGATGCTCTCGTGGAAATCGCCTGTCTCGACCTCGAAGGTGTGCTGGTTCCGGAAATCTGGATCGCCTTTGCCGAAAAAACCGGAATCGAATCGCTCAAGGCGACTACCCGGGATATTCCCGACTATGACGTGCTGATGAAGCAGCGCTTGCGCATCCTCGATGAACACGGTCTCAAGCTCGCGGATATACAGGCAGTGATTGCCACCCTGAAGCCGCTGGAAGGCGCGCTGGAATTCGTCAACTGGCTGCGTGAGCGCTTTCAGGTAGTCATTCTCTCCGACACTTTCTACGAGTTTTCCCAGCCGTTGATGCGCCAGTTGGGGTTTCCGACCCTGCTGTGCCACCGCTTGATAACCGATGAGACCGACCGGGTGGTCAGTTACCAGTTGCGCCAGCGGGATCCCAAGCGGCAGTCGGTAGTGGCACTGAAAAGCCTGTATTACCGGGTAATTGCTGCAGGTGACTCGTATAACGACACCACCATGCTGGCCGAAGCCCATGCCGGAATCCTGTTCCACGCTCCGGAGAATGTGATTCGCGAGTTTCCGCAATTCCCGGCGGTGCATACCTTTGCAGAGCTCAAGCAGGAGTTCCTCAAGGCTTCCAGCCGCGAACTCAGCCTCTAGTCAGCGTCTCTTCGCCAGCCCGCGCCGGAAGTCTCCGGCGCGGGCTGGGTGCAGTTGCAGCTCAAAGGTTTTCCAGGGTATCCAGTAGGACCTTTACCTTGGTGATCGACTCGCGGTACTCGGCCTGCCAGTCGGAGTCGGCCACGATGCCGCCACCACCCCAGCAGCTGACGGTGCCATCCTTCACCAGCAGGCTGCGGATGGCGATGGAGCTGTCCATTTCGCCACGTACATCCAGGTACAGGATCGATCCGCAGTAGATCGAACGGCGCGTGGGTTCGAGTTCCTCGATGATCTGCATGGCCCGGATCTTCGGGGCGCCAGTGATCGACCCTCCCGGGAAGCTGCCGGCCAACAGATCCAGCGCATCTTTGCCGGGTGATAGTTGCCCGGTGATGCTGCTCACCAGGTGGTGCACGTTCGGATAACTCTCCAGCGCAAACAGTTCGGGCACCTGTACCGAACCGGTGGCGCAACTGCGGCCCAGGTCATTGCGCAGCAGATCGACAATCATCAGGTTTTCGGCACGGTCTTTAGGGCTGTTCAGCAGTTCATCGGCCAGGTGCAGGTCGTCACTGGCGGATCTGCCGCGTGCACGGGTGCCCTTGATCGGGCGTGTTTCGACCCGGCCCTGGCTGACCTGCAGAAAGCGCTCGGGAGAGAGACTCAGAATGGCGCCGGAGTCTGGTAATGCCAGATAAGCGGCAAACGGGGTAGGGCAGGCGCTGCGCAATGCCTGGTAAGCAGTCAGTGGATCGCCGCTACAGCTGGCCTGGAAACGCTGGGTGAAATTCACCTGATAGCAGTCCCCTGCCTCTATGTACTGGCGGATCTTGCTGAATGCGGCGTGATAGGCCTGCTGGTCAAGATTGGCCTGAAACGCGCTGCAAAGGCTGAAGCTGCCTGCAGCGGCAGCGTCTGCTTGAGAAAACAGCTGCAGCAGGTCGCCGCGCTTCCCGGCAGGCAGAGCCGGATGAAAAACCAGCTGGCTGGTCTGCTGCAGGTGGTCACTGATCAGCGCCCAGGCATACAGGCCAAAGCACGCATCCGGCAGGTGCAGGTCATCGACAGCGATGTTCTCGATGCGCTCCAGGCGGCGGCCGAAGTCGTAGGACAGATAGCCAATCAGGCCGCCGGCAAAGGGTAGCTCATGGCCGTCCGGAACCTCAGCAGAACCCAGGGCGGCAACCGACTCGCGCAGGCGTTGGAGGAAGTCGCGGGCACTTTCGTCAGCATCTGGCTGCAACTGCTGCTCTGGCCAGGCACTGATGATGTCAAAACGGCCGCGTTCGGCTACGGGCCGGCCAGCGTCCAGCAGCACAGCACCGTTCGCCTGATGCACGCGACCGAAATAGTCGGCCGGATCGGTACGATAGGTCAGTGAGTGAATGGTGCAGACGGACATGAGCAACGGTCAGGCGGGATCAATAAGCGATTGTAGACGGCATGCCCTGCCGTCTAAAAGAAAAACCCGGCAAACCTGCCGGGTTGTGAAGTGCGGGCAGCTACTCAGGCGGAGACTTTCGGCACATGGCCGAAAAGTTCCTGAGCAAACTTCACGCGCTCTTCGGGACTTTCGACGATGCCTTTTTCCTTGAGCTCGGCCAGTCGGTGCTCGACCGCATGGCAGCGATGGAAAAGTCCGGCGTCATTGGCGATCTGAATGTTCAGGCCGGGCCTGGCGTTGAGTTCCAGAATCATCGGCCCCTTGTCCTGATCCAGCACCATGTCGACGCCGATATAACCCAAGCCGCACAACTCATAACAGCCGGCAGCCAGCTTCATGAAGCCGTCCCAGTCCGGCAGCTGTACGCCATCGACGGCATTGCCGGTGTCAGGATGCTTGCTGATCTTCCTGTTCAGCCAGGTGCCACGCAGGGTAAGCCCCGTGGCCAGATCCACGCCGACACCAATGGCGCCCTGGTGCAGGTTGGCCTTGCCACCCGATTGGCGGGTAGGCAGTCGCAGCATGGCCATCACCGGATAACCCATCAGCACGATGATGCGGATGTCCGGTACGCCTTCATAGCTGATGCTCTTGAAGATCTGGTCAGGGGTTACGCGGTACTCGATCAGGGCGCGGTCACGATGGCCGCCCAGCGAATAGAGGCCGGTGAGGATGCTGGAAAGCTGATACTCGATCTCGTCGTGGGTGATGATCTTGCCGGATACCGTCTTGAAATTGCCTTCGAAGCGGTCGGCGATCACCAGGATGCCATCGCCACCGGCGCCTTGCGCCGGCTTGATGACGAAGTCATTGCGGTCACCGATGATCTCGTCGAACTTTTCGATCTGCTTCTCGGTTTCAATGACGCCATACATTTCCGGAACATGGATGCCGGCCTCGATGGCGCGCATCTTGGTGATGATCTTGTCGTCCACGATAGGGTACAGGCTGCGCTTGTTGTACTTGAGCACATAGTCCGCGTTGCGCCGGTTGATACCCATGATTCCCTTGGCGTGGAGGTCCTTCCAGGTCTTAATCAAACCGATCATGGCCTAATCCTTGAGAAAGGCTTTGAAGCGGAACAGTTCGGTCAGGCGATAACCGCGGTAGCGGCCCATCGCCAGCATGAACCCAACCAGAATCATCAGCACTGCCGGGAAGGTGAAGATGAAGTAGGCCAGTTCAGGAATACTCATCAGCAGGAAGGCCAGCGAGGCGGCCACCAGGGTGCCAATCGCCACCTTGATGGCATGGCTGCCGCCGCGTTCTTCCCAGGTGATCGACATGCGCTCGATGGTCATGGTCAGGATCACCATGGGGAACAGCGCTACCGACAGGCCACGCTCCAGGCCGAGCTTGTGGCTGAACAGGCTGATGGCGGCAATCAGTACGACGACAAAGGTCAGGACTACCGACAGGCGCGGCAGCATCTGCAATTTCAGGTGCTCGAGGTAGGAGCGCAAGGACAGCCCCAGCGCCGTGATCAGGGTAAACAGCACGATGCCAAAGCCCAGCTGGGTTTCCCGGAAGGCCAGCGAAATCAGCACCGGGGTGAAGGTTCCCAGCGTCTGGATACCGATCAGGTTGCGCAGCACCAGGATCACCAGCACGCCGATCGGGATCAGCAGGATGATCTGGAACGCCTGCTGAGTAACCAGCGGCAGGCTGTACAGGGAGTATTCGAGAAAGCCTGCGTTGGTATTCGCATCGGTCAGTTTGGCAAGACGAATCGCGTTCATCTCGCTGTTGTTCATGCTGAAACTGACGTGCGGCTTTTTCGCGCCTTCAACCTTGATCAGCTCGTTATCGCCGATCCACCAGACCAGGCGATCATTCGGCAGGCCCTGTTCGCCGGTTTCCGGATGGAAATACAGCCACTCCTTGCCGTTGAAGCTGCGCAGCCAGAGTTCCGGGGTTTGTGAGCCACCCTCGGCGCTCAGGCGGATGGTATGCACGCGCTCCATCGGCACGTGGGCAATCGAGAGCAGAAGTTCGATGACGCTGGCTTTCTTGTTGCCTGAACTGTCGCCGGCGAGCAGGGTCTTGGCGTTGTCATCACTGCTGTTAACCCGCTTGATGGTTTCGCCGATAAAGGTTTCCACATCCGCCGAGTGTTGGCGAATAGGCGCCAGCAGCGCCTCTGCGGCGACTTTTTCAGGCCCTTCGACCGGGATGCTTTCGCGGAAAATCGGGCCTTTGATGCCCGATTTTTCGTCGCTGAAGCGTTTGGTCAGGACCAGTCGGTAATACAGGGTCTGATTGCCGCTGGCGCGCCGTGCCGACCAGGTAACCCGGCGATTGCCATCGGCCCGATTGATGCTGACCCCGTAGTTGTTGGACACGAAACTTTCATTGAGGCTGACGTAATTCTGGTTAAGCGGCGGGATGTACATCTGCACCTTGACCGGATCGCGCGGGTTTGCCTGGAACTCGACCTTGGCATCGATGTTCCACAGGCTATCGGTTTCAGCCTCGGTAACCGGTATGCCGAGGTACAGAATCTGGTATGCCGTGATCGCAATCCCCAGTGTCACGAGTACGAAGATGAGGATTTTCAGGTGCAGATTGATGGCGCGCATAGGTTCTACTCGGCGGTGTTGGCGGCAATGCTGCAGTCAGGTTTCCCTGCTGCAAACTTCAGGCTTGGATCAACCAGCGCGGAAAAGCTTTTCAAGGCTTCCGAGCCGATCAGGAGTGGGTACTGGAACGCGCTGCGATCGGTGAGATTGACCTCAACACTTTGCAGTGTCTTGCCCATGCAGATATCCAGTTCGATTACAGGGCGTGCAGTATAGGATTTGCTTTCATCCGGGTCGATATCGCCCGAACGGCGCTTGATCTTGCTGATGCGTGCAAGGGGTTTTTCTATCGGGTGCTGGTGTGTGTCATCAATGGCCAGATAAAAGCGCACCCAGGGTTCACCGCTGCGCTTGAACCTTTGAATGTCGCGCGCGCTCAGCGACGCCGTCTTGGCGCCGGTGTCAAGTTTTGCCGCAACCTCGACATTTATATCCGCCACCAGCGCGTATTCGTTAAGGCCATAAATTGTCTTTTCCGCCGCCGGCAGTGTTGCAGGCAAACCGGCAAGTAACAGGGCAAGCAGGCACTGCTTGCGATTCATGAAACCTGAAGTCATGGGGCGGTCATATGGTCAAGTGGGTGAATGGCAGATCGGCGTTAGATGCGCAGTCTAGCTGGCAAGCAGTTTGTCCGGGTCGGCAGCGCACAGTCGAGTTTTTTGAATACTAGCATGCAAAAAACCAATCCAGACAGTCAGTTATGTGTCGACGCTAAGGTTTTCATGAAGGTTTTTCGATAGTTTTTTGGCGAATACTGTCAACAATATCTGATTTTAATGTTGACTAAAGGCTGTTTTGGCCCTATTTTTCTCCACAGTTAGCCAAAGGTGTCGACAGTATGTTGGATTCGCCTGAAATTGATGCAGTGCAGTTGGAAGAATCGGGAACGCTCTCCGAGCATGTCTTCCGCGCTATTCAGTCGGCCATTGTCAAAGGCGAAATTGCACCGGGCAGCAAGATTTCCGAACCCGAACTGGCGCGGGTCTATGGCATCAGTCGCGGCCCCTTGCGCGAGGCCATCCACCGGCTGGAAGGGCAGCGCCTGCTGGTGCGTATTCCGCATGTCGGTGCGCGCGTCGTCTCGCTTGGCCATGCCGAGTTGATTGAGCTCTATGAAATTCGCGAATCACTGGAAGGCATGGCCTGCCGGCTGGCCGCAGAGCGCATGCAGCAGTCGGAGATCGATGAGCTGCGGCGGGTGCTGGACACCCATGAGCGTGACGCCAAGTTTCAGGCGGGAATCGGTTATTACCAGCAGGAAGGCGATTTCGACTTCCACTACAAGATCATTCAGGGTAGCGGCAATCGCACCCTTACCCAGATGCTCTGCGGCGAGCTTTATCAGCTGGTGCGCATGTACCGCATACAGTTCTCTGCTAAACCTAATCGACCGCGCCAGGCATTCAATGAGCATCATCGCATTCTCGATGCCATTGCCGATCGTGACGGCGAACTGGCTGAACTGCTGATGCGCCGCCACATCGGCGCTTCAAAACGCAATATAGAACGCCATTTTTCCGAGATGGCACCAGCGCAAAAAAAACCAACCAAAGCAACCACAGCACGAGGTGAATCATGAGTTCGAGCACGCCCGGTCAACTTTTCCGCGACGCGGTTGCCAGTGAGCACCCATTGCAAGTCGTCGGTGCTATCAATGCCAACCACGCGCTGCTGGCCAAGCGTGCCGGCTTCAAGGCCATTTACCTGTCGGGTGGCGGTGTCGCTGCTGGCTCGCTGGGCCTGCCGGACCTGGGCATCACCGGCCTGGATGACGTGCTCACCGACGTGCGCCGCATCACCGACGTCTGCGACCTGCCGCTGCTGGTGGATGTCGACACCGGTTTCGGCAGCTCGGCGTTCAACGTGGCGCGTACCGTCAAGTCGATGATCAAGTTCGGCGCGGCTGCGATCCATATCGAGGACCAGGTCGGCGCCAAGCGCTGTGGTCACCGCCCGAACAAGGAAATCGTCACCCAGCAGGAAATGGTCGACCGCATCAAGGCCGCCGTTGATGCGCGTACCGACAGCAGCTTCGTGATCATGGCGCGCACCGATGCGCTGGCGGTTGAAGGGTTGAATTCCGCGCTGGATCGCGCTGCTGCCTGTATCGAGGCCGGTGCTGACATGATCTTCCCGGAAGCCATCACCGAACTGGCCATGTACAAGACTTTCGCCGACCGCATCAAGGCGCCGATCCTGGCCAATATCACCGAGTTCGGTGCCACGCCGCTGTACACCACCGAAGAACTGGCCAGCGTCGATGTTTCGCTGGTGCTCTATCCGCTGTCGGCCTTCCGCGCCATGAACAAGGCGGCCGAGAATGTCTATGTCCAGCTGCGCCGTGACGGTACCCAGAAGAACGTGATCGACACCATGCAGACTCGCATGGAACTCTACGATCGCATCAACTACCACGCGTTCGAGCAGCACCTCGACGCGCTGTTTGCTGCCAAGAAATGACCGGCACGCAGGCTGGCTTGCCTTGAGACAGCCTGCGGACGCAGCCAACACTTCACCCGGATAACATCAGGAGTCCCCATTCATGAGCGCCACCCCCGAAACCACCACGCCGGGCTTCAAGCCGAAGAAATCCGTGGCCCTGAGCGGCACCACGGCTGGCAACACCGCCCTGTGTACCGTCGGCCGCACCGGCAACGACCTGCACTACCGTGGCTATGACATCCTGGATGTCGCCACCACTTGCGAATTCGAGGAAATCGCCCACCTGCTGGTGCACGGCAAGCTGCCCAATGTGGCTGAACTGGCTGGCTACAAGGCCAAGCTCAAGGCTCTGCGCGGTCTGCCCGCGGCGCTGAAGACGGCACTCGAGCAACTACCACCGTCCGCCCATCCGATGGATGTCATGCGCACCGGTGTGTCCGTACTGGGCTGCCTGTCGCCGGAGAAGGACGACCACAACCATCCCGGCGCCCGGGACATCGCCGACAAGCTGATGGCCTCGCTGGGTTCCGTGCTGCTGTATTGGTACCATTTCAGCCACAACGGCAAGCGTATCGACGTGGAAACGGATGACGACACCATTGGTGGGCATTTCCTGCACCTGCTGCATGGCAAAACGCCGAGTGACAGCTGGGTACGTGCCATGCATGTTTCGTTGATCCTCTACGCCGAGCATGAATTCAACGCCTCGACCTTTACCTCGCGTGTAGTGGCCGGCACCGGTTCGGACATGTACTCGGCCATTTGCGGTGGCATCGGCGCATTGCGCGGACCCAAGCACGGTGGGGCCAACGAGGTCGCCTTCGAGATCCAGAAGCGCTACGACAACCCGGACGAAGCCGAGGCCGACATCCGTGCCCGCGTCGAGAAAAAGGAAGTCGTGATCGGCTTCGGTCATCCGGTCTATACCGTGGCAGACCCGCGCAACAAGGTGATCAAGGAAGTCGCCCGTCAGCTCAGCGCCGAGCAGTCCAACAGCAAGATGTTTGATATCGCCGAGCGCCTGGAAAGCGTGATGTGGGACGCCAAGAAGATGTTCCCCAACCTCGATTGGTTCAGTGCCGTGAGCTACCACATGATGGGCGTGCCCACTGCAATGTTCACCCCGCTGTTCGTGATCGCCCGGACCTCCGGCTGGTCATCGCACGTCATCGAGCAGCGCATCGACGGCAAGATCATCCGCCCAAGCGCCAACTATGTCGGCCCGGAAGACCTGACCTTCGTTCCGCTCAAGGAGCGCCGCTAATCATGAACAGCATGAACACTCAATACCGCAAAGCCCTGCCAGGCACCGCGCTGGACTTCTTTGACACCCGCGAGGCGGTCGATGCCATAGCGCCTGGCGCCTATGCCAAACTGCCCTATACCTCGCGCGTGCTGGCCGAGCAGCTGGTGCGCCGCTGCGAGCCGGCGGAGCTGACCGATGCACTCAAGCAGCTGATCGAGCGCAAGCGTGACCTGGACTTCCCCTGGTACCCGGCTCGGGTAGTCTGCCACGACATCCTCGGTCAGACCGCGCTGGTCGACCTGGCCGGCCTGCGTGATGCCATCGCCGAGAAGGGGGGGGATCCGTCCAAGGTAAACCCGGTCGTGCCCACCCAGCTGATCGTCGACCACTCCCTGGCCGTGGAAGCTCCGGGCTTCGACCCGGATGCCTTCGCCAAGAACCGCGCCATCGAAGACCGTCGCAACGAGGACCGTTTCCACTTCATCGAGTGGACCAAGACCGCGTTCAAGAACGTCGATGTGATCCCGGCTGGTAACGGCATCATGCACCAGATCAACCTGGAGAAAATGTCTCCGGTGATCCAAGCGCGTGGCGGTGTGGCCTTCCCGGACACCTGCGTGGGTACCGACTCGCACACCCCGCACGTCGATGCTTTGGGCGTGATCGCCATCGGCGTCGGCGGTCTGGAAGCCGAAACCGTGATGCTCGGTCTGCCGTCGATGATGCGCCTGCCCGACATCGTCGGTGTCGAGCTGACTGGCAAGCGCCAGCCGGGCATTACCGCCACCGACATCGTCCTGGCAATCACCGAGTTCCTGCGCAAGGAGCGCGTGGTCGGTGCCTGGGTCGAGTTCTTCGGCGCGGGTGCGGATAGCCTGTCGATCGGTGACCGCGCGACCATTTCCAACATGTGCCCGGAATACGGTGCCACCGCGTCGATGTTCTACATCGACCAGCAGACCATTGATTACCTCAAGCTGACCGGCCGCGAGCCGGAGCAGGTGGCGCTGGTCGAGAACTACGCCAAGACCACCGGCCTGTGGGCCGACGCGCTGGTCACCGCCGAGTACGAGCGGGTGCTGAGCTTCGATCTGTCGACCGTCGTGCGCAACATGGCCGGCCCGTCCAACCCGCACAAGCGTCTGCCGACCTCGGCGCTGCAAGAGCGCGGGATTGCCGACGAAGCCAAGCTGGCCTCTGGCAAGGCCGAGGAGGCCGAAGGCCTGCTGCCGGATGGCGCGGTGATCATCGCTGCCATCACCAGCTGCACCAACACCTCCAACCCACGCAACGTGGTGGCTGCCGGTCTGCTGGCGAAGAAGGCCAACGAGCTGGGCCTGCTGCGCAAGCCGTGGGTCAAGACCTCCTTCGCCCCGGGCTCCAAGGTTGCAAAGCTGTACCTGGAAGATGCCGGTCTGCTGTCGGAGCTGGAAAAGCTCGGCTTCGGCATTGTCGGCTATGCCTGCACCACCTGTAACGGCATGTCCGGTGCTCTGGATCCGGTAATCCAGCAGGAAATCATCGACCGCGATCTGTACGCCACTGCCGTGCTGTCGGGTAACCGCAACTTCGACGGGCGTATCCACCCGTACGCCAAGCAGGCCTTCCTGGCCTCGCCACCGCTGGTCGTGGCCTACGCAATCGCCGGCACCGTGCGCTTTGACATCGAACAGGATGCGCTGGGTACCGATAAAGCGGGCAACCCGATCACCCTGAAGGATCTGTGGCCGAGCGACGAGGAAATCGACGCCATCGTCGCCGCCTCGGTGAAGCCGGAGCAGTTCAAGCAGATCTACATCCCGATGTTCGATCTGGGCACCATTGCGGAAGCTGAAAGCCCGCTGTACGACTGGCGTCCGCAGTCCACCTACATCCGCCGTCCGCCGTACTGGGAAGGCGCGCTGGCCGGTGAGCGTACCCTCAAGGGCATGCTGCCGCTGGCCATCCTGCCGGACAACATCACCACCGACCACCTGTCGCCGTCCAACGCGATCCAGATGAGCTCGGCCGCCGGTGAATACCTGCACAAGATGGGCTTGCCGGAAGAGGACTTCAACTCGTACGCCACCCACCGCGGCGACCACCTGACCGCGCAGCGCGCTACTTTCGCCAACAAAGAACTGGTCAATGAAATGGCCGTGGTTGACGGCGTAGTGAAGAAGGGTTCGCTGGCGCGCGTCGAGCCGGAGGGCAAGGTCATGCGTATGTGGGAAGCGATCGAAACCTACATGAACCGCAAGCAGAACCTGATCATTGTGGCAGGTGCTGACTACGGTCAGGGCTCGTCGCGTGACTGGGCTGCCAAGGGCGTACGCCTGGCTGGCGTGGAAGTGATCGTCGCCGAAGGCTTCGAGCGCATCCACCGTACCAACCTGGTCGGCATGGGCGTGCTGCCGGTCGAGTTCAAGCCGGGCACCACCCGCCTGACCCTTGGCCTCGACGGCACTGAAACCTATGACATCCAGGGCGCGCTGTCGCCGCGTTGCGATCTGACGCTGGTGATCAATCGCAGGAACGGTGAAGTGACCAAGGTGCCGGTGACCTGCCGTCTGGATACCGCCGCCGAAGTCAACGTGTACAACGCCGGTGGCGTGCTGCAGCGCTTCGCCCAGGACTTCCTGGAGTCGACCACGGCCTAAAGGCTGAGCGTTACCTTGGTCCAACTCAGCGACCCGGTGCAGTTTCTGCCCCGGGTCGCTGAACAAATGGCCAGCAGAATTCAGCTTGAGGAGTAACTCGATGTCCCATGTACCCCAGATCAAAGTGCCGGCCACGTATATCCGTGGCGGCACCAGCAAGGGCGTGTTCTTCCGCCTGCAGGACCTGCCCGAGCGTTGCCAGGTGCCGGGGGAGGCACGTGACAAACTGTTCATGCGCGTGATCGGCAGCCCCGATCCCTATGCTGCGCATATCGACGGCATGGGCGGCGCCACCTCCAGCACCAGCAAGTGCGTGATCCTGTCCAGGAGCAGCGTGCCCGGGCACGATGTGGACTATCTCTATGGCCAGGTGTCGATCGACAAGGCCTTCGTCGACTGGTCCGGCAACTGTGGCAACCTGTCCACCGCTGCGGGGGCCTTCGCCATCCATGCCGGCCTGGTCGATCCGGCGCGCATCCCGCAGGACGGCACCTGCGTGGTGCGTATCTGGCAGGCCAACATCCAGAAAACCATCATTGCCCACGTGCCGGTCAGCAACGGCCAGGTTCAGGAAACCGGCGACTTCGAGCTGGACGGCGTGACCTTCCCGGCGGCCGAGATCGTGCTGGAATTCATTGACCCATCCGATGACGCGGAAGAGGGCGGCTCGATGTTCCCCACCGGCAACCTGGTCGACGATCTCGAGGTGCCCGGCATCGGCACACTCAAGGCGACCATGATCACCGCCGGTATCCCCACCGTGTTCGTCAATGCCGAGGACATCGGCTACACCGGCACCGAGCTGCGCGAGGCGATCAACACCGACCCGGCCGCCTTGGCCCGCTTCGAGGCCATCCGCGTCGCCGGTGCGCTAAGAATGGGGCTGATCGCGTCGCCGGAAGAGGCGCTCAAGCGGCAGCACACGCCGAAGATCGCCTTCGTCGCCAAACCGAAGGACTACGTCGCCTCCAGCGGCAAGACGATCGCCGCCAGCGAGGTCGACCTGCTGGTGCGTGCGCTGTCCATGGGCAAGCTGCACCACGCCATGATGGGCACGGCAGCCGTGGCCATTGGTACTGCCGCGGCGGTGCCGGGAACCCTGGTCAACCTGGCAGCCGGTGGCGGTGGGCGCACCGCGGTGCGCTTCGGCCATCCGTCCGGCACCCTGCGGGTCGGCGCCGAAGCCACCCAGGTCGATGGCGAATGGACGGTGACCAAGGCGATCATGAGCCGCAGTGCGCGGATCCTGATGGAAGGCTGGGTGCGCGTGCCGGGCGACAGCTTCTGAGTCGCAGGATGGGTGGAGCGCAGCGATACCCATCGCATCGGGAGCGCTGGGTATCGCCAGGGTGCGGCTAACCCATCCTACTTGAGGCGACGCTCCACACCTTTTTCCACCAGGATTTTCGCGGAGATTTCCTCCACGGAAAAATGCGTGGAGTTGATGAAGGGGATGTTTTCCTTGCGCAACAGCTGTTCGACCTCGCGGACCTCGAATTCGCACTGGGCAAAGCTCGAGTAGCGGCTATTGGGCTTGCGTTCGTTGCGGATCGCGCTGAGCCGCTGCGGGTCGATGGTCAGGCCGAACAGCTTGTGCTTGTAAGGCTTCAGGGCAGCCGGCAGTTGCAGGTGCTCCATGTCCTCTTCCGTCAGCGGGTAGTTGGCTGCACGGATGCCGAACTGCATGGCCATGTACAGGCAGGTCGGGGTTTTTCCACAGCGCGACACGCCGACCAGAATCAGGTCGGCCTTGTCGTAGTAGTGGGTACGGGCACCGTCATCGTTGTCGAGGGCGAAGTTGACCGCGTTGATGCGCTCCATGTAGTTCGAGTCCTCGCCGATGGAGTGCGACTTGCCGACCGTATAGGACGACTGCGAAATCAGCTCCTGTTCAAGCGGGGCAAGAAAGGTCGAAAAGATATCGATCATGAAACCGTTGGAAGTGGCGATGACCTCGCGGATTTCCTGGTTGACCACCGTGTCGAAGATGATCGGGCGCGCCCCGTCAGCCTGCTCGGCGCTATTGATCTGCTGTACGATCAGGTTGGCCTTGTCGATGTTGTCGATGTAGGGGCGGGTCAGCTTGGTGAAGTTGAACATTTCAAACTGTGCCAGCAGGCTCTGGCCAAGTGCTTCGGCGGTGATTCCGGTGCCATCGGAGATGAAGAAAGCGGTTCGTTTCATTTGTGCCAAAGGCCTTAAGGTAAGAGCTGTTCTCGGCTATCATGGGCCCGCTTTTGAGGTCGGGAATTGGCCGGCATTGTTACCTAATTTTGTGTGGCAGGCCACCGCACGGCAATTCTTGAGCGCAGGCCACCTGGCTCTGTGCAGAGCCCCCAGCAGACTATTGGAGAGATCATCTTGGTTGAGTATGTAGTTTCCCTCGATAAGCTTGGCGCACATGATGTCGAGCGAGTGGGGGGCAAGAACGCTTCCCTTGGCGAGATGATCAGCAATCTGGCGGGTGCCGGCGTATCGGTTCCCGGCGGCTTTGCCACC
Organism: Pseudomonas sp. N040; assembly: GCF_015637705.1. GTDB lineage: Bacteria > Pseudomonadota > Gammaproteobacteria > Pseudomonadales > Pseudomonadaceae > Aquipseudomonas. The sequence continues at coordinate 145,622 of NZ_JADOBE010000007.1, read as the reverse complement.
ACAGCCCAGGCCTATCGTGACTTTCTCGAACTGAGTGGTCTGAATGACCAGATCCATGACGCACTCGATGCGCTGGATGTGGATGATGTCAATGCGCTGGCCAGGACCGGTGCAAAGATTCGCCAGTCGATCATGGAAGCAGAGTTCCCCGAACAGCTGAATGTCGATATTCGCCAGGCCTTCGCGGAAATGTCCGCGGGCAACGAGCACATGGCCGTTGCCGTGCGCTCATCGGCCACCGCCGAGGATCTGCCCGACGCCTCGTTCGCCGGCCAGCAGGAAACCTTCCTCAATATCCGCGGTGTGGACAACGTGATTCGTGCCACCAAGGAAGTCTTCGCCTCGCTGTTCAACGACCGCGCCATTGCCTATCGCGTGCACCAGGGCTTTGATCACCGTCATGTCGCATTGTCTGCTGGCGTGCAGCGCATGGTCCGCTCGGAAACCGGTACCGCCGGAGTGCTGTTCACCCTGGATACCGAGTCCGGCTTCCGCGATGTGGTGTTCATTACCGGCGCCTACGGCCTGGGCGAAACCGTCGTGCAGGGTGCGGTCAATCCCGACGAATTCTATGTCCACAAGCCGACCCTGGAAGCCGGGCGCCCGGCGATCCTGCGGCGCAACCTGGGCAGCAAGGCGATCAAGATGGTCTATGGCGACGAAGGCAAGGCCGGTCGCTCGGTCAAGACCGTCGAAGTCGAGCATGCCGAGCGTGCACGCTTTTCCCTGAGCGATGCCGAGGTCACCGAACTGGCCAGGCAGGCACTGATCATCGAGAAACACTACGAGCGGCCGATGGACATCGAGTGGGCCAAGGATGGTGATGACGGCAAGTTGTACATCGTCCAGGCGCGCCCGGAAACTGTGAAAAGCCGTGACGGTGCGAACGTCATGGAACGCTACCTGCTGAAGGAAAAGGGCAAGGTTCTGGTCGAGGGGCGTGCCATCGGCCAGCGCATTGGCGCCGGTCCGGTCAAGGTCATCCGCGACGTTTCGGAAATGGACAAGGTACAACCCGGCGATGTGCTGGTCTCCGACATGACCGATCCGGACTGGGAACCGGTGATGAAGCGCGCCAGCGCCATCGTCACCAATCGCGGCGGGCGTACCTGCCATGCGGCCATCATTGCCCGCGAACTGGGTATCCCGGCGGTGGTTGGCTGCGGCAATGCCACCAGTGTGCTGCAGGATGGCCAGCGGGTCACGGTGTCCTGCGCCGAGGGCGATACCGGGCTGATTTTCGAGGGCCAGCTGGGCTTCGATATCCGCAAGAACTCGGTAGATGCGATGCCGGATCTGCCGTTCAAGATCATGATGAACGTCGGCAATCCGGATCGGGCCTTCGATTTCGCACAACTGCCGAATGCCGGTGTTGGCCTGGCGCGCCTGGAATTCATCATCAACCGCATGATTGGTGTGCACCCCAAGGCGCTGCTGAACTTTGCCAGCCTGCCCGCGGACATCAAGGGCAGCGTGGAGAAGCGCATTGCCGGATACCCCGATCCGGTCGGTTTCTATGTCGAGAAGCTGGCCGAGGGTATCAGCACCCTGGCGGCAGCTTTCTGGCCGAAGAAGGTGATCGTGCGCCTGTCCGACTTCAAGTCCAACGAGTACGCTAACCTGATCGGCGGCAAGCTCTACGAGCCGGAAGAAGAGAACCCCATGCTCGGTTTCCGCGGGGCTTCGCGCTATATCAGCGAGTCCTTCCGCGACTGCTTCGAGCTCGAATGCCGGGCCATGAAGAAAGTCCGCAATGAAATGGGCCTGACCAATGTGGAAATCATGGTGCCGTTCGTGCGGACCCTGGGCGAGGCCAGTCAGGTGATCGACCTGCTGGCCAGCAACGGCCTCAAGCGCGGCGAGAATGGCCTGCGCGTCATCATGATGTGCGAGTTGCCGTCCAATGCCCTGATGGCCGAAGAGTTCCTCGAGTTCTTCGACGGCTTCTCGATCGGTTCCAACGACCTGACCCAGCTGACCCTGGGCCTGGACCGCGATTCGGGGATTGTCGCCCATCTGTTCGACGAGCGTGATCCGGCGGTGAAGAAGCTGTTGTCGAATGCCATCCAGGCTTGCCTCAAAGCCGGAAAATACATCGGCATTTGCGGCCAGGGGCCATCCGATCACCCCGATCTGGCGCGCTGGCTGATGGAACAGGGCATCGAAAGCGTATCGCTGAACCCGGACTCGGTGCTGGATACCTGGTTCTTCCTGGCTGAATCCAACGCTTGAACTGATTCACCACAACAGTCCAAGAGGGCAGGTGAAAGCCTGCCCTTTTTTATGCAAGATCAATGTATGCAAAGCAGTAGCAAGCTGTTCCCCGTTTCGCTGGTGAGTGCCGAGTTGCGCGGCGATCTCACCGAGGATGTCTACCGGCTCAAGCCCAATAACAGTCCCGACGCCAGCGTCGAACTGGCGTTGACTCGCCTTGGCGCCGCGGATTGTCCGGCGCCGGGCCGGATACCGGTGATCTTGCTGCACGGCAGCTTTTCCAACCGGCGTTTCTGGTACTCGCCCGCTGGGGTTGGCCTGGGGGCCTATCTGGCCCGCGCCGGTTTTGATGTGTGGCTGGCAGAAATGCGTGGGCATGGGCTGTCGCCCCGCAACCGCAACTACCGACTGAACACCATCGCCGATTACGCGCGTTACGACTTGCCGGCGATTGCCGCCTTTGTGCAGGAGCAAACGGCCCGGATACCACACTGGATGGGGCATTCGATGGGGGGCGTAACCCTCGCCGCAGCCTCGGGTGGCAGGTATCTGGACGAGCATAATGCGGCTTCGCTGGCGCTGTTCGGCAGCCAGGTGAGCAAGGCAATGCGGTTGCTCAAGTTCCCACCGGTGGAGTGGGCCGGGCGCTGTCTGTTGCGGCGCTGCAAGGTCATTTCAGGTTCGCGCCTGGATCGCGGCCCCGAGGATGAGCCGATTGGCGTCGCCATCGAAACCTTGCGCTGGCATGGCCTGTTCGGGCGCTTCGGTGACCGGTTGTCGGACTGGTGGGCAGGTCTGCCGGCGGTACGGATACCGGTCATGGCGGTCTCCGCCAAGGCTGATCAGGGTGATCCGGTCTGGGCTTGCCGCAAGCTGTTCAAGCAATTTGGCGCGTCTGGCAAACAATTCATCGTGCTCGCGCGCAGCGAGGGTTTCAGCGCGGATTACGGGCATGTCGAGATGCTCGTCAGCAAGCCGGCGGCACTGGAGGTCTGGCCATTGGCTGTGGCATGGCTCAACCAGCAGCATGTCGAGCAGCCCCAGGGCGAACGGCTGGCAGGCTGAAGCCGGTGCTCATGTCTGGCGGCGCTCGATGCAGGGTGCCTGGCGCTGGTACATTAGCCACAGTCCCCTGCGCGCGACCGGACCGGTTAGCGCGTTGATCCACTTGTCAAACCACGGAGCTTCCTCATGCAATATGTCACCCCCGACCTGTGCGATGCCTACCCTGAACTGGTTCAGGTGGTCGAGCCGATGTTCAGCAACTTTGGTGGCCGCGACTCTTTTGGTGGCGAGATCGTCACCATCAAGTGCCATGAAGACAACTCTCTGGTGAAATCCCAGGCCGACCTGCCGGGGCATGGCAAGGTGCTGGTAGTGGACGGTGGCGGTTCCCTGCGCCGGGCCTTGCTGGGCGACATGATTGCGGATAAAGCGGCCAAGAACGGCTGGGAAGGCATGGTCATTTATGGCTGTGTGCGTGACGTGGATGTACTGGCTGAAACCCATCTGGGCGTGCAGGCGCTGGCCAGCCACCCGATGAAGACCGACAAGCGCAATATTGGCGACCTGAATGTCGCGGTTACTTTCGGCGGGGTCACCTTCATTCCCGGGCAATACGTCTATGCCGACAACAACGGCATCCTGGTTTCACCACAAGCGCTGGCAATGCCCTAGTACGGCAAGGGTCTCCTGATGGATTTTTCCAGCGAACATGCGGATGTTGGCGAGTGGGGGCTGATCGAGGCGCTGGTGCTCGACGGGCACGGTTCTGCCCGCCGGACAACCCGGGCGGATCTGGACAGCCTGCAGCTGGGCGAGCAGGAAACACTCTGGCTGCATCTGGACCGCAGCCACCCGCAGGCGCAGCGGTGGTTGCGCGAGCGCAGCGGGCTGAGTGCGTTTGCCTGCGATCTGTTGCTGGAAGAGGGCACGCGACCGCGGGTTGTTCAGCCGGATGCACAGCAGTTGCTGGTGTTCCTGCGCGGGGTCAACCTCAATCCGGATGCCGAGCCGGAAGACATGGTTTCGCTGCGGATATTTGTGGAACAGAACCGGGTCATCTCGCTGCGCATGCGCCACTTGCGCGCTCGCGCCGAGCTGACTGGCGAGCTGGCTGCCGGCAAGGGCCCGGCAACAGCCCAAGGCCTGGTGCTGCGCCTGGCCGACTTGATGACAGACAAGATCGACCCGCTGGTGGCCGAGCTCGCGGAGCTGGTCGACAGCGAGGACGAACAGATCGAGCTCAATGAAGGTTATTCGCCAGACCACACCAAAATGGTCACTGCCAAGCGTCGTTCGGCCAGCCTGCGCAGGTTCCTGGCGCCGCAGAGAGACATCTTCTTCGAGTTGGCCAAGGATAAATTTGCCTGGTTCGTGGGCGAGCAGGCCAAGGACTGGAACGAGCTGGGCAACAGCCTGACGCGCCACCTGGAGGAACTCGAGTTGATTCGCGAACGGGTCGGACTGGTCCTGGAGTCCGAGCACCAGCGCATGGGACAAAGGATGAACCGGGTCATGTACCTGTTCGCCATCGTTACCGGTTTTTTCCTGCCGCTTACGTTTCTCACCGGACTGCTGGGGATCAATGTTGCCGGCATTCCGGGCAGCGACTATCCGCATGCCTTCAAGATCGTTTGCCTGGCCATGCTGGGGATTGGCCTGTTGCAATGGTGGCTATTTCGTCGTTTACGCTTGATGGTCTGATGTGACGCCAGCCAGCGGCGGTGCGTCTAGCCAGACAGTCCTATCCGAGGTGAGCATGCAGGATCCATTCGAAGAATCCCTGCGCAGTCTGATGCGCACGTCCGCAACTGAACATGATGACCGGCGCACGCTGGATCGTGTTTTGCGAACGGCCAATCGCCAGGTCGGCGCCGGCGACCTGTTCAGCCTCGCCGGCCACTGGTTTGAAGCGCTGATGCTTGCCCTGAACAGCGCATCCGAGCATCTTGCTCCGGTATCCCGCAACAGTAACTCTTCCCACCCATCCGACAAGGCTGAATGACTATGGAACACGATCCCTGGACCCAGAGCCTGGTAAATGCGATGAGCACCATGTGGAGCTCGGTCGGGGTGTTCATCCCGCGGCTGTTTGGCGCCCTGATCGTGGTCCTGCTCGGCTTCGTGGTGGCCAAGCTGCTCGATACGCTGTTGTCCAAGCTGCTGGCCAAGCTCGGACTGGATCGCCTGATGGCCGGCGCCGGGCTGACCAAGCTGCTGTCCCGGGTGGGCATCCAGGTCCCTGTATCCACCCTGGTCGGCAAGATCGTCTACTGGTTCGTGCTGCTGATCTTCCTGGTTTCGGCGGCCGAGTCGCTGGGTCTGGAGCGTGTATCGGCGACCCTCGACGTGTTTGCCCTGTACTTGCCGAAAGTGTTTGCCGCCGCACTGGTACTGCTCGCCGGCGTGCTGCTGGCGCAGTTGGCGGCCAGCCTGTTGCGCGGCGCTGCCGAAGGTGTCGGGCTGGACTATGCCAACAGCCTGGGGCGCATTGCCCAGGCCATGGTGATCATCATCAGCATCTCGGTGGCCATTGGCCAGCTGGAAATCAAGACCGACCTGCTGAACAACGTCATCGCCATCGTGCTGATCTCCATCGGCCTGGCGATGGCCCTGGCCATGGGGCTTGGTAGCCGTGACATAGCCCAGCAGATACTCTCGGGGATCTATGTGCGCGAGTTGTACCAGGTCGGGCAAACGGTGCGAGTCGGCGAGGTTGAGGGGCAGATCGAGGAAATTGGCACGGTCAAGACGTTGCTGGTGACGGACAGCGGGGAGATGGTCTCGATAGCCAACCGCTTGCTGCTCGAGCAGTCGGTATCTTCACGCTAGAGCATTGGCCTAGCTGCTAATGTAGTTTGGTGACAGACCGCCTGGCGCGGATCTGCTTACTTCTGACCTGACTGTCGGCCCAACTCCTCTTGAATCAGCCTCAACCCCTGCAAGCGCGCTACAACCCCCGCGACCTGACTGATGAAGAGTTGGTCGAGCGCGCCCGTGTGGAGCTTTTCCATGTCACCCGGGCCTATGAGGAGCTGATGCGGCGTTATCAGCGGACCCTGTTCAATGTCTGCGCGCGCTACCTCAACAATGAACGCGATGCCGACGACGTCTGCCAGGAAGTCATGCTCAAGGTTCTCTATGGCTTGAAGAACTTCGAAGGCAAGTCGAAGTTCAAGACCTGGCTGTACAGCATTACCTACAACGAATGCATCACCCAGTACCGCAAGGACAGGCGCAAGCGCCGGCTGGCCGATGCCCTGGCACTCGAGCCGCTTGATGAGGTGTCGGATGAGCACGCGCCCAAGGCCGAAGGTCAGGGCGGGCTGGATCGCTGGCTGGTGCACGTCAATCCGATCGACCGGGAAATCCTGGTGCTGCGCTTTGTGGCCGAGCTCGAGTTCCAGGAAATTGCCGACATCATGCACATGGGCTTGAGCGCCACCAAGATGCGCTACAAGCGCGCGCTCGACCGGCTGCGGGACAACCTGGCCCCGGAAGATGCTGCAGATTGATGGGCTCAGTCCTTTGCTGCTATTATTACTTGGTTAAAAAGCCATTTGGCTCAATGTCTTAGCAACAACACATGATGGGGAATCTACAATGAACATGCACAAATCCGCAGGCTTGGTACTCAGCGCCTTGATGGTTGCCGTTTCCATGGGCGTGCAGGCGCAAGGCCAGGGCGCTGTTGAAGTGGAGGCTTTTGACCAGTACTACGTCCCGGATAGCAGCCGTGACCTGGGTAATCACGGTGCTCTGCTGGGCGGCTCGCTGGGCTACTACCTGACCGATGACGTTGCCCTGGGGTTGTCCTACGGCGAGTACCACGACATGCGTGGGGAAACTTCCGGCAAGAACATCAAGGGCAGCCTCAGCGCCCTGAATGCCACCTACAACTTCGGCACTCCCGGTGTCGGCCTGCGTCCGTACCTCCTCGCTGGCGTTGCGCACCAGAGCATTGGCCAGGATGCCCGTGGCGGCCGCGACCGCAGCACCTTCGTCGACATCGGTGCAGGCCTGAAGTACTACTTCACCGAAAACCTGTTTGCCGGTGCGGGTGTTACCGGCATGCACAACCTTGACGCTGGCGACAGCGAGTACATGGCCGGCCTGTCGGTTGGCGCCAATTTTGGCGGTGCTGGCAAGAAGATCGAAGAGCCGGCTCCGGCCGCGCCTGTGGCCTGCACTGACGCTGATAATGATGGCGTGTGCGATGACCTCGACAAGTGCCCGGGTACCGAAGCCAACGTGACGGTCGATGCGGATGGTTGTCCGGCGGCCGCCGAAGCCGTGCGTGTCGAGCTGGACGTCAAGTTCGACTTCGACAAGGCGGCGGTCAAGCAGGAAAGCTATTCCGAAATCAAGACTGTTGCCGATTTCATGAACCAGTATCCGCAGACCACCACCACCGTCGAAGGTCACACCGACTCCGTGGGTTCTGATGCCTATAACCAGCAGCTGTCGCAGCGTCGTGCCGATGCAGTGCGCCAGGTCATGGTTGATCAGTACGGTGTAGCCGCCGAGCGCGTCAGCGCTGTCGGTGAAGGCGAGAGCCAGCCGGTTGCCGACAATGCGACTGCTGAAGGTCGTGCGCTGAACCGTCGGGTTGAAGCCAGCGTGGAAGCCCAGGCCAAGTAACATCGGCCTGATCCGGCCGCAGCAATGTGGCCGGGACATAAAAAGCCCCGACTGGTTCGGGGCTTTTTATTGGCTGCTGTTTGTCCGGCCCAGTGGCCCGGCAGTTCCGGCAGCCAACCCTGTGCGGGTCAGCTGCCGGCGCTCAATCAGACAAGCACACCCTGGCTGCGCAGGTAATCGTCGTAGCTGCCGCTGAAGTCCGTGATGCCGTCTGCCGACAGTTCGATGATCCGGGTCGCCAGGCTGGAAACGAACTCGCGGTCATGGCTGACGAAGATCAGTGTGCCGGGGTAGTTCTCCAGGGCCAGGTTGAGTGCCTCGATGGATTCCATGTCGAGGTGGTTGGTCGGTTCGTCCATGATCAGCACGTTGGGCTTTTGCAGGATCAGCTTGCCGAACAGCATGCGGCCCTGTTCGCCGCCGGAGATCACCTTGACCGACTTGAGGATCTCGTCATTGGAAAACAGCATGCGCCCCAGCGTGCCGCGCACCAGCTGTTCGCCGCCTTGTGTCCAGCGACCCATCCATTCGAACAGGGTGGCCTCGTCCTCGAAGTCATACGCATGGTCCTGGGCGTAGTAGCCGAGCTCGGCGCTTTCGGTCCACTTCACCGAGCCGGCATCCGGGGTCAGTTCGCCGACCAGGGTACGCAGCAGGGTGGTCTTGCCGATGCCGTTGGGGCCAATGATGGCCACGCGCTCGCCGGCTTCGACGGTGAAGCCGAAATTCTTGAACAGGATCTTGCCGTCGAAGCCCTTGGCCATGTGTTCCACGGTCACGGCATTGCGGTGCAGCTTCTTGGCCTGTTCGAAGCGGATGAACGGGCTGACGCGGCTGGACGGCTTGACCTCGGCCAGCTGGATCTTGTCGATCTGCTTGGCGCGCGAGGTGGCCTGCTTGGCTTTCGAGGCGTTGGCCGAGAAGCGGCTGACGAAGGATTGCAGCTCGTTGATCTGCGCCTTCTTCTTGGCGTTGTCCGACAGCAGTTGCTCGCGCGTCTGGGTGGCGGCGGTCATGTACTCGTCGTAGTTGCCGGGGAACAGCCGCAGTTCGCCGTAGTCCAGGTCAGCCATGTGGGTGCACACGCTGTTGAGGAAGTGGCGGTCGTGGGAAATGATGATCATGGTGCTGTTGCGCGTGGTGAGGATGTTCTCCAGCCAGCGGATGGTGTTGATGTCCAGGTGGTTGGTGGGTTCGTCCAGCAGCAACACTTCGGGGTCGGAGAACAGCGCCTGGGCCAGCAACACGCGCAGCTTCCAGCCGGGCGAGACCTCGCTCATCGGGCCGAAATGCTGGTCGATGCCGATCCCCAGGCCCAGCAGCAGTTCGCCAGCCCGGGATTCGGCGGTGTAGCCGTCCAGCTCGGCGAACTCGGTTTCCAGTTCGGCCACGGCCATGCCGTCGGCTTCGCTCATCTCCGCCAGCGAGTAGATGCGGTCGCGCTCGGCCTTGACTGCCCAGAGTTCTTCATGGCCCATGATCACGGTATCGATCACGCTGAACTCTTCGTAGGCGAACTGGTCCTGGCGCAACTTACCCAAGCGTACGTTCGGCTCGAGCATCACCTGGCCGCCGGAGGGTTCGAGGTCACCGCCGAGGATCTTCATGAAAGTCGACTTGCCACAGCCGTTGGCCCCGATCAGACCGTAGCGGTTGCCGCCGCCGAACTTGACGGATACGTTCTCGAACAGCGGCTTGGCACCGAACTGCATGGTGATGTTTGCGGTTGAAATCACGGAAATTTTCCCAGAAGAAGCAGGCGCGGCTGCGCAAAAGGGCGCGATTGTAGCCGTTTGCCGCGCTCAGGACATCCGCGACGTGACTACTGGTCGAGCAACAGGCCGATCTGGCGGATCTTCGGCAGGCGGGCGACCACCAGTTGATGGGAGCGCCTGAGCAACTGCTGCAGCTCGCCAGGGCTGGCCTGGTAGGGCGGCGTCAGGCTGATCCAGTGGGCCCGGGCCAGGTAGGGGGCCGGACGCATGCCGGGGCGGTCGCAATAGCCAAGAAACAGGTCGTCATCTACCTTGAAGGCCAGGTTGCCGCTGCCATTCAGGTCGAGCAGGGCAAACATCTTGTTGCCGGCGATGGAAAATACCTGCACGCCACCCCATTTGAAGTCGCTGCGCGCCCCCGGCAGGCTCAGGCAGCAGTCGGCAATCTGTACGGGTGTCATCTGGGCGTCACTCGCGGAAGAAGACCTGGATCAGATGGTAGCCGAACTGGCTCTTTACCGGACCGTGTACTTCACCCAGGGCCTTCTTGAAGATCACCTGTTCGACCGCGCGCACCATCTGCCCGGGGCGCACCTCGCCGAGATCGCCGCCGCGCTTGCCGGAGGGACAGGTCGAGTACTTCCTTGCCAGGACATCGAAGGCTTCGCCCTTGGCCAGGCGCTGCTTGAGTTGCTGGGCCTCGGCCTCGGTCTTGAGCAGAATGTGGCGAGCCATTGCCTTTGCCATCAGGGGGTCCTCAAAATTGCCAGTGGCTATTGTGCCAGCATTGTCGGCAGCAGCAGAATGGCGCCTGTTTTCAGGCCAGCCAGACGCTGCTGATCAGTACTGCGCCAGAGTCGCCTCATCAAGCCTTTACCGACGGAATTGCACCCAATGGATCTCCCCTCGATGCTCAGAGTCCTGGCCAGCCAGGATGGTTCCGACCTTTACCTGTCCACTGGCGCGCCGCCCTGCGCCAAGTTCAATGGCGTGCTCAAGCCGATCAGCAATGAGACGCTCAAGTCCGGCGATGTCGCCGCCATCGCCGCCAGTATCATGGACAGCGAGCAGCGCATCGAGTTCGAGCGCGAACTGGAAATGAACCTGGCGATCTCGATCGCCAATGTCGGTCGTTTCCGCATCAACATCTTCAAACAGCGCAATGAAGTGTCGATCGTGGCGCGCAACATCAAGATGGAAATCCCTACCTTCGAGGACCTCAAGCTGCCGGAAGTGCTGCTCAAGGTGATCATGGAAAAACGTGGCCTGGTGCTGTTCGTCGGTGCCACCGGCTCGGGCAAGTCGACCTCCCTGGCGGCACTGATCGACTACCGCAACCGCAACAGCAGCGGCCACATCATCACCATCGAGGACCCGGTGGAGTACGTGCACCGGCACAAGAAGTCGATCATCAACCAGCGCGAAGTCGGGGTGGATACCCGCAGTTTCCATGCGGCGTTGAAAAATACCCTGCGCCAGGCGCCGGACGTGATCCTGATCGGCGAGATCCGCGACCGCGAGACCATGGAACACGCGCTGGCTTTCGCCGACACCGGGCACCTGGCGATCTCCACCCTGCACGCCAACAACGCCAACCAGGCGCTGGACCGGATCATCAACTTCTTCCCCGAGGAGCGCCGTCCGCAGCTGCTCAGCGACCTGGGCAACAACCTCAAGGCCTTCGTTTCCCAGCGCCTGGTCAAGACGGTGGACGGCAAGCGCCGCGCCGCCGTCGAGGTGCTGCTGGGTACCCACACGGTGCGCGATCTGATCAAGCGTGGCGAGTTGTCCGAGATCAAGGAGATCATGGAGAAGTCGCGCAACCTGGGCATGCAGACTTTCGACCAGGCACTGATCGAACTGGTCCGCGAGGGTGTGATCGACGAAGAGGAAGCGGTAAAGAACGCCGATTCGGCGAACAACGTGCGCCTCAAGCTCAAACTGTACAAGGAGGATCCGGCAGCGCTCGCCGTACCTGCCGTTGCCGTTCCCGCCGCGCCAGCGGCGGCCGGCTGGGGCATGGAATTGAAGCTGGAAGTGTTGCCCGAGGAAGATCCGGAGGAGCCCGGGCGCTCGTTCTGAGCTGCCCGCTGCAGCCGGTAGCCGCCTGCAGTTCTTCGAAGCTGACGCCTTCGGCCAGTTCCACCAGTTGCAGGCCCGTGTCGGTCACATCCAGCACCGCCAGATCGGTGATGATGCGGTCGACCACGCCAACCCTGGTCAGCGGCAGGTCGCACTGCTTGAGGATCTTGTGCACGCCACCCTTGGCCGTGTGCTCCATCAGCATCACCACGCGCTTGACCCCAGCCGCCAGCTTGCAAAAGGCGCCGGTGACGACTCACCATTGGCTCTGTGCCGTCAGGTCGCGGCAACCGCGCGGGACCGCCTTGCATGGCATGCAGCCTGGGAGCATTCCTGCACAGCATCAAAATCCTGGGGGGAGTCCGCACATCTTGACCATCAAACAGATCGCCTCGGCGCTGAAGATCCGTCTCCTCAGCGGTATCCTGCCAATCCGGCCGCAACTGCTGCCCAGGGATATATTTGCCGGCCTGACCCTGGCTGCCGCGGGCATTCCGCAGGCCATGGGCTACACCAAGATCGCCGAAACACCGGTGGTGACCGGCTTCTACACACTGCTCCTGCCCCTGCTGGCGTTTGCCCTGCTGGGTGGCTCGAGACGTCTGGTGGTGGCTGCCGACTCGGCCACGGCGGCTATTCTGGCGGCCTCGCTGATCAGCCTGGCACCGGCCGGAAGCGCCGAGTACGTGGGACTTGCCAGCCTGGTGGCGTTCGTCGTCGGGCTGCTGCTGCTTGCAGCACGTTTCCTGCAATTGGGCTTTCTCGCCGATTTCCTCTCGCGCAGCGCGATTGTCGGCTTCATGACCGGGGTCGGCGTCCAGGTGGCCTGCGGCCAACTGGCCGGTCTGTTTGGCTTGCATAACCTGAGCCGCGAACCTTTTGACCAAGTCGTTTCAGTCATGCAGCGCTTGCCTGATCAAGGGCATTGGCTGACTGCCACCATATCGCTGGCGGTTATTCTGATAATTCTCGCTTTCCGGCGTCTGGCTCCAAAGGTTCCGGGTGCATTGCTGGCAGTAGTCGGCATGATCAGCGCCAGTCATTTCTTCAATCTGGCCGGGCAGGGAGTGGAAGTGGTCGGGAGTATTCCCAGCGGTTTGCCAACGCTTTCATTGCCTGCTCTGCATTGGCCACACGTGCATCAACTGCTGACCACCGCCGCAACCTGTTTTGTTGTGATCATCGCGCAAAGCGCGGCCACTTCGCGTTCCTATGGCATGCGCCACAGTGAACGGGTCGATGAAAATTCCGATCTGGTGGGGCTTGCCGGAGCCAATGCAATGGCGGCATTGAGCGGCACTTTTGTGGTGAACGGCACGCCAACACAAACCGAACTGGTCGATGGCGCCGGCGGCCACAGCCAATTGGCACAGGTGACCACGGCACTGGTGGTGATGCTGGTATTGCTGTTTCTGACTGGCCCTTTAGCTTCAATGCCGATGGCAGTGCTGTCTGCTATTGTGTTTCTGGTCGGCTTCAAATTGATCGATATCGCTGGCCTCAGGGATATCTACCGGTTTGAACGGTCAGAGTTCTACATTGCACTGGCGACCGGTTTGACCGTTTTGGTGTTCGACATAATGGATGGCATCGCCGTCGCGGTAATCATGTCGCTGGTTGCCCATGTAAGGCATACCTATGCGCCGCGCACCAGTGTGCTGCGCAGCGATGATCAGGGCCATTTGCAGCCAGTCAAGGTGGCTGCAAATGTGTATGCCGCCAAGGACATCATTGTTTACCGTTTCGAGGCCAACCTGTTTTATGCCAACGCCGGCCGCTTCATGGAGGAGGTGGTGCATCTGGCAGAAAGGAGTTCATCCGAACTGCGCTGGATTGTGATCGACGCCACCGGTGTGAATGACATTGACTATTCGGCGGGCAAATCGCTGATCCAGCTCAATAGCGAGTTGCATCGCCGAAATATCCGGTTGGCGTGCGTGGCCACTTCTCGGGGGGTGCTGGAGGAAATAAAGCGCTACTCCCAGACAGGCAAATCAGCAGAAGGCACGCAGCTGATCTTTGAGTCAGTCGAAGCCGCGCTCCAAGCCCTGAAGCCGACAGTCGACAGCCAATAGAAGGGTTGATTGCGGAACACACATCACCGCAATCAACTGCGTTGGCTTATTGCTGGATCGGGCAGCCGGTAGCTGCTTGTAACGCCTCGAAGCTGACCCCTTCGGCCAGTTCTACCAGTTGCAAACCGTTGTCGGTGACGTCCAGCACCGCCAGATCGGTGATGATGCGGTCGACCACGCCAACCCCGGTCAGCGGCAGCTCGCACTGCTTGAGGATCTTGTGCACGCCGCCCTTGGCGGTGTGCTCCATCAGCACCACCACGCGCTTGACGCCGGCCACCAGATCCATCGCGCCGCCCATGCCCTTGACCATCTTGCCGGGGATCATCCAGTTGGCCAGATCGCCGTGCTCGGACACCTGCATGGCGCCAAGGATCGACAGGTTGATATGGCCGCCGCGGATCATCGCGAAGGAGTCGGCACTGTTGAAAAAGCTGCTGCCGGGCAGGGTGGTGATGGTCTGCTTGCCGGCGTTGATCAGGTCCGGATCGACTTCATCTTCCCGTGGAAACGGGCCGATGCCGAGCAGGCCATTCTCGCTCTGCAGCCAGACATCCATACCTTCTGGAATGTAGTTGGCGACCAGTGTCGGCAAACCGATACCGAGGTTGACGTAGAAACCGTCCTGCAATTCCTGTGCGGCGCGCTGCGCCATCTGTTCACGAGTCCAGGCCATGCTCAGGCGCTCCTTACGGTACGTTGTTCGATGCGTTTTTCCGGGCTGCTGTTGAGCACAATGCGCTGCACATAAACCCCGGGCAGATGCACCTGATCAGGTTCAAAGGTGCCGGTCTCGACGATTTCCTCGACCTCGACCACACAGACCTTGCCGGCCATGGCCGCCAGCGGGTTGAAGTTGCGCGCGGTCTTGCGGAACAGCAGGTTGCCGGAATGGTCGGCCTTCCACGCCTTGACCAGCGACACGTCGGCGGTCAGTGACAGCTCCATCACATACCACTCGCCATTGAACTGGCGGGTTTCCTTGCCTTCGGCGACCAGCGTGCCGTAGCCGGTCTTGGTGAAGAAGGCCGGAATACCGGCGCCACCGGCACGCAACTTCTCGGCCAGGGTGCCCTGCGGGGTGAAGTCGAGCTTCAGCTCGCCAGAGAGATACTGGCGCTCGAACTCCTTGTTCTCGCCGACGTAAGAGGAAATCATCTTGCTGATCTGCCGGGTAGCCAGCAGCTGGCCGAGGCCGAAGCCATCGACGCCGGCGTTGTTGCTGATCACCGTCAGGTTGTTCTTGCCGGTGTCGCGCAGGGCGGCAATCAGCGCCTCGGGGATGCCGCACAGGCCAAAACCGCCGACCGCCAGGGTCATGCCGTCTTCCACCAGCCCCTCAAGGGCTGCAGCCGCACTTGGGTAGATCTTGTTCATGGAGGCGTCTCGCTGTTGGGTCAAAGGAGTTAGGCGCACACCCGGGCGTGTGCCACCCGGGAACCATTGCTGCGGCCGAGCAGGCTGCAGATGCGCTGGCCGGCGGCAATCAACTTGTCCAGATCAATACCGGTCTGGATGCCCAGGCCGTTGAGCATGTACAGCACATCTTCGCTGGCTACGTTACCGGATGCGCCCTTGGCGTACGGGCAGCCACCGAGGCCGGCGACCGAGCTGTCGAACACGCTGACGCCCTCCAGCAGGCTGGCGTAGATATTCGCCAGGGCCTGGCCGTAGGTGTCGTGAAAGTGACCGGCCAATTTTTCTCGCGGAATCTGTGCGGAGACCGTCTCGATCAAGCGGCGTGTTGCACCGGGCGTGCCGGTACCGATGGTGTCGCCCAGCGATACCTCGTAGCAGCCCATGGCGAACAGTTCAGCCGCCACGCTGGCCACCTGGGCCGGGTCGATTGCACCCTCGTAGGGGCAACCCAGCACGCAGGACACATAGCCGCGCACACGGATATCGTTGGCCCTGGCCGCTTCCATTACCGGGATGAAGCGATCCAGGCTCTCCTTGATCGAACAGTTGATGTTCTTCTGCGAGAAGGCTTCGGAGGCGGCAGCAAACACCGCCACCTCACGCACGCCAGCTTGCAGCGCGCTTTCGAAGCCCTGCAGGTTGGGTGTAAGCCCGGCGTAAGTAACGCCCGCCTTGCGCTGAATCTGCGCGAACACCTCAGCGCTGCCGGCCATCTGCGGCACCCACTTGGGCGAGACGAAACTGCCGACCTCGATGTAGGACAGGCCGGCGTCGGTCAGGTCGTCGACCAGGCGCACCTTGTTGGCCACCTCAATCGGCTGCTTCTCGTTCTGCAGTCCGTCACGCGGACCGACTTCGACCAGGCGGACATGGCTGGGCATTGTCATCTTGTGCATCTCCGTGTGGGCGTGGTTTGTAGGATGGGTTGAGCCCTTGGGCGATACCCATCGCTTGGGTGCACGGTCGATGGGTATCGCTGCGCTCCACCCATCCTACGTCAGTGAAGCTCAGGCCTCGCCCAGTTCCACCAGTGCGCTGCCTTCGCTGACCATGTCGCCTTCGGCACAGAACAGCGCCTTGACCGTGCCGGCGTGGGCGGCACGGATGCTGTGTTCCATCTTCATGGCTTCCAGCACCACCAGTGCGGTGCCGGCTTCCACCTGCTGGCCGACTTCCACCAGTACGCGGACGATGCTGCCGTTCATCGGAGCCGTCATGCCACCGTGCTGATGATGGCTGGCCTCGACTTCAGCAATCGGGTCAACCCGCTGCACATCCAGCAGATCGCCCTGCCATTCGAGGAACAGGCTGTTGCCGCGACGGATAGCCAGGTGCTGGCGGCGCAGGCCATCAGACTCAACCACCAGTTGCTCATTGCGCAGAATCGCGCGGCTCTGACCGTTGTGACGCAGGTGTAGCAGATGGTTTTCAGCATTGCATTGCAGGTGCAGATCAATTTCGGCCGGGCCGCAGGCGCGCCAGCCACTGTTGCCCGACCAGGGCGAGTGCGGATCGTCGGCGCGGGCACGCTGGGCATCACTCTGCAGCATGGCTTCGCCGGCCAGTTCCCAGAACGCCGCCGGCAGTTCAGTGGGCGCTGGCAGCAGTTGGGCTTCGTGGCGCGGGATAAAACCGGTATCCAGCTCGGCCGCAGCAAATGCCGGGTGGGCGAGGATGCGTTGCAGGAAGCCGAGGTTGGTCCTGAAGCCGCCGACCGCGGTTTCGCCAAGCATGGCCAGCAGGCGCTGGCGGGCTTCTTCGCGGGTTTCGCCCCAGGCGATCAGCTTGGCCAGCATCGGGTCGTAGAACGGCGATACCTCGTCGCCTTCGGCCACGCCGCTGTCGACCCGGCGGCCCGGGCCGGCAGCAGCTTCACGATAGAGCTTGAGCGTGCCGGAAGCGGGCAGGAAGTCCTGCGCCGGATCCTCGGCATACAGTCGCACTTCGATGGCATGGCCATGCAGCGGCACCTGTTCCTGGTTGATCGGCAGGGCCTCGCCGCGCGCCACGCGGATCTGCCAGGCCACCAGGTCGAGGCCGGTGATGGCCTCGGTGACCGGATGCTCGACCTGCAGGCGGGTATTCATCTCCATGAAGAAGAACTGCCCGCGTGCATCCAGCAGGAACTCCACGGTGCCGGCACCTACATAGCCTATCGCTTGAGCCGCCTTCACCGCCGCCTCGCCCATGGCCCGACGCAGTTCCGGGGTCAGCCCTGGCGCCGGCGCTTCCTCGACCACTTTCTGGTGGCGGCGCTGGATCGAGCAGTCGCGCTCGTTCAGGTACAGGCAGTTACCGTGGCTGTCGGCAAACACCTGAATCTCCACATGGCGCGGCTTGAGCACGTATTTTTCCACCAGCATGCGCGCGTCGCCGAACGACGACAGCGCCTCGCGCTGGGCCGAGGCCAGGGCTTCGTCCAGATCAGCCTCGCGCTCGACCACTTTCATGCCCTTGCCACCGCCACCGGCGGCGGCTTTGAGCAGCACCGGGTAGCCGATCACTTCGGAGGCGGCGCGGAAGGTTTCCAGATCCTGCGCCTCGCCGTGGTAGCCGGGCACCAGCGGCACGCCGGCGGTTTCCATCAGGGCCTTGGCGGCGGATTTGCTGCCCATGGCATCAATGGCAGAGGCGGGCGGGCCGAGGAAGATCAAACCGGCTGCCTCGATGGCGCGGGCGAAACCGGCGTTCTCGGAGAGGAAGCCGTAGCCCGGGTGGATCGCCTGGGCGCCGCTGGCCTTGGCCGCAGCGATGAGCTTGTCGATCAGCAGGTAGCTGTCGGCCGGCTTGGCTCCGCCCAGGTCGACGGCGATATCGGCTTCGCGGACATGCCGGGCATTGTGGTCGACGGCACTGTGTACGGCCACGGTGGTCAGGCCCAGGGCCTTGGCAGTACGCATCACGCGGCAGGCGATCTCGCCGCGGTTGGCCACCAGAAGAGTGCTGATCATTGCTTATTGCTCCTGCCAGGACGGTTTGCGCTTTTCCAGAAAGGCATGCAGACCTTCCTGCCCCTCGGGGCTGACGCGGATGCGGGCGATGGCGCCTTCGGTGGAACGGCGCAGGCCTGGGGTCAGTTCGCCGGCGCCCACCTCGTTGTACAGCGCCTTGCAGGCGACCAGCGCCTGCGGACTGTTGAGCAGCAGGTTGCTGATCCAGCTGTCGGCCTGCGCTTCCAGTTCGTCCAGTGTGTAGGCTTCGCTGAGCAGCCCCAGTGCAGCAGCCTGGTTGCCATCGAAGCGCTCGGCTGTCAGCGAATAGCGCCGTGCAGCACGCGCGCCCATGGCCTTGACCACGAACGGGCTGATGGTCGCCGGCATCAAACCGATGCGCACTTCGGACAGCGAGAACTGCGCGTTGTCGGCGCCGATCGCCATGTCGCAGCAGCTGACCAGACCAACACCGCCGCCAAATACCGCGCCCTGAACCACCGCCAGGGTTGGCTTCTTCAACTGGTAGAGGTTGTACAGCAGTTCGGCCAGGTTACGCGCATCGGCCAGATTGCCGTTGAAGTCCAGCGTCGCGGCTTCCTGCATCCAGCCCAGGTCGCCACCGGCGCAGAAGTGCTTGCCACGGCCGCGCAGCACCAGCAGGCGCACGGCCGGGTTGACGCCGACGGCGTCAAGCGCCAGCAACAGCTCACGGATGGTCTGGCTATTGAAGGCATTGTTCTTGTCCGGGCGGTTCAGCCACAAGGTGGCGATGCCGCGGGCATCTATTTCGAGCTGAATATGTTCAAAGTCGGTCATTTCTGGATTCCTGTAGGAGCGAACTTGCTCGCGATCTTGGTGGTTGATCGCCAGCAAGCTGGCTCGTACATAAGCAAGGTGTGTTGATAGGGCTTACATGCGGAATACGCCGAAGGTGGTCGGCTCAATCGGTGCGTTGAGGCTGGCCGACAGTGCCAGCGCCAGAACCTCGCGGGTCTGCGCCGGGTCAATCACGCCGTCATCCCACAGCCGCGCGCTGGAATAGTAGGGGTGGCCCTGGCGCTCGTATTGTTCGAGGATCGGCTGCTTGATCTTGGCTTCTTCTTCGGCAGAGAGCTGTTCGCCAGAACGCTCCAGCTGTTCGCGCTTGACCTGCACCAGTACGCCGGCGGCCTGTTCGCCGCCCATGATGGAGATCCGTGCATTCGGCCACATCCACAGGAAACGCGGGTCGTAGGCACGGCCGCACATGCCATAGTTGCCGGCGCCGAAGCTGCCACCGATGATCACGGTGAACTTCGGTACCTTGGCGCAGGCCACCGCGGTCACCAGCTTGGCACCGTGCTTGGCGATGCCGGCGGCCTCGTATTTTTGCCCGACCATGAAGCCGGTGATGTTCTGCAGGAACAGCAGCGGGATGCCGCGCTGGCAGCACAGTTCGACGAAGTGCGCGCCTTTCTGCGCCGACTCGCCGAAGAGGATGCCGTTGTTGGCGACGATGCCGATCGGATACCCCTGGATATGCGCGAAACCGGTGACCAGCGTGGTGCCGTAGAGCGCCTTGAATTCATCGAACACCGAGCCGTCGACGATGCGCGCGATCACTTCACGCACGTCGTAGGGCTGCTTGGCATCGGCCGGGATCACCCCGTAGATCTCGTCGGCGCTGTAGTTCGGCAGGCGTGGCTCCTGCAGACTGAGCACGCCCTGCTTGCGCCAGTTCAGATTGGCGATGCAGCGGCGGGCCAGAGCGAGGGCATGCTCGTCGTTTTCTGCATAGTGGTCGGCGACACCGGAGGTCTTGCAGTGCACATCGGCACCACCCAGGTCCTCGGCACTGACGATCTCGCCTGTGGCAGCGCGGACCAGCGGAGGCCCAGCGAGAAAGATGGTCGCCTGATTGCGCACCATGATCGACTCATCGGCCATGGCCGGCACATAGGCACCACCGGCAGTGCAGGAACCCATCACCACGGCAATCTGCGGGATGCCCATGGCACTCATGTTGGCCTGGTTGAAGAAGATGTGCCCAAAGTGATCGCGATCCGGGAACACCTCGTCCTGGCGTGGCAGGTTGCCGCCACCGGAGTCCACCAGGTAAATGCATGGCAAGCGGTTCTCACGGGCGATGGTCTGCGCCCGCAGGTGCTTCTTCACCGTCAGCGGGTAGTAGCTGCCGCCTTTGACCGTGGCGTCGTTGGCCAGAATCAGGCACTCGACGCCCTCGACCCGGCCGATGCCGGCAATCACGCCGGCGGCCGGCACCTCTTCGCCATACACCTCATGGGCGGCCAGCTGGCCGATTTCCAGAAACGGCGAGCCGGGGTCGAGCAGGCAGTTGATCCGATCCCGCGGCAGCAGTTTGCCGCGTGAGGTGTGGCGTTCCTGAGCCTTGGCACCGCCACCCTGACGCACGCGGGCGAGCAGGGTATGCAGGTTTTCGACCAATCCGGACATGGCCGCGTGGTTGGTCGCGTACTCCGGGCTGCGGGGGTTGATCTGGGTGGTAAGGATGGTCATCCGGCGAGCTCCATATGGGGGCGGCCTATGGTGGATAACGCTGCGCGGTTATCCACCCTACGGTTAGGTGATACGGGCGTAGGGTGGATATCGACCGAAGGTCATATCCACCGCAAACCGGTCACTTGGTTTCGTTAAACAGCTCGCGGCCAATCAGCATGCGGCGGATCTCGCTGGTGCCGGCGCCGATCTCGTAGAGTTTGGCATCGCGCAGCAGGCGGCCGGTCGGGTACTCGTTGGTGTAGCCGTTGCCGCCGAGCAGCTGAATGGCGTCGAGGGCCATCTTGGTGGCCATTTCAGCAGTGTAGAGAATCACCGCCGCCGCATCCTTGCGCGATTCTTCGCCGCGGTCGCAGGCCTTGGCCACGTTGTACAGGTAAGACTTGGACGCGTTCATGCCGGCATACATGTCGGCCAGCTTGCCCTGCACCAGCTGGAACTCGCCGATCGACTGGTTGAACTGGCGGCGTTCATGCACATAGGGCAGCACCACGTCCATGCAGGCGGTCATGATCCCGGTCGGGCCACCGGAGAGCACGGTACGCTCGAAGTCCAGCCCGCTCATCAGCACGGCCACGCCACGGCCTTCCTGACCGAGAATGTTTTCTGCCGGCACTTCGCAATCCTGGAACACCAGCTCGCAGGTGTTGGAGCCACGCATGCCCAGCTTGTCGAGCTTCTGGTGACGGGAGAAGCCTTTGAAATCGCGCTCGACGATGAACGCGGTCATGCCCTTGGAACCGGCGGCTACGTCGGTCTTGGCATAGATCACATAGGTATGCGCATCCGGGCCGTTGGTGATCCACATCTTGTTGCCGTTGAGCACATAGTGGTCGCCTTTCTTGTCGGCACGCAGCTTCATCGACACCACGTCGGAACCGGCATTTGGCTCGCTCATGGCCAGCGCACCGATGTGCTCACCACTGCACAGCTTGGGCAGGTATTTGGCTTTCTGCGCCTGCGTACCGTTCTTGTAGATCTGGTTCACACACAGGTTGGAGTGCGCGCCGTAGGACAAGCCAACCGAAGCCGAAGCGCGGCTGATTTCTTCCATGGCGATGGTATGCGCCAGATAGCCCATGTTGCTGCCGCCGAACTCCTCGGAGACGGTGATGCCAAGCAAACCCATGTCGCCGAACTTGCGCCACATGTCCATGGGGAACTCGTTGCTGCTGTCGATTTGGGCGGCGCGCGGAGCCAGTTCAGCCTGGGCGAACTGGTACACCGCGTCGCGCAGCATGTCGTTGGTTTCGCCAAGGTCGAAGTTCAGGGTTGGGTAGGACATGCTGTTACCTCTGGGAAATTGAATGAGTTTTGTTAGCCAGCTTGTTGTTTCGAAAGGGTTTCATCCAGCGCGGTGCGGCAGCGTTCCTCGGCAGTATCGAGTTCCAGCTGCATCTGCTCGATATCCAGCAGCTGCTGTTCGAGCTGCTCGCGGCGCGCGGTGATTTTCTGCATGAAGGTCTCCAGCTGCTTGCGGTTACCGCTGGCCGGGTCGTACAGCTCGATCAGTTCACGGCACTCGGCCAGGGAAAAACCGATGCGCTTGCCGCGCAGGATCAGCTTCAGGGCGACCAGGTCCTTGGCGTGGTAGATGCGCTCAAGGCCGCGGCGCTCGGGGGCGAGCATGCCCTGTTCCTCGTAGAAACGGATGGCCCGAGCGGTGATGTCGAGCTCGCGGGCGAGGTCGGAGATGCTGTAGGTGGGACTGGCCATGGGGCGGCCTCGGCTATGTGCTTGACGTTAACGTAAACTAGCTTTACGTTAACGTCAACCTGCAGATGTGAAGAGCGTCTGCAAAATAATTAGCTACGCATTCAGCCTGCAAATAGATTGATCTTGTGCAGGAGCCAGCCTGCTGGCGCTGCTCTTCGCGCACTGATCGCCAGCAAGCTGGCTCCTGCACTAGTTGTGCGGTGCAGGGAGGAGGACTTACTCGAAGCGGTATTCCAGCCCGGCACCGACATACCAGGCGCGCTCGGGCCCCGGTTCGTAATAGCGGCCATTGCTGTCGCCAACGATGATCGAGCCGATGTAGTCGCGGTCGAGCAGGTTGTCGATGCGCAGCACCTGGTTCAAGGTCAGCTGCTCGAACTGCTGCTCCAGCCGGGCCTGCCAGTTGAACAGGCTGTAGCTGGGGGCGGTCTTCGCGGCGTTGCTGTCTTCCACGTAGAGGTTGCTGCGGTAGATCCCCTCCAGCGCGGTGCTGAAGCCTGCCGCAGGCTGCCAGGCCAGTTCGGCAAACAGGCTGCGCGCCGGAATGTTGGGGATATGCCGGCCGGCGCCAATGGTATTGCCACGGCTGACGAACGCCTCGCTGTAGATGGCACTCATGGCAGTGGCCGCCAGGCGCATGGTGAGCGTCTCGCTCAGCCGGCTGTCGAGTGCCAGCTCGACGCCATGGCGCTCGGTCTGTGCCGCGTTCTGGTAGCTGGTGCGGCCGCCGATGGAACTGAGCACCACCAGCTCGTCTTCGGTATCGATCTGGAACAGCGCCAGCTGCAGGTTGCTGCTGCGGCCCAGGCGCGCCTTCAGGCCGACTTCATACTGCTCGCTGGTGGCGGGTGCCAGGTCGAAGCCGAAGCGTCCGTCCGGCCCGGAATAGAACAGCTCGTTGAGGGTCGGCGTCTCGAAGCCGCGGCTCCAGCTGGTGTAGACACTCAGCTGCGGATTGAGCAGGTAGCTGGCGCCCAGGTTGGGCGTGTAGTCGGTGTAGGTGACGCCGCCGCTGTCGTCGCCGTTGCTGCCGGTGATGTAGGTGTCGTCAACCGTGAATTCCACATGGTTGTAGCGCAGGCCGCTCTGCAACTGCAGTCGCTCCAGTTCCCAGGCAGCCTGGACGAAGGGCGAGAGGCTGGTGACATCATCCTGTTCGTCGCGGCGCAGGGCGCCCTGGACGCCCAGGGTGCTGCCGACGAAGTTCTCGTAGCCCTGGCGGTCGTCGGAGGACGCATCGTATTCCAGGCCGCTGGTCACTGTAAGCGCGCCGGCGAACACGTTCAGCGGCTGGATCCAGCGGGTGCTGGCGCCCTGGAAGCTGCGCTCGAAGTCGATCACGCCACCCGAAGACTTGGGGTTGAGCTGCACCACCACCGGAATCGATTGGTACTGGGTAACATGCCGGGTACCGCCATACAGGGTGTTCTGCCAGGTGCCTGCGGAAAAATCGCGATCGAAATTGAGGGCCAGGCTGGAGTGATCCACGGTCTTGCGCGTGTCGAACAGCAGTGCCCCCGGCGCGGCCGCATCCTGCCGGGCCGTGTACTCATCCCAGGTCAGGCCTTGCGGATCCAGCGAATCATTCTGGTTGAGCTGGGTGTAGATCAGCGCCAGCCTGCTCTCGGCATCCGGATGCAGGGTGAGCTTGGCGAAGGTCTTGTCGAGGCTGGCACTGCTGTGCTGGCGATAGCCGTCGGTGCTGAAGTGTGACTGGTTGACCAGCACGCCAGCCTGTTGGTTGCCCCCCTCGACCGACACCTGCGAGCGCCGGGTATCCCAGGCCGCCATGGCCGTGCTGGCCGACACCCGCGGTGGCCCGGCGCCGTCGCGGGAAAACAGCTGGATCACACCGCCCGAGTTGCTGCCGTAGACATTGGCAAACGGCCCGCGCAGGACTTCGATGTGGTCGAGGGTGTCCAGGTCGAAGGTCGCCGCCTGGCCCTGTCCGTCCGGGTTGGAGAGCGGCACGCCGTCGGCCAGCAGTTTGATCCCGCGGATGCCGAACGCCGAGCGGGCGCCGAAGCCGCGCGAGGAAATCTGCAGGTCCTGGGCGTAATTGCTGCGATTCTGCACCACCAGTCCGGGCACGCTGCTGAGGGCCTCGGACAGGTTGACCCGGGGCTTGCCGGCGGTGGCCTGCTCGGCGTCGACGCGTTGCACGGCGAAGGGCAGGTTGAAGCTGCTGGCCTGATAGCGGCTACCGGTAATCACCAGTGGCGGGGCCTCGGGGCCGGGTTCCTCGGCCAGGCTCAGGCCGGCCGGCAGCGCGGCAGCCAGCAGGAGCGCGAAGTGCCGGCGCGGCCGGAGGAGGGGACGGCTGCTCAAGGATTCTGGCCGCCGACCTGCTGGGCAATTTCGATGATCTGTTCACGCATCCAGCGATTGGCCGGGTCCTGGTCGGTGCTTTCGTGCCAGTACAGGTGCGATTCCAGTGCAGGAATGCCGGCCACCGGCAACTCGACACAGTGCAGGTCGTGCTTGCGCGCGAAGCACTCGGGCACGGTGATCGCCATGTCGGTGCCCTGCATCACCGTGGTCGCCATCAGGTAATGCTGGGAGCGCAGGACGATCTTGCGCTGCAGACCCATCTTGCCCAGCGCCAGGTCGATATAGCCCAGCCCGCTGCGGCGGCTGGAAATCTGGATATGGCTGAGCGACAGGTATTCCTCCAGGCTGATCTTGTCCCTGGCCAGCGGGTGACCCTGGCGCATGGCGCAGACATAGCGGTCATCGAACAGCTTGACGTGGCGCACCTGGGTGTCGGTATTGAGCGGTGCGTCGATGGCAAAATCCAGCCGGCCGGCGGCCAGTTCCTTGGTGGTCTCGCGGCGGCGCGAGAGGAAACTCTCGATCTGCACCGCCGGGGCCTGCCGGCGCAGGCGCTGGAACAGCGGCGGCAGGATCATTTCCTCGCTGAGGTCGGTCATGCTGATGCGGTAGGTCTTGTTGGCTTCCTTGGGATTGAAGATGCGGCTTTCCTGTACGGACACCCGCAGCAACTGCAAGGCGTTGCGCACCGGGCCGATGATGTTCTGTGCCATTGGCGTGGGCACCATGCCCTGGGCGGTGCGCAGGAACAGCGGGTCGTTGAAGGTTTCGCGCAGGCGCGAGAGGGCGTTCGACACGGCCGGCTGGGTGATGCCGACAATCTGCCCGGCCCGGGTCAGGTTGGCTTCCGTATAGATCGCATCGAAAACGATGAACAGATTGAGATCAACCTTGCCGAGATTCATCCGGGCGCGCTCCTGAGAGGGGGAAAAGCAAGCCTAACCAATATTCACCTGAATATGGCTTATGAATGTTCATACGCCAGGAAAATAGTTTAGGCATATTGTCTTCGCTGATCTAGCATCAATTCATCAACCGCCAACTGGATGCAAACGCCATGGATTTCGCCTATTCGCCCAAGGTTCAGCAGCTGCGCGAGCGCGTCACCGCGTTCATGGATAGCCATGTCTATCCTGCCGAAGCCATTTTTGACCAGCAGGTCGCCAGCGGTGACCGCTGGCAGCCGACCGCGATCATGGAGGAACTGAAAGCCAAGGCCAAGGCTGAAGGCCTGTGGAACCTGTTCCTGCCGGAATCCGAGCTGGGCGCGGGCCTGACCAACCTGGAGTACGCGCCGCTGGCCGAGATCATGGGCCGCTCGCTGCTGGGGCCGGAGCCGTTCAACTGCTCGGCGCCGGACACCGGCAACATGGAAGTGCTGGTGCGCTACGCCAACGAGGCGCAGAAGCGGCAGTGGCTGGAACCGCTGCTGCGCGGCGAGATCCGTTCCGCCTTCGCCATGACCGAGCCGGCCGTGGCCTCATCCGACGCCACCAACATGCAGGCACGCGCCGTGCGCGAGGGTGACGAGTGGGTGATCAACGGCACCAAGTGGTGGACCTCCGGCGCCTGCGATCCGCGCTGCAAGATCATGATCTTCATGGGCCTGACCAACCCGGACGCGCCGCGCCACCAGCAGCACTCGATGATCCTGGTGCCGACCGATGCGCCCGGTGTGAAGATCGTCCGGCCGCTACCGGTGTTCGGCTATGACGATGCGCCGCACGGCCACGCCGAAGTCAAATTCGACAACGTGCGCGTGCCCTATGAAAACGTCCTGCTGGGCGAAGGCCGCGGCTTCGAGATCGCCCAGGGGCGCCTCGGCCCGGGCCGCATTCACCACTGCATGCGCTCAATCGGCATGGCCGAGCGCGCCCTGGAGCTGATGTGCAAGCGCTCGATCAGCCGCACCGCGTTCGGCAAGCCGCTGGCGCGCCTGGGGGGCAACATCGACAAGATTGCCGACTCGCGGACCGAGATCAACATGGCGCGCCTGCTGACCCTGAACGCCGCCTTCATGATGGACACCGTGGGCAACAAGATTGCCGCCAGTGAAATCGCCCAGATCAAGGTGGTCGCCCCCAACGTGGCGCTGCGGGTGATCGACCGGGCGATCCAGATCCATGGCGGCGCCGGCGTTTCCGGCGATTTCCCGCTGGCCTACATGTATGCCATGCAGCGCACCCTGCGCCTGGCCGACGGCCCGGATGAAGTGCACCGCATGGCGATCGGCAAGTACGAAATCGGCAAGTACATGCCGCGCAGTAAATGATCCTGTTGTAACGCACAAGGCCCGCAATGCGGGCCTTGTGCGTTACGTTGGCAGGTCGGGTTGAGCGCAGCGAAGCCCAACATCCGCTCAAGAACAGTATGTGGTTTGCCTGTTGGGCTTCACCGCTGTGCGGCTCAACCCAACCTGCGCCGTGCAGTCAATAAACCCAGACCTCCACACGCTGGTTCTTTTTCCGGCCCTCGTCAGCGCTGTTGGCGGCGACCGGCAGCTCATCGCCAAAACCGACCACTTCGCGCGGGATCAGGCCTTCGCTGCGCAGTGCCTGGCTGACCACCACGGCGCGCAACTTGGACAGCAGGCTGGCGCGCTCCGGATCCGGTTTGGGGTCGCCGAAGCCCACCAGCACCACCTTGCGGTAGAGCTTGTCATTGCGCTTGAGGTACTCGGAAATGCGCGCGATATCGTAGTGCGCCTTGTTGTCCAGGGTGGCGCTGCCCTCCCTGAAGCGCAGGTTGACGGTAAGGCGTTTCGCCTGCAGACCCAGTACCCGATAGGCCTCCGGCATCTCGCTGGTGGTCTGCACCGTCGTCGCCTGCACGGTCTGCGCGATAAATCCGCTCTGTGCCACGATCGCCTGGCCTGGCGCGCTCTGCGCGAAGCTCACCAGTGCCCGCGCCCATTCGTTGGTCTCGGCCGGCTTGAGATAGAAAAACAGCCGGCGCGACAGCGGATAGTCTTCGGTGGCAATCAGTTCGCGGCTGGGCAGCATGGGCAGGGATTCACCGTCGGCGATCGCCAGGGCCTTGCTTTCACGGATATACGGCAGGCCAATGAAGCCGATGCCCAGCGGATCCTGGCTGACGCTATCGGACAGCTGGTCACTCGATTCGAAGCGCCGGGCGGAACTGCTCAGCGTCTTGCCCTGGCGCCCGAGCACCAGTTCCTTGAAGGTGTCCCAGGTGCCGGAGTTGTCATCGCGGGCATACAGGTGCACTGCCCCAGGTTGGCCGCCCAGCTGGCGCCAGTCGCTGATCTCGCCGGCAAACAGGGCGGCCAGCTGCTCGATGTTCAAGCTCTGCAGCGGATTGTCCGGATGCACGATGATGGCCAGCCCGTCGATCGCGATGATCTGTTCGGCGCTGCGGCTGCGCAGGTCACCGTAAGCCTCCAGGCTTTGTGCTTCGGCGCCCTTGATCGGCCGCGAGGAGGCCGCCAGCTCGGCGCTGCCATCCTGCAGGGCGGTAAAGCCGGTCCCGGAACCGTGAGCCGCCAGGCTGATGCGGATCACTCGTCCATCCGGTGCATGTCCCACCACCTGCTGTTCGTTTTCAGCGCTGGGTGAAACCGTGATATCGCGCAGGCCCTGTTGCTCCAGCAGGCCTTTGGCCAGCGCCGGGCCGAGCTTGGCCCCGATGGTGTTGGAGCCCTGCACCCGCAGGACGGCTTCAGTTGCCGCCGGCCCTGGCAGCTGCGCCAGCACGGGCCAGGGCAGGGCGTAGCAGGCAAGTCCGAGCACCAGCATGGCAATGGTTCTGGCCCAGGTATCGCGCTCGTTATCCGTTTGGGTATGCAGCATCTGGCAGGCACCTTCTAGAGGGAGAATGTGCCTGCAGATTAAGAAGGATTGATTACCCTTTTATGACGACGAACCGGCCTGGCCGGTTGCCGCACAATCCAGCTGCAGCCAGATTGGTGCGTGGTCGGAGGGCTTGTCCATGCCGCGCAGGTCATAGTCGATCCCGGCGGCCTTGAGCTGCCCCTGCAGGGCCGTGCTGGCCATGATCACGTCAATCCGCAGGCCGCGCTTGGGGGCATCCTCGAAGCCGCGGCTGCGGTAATCGAACCAGCTGAAGCAATCGTTCACCTGTGGATGCAGTGCCCGGTAGCTGTCGATCAGGCCCCAGTCCTTCAGGCGTTGCAGCCACTCCCGTTCTTCCGGAAGAAAACTGCACTTGCCGGTGCGTAGCCAGCGCTTGCGGTTGTCCTCGCCGATGCCGATATCGCAATCTTCCGGGGAGATATTGATGTCACCCATCACCACCAGTGGTTGTGTCGGCTGGAACCGGCTTTCCAGCAGTTGCTGCAGTTCGGCATAGAAGCGCTGCTTGGCCGGAAACTTGAGTGGGTGATCGCGACTTTCCCCCTGGGGAAAATAACCGTTCATCACTGTCAGCGGATTGCCCCCGGCGTCGGCAAACACGCCCCAGATGAAGCGTTTTTGCGACTCTTCACCATCCTGCGGAAAGCCCTTGTGTACTTCCAGGGGCGCCTGGCGGGAGAGCAGGGCCACGCCGTAGTGGCCTTTCTGGCCGTGATAGTGCACGTGGTAGCCGAGCTGGCGAATCTCCGCCTCGGGAAACTGCTCGTCGGCCACTTTGGTTTCCTGCAGGCCGATGATGTCCGGCTGATGTTTTTCGATCAGCGCTGCCAGTTGATGGGGGCGGGCACGTAGCCCATTGATATTGAAAGAAACGATCTTCATCGCATGGCTTCCCGGGAAAAAATCGATGCTAGCCGATTGCATGGCTTGCCAGCCAGTGCTGGTAGCCCGCGCAGGCTGGTGCTACCTTGGCGATGAGCCTTGTGGCGCTCGTCGCAACAGCAAGGCCGGACCCAGAATCAAACAATAAAGAGGTCGTCGTGCATGCCCAGTTCTCCCGCTGAAATCCGCATCCTTGATGGTGGCTATGCGCGTGAAGCGCGCTCGTTGCTGTATCACGCTTACCGGCATGAACCCACTTTCGCCTATCTGTTCGAATCCGAGCGGCCTGGCTATGACCAGCGAGTGCGCGCCACCGTCCGCGAGCTGGTGCAGCAGCACTTTCTGCAGGAGGATCCGGCCATCGGCCTGCTGATCGATGATCGCCTGGTCGGTATCGCGCTGATCGCCCAGCCGCAACGGCGCCTGGATATCACCGAAAGCTGGAGCTGGCGCTTGCGCATGGTGATGACGACCGGCTTTCGCTGCACCAGGCGCTACCTGGATTATCACGAAGCGATCCTTGGCTGCCTGCCGCCAGGGCGTTTTCACGTATTGCCGCTACTCGGCATCCATCCGGAATTCCAGGGCAAGGGCCTGGGCGAGAAGCTGCTTTCCGCCCTGCATGACTGGTGCGCGGAAGATCCCAACTCCGAGGGACTGGTACTCGATACCGGCAACAACCGCTATCTGGATTTCTACAAGCGCCAGGGTTACGAAGAGGTGGGCGAGGTGGCCGTAGGGCCGATCTGCGAGCATGTGTTCTTTCATGCCAATCCCCAGCAGGTGCTCAAAGCCAGCGCCTGATTGATCCTCCCAGTTGGCCCCGGGCCCCAGTATCCATGGGGTTCTGCGGCCTTTTCATGTCAGCCGGCAGGTGACTTCCGGCCACCCTGCGCAGCGCTCAGCGCCTGCATGATCTTCGCGGCCGGGACTTTTTGCAGGTCGCAGAGAAAGTCGTGGGATAGCGCGTTGATGCCATGCTGTTCGCGCAGCAGCCGGCCGAGATAGATCGTCAGGTTGGCGGCCATTTCGGCATCCGCCAGCGCCCGGTGCGCCTTGCCGGTGTCCGGCAGCCCGGCCCAGCTGTTGAGCGTGCCCAGCTTGTGATTGGGGGCCTGCGGCAGCAACCGGCGCGCCAGCAGCATGGAGCAGGCAAAGCGCTGGCTGCGCCGTCGCTGAATCAGGGCCAGCTCGCTGTCCCAGAATTTCTGGTCGAAGGCCGCGTTGTGCGCTACCAGTGGAATGCCCCCGACAAAGTCCGCCACCTCACGCATTACCTGGGTGGAAGAGGGTGCTGAGCGCAACATCTGGTTGCTGATACCGGTCAGGTTCTCGATAAAGGGTGGCACCCAGGCGCCACTGTTCATCAGGCTCTGATAGCGCGCGGTAATCTGCCCGTCCTGCACGATCACCGCGGCAATTTCCGTGGCCCGGCAGTTTTGCCCGGGTGACATGCCGGTGGTTTCAAAGTCGATGACGGCGATGGGTTCCACGATTATGGGTTCTCATTTATAAATAAATATTAATAAAATCATACAGATATTTTGTTTTATCAAACCAATTTGTACGATTTGATCGCCGCCCGCCGATTATCCCGAAAAAGGATCAACAAAGTTTCTCAAGATCCTGTATATAAAGGAAATATTCTACTTGGCGGCAGCATTTTCCGGCGTTGTACCTGCATCGCGATCCGCACTGGCGGGCAGACGGATTGCTCAGGCCGTGCTTAACTTTTGACTTCAATTCATTTCGGGAGCACCACAAAATGGCTCAGGTAACGCTGCGCGGCAATCCTATCAATGTTGATGGCGTACTACCGGTAAAAGGACAGAAGGCACCAGCTTTCAGCCTGGTCAACGGTGATCTGGCCGATGTCACGCTGGCCAACTTTGCCGGCAAGCGCAAGGTCCTGAATATTTTCCCCAGTGTGGATACGCCAACCTGTGCCATGTCCGTGCGCAAGTTCAACACCCAGGCCGGTCAGTTGGCCAATACGGTGGTGCTGTGCATTTCAGCCGACTTGCCGTTTGCCCAGAAGCGCTTCTGTGGCGCAGAAGGCATCGAGAACGTGGTGAATCTTTCCACCATGCGCGGCCAGGCGTTTCTCAAGGACTACGGTGTGGCGATCAGCAACGGGCCACTGGCTGGCGTGGCTGCCCGTGCCGTGGTGGTGCTGGATGAACAGGACAAGGTGCTGCACAGCGAACTGGTTGCCGAGATCGGCAGCGAACCGGATTACACAGCAGCCATCGCCGCGCTTGAGTAAATCAGGAACGGGTTGCCTGACCGGCTTGGTGCCGGCAGGCGACTCGCAGCGAAGGCGCTTGCTGCGCAAGCGGGTGTTGCACAGGCGTTATATCGCTCGCCAGGTACACAGCCAAAACTTCGCATAATGTATATTATGTTAAATAAAGCGGGCGTTGAACTTCCTGAATCATTCCTTGTCCTTGCCTCGCTTGGCAGCGGCCAGATATTTCGGCAATCGTCCCACGCCTCGTGTCCAGGTCCCGCTCTGCCGCCATGCGCGTAAGCCTCTGTGCTGCAGACGCTCCCGAGTTCCACTGCCAGTGCGAACACCGGCTGCGGCACTTGCCTGGGTACCTGGCTCTGCGGTCAGGGCCTTGATGAGCCGACATCGGTTCGCCGGTTCCAGCGCTTTATAACCAGCGGGATCTGTCCCCTCTTGCCGTTGTCACGCTGCACGCCGGGCCATTTTCCATGGCTGGCACGGCATGCATCACACCGATAGAGAACATCAATCGGATTGTGGGTATCTCATCAAAAGTTATCTGCTAATTTTCAAGTGTAGTGTTTGCAGCCAAAGCTTGACTGGCTGCCCAATCGATCAGTTCCGGAAGCTCAGTCCAGAGCTGGTCCAGCGTTAAATCAGGAGATCGACATGGATCCGAAAAATTCGAATGCGGCTGGACAATGTCCAGTCATGCATGGTGGCAACACCACCAGTGCCAAAGCCGGCATGGACTGGTGGCCGAATGCGCTGAACCTCGACATCCTCCACCAGCACGACAGCAAAACCAATCCGTTGCACGGCGTTGACTACCGTGAAGCAGTGAAGACGCTCGACTTCGCGGCACTCAAGCGCGACCTCAAGGCGCTGATGACCGACAGCCAGGACTGGTGGCCGGCTGACTGGGGCCATTACGGCGGCCTGATGATTCGCCTCACCTGGCATGCGGCGGGCACCTATCGCATCGCCGACGGCCGCAGTGGCGCCGGTACCGGCAACCAGCGCTTCGCCCCGCTTAACTCCTGGCCAGACAACGCCAATCTGGACAAGGCACGCCGCCTGCTCTGGCCGATCAAGAAGAAGTACGGCAACCGCATCAGTTGGGCTGACCTGCTGGCACTCGCCGGCACCATGGCGTATGAGTCCATGGGCCTGAAGACCTTCGGCTTTGCCTTTGGCCGTGAAGACATCTGGCACCCGGAAAAGGACATCTACTGGGGTTCGGAAAAGCAATGGCTGGCGCCTACCGGCAGTGAGGGCAGCCGCTACTCCGGCGAGCGCGATCTGGCCAACCCGCTGGCCGCGGTGATGATGGGGCTGATCTACGTCAACCCGGAAGGTGTCGATGGCCAGCCGGACCCGCTGAAGACCGCCCATGATGTGCGCGTGACCTTCGCCCGCATGGCCATGAACGACGAGGAAACGGTAGCGCTCACCGCTGGCGGCCACACCGTCGGCAAGGCCCACGGCAATGGCAATGCGAAGAATCTTGGCCCGGCGCCGGAAGGCGCCGACCTGGAAGAACAGGGCCTGGGCTGGAACAATCACGTCACCCGCGGCGTTGGCCGTGACAGCGTAACCAGCGGTCTCGAGGGGGCCTGGACCACCCACCCGACCCAGTGGGACAACGGCTATTTCCACCTGCTGCTCAACTACGAGTGGCAACTGAAGAAGAGCCCGGCCGGCGCCTGGCAATGGGAGCCGGTGAATATCAAGGAAGAAGACAAGCCAGTGGATGTCGAGGACCCGGGCATCCGCCACAATCCGATCATGACCGACGCCGACATGGCGCTGAAGATGGACCCGGAGTACCGCAAGATCTCCGAGCGCTTCCATCAGGCCCCGGCCTACTTCGCGGACGTTTTCGCCCGCGCCTGGTTCAAGCTGACCCACCGCGACATGGGCCCCAAGGCCCGCTACATAGGCCCCGATGTGCCCGCCGAAGACCTGATCTGGCAGGACCCGGTTCCGGCTGGCCGCTCGGATTACGATGTTGTCGCGGTCAAGGCGAAGATCGCCGCCAGCGGCCTGTCGATCGGCGAGCGCGTCAGCACCGCCTGGGACAGCGCACGCACCTTCCGCAACTCGGACAAGCGTGGCGGCGCCAATGGCGCGCGCATTCGCCTGGCCCCGCAGAAGGACTGGGAAGGCAACGAGCCGGCACGCCTGGCCAGGGTGCTGGCGGTGTACGAGAAGATCGCGGCCGAGACGGGCTCGAGCATCGCCGATGTCATCGTCCTGGCAGGCAACCTGGGCGTCGAGGAAGCGGCCAAGGCTGCCGGTGTTGCGCTAAGCGTGCCCTTCACGCCGGGCCGTGGCGACGCCAGCCAGGCACAGACGGATGTCGAGTCCTTCGAGGTACTGGAGCCATTGCATGACGGCTTCCGCAACTGGCAGAAGGCGCACTATGTGGTGCAGCCCGAGGAAATGCTGCTCGACCGCGCCCAGCTGATGGGCCTGACCGCTCCGGAGATGACCGTACTGATCGGCGGCATGCGCGTACTCGGTACCAACCACGCGGGTAGCCAGCATGGCGTATTCACCGACCGCGTGGGCGTGCTGAGCAACGACTTCTTCGTCAACCTGACCGACATGGCCTACAACTGGAAGCCCACCGGGCGCAACAGCTACGCCATCGTCGAGCGCAAGAACGGCACGACCAGGTGGACGGCTACCCGGGTCGACCTGGTGTTTGGTTCCAACTCGATCCTGCGCGCCTATGCCGAGGTTTACGCCCAGGATGACAACCGCGAGAAGTTCGTCAAGGACTTCGTGGCGGCCTGGACCAAGGTGATGAACGCAGACCGGTTCGATATCGCCTGAGTCCGATAAGCCACAAAAAAGGCTCGCCACCGATTACCGGTGGCGAGCCTTTTTATTTGTTCCAGGCCCTGAATACGGGGGTTCCCGTGTGGGTCATGCCCGGCTGGCGCCAGGACACATGCGTGCCGGCGCCAGTAACGCTGTTACCAGTGATAGCCGCGCAGTGTCTGCGAGAACATCTTGCGCGCCAGTGCCAGTGCGCTGGTTGGTGACACGGCTTTCTCCGCAGCCGCCTCTTCGGGAGTCAGGCCGCGTGATGCCGCCGAATCCGGGAACAGGTGGTAAGCCTGGTTGAGGAAGAACTCGGTCACCTTGGGTGCAATCGCCTGGCTCACCGCGCCGGCCAGACCCATGCCGGTAGCGACGCGCTTGGGCTTGTCGACTATCGCGTTCATCACCAGGTTGGCTGCCTGGTCCGGCGACAGCGTCGGGAAGGCATCGTACAGCTTGGTCGGTGCGATCATCGGCGTGCGCACCAGCGGCATGTTGATGGTGGTAAAGCGCACATTGCTGTCGGAAAACTCGGCCGCGGCACACACCGAGAACGCATCCAGTGCGGCCTTGGACGCCACGTAGGCGGAAAACCGCGGTGGCGAAGCCAGCACGCCGATCGAGGAGATATTGACGATCTGCCCGGTCTTGCGTTCGAGCATCTTTGGCGAGAAGCCGAGGATCAGGCGCAGTGCCCCGAAGTAGTTGAGCTGCATGGTGCGCTCGTAATCATGGAAGCGATCAAACGAGTACTTCACCGAGCGGCGAATCGAACGCCCGGCATTGTTGATCAGCACATCCACGTGATCGTGGTTCTTCAGCACGGTGGCAACAAACCTGTCGCAGTCGGCCATGTCCGAGATATCGCAAGGATAGGCGTACACATCACCGCCCTCCTTGCGCAGCTTCTGCACTTCCTCATCCAGTTTCTCCGGCGTGCGCGCCGCAAGAATCACGGTGGCCCCGGCGTGGGAAAGCTTGGTGGCACAATCCAGGCCGATGCCCGAGGTAGCCCCGGTGACCACTACAACCTTGCCCTCAACGGCCTTGCGCAGGCGCTGCGAATTACTCCGTCCGAGCATTTTCTTCACCGTCCCATCAAGACTCAAGCCGTCGCCACCCTTGTGCCCGGAAGCAAGGTGCTGTTCCCAGTAACTCCAGATCACAGCGAAATAATCTTCCGGCGCCGGGCAACTGATGCCAGCCTTTTCCAGCAGCGCCGCAGTGCGGGTGGAATCGAAGTGGGTCGGATAGCTGACGAACTTGAGTACATCCGCTGGAATGCCCAGTTGCTTCATCAGGCGCTGGGTCAGGCTGTTGCCGGCCCCCAGCTTGAGCAGTTGGCCAACCGGGATGCGCTTGCTCAGATTGTTCACCACGCCGTTGTCCCAGACCAGGGTCGACGGGCCGTGTGCGGTCTTGAGCAGCAGCTGGATCAGTTCGCCAACCGAGGTTCCTTCCGGTTCGGTGAGGTGAAAGGTCTCGCGGTCATGCTTGGGCAGGTGCGCCAGGTAATCCAGACTGTTGACCACGAAGTCGACGGGCACGATGTTCAGTTCACCGCCCTTGAGCATGATGGCCGGCACCCAGGACGGTACCGTCTTGCTGATGCGGCGGATCGCGTCGAAGAAGTAGTACGGGCCATCGATCTTGTCCATCTCGCCGGTATGCGAGTCACCGACCACCATGCCCGGCCGATAGATGCGCCAGGCCATGGTCTTCTCGGCGCGCACCACTTTCTCGGCATCATGCTTGGTGCGGAAGTACGGATGGTCGAGACCTTCGGCTTCCTCGAACATGTCTTCGCTGAAGGTACCTTCAAACAGCCCGGCCGCTGCCACCGAACTGATATGGTGGAAGCATCCTGCCTTCATTGCCTTGGCGCAGGCCACTGCATGACGGGTGCCCTGCACATTCGCCTTGATCTGCGAGTCGGCATCCGACTCCAGGTCATAGATCGCCGCTAGGTGGAAAAAGTGGTTCACCTTGCCGTCCAGCAGGTCCAGATCCTTCTTGGAAACACCCAGGCGCGGCTTGAGCAGATCGCCGCTCACGGCAACCAGTTGCTCGGCGGACACGCCCCACAGGGCGCGCAATTCATCAATCTTGCCCAGCGAGGCCGGACGAACCAGCATGAATACCTTGCCGCCGCGGTCAAGCAGCTTGGGCACAAGGAAACGACCGATAAAGCCGGTACCGCCAGTGACGAAATAATTCATTCAGCAACTCCTGGTTTGCATGGGTGTCGTGCAGGGAAGTGTTCCGGGAAAAACAGAATCGAGCACTTGGCTGTGCGTGGGGTTGATCATAGAACAGCCTGCTTCATCAATCGAAGGCGCAATTGCCGATTTAGCATAAAAGCGTGAAAAACCACCTATCAGTTGTTTTCCAGTCAATTGATTGTCGGACAATGCACGGGGTTCAAGGTCACGCCGCTCGCCAGATGCTGTTTCCTGCGCAGGCTGACAGGTAGACTTCACACGCTTGCCCCCAATCACCCGGACCGAGGATTTCGACTGTGCGTATTCTGATTGCCAGCCTGCTGGCTGTTCTTTGCTCATTTGCCATGGCTCACGAGTTCACCGCCGGCGAGTTGTACATCGATCATCCATGGTCACGCGCCCTGCCCCCCAATGCTCCGGCAGGCGCGGCCTACCTGGTCATTCACAACAAGGGCACGAATGCTGACACGCTGCTTTCCGCCAGCACCCCGATGGCCGACAAGGCCGAGTTGCATACCCATGTGATGTTCGGTGAAGTGATGAAAATGCAGCGGGTAGACTCTGTGGGCGTCCCTGCTGGCGGCGAAGCCCGGTTTGCGCCGGGTGGCAATCACGTGATGCTGTTTGGCCTGAAACAACCGCTGGTCGCCGGTGAGTTCTTCCCGCTGACACTGGTCTTCGAGAAGGCCGGTGCGGTCGAGGTGCAGGTCAAGGTCGAGCAGGACGCGCCGGCCCCGGCGGCAGAGCACCTGGAGCACTGATCCGGAGGTGAGCCCATGCGCCCTACCCTGACCCATCTGGCCCTGCATGTGCCCGACCTGCAGGCCTGCATCGAGTTCTACCGGCAGTTCTGCGGCATGCAGGTGATCCACGAGCGCGCCGGCAAGGGCGCGAAAATAGTCTGGATGAGCGAGCCGGGCAAGGAGCACCAGTTCATCTTCGTGATCATGCCCGGCGGCATCGACCGCAACCTGCCGGACACCGATTACAGCCATTTCGGCTTTGCCGTCGACAGCCGCGCGGCGGTGGATGCCATCGCGCGGCAAGCCGCCGAGGCAGGCTGCCTGATCTGGCCGCCACGCGATGAGCCCTATCCGGTGGGCTACTACTGCGGCCTGCGCGACCCGGCCGGCAATTATGTCGAGTTCAGCTACGGCCAGCCGCTGGGGCCTGGTTCCGAGGCGATGTCGATACCCTGAGCCGGCTATCAACAGGCGCTGTCCGTGTCAGCGGTTGAACGTGCTTTTGCCTGCGTAGGGTGGGCGTAGGGTGGGCTAAAGCCCACCCTGCGACAGCGCTCTTCAACCCATAACGGGTGCAGCGCCAAAAACAAAGCCACCCGCAGGTGGCTTTGTTCAGACAGGACGCGCTCAGAACGCCTTGCCGGTCTTGTAGAACTTCTCGTAGCAGAAGTTGGTGGCCTCGATGTAGCCCTCGGCGCCACCGCAGTCGAAGCGCTTGCCCTTGAACTTGTAGGCAATCACGCAGCCATCCTGGGCCTGCTTCATCAGGGCGTCGGTGATCTGGATCTCGCCGCCCTTGCCCGGTTCGGTCTGCTCAATCAGGTCGAAGATATCCGGGGTGAGGATATAGCGGCCGATGATCGCCAGATTCGACGGGGCGTCTTCCGGCTTGGGTTTTTCCACCATGCTGTTGACCCGGTAGATGTCGTCGCGAATCATTTCCCCGGAGATCACCCCGTACTTGGAGACCTCTTCCGCCGGCACTTCCTGGATGGCCACGATCGAGCAGCGGAACTGGTTGTACAGCTTGACCATCTGCTGCAGGACGCCGTCGCCGTCGATGTTGAAACACAGGTCATCGGCCAGCACCACGGCAAACGGTTCGTCACCGATCAGCGGGCGACCGGACAGGATGGCATGGCCCAGGCCCTTCATCTCGACCTGACGCGTGTAGGAAAACGAGCACTCCTCGATCAGGCGACGAATGCCGACCAGGTATTTCTCCTTGTCGGTGCCCTTGATCTGGTGTTCCAGCTCGTAACTGATGTCGAAGTGGTCTTCCAGTGCACGCTTGCCACGCCCGGTGACCATGGCGATTTCCTTCAGCCCGGCTTCCAGCGCCTCTTCCACGCCGTACTGGATCAGTGGCTTGTTGACCACCGGCAGCATTTCCTTGGGCATGGCCTTGGTCGCAGGCAGGAAGCGGGTACCGTAACCGGCGGCCGGAAACAGGCATTTCTTGATCATGTGGGAGTCCTTTGAGATGGCACTGGAAAATGCGGGCGCAAGTCTATGCGTGCAGCTTTTACCTTTCAATGGCGGCGGTCAATGCCGCAGATCAACAAGCCGGCGTGGCCAGTGCCGTATCCGCCGGGCGGCAGTCCTGACTTGGACTTGCCCGCCAGCAAGAATACTGTATGCATGACCAGCATCAGGGCGGCCCCATCATGAGCAATGCCCTGCTGCTTGGCTCGAGCGAACCGGCCGCTTCTCTCTTGCCCCTCTTCGAGGCCAGGGTACCGGCCGGGTTTCCCTGCCCGGCGCTGGATCACATGGAGCAGATGATCTCGCTGGACGAGCTGCTCGAGATCCAGGCTCCGCACGCCTACATCGTCCGGGTTTCCGGGAAAGCATGCAGGACGCGGGAATCTTCGACGAGGACCTGCTGATCGTCAGCCGCGCACTCGGCGCCCAGCCGGGCGATGTGATCGTCGCCAGCCTGAATGGCGAAGTCTTCGTCAAGCGCCTGGGTCGCGAAGGCCGGCAGATCATCCTGCGCTCGGATAACCCGCGCTATGTCATGGAAGGCGACGAGCTGCTGGTCTGGTTGCCAGGATCGTCGAGCAAATTCACAAATTGCGGAAAACTGATATTCCTCCGTAGTGATTTGTCTGAATCTACTACCTTTGTTTGCGGATGGGCCGCGAGAACGCGTAGACCTGCCGAATCTAATAGCCATCAACAAGGAATGCCATGACACAGCCAGCGACCACAGGATTGCAACTGCACTCTTTAATCAAAGACAGTGGAGAGCTGGAATTGTCCCTGCGGCAAGTTCCCGTCGCCGAGCCCGCAGCAGATGAAGTGATCATCCGGGTTGAGGCAGCACCACTCAACCCGTCCGATTTCAACCTGCTGTTTGGCGCAGCAGACATGAAGACTGCGAAAGCGTCCGGAACAGCAGAATTTCCGGTTGTCACTGCCACCGTGCCGGCGGCGGCGATGCCCGCCATGCAAGGCCGACTCAATCAGTCGATGCCCGTGGGCAATGAAGGTGCCGGCGTGGTGGTAAAAGCTGGCCAATCACCCGAAGCACAAGCATTGCTTGGCAAGACGGTAGCCACATTCGGTGGCGAGATGTATTCGCAATATCGCTGTGCCAAGGCAGCGCAATGTGTCGCACTGCCAGCCGACTGTACGGCTGCTGACGGGGCCGCAATTTTTGTCAACCCGCTCACGGCCGTTTGCATGGTCGACGTGATGCGTAAAGAGGGGCACAAGGCGCTTGTCCATACCGTCGCGGCGAGCAATCTCGGACAGATGCTGATCAAGCTGTGCCAGAAAGAAAACATCAGTCTGGTGAACATTGTTCGTAGTCAGGCGCAGGTCGATCTGCTCAAGGAAATGGGTGCTGAGTGGGTCTGCAATTCCTCCTCGCCAAATTTCATCCAGGATCTTACCCAAGCCATTGCCGCCACGGGGGCGACGTTGGTGTTCGATCCGATTGGCGGGGGCGATTTGCTGACGCAGGTCATGGCCATCATGGAGCAGTCACTGATCAAAGCCGAGCCCTACAGCCGCTATGGCTCGGCAACACGCAAGCAAGCGTATCTCTACGGGGTGCTGGATCGTTCCCCGACCACCATCCGGCTCAACTTCGGTTTGGCCTTTGGCATCAGTGGTTGGTTGCTAACGCATTACATGCAAACCCTTAGCGCCAGCGAACGGGCGCAGATGCAGGCGTACGTGCTGGCCAATCTGAAGACGGTGTTCGCAGGCCACTACACGCGTGAGGTGTCACTGGCCGAAGCGCTCCATCTCGATGAAATTGCTATCTACAGCCAGCGCGCCACCGGGGGCAAATACCTGATCAATCCTTCAAAAGGCCTGTCAGCTTGATACTCACGAAATACGAGGAAAAAATGATGCTCAAACTTTACGGTTTCCCGTCCAGCAATTACGTCAACATGGTGCATCTGGCGCTGCTCGAAAAAGGCGTACCCTTCGAATTTGTGTTGACCTATCCGGACCAAAGTCCCGAATTCCTCGCCAAAAGCCCGCGCGGCAAAGTACCGTTCATGGAAACGCCCAACGGCTATCTGAACGAAAGCAGCGTCCTGCTCGAATATATTGAAGAAGCAACCGATGGTGTTCCGCTGCTTCCCAAGGACCCAGTTGAGAAGGCCCGTGTGCGAGCTTTGATGAAAGAGCTTGAGCTGTACATTGAGTTGCCGGCACGCAGTTGCTATCCGGAGGCCCTGTTCGGTGCGAAGTGTCCGGATGCCATCAAAGCCAAGGCTCGCGACGAATTGATCGCCGGTTTTGCAACGCTGAAGCGACACGCGAAGTTCTCACCCTACCTGGCAGGCGACTCCTTCACCTTGGCCGATATCGTGTTCTTTTACTCCGTTCAATTTGGAGTATCAGTCGGCAAGAAACTTTTTGAGATCGATTTTCTGGCCGACTTCCCTGAAGCCGCCGATTTGCTTCAGCGCCTGGGCGAGAGGCCGCATGTACAGTCGATAGCAGCGCAACGAGCCGTCGAGTGGCCCAAATTCATCGCTTCCGTCCAGGCTAAATACGGGGTCCGCTGATTTTTGCTGCGGTTGCCGTAGCCGCTACCTTGAGGAAAGGCCCCCACATCCGCAAAAGAGTGGTTGTCGGTAGTGGCCTTTCTTACTCCCAGGTGCGGGGAAATCCGGGTTCCATAAAGCTGGCGTAGCCCGGTGTCGGCAAGCGCTGCATTCAAGACATCCGGCACCAGATAGCTGACATCAGTGAGTGGCCGCTGTGAGGTGGTCAGTCTGATCGTTTTGAATTCCGTTTTGGGTCGTGGGCTGTCTTGGTCGAGTCGGTGGCTGAGTGGCAGCAATGAGGCGGCTCCGGTCATCAACTTACGAAGTGCAATGGCCGCAGTGGGTAGATTTGAGTCAGCTACCCGATTCGGTGTCATCACGGAGATGAGCAATTTTATTGGGGATGAGCGTTGTTCTGCTCTCGATTTCCCGTAAAAACTGCTAGTTCTTCAACATCATTGATTTTCGGGGTGTTACTGGCTTACTAACAGTAAGCATCATTCAGAAGCAATGACGGCTGCGTGATCGCCCGCTCCGCCGAAGCCAAACCCTTCGTCAAAATGGGCGCGCTGTTCCATGAAATCCGCCACGACCTCAAGCGCCACGGGATTGCCGTGTTCAGCATCAACTACGCGCTGTACGGCGAGATGAGCAAGCGGGTGATGAGCATCCTGGAGACGCGCCTGCCGGCCATCGAGGTGTACAGCATCGACGAAGCCTTCACCGACCTCAGTGGCCTGCCCGAGCAGCTTGAGGCACTGGGCCTTCGCTGCGGGCCGAAGTGCAGCAGAAGACCGGTATCCCGGTAGGGGTCGGCATTGCCGGCAGCAAGACCCTGGCCAAACTGGCCAATCATGCGGCCAAGCCCTGGCAGAAGCAGACCGGTTGCGCGGAGCTGGCTTGATCGCGGCGAGAGCGCCGCTCCTGCCAATCAAGGCCGTATCACGGATTCCGCAGTTGCGCCAGATTGTGGCGCAAGGCTTGCGTCACCTGGTTCTGGATGTCATACGCCGGTGCCTCGACCTGGGTGTAGTCGCGCACATAGCGGGTGGCAAAGCCGCTGGCCCCCCATTCCTGGTACTGCTGCACATGCTTGAGCTCATGGGCCCAGAGCGCGACATTGTGCAGGGCATCCTCTGCGTGGCGAAAGACGATGATGTCGACCAGCGTCACGGCATTCACATCGGGGTTCTGCAACATGCTGTTGGCGGCGTTGATCTGCGCCGCGTCACCGACCTGGTAGCGCGCGCTATCCAGCACCTGAATGGGGTAGTAAGGCTCCAGTTGGGCGCGGATATTCAGCGGAATGCCGTAGGTCCGCCCCGCGGCGGCGCTGCTCCGGGCATTTTCCAGCCAGGCTTGCAGCCCGCGGGCGGCCATCCGGCTGAGGTCTTCGTAGAGGGGGCCGATCTGCTCCTGGCTGCCGGGCACGCACAGGCAGGAGATCAGGCAAACCCTGGACTCGCCGGCCGGACAGGCCAGCGCCACCGGCGCTGCGCCGAGGCAGGCCAGCAGCGCGGCCAGTGGCAAGGGATTACGCGAAAAAACCGGGAACAAGCACTACTCCTGGAAGCAAGGCGGGCCAGCTGGCCGATAATCCGCCAATGATAAGGGTAATTGGCAAGCCGCTAGAAAATCGTTAGCTTAGCGGCCGCTCCGATCACGATTGCCTGTTCAGCCATCCAGGAAACCACCATGCGCAAACTGATTCTCGCGGCCTGCTGTGTACTCAGCCTCACCGCCTGTTCCCACGAATACATCATTTCCACCACCGACGGCCAGCTGATCACCACCAGCAGCAAGCCCAAACTGGATGAAAAGACCGGCATGTACCGCTTTGAAGACGGCGAAGGACGTGACCAGCAAGTCGAGAAGACCTCGGTCAAGCAGATCCTCGAGCGCTGATCGCGCCGCGCCGCCAGCAGCAGGCCCCACTTCGCGTGGGGCTTTTTGTTTCCGCGCCCGCCAATCCCGCGCCGGGCCTGCCCTGGCGGCCCCCTCAGTCTTGCCCGCTGCCGGCCAGTTCTGCCTGCAACTGCAGCGCCAGCCCGCTGACCCGCTGGACGTTCTTGCCCACCGCCCCCTCGAAGACGCCGGCAGCCGCCTCCACCAGGCTGAACCACTGCCTGGCGCGGGTGATCCCGGTGTAGAGCAGTTCCTTGGTCAGCACCGGATTGGGCGAGTCCGGCAGCACCAGGGCGGTGTGGGTGAACTCCGAGCCCTGTGACTTGTGCACCGTCATCGCGTACACGGTTTCGACCTCCGCCAGCCGGCTCGGCAGCACGAAGCGCACACCGCCACTGCCGTCGTTGCGCGGGAAGGCCACGCGCAGCTTGAGCTGGCCGGGAGCGCCGGGATCCGCCGCCGGCAGGTCGAGGGCGATGCCGATATCGCCGTTCATCAGCCCCAGGCTGTAGTCGTTGCGCGTCACCAGTACCGGCCGTCCCTCGTACCAGCCATGCTCGCTGCCGATCAGGCCCTGACGCTGGAGTTCGGCCGCCACGCGCTGGTTCAGGCCCTCGACGCCCCAGGGCCCGAGGCGCAGCGCGCAGAGCACGCGGAACGCATCGAAGGCGCCGAGCACCTGGCCGGCCCAGAGGCCCCAGGCCGGGCTGTCCCAGGCAGTCCCGGGCGCCGGCCGCAGGTGTTGCAGCTGTTCGAGATAATGCCGGTAACCGGGCGGCGCGCCGGCGGCAGCCGGATGGCCGTCGACGATCAGGCGCGTCAGGGCGTGGTCCTGCTCGCCGCGCAGCTGCAGGTCGAAGAGCTGTTCCGGCTGCTCGTCCAGCAGCTTGCGCGCTTGCGCCGGTTGCTTCTGGTTGACCAGGCGCGCCAGGCGGCCGATGCCGCGGTTGGCGTCGAAACGCCGCGAATAACGCAGCATCACGGTCTGCTGGGCCAGCGCATCGCCCTCCCCCGCGGCCGCCTGCAGGCCTTCGGCTGCCAGATGTTCGCCGGTCACGGCGCTCAGCCAGGCGCTGGTCTGCGCGCTGTAGCCACCGCGCTCGGCGGCGCCGCAGAGGTCGCCGAGCACCGCGCCGGCGTCCACCGAGGCCAGCTGGTCCTTGTCGCCGAGCATGATCAGCCGCGCGGACAGCGGCAAGGCATCAAGCAGGCAGGCCATCATTTCCAGGTCGATCATCGAGGCTTCGTCGACCACCAGCACATCCAGGGCCAGTGGATTGCCCTGGTGATGCGTGAAGTTGCGCGTGTCCGGGCGGCTGCCGAGCAGGCGATGCAGGGTGGCTACCTCGGTCGGGATCGCCTGGCGCACGGCGTCCGCCACCTGCAGCTCGCTGACCGCGCGGCCGATCGACTCCGACAG
Source organism: Pseudomonas sp. N040 (assembly GCF_015637705.1). Lineage (GTDB taxonomy): Bacteria > Pseudomonadota > Gammaproteobacteria > Pseudomonadales > Pseudomonadaceae > Aquipseudomonas. Next base: position 100,894 of record NZ_JADOBE010000007.1, on the reverse strand, counting down.
CCGCGCCGCGGCCTTGCCGGTGGGCGCCGCCAGGCGCATACGCAGCGGCTTGCCGGCGGCCACGGCCGGGGTCTGCAGCAGTCCCAGCAGGCGCACCACCGACGTGGTCTTGCCGGTGCCGGGGCCGCCGGTGATCACGCTGAAGTTGCCGCGCGCGGCCATCGCGCAGGCCAGCTTTTGCCAGTCGCAGAGGCGCTCGCCATCAGCCTGTAAGGGCGCAGGGAACAGTGCGGCCAGCCGCGCGGCCAGATCCTCCGGCGCGCTGGCGGGCAGGCGCAGACGCTGGCTTAGCGCCCGGGCGATGCTGCGCTCGTAGTTCCAGTAGCGGCGCAGGTACAGGCGCTGGCCGGCCAGCACCAGCGGCCGCTCCGGGTAATGCCTGGCACTGTCGTGGTCTTCCACCAGCGAACTGGCCACCAGGGCCTGGCGCCAGCCTGGCAGGTCGAGGCCAGCGAGCAGGCTGGACGGCAGCGCTCCGCCCTGCGCGCTGCCAGTTGCCGGCGTCAGGCCCAGGTCCGGCGCCTGCAGGGTCGCCTGCAAGTCCAGGCAGGAATGGCCACGGCCCAGCTGGAAACTGGCCAGCGCGGCGGCCAGCAGCACGCTCGGCGGGGCCTGCGGATCCAGTTCGAGGACGAATGCGGCAAAGGCCCGATCGAGCGCCCGCAGCCAGCCGCGCGCCACCCACAGGTCGAGCTGCAGCAGCAGGTTCTGGCTGCCGGCGCGGGCCGGCGCCAGGTCCATTGGCGCCGTGCCGGCCTGGCTGTCGCTGAGTTGCTTGAGGGTCTGCTTCATGCGCTGGTTTCCCGCGGCTGGCTCAGGTTGGCTTGGCCCGTGAACAGCGCATCCAGCTGTTCGATCAGTGCGCGCGGCGGCTTGTCGAAGAACAGCCCCTGGCTGGCGGACTGCTGGCCTCGGATAAACAGGTACAGGCCGCCGCCCATGTGTCGGTCATAGTCGTAGCCGGGCAGGCGCACCTGCAGTTGCCGGTGCAGTGCCAGCACGTACAGGCAAAGCTGCAGGTCGTAGCGATGACCGAGCATGGCCGCCGCCATCGCCGCCGGTTCATAGGCCTCGGCGCCGGTGCCGAGCCAGTTGGACTTGTAATCGGCCACGTAATAGCGCCCCTGATGCTCGAAGGTCAGGTCGATGAAACCCTTGAACATGCCGTTCAGTTGGCCATGCACCAGCGCAGGGCGCGCGGCGCCGGGCAGGCAGTACTGGCGGACCAGCTGGTCGAGGCGCTGGATGCTCACCGTCTGGCTGGCGAACCAGAATTCCATCTCCACCTGGTAGGTGTGCAGCCCGGCCAGGCTGACGCTGTGCCCGGCAAAGTGCAGCGGGGTCTGCAGGTAAGCCGTCAGCCAGGCGCACAGCGGCTCGATCCAGCCTTCCCAGTCGCGCAGGTTGCAGCGCCGGGCGATGGTACTGGCGAGCAGTGCCGGGTTGTCCGCCACCAGGGCGAAACCCTGCTTGCCGGCCCATTCGAACAGGCCGTGGAGGAAGGTGCCCGGCCCGGCGCCTCGCGGAAAGGCGTGGATATCGGCGCCGCCCGGCAACGCCGCGGCCAGTGCGGCACTGGTCTCGGCTTCTTCCTTGAGATTGGCTTCCACGGCGCTGGCCGGCTCCGCCATGGCGTGGCTGTCGGGCAGCGCCGGCTGAGCGCTGTCGGCCAGCAGCAGCGCCGAGTAGCTGGCAATCCACCAGTTTGCCGGCGGCTGGTGCTGCGGTTGCAGCGCCTGGCCCAGCGCCGCCTGCTGTGCTGGCTGGTAGCAGGCCGCGGTAACCGCCGGGGCCGGCTGGCTGATGATGTCGGGGCAACCCTCGGCCAGTTGCTGCAACAGCGGCGCGATGCCGCCGCAGCTGATCTCTGCGCCGCCGGCCAGCAGGTAACCCAGCCCGCTCTTGGCCAGATCGGTCTTGTCCTTGCTGCGCGTATTGCCCACCGGCCCCATGCCCAGCCAGGTCGCATAGCGCGCACGGGTCAGCGCCACATAGAGCAGGCGCATCTCCTCGCTGAGTCGCTCGTCGTTGGCCTTGTCGCGGGCCGGCCCGCCCGCCTCGCTGCGCGCCAGGTCGATGAACAGCTGGCCGTCGTCCGCGGCGTGGTACATCGGCGGGGTACTGCTGTTGCCGTCGATTTCCCTGGCACTGCAGACAAACGGCAACAGCACCAGCGGATACTCGAGCCCCTTGGACTTGTGCACCGTGACCACCTTGATCAGGTCGGCATCGCTTTCCAGGCGGAGGATTTCTTCCTCGCCGGGCGCCTGCACCTGCTCGGCCAGATGGCGGATCAGGGCGTTCTCGCCGTCCAGTTCGGTGGCGCTGCGTTGCAGCCATTCGGCCAGGTGCAGCAGGTTGGTCAGGCTGCGCTCGCCGCCGCTTTCCTGCAGCAGGCGCGCCGGCACGCGGAATTCCGCCAGCAGCTTGCGCAGCATCGGCAGCACGCCCTGCTGCTGCCACACCGCGCGGTACTCGCGAAAGCGCAGTACCTGCTGTTCCCAGTGCAGTTCGTCGTGGTTGAGCCGCTCCAGCTCCGGCCAGCCCAGGCCGATGCTGCGCGTGGCGAGTGCCGCCCGCAGCAGACGATCGACGGCCGGCTGCGCGCAGGCGCGCAGAATGTACAGCAGGTCGCGGGCTTCCTCGCTGTCGAACACCGAATCGCGGTCGGACAGGTACACGCTGGCCAGCTGCCGCTGGGCCAGCGCCTGGCGGATCACCTCGGCCTCGTTGCGGTTGCGCACCAGGATGGCAATGTCCGCCGGGCGCAAGGCCTGCAGTTCCCCGCGGGCATTGCGCAAGCCGCTCGGCGCGGCGCCGTGCGGATCCAGCCAGGCCTGGATCGCCGAAGCCGCGGCCTGGGCCATCGCGCGCTGGTAGGTCTGCTTGTTGATCAGCTCGCTGCCGGGCAGGTTCCAGAAGGTCAGCGCCGGCTGCGGCTGCCCGGCAATTTCCAGGCTGCAATCGCGACCCCTGGCCCCGACCGCATGGAACGGCAGCGGATTGGCCGCGTCCGGCGCGGCAAAGCGGAAGGCGCCGCGCGGGTGTTGTTCGGCAAAGGCGAAGCAGCGGTTGCTGGCCGCCACCATGGCCCGGGTCGAGCGGTAGTTGGTGGCGAGGGTGTAATGCCGCTCGCCGGTGGCCTGGCGGGCGCGCAGGTAAGTGAAGATGTCGGCGCCGCGGAACGAGTAGATCGCCTGTTTCGGGTCGCCGATGAGGAACAGCCCGCTGTCGGCGCAGTTCTCCTCGATGCGGTAGATACTCTGGAAAATCCGGTACTGCAGCGGATCGGTGTCCTGGAATTCATCGATCAGCGCCACCGGGTACTGGGTGCGGATGGTCTGCGCCAGGCGTTTGGCGGCCGGGCCTTGCAGCGCGGCGTCCAGCCGGTTGAGCAGGTCGTCGAAGCCGATCTCCGCGCGGCGCAGCTTTTCCGCATCGAAACGCGCGCGGACTTCCTGCAGCGCATGCAGCAGCAACGGCGCGCGGATGTCCTGTTTCAGCGCCTGGTGGTCGAACAGTGCGTCGATGGCCTGGAAGGCGGCATGCGCTTCGGCCTGTGCGCCGCCGTTGAGCTTGAAGCGGGTCTGGCCAAACCGGGCCAGATTTTTCGGAGCCGGCTGGCCCGTGCTCCACTGGGCCAGGGCTTCCAGCCAACCGAGGAACACTGCGTCATCCCTGGCGCCGCGGTAGCTGGTGCCATTCAGCTTGCCGCGCATGCCGCGCAGCAGTTCCTCGACCTCTGGCCGCGCCGCGTGCCAGGCGCTGCGGGCGGCCTGCTCGAGCGCAACGGCCTCGGCATTCCAGGCGCTGGCCTGCCGCAGCAGTGCCTCCAGGGCGGTCGGCGCGGCCAGTTCCGCTTCCCCCTGGCGGTAGCGCGCGTCGCGCCGCGTGAGCAACGCCGCCAGCGCCTGGTTCAGCGCTTGCGGGCCGCTGAAGTACTCGGCGACAACCGCGGCTTCGGCCTCTGCCAGCACATAGCAATGCCGCCGCCAGTAATCGCGCACGATTTCCGCGAGCAGTTCGCTCTGGTCGGTTTCCAGGGTCTGGGTAAACAGGCTGCCACTGTCGAAGGCATGCTCGCGCAGCATCCGGTAGCACCAGCCGTGGATGGTCGACACCGCCGCTTCGTCCATCCATTCGCCGGCCAGCTGCAGGCGCCGCGCGCACGCCGGCCACTGCTCGGGCGGGTAGTCGGCGCGCAAGGCCTCGAGCAAACCGTCATGCACCTGCTGCGGCGCGAGGAAGCACTGCGCGGCTTCGCTCAGGCGCAGGCGGATGCGCTCGCGCAGTTCCTGGGTCGCGGCATCGGTGAAGGTCACCACGAGGATCTGCGGCGGATTCAGCGGCTGCGCAAAGGCATTGGCGCCGCCATGCCCGAGCACCAGGCGCACGTAGAGCAAGGCGATGGTGAAGGTCTTGCCGGTACCGGCACTGGCTTCGATCAGGCGGCTGCCATGCAGCGGAAAGCTCAGGGGCTGAAGGTCGACCGGCATCATTCGGCGCTCCCGGCGCGGGCAGCGCAAAGGTGGCGAAACAGCGCGCCGTAGAGTTGTTCGGCCAGCCGGGCAAACTGGCCGTCGGCGCACAGCGCATCGAAGTCGGCATAGGCGCGGCGCAAGGCCGGCGAGTCCTGCACTTCGCCGCGGCGCTGGTAAGCGCCCTCGAAAGCCTTGCGCGCCTCGTCCATGGCCTTGTCCGCATCGCTGTCGGCCGCGGCCAGCCAGGCAAACGCGGTCTTGCAGGCCAGCGGTAACGGCTGGCACATGCCCGCGGCCCAGCACTGCAGGATGTCCTGCAGTTGCTCCGTGGCACTGGCGGCCTCCACTGGCAGAAAATGCACATCACCGCTGAGGCTGACCAGGATGCTGCTGCACGGCTCGCCGCCCAGCTGCAACGCCAGGTGGCGCAGCCACGGACGGATCAGGTTGTGCCAGCGATAACCGTCCTTGCCGCACAGCTTTTTACTGTCCAGCTGCAGGTAGGCCAGCTGGCCGCGGGCATTGCGGCGCAGGCCGCCCAGCCAGTCGCTGAAGCCCGGCGCCGTAGCGCTGGCGGCGCACTTCAGCTCGATTTGTCCCGCCAGCGGCTGGCTCCACTCCTGCAGCATGGCGTGGTAACGCGCCAGCATGTCGGGCAGGCCGGCGGTCAGGCTGGCCGCGGCGAGCGGGCCGAAACCGGCCAGCGGCAACTTGCCCTCGCGCTGCAGGCGCTGCACCTGCTCCTGCAATGCGCTGCCGGTCTGCGCCGCATCGTAGCGCTCCTCCACCCAGCGCTTGAGCGTCTGGCTCAGGGCATCCTGGTACTGCCAGTTCTCCAGCGCGTCGAGCTCGAACGGCTCGTCGTCACAGCTGGCCAGTTCGTCCTCGTCGAAATGCACCTTGAGCCGCTGTTCGAAGAAGGCCGTCACCGGATCACGCAGGAAGCCCGCCAGCTGGCGCAGGTTCAGCGGGCTGTCCTGCTGCAGCGGCGGCAATGCCTGCGCCACCTGCACCGCCGTTGGCGTATGCACCTCGCGCCATTCGTGGGAGTAGGTGAACAGCCCGTCGGCGCCCGCCTGCGCGCCGAAATAGGCCGTGCTGAACGGTTGCAACGGATGTTCGGTGGTCAGCGCCGCGAGCAGCGCCCGCGGCTCCCCGGGGTTGCCCTGCAGGCGCCAGCCGGCGGCCAGATGATCGCGCAACTGGCCGATCAGCACCGACGGCACGCGCTCGCTGTTGTCGCGGATATTGCGCCCCACCCAGCTCACGTACAGCTGCTCGCGGGCCGACAGCAGCGCTTCGAGCAGCAGGTAACGATCGTCCTCGCGCCGCGAGCGGTCGCCAGGGCGGTAGTCATGCCGCATCAGGTCGAAATCGACCTGCGCCTGCTGGCGCGGATAGTCGCCATCGTTCATCCCCAGCAGGCAGACCAGCCGGAACGGAATCGCGCGCATCGGCATCAGCGTGCAGAAGTTCACCGAGCCGGCGAGGAAGCGCTGCGCCAGCCCGCCCTGGTCCATGCCGCCGAGCCAGACTTCATGCACCACGTTCAGCGGCAGCGGCTCGCTGAAATTGGCCTGCTCGCAGGTCTGCAGCCAGTCCTCGAGCACCTGCAGCAGCTGGTTGAGCAGCAGTTCGTCGGCCTCGCCCTGTGCCTGGAAGAACACCTTCAGCAGGGCTTGCAGGCGTTCCGCCCACAGCCTCGGCGGCGCCGCTTGCTGCAGGTCCAGGCGGGCGATGTCGAGGTGTTCGAGCAGGGTCAGCAGCGGCCCAGCCAGCGCCGCCTCCAGGCCGGACACCTCGTCGTAGGGTTCGATGCCGTGCAGCGCCGGGGCCTTGCCCGCCGCATAACCGAGCAGCATGCGCCGCAGGCCGAACCGCCAGGTGTTCTGTTCCAGCCCCGCCGGCATATCCAGGCTCTGCCGCTGCGCGCCATCCAGGCCCCAGCGAATGCCGGCGCCGGCGATCCAGCGCTGCAGCGTCGGCAGGTCGCTCTCGGCGATGCCGAAGCGCGCCCGCAGCGCCGGCACGTCGAGCAGATCGAGGATGTCGCTCACGCTAAAGCGGCTGTGCGGCAGCTTGAGCAGGTGCTCCAGGGCAATCAGCAGCGGCTCGCGGCCACGCTGGCCCTGGTCGGCCAGGGTAAACGGAATGTAGCGCGGGTCGTGGCGCGCCAGCTGGCCGAACACCGCCTCGATGTGCGGCGCGTAGGCGTTCACGTCCGGCACCATGACGATCACGTCGCGCGGCGTCAGCGTCTGGTCTGCGCTGAACCGGGCGAGCAACTGGTCATGCAGGATTTCCACCTCGCGCTGGGCGCTGTGGGCGATATGGAAGCGCAGCGAGCGATCGCTGGCCGGGTCGACGGCTGGCCAGCGCTCACGGGTCTCGGCCAGCGGGCGCAGTTCGAGGATGTCGCCCTGCAGCTGGGTCAGCAGGCTGCTGCCCGCCTCCTCGCTGAACAGGTCGATGCGCCCGCCGTTCACCGAGGCAAACAACTCCCGGTAGCTGGCCGGGTCATCGTAGCTGTCGAGCAGGTTGATGTAGTCGCGCCCCTGCTTGCCCCAGGCCGCCAGCAGCGGCTGGCCGTGCAGGTGCAGGGTTGCGTCGCCCAGCGCCTGGCTGCCGGCCTTGTGCGGCTGGCGCCGGTACTGGTGCAGCAGCAGCTCCTTGTCGGCGACGATGTCGATCCAGTGATGGCGACACGGGTTATGCACGCACAGCAGCACCTGGCAAAAGCGCGCGAGCATGGCCAGGGCTTCAAGCACTTGGGCCGGCATCGAGGAAATCCCGAACACCAGAATCCGCCGCGGCAGGCCGGACGGCCGCTGCGCCAGCGTCTGCAGGCGTTCGACAAAGTGCTGGTGCACGCCGGCCCGGCTGTGCGCCAGCGCACCGGCGCCGACATCCGTCAGCAGCGCGCGCCACAGCTGCGCCTGCCAGCGGCTCTCTTCTGGCAACGGCCGCGCCGGGGCATTGACCTGCTGCAACTGGTCGCGCCCGGCTGCCCAGTCTTCCAGCCAGTCGGCGCGGTACACCTGGTACTGGTCGAACAGGTCGGCCAGGCGTTCGGCCAGCTGATGGCGCTTGCGCAGGTCAGCGTCGTCCTCGAGAAACCGCTGCAGGCTCTGGAAGCCCGGCTCGCCCAGCACCTGCGGCAACAGGCGCATCAGCCGCCAGCCCAGCGGCGCCTTGTCCAGCGGCGAGTGCTCGGGGGTAGACTCGGCCCCCATCACGGCCCGGTAGGTCTGCCACAGAAAGCGCGCCGGCAACTGCACCTCCAGCGCCGCGGCAATCCCGCAGCCACCCTGCTCCGGGTCTTCCGCCAGCGCCAGCTTGAGCCATTGCGCAATGCCGTTGCTCTGCACCAGCACCACTTCGTTTTCCAGCGGCGCCAGCGGATAACGCTGCATCCAGCTCACCGCCAGCGCGCGCAAGTCATCCAGGCGGTTGCCGTGCACGATCATGAAGCCAGGTGTCAAAGAGTCAGCGTCCTGCATCAAACCGGTCCCTCACCTTGGAAAACGCCATCTCAGCACCTGGAATTGGTGTACTGCCGCCGCAGCCGCGATGGCGACAGCAGCGTGTTGAGGGCGAATGATAAGTACCTGCCGGCAAATGAGCGATGGTGTTGGTACGTACAGGTAAGGTTTTCGCGCAGGATGTTCCGGGAGTGTGAGTAAAAGCCTTTCCCAAAGTTACGATCTCTGACTAGACCTCGAACACCACGCTCATTGGTGCACTGCCGGTGTGGCTGCGATAACGAACAGGACCGTAATAGGTGAAGGGAGCGGCCTTGCCGTTCTCCAGTTTGTGTTCACGCACAAAAAGGTGGATGCCGATATTCAATTCATTGTGGCTAATGATTTCCTTGCCCTTTTTGCTTTGCGGCGTTGTCGAACGTTGGCTTTGCCAGTGGAAGCTTTGCTCAGTGATCCAGTGATCCAAATAACGGTGTTCATCGGCCTTGCCCTGCTTATTTAGAGTGACCAGCAGGACATGGGCATGGCTTTCTGGCAGAACCACATGGCCTGAATTCCAATTCCCAGGATTGAACTCACAACCAAATAACGGCGGTATCTCTTCCCGCTGTAGGCGCTGACCGACAGCCATTTCCAACGGACTAAGTACTTCCCTCAAGCGAGCGAAGGTGCGCAATTGCTCTCGGAGCTCTTCATCAACGGGCATGTCTACATATTCTGGATTGTTGGCCCTAAGCAGGTAGCTGCCATCGGCCTGCTTGAGGATAGACCGCAACAGATACTGGTTATCACCACTGCCGTCCTGTCTCTCGATAGCCATGATACTGCCCGTGATCGACCCAGCTCGATCGGGGCTGACTTGCTCCAGCAATAGATAGTCGCCATCGCGAATCGGTTGCTTGCCGCCGTTCATCGAATTGCCAGAGGCGCAAGCGATGAAGTGGCGCGTCGGGTCGAGATGACCATGCCCACTACCCAAAATCCGAAACTCTTCGTTATCCGTACGACCGGTCTTGAAGTGACCACAGGCGATTTTCAGGTTGGGAAAAAATGGGAGCTCAATACCTTGCTGCTTTGAAGGTTGGCCACTGCGGATATCCATCACTGTGGCGCTACCGCGCACTTCGTAGGCGGCCAGGCGGTAATTCACCAGCTCCTGCACCATTTCAGAAAAAACTTCACACTGACTGTCTGCAATCTTGAGCAGAGACACAAAATGCTCTGCCTGCTTGGCAAAAAACGCTTTGGTGTCTGCTTCCGAGTTTTCACCAATCCACGCCTTGATCGGGTTTTTCAACCAGTAGTTTAACCAGGCCTGTGGGGGCTGAACGGCAGCCAGCAGATACTCAACAGGCAGGTCTGCTAACAGTGGACGCCGCCGCTGCAGCACTTGCCAGGAGCGCGCAGCCAAATCCTGTACAGTCGGAGCTTGGCGCCAGCCATCAAGCTCCTGGAAAGCTTCCAGCAGGACCATTTTGTAGCTCTTGTTCATGGACGTGGTCTCGAGTTCGCGCAGAAAACTGCGTTGCGCGCTCAACAATGTCTGCTCAGCATCAGCCAAGTCATCCATGGAATCGACCAAGGAAAACCAATCGCCAAACTGATCACGGGCTTTTTTAACGCTGGCGCCTGAGCGGAAATACTCCGCCAGGCTCGGTCGCCGCCCAAGTCCTTCACGCAGCGCCTGGTAATCCTTTTGCACGCCCTCCCCATCCAGCGCCTTGAGAAAGTTGATCAACTGCAAGTCATAATTAATGAAGCAGCCATCCGGCAATGCCAAGCGCTGGTTCTCAGCATCGCGAGCATAGGCAGCCAATTGATGGTGGGTCATGCTCTGGCCCATCAGGGCTTGGGGCTTGTGCAGGAAGCTGTGGTGATTGCCAATAAAATCCAGCACTACCAGCTTCTCCTTGCCGGGTGCCTTGCGCAGCCCACGGCCCAGTTGCTGCAGGAAAAGGATTTTCGATTCGGTTGGGCGCAGAAGCATGACGGTATCGATAGCGGGTAAATCAACGCCTTCGTTAAATAAATCAACCGAGAAAATCACCTGCAAGCGGCCATCAGCCAGTTGCTCCAGAGCCTCACCGCGAGAACTGTGGGAGCCCCCATACACGGCAACAGCCGCTATTCCCTGGCGAGCAAAATGTTCGGCCATAAACTCGGCGTGGCGGATCGAGACGCAAAATGCCAGAGTCCTGCGCTGGGCATGCTGATGAAAGTATTTCAGTACATGCCGCGCGCGAGCCAGGGTTGCTAATTTATTGGCCAACTGGCCAGGATCGAATCGACCGTTACGCCAAGGGATTTCTTGATAGTCGACATCCTCATCGAACACCCCGTAATAATGAAACGGTGCGAGCAACCCCTTCTCGATACCGGTAAACAAATTGCTGGTGAAGACCAGATTGTCATCGCAAAGCGAAAGAATATCCGACTGGTCGGTACGATCTGGGGTAGCCGTCAGGCCAAGCAGAAAGGCCGGCGCGAAATGTTTAAGCAGGCGGTGATAGGTCGGTGCGGCGGCGTGGTGAAACTCATCGACCACGATGTAATCGAAATGCTGCGGGGCAAAGCGCTCCAGGTGCGCTAGGCGGCCCAATGTCTGCACCGAAGCACAGAGCACATCGACCTGACTATCACGCTGCTGTCCCTGATAGAAGCCAACCCGGATTCCCGGGCGAATCCGCAGAAAGGTTTCAGCGGCTTGGTTCAAAATCTCTTCACGATGGGCCACAAAGAGCACTCGCCGCGCGCCAAACTGCTGCGCGTCAAAAGCCGATAACCAGGTCTTGCCCAGACCAGTTGCCAGTACTACCAACCCCCGCTGGTAACCTTCTTCTCGCGAACTGGCCAGTGCTTTTAGTGCCTCTACTTGAACCTGTGTTGGCAGCGGTGGCGGTTCAACTTCATTACTGCCTGGCGCTATCGCTCTGGGCGGTGCGATGCGGCGCTGTTCATAGGCGTCAATCCATGCATCTGTGAGTGGCTTGGCGCGTGGATGGCCGAATAATTGCTCAAATTGGCTACGCGCCTCCAGAAAGCCCGCATCCTTGGGGTAGTCGATGCGGTAATTCCACTCCAGCCCATCAGTCAGCGCCTGCCGGCTGATATTACTGGAACCGATAAATGCTTGGCCTTGCAATTTTCCATCCACGGTTTTGCGCGTGAAAAGATAAGCTTTCATGTGAAAACTGCTACCGGCACTTTCATAGACACGCACCTCGGCGCCCTGCTCCTGCAGCAGCATTAAACGTCGCAAAGCCTCTGGGTCGGTCACATCCAGATAGTCGCTGGTGATGATGCGTACCTGTGCCGGTTTAAAGCCTGCAGTTTCCACATCAGGCTCAGTGAAGCATTCGCCATTGCCAGTCAATGCAGCCAGTAAATCGGGAAGCAGTAAACGCAACCCAGTGCTCTTGATGAACGCCACGGCCAGTTCAATTTCACTGGACGTGTTGATCGCTGCGCAGAGCTGCGGGAGAAAGTGATTGGATTCACCTCCGGTCACCAGAGCTGAAGGTGCGCGACGGATCAAACCATTCAACCACTCATCAGTTCGGCCTGGCCGCTGGTCAGCCGTGCGCCAGAAGTGGCAATCCGCCATGCCGTGCAATGGTTCAAGCCAGGCAGATAGTTGTGCCTCGTCAGCATCAGTAAAACGCCGACCTTGATAGTCGCGCTCGCCACTTCCTACCTTGAAACTGCAATAAAAAACGCCTCCCGGTCTGAGCGCTGCCCAAAGCCCAGACAGGGCTGCTGGGATATCTTTTCCGGGTACATGTAAGAGGCTGGCGCAGGCCCAGATACCGTCGTAAAGGGCAAGTTCTGTAACGTCAGCAAAAGAGCGGACTAGGACTGGCTGGCCAAGGTGCTCGCTGGCAAGTTTTGCCAAGGAGGCTGAGGCATCAAAAGCAGTAACGCGATAACCACGGTCAAGAAATGCCTTCGCATCACGGCCTGATCCGCATCCCGCATCAAGGATGTGACCACCGGCTGCAACCATGGCTAAAAAGCGTGTGTACAGTTCGCTCATATCAACAGAGATGGTGTCTGTGAAAAACGAGTCAGCATTGTTTTCGTAATAGTTTTCGTTTTGCCCCACGACTCGAATCCTTGTTCACTTCAGCACATCAGCGAAATAACTGGTTCTGCCCAGGTTACGCAATGTGCTGCATGGCGCGCCAGGTGTGTGATCAGACAGTTGAGCGCGGGGTATGGGATACAGGCTTCCTGACTAGCAATGCTGGTCAGCGGGTGGTGGGCTGGTTATCTTCAGCACAAAAAAGCGCCTGATTGAGCAATTCCACTACTGGATTGACCGAGGATATTCATGAACAAAAGGGATGATTGGCTCAAGAGCAGTTTAGGGGATGCTCCTGATGGTATTCGTCAACGTAGGCAAGGACCTCGGCGCAGGGGAATAACTGTATCTGATCTGCTTAACACGCTAAGCGTGACATGTGTCCTCGGCCTGACCGCCTACCTGCTTCATAAATACTACCCGGCAACCAGTTTCAGTCTCCCCGCCCTAGTCCGACCAGCTGAGGTATTAATCCAACCAAATTCAGACAGATACAAAGTTCCAGACCGTATCGAGCCATCTTCATCAAGCCTCACGGGGCGATTTCCTAACCAGCCACGCCCACTTGAAGATTGTCTTGGCGCCAGCAACGTAATTGATGAAAGTGTGGTGCGCTGCCGGTATGGCGAACTACCCAGATCGGCAGGAGAAACGGAAGCCGCTCAAGGAATGGTCAGTGCAGATTACCTTGCGTCCTATCGCACGCAGCGCGAGAACAAACCCGCTAAAAACCGTGCTACTAGCCAAGTAATTCGGGATTCATCTTGGGTCGATAAGTGGGATGGTGGAGGCGCATACCTTGCTGCTTGGACAGTCGTGGACAACCGGATCGAAAGCACCAGTGTCTGTGCTAACCACAAGCGGGGTTCCATTGATTATCGAGAAAGGTGCCAAGCAGTTCTTTAAAAAACAATGTCGTGCATGGGATGAGCGTTGGGATGCTGATCGAATGGATAGCAGCGCCATCCTGCGGGATCGATATTGTGGTGCGGCGAGCGCATTTAGCCCAATGGGATGAGCTTGTCGGTAAATACCTTAGTTTCACTAAGTTGAGAACTTAATCCCCAAGTTGCAGGCATGAAAAAGGCCGATCATTTCTGATCAGCCTAAGTCATTGAGGTAAATGGTCGGGACGGAGTGATTCGAACACTCGACCCCTTGCACCCCATGCAAGTGCGCTACCGGGCTGCGCTACGCCCCGACGGTTACAGCAGTTACAGCGTGCTTGCGGCGAGCCGAAAGCGGGTGGAACTATACAATAAGCCTATGAAATGTCAAAGCTTTTAGCTGCGATCATTACTTCTTGAGAACGACCAGCAAATCCTCGAGCTCGGCGATCATTTGCTTGATCATCTGCTTGTACTGGGTGCTGTCATCCTTGGCTTCGTCGCCGGTCAGGCGCAAACGGGCGCCGCCGATGGTGAAGCCCTGGTCGTACAGGAGTGCGCGGATCTGGCGGATCATCAGCACATCCTGGCGCTGATAGTAACGACGATTGCCGCGGCGCTTGACCGGGTTGAGCTGCGGGAACTCCTGTTCCCAATAACGCAGGACGTGGGGTTTTACCGCGCAGAGTTCACTGACTTCGCCGATGGTGAAGTAGCGTTTGCCCGGGATTGCCGGCAGTTCGTCGTTATGGCTGGGTTCCAGCATATGCTTCAACTCTGGCTTTTAGTTTCTGCCCTGGACGGAAAGTCACCACACGGCGTGCCGTGATGGGTATTTCTTCGCCGGTCTTGGGGTTGCGTCCGGGGCGCTGGCGCTTGTCGCGCAGATCAAAGTTTCCGAAACCGGACAGCTTGACCTGCTCGTTGAGCTGCAGAGCGTGGCGGATCTCTTCGAAAAACAGTTCAACCAACTCTTTGGCTTCGCGCTTGTTCAAACCCAGTTCTTCGAACAGGCGATCAGCCATTTCAGCTTTGGTCAGGGCCCCCATACGCTAGTTCCTTAACGTGGCGTTGAACCTTTGCTCCAGCGAGGTGAGGATGCTCGTGGTTATTGCATTCACCTCATCGTCATTAAGAGTGCGCGAGGAATGCTGCCAGGTCAAGCCGATCGCAAGACTTTTTCTAAGCGGATCAATACCTTTACCGACATATACGTCAAACAACCTTAAGTCCGTCAAATGCTCGCCTGCGCTGTCGCGCATGCATTGCAGGATCGACTCCGACGGTGTGTCGCGGTCCACCAGCAGCGCGAGGTCACGGCGAACTTCGGGGAAGCGCGACAGTTCGCTGAACGCCGGCATGCGGCCTTGTTCGACTTCGGCCAGCAGCAGTTCGAAGAGGAAGGCTGGCTGGCTGATGTCCAGGTTCTTCGCCAGTTCCGGATGCAAGGCGCCGACAAAACCGACCAACCGCCCTTCCCGCTCGATGCGTGCGGTCTGGCCGGGATGCAGTGCCGGATGCTCGCCGGGCACAAAGGTGAACGCTGCTGCCGCGCCAGCGAAGCCCAGCAGGGCTTCCACGTCGGCCTTGGCGTCATAGAAATCAACTGCATCCTTGCCGTGTGCCCAGCCTTCCAGCAGGCGGCTGCCGGTCACGACACCGGCGATCATCGGCTCCTGCTTGAGGCCGTCGAGCTGGCCGACGAAGCGCAAGCCGCTTTCAAACAGGCGCACGCGGGTCTGCTGGCGATTGAGGTTGTGCTGCACGGCCTTGATCAGGCCCGGCCACAGCGAGTTGCGCATGGCGGACATGTCGGCCGAGATCGGGTTGGCCAGTTGCAGGGGCTGCACGCCCGGGCTGAACAGCTCGAACAGTTTGGGGTCGATGAAGCTGTAAGTGATGGCTTCCTGGTAACCGCGGGCGACCAGCAAGCGGCGCAGTGCCGGCAGGTCGGCCCGGGCTTCGGCCCGCGCCTGCGGTGCCAGACGCGCTTGCGGGTAGCGTACCGGCAGACGGTTGTAACCGTACAGGCGGCCCAGCTCTTCGATCAGATCGACTTCCAGGCTGATGTCGAAGCGGTGGCTTGGCACTTCCACGCGCCACTGACCGGCGCTTTCGGCCGTGACGCCGAGGCCCAGCCCGCTAAGCAGGGATTCAACCTCCGCCGGCTGCATCTGCATACCCAGCATCTGGCTGATGCGCTCGGCACGCAGGGTGACGGGCTGGATGCTTGGCAAGTCGGCGGCGCTGACGGTCTCGATCACCGGACCCGGTTCGCCACCGACGATTTCCAGCAGCAAGGCGGTCGCCCGCTCCATGGCTGCACGCGCCAGATTGAAATCCACGCCCCGCTCGAAGCGGTGCGAGGAGTCGGTGTGCAAGCCATAGGAGCGCGCCTTGCCGGCCAGCGCGATGGTGTCGAAGAAGGCGCTTTCAAGGAACAGGTCGCGGGTCTTGGCGCTGACGCCACTGTGCTCGCCGCCCATCACGCCGGCGATAGCCAGGGCGCGGCTGTGGTCGGCGATCACCAGGGTGTCGGCCCGCAGGGTGGCTTCCTGGCCATCGAGCAGGACCAGCTTCTCGCCCTCCTCGGCCAAGCGCACGCGAATGCCGCCGTTGATTTCGGCTAGATCGAACGCATGCATCGGCTGGCCGAGTTCGAGCATGACGTAGTTGGTCACGTCGACAGCGGCATCAATGCTGCGGATATCGGAGCGGCGCAGGCGTTCGACCATCCACAACGGCGTCGGCCGGGACAGGTCCACATTGCGCAACACGCGACCCAGGTAGCGCGGGCAGGCCTTGGGCGCCAGCACCTCAACCGGACGCACTTCATCATGCGTCGCCGGCACGGCGGTTACTTGCGGGGGGCAGACCTGGGCGGCATACAGCGCGCCGACTTCGCGGGCCAGGCCGGCCAGCGACAGGCAGTCGCCACGGTTGGGAGTGAGGTCGACCTCGATGCTGACATCGTTGAGGCCGAGGTAGTCGCGCAGGCACTGGCCCACCGGGGCATCGGCAGCCAGCTCCATCAGGCCGTCGTTGTCGGTGCTGATCTGCAGCTCGGCCGCCGAGCACAGCATGCCGTTGGACTCGACGCCGCGCAGCTTGGCCTTCTTGATCTTGAAGTCGCCCGGCAATTCGGCACCGATCAGGGCGAAGGGAATCTTGATCCCGGGACGGGCGTTGGGCGCACCGCAGACCACCTGCAGGGTCTCGCTGCCATTGCTGACCTGGCACACGCGCAGCTTGTCGGCGTCCGGATGCTGCTCGGTAGCGAGGATTTCGCCAACCACGATGCCGCTGAAGGCGCCCGCAACCGGTGTCACGCTGTCCACTTCCAACCCGGCCATCGACAGGCGGGCGACCAGCTCTTCACTTGAAACCTGCGGGTTAACCCAACTGCGCAGCCATTGCTCACTGAATTTCATGTTTTCTGTATTCCTGAACGATTCGGTAACGTGCCGGGACTAGCGAAATTGCGCCAGGAACCGCAGGTCGTTGTCGAAGAACAAGCGCAGGTCATTCACGCCGTAACGCAGCATGGCCAGCCGCTCGACGCCCATGCCGAATGCAAAGCCCTGGTACTTTTCCGGGTCGATGTTGGACATGCGCAGGACATTCGGATGCACCATGCCGCAGCCCATGACTTCCAGCCAGCCAGTCTGCTTGCAGACGCGGCAGCCTTTGCCGCTGCACATTACGCACTGCATGTCGACTTCAGCGGACGGCTCGGTAAACGGGAAGAATGACGGGCGGAACCGCACGCCCAGGGGTTTCTCGAAAAACACCCGGAGGAACTCTTCGATGGTGCCCTTGAGGTCGGCAAAACTGATGCCTTCGTCGATCAGCAGGCCTTCGACCTGGTGAAACATCGGCGAGTGGGTGATGTCGGAGTCGCAACGGTATACGCGGCCTGGGCAGACGATGCGGATCGGCGGCTGCTGGCTTTCCATGGTGCGCACCTGCACCGGCGAGGTGTGGGTGCGCAGCAGCATGTTGGCGTTGAAATAGAAGGTGTCATGCATTGCCCGTGCCGGGTGGTGGCCGGGAATGTTGAGCGCTTCGAAGTTGTGGTAGTCGTCTTCGACTTCCGGACCCTCGGCCACGTTGTAGCCGATATGGGTGAAAAACTGTTCGACACGCTCGAGCGTGCGCGTAACTGGATGCAGGCCACCTGAGGCCTGGCCACGGCCCGGGAGGGTGACGTCGATTTTCTCGGCGGCCAGCTTGGTGCTCAGTGCAGCCTGCTCAAGGGAATCCTTGCGGGTATTCAATGCGTCCTGAACCTGGTTCTTGGCGGCATTGATCAGTGCACCAGCCTGTGGCCGTTCTTCGGCCGACAGCTTGCCCAGCGTCTGCATCAGGACAGTCAGTTCGCCCTTCTTGCCCAGGTATTGAACACGGAGCTGTTCAAGAACATTTATATCGTCGGTTTTTTGCACAGCCTCAAGCGCTTGCGAGACCAATGCAGCCAGGTTTTCCATTTACAGACTCCAGATACGAAAATAGGGGAAGAGCTTGAAGGCTCTTCCCCTATTGGTGACGTTTAGCACCGGGCAAGCCCGGTGATTGTCGGGGACTTAAGCCAGTTCGGCCTTAGCTTTCTCGACAATCGCAGCAAACGCCGCTTTTTCGTTCACTGCCAGATCGGCCAGAACCTTGCGATCGATCTCGATAGACGCCTTTTTCAGGCCAGCGATCAAACGGCTGTAGGACAGACCATTGATACGCGCACCCGCATTGATACGGGCAATCCACAGAGCACGGAACTGACGCTTCCGCTGGCGGCGGTCACGGTAGGCGTATTGGCCTGCCTTGATTACAGCCTGCTTGGCAACACGGAATACACGCGAACGTGCGCCGTAGTAGCCTTTGGCGAGTTTCATGATTTTCTTGTGACGGGCACGAGCGATAACGCCACGCTTTACACGAGCCATGAGTAATTTCCTCTAAGTCTTGACCGAATTAACGAACGCGCATCATGCGATCTACTTTTGCCACGTCAGACGGATGCACCATGGTGCTTCCGCGCAGTTGACGCTTACGCTTGGTAGACATTTTGGTCAGGATGTGGCTTTTGAAAGCGTGCTTGTGCTTGAAGCCGTTAGCAGTTTTCAGAAAACGCTTCGCTGCACCGCTCTTGGTTTTCATCTTTGGCATGTTTGTTACTCCGCATTGAGTGATTACCTATAACCAGAAGGCCTGCCTGTGCCCTGGAGGTTATTTTCGCTTTTTGGGGGCGATGACCATCATTAGTTGGCGTCCTTCCATCTTAGGATGCTGTTCAACGGCGCCGTATTCCGCGAGGTCAGCTTCAACCCGCTTCAACAACTCCATTCCCAGCTCCTGGTGGGCCATCTCACGACCGCGAAATCTTAACGAAATCTTGGCCTTGTCCCCTTCATTAAGGAAACGTATCAGGTTGCGTAGTTTTACCTGATAGTCCCCATCTTCCGTCCCTGGTCGAAACTTGATTTCTTTGATCTGCTGCTGATGCTGGTTCTTCTTCGCAATGGCAGCCTGCTTCTTCTTTTCAAACAAGTGCTTGCCGTAATCCATGATGCGGCAAACCGGTGGTACTGCATCTGCAGAGATTTCCACCAGGTCGAGCTTGGACTCTTCGGCTATGCGCAGGGCTTCATCAATTGAAACGATGCCTATCTGCTCGCCGTCAGCGCCAATCAACCGAACCTCACGTGCCGAGATGTTCTCGTTTATCGGGGGCTTCGGTACTGCTCTTTTATCCTGTCTGATTTCACGCTTAATAATGATTACTCCAAATCTTGGCGACCACGCCGGGAAACCGCCTGCGCCAGTAATTCGGCGAACTGTGCGACGGGCATCGAGCCCAGATCGGCACCTTCGCGTGTGCGCACGGCGACGGTTTGCATTTCAACTTCCCGATCTCCAATAACCAGAAGATAGGGAACCTTGACTAAAGTATGCTCGCGGATTTTAAAGCCGATCTTCTCGTTTCTCAAGTCAGACTTGGCACGAAAGCCGCTTTCATTGAGCATATCTTCAACTTTCCGGGCAAATTCGGCCTGTTTGTCCGTGATATTCAGGATCACCGCCTGCGTCGGCGCGAGCCAGGCCGGGAATGCGCCTTCGTAGTGCTCGATCAGCACACCGATGAAACGCTCGAACGAACCCAGCACCGCGCGGTGCAGCATCACCGGATGCTTGCGGCTGTTGTCTTCGCTGACATATTCCGCGCCCAGGCGCACCGGCAGGTTGAAATCCAGCTGCAGGGTTCCGCATTGCCAGATTCGGCCGAGGCAGTCTTTCAGCGAAAACTCGATCTTCGGACCGTAAAACGCGCCCTCGCCCGGCTGCAGGTCAAACGGCAGATTCGCATTGACCAGGGCAGCCTCGAGAGCTGCCTCTGCGCGATCCCACAACTCATCGGCGCCCACACGTTTTTCCGGGCGGGTCGACAGCTTGAGCTGGATGTCCTGGAAGCCGAAGTCGGCATACACGTCCAGGGTCATCTTGATGAACGCAGCAGCCTCAGCCTGCATCTGCTCTTCCGTACAGAAGATGTGCGCATCGTCCTGGGTGAAGGCACGCACGCGCATGATGCCGTGCAGCGAGCCCGATGGCTCATTGCGGTGGCAGGCGCCGAATTCGGCCAGGCGCATGGGCAGGTCGCGGTAGCTCTTCAGGCCCTGGTTGAACACCTGGATATGGCACGGGCAATTCATCGGCTTGACCGCGTAGTCGCGGCTTTCCGACTCGGTAGTGAACATCATGTCGCCATAGTTGGCCCAGTGCCCGGAACGCTCCCACAGGGCGCGATCAACCACCTGCGGGGTCTTGATCTCCAGGTAGCCGCGCTCGCGCTGCACTTTGCGCATGTACTGCTCGAGCACCTGATACAGCGTCCAGCCATCGGGATGCCAGAACACCATGCCCGGCGCTTCTTCCTGCGTATGGAACAGGTCGAGGCGCTTGCCCAGCTTGCGGTGGTCGCGCTTCTCGGCCTCTTCCAGGCGGTGCAGGTGGTCCTTCAGGTCCTGCTTGCTGCCCCAGCAGGTGCCGTAGATGCGCTGCAGCATCTTGTTCTTCGAGTCGCCGCGCCAGTAGGCGCCGGCGACCTTCATCAATTTGAATGCCTGCAGCTTGCCGGTGGACGGCACGTGCGGGCCGCGACAGAGGTCGATGAA
This sequence comes from Pseudomonas sp. N040, assembly GCF_015637705.1. Lineage (GTDB taxonomy): Bacteria > Pseudomonadota > Gammaproteobacteria > Pseudomonadales > Pseudomonadaceae > Aquipseudomonas. The sequence goes on along the minus strand of NZ_JADOBE010000007.1, from coordinate 80,794 downwards.
GTCGCCCTGCCGGTAGAAGGACAGCTGTTCATCACCGGGAATCGACTCGATGATCTCGACCTTGTACTTCTCGCCGAGCTTTTCAAAGAACGCGACGGCCTCGCTGCGCGACATCAGCGAGCGGGAAACCGCCAGGTCAGCCTTGGCGATCTCGACCATGCGCGCTTCGATCTTCTCCAGATCTTCGCTGGTAAACGGCTTTTCGCAGTCGAAGTCGTAGAAGAAGCCATTCTCGATGACCGGGCCGATGGTGACCTGGGTGCCCGGGAACAGCTCCTGAACCGCCATCGCCATCAGGTGCGCACAGGAGTGGCGCAGCACGTCAACGCCTTCCGCGTCACGGCTGGTGATGATTGACAAGGCCGCATCGCTATCGATGAGAAATGAAGTATCGACCAGTTCGCCGTTGACCTTGCCGGCCAGGGCGGCTTTGGCCAGGCCGGCACCGATGGACTGGGCCACTTCGGCGACTGTCACTGGATGATCGAATGAACGCTGACTGCCGTCAGGAAGGGTAATGATTGGCATGGCGCCTCCTCTCCTAGTGGTGACCCCTACCAAAGGTCACGTGGGTTGGGATGAGCCAGGAGCGCGATTCACTGGGTTATGCCTGCCAGACAGTGGCGGGAGCACGGGGCCGACCTCGGCGAATCAGGATCACTGGAAATAAGGGTGGAAATTTTTCAGCAAATTGCGCGAGCGGACAAGCCATCCAAAAAAAAGGGCCGCCTGGGCGACCCTTTTTAATTTGGTAGGCACGATTGGACTCGAACCAACGACCCCCACCATGTCAAGGTGGTGCTCTAACCAGCTGAGCTACGTGCCTGCAATGGCGGCGAATTCTACGGGGTGAGCCGGAGCTGTCAAGTATTTTCAGCCTAACCGCCTGAAATACTCGGCTTTTTACTGTTCAGAGGCGCGTTAAATATTTCGAACGGACTCTGGCCAGCCATGCTGAAGTCGGGTAGGATCGGGGCAACGTCAAATATAAAGAACAGAGGTTGCAAAATGACGCACACTCCATATCCGCAGTCCTATTACGCCGCATCGGCAAATCCGGTCCCTGCCCGCCCCGAATTACAGGGTGACGTGGAAACCGATGTTTGCGTCATCGGCGCCGGCTATACCGGCCTCTCGACCGCAATCTCCCTGCTCGAAAATGGCTTCAAGGTTGCCATCGTCGAATCGGCCAAGGTCGGCTTTGGCGCCTCCGGTCGCAACGGTGGCCAGATCGTCAACAGCTACAGCCGAGACATCGACGTTATCGAGCGCACCGTTGGTCCCAAGCAAGCAAAGCTGATGGGTGACATGGCCTTCGAAGGCGGCCGCATCATTCGCGAGCGGATCGCCAAGTACAACATCGACTGCGACCTGAAGGATGGCGGCGTGTTCGCGGCCTTCACCAAGAAGCAGATGGGCCACCTCGAATCGCAGAAGAAACTGTGGGAACGCTACGGCCACACCCAGCTGGAACTGATGGACGCCAAGCGCATCCGTGAAGTCGTGGGTACCGAGAACTATATCGGCGGCATGCTTGACATGAGCGGTGGCCATATCCATCCGCTGAACCTGGCACTCGGCGAAGCCGCTGCGGTCGAGTCCTTGGGTGGCGTGATCTATGAGCAGTCGCCCGCGATCCGTATCGAGCGTGGTGCCAATCCGGTTGTGCATACGCCAAATGGCCGGGTAAAAGCCAAGTTCATCGTGGTAGCCGGCAATGCCTATCTGGGCAATCTGGTTCCCGAACTGGCCGCCAAGACCATGCCTTGCGGCAGCCAGGTGATCGCCACCGAACCGCTCAGTGCGGAAATGGCCAAGAGCTTGATCCCCAACGACTACTGCGTGGAAGACTGCAACTACCTGCTCGACTACTTCCGCCTGACTGGCGACAAGCGCCTGATCTATGGCGGTGGCGTGGTCTACGGTGCGCGTGATCCGGCCAACATCGAGGCGATCATCCGCCCGATGATGCTGAAAACCTTCCCGCAACTGAAGAACGTGAAGATCGATTACGCCTGGACCGGCAACTTCCTGCTGACCCTGTCGCGTCTGCCGCAGGTAGGCCGGATCGGCGACAACATCTACTACTCGCAGGGTTGCAGCGGTCACGGGGTCACCTACACCCACCTGGCCGGCAAGGTTCTGGGTGAGGCACTGCGTGGCCAGGCCGAGCGTTTCGACGCCTTTGCCGGCTTGCCGCACTACCCGTTCCCGGGTGGTCGCCTGTTCCGCGTACCCTTCACCGCCATCGGCGCCTGGTATTACGCCCTGCGCGACAAGATGGGTATCTGATCCGGCTGACGGTCTGCCATCCACGGGTGGCAGGCCGTATCATGCGGGGCTACCAAATCACCCGCCCTGCCCGGTTGCCGCCTGATGAATCCGCAAGACTTGCTGCTTCTGGTCACCACGCGCATGCCCTTCGGCAAGTATGAAGGACGCCTGCTGGCTGATCTGCCCGGACATTACCTGAACTGGTTTGCCCGCAGCGGCTTTCCCAACGGCCAGCTTGGCCACCTGCTCGCACTGATGCAGGAGATTGACCACAACGGCCTGAAACCCCTGCTGGACCCCCTGCGCAAAACCTAATCCGCCGCCTCGCTCGCCGCCCGCAGGCTTGCATATGCCGGTGCCGCATAGATCCCGGTCTCCACCGCCAGCGCCAGCACTTGCGCCAGGTCACAAGTGTAGACCAGCACTGCCTGGTATTCGTCATCCAGCGGCTCGCTGAAATCGACCAGCACATAGCCCTGCTTTTCCGGGTACAGCGCCGACAGCTGGACCTGGATGCGGTTGAGTGCCTTCAGCGGCTCGACTTTCTGCAATTGCTTGGGTTGCAGGACAAAGCTGACTTCCGGGCCGAACGAGTCACGAATGTGCTGGAACAGCTCGGCGTAACTGTCGCCCTGGAACAGCACGGTATCCGGCAGGCTGCCCACCACCACCCACTCGCCCAGTGGAATCGGAAAACTGTCGTCGTAATTGATATCCGGATTGGCCGCCAGAAAGGCTTCGGGCGCTGCATAGGCCTGCGCGGCCTCGGCAGCGATACGGGAAATATCCTCTGCCCGCATGCATCCCGAACTGATCAGGCCCAGCAGTTGCTCAAGTGATTGCTGCATAGACATGCGAAATAGTCCTGTGAAAGTCAGTTAACCCGTAAAGCACAGCCCCGACGCAGCAATAGTGCTGTGCGTTTAGCCCGATTATCTCGGTAAAAGAAGCCGTGGGCGTGCAATCTCTTCATGCGGGCCACTTATAATTGGCCGGCAAGATGTCCCGCTACCTACCCTTTCAGGAATTTTACCGTGCCGGATGCTCCCGACATGCAAAAAACCGTCACGCGCCGATTTTCCGTGGCGCCGATGATGGACTGGACTGACCGGCACTGTCGCTACTTCCTGCGACTGCTGAGCAGGCACGCCCTGCTCTATACCGAAATGGTCACCACTGGCGCCCTGCTGCATGGTGATCACCAACGCTTTCTGCGCCACAGCGAATGCGAGCATCCGCTGGCCCTGCAACTGGGTGGCAGCAACCCTCTTGAACTGGCGGCCTGCGCCCGGATGGCCGAGCAAGCCGGCTACGACGAAGTCAACCTGAATGTAGGCTGCCCGAGCGACCGCGTGCAGAACAACATGATCGGCGCCTGCCTGATGGGCCACCCGCAACTGGTGGCCGACTGTGTGAAAGCCATGCGCGACGCCGTGGGCATTGCGGTCACGGTCAAGCACCGCATCGGCATCAATGGCCGCGACAGCTACGAACAGCTCTGCGAGTTTGTCGATACGGTCCAGCAAGCCGGCTGCCAGAGTTTTACCGTGCATGCGCGCATCGCCATTCTCGAAGGCCTCTCGCCCAAGGAGAACCGGGATGTGCCGCCACTGCGCTACGACATCGCCGCCAGACTCAAGCGCGACTTCCCGCACCTCGAGATCATCCTTAACGGCGGGATCAAGACCCTTGATGAATGCGCGCAGCATCTGCAAACCTTCGACGGCGTCATGCTCGGCCGCGAGGCATATCACAATCCCTACCTGCTGGCGCAGGTCGACCAGCGCCTGTTTGGCGATGCGCACGCGATTCCGAGTCGCGCCCAGGTCCTGGAAAATCTGCGCCCCTATGTCGAGGCGCATCTGGCGGAAGGCGGCGCCATGCACCACATCACCCGCCACGTGCTCGGTCTGGGCCAGGGTTTCCCGGGTGCGCGGCGTTTTCGGCAGCTGCTCTCGGTGGATATTCACAAGACCAGCGAGCCGCTGGCCCTGTTCGACCGGGCGGCAACCCTGCTGCAAGGACACTAGCAAGCCGTTGAGCCAAATGACTGGCTCGGTTAAGGTCAGCCAATACCAACCTCAAGGTTTCCCCATGGTCTCCAAGCTCGAGCAACTCAAACAATTCACTACCGTGGTCGCCGACACTGGCGATGTCGAGGCCATCGTGCGCCTGCAGCCGGTCGATGCCACCACCAACCCTTCCCTGCTGCTCAAGGCTGCCAGCCTGCCGCACTATGCAGCACACCTGAGCGACGCCGTTGCTTCCTGCGGTGGTGACCTCGGGCTGGCCTGCGACCGCTTCGGGGTAGCCGTCGGCAAGGAGATCCTGCAGGTCATCCCGGGCCGCATTTCCACCGAGGTGGATGCGCGGCTGTCGTTTGACCGGCAGGCCACGCTGCGCCGCGCCGAACGCCTGATTGAACTCTACGAGCAGTCCGGCATCGGCCGCGAGCGCGTGCTGATCAAGATCGCCGCCACCTGGGAAGGCATTCGTGCCGCCGAGCAGCTTGAGCGCGATGGCATCCAGTGCAACCTGACCCTGCTGTTTTCCTTCGCCCAGGCCGTGGCCTGCGCCGACGTCGGCGTGTTCCTGATTTCACCGTTCGTCGGGCGTATCTACGACTGGTACAAAAAGGCCGAAGGTCGCGACTTCAGTGGGGCTGAAGACCCCGGTGTGCAGTCGGTTTCCCGGATCTACCGCTACTACAAGGCCAACGGCTACCAGACCGTGGTGATGGGCGCGAGCTTTCGCAACCTGGGCCAGATCGAAGCGCTGGCGGGCTGTGATCGGCTGACCATCAGCCCCGATCTGCTGCAGCAACTGGCCGCTGATAATGGCTTGCTGGCGCGGCAACTCAAGGCTGAAGGCAGCAGTGAGCCGCGCTGCTCCCTCGACGAGGCCCAATTTCGCTGGGCGCTGAATGAAGATGCCATGGCCACGGAAAAGCTGGCGGAAGGTATTCGGCTGTTTGCCCGTGACCAGGAAAAGCTCGAGGCACTGCTACAGGCCAGGCACTAGAAAAAGGCCCTCTACTCGTTACGGGTTGAATACTCGCTTGTCGTAGGGTGGGCTTCAGCCCAGCAAAAGCAGCGCTGCAATAAGGTTGGCAGCGGTGGGCCAAGGCCCACTCTACGAAAGCACGTTCAACCACTAACGCAGACATAACCTGGAAAAAAGTCGGGCAGACCGTGCCCGTCACGTTAGAGCGCCTCAGTGGCGTTCGAGAACCTTCACCAAGTCGCGAAATGCTTCGCGGTTGGATTCGTTCAAGCCCATCAGGATCCGGTGGGCTTCCAGCACCTTGGCCTTGACCACTTCTTCCGACTGGTCCTGGGATGGCAATTCGGCCAGGCAATCAGGACATGCCTGCGGCTGGTTGACGATGTTGAACACCTGCTCGAAGCCCATCGAATCGAGCAACCGGGTGATATCGGGATGCGTGGTAACCACCGTGGGCAACAGTCCGGATTTCTGCCGGGACAGAATCGACAACTTGGCCAGCAGGCCCAGGGTGGTGCTGTCTATGCTGTGCGTTTCGGTCAGGTCGATGACAATCCCCGAGAAGTTCGGCGCACTGAATATCCGCTCGATGGTGGCATCCAGCGCAGAGCACAGCGTCAGCCGCACTTCGCCGACAAACTTCAGGATGAAGGTGCCGTTCTGTTCGGCGAACTGGATAGTGCCACTACTCATGCAAGGTTCCTGCTTAGTACCAGCAGCGCAATGTCATCCGGCATGTCGCCCAGCGTCGTCAGTTCCAGCGCATCGCGCAATCCGTTCAGGGTGCCACCGGCAGCACTGACCAGTTGCGGCAGGGATGCTTCTTTATCCTTCAGGGATTCGCCTGGCAACAGATCGAAAATCCCGTCAGACAGCATGGTCAGGCTGAAAGAGTCCGGCAGGTCCATGACGTAATCCTCATGCACCGCATGTTCGAACAAGCCAATCGGCAGCCCGCGACCTTCGAGAAAACGCGCCGAGCCCTGGCTGTACAGCACGGGCAGGGGCAAGTGCCCGCCAATGCTGTAGGTGAGCTGATTGCTCAACTGATCAATCACCCCGCCAAGCATGGTGACGTGCTTGCCGAGCTTGCAGTTGAGCAGGCCACGGTTGATATGGCCGAGCACTTCCGAAGGCTTGAACGCCGGCAGCAGGCCATTGCGCCGGGACTCATAGAGCAGTCGGGTGGTCATGAACTTGAGCAGTACGGTGACAAACGCCGAGGACGCACCATGCCCGGACACATCGGCCAGGTAGAACGCCACGCGGTGCTGGTCCAGGCGGAAATAGTCGACAAAATCACCGGACAGATACAGCGACGGGATGATCTGGTGTTCGAACAACAGGTCATCCGTGTGCCAGGGGCTCTGCGGCAGCATGTTCAACTGCACCTGCCGACCGGCGTTCTGGTCTTCCTCCAGCAGGCTGAGACTGGCTTGCAACTCGCGATTGGTCGCCTCGAGCTTTTCCCGGTAGCGCCGGTTTTCCTGACGCAGTGCCGCTTCATCCAGCGCGCGGCGTACCGAGTGTTCGAGTACGGCCAGATCATCCAGCGGCTTGAGCAGGTAGTCAGATGCCCCCAGGCGCAAGGCTTCAACGACATCGCTCATGGTTGCCGCGCCGGACAGCAGGATTACCGGGGTCTCAGAGCCCTGCGCGTTGAGTTGCCGGATCAGCTCCAGGCCATCGAGTTGCGGCATGCGCAAATCGCAGATCAGCAGATCAGGCTGGGCGTCCTTGAAGGCCTGCATGCCCTGCATGCCATTGCTGGCCTGCAGCACGCGAAAGCCTTTGGCTTGCAGGTGGGCGGCAAGACGAGCACGCACGACCTCGTCGTCATCAATGATCAGTAGCGTAGCGCTAGGGTTGTGCATTGAGTTTCCAGGCCAACTGCGCCGGGGAGAGGAATTTGGCTGCGCGCTGGAAACACAGGGAAGTTCCAGCCGGGCAGGTTCATTTCAAGGCGCAGACGGTACTCCCATCTGCATAGCGATTCAAGCGCTGGCCGATGCCCTGCACTGGCTCCAGAGCAAGGCCAGGGACACCGGCGCCACCTGCGGTTGGCCGGTTAAAAACAGGGGCCTTTGTTCCGCACGGCAGCGCCTCGCGGCTTCAATCGATCCGGACCAGATACCTGCCGACGGTCTTGCCGGCGAGCATCTGCGCAATGACCTGCGGAAGATCCTCGAGACCGATCTCGTGCGCCAGGCTGTCCAGGTTTTCCAGCTTCCACGAACCGGCCAGCTTGTCCCACATGGCCGCCTTGGTAGCCAGGGGTAACTCCACCGAATCGACGCCCAGCAGGTTGACCCCGCGCAGGATGAACGGCAGCACACTGGCCTTGAAGCCGACGCCTGCGGTCAGGCCACAGCAGGCCGCGCTGGCACCATAGCGCAGCGACTTGACCACGTTGAACAGGATGTCGCCACCCACCGTATCCACTGCACCGGCCCAGCGCTCCCGGAGCAGGGCTTTGTCCCCACCCTCCTCCAGTTCCTGGCGCGTGACAATCTGCCCGGCGCCCAGCTGGCGAAGGAACTCGCCCTGCTCGGCCTTGCCGGTCGCTGCGGCAACGCTGTAGCCAAGCTTGTGCAGCAGGGTCACGGCGATGCTGCCAACTCCGCCGCTAGCACCGGTTACCAGCACCGCTCCGGCCGCCCGGTCCAGGCCGTTCTGCTCCAGCTTGTCGACACAGAGCGCAGCGGTCAGCCCGGCGGTGCCCAGCAGCATGGCCTCGCGCAGTGACAAACCTGGCGGCCGCCGGATCAGCCAGGCGGCCGGCACGCGAATGTACTGGCTGAAGCCACCCGCCGTATTCATTCCCAGGTCGTAGCCGGTGACTATCACCTCATCCCCGGCAGCCAAGCCTGCAACTGCGGATTGCTCGACCACGCCGGCCGCGTCAATCCCCGGAGTGTGCGGGTAACTGCGGGTAACCCCGCGATTGCCCGAAGCCGAGAGTGCATCCTTGTAGTTGAGCGATGAATAGCGAACCCGGACCAGTACCTCACCGACGGGCAGTTCATCCAGTTCCCGGCTGACGACCTGCGGGACGAAGTTTCCGGCGGAATCCTCACTGACCAACAATGCCTTGTAGTGCATGGTTATTTTCCCCTGTTACCAGTAGCGCTGCTGGGTCAGCCGGTTCCACCAGTTCAGCAGCACGCGATCCAGCGTCAGGCTGGCGGCCAGTCCGATACGCTCCTGCAGGCTCTTGTGCTGCGTATAGTGCAGGTGAAAGAGATCGGCTTCGCGTGCCTTGTCCGCGAGATACTCATCGCTGGTCTTCAGTTCGTCGACCAGCTGTTTGCCCAACGCCGCCTGACCGAGCCAGACTTCGCCGGTAGCGATTTCATCGATCGCCAGTTGTGGCCGATAGCGCGCCACGAAGCCCTTGAACAGCTCATGGGTGATCTGCAGGTCTTCCTGGAACTTTTCCCGGCCCTTCTCGGTGTTTTCGCCGAACACGGTCAGCGTGCGCTTGTACTCGCCCGCCGTCAGCACTTCGAAATCGATGTTGTGCTTCTTCAGCAAGCGGTGCACGTTCGGCAGCTGTGCGACCACGCCAATGGAGCCAAGAATGGCGAATGGCGCCGAGAGAATCCTGTTGCCGATGCAAGCCATCATGTAGCCGCCGCTGGCAGCGACCTTGTCGACGCAGACCGTCAGTGGAATTCCGGCCTGGCGGATGCGCGCCAACTGCGAAGAGGCCAGCCCGTAGCTGTGCACCATGCCGCCAGCACTTTCCAGGCGCACCACCACTTCATCCCTGGCGGTGGCGATCCCCAGCAAGGCAGTGACTTCATGGCGCAGACTTTCGACCGCCGAGGCACGAATATCGCCATCGAAGTCGAGGACATAAATCCTGGGTTTCTGCTGCGCCGATTTGCGCGCCAGTTTGCTCGCCTTGTGTTCTGCCTTGCGTGCGGCCTTCAGCTGTGACTTGTCCAGCACCGTCTGCTGCATGCGCTCCTGCAGCTTCTGGAAAAACTCGTTGAGCTTTCTGACCCGCAGTTCCCCACCTTGCCGGCGGCCTTTGCTGCGCAAGGCGGCGGCCGTTGTCAGCACCACCAGAATGGCCGCTACAACCGTGACTATCCTGGCCAGAAAACCTGCGTATTCGGCTAAATGTTCCACATATTCCCCCGGTAAGACTGCTTGCCTGACTGCATTGGCCAGCATAGTGACGTGGCGCAACGAGGCCGGCAAGCAAGTCACTCCTGGCATCGTTACAAATTCAAACAAGCGTATGTTTTTTCGTTGACAGTATCACCGCTCTGGCCATACCCTCGCCTGAATTTCAATGCATGCGGACAATTGCGAACTTGGGCAGCATTTACCTGATTCGACACGGGCAAGCCTCTTTCGGCGCAGATGACTATGACGTCCTTTCGCCACTGGGCTTTCGCCAGTCCGAAGCACTCGGCAAGCACCTGGCCCAGCTCGGACTGCGCTTCGACCGTTGCCTGAGCGGCGACTTGCAGCGCCAGCAGCACACTGCCAGGACCACCCTGGAACATATTCGCCAGCACGGCTTGCCAACTCCGCAGCTGGAAATAGACAAGGCCTTCAACGAATTCGATGCCGACGCGGTGATCCGCGCGCTGCTGCCTGATCTGCTGCAGAGCGAACCGCAAGCACTGGAGGTGATGCGCAATGCGCGTGACAACCGTGCAGAATTTCAGCGCCTGTTTGCCCTGCTGATTGGCCGCTGGGTAAGCAATGAATACGACCAGCCGGGACTCGAGCGCTGGAGTGATTTTGTCGAGCGGGTCGAGTCGGGCTTGCAACGCCTGCTGGATCAAGCCGACAAGCGTCACAGCATCGCCGTGTTCACCTCGGGCGGCACCATTACGGCACTGCTGCAGCGCCTGACCGGCGTCAGTGCAGACAAAGCCTTTGAACTTAACTGGCAAATCATCAACACCTCACTCAGCCGCCTGAAGTTTCGCGGCTCCGAGGTGGTGCTGGCTTCCTTCAACAGTCAAGTGCATCTGGAACTGTTGAAGGCCCCGGAGCTCATCACTTACCGTTGAGTACCGGATCAATGCGGCCAGTCGGCCGGCTGATAAACCTGAAAAAAGGAAATAACCATGAGCAGAGTTGACGAAATCGCCCACACCATGAAAAGCAAATTCAACGCAGGCGCTGCCGCCGGCCTGGATCTGGTATTCGGCTTCAAGATCGACGATGGCGAAAGTTTCTACCTGACCGTCAAGGACGGCACCTGTGACCTCGGTCTGGGTGAGTCGCCAAATGCCAACGTTACCCTGCTGATGAACACCGAAACCCTCGCCGGTATTTCCACCGGCGAAACCGACGGCATGCAAGCCTTCATGGGCGGCAAGCTGCGCGCTGAAGGCGACATGATGCTGGCCATGAAGCTCAGCGAACTGTTCCCTGTCTAAGCATTCGCTGGACCAAGGAAAGCCGGAGCCCTGTGTCTCCGGTTTTTTTTGCTCCGCTTTCCTGGCCCGCTTGTGCAGCACGATCAGGATGGCTGATTGGCCTGCAACACGCAGCGCTATAACAGGCATTGCTGCTTGTGACGGCTAACGATGCGCATTAAATTTGAAAATGATCCAAGACGCGCATCATAAGTTTTAAGGATAAGCATGACACTGACCGATCAGACCATCGCCAGTCGCGAGGGTGAAGAGCTGGATACCCGCGTCATCGACAGCTACCTCAAGTCGCAGATTCCCGGGCTGTCCGGCACCCCGCGGATAAGCCAGTTCCCCGGTGGCGCTTCGAACCTGACCTACCTGCTGGAATATCCGGACCTGCAACTGGTGCTGCGCCGCCCACCACACGGGCACAAGGCCAAGTCGGCGCACGACATGGGCCGTGAATTCCGCATCATCAATCAGCTCGGCAGCAGCTTCCCCTACTGCCCGAAGGCCTATGTGCACTGCACGGACGAAGCGGTACTGGGTTCCGAGTTCTATGTGATGCAGCGCATCAACGGCATCATCCTGCGTTCGGAGTTGCCCGCAGAGCTCCAGCTGGATGCGCAGATGACCACGCAACTGTGCAAGAACTTCATCGACAAGCTGGTCGAGCTGCACAACGTCGATTACCAGGCCTGCGGTCTGGGGGATCTCGGCAAGCCCGAGGGTTATGTGCAGCGGCAGATCAGCGGATGGACCGATCGCTATGAAAAAGCCATGACACCCGATGCCCCGCAGTGGGCAGCCGTCAAGCAGTGGCTGAAGGAAAAGCAGCCGGCCGATCATCCCCAGCCGGGCATCGTGCATAACGACTACCGCTTCGACAATGTGCTGCTCGACCGGCAAAATCCGATGAGCATCATCGGTGTTCTGGACTGGGAACTGACCACCATCGGCGATCCGCTGATGGATCTGGGCAACACCCTGGCCTACTGGATAGAGGCGGATGATCCGGCTCCCGTCCAGCTGATGCGCCGCCAGCCCAGCAATGCCGTTGGCATGCTCAGTCGCCGCGAGTTCGTGGATTACTACGCCGAGCGGGCGGGCATCCAGATCGACAATTACGACTTCTACTACACCTACGGCCTGTTCCGCCTGGCCGGTATCGTCCAGCAGATCTATTACCGCTTCTATCACGGCCAGACCAAGGACAAGCGCTTCGCCCAGTTCATCATGATGAACAAGCTGCTCGAGCAGATGAGCCTGCAGATCATTGCCAAGTCACCCCTCTGAGCAAACTTCCAGCCCCGCAACCAGGAGAACCGCATGCCCAAGACCACCCTGTTCGACCTCGATGGCAAGATCGCCTTTGTGTCCGGCGCCAGCCGCGGTATCGGTGCAGCTATCGCCAAGCTGCTGGCCCAGCAAGGGGCGCACGTGATTGTGTCCAGTCGCAAGATCGAGGGCTGCCAGGCGGTGGCAGACAGCATCACGGCTGCCGGTGGCCAGGCAACCGCGGTGGCCTGCCATATCGGCGAGCTGGAGCAGATCCAGGGCGTGTTCGCCTTTATCCGCGAAAACTTCGGGCGCCTGGACATCCTGGTGAACAATGCCGCGACCAATCCGCAGTTCGGCAACGTGCTGGATACCGACCTGACGGCCTTCCAGAAGACCGTGGACGTCAACATTCGCGGCTATTACTTCATGTCCATCGAAGCCGGCAAGCTGATGAAGGCCAACGGTGGGGGCAGCATCATCAACGTGGCGTCGGTCAATGGCGTAACCCCGGGGGAATTCCAGGGCATCTACTCGGTAACCAAGGCTGCCGTGATCAGCATGACCAAGGTCTTTGCCAAGGAGTGCGCGCAGTTCGGCATCCGCTGCAATGCCCTGCTACCTGGCCTGACCGACACCAAGTTCGCCTCGGCACTGACCAGCAATGATGCAATCCTGAAAATCGCCCTGCAGCGGATTCCGCTCAAGCGGGTTGCCGATCCGAGCGAGATGGCGGGTGCCGTGTTGTATCTGGCCAGCGCGGCGTCCAGCTACACCACCGGCATCACGCTGAATGTGGATGGCGGCTTCCTGGCCTGAACCGCGCGACGGCAGGCGCGAACAACTGCGCCTGCCGCTGACAGTGCTGCCTACTCGACCACGCTGAAGGTCAGGCCGGCATGTTCCGTCAGGCGCGCAAGCAGCGCGTCACCCAGCAGCGTTGCCGGAGTCCAGAATCCGCCCGGCTTGTCGGCCTTGGCAATATCCTGGGCCAGGCACACCGCCGCCTCGCCGAGAATCTTGCAGGTCGAGCCGTAACCGGGATCGCGATCACCGGTCACCTTGACCGTCAGCCGGTTCCCCGTGGACGTCCGGCCAAGCAGGCGGATGTCATAAAAGCCCACCTTTTGCTGCTCGGGAGTAGGCCCTTCTCCCGGCTTTGGCAGGACAAAACGCTCGAGCAACGCCCTGGTCGGTTTCATCGCCACGGCGCCGGTAAAGGCGGCCAGGCCCAGGGCAATGCCGATCGCGCTGGCGCGCCCGGCAAGTCCCTGCCCCGTCAGCATGGCTTCGTCGTAGACAAAGTCGTGGCCATAGGCGTAGCCGCTCAACTGGTTGCTGCGATGTACCACCTTGGTATTGATTACCGCCATGATAAAGGGTGCGCTCCACGCCTTGGCATCTTCATCGAAACTGGCAAACTGCGGATTGGGTTGCCGCGGCAGGCCGGACGAATCAGCCGTACAAAAGGCATAGGGATTGTTCAGCAGCTTGCGCAACGCCGGATTGGCAACTGACTCGCGGATGGTTTCCAGCATGCTCGCCACCGTTCCGCCGGAAGCGCCACCGCGCATGGCCTTGACCCGCAGTTTTACCCGCGTGCAGCTCTGGCCGTACTGCTTGAGTGCCTGCTGCTGCAGGTAGTAGGTGCCCAGGTCGGACGGTACTGAGTCAAAGCCGCTGCAATGCACGATCCGCGCCCCGCTCTTTTGTGCCGCTGCCTCGTGTTCGCGAATCATCTGCGCGATCCATTGCGGCTCGCCGGTAAGGTCGCAGTAATCCGTGCCGGTCTGTGCACAGACCTTGACCAGCGTCGAGCCGTACAAGGCGTACGGGCCTACCGTGGAAGCCACTACCCGCGTCTGCCGGCACAGGCTGCGCAGGGCCTTCTCGTCGGCCGCATCCGCGACCATGATCGGCAATCCCGCGGCTGCCGGCCCCAGACTGGTACGCAGCTGTTCCAACTTGGCCCGCGAGCGACCGGCAATCGCCCAGTCAAGGTCGCCATCGACACCATGCCGATCGAACAGATAGTGGGTCAGCAGCTGGCCGACAAAGCTGCTTGCGCCGTAAACCACGAGGTGATGGTTCGCCATGCTGAATAATCCTTGTGCTCTGGATGGAGGGAGGAAGCGGGCGGCAGCCGCTAGTCGGGCTTATCGCCCACTGCACCTGCCGCAGTGTCTACTGCCAGCTTTTGAAGGCCTGTTCGGCAGCACTGTTCAGTGGTTTTACCAGCAGGCCGGTGGGTGCCAGGCTGACCGAGTAAGCAGCACCGTTGGCCATCGGCAGGTAATTGACCCGCCGCGCCTGCGGATCGAACAGGTAGAAATCCCGTGTGCCGCCCATCCGCAACCAGCTCCACAGATCGATGCCATAACGGCTCCTGGCCAGTACCACCCGGCTGTTCAGGGATTGTTGCTGCTGCTCCATGCCCAGATACCTGCCGGTGAGCTTTTCCAGACGATAACCGGGTTGCAGGCCGATCAGCGCGCCCAGACCCTTCCATTGGAAAAGCCGTGCATCGAGCTGCCAGAGGTCACCGTCCAGACGGACCGTGCGCTCTTCCGCCCCCTGCAGCAGGGTGACACGATACTGCTGCGGAGCATCCGCCGTGAAGCTGATGGTGGCCAGCAACTTGCTCTCGGGCACCACCGTATAGCTGCCAAGATCCAGAGCGAGCATGCCGATTACGCCTGCCACGCCGAGCACCAGGAGGCCGCAGGTGCCGCGCAACCAGCCAAGGAACCATGCGCGGTTCAATAGGACGCGTGCGGCGATCAACAATGTCAGCAGGGCCAGCAGTCCGATAGCCCAGGCCATTCCGTCATACTGCATGGAACAATTCCTTCTTGTGGCAATTGCACGCATTATGACCAGCGCGCTGCCTTGCAGCCACCACAAGTGTCATCACTGGTTTATCTGGAGCGTCGATGCTCTCTGTCCTCGATCCTGCCATGGCGCCGCTGACTCTCGGACTGCTGGTGGCGGTTGCGTTTATTGCCGGATTCATCGATGCCATTGCCGGTGGCGGCGGCTTGCTGACCATTCCGGCGCTCCTCACCGCCGGCCTGCCCCCGCACCTGGTGCTGGGCACCAACAAGCTGTGCGCCACGTTCGGCTCGGCTACCGCAAGCCTGACGTTCTACCGGCGTGGCCTGTTCGCCCCCCGAATCTGGCGCAACGCCCTGCTGGCAACCGCCGTCGGCGCCTTGCTCGGCGCCCTGCTGGCGCACTGGATGCCTTCCGCCTGGCTCAACCAGATGCTGCCGCTGGTGGTGTTTGCCTGCGGCCTGTACCTGCTGTTCGGCCATATCCACGACCCGGGATCGACACGCACCGGCACCATCGGCCAGCACCGGCAATGGCCACAGGGACTGAGTCTGGGCTTCTACGACGGCGTGGCCGGACCTGGCACGGGTTCGTTCTGGACGGTGAGCACACTGCTGCTCTACCCGCTGGACCTGCTGCGGGCCAGCGGCGTAGCACGCAGCATGAACTTTGTCAGCAACGCTGCCGCCCTGGCGGTATTCATCAGCGCCGGCCAGGTTTACTGGGCCCTGGGCTTGAGCATGGGCGCCGCCCTGATGCTGGGCGCGTACCTTGGCGCGCGCAGCGCCATTCGGGGTGGAGCGCGCCTGATCAGGCCGGTATTCGTGCTGGTGGTGCTGGCGCTGACGGCGCGCCTAGTCTGGCAACACTGGTTCGGGCAGGCCTGACTGGCGAGCCAGGTAGAGATCGATCAGATAGCGGGAGATGGTCCGGCGCGACGGCAGCTGCGGCAGCTGATCCAGGCGGAACCAGCGGGCATCTTCGATTTCACCAGGCTGCGGAACGATGTCGCCGGAAGCGTACTGCGCATGAAACCCGAGCATCAGCGAATGCGGAAATGGCCAGCCCTGGCTGGTGACGTACTGCAGGTTGCTGATTTCCAGCCCGACTTCTTCGCGCACTTCGCGCACCACACAGGCTTCTACCGACTCACCCGGTTCGACGAAACCGGCCAGGGTGCTGTAGAGACCGCTGGGAAAACGCGATGAGCGGGCCAGCAGTATTTCCTCCCCGCGCGTGACCAGTACGATCATGCTGGGTGAGAGCCGTGGGTAGTGCGTTACACCACAGGGTTCGCAATGCATGCCGCGCTCGCCAGCCAGCGCCTGCATCCGCTGCCCGCAGCTGCCGCAGAAGCGGTGCTGCTCGGCCCAGGTGGCGATCTGGCTGGCATAGCCAAGCATCTGGAAAGTGGGGGCATCAATCGGCTGCATGAGCAGCAACTGGCGCGTGCCCTGCCAGGTGCAGCCAGGCATATCCAGTAGCTGGTCGACCACCAGCAGATACACCTCGTCTTCGCCCAGACGGCCGAGCCCCTGCTCGGCAATCAGCACCAGTTCCTGGCGCTTCAGCCATTCACGGGGGAACAGCAGGCCATTGGCATCGACCAGAAAGTTCTGCCGGCAGCAGAGGATCGCCCAACCACCCGGGGTTGCCGTATCAAGCCAGCTCGCTTGCCAGCGCAGGCCTTCGCTTTGCATCACCCCGCGATACCCAGTGCGCTAACGCTTTCTGCAGCCAGGTCCAGGACGTAGGCGCGATCCTCGTTACGCAGCAGCGCGCCGCCCTCGAGGAAATACTCGAGGCTGGTAAGGGCATCAGCCAGGGTATCCAGCATCTGCTCTGAGGGGATTTGCGGTGCCTCGAGCATGTGCATGCGGATATATTCGGCACAGTCGTCAATCAGCGCGGCTGCGCGCGGCTGATCAATGAACAGCAAACCGCCGCGTACCGCATGCAGCACTACCGGAATGTTGGACAGGTGCATCTTGTCGCCAGCGGATTCCAGATAGGCGGTGATGGCCCGCTTGGCCATGGCTATACCGCCGTGCGCCTCATCGATCACCACAATGCGTGCTTCACGCAATTGATTGACCGCAAACAGCTGCTCGTCGTCAGGCGGCGCCTTCGGCAAGCTGGGGCGTGCCTTGCCATGTTCCAGGCTGGCGACCACGCCCTCGACATACAGAACCGTATCAGCCAGCTTGAGCATTGCCGCAGGGTCGATGGCCGCCCCTTCGATCCACACACTCACCAGTTGCACCTGCACTTGCAGTGCATTGCCGGCCGCGCTGAGGCCCACCATGCCGAGCGTCTTGGACAACTTGCCCATGACCGCATGCAGATTGCTCAAGCCATCGGCAGGCGCTGCGCCGCGCTCGATCAGATCCAGGTAATCCTTGAGGCTTGCCAGTTCATCGCGGATCGCGCTGGACAAGGAGCGCATCACGCCCTGCCCAGGTCCCGCCAGATTCTTGTAGGCGTCCTCCAGCAGGTGGTCGGTGAACGGCAGGCTGTTGAGGCCGAACGCTCCGCGCACCGAGCTGACCAGTGGACCTTGCGTATCGGCCAGCGCAACCAGGTACAGCAGCTCTTTCAGCAGACTGCGCGGCGCGTCGTACTGCTCACTGGCAAACAGCTGCTTGAGTTCGCGATCCAGTCGTGCAAACAGCAGCTTGCGCGACTGCCGTGGCAATAGCTGGCCGTCCAAGCAGGCTTCCAGGGCGGCGGCAGCCAACCAGCACAAGCGCCCGCGACTCTCGCTGGCGTACAGCTGATCCAGCCGCTGCATCGCCCGCGCCATCAGCTTCAGGCTGGCTTGCGGATTGTCACCACGCAGGAAACCGAGCAGGCCGACCTGATACATATGTCGCATGCGCCGGGCTTCCGCTACGCGATTGCTCTGGGTCGCGGGTTTTGCGGCAAGCGGCGGACGCTGAACATCCAGGCGCGCACTGAAAAAGAAGCTTTCCGGCAACAGCGCTTGTGCGTTGGTCTGGCGCAGTTCGTTGATCGCCGGCAGCAATAGTTCGGGAAACTCCTGGCGATGCAGGTCGACTGTTTCAAGATAGCGCCGCAGAACATGCATCCCGGAACTCAGGGCGGATAACTGGGCGTTGCGCTCGGCACCGGCGCCTACCGGAATATCGGTGGCCTGCTGCAGTATTTCCTGGGCAAGCAATTCGGCACCGGCCAGTCCGATCAGGTTCAAGGTACCGCGAATCTGCTGGAGGCTTTCTACCGCCTGCTGCAGGTGGCTGCCATTGTCGCGTTCACTGATGAATTGCTCGAGCTGCTGCTCGGTCTGCTCCATGGTCGAGAAGAGCTCATCACGCACCAGGCTCAGGGACGTAGCTCCAGCGGTCATGATTCACGTGCCCCCGTCGAGAAGCCTGGCGACAGCCTCAATTGGCAAACTCCGGCCGTTGCTTGCTCATGTGCGCCGCGATCGCGACACGCAGGTCTTCGGACTGCAGCATCGAGGCATTCCAGGTCGCAATGTACTCGAGGCCGTCATCGATCCGGTGGTCACGCATGTAGCGCAGCATTTCCTTGGTACCGCGAATGGCCACCGGCGACTTGGCGGCAATTTCCCGCGCCAGCTGGAACACGCCTTCGACCAGCGCGGCATGATCGGCATAGGTGCGATTGACCAGGCCCATGCTGCGGGCTTCCTCGCCGTTGAAGGTCCTCGCGGTAAATGCCAGTTCGCGCAGCATGCCATCGCCGATCAGGTGCGGCATGCGCTGCAGGGTGCCAACGTCGGCAGCCATGCCCATGTCGACTTCCTTGATGGAGAACTGTGCGTCCAGTGTCGCATAGCGCATGTCACAGGCAGCGATCAGGTCGATCGCGCCACCCAGGCAATAACCGTGAATCGCCGCGAGGACCGGCTTGGCGCAGCGCTCGATAGCGGTGAAGGATTCCTGGAACTCCATGATCTTGCGCCGCAGATTCAGCGCGTTGCGCCCGGTGTCACTGCCCAGCTGGCTGCCAACGCTGGCCAGTAGCATCAGGTCCATGCCGGATGAGAAATGCTTCCCGGCCCCGGAAATCACCACCACCCGCACGCCGTCGGTGACATCGGCCCAGCGAAAAATCTCGGTGATTTCCCGCCAGAAGTCGGCGTTCATCGAATTCACCTTGTCCGGACGGTTGATCTGGACATGCGCAATCTTGTCTTCGACTTCCACTTTGAAGGCTTTGAATTCAGACACCGAGTCATCCTCTGGAGCAGTTGGCGCAGCCGCGCCGTTTCTTGTCAGGCGTAGTTGCCGAGGCTGTCAGCGCACCTTTCCGGCAACTATAACAAGCATGCAATAAAAGTCGAAGGACACGGGCGGATACTGAGGAATGCGTCATGCGTTGCGCGCAACCCCGGATCGGCTGTGCAACCGGCTGATCCGGCTGGGGGCTGGTTGCGCGCTGGCACCAACTCGGGCGGTGCGACAACTGCTGCCCGTGCGCCATTGCCGGTGCAGCAGTTGCGGCTCACGCGGTTACTTGAGGCATTCGACCCGGTACTCGTAACCGTTGGCCGAGGCAGTACGCTGCAGACCATGCACGTCGGCCTCGAACCCCGGGAAGCTGCGATCGAAGCGCCCGGCAAACTGCAGGTACTCGATGATCGCCCGGGTTTTCTCGGTAAACCGCTCACCCGGCATGATCAGTGGAATGCCCGGCGGATACGGCACCAGCATGACCGCTGCAATCCGCCCCTCCAACTGGTCCAGGGGCACCGCCTCGACTTCGCGGCGCACCAGCTTGTCGTAGGCATCGGCTGGTTTCATGGCTATCTGTGGCAGCTCGGTATACATCCGCCGCAGTGCCTTGGCCGTGGCGTTTTCACGGTAGCAGGCATGCAACTGGTCGCACAGGTCGCGCAGGCCCATGCCCTGATAACGTGCCGCATCGACTTGGGCGATACAGGGCAACGCCTGCGCCAGTGGCAGGTTGGCATCGTAACTGCGCTTGAATTCGAGCAGTTCGGTCAGCAGCGTGCTCCACTTGCCCTTGGTAATGCCCATCGAGAACAGCACCAGGAACGAATAGAGGCCGGTCTTCTCCACCACCAGCCCGCGCTCCCAGAGGAACTTGCTGACCACCGCCGCCGGGATGCCCTGCTCGCCCAGCACGCCATCGGCGCTCAGGCCGGGCATCACCAGGGTGACCTTGATCGGGTCCAGCAGCACGTAGTCGTCGGCAATTTCGCCGAAGCCGTGCCAGGCCGCCCGAGGAGCCAGCACCCAGTCGCTGGTGGACACCGCGTCGGCGCCCGCCGTCTGCTCCGGTTGCCAGATACTGAACCACCAGTCGTCCGCGGGCAGGCTCTGCCGCAGGTTGGCCAGGGCCCGGCGAAAGCTCAGCGCCTCGTCGAAGGTTTCCTGGATCAGCGAACGCCCGGCCGGGCCTTCCATCATGGCCGAGGCCACGTCCAGCGAGGCGATGATGCCGTACTGTGGCGAGGTCGAGATGTGCATCATGAAGGCTTCGTTGAAACGATCTCGATCGAGCTGGCGCACCCCGCCATTCTGCACGTGGATCATCGAGGCCTGGCTGAACGCCGCCAGCAGCTTGTGGGTGGAATGGGTGGTAAACACCAGCGGGGTGTGTTCGTCGCAGCGCGTGCCCATGCCATAGCGACCGGCATAGAACTCGTGGAAGGCCGCATAGGCATACCAGGCCTCGTCGAAATGCAGCACCTCGACACTGTCGCCCAGCGCCTGCTTGACCATCTCGGCGTTGTAGCACAGGCCGTCGTAGGTCGAGTTGGTCACCACCGCGAGCTTGACCTTGGGCGCACGTCCGCGCGCCAGCGGGCTGGCGTCGATCTTGGCCTGGATCGATTCCTTGCTGAATTCGGACAGCGGAATCGGCCCGATGATGCCCAGCTCGTTGCGCTCCGGGCACAGGTACAGCGGGATGGCGCCGGTCATGATGATCGAGTGCAGGATCGACTTGTGGCAGTTGCGGTCCACCAGCACCAGGTCATCCCGGGCGACCATCGAGTGCCAGACGATCTTGTTGGCGGTCGAGGTGCCGTTGATCACGAAGAAGGTATGGTCAGCGCCGAAATTGCGCGCCGCGCGCTCTTCCGCCTCGGCCAGCGGGCCGGTGTGATCGAGCAGGGAGCCGAGTTCGGGGACCGAAACCGAGAGGTCCGAGCGCAAGGTGTTTTCGCCGAAGAACTGGTGGAAAGCCTGACCCACCGGACTCTTGCGGTAGGCCACGCCGCCACCGTGCCCGGGTGTGTGCCAGGAATAGTTAGACTGCGACGTGTGCTGCACCAGGGCCTTGAAAAACGGTGGCAGCAGCTTGTCCAGGTAGGAGCGCGCCGCACGCGCCACCTGACGCGCCAGAAACGGCACGGTGTCCTCGAACAGATAGAGCAGACCGCGCAACTCGTTCAGATCGGTCATCGCTTCGGCCGGGGCATTCTCGATGGTGACCTGTTCGCCGATGGCAAAAATCGGCAAGTGCGGCGCGCGGACCCGGGCGATGCGGATCAGCTCGACCACATCCTGCAGCAGGCGCTGGTTCTCCCCGGCACCTTCGGCCGACACCAGGATGCAGGCCAGGCCATGGTGCGTCGAAGCCACAATCCGGCCTTCTGCCGAACTGACGGTAGACAGGATACTGAAACCGTCCTGTTCCAGTTCACGTGCAATCGCCCGCACACGATCACCGGCGACCGTGTCGCTCTTGATGTCTCTGTGCACGATGAGAATGGGGAATTTGAGGTCTTTGTACATGGCGTTTTCCTGGGGCTACAGCTTCTTGTGCGCCCATTCCGGCAGGTAAATGCGTTTGCCGCAAGCGCTTGGCAGAAAAGAATTTACCGTTCTACAACAGTGCGACACATATCAGCGTGGATGCGACAGCTTGTTGTGCCGGCAGCCCTGAAAATCAGCCGGCGCAGCATGGAACTAGACGCGGCACCCTGTAATTTGTCAGGCTGCAGCACCGCGAGAAGCCCCCAGTCTGCAAGGAGCTGTGCATGCCCCGTATCGTCACCCTGACACTCAGTCCGGCGCTCGATAGTGCAACCAGCATTGACCACCTCTGCCCCGACACCAAGTTGCGCTGCAGCGCGCCAAGCTATGCGCCTGGCGGTGGCGGGATCAATGTCGCCCGCGCCCTGCACAACCTCGGTGGCACCGCGCTGGCCATTTTTCCGGCGGGCGGGCCCACCGGTCAGCACCTGCTGGAGCTGCTGCAGGCCGAGGGCGTAGCCTGTCAGGCAGTCGCCATCCAGGAATGGACGCGCCAGTGCTTCAACGTCGACGAGCAGGCCCATGGCCAGCAATACCGCTTCGTCCTGCCTGGCGCGCGCCTGAGCCTGGCGGAACAGGCGCAATTGCTCGCCACCCTGCAGGCACTGGGGCACATCGACTATCTGGTGCTCAGCGGCAGCCATCCCGAGGGACTGGCCGCAGACTTTCTGCCGCGGTTGTTGCAGCAGGCCAACCGGCAGGGCGCACGCTGCATCGTCGACAGTTCCGGGGCGGCGCTGCAGCAAGCCGTGCAGGCCGGCGGACTGTTCCTGATCAAGCCCAGCCTGAGTGAACTGAGCGCGCTGGCCGGAAGCGAAATCAGCGAACCCGAGCAGTTGGCAGCGGCCGCCCGCAGCCTGATCAGGAGCGGAGCCTGCGCGGCGATCATGGTCTCGCTGGGTGCACAAGGCGCACTGCTGGCCACCACGGAGCGGGTCGAGCGCATCAGCGCGCCGAATGTGAAGAAGGTCAGCACTGTTGGTGCCGGTGACAGCCTGCTTGGCGCCATGTTGCTCAAGCTGGCCGCCGGAGCCAGTCTCAGCGAAGCGGCACGCTATGGTGTCGCGGCCGGCAGCGCCGCGATCATGGCCCCCGGCACCAGCCTGTGCCGCCTGGAAGATACCAATCGCCTGTTTGCCTGGGTGCAGAGCCACGCGCAGCCGCCCGGCTGAGGCAACGCTTATTCCGCTGCGGACTGGCCCCCGGCTTCCAACTGCAGCCACAGGGGCTGTGTGCCAGCGGCCTTCTCGATAGCCGCCAGGCGCGCGGCATGCGCCTCGAGGTCGGCCTGACTGGCGGGGATGACCGGAGTGGGCGGCCGCGCGGCTGGCAGCCGGCGGATCGGACTGGCCTGTTGCCGGCCGCTGCCATTGCCGTCGCCGGTTTCACCGGCCAGCGACAGGTGGGTCTGGCCACCGGTCATGGCCAGGTAGACATCCGCCAGAATCTCGGCATCCAGCAAGGCGCCGTGCAGGTCGCGGCCCGAGTTGTCCACGCCATAGCGCTTGCACAGGGCGTCCAGGTTGTTGCGCTGCCCCGGATGCCGCTCGCGGGCCATGGCCAGCGTATCCAGCACGCCACAATAGTCGCTGACCTCGCTGCGCTCGGTCTGTGCCAGCAGGGCAAATTCGTTATTGATGAAGCCGATATCGAAGGCCGCGTTGTGGATGATCAGCTCGGCGCCCTGAATGAACTCGTAGAACTCATCGGCCACTTCGCGAAAGCGCGGCTTGCCCTGGAGGAATTCGTTGGTGATCCCGTGTACCGCAATCGCGCCCTCATCGACCTCGCGATCCGGCTGCAGATAGACATGGAAATGCCGGCCGGTGAGTTTCCGGCCGAGCATTTCGACGCAGCCAATCTCGATGATCCGGTGACCATCGGTAACCGGCATGCCGGTAGTTTCAGTATCGAGGACGACGTAACGCATGGGTGAACCTGTTTTCGATTAGCGCGAGGGAAGCTCGCTGACGCCACGATTGGCCAGTGCATCGGCGCGCTCGTTACCCGGGTGGCCGGTATGCCCGCGCACCCACTCCCAGTCAACCTTGTGCCGGTTGACCTGCTCATCCAGTTGCTGCCACAGGTCGGCATTTTTCACCGGCTGCCTGGCCGCGGTTTTCCAGCCACGCTTCTTCCAGTTCGGCAGCCATTCCTGCATGCCGCGCATCACATATTCGGAATCGGTAACCAGGCGCACCTGGCAGGTACGCTTGAGGCTGGCCAGCGCCTGGATCGCCGCGCTCAGCTCCATCCGATTGTTGGTGGTTTCCAGCTCACCACCCCAGAGTTCACGCTCTACGCCCTTGTACACCAGTAACGCGCCCCAGCCGCCCCGGCCAGGATTGCCCTTGCAGGCACCATCGGTGTAGATAACCACTTCTTCACTCATGCTGAGACTCGGGACTTCCACTTGAAAAAAAACGGATTGAACGGTAACGCCCCTCAGGGCTCGGCATCCCGCCGGCTGACCTTGGCCACCGGCAGCGGCAGCAACTTGCCCATCGGCTCGCGCCTTGCAGGCCGAACAGGACGCAGGCCAATCACCATCTTGCGCGCCACCAGCAGGTAAAAACCGCCTCCGGGCGCCTGTATGCGGCGGCCCCAGCGTTCCATGGCCTGCAGGCGGGCCTGCCATGCCGTTGATGAAAGCGGCGGACGATAACACCCGAACTGGCGTTTCTCCAGCGAGAAGCCCAGCAAACGCAACCAGTCGCTGACCCTGCCGTGGGAAATGCAGCGGGCCTCGGCCAGCGCATCGCGGGCAAACAGATGGCGCATCCCCCAGGCACTCCAGGGATTGATGCCGACGATCAGCAGGTGGCCACCAGGTCGCACGCTGCGTGCCGCCTCACGCAGCAAGCCATGCGGGGAAAGGCTGAAATCCAGCCCGTGATCGAGCACCACGACATCCGCGGCATGCTCGCCCAGCGGCCAGGAGTGCTCGTCGCACGCAATGTCCACACCAGGCAACGGGGCGCCCAGTGCAACGCTGCACTTGATCTGCGTCGCACCTTGCGGCGGCTGCGCGCTTGGCCCGTAGTGCACCAGATAACCGCCGAAGTAACGCGCCAGTTCCTCATTCAGCAGGCGCTGGCCTTCAGCCTGCAACAGACCGCCCAGTGGCCCCTCCAGCCAGGCTCGCGCCTCGGTGGTGAGCTTCAGCCAGCGGCTGTCGGCCTGGGCAAACGGAAGCACATTCATGGCAATCTCCATGGAGTTGGCCCTAAGATAGAGTCTCACTTGAATAGTAGCGACTTCCGGCCATGATACAGATCGAAGCTCTACCCGCCTTTACCGACAATTATCTCTGGCTGTTGCAGGATCACCAGCGCAAGGTCTGCGCAATCGTCGACCCGGGCGATGCCAGGCCGGTCCTGCAATGGCTGGACGCGCATCCGGGCTGGACCCTGAGCGACATAGTGGTTACCCACCATCACCCCGACCATATCGGCGGAGTCGCCGAACTCAAGGCTGCCACCGGCGCGCGAGTGCTCGGTCCGGCTCTGGAAAGCATCCCGCTGCGCGATGTGGCGCTGGAAGACAACCAGCAGGTCGAGATCCTCGGCCTCGACTGGCAGATCCTGCATGTGCCCGGGCATACCCTCGGCCACATTGCCTATTACCATGCCGATCCGGTGCGTCCGCTGCTGCTGTGTGGCGACACCCTGTTTGCCGGCGGCTGCGGCCGCCTGTTCGAAGGCACCGCCGAACAGATGCACCATTCCCTGTCCAGGCTGGCGGCACTGCCGGAGCAGACCCTGGTCTACTGCACCCATGAATACACCCTGAGCAACCTGCGTTTTGCCTGTGCGGTAGAGCCGGACAATCCGGCGCTGGCGGCACGCTTCAGCGAGGTCACGCGGTTACGCGAAAGCAACCAGATCACGCTCCCCACGAGCATCGCCGTGGAAAAATCCACCAATCCGTTCCTGCGCAGCGACAGCCCCGCGGTACGCCAGGCGGCAGCCCGGCAGACGGGCAACGAAGCGCTCTCGGCGAGCGCCGTGTTTGCTGCCATAAGAAGCTGGAAAGACCGGTTTTGAGGCGCCGCCGGGGCGAGCCAAGCTTGACCCCCTTGAGGGTGGTTCATAGAATCGCGCTCCAATTCGCCTGGATTTTCCCCCTGCCAATGCCGTCTATACCGCGCACGTACCGTGATCTGGACGCCTTGGCCCGCAGCGCTCGCGGAGTGTTCATCGGCAGTCTTCTGTTGCTGGGGCTGGCAGGCTGCCAGACCACCCAGCAGAGCAGTGACGGCGACGCCAGCCGCGAAACCGATCCCGCCATCGGGCTTGAAGCTGACATCCCGGTCCTGGTGGTTGAAGAAGAACCCGAGGACATCTGGGAGCGTATCCGCGAAGGCTACAAGCTGCAGGATCAGGTAGGCACCAATCCACGCATCGAGCGCCAGCGCCTGTGGTTTGCCAGCCGGCCCAACATCATTTCCAGCTCCGCCGAACGGGGCAGCCCGTATATCCACTTTGTCGTCGAGCAACTGGACGAAAACAACATGCCGCTGGAGCTGGCGCTGCTGCCGGTGATCGAAAGCTCCTACAACCCCATGGCCTATTCGCGCAGCAGTGCCGCCGGCATCTGGCAATTCATTCCCTCCACCGGCCGTCACTTCAACCTGCAACAAACCAGCTGGTACGACGGCAGGCGCGATATTTCCGCCTCCACCAATGCTGCCATCCTCTACCTCAACCGCCTGCACGACATGTTCAACGGTGACTGGTTGCTGGCGCTGGCGGCCTACAACGCCGGGGAAGGAACCGTCAGCCGGGCGATCGAGCGGAACCAGCGAATTGGCCTGCCCACCGATTACTGGAACCTGCAACTGCCCAAGGAAACCGAGGAGTACGTCCCCAAGCTGCTGGCCGTCTCGCAAATTGTCCTGAGCCCGGACGCCTATGGCGTCGAGTTGCCCGAGGTGGCCAACGAGCCGTACTTCGAGGCCGTCGCCTTCAGCCAGCGCATGCAGCTCTCGAGCGTGGCAAAAATTGCCGACATCGATGAAGACGAATTGCTGATGCTCAACCCCGCCTTCAAGAAAGGCGTGACCCTTGGCGGCCCGCAGCAGTTGCTGGTGCCGGTGGCAATGGCCGACCAGTTCGAAACCAACCTGGCACTGTACAAGCCGCAAAAGACCATCGACTGGCAGGAGTACAGGGTGCGTCCCGGTGACAGCCTGCACGGCATCGCCAATCGCTACTACCTGACGGTCAATACGCTGAAAGACATCAACGGACTTAAAAGCAACCATTTGCGCGTGGGGCAGGTCCTGAGCATTCCGGCCGATCCTGCGCACGCGCAGGCGGCGCCGCTCTACGAAGCCCGCCCCGGCAAGGCGCCAGCCAGCCGCCAGTACGTGGTCAGGAAAGGCGACAACCTCGGTCTGATCGCCCGGAAGAACGGCGTCGCGGTGGCGGATATCAAGCGCTGGAACAACCTGCGCAGCACCAACCTGAAGATTGGCCAGGTCCTCAAGCTGCAGGGCGGGAGTTCTGGCCTGGCCGTGAAGACCAGCAGTTCCGGCAAGAGCCAGGCTGCCAGCGGCGCGCCAACCGCCAGGCCGACCACCTACAAGGTGCGTTCGGGCGATACCCTCTACCAGATTGCCAGCCGTTTCAGGGTAGACCTCAAGCAGTTGCAGAAGTGGAACCCGGCAGCCGGAAAGAATCTGCAAGTCGGGCAGAAGCTGACCATCTATACCCGCTGATGCGGACCGGGACGGCCTGTGTCCGGCGTCTTGAGCTCCCCGCCGAGACCACGGCTGCCCGCCTGCAGCAGCGCTGACGCAGCCCCGGACGGCGACTCTTTTTCGTGCGGATACAAGCTGTTACTGTACCGCCTCGCAAATTTCCATGCCCTCATGGACCGGATATCTCGCTGATGCGTTCACTTTTCCTGCTCATGGCCTGTCTGCTGGCGATCTTTCCTGTCGAGGCCAGGATCAGCAAAAGCCATGGCTATGCCCAGTTTGGCGATCTCAAGTACCCCGCCAGCTTCAAGCACTTCGACTGGACCAATGCGGATGCGCCCAAGGGCGGCACTGTCCGGCTGATGGGCTATGGCAGTTTCGACACACTCAACCCGTACACCCTGAAGGGCTCCAGCCCCTCCACCACGGCCAACTTCCTGCAGTACGGCGTCAATGAACTGAACGAACCATTGATGATCGGGACCGGCAATTACGATCCGTCCGGTGACGAACCCGCCTCCAGCTATGGCCTGATCGCCGAAAGCCTGGAGTACGCCGAAGACCGCAGCTGGGTGGTGTTCAACCTGCGCAAGGAGGCGCGCTTCCACGATGGCAAGTTCATCACCGCCAGTGATGTGGCGTTTTCCTACCGCACCCTGCTGGGCAAGGGGCATCCAGCCTATCGCACCACCCTGCAGGAGGTCGAACGGGTCGACATCCTCACCCCGCAACGCATCCGTTTCGTCTTCAAGCGCAGTGGCAACCCGCTGCTGATCCTGCGCCTGGGCGAACTGCCGGTGCTGCCGCAGCATTACTGGCGGGGCCGGGATTTCGCGGCGACCACCTACGAGCCACCGCTGGGCAGCGGCCCTTACCGCATCACTGCGGTATCCCCCGGGCGGCGCCTGGTGTTCGAGCGGGTCAAGGACTGGTGGGGCAAGGATCTGCCGGTCAACGCCGGCAAATACAATTTCGACCGTATCGAGGTCGACTTCTATCGCGACAACAATATTGCCTTCGAAGCCTTCAAGTCGGGATCATTCGACTTCTACATCGATAACCAGGCGAAGAACTGGACCAGCGGCTACAACTTTCCGGCGGTGCGCAGCGGCAAGATCAAGCGGGCAGAAATCCCTCACCAGATTCCAACCCAGACCCAGGCCCTGTTCATGAACACGCGCCGGGAGGTATTCCAGGACCGGCATGTGCGTGAAGCCCTGGGCCTGATGTTTGACTTTGAATGGACCAACCGCACGCTGTTCAGCAACGCTTACCAGCGCTCATCCAGCTATTACCCCAACAGTGTCTTTGCCGCCGTGGGCAGGCCCGAAGGCCAGGAATGGCTGCTGCTTTCCCCGTACCGCAAGCAGTTGCCGTCGCGGCTGTTTCTCGAACCCTTCCAGCTGCCGCAAACCGCAGGCTACGGCATTCCCCGGGAAAATCTGCGCAAGGCCCTGAGTCTGCTGGCCAAGGCCGGTTGGAAGACTGGCGGGCAAGGCCTGGTCAATCAGCGGGGCGAGCCGTTGCGCTTCGAGATCATGCTGGTCAATCCGAGCCTGGAACGCATTCTGCAGCCGTTCGCGGCCAACCTGGCCAGCCTCGGCATCGAGGCCCGGTTGCGCACGGTCGACCGCGCCCAGTACAAACAGCGTCTGGACCACTTCGACTACGACATGATCCTGATGACCCTGCCGCAAAACCTGAGTCCCGGGCTTGAGCAATGGCTGTATTTCCACTCCAGCCAGGTCAAGGTCAGGGGCAGCAAGAACTATGCAGGCGTGGCCCATCCGGTGGTGGATGCCATGCTCGACAAGCTGCTGGCGGCGCAAACCCGTGACGAGCAGATCAGTGCCGCAAGGGCGCTCGATCGCGTGCTCCTGTGGCAGCATTACAGCATTCCCAACTGGTATATCAGCCAGCATCGCCTGGCCTATCGCAATCGCTTCGAACATCTGCCAACCCCGCCCTATACCCTCGGGTTGCGTGCCTGGTGGCTGAAGCCCACGGAGACAGACCAATGAGCCGCCCGCTTGCACGCTGCACCCTTGCGTTGCTGCTACTCAGCGGATTCCTGCAGGCTGCGCCGCAGCATGCCATCACCCTGTACGGCGAGCCGCCGAAGTATCCGGCCGATTTCCAGCACTTCGCTTACGTCAACCCGCAGGCGCCCAAGGGCGGCACCTTGCGCCAGGCGGGCTTCGGCAGCTTCGACAGCCTCAACCCCTTCATCAACAAAGGCGTCGCCGCCGACGACGTCGGGCTGATCTATGACACCCTGACCCGCCACAGCCTCGACGAGCCGTTCACCGAATACGGCCTGCTGGCCAAACGGATCGAGCGCGCCGCGGATAACAGCTGGGTGCGCTTCTACCTGCGACCGGAGGCGCGCTTCAATGACGGCAAGCCGGTGACTGCCGAGGATGTGGTGTTTACCTTCGAAACCCTGATGCGCGATGGGGCACCGCAGTACAAGTCGTATTACTCGGATGTCAGCCAGGTCAAGGCAGAAAGCCCCACCCGGGTGCGCTTTGATTTCCGTCACAAGGACAACCGCGAACTGCCCCTGATCCTCGGCCAGCTCCCGGTCCTGCCCAAGCACTGGTGGGCGGGTCGCGACTTCAAGAAAGGCAACCTCGAGATCCCGCTCGGCAGTGGCCCCTACCGGATCGCCGAGGTGCAGGCCGGACGCAGCATCCGCCTGGAGCGGGTACCCGACTGGTGGGGCAAGGATCTGCCGGTGAACCGCGGCTTCTACAATTTCGACACCCTGGTTACCGACTACTACCGGGACAACACGGTGGCACTGGAAGCCTTCAAGGCCCAGCAGTTCGACTTCTGGCAGGAGACCAGCGCCAAGAACTGGGCCACTGCCTATGACATTCCGGCCGTAGCCCAGGGCAGGCTGCACAAGGAGGAGCTGCTCAACAGCAACCCCACCGGCATGCAGGGTTTTGTCTTCAATACGCGCCGCGCGCAGTTGCAGGACCCGCAGGTGCGCGAGGCGCTGTCGCTGTTGTTCGATTTCGAGTGGGCCAACAAGCAACTGTTCAATGGGGCCTACACCCGTACCGGCAGTTATTTCGAAAACTCCGAACTGGCGGCCCGCGGCCTGCCCTCCGCTGCCGAACTGAAGATTCTCGAACCCTTGCGCGGCACCATCCCGGAACAGGTCTTCAGCGAGGAATTCCGTCTGCCGGTCAGCGATGGCAGTGGCATCATTCGCGACCAGCAGCGGCGCGCCTACCAATTACTGCAGGATGCCGGCTGGCGCATCGAGGGTGACCGCATGCTGGATGCCGGCGGCAAGCCGGTGACCATCGAGTTCCTGCTGGCGCAAACCGAATTCGAGCGGGTCCTGTTGCCCTACAAGCGCAATCTGAATGATCTGGGCATCGAGCTGGAAATCCGCCGGGTGGATGTTTCGCAGTACATCAACCGCCTGCGCTCACGCGACTTCGACATGCTGGTCGGCGGCTTCAGTCAGTCCAGCTCGCCGGGCAACGAGCAACGCGAATACTGGCACTCGTCCAGCGCCGACAATCCCGGCAGCCGCAACCTGATCGGGCTGCGTGACCCGGCCATCGATACCCTGGTCGAGGGCCTGATCCAGGCAGACTCGCGGGACAGCCTGATCAATCATGCCCGCGCGCTGGACCGGGTGCTGCTGGCCGGTCACTATGTGGTGCCGAACTGGCATATCAAGACCTGGCGCCTGGCCTACTGGAATACCATCGCACACCCGGCAGTGACCGCTCCCTACGACTTTGCCCTGCACAGCTGGTGGAGTACTGCCGCTGCGGCAGGCCAGCACAGCCAGGTCCCTTCGCCGCGCAAGGAAGACTGACATGCTGGCCTACATACTGCGGCGCCTGTTGCTGATCATTCCGACGCTGTTCGGCATTCTGCTGATCAACTTCATCATCATCCAGGCCGCTCCCGGCGGCCCGGTGGAACAGATGATCGCCAAGCTGGAGGGCTTCGATGCCGCGGCTGGTGGTGCGACCGGACGGATCTCCGGAGGTGGCACGGAGGTCGCCGCGGCGGCCAACAACTATCGCGGCGCGCAGGGGCTGGATCCCGAACTGGTCGCCGAAATCGAGCGCATGTACGGCTTCGACAAGCCGGCCACCGAACGCTTCTGGATCATGCTGCAGAACTATCTGCACCTGGACTTCGGTGAAAGTTTCTTTCGCGATGCCACGGTGACCGAACTGATCGTCGAGAAAATGCCCGTTTCGATCTCCCTGGGGCTGTGGAGCACGCTGATCATGTACCTGGTCTCGATCCCGCTGGGCATCGCCAAGGCGGTTCGCCACGGCAGCGCTTTCGATGTCTGGACCAGTTCGGCGATCATCGTTGGCTATGCGATTCCGGCATTCCTGTTCGCCATCCTGCTGATCGTGCTGTTTGCCGGCGGCAGCTACTGGGACTGGTTTCCGCTGCGCGGCCTGACCTCTAACAATTTCGACGAAATGTCCCTGCAGGAGCAGATCCTCGACTACTTCTGGCACCTGGCGTTGCCGGTTACCGCGCTGGTGATCGGCAACTTCGCCACGCTGACACTGTTGACCAAGAACAGCTTCCTCGACGAAATCAACAAGCAGTACGTGGTCACGGCGCGGGCCAAGGGGCTGTCGAATACGCGGGTGCTGTATGGGCATGTATTCCGCAATGCCATGCTGCTGGTGATCGCCGGGTTCCCCTCGGCGCTGATCGGCATCTTCTTTACCGGTTCACTGCTGATCGAGGTGATCTTCTCCCTCGACGGCCTCGGCCTGCTGAGTTTCGAGGCGGCAATCAACCGCGATTATCCGGTGGTGTTCGGTACGCTGTTCCTGTTCACCCTGCTGGGCCTGGTGCTGAAACTGATCGGCGACCTGACCTATACGCTGGTCGACCCGCGCATCGACTTTGAAAGCAGGGCTAACTGACATGCCACTATCCCCTCTCAATCAGCGCCGTTTCGAGCGATTCAAGGCGCACAAGCGCGGCTGGTGGTCGCTGTGGCTGTTTCTGGCCCTGTTCATTCTCAGCCTCGGTGCCGAACTGATCGCCAACGACAAACCATTGGTCGTGCGTTACGACGGCGGCTGGTACTTCCCGGTGCTCAAGCGCTACCCGGAAACCACCTTCGGTGGCGAGTTTCCGCTGCAGGCCAACTACAAGAGCCCTTACGTGCGCGAACTGATCGAGCAGAAGGATGGCTGGATGCTCTGGCCGCTGATTCCCTTCAGTTACGCCAGCATCAACTATGACCTGCGAGTACCGGCGCCCGCCCCGCCTTCTCCGGACAACTGGCTGGGCACTGATGACCAGGGTCGGGACGTGCTGGCCAGGGTCATCTACGGCTTCCGCATCTCGGTGCTGTTCGCCCTCAGCCTGACCCTGCTCAGCTCGCTCATCGGCGTGATCGCCGGCGCCTTGCAGGGCTTCTATGGCGGCTGGGTTGACCTGATCGGCCAGCGCTTCCTGGAAATCTGGTCTGGCCTGCCAGTGCTCTACCTGCTGATCATCCTGGCCAGCTTCGTGCAACCAAACTTCTGGTGGCTGCTGGGCATCATGCTGCTGTTTTCCTGGATGAGCCTGGTCGACGTGGTGCGCGCCGAGTTCCTGCGCGGCCGCAACCTGGAATATGTGCGCGCGGCCCGCGCACTCGGCATGCAGAACGGCGCGATCATGCTCAATCACATCCTGCCCAATGCCATGGTCTCCACCATGACCTTTGTACCCTTCATCCTCACCGGTGCGATTGGTACCCTCACTGCACTCGACTTCCTCGGTTTCGGCCTGCCACCCGGTTCACCCTCGTTGGGCGAACTGGTGGCACAGGCCAAGTCGAACCTGCAGGCCCCCTGGCTGGGCATCAGTGCCTTTGCCGTGCTGGCCATCATGCTCACTCTGCTGGTGTTTATCGGCGAAGCGGCGCGGGATGCCTTTGATCCACGGAGCAAGGCATGAACGCACCGCAGAATCCGCAGAACCTCATCGAGGTCCGCGACCTGTCCGTCGAGTTTGTCAGCGGCCAGCAGGTACAACGGGTTGTCAGCAACGTCAGCTTTGATATCCGCCGTGGCGAAACCATGGCCATTGTCGGCGAAAGTGGTTCAGGCAAATCCGTCACCGCGCATTCCATCCTGCGCCTGCTGCCCTACCCGAGCGCGCGCCACCCCAGCGGCAGCATCCTGTATGCCGACCAGGACCTGCTGCAGGCGCGCGAGAACAACTTGCGCCGCATTCGCGGCAACCGCATCGCGATGGTCTTTCAGGAGCCGATGACCGCGCTCAATCCGCTGCACAGCATCGAGAAGCAGATCAGTGAAATCCTGCAGCTGCACAAGGGCCTGCGCGGTAGCGCGGCCCGCGAGCGGGTACTCGAGCTCCTCGACATGGTTGGCATTCCCGAGCCGGCCAAGCGCCTCAAAGCCTATCCCCACGAGCTGTCCGGTGGTCAGCGGCAACGCGTGATGATCGCCATGGCACTGGCCAATGAACCGGAACTGCTGATTGCCGATGAGCCAACCACGGCACTGGATGTCACCGTCCAGCTGAAGATCCTCGAGCTGCTCAAGGAATTGCAGGCGCGTCTGGGCATGGCCTTGTTGCTGATCAGCCATGACCTGAATCTGGTCAGAAGAATTGCGCAACGCGTATGTGTCATGCAGCAAGGTCGGATCGTCGAACAGTCTGATTGCGCAACGCTGTTCAGCGCTCCGCAGCATCCATATACCCGGGAGCTGCTGGGCGCCGAGCCGAGCGGGGAACCGGCGCACAACCCGCCAGGCCAGTCGCTGCTGGCGGTGCAGGACCTGAAAGTGTGGTTTCCGATCAAGAAGGGCCTGCTGCGGCATACCGTTGATCACGTGAAAGCCGTGGATGGGATCAACTTCGATCTGCCACAGGGACAAACCCTGGGGATTGTCGGGGAAAGTGGCTCGGGCAAGTCTACACTGGGCCTGGCAATACTCCGCCTGATCGCCAGCCAGGGCTCGATTCGCTTCAAGGGCCAGGTACTGGACGGAATCAGCCAGCAGGCGGTGAGGCCGCTGCGCAGGCAGATGCAGGTGGTCTTTCAGGACCCTTATGGCAGCCTGAGCCCGCGGATGTCGGTTGGCCAGATTGTTGGCGAGGGCCTGAAGATTCATCGGCTTGGCAATGAGGAAGAACAAGAGCAGGCAATCATTGCTGCCCTAGTGGAGGTGGGACTGGATCCACAGACCCGCCATCGCTATCCACACGAGTTTTCGGGTGGCCAGCGCCAGCGCATCGCGATTGCCAGGGCCCTGGTGCTCAAGCCGGAGCTGATCCTGCTGGACGAACCGACCTCGGCACTCGATCGCACGGTACAACGGCAAGTAGTGGAACTGTTAAGAAACCTGCAACAGAAATACAACCTGACTTACCTGTTCATCAGCCACGACCTCGCAGTGGTCAAGGCACTGAGCCATCAACTGATGGTGATCAAGCAGGGACAGGTAGTTGAACAAGGTTCGGCACACAGCATCTTTGCCGCACCACAGCACATTTACACACGACAGCTGCTGGAAGCTGCCTTCATGGCACCAGCCACTGCCGTCGACCAACCAGAAGAGGAAGAATGAACATGGGTTTTCTCACCGGCAAGCGGGTTCTCATCGTTGGCGTAGCCAGCAAACTGTCGATCGCTTCAGGTATTGCTGCCGCCATGCACCGCGAGGGTGCCGAGCTCGCCTTCACCTACCAGAACGAAAAGCTCAAGGGCCGGGTCGAGGAGTTTGCAACAGGCTGGGGCTCCAGTCCTGAACTCTGCTTTCCTTGCGACGTGGCCAGCGATGACGAGATCAACAATGCTTTTGCTGCGCTGGCCAAGAAGTGGGACAGCCTGGATGTGATCGTCCACTCGGTCGGCTTTGCCCCCGGCGACCAGCTGGACGGTGACTTCACCGACGTGACCACCCGCGAAGGCTTCAAGATCGCCCATGACATCAGCGCCTACAGCCTGGTGGCCCTGGCCAAGGCCGGGCGTCACCTGATGCAAGGCCGCAATGGCAGCATCCTGACCCTGTCGTATCTTGGCGCGGTGCGCACCATGCCCAACTACAACGTCATGGGCATGGCCAAAGCCAGTCTCGAAGCGGGCGTTCGCTATCTGGCCGGCAGCCTCGGTCCGGAAGGAACCCGGGTCAACGCCATCTCGGCTGGACCCATCCGCACCCTGGCCGCTTCCGGCATCAAGAGCTTCCGCAAGATGCTGGCAGCCAATGAAAAGCAAACACCCCTGCGCCGCAATGTAACCATCGAAGAAGTCGGCAACGCCGGCGCCTTCCTCTGTTCTGACCTGGCATCAGGGATCAGCGGTGAAATCCTCTACGTGGATGGCGGCTTCAACACCACTGCCATGGGTGCAATCGAAGACTAAGACAATGCACCAGACCTGCTGCAGGTAATGCTACAGGTCTTGTCGATGCCGCATTATTGCTGCACCGCAAAAGCAAACGCCCCGGAAGTCCGGGGCGTTTGCTTTTTTGCTAGTACATGACCGATCAGAAGCGTTCGATCTCGGCATGTTCCTGCAGTTGGCGGCGATAGGCCGCAAAATCCTGCTGCCCGCTGCGCGAAGACAGGAAGCGCCGGTACGTAGCCCTGTCCTCGTCACTGAACGCAGTCGCTTGCGGCTCATTGACGCCATTCAGGCGTATCAGCGTGAAATCACCGTTGCGCGTGGCAATACCTGAAAAACTCGGCTTGTCCTCTGCGCCCGGTTTGGGCATGCGGAATACTGCCTGCAGAACTTCAGGGGCAACATTTTCCTGATTACGCGATGCAGCCTCGACCACGGCCCATGTCTGGTCAGTTGCACTGCTGTCGGCCAGTGTCTTGCCTTCGCGCAAGGCCGCCAGTAATTGCTCACCTTTCTGTACGGCAGCTGCAGCCGCACGCTGCGTGAGCAACTGATCACGGATCACGCTAGCGACCGATTCCACCGGCAATTGCTCCGGCTTGTTGTGCACCTTCACCCGCACGACAACCACGGTATCCGCATCCAGTTCGATCAACTGGCTGTTCGCCGCGTTCTCCAGCAATTCCTCGCTGAAAGCGGCCAGCAGGACCTGGCGATTGGCCGCCAGTCCCGGCCCACCTTCGCGACCGAACAGCTCGCTCAGCTTGATGTCCAGACCCAGTTCCTGGGCCGGCTGGGTCAGATCCGCCGACTCGAAGGCAGAGTCTTCCAGCTCCTTGCTGACCTCAACAAAGCGCTGCTCGACCTTTTCAGCCTTGAGATCCTTGGTCAGCTTTTCCTTGAGGCTATCAAAGGAAGGAATGTCCGCTGCCTGCACGCCCAGCAGCTTGATCAGGTGCCAGCCATACGCACTGCGAACCGGCGCTGATACTTCGCCAGGCTTGAGGGCATAGAGCGCTTCCTCGAAGGCCGGATCGTATACCCCGGGGCCCGCATAGCCCAGATCACCGCCACTGTTTGCCGATCCCGGATCAGCGGAAAACTCCTTGGCCAGCGCAGAAAAATCAGCGCCATTGGTCAGGCGCTGCTGGATGTCGACAAGCTTCTGCCTGGCTTGCTCATCCGTGACCTTGTCATCCACTTCGATCAATATGTGTGCCGCCTGGCGCTGCTCGGCCAGGCCGGCAATTTCCTTCTGATACTGGCTTTGCAGCTCCTCTGCGCTGACTTCCACCTGATCAAAGAAGTCCGCCTTCTTGAGTTCTACATACTCAAGCTGAACCTGCTCGGGACTGAGAAACTCGGCTGCATGCTGGTCATAGAAAGTATTGATATCCGCATCACTGACTGTGATTCCTTCTGTCGAAGCCTTGACCGTAAGGATTGCGAAATCGCGCGTCTGTTTTTCCAGCCGGGCAAACTCGGCAATTTCTGCATCGGTGACAAAACTGCTGCCAGCCACACCTGCCTGCAGCTGCATGACCAGCATGTCGGCACGCAGCCTGTCGCGGATCTGCTGGCGCGTATAACCGGCCTGGCGGATAACCATGTCGAAGCGGTCGGCGTTGAACTTCCCGTCTACCTGAAAGGCGGGTTCCTGCAAAATGACCTGGTCAAGCGCCACCTCAGAAAGGGCAAAACCCGAATCTGCAGCGCCCTGCAGGAGCAACTGGCGTTCAATCAGCCCATTCAGGGCAGAATCGCGCAGCAACTTTTCATTGATCATCGACTCATCAAACTGGTTACCCAGCTGTTGCTGCAACTGACGCCGCTGCATGTCCGCAGCTTGTGCCAGGGCATTGAGACTGATGGCCTCACCATTGACCTCTGCAGCATCTTGCGAATTGCTGACTGATTGAAATATTTGATCCACGCCAAACAGCGCCATCAAAACGACCATCAGGCCGATGATGGTTTTGGCTATCCAACCCTGGGAATTGTCCCTGATATTCTGCAGCATGCGTCCCCCAGAAATGGCTGTACTGATTCATCAGCCGTGCGGCATGGGTAATCTCAGAAAGAAGAAAGGCGCATCCGGGGATGCGCCTTCTCGTGACTTGCGGAACGTTGGGTAACAACCCTGATATGAAAGACCGGCCAGACCGATTTTGCTACCGCTCCACAATCAGTCCAAAGAACTGCTGGACTGCTCGACAACAATCGAAGGACGCTTAGTTGACCGCGTCTTTCAATGCCTTGCCAGCTTTGAAGCCAGGGATCTTGGCAGCAGCAATCTTGATTGCCTTGCCAGTTTGAGGATTACGGCCAGTACGCTCGGCGCGGTCTTTCACAGAGAAAGTACCAAAGCCGACCAGTACTACGGAATCACCGGCCTTCAGAGCACCAGTTACGGATTCGATAACAGCATCCAAAGCACGGCCAGCGGCGGCTTTTGGGATATCGGCAGAGGCTGCAATTGCATCAAT
The DNA here is from genome assembly GCF_015637705.1 of Pseudomonas sp. N040. Taxonomy (GTDB): domain Bacteria; phylum Pseudomonadota; class Gammaproteobacteria; order Pseudomonadales; family Pseudomonadaceae; genus Aquipseudomonas. Next base: position 42,680 of record NZ_JADOBE010000007.1, on the reverse strand, counting down.
CAGTTCCGACTTGTTCACTCTGTGTCCCCTTAAATTTTCAGTTGTATTCTTAGTGTTGGTGGTAAAGCTAAATTTGCTGAGAGAGGCAGTTTGCCGACTTGTGCCGCTTTATAGCAAGGGGCTCAAAATCGTGTCAAGAACGAGCAACTCGCTAGTGGGTGCTGATTCTGTCTTTGGCCTCAGGCTCTCGCTTCTCATCTTTTGCCGGTATTTCTACCGCAGAATCGGACAAAGGCTCCGGGACGTATTGCAACGCAATTTGCAGGACCTCGTCAATCCATTTGACCGCCTTAATCTGCAGGTCCTGCTTAATATTTTCAGGAATCTCCTTCAGATCACGCACATTTTCTTCCGGAATGATAACTGTCTTGATTCCGCCCCGGTGTGCAGCCAGCAATTTCTCCTTAAGCCCGCCAATCGCCAGCACCTGCCCGCGCAGGGTGATTTCACCGGTCATGGCCACATCTGCGCGAACCGGAATTTGTGTCAGGGCTGATACCAGGGCGGTACACATCCCCACCCCTGCGCTCGGCCCGTCTTTAGGAGTCGCGCCTTCCGGCATGTGAATATGGATATCCTTCTTCTCGTTGAAGTCGGGCGCGATACCCAGGCTTTTCGCCCGGCTGCGCACCACTGTCAGTGCTGCCGTTATGGACTCGAGCATCACATCGCCCAGCGAGCCGGTCTTGATCAGTTGGCCCTTGCCGGGAACAACAGCTGCCTCGATGGTCAGCAACTCACCACCCACCTGGGTCCACGCCAGGCCGGTAACCTGGCCGACCTGATCTTCCAGTTCTGCCAAGCCATAACGGAACTTGCGTACACCAAGATAATGCTCAAGCGAACCGCACTCTACCTGCACATGAAAACGCTTCTCGCGGGCGTGTTCCTTGACCGCTTTGCGGCAGACCTTGGCGATCTGGCGCTCCAGACTTCTGACCCCGGCCTCGCGCGTGTAATAGCGCACGATGTCACGAATTGAAGCCTCATCAAACTCCACCTCGCCTTTCTTCAGTCCGTTTACTTCGGTCTGCTTGGGTACGAGGTACTTGACCGCAATATTGACCTTCTCGTCCTCCGTATAGCCGGGCAGGCGAATCACCTCCATGCGATCCAGCAGTGGTGCAGGAATATTCATGGAGTTGGCCGTGCAGAGAAACATCACATCGGAAAGGTCGTAATCGACCTCCAGGTAGTGATCGTTGAAATTGTGGTTCTGCTCCGGGTCCAGGACCTCCAGCAGCGCCGATGCCGGGTCGCCGCGCATGTCGCTGCCCATCTTGTCGATTTCATCGAGCAGAAACAGAGGGTTGCGCACGCCAACCTTGGTCATTTTCTGGATGAGACGCCCCGGCATCGAACCTATGTAGGTTCTGCGGTGACCACGGATTTCTGCTTCGTCGCGGACCCCGCCCAGTGCCATACGCACGAACTTGCGGTTGGTTGCCCGCGCAATGGATTCGGCAAGAGAGGTCTTGCCGACACCCGGCGGCCCGACCAGGCACAGCACCGGCCCCTTGACCTTCTTCACCCGCTTCTGCACGGCGAGAAACTCAAGAATACGATCCTTTACCTCTTCGAGTCCGTAGTGGTCGGCATTGAGGATGTCTTCGGCCTTCGCCAGGTCCAGTCGAACCTTGCTTTCCGCCGTCCACGGAACATTAACCAGCCAGTCGATATAAGAGCGAACCACGGTGGCTTCCGCCGACATGGGCGACATTTGCTTGAGCTTGTTAAGTTCTGCATTGGCCTTGGTCAGCGCTTCCTTGCTCAGCCCGGCATTGTCGATGCGCCTTTTCAGGTCATCCAGTTCATTGTGACCTTCCTCGATATCCCCCAGCTCCTTCTGAATGGCCTTCATCTGTTCGTTCAGGTAGTACTCGCGCTGGCTCTTTTCCATCTGCTTCTTGACCCGGCCGCGGATACGCTTTTCGACCTGCAACAGGTCGAGTTCGGCATCGAGCAGAGCCAGAACATGCTCGACTCGCGGCGCAAGTTCGATGATTTCGAGAACCTCCTGCTTCTGCGGCAGTTTGAGCACCATGTGCGCCGCCATGGTATCGACCAGGCGCGAGGGTTCATCAATGCTGCTGAGCGATGAAAGGACCTCAGCCGGCACCTTCTTGCTCAGTTGGACATACTGTTCGAACTGGCTCATCAGGCTGCGGATGAATACGTCGGAGTCTCGCGTTGAGGCCTCGGGCTCGCCTACCAGCTCCACAACAGCCAGGCTATGGCTATCGAGTTCGCTGATTTTCTGTATGGCGCCGCGCTGTTCGCCCTCTACCAGAACCTTGACAGTTCCATCCGGCAGCTTGAGCAACTGCAGCACATTAGCCACGGTGCCCATGCGATACAGGGCATCTTCGGCCGGATCGTCATCCGCAGGATTCATTTGCGCCACCAGGAGAATTTGCTTGCTCCCCTTCATGGCCGCCTCGAGAGCCTCGATAGAGCGTTCCCGTCCGACAAACAACGGGATGACCATGTGCGGAAAAACCACCACATCCCGCAATGGCAACAGTGGAAGTTCAATGGTTGTCTTCATGATTCAGCCCCAACCGGCTCATTGGCCGTATTCAGAATTCTGCAAATTAACGCTATTTCCAAGATGGGGCTGGGGCCAGCAAAAAACAAGCGATCAACCCCAGAAAAGCAAAGGGGCCAGCAGGCCCCTTTATTTCGTTACGCGTCCGGCGATGCCTTCGCAGGCTTTTCCAGATTCTCATAGATCAGTAAGGGCTTGGATGTACCAAAAATCACATTCTCATCCACCACAACTTTACTGACCTCGGACTGCGAGGGTATCTCGTACATGGTGTCCAGCAGCACACCTTCCAGAATCGAGCGCAAACCACGAGCGCCGGTTTTGCGTTCCAGAGCCTTCTGTGCAATGGCCTTGAGTGCCTCCGGGCGAAACTCCAGACCCACACCTTCCATCTCGAACAGGCGCGCATACTGCTTGGTCAAGGCATTCTTCGGTTCAATCAGAATCTGCATGAGTGCAGCTTCATCCAGCTCATCCAACGTAGCGATGACCGGCAGGCGTCCGACAAACTCTGGGATCAGGCCAAACTTGACCAGATCGTCGGGTTCGATATCGCGCAAGGTTTCACCGACCTTCTTGCCCAGGTCCGGACTGCGGACCTCTGCACTAAAGCCAATCCCACCTTTGGTCGAGCGGCTGTGAATGACCTTTTCCAGGCCGGAAAAGGCTCCACCGCAGATAAACAGAATGTTGCGGGTATCAACCTGCAGGAACTCCTGCTGCGGGTGCTTGCGGCCTCCCTGCGGCGGCACAGAGGCTACCGTTCCTTCGATCAGCTTCAGCAGCGCCTGCTGGACACCTTCGCCGGAGACGTCGCGGGTGATCGAGGGGTTGTCGGACTTGCGGGAAATCTTGTCGATCTCGTCGATGTAGACAATGCCCATCTGGGCTTTTTCGACATCGTAATCGCACTTCTGCAGCAGTTTCTGAATGATGTTTTCAACATCCTCACCGACATAACCCGCCTCGGTCAGCGTCGTTGCATCAGCGATGGTGAACGGTACATTGAGCAGGCGCGCGAGGGTTTCCGCCAGCAAGGTTTTACCCGAGCCCGTTGGACCAATCAGCAGGATGTTGCTCTTGCCCAGCTCGACATCATCTTTCTTGTCACGCTGGTTAAGGCGCTTGTAGTGGTTGTAGACGGCCACCGCCAGCACCTTCTTGGCGCGCTCCTGGCCGATTACATATTGATCAAGAATGGCACTGATTTCTTTCGGCGCCGGAAGTTTGTGCGCACTGCTCTCCGACTGTGCCTCCTGCACCTCCTCTCGGATGATGTCATTGCACAGATCCACGCACTCGTCGCATATAAAGACCGAGGGACCGGCGATCAGCTTGCGCACTTCGTGTTGGCTTTTGCCACAGAAGGAGCAATACAAAAGCTTGCCAGTGTCCTCGCCATTGCGGATGTCAGTCATTCGTTCAATCCAATCCGATAAGCTTGAATCACAAGATGAAGGCAAATGCAGGCATTTTCAAGCCTGCCAAGCGACCGGGCATCGCCCGATCGAAGCCTGGTTCAGTCTCAGCTCGCCATTTCGCGCTTGTTGATGACTTTATCAATCAGGCCATAGCTGACTGCCTCATCCGCGCTCATGAAGTTGTCACGATCCGTGTCGCGAGCGATAACGTCGAGCGGCTGCCCGGTGTGATGGGCCATGATCCGGTTAAGCCGGTCACGAATGGTCAGGATTTCCTTGGCGTGGATTTCAAAATCCGAAGCCTGGCCCTGGAAACCTCCCAGTGGCTGGTGAATCATCATGCGCGAATGCGGCAGGCAGTAACGCTTGCCGGCAGCCCCGCCAACCAGCAGCAAGGCGCCCATGCTGCACGCCTGGCCGATGCAGATGGTGGAAACATCAGGCTTGATGAACTGCATGGTGTCATAAATCGACATGCCCGCAGTGACCGAGCCACCTGGCGAATTGATGTAAAGGTGAATGTCCTTGTCCGGGTTTTCCGCTTCGAGGAACAGCAGCTGGGCAACCACCAGGTTGGCCATGTAGTCCTCGACCGGACCCACCAGAAAAATCACGCGCTCCTTGAGCAGGCGCGAATAGATATCGTAAGCGCGCTCACCGCGCGCTGACTGCTCGACAACCATTGGAACCAGGCCGCCAGCAGCCTGAATCTCAGGGGTTTGTTGATTCAACGAAATGCGCGACATATTCAGTGACAACTCCCGAATTAATTAGTCATGCCTCATAGACACATAAGCCAGCAATCAGCTGGCTTATGGGTACTTCATACGTCAAAGCTGGATCAGGCTGCCTGAGGGGTCTCGGCAGGTTTGATGGCTTCTTCGTAGGAGACTGTCTTGTCAGTCACTTTGGCCTTCTGCAAAACAGTATCTACAACTTGCTCTTCCAGCACAACCGAACGAACCTCGTTCATTTGCTGGTCATTCTTGTAGTACCAGGCAACTACCTGCTCAGGTTCCTGGTAGGCTGAGGCCATCTCCTCGATCATGGCGCGAACACGCGCATCATCCGGCTTGAGCTCGTTCTGCTTGACCACTTCAGCCACCACCAGACCCAACACCACGCGGCGTTTGGCCTGCTCTTCAAACAGTTCAGCCGGCAACTGGTCAGGCTTGATATTGCCGCCAAACTGCTGCACCGCCTGCACACGCAAGCGATCAATTTCGCTGGTCACCAGCGACTTGGGCACATCAATCGGGTTGGTGGCCAGCAGACCATCCATGACCTGGTTCTTGACCTTGGATTTGATGGCCTGGCGCAGTTCACGCTGCATGTTCTTGCGCACTTCGGCACGGAAATCCTCGATCGACCCTTCCTTCACGCCAAACAGTGCAAAGAAGGCTTCGTTCAGTTCCGGCAGGGTCGGCGCGGCAACGCTGTTAACCGTGACGGTGAACTCTGCGGTTTTGCCCGCCAAATCGAGATTCTGATAGTCCGCCGGGAACGTCGGGGTGATTACGCGCTCTTCACCCTTGACTGCGCCAACCAGCGCATCCTCGAAGCCCGGGATCATGCGCCCGGAGCCCAGCACCAGCAGCGTGCCCTTGGCCGAACCACCGGCGAACACCTCGCCATCAATCTTGCCGACAAAATCGATATTCAGTTGATCGCCATTCTCTGCGGCGCGCTCGACACTTTCAAAACGGGTGTTCTGCTTGCGCAGGATTTCCAGCATGTTGTCCAGATCAGCATCGGAAACCTCGGCCTGCAGGCGCTCGACTTCAATGCCGTCGAAGCCGGCTACCTGAAACTCGGGGAAAACCTCGAAAGTCGCAACGTACTCGAGATCTTTGCCCTTCTCGAACACTTTTGGCTCTACGGCAGGCGAGCCTGCAGGATTGAGTTTTTCCTGAACCACGGCTTCATAAAAGGTGGCCTGAATCAAATCACCCAGCGCTTCCTGGCGAGCAGAACTCTCGTAGCGCTGGCGGATCACGCTCATTGGCACTTTGCCCGGACGGAAGCCCGGAACCTTGGCGCGACGGGCAGTCTGCTGCAGACGCTTATTGACTTCATTCTCGATACGTTCGACCGGAACGCCAATGGTCATGCGACGCTCAAGAGCTGAGGTGCTTTCAACAGAAACTTGCATGGATATTCCTCGTTGCACAGACATGGCCGAATGATCCGGCCCCAGAATCAAGGGCATGCATTCTAGTAGCTCAAATGACAGAAGTCACTCGGCAGAATAAGGCTGCATGAACAGAAGGGATAAATAGATGGTGCGGACGGAGAGACTCGAACTCTCACGCCTTGCGGCGCTGGAACCTAAATCCAGTGTGTCTACCAATTCCACCACGTCCGCAGGTAACGCTTAAAACAAAAACGCCAGACCCAAGGTCTGGCATTTCTGGAATATGGGGTGGACGAAGGGGATCGAACCCTCGACACCAGGAGCCACAATCCTGTGCTCTACCAACTGAGCTACGCCCACCATATCTACTGCTTTTACCAGAATCGCCAAATGGCGCACCCGGCAGGACTCGAACCTGCGACCATCCGCTTAGAAGGCGGATGCTCTATCCGCTGAGCTACGGGCGCTTATCAATCCGCATCATAGATACAGATCCAAGCCTTGGCTGCAGCGGAACCCAACGGTTCGCAGTGCCTTCGCACCCAGCTGTTGCTGTGCTCGACAAGCGGGCGAATCTTACAGAGGCGATTCCACCCAAGTCAACGGAAAAGATAAAAAAATCAGCCGAATAAAGGGCTTACACGAATCACTCACGCGAATGCTTTTGTCCGAGCGGCGCAACATGCCAGAATACGCACCTCTTTATATAGCTGATGATGGTTTGTTGAACGCCATGACCGCACAACTGATCGATGGCAAGGCAATTGCTACGAAACTGCGCCAACAGATTGCCCAGCGTGTAGCCGAACGCCGCTCGCAAGGCCTGCGCACCCCCGGCCTGGCAGTGATTCTGGTGGGCAGTGATCCCGCCTCGCAGGTATACGTGTCGCACAAGCGCAAGGACTGCGAAGAAGTGGGCTTCCTGTCCAAGGCCTACGACCTGCCCGCGCAGACTGAGCAAGCCGACCTTGAACAGCTGATCGACCAGTTGAATGAAGACCCCGGCATAGACGGAATCCTCATTCAGCTCCCACTCCCCGCGCACCTGGATACATCGCGACTGCTCGAGCGCATCCATCCGGACAAGGACGTTGACGGTTTCCATCCCTTCAATATCGGTCGTCTGGCCCAGCGCATTCCGTTACTGCGTCCGTGCACCCCAAAAGGCATCATGACCCTGCTGGAATCCACCGGTATCGACCTGCACGGACAATACGCCGTCATCGTCGGCGCCTCGAACATCGTTGGGCGGCCCATGGCGATGGAACTGCTGCTGGCCGGCAGTACCGTTACCGTTACCCATCGGTTTACCCGGGATCTCGCCGGTCACGTGGGGCAGGCAGACATTGTCATTGTCGCCGCCGGCAAACCCGGCCTGGTAAAAGGCGAATGGATCAAGCCCGGTGCCATCGTCATCGACGTGGGCATCAACCGGCAGAACGATGGCAAGCTGATCGGTGATGTGGTGTTCGAGACCGCACAGGCCCGGGCCGGCTGGATTACCCCGGTGCCGGGCGGCGTAGGCCCGATGACCCGTGCCTGCCTGCTGGAAAATACCCTGTACGCCGCAGAGCATCTGCACAGCTGACCCTGCTGTTCAGTGAAAGCGCTGGCCCAGCAGGCCGCGCTTTGACGGATGACTCACTCAGCCAGACGCCAGGTCGTACCACCCTTGCCATCTTCCAGCACCACCCCCATGGCCAGCAGCTGATCGCGAACTCGATCTGACTCTGCCCAGTTCTTCGCCGCACGCGCGGCAATCCGCTCGGCAATCAACGCCTCGACTTGCGCAGCATCCACCCGACTGTCGGCACCGGCCTTGAGAAATGCATCGGCGGACAACTGCAGAACCCCCAGCACCTCTGCCTGCGCCCGCAACTGCGCCGCCAGCGCCGCAGCGGCCGCCAGGTCGGTATCGCGCAGACGATTGATTTCGCGAACCATCTCGAACAGCACCGCACAGGCTTCCGGAGTATTGAAGTCATCGTCCATCGCCGCGCGGAAACGCGCGACAAAGGCCTCGCCACCGGCCGCAGGCGCTGCCGGCAAGCCCTTCAGGGCATTGTAGAAACGCTCGAGCGCGCCCTTGGCTTCCTTGAGGCTGTCTTCGGCATAATTGATCGGACTACGGTAATGACTGGAAACCAACAGGTAACGCACTACCTCGGGATGGTATTTTTCCAGCACTTCGCGAATGGTGAAGAAATTGCCCAGCGACTTGGACATTTTCTCGCCGTCTACCCGCACCGCGCCGGCATGCATCCAGGTCGCGGCATAGGGCTTGCCGTTGGCCGCCTCGCTCTGCGCAATTTCATTCTCGTGATGGGGGAACACCAGGTCCGGGCCGCCACCATGAATGTCGAAGGTTTCTCCCAGGCAGCAATTGGACATCACCGAGCACTCGATATGCCAGCCCGGACGCCCCGCTCCCCACGGCGACTGCCAGCTTGGCTCGCCCGGCTTGACGCCCTTCCAGAGCACGAAATCCAGCGGGTCATCCTTGGCTTCGTCGACCTCGATCCGCGCGCCCACCTGCAAGTCTTCGATCTTCTTGCGCGACAGCTTGCCGTAGCCGGCAAACTTGCCGACCCGGTAGTACACGTCACCATTGCCCGGGGCGTAGGCATAGCCCTTGTCCATCAGCGTCTGGATCATCGCGTGCATGCCGGCCACATGCTCCGTGGCCCGCGGTTCCATGTCCGGGCGCAACACGCTGAGGCGCGCCTCGTCCTCGTGCATGGCTGCAATCATGCGCTCGGTGAGCGCCTCGAATGGTTCGCCATTCTCCTGCGCACGGCGAATGATCTTGTCGTCGATGTCGGTGATGTTGCGCACATAGGTGAGGTCGTAGCCGCTCTGGCGCAGCCAGCGAGAAATCACGTCGAACGCCACCATCACCCGCGCATGACCGATATGGCAGAAGTCATACACCGTCATGCCGCAGACATACATGCGCACCTGGTTGTCCACCAGCGGCTTGAATAGCTCCTTGGTCTTGCTCAGGGTGCTGTAGATCGAAAGCGCCATTACTGCCCCCAGGAGTCACGCAGGGTCACGGTGCGATTGAACACCGGCGCCCCTGGCTGGCTGTCCTTCAGATCGACACAGAAGTAGCCTTCGCGCTCGAACTGGAACCGCTCTTCCGGCTGCGCCCCGGCCAGCGACGGCTCTGCACGGCAGCCCTTGAGAACTACCAGTGACTGCGGATTGATGTCATCCAGAAAACTGCCGGCGTCTTCGGCCTTCTCCGGATTGGCCGAGCGGAACAGGCGGTCATACAGGCGCACTTCGCATTCGACGCTCCCGGCTGCCGGCACCCAGTGAATCACGCCCTTGACCTTGCGCCCTTCGGGGTTCTTGCCGAGGGTGTTCTCGTCGTAGGAGCAACGCAGTTCGACGACATTGCCGGCAGCATCCTTGATCGCCTCATCGGCACGAATCACGTAGCTGCCGCGCAGGCGCACTTCGCCACCCGGCTCAAGACGCTTGTAGCCCTTGGGCGGGTTTTCCTCGTAGTCGCCGGCATCGATGAATATCTCGCGACTGAACGGCAGCACACGCAGCCCCATGTCTTCCTTGGGGTGCCGGGGCAGTTCGAGGTTTTCCACCCGGCCCTGCGGGTAGTTGCTGATGACTACCTTGAGCGGGCGCAGTACACACATGGCGCGCGGTGCGCGGGCATCCAGGTCTTCGCGGATGCAGAACTCGAGCATGCCTATATCCACCACGCCACCGGCACGGTTCACCCCGATCATGTCGCAGAAGTTGCGGATCGAGCCCGGCGTATAGCCCCGACGGCGGAAGCCGGTGAGGGTCGACATGCGCGGGTCATCCCAGCCCTGGACATGCTGTTCGTCGACCAGTTGCTTGAGCTTGCGCTTGCTGGTCACCGTGTAGTTGAGGTTAAGGCGGGCAAATTCGTACTGGCGTGGCCGGGCCGGCACCGGCAGATTGTCGAGAAACCATTCGTACAGCGGCCGGTGATCTTCGAATTCCAGGGTGCAGATCGAATGGGTGATGCCCTCGATCGCGTCCGACTGGCCATGGGTAAAGTCATAGCTGGGGTAAATGCACCACTTGTCACCGGTCTGATGATGATGGGCATGGCGGATGCGGTAGAGGATCGGGTCGCGCAGGTTCATGTTCGGCGCAGCCATGTCGATCTTCGCGCGCAGGGCGCGGGCGCCATCGGCAAACTCGCCCGCCTTCATGCGCGCGAACAGGTCGAGGTTCTCCTCGACGCTGCGCTCACGGAACGGGCTGTTCCTACCCGGCTCGGTCAGGCTGCCGCGGTATTCGCGCGCCTCGTCCGGCGACAGGTCGCAGACATAGGCCTTGCCGGCCTTGATCAGGCAGATCGCCCAGTCGTGCAACTGCTCGAAATAATTGGAGGCATAGCGCTCCTGCCCTGCCCACTCGAAGCCCAGCCAGCGCACATCGCTCTTGATCGCGTCGATGTATTCCTGGTCTTCCTTGGCCGGGTTGGTGTCGTCGAAGCGCAGGTTGCACTCGCCACCGAACTCCTTGGCCAGGCCAAAGTTCAGGCAGATAGCCTTGGCATGCCCGATATGCAGGTAGCCGTTTGGTTCCGGCGGGAAGCGGGTAACGATCTTCGTGTGCTTGGCGCTATCCAGATCGGACTGCACGATCGGACGAAGGAAGTTTGTAACAACAGGAGTTTCAGGCGTGCTCATGGTGACCTTTAGCATCAATGACAGCAGGCACAGGGTAGGCCGGCCAAAACAAAGCGCTTATGATAGCGAACCCGCCCAACCCCTGTCAGTCGCAATGCTGCCGAGGTTGCCTAATCAGCGAAAAGAACTGCCAGCAGATCCGTCTTTGCCCCGGCAAAACCGGGATTCCTGGTGATTTTCAGGCTGATCCGGCCAACCAACCGGGCGTTTCCAGCCATCAACGAGCGATCCATCCATGATCAAACTGCATACCAACTTCGGCGTGATTACCCTCGAACTCTTCGACGAACAGGCGCCCCAGACGGCCGCCAACTTCAAGCAGTATGTGAAAAGCGGCCACTATGACGGCACCATCTTTCACCGGGTGATCAGCAACTTCATGATTCAGGGCGGCGGTTTCGAGCCCGGCATGAAGCAGAAGCCGGTCGGCACGCCAATCAAGAACGAAGCCAGCAAAGCGCTTTCCAACAAAACCGGCACCATCGCCATGGCGCGTACCAGTGACCCGCATTCGGCTACCGCGCAGTTCTTCATCAACGTCAAGGACAACGATTTCCTCGACCACAGCTCGCCCACCCCGCAAGGCTGGGGCTACGCGGTGTTTGGCCGGGTTACCGAAGGCTTGGAGGTGGTCGAGAAGATCAAGGGCGTGGCCACCGGCTCGCGTGGCGGTCATCAGGACGTGCCGAATGACGACGTGATCATCGAAAAGGCCGAGATCATCGAGTAAGCCGATGAGCGTCCTGCTGATTTCAGACCTGCACCTGCAAGAGGAACGCCCGGATGTCACCCGGGCCTTTCTCGACTTCCTGCAGACGCGCGCCCCGGGCGCCGAAGCGCTGTATATCCTCGGTGACTTCTTTGAAGTCTGGATCGGCGACGACGGCATGACCCCCTATCAGGAGGGCATCGCCCAGGCCCTGCGCCAGCTGGCCGACAGCGGCACCAAGGTCTACCTGATGCACGGCAACCGCGACTTCCTGCTCGGCAAGCACTTCTGCCGCAAGGCCGGCTGCACCCTGCTGCCCGACCCGAGCCTGGTACAGCTGGGTGGCGAGAGCGTGCTGCTGATGCACGGCGACACCCTGTGCACCCGCGATGTCCAGTACCTGCGCAAACGTGCACGCATTCGCAGCCCGCTGGGGCTGTTCATCCTGCGGCATGTCATGCCGCTGTCCAGGCGTCAGGCACTGGCCCGCAAGCTGCGCCAGGAAAGCCTGCAAAAGACGGCGCTGAAAGCCGCCGACATCATCGACGTCAGCCCCGAAGAGATTCCGCGCATCCTGCACAAATACGGGGTGCGCAAACTGATCCACGGCCACACGCACCGACCGGCGATCCATGACCTGCAAGTGGATGGCAAGCCCGCGCAGAGGATTGTGCTGGGCGACTGGGATGCGCAAGGCTGGGCCCTGCAGGTCGACGCCAGCGGTTTTGCGCTGGCGCCCTTCCCGATCAAGGCCGGCTGAATCAGGCCGCCGCGCCGCTGTGAAAGCGGAACTCGCTGTCCGGCGTGAGGATGGCGTCGCGCTCCACCCCGGCAAAAAACGCCACGCGCTCGGCAATCGGCACACCGGCAAACTTCTCCGCCATTGCCAGGTAATCCTGGTAGTGCCGCGACTCGGACTTGAGCAGCGAGCGGTAGAACTTCGCCAACTCATCATCCAGATAAGGCGCAAGACGAAAGAACCGCTCGCAGGAACGCGCCTCGATAAAAGCACCGACAATCAATGTGTCAATCAGCTTGCCCGGCTCGCTGGTGCGCACATGCGCGCGCAGGCGCTGGGCGTACAGGGCCGCGCTGACCGGCCGGTAGGCAATGCCGCGGCGCTTCATCAGCGCGGCGACCTGTTCGAAATGGCGCAACTCTTCGCGGGCCAGGCGCGACAGCTTGTGCTGCAGGTCCGGGCGCTCGATGTAGCGAAACATCAGGTTGAGGGCTGTCGAAGCGGCCTTCTTCTCGCAATTGGCATGATCGATCAGCAAGATTTCCTGCTGCTGCAGTGCCTGCTCTATCCAGCCCTGTGGCGTCGGGCAAAGCAGAAAGGTCTCGATTTCAGGTGGCAACATGATGGGCAGCAATTGATAAGGGGGCTGGCATTATAAGGGCACAAAGCGTCGCGCAGGATCAGCAAGCACGCCAGCAATGCGCTTTACACAGTACTGCCCGGCTTCCGGCTACCTTATAAACGCTGAAACCAGCCGCCTGGATTGGAGCAACAGGTGCAACCGGCCGGCTGGGTGCCAAAATGACCAGGGCCCGCAAGCGGGCCCTTGTCTGGAACGCTTGCAGGTCAGGCAGACAGCTCGACCAGCAGCTTGTTGAGCCGGCGCACATAGCTCGCCGGATCTTTCAGGCTATCGCCAGCGGCCAGCGCCGCCTGATCGAACAGAATGTGCGACAGATCCGCGAAACGCTCTTCGTCAGGCTCGGCATCCAGTCTTTCGATCAGCGGATGTGCCGGGTTGAACTCGAAGATCGGCTTGGACTCGGGCACCTTCTGCCCGCTGGCTTCGAGGATCTGGCGCATCTGCAGGCCCAGATCCTGTTCGCCAATGGCCAGGATCGCTGGCGAATCGGTCAGCCGGTGTGATACCCGGACTTCCGCCACCTGGCTGCCGAGTGCCCCTTTCAGGCGCTCGATCAGCCCCTGCTTGGACTTGGCCACTTCTTCCTGGGCTTTCTTGTCCTCTTCCGAGTCCAGCTTGCCCAGGTCCAGATCGCCACGCGCCACATCGACGAACTGCTTGCCGTCGAACTCGGTGAGATAACTCATCAGCCACTCATCGATGCGATCGGTGAGCAACAGCACTTCGATACCCTTCTTGCGGAACACTTCCAGGTGCGGGCTGTTCCTGACCTGGGCATAGGACTCGCCGGAAAGGAAATAGATCTTGTCCTGGCCTTCCTGCAGGCGGCCAAGGTAGTCAGCCAGGGACACCGACTGCTCGCCGGAATCATCGGAAGTCGCGGCAAAGCGCAGCAGCCCGGCAATCTTTTCCTTGTTGGCGAAATCTTCCGCCGGACCTTCCTTGAGTACCTGGCCAAACGCCTTCCAGAACGCCTGGTACTGCTCGGGTTCGTTCTTCGCCAGTTTCTCCAGCATGTCCAGCACGCGCTTGGTCAATGCCGACTTCATCGAATCGATGACCGGATCCTTTTGCAGGATCTCGCGGGAAACGTTCAGCGACAGGTCGTTGGAGTCGATCACGCCCTTGATGAAGCGCAGGTACAACGGCAGGAACTCGTCGGCCTGGTCCATGATGAACACGCGCTGCACATAGAGCTTGAGACCCTTGGGTGCCTCGCGCTGGTACAGGTCGAACGGCGCGCGCCCCGGCACATAGAGCAGCGAGGTGTATTCCAGCTTGCCTTCGACCTTGTTGTGGCTCCAGCTCAGCGGATTCTCGAAATCATGGGCGACGTGCTTGTAGAACTCCTGGTATTCCTCGTCCTTGATCTCGCTGCGCGGGCGCGTCCACAGGGCACTGGCGCGATTGACGGTTTCCCACTCGACTTCGGCCGGCTTGTCCTGCTCTTCGCCGTGGACTTCCTTCGGCAACTCGATCGGCAGGGCGATATGGTCGGAATACTTCTTGACGATGTTGCGCAGGCGCCAGCCATCGGCAAACTCATGTTCGGCAGCTTTGAGGTGCATGACGATGCGCGTCCCGCGCTCGGCTTTCTCGAGGGTGGCAACCTCGAAGTCGCCCTCGCCCTTGCTCGACCAGTGCACCCCGGCGCTGGCAGGATCCCCCGCGCGGCGGCTGAACACGTCGACCTTGTCGGCCACGATGAAGGCCGAATAGAAGCCCACGCCGAACTGGCCGATCAGGCTCGAATCCTTCTTCTGGTCACCGGTCAGATTCTTCATGAAGTCGGCGGTTCCGGACTTGGCGATAGTGCCCAGATGCGCAATCACCTCGGCGCGGTTCATACCGATGCCATTGTCTTCCAGGGTGACGGTTGCCGCCTCCTTGTCGAAGGACAGGCGAATCTTCAGCGGATCGCCACCTTCCAGCAGCTCCGGCTTGGCCAGAGCCTCGAAACGCAGCTTGTCGGCCGCATCCGAAGCGTTGGAAATCAGCTCGCGCAGGAAGATTTCCTTGTTCGAATACAGCGAATGAATCATGAGGTGCAGCAGCTGCTTCACCTCGGTCTGGAAGCCCAGGGTTTCTTTTTGAGTTTCCACACTCATGGTCATCTAACTCCACATGCAGGACAAAGCCGCAAGCGCGGCGGATGACAAGCAGATGGGGGCTGGGCGGGGAATTTCAAGTAGCGTGCCCGGCAAACGCCCGGATCAGGGCTCCAGCAACTCGATGCGGACCACTTCATCGGGGCGCAGATTGAAACTGACCTCGCCGGCGCCAAGGTTCTGCCGGATGACCAGCTTGCCCGCCGGATTGATGCCGGCAAAGCGGCCCTCGGCCGTGCTGCCGCGCTCACTGCGCACCCGTATCATCAGGTTCTGGTAGTCATCCGGCTGGCGCAGCAGGCGCTCCAGGGAAAACTGCACCCGCCGGTCGCTTGCGCGCGCCCCCGCGGCTTGCGCTGCAAGCACCGCTGATGGTTCGCCTGCCGCCGGCGGCTTGTCCGCCAGTGGGGCGCTCAACGGCGGAAAGCGATCATCGCTGACCATCCAGCCGCGCTCCGGGTTCTTTTCCATCTGCACGGGCAACTGCAGCGCCTGCCCCTGCACGCGTACCGCAACGTTCAGCGCCAGCGAATTGCCGGAAAAGCCCACCGGCGGCAACGGTGCCAATTCAACCTGGCTGGTACGGAAGCGGCGCTGCAGGTAATCCTCGATCACTTTGGAGAGTGTCTCGCGGGAATCATGCCGGGCATCCAGCTTGCCCTCGCGATAACGCAGGCGATCGGTATACAGCTCCAGCCTGCCCCGCAGCGAGGTCTTGAAGCGCGCCGGCAAGACCAGATGAAAATCACCGGTCAGCTTGTTCGGGGCAACGGGCTCAAGCTGCAGATGCAGACTGTAGCCGTGGGTTATGCGCCGCGCCTCCGGCAGATCCTGCTCGGGCAGCAACCAGCTCAACTCGATGACCGGCAGCGGCGGCAGGTCCTGCGGCAGGACGTCCAGGCTCACGGCGCCGGTCGGCTGCTCCGGCAGGCGGATAATCAGTTCGCGGCTGGCATAGAAATCCTGGCCCTCGCGCAAGGTCAGCGTGCCATCGATCAGCTCGGCCTGTTGCGGCGCGAAACGCTGGCCGTTGAATTCACCGCTCAGGTGGATGCGCAAGTCACCGGCAGGCTGCTCGGGTTGCAACCAGTTCAGGCTGAAGATCTCCGCCACCCGCTCGGGGTCTTTGGCGGCCATCTGCGCCAGCCCGACCACCACGGTTCCGGCCGCCAGCCCGGCGAGAAACACCGGTGTACGCGCCTTGCTCCAGTTGCCCAGGACAAACAGCAGGGTGACTGGCGGAATCAGGCTGCCCCAACCCCAGAGCAGGCTGGTATCGAATGCGCGCAGCACCAGCCAGACCAGGGCGGTGAGGAAAAGCAGCAAGCCGGCCAGAATCAGCAATGCATCCATTCGCTTGTCTCGGTTGTTTGCACGGCAGGTGGAGGTCTGCTGGAGCTCAGACCAGGAGCGGCGCAAGCATCAGCAGCAGGCTGCAGAGCAGGCCGACAAACCAGCAGAGACTGCGCTGCGCCGGTTTGTCTGCACAGTAGAAAACAATGAAGAGTATCCGCGAAATGACAAAAGTCACCGCCAGGGCATTGATCAGCAGGCCTTGCGACTGGGTGACCATGGCCACCAGCACACCGACGGCAAACAGAGGAAAGGCTTCCAGGCTGTTCTGGTGAGCCGCCAGCGCCCGTGCGCCCAGGCCGGTCAGGCGGGCTTGCTGAGCCCGCGGATGATGGTTGTCGTAGCCACCGGCATCGCCCTTCATGGCCTTGCCGACCGGAATCCTGGCCAGAAAGATCAGCACGGCACTGATAAATACACACCATAGTGGCAGGGTCATGCGGTTTTCTCCTGAACGGCGGGGTAAACAACGGGAACGTGGGTTAGGCACTGCGCCAACGCAAAGGCAGTGCCGGCTCATTATATGCAGGATATGCAGGCGGCCATTCAACTGCGTGGCCTGGCTGCGGACTTACTTGTGCTGTGGCGCTGGCAGGCAGCGCTGCAGAAACTGGCCGATCTGTTCAAAAGCCTGGCGGGCTTCGCTCAGTTGCGGATCGAACATGTGCCAGACATGCACCACGTGCCGCCAGGTCTGCAGGGTGACCGGCGAGCCGGCGGCCAGTGCCTTGTTCTGGTAGCGCTGGGCATCATCCAGTAGCATTTCATCCTCGCTGGCCTGGATCAGCACCGGCGGCAGCCCGGCCAGGTCACCATGGATCGGCGAGAGCACCGGATTGCACGGCCGCTGCCGGTTGAGCAGGAAGGTCAGCCACAGCAGCGCCGAGTGTGGCAGGCGGGTCAGCGGGGCAAACAACGGGCCGAGCATGGCATCGGTGGCCAGATTGCTCTTCAGCGTCTTGCCGCTCATGGTGCCGTCGGTGGCCGGCGACAGCGCAACCACCGCGTTTGCCGGGCGCAACTGCTGGTCACGGGCCCAGGCAACGGTCGACAGCGTCAGGTTGCCGCCCGCCGAATCGCCTGCCACTACCAGTGCAGAAACCGGCTGCGGCCCCTCCGGGCCGTTGTCCAGGATCCAGCGGTAGGCGGTGCGGCAATCCTCGATACCGGCCCTGCGCGGATGCTCCGGCATCAGGCGGTAGTCGATCGCCAGCACGGCTCCACCGGTCAGTTCGGAAAACTTGTTGGTGATCACCCGATGACTCAGCGGGCTGCCCATTGCCCAGGCCCCGCCATGGATATACAGGGTACGCCGCGAACTGTCGGCACCGGGCGCCAGCACCCATTCGGCCTTGACCCCGCCGGCATCGACAGGCACGAAGCGTGCGGTCAGCGTGTGACCTTCACTCAGGCTGTCCATGAAGCGCCGGAGGAATTTCAGGTGCTGCGACAGTGGCAGCTTCCTGGTCTGCGCGGAAAGTTCGCCCAGCAGCTTGAGTACCTGGCGATGCTCGGCATTCAGGCTTTCACCGGTAGCGAAACGTTGCCGCCGAGCCTCTGCGGCACTGCCCGGCAGATCAAACGCGGCCAGATCCGGCCCTGCCAGCATGCGTGCCACGACAAACCAGATAAGCAGAAGGACCAGCAAGGCCAGCAAGATGGATCCGATCAAGAGTCAGTCCTCAGGGATGGGCAGCCGCAAGGCTGCAGCGGAATTGGTTGAACCTGCTTTTGTTGCGAGCCAACCCATAACGGGTGCAGCGCCAAAAGAAACCCGCTCCTGCGCAAGGGAGACCATCCTCCCTCGGCTGGAACGGGTCGCTCGAACCGCCTTACTTGGTCGCCGCAGGCTTTTTCTTCGGCACTGGTACCGGCAACGGCTTGGCCTTGGTCGCCGGCTTGCGTGCGGCTGCCGGCTTGACCGGCTTGGCAGCTGGCGCCTTCTTCGCGGGAGCAATCGCCCGCGCTTTGGTGGCGGCCGGCTTGGCCGGGGCTCTGGCTGCTGGTTTCTCTGCCGCTGGAGCTTCGGGCAAGGCATCCGCCGCGGCCAGCAACTCCTCCCAGGCCTCCTTCATGCAGGCGGTGAAGAAACCCGGGTCCGGAATCATTTCCCGGCAGGAAACCGCCGACAGCCACATGACCTTGTTGTAGCTCACCCCCGTCAGGTTCAGCCCCGCTCCGTTGGTGGGAATGCTCACCGGGTAGAAGCACATGGCCTTGGCACCGGCCAGGTACAGCGGCACATCCGGCCCGCGGACATTGGACACCGTCATGTTGATCGACTGCATGAGCAGCCTGTTGAGCAGCAGGTTGCCGACAAAGCTCGGCACGGTATCCATCAGTTTGCTGAACAGATCGGCACCGAGCTTTTCCGCCTGATGCTTGCCGGCCTGAGCTGCAGCATGCGCGGCCTTGAGTCGCTCCAGCGGATCAGCGATATCCGAGCAGACACGCACCGTGGCGGCGCCGACCGCGTTGCCACCAGCCGAGGCATCGCTGCGCAAGGACATCGGCATCAGCGCCAGCAGGGATTCTTCCGGCAACTCGTTCTTGCTTTGCAGGTACTTGCGCACCGCACCGCCGGCAACCGCAAGGAAGATGTCATTCAGCGTGGCGCCCTTGACCTTGTCGCGGACGCGCTTGATGCGCGACAACGGCATGCCGAAACCGTCGAATACCCGATGCGCCGAAACCTCGTGATCGAAGCGGGTGGGCGGCGCCTTGGGGAAAGACAACTTTTCCGCAGGCCCGTCAGCGGGCTTGGTAAGGTTCAGCTGCTCACCGCCAATTTCGACAAACTTGCCCGCCAGCCGGGCCGACAGCTTGCCTGCATCGAGAATGCGGTTGATGCCGTTGGACACTGCTCGCGAGACAAACTCGGCCGCCGACGGATCGCGGTCGACATAGATGGTCTTGGTATCCGAACTCGGGGCTTCGGTGCTTGGCGTCAGGGACAGCAACTGGCTTGCCAGGTGCAGGCCGGCCATACCGTCTACGGAGGCATGGTGAAACTTCATGAACAGGGCAAAGGAGCCGGCTGGCAGCTTCGGAATATTGTCCAGGCCTTCGATGACATAGGCCTCCCACAGCGGACGGCTGCGATCCAGCGGGCGCGAGTGCAGGCGTGCCACCTGAATCATCAGCTGCCGCCAGTCACCAGGCTTGGGCAGGGCGATGTGGCGAATGTGGTACTCGACATCGATATCCTTTTCCGCCACCCAGTACGGACGGTCCAGGCCGAAAGGGACATTGGCCAGGCGCCGGCGGAAGATCGGGTGCAGGAACATGCGGTCATCGAAATGCTTGAGAATGTCCTTGAAGCGAACCTTGCCCTCGGGGGCCGTGCTCACATCGAAAATCATCATCATCGCGACATGGTTGAAGACGTTCTTCTGTTCCTGGAAAAGGAAAATGTTATCGGACCCGCTGAGTTGCTTCATGGCCATACCCTGGAGTTTTTTTGACGGTAAATCACAGGGTGTGATCTTAGCCGCATATGCCGATCAAGTGCCAACAGATTGCCTGCGCAGGCGTTGCCAACGGCGTGATTTACCCTACACAACGCTACACTTCGCGGGCCTGCGCAAAATTGGCCAGGCTGGACATTCGACCCACGCTGCGGACAGACTCTGTCGAACCTGCGCAGAAGCCGAACCACCTTTGAAGAGCAAGCCGATGAACGACAAGCCGAGCGAGCAGAAGCCAGCAGAAAAACCCATGGGCCTCCGGGACACCGCGCAAAGCGTGGTTGCCGCCGCTTTCGGGGTACAGAGCGGCAAGAACCGGGCACGCGACTTCAGCCGGGGCAAACCCAGCCACTTCATCGCCCTGGGTCTGATCTTTACCATCCTGTTCGTGCTGGTGATTGTCGGCGTGGTGCAGCTGGTGCTGCACCTGGCCGGCGTCTGAGCCAACCGCCACCCGGGTCGACCTGTCACCCCCGGGCCGAGGCTGAACCGCCAATGCGCGGTTGGGCTGGGCCCGGCAAGTTCCCTGCCTG
Organism: Pseudomonas sp. N040; assembly: GCF_015637705.1. GTDB lineage: Bacteria > Pseudomonadota > Gammaproteobacteria > Pseudomonadales > Pseudomonadaceae > Aquipseudomonas. The sequence goes on along the minus strand of NZ_JADOBE010000007.1, from coordinate 22,331 downwards.
CCCTGCCGTCATCCCCCCGAGAGTTGCCCGATGCCTGCCACAGCCGTTCCGCGTCTTGTCGCCGACAGTTCCCTGAGCGCCCTGGTGGCTGGCTTCATTGCCATGCTCACCGGCCATGCCAGCGGACTGGTGCTGATTTTCCAGGCTGGCCAGGCGGCCGGGCTGGACAACGCGCTGATTACCTCGTGGATCTGGGCACTCTCGCTGGGCATGTCCGCCTGCACCATCGGCCTGTCGCTGTACTACCGGGCGCCGATCGTGGTGGCCTGGTCCACGCCAGGTGCAGCCCTGCTGATCAGCAGCCTGCCCGGCGTGAGCTTCAACGAGGCGATTGGCGCCTATCTGCTGTGTGCGCTGCTGCTGACCCTGGTGGGGGTTACCGGCAGCTTCGAGCGGCTGATGCGCCGCCTGCCTGCGTCGCTGGCCTCGGCCCTGCTGGCCGGCATCCTGTTTCGTATCGCCAGCAACATTTTCGCGGCTGTCGAAGCGCAAACCCTGCTGGTGCTGAGCATGCTCGGCAGCTACCTGCTGCTCAAGCGCCTGCAACCGCGCTATGCCGTGCTCGCCGCCCTGCTGGTCGGTAGTGCGCTGGCCTACGGCCTGGGCCTGCTCGACCTGTCGGCCGTGCCGCTGCGCCTGGCGCAGCCGGCATGGACCACCCCGCACTTTTCCTTCAGCGCCGCGATCAGCATCGGCCTGCCGCTGTTCGTCGTCGCCATGGCCTCGCAGAACATCCCCGGACTGGCCGTGCTGCGCGCCGATGGCTATCAGGTTCCGGCCTCGCCCCTGCTCAGCGTCACCGGCGTCGCTTCCTTTCTGCTGGCACCCTTCGGTGCGCACGGGGTCAATCTAGCGGCGATTACTGCAGCCATCTGCACCGGCCCGCACGCCCATGAGGATCCGCGCAAGCGCTACACGGCAGCGCTCTTCTGCGGGCTGTTCTACGCCCTCGCCGGCCTGTTCGGTGCCAGCCTGGTGGCCCTGTTTGCTGCCCTGCCCAGCGCCCTGCTGCTATCGGTGGCTGCCATCGCCCTGCTCGGTTCGATCGGCAATGGCCTGAGCGTGGCCATGCACGACATCCAGCAGCGTGAGGCGGCGCTGCTGACCTTCATGGTCAGCGCCTCGGGGCTCAGCTTCTTCGGCATCGGCTCGGCCTTCTGGGGGCTGGTGGCCGGCGTGCTGACCTTGCTGCTGGTGAATGCGGGCAAACCCGTCGAGCGGCCAGCCCCATAACAGCGCCCACCGGCAAACCATTGCACCAGAATGATGCGCAAGCTGCCGCCTGCCAGCCTGGCCAGGCCCGCACAGCCGCGCTGCGGGCTGCGCAGCCTTGTGCTGCTTGCACTGGCAATCCGGCACAACGCCCGCAGGGCAGGCCCTGTAGCCTGCGTTGACAACCAGATGAGGACTGCCGATGCCGCACGGGTGAAAAACTGGCACGCTCTTCGCTATATCCCAAGCATGCAGGAGTAACCCCTTCGGGGGTGTAGCACGACAATTTGCAATAGCTGACTAGGGTTCCGGCTCGACGGGGATAACTGCCCGGCGAGTGACTGGTCCGAGAGTTGGCGACCTCGTTCGAGGTTACACGGCGGGACAAAAGCCCGGGAGAACGCGCTTGAAGCTCGCCAGAGCGAGACCGCGCTGCTCCTGCCCGTATTTATCGAACCGGAGGTCTATCCATGCAAAAGCCAATGCGCAAGTCCCTGTTGTCTGCCCTGATCGCCACATCCCTCGCTGCCACCCTCAGCCTCCCCGCCCACGCCGAGAAGAAAGACCAGTTCAACGTCTGCTGGACCATCTACGCCGGCTGGATGCCGTGGGAATACGCCCAGGCTGAAGGCATCGTCGACAAGTGGGCGAAGAAGTACGACATCGGCATCGATGTGGTGCAGCTCAACGACTATGTCGAGTCGATCAATCAATACACGGCAGGCCAGTTCGACGGTTGCACCATGACCAACATGGATGCCCTGACGATTCCGTCTGCTGGCGGCGTGGACTCCACCGCGCTGGTGGTCGGCGACTTCTCCAACGGCAACGACGGCATCGTGCTCAAGGGTGAAGGCAAGACGCTGGCCGACCTCAAGGGCATGGATGTCAACCTGGTCGAGCTGTCCGTGTCGCACTACCTGCTGGCCCGCGCACTGGAAACGGTCGGTCTGGCCGAGAAGGATCTGAAGGTAGTCAACACCTCGGATGCCGATATAGTCGCCGCCTTCGCCACCCCGGACGTGCAGGCCGTGGTCACCTGGAACCCCATGCTGGCCGAGATCGAAGCCACGCCCAAAGTGAGCAAGGTATTCGATTCCAGCCAGATCCCCGGCGAAATCATCGACCTGATGGTGGTCAACAGCGCCACCCTCAAGGACAACCCGGCACTGGGCAAGGCACTGACCGGCGCCTGGTACGAAATCATGGCCACCATGAGTGCCGATACGCCGGCGGGCAAGGCCGCACTTGAGCACATGGCCAAAGCGTCGGGCACTGATCTGGCTGGTTATCAGGCGCAGCTGGCGGCAACCCGCATGTATTACAGCGCCAAGGATGCCGTGGCCTTCGCCACCAGTCCGCAACTGCCGAGCATCATGGGCAAAGTCGCCGAGTTTTCCCACGCCCACGGCCTGCTCGGTGAAGGTGCCAAAAGTGCCAACGCCATCGGCATGAGCTTCGCCAACGGCGTGACTTACGGCGACGAGGGCAACATCAAGCTGCGCTTCGAGCCGACCTATATGCAGATGGCGGCCGACGGGAAGCTCTGACTGGAACGAGATTGGCTCAAGGCACCTTGTAGGTTGGGTTGAGGCATCGCCGAAGCCCAACTAAATGCCCCAAGCGTTGGGCTTCGCAGGCTCAACCCAACCTACGCCCGAACACCGGAACGAGATTTCTGCATGCGCCTGATCAACCGACACCCCGACCGCGGCGGTCGCCTGCTGCTGATCCTGCTGCCTTTCGTGCTGCTGCTGACGCTTTACTTCATCGGCTCAGCCGCACGCCTGACAGACAATCCCAACGACAAGCTGCTGCCCAGCGCGGTGCAGATGGCTGATGCCGTCGAGCGTCTGGCCTTTACCGAAGACCAGCGCAGCGGCGGTTACCTGTTCTGGCAGGACACCGCATCCAGCCTGCAACGTCTGGGGCTGGGCATTGGCATCGCCGCTCTGGCCGGGCTGTGTCTGGGCGTGCTGGCCGGGATTCTGCCGCTGTTCCGCGCGCCGCTCTCGCCGCTGCTGACCGTGCTGTCGATGGTGCCGCCACTGGCGATCCTGCCGATCCTGTTTATCGTCTTCGGCCTTGGCGAGCTGTCCAAGGTGATGCTGATCGTCATCGGCATCACCCCGGTGCTGGCCCGTGATCTGGAGCAGCGGGCACGCGAGATTCCGCCGGAAATCCTGATCAAGGCACAGACCCTCGGCGCCAGCACCTGGACGCTGATCCTGCGCGTGGTGCTGCCGCAACTGCTGCCGCGCCTGCTGATCGCGCTGCGTCTGGTACTCGGCTCGGCCTGGCTGTTTCTGATTGCCGCCGAAGCCATCGCCAGCACTGACGGCCTCGGTTACCGGATCTTTCTGGTGCGCCGCTATATGGCCATGGACGTGATCCTGCCCTACGTGGTCTGGATCACCCTGCTCGCCTGGCTGATGGACCTCGGCCTGCGCCGCATGACCCAGCTGGCCTTTCCCTGGTTTGAAGGGAGCAAGGCATGAAGCCGTTTATCGAAGTGAAAAACGTCTGGCAAGAATATGGTGATCAGATCGTTCTCGAACGCTTGAACCTGAGCGTCAAAGAAGGCGAGTTCTGCACCCTGGTCGGCGCATCCGGCTGCGGAAAATCGACCTTCCTGCGCCTGCTTTTGGGTCAGGAACGTCCGAGCAAAGGGGAAATCCTGCTGGCCGGTCAACCGCTGGCCGCTGAACCGGACTCCAGCCGTGGCGTGGTCTTTCAGCGCTACTCGGTATTCCCGCATCTGACAGTGTTGGACAACGTGGCTATTGGCCTCGAACTGCCACGCGCGCCCATCCTCGGCCGCCTGTTTGGCAGTGCCAAGCGCGAAGCCCGCGCGCAGGCCGCAACCTTGCTGGCCAAGGTCGGCCTCAGCCACGCGCTGGACAAATATCCCAGCCAGCTGTCCGGCGGCATGCAACAACGTCTGGCGATTGCCCAGGCCCTGATCATGCAGCCGCGCGTGTTGCTGCTCGATGAGCCGTTTGGCGCCCTTGACCCGGGCATCCGCAAGGATATGCACGTGCTGCTGCGCGAACTGTGGCAAGCCACCGGGCTGACCGTCTTTATGGTCACCCACGACTTGAGCGAAGGCTTCAGCCTCGGTACCCGCTTGCTGGTGTTCGACAAGACCCGCATCGATCCGCACGCGCCCACGGCCTTTGGTGCACGCATCACCTACGACATTCCACTCCACAGCAGTCGCCGCACGACTGAAGCGTTGCCGGCGGAAATTGCCGAACGCCTGCAATCCCAAGGAGCCTGACCCATGACAGCTTCTCTCAGCCTCAGACCTACCCTCTACGAGGAATTGGTTCCCGGCGGTGGCCACACCTCCTTTGTACTCAAGCGCGGCCAGTTGTTGCGCATCACCGACCTTGAAGGTGGCGCCAATGTCAGCCTGCTGTTGCTCGCTGCCGCCGAGAAAAGCGAACGCCTGAACCTGCCCGACACCCTCAAGTGCCAGCACACCGCCAAGCTCACCGCCGGTCACTGCCTGTACTCGGACATGGGCCGCGTGCTTGCCGCGATCACCGCTGACACCTGTGGCTGGCACGACAGCTTCGGCGGCGTGTTGAATGCCGCAGAAGTGCAGGAGAAATACGGGGCCGGCCGCTATCAGGAGTTGCGCAACAGCTTCTACCGCAACGGCGTGGACAACCTGCTGGTGGAAATGGGCAAGTGGAACCTCAACCTGCAAGACCTGCTGATGAACCTCAACCTGTTCAGCAAGGTCACGGTAGATGCCGAGGGTGCCTTCCAGTTCCAGCCCGGCAATTCCAAGGCTGGCGACTACCTCGAACTCTACGCGCCGATGGATACCCTGGTAGTGCTCACTGCCCTGCAACACCCCATGGACCCCAATCCCGCGTACGCACCCAAGCCGGTGCAGCTCTCGTGGCACAAGGTCGAGAGCGACGGCATCAGCGTGCTGTGCCGTACTTCGCGCCCGGAAAACGGTCGCGGCTTTCACAACACCGAACGTCAGTACCTCTGAGGGCGCCGCAATGAACCTGACCGAAAGCACCTTGCAGCCGGAAGCCGCCGTCTTCCGCCATGTCATCCCTGCCGGCGAGCCGTACCTCTGCGAAGTCAAAGCCGGGCAGACCGTGCGTCTGCTCGATCTGGAAGGCAATCAGGCGGTCGACACGCTGTTCTACAGCGCACGTAATCCGCGCGAACGCTATGACCCGCAACGCACCCTGCGCCGGCAGAACAGCGTGTACCTGACCACCGGCAGCGTCCTCTACTCGAATCTGGGCAATCCGTTGCTGACCATCGTCGCCGACAGTTGCGGCCGCCACGACACCCTCGGCGGTGCCTGCGCGCAGGAAAGCAATACCGTCCGCTACGCACTGGACAAGCGCTACATGCACAGCTGCCGCGACAACTTCCTGCGCGCCAGCCTGCACGACGGCCGTCTGGAAAAGCGCGACATCGGCGCCAACATCAACTTCTTCATGAACGTGCCGGTCACCCCGGAGGGCGGCCTGACCTTCGAGGACGGCATCTCCGCGCCGGGCAAATACGTCGAACTGAAGGCGCAGATGGATGTGATCGTACTGATCTCCAACTGCCCGCAACTGAACAACCCCTGCAACGCCTACAACCCGACCCCGGCCGAGGTGTTGGTGTGGGATTAAGCGCCTACGCGTAACCGTAGGTTGGGTTGAGCTTGCGAAGCCCAACATGGGGCCCGCTGAAATCCTCGTTGGGCTTCGCTGCGCTCAACCCAACCTACAAGGCTTGTGCAATACCCACTGCGGACGACCGCGGTGCAGACCGAATACCGCGGGACGGCCCGCCTTCCCTTCCGAGGGCAATGAGATGTTCGAAAAACTGCTGATCGCCAACCGTGGCGCGATTGCCTGCCGCATTCTGCGCACCCTGCATGCGCTCGACGTCAAAGGCGTGGCCGTGTACTCCGAGGCCGATGCCGCCAGCCTGCATATCCAGCAGGCCGATGAAGCCCTCAGCCTCGGTGAAGGTCCGGCGGCCAACACCTATCTGGTAGTCGAGAAAATTCTCGCCGTGGCTAAGCAGACCGGTGCCAAGGCCATTCACCCCGGCTACGGTTTCCTCTCCGAAAACGCCGCCTTTGCCGAAGCCTGTGAAGCCGCCGGGATTGCCTTTGTCGGGCCAACGCCGGAACAACTGCGCGTGTTCGGCCTCAAGCACACCGCCCGCGCGCTGGCCAAGCAGCATGGCGTGCCAATGCTGGAAGGCACCGAACTGCTGGAAAACCTCGACGCCGCACTGGTCGCAGGAGCACAGGTCGGCTACCCGGTGATGCTGAAAAGCACCGCCGGCGGTGGCGGCATCGGCATGCGAGTATGTAACAGCGCCGCCGAACTGGCCGATGCCTTCGAGACCGTGAAAAGACTGGGGCAGAACAACTTCAGCGACTCCGGCGTGTTCATCGAAAAGTACATCCAGCGCGCCCGCCACCTCGAAGTGCAGGTATTCGGCGACGGCCGTGGCGAAGTACTGACCCTCGGCGTACGCGACTGCTCGGTGCAGCGGCGTAACCAGAAAGTGCTGGAAGAAACCCCGGCGCCCAACCTGCCGGCCGGCATGGCCGAAGAACTCTGCGCGGCGGCGCTCAAGCTGGCCAAGGCGGTCAGCTACCGCAGCGCCGGCACCGTCGAATTCGTCTATGACAGTGACGCCTGTCAGTTCTATTTTCTGGAGGTGAACACCCGTCTGCAGGTCGAGCACGGCGTCACCGAACAGGTCTGGGGCGTTGATCTGGTGCGCTGGATGATCGAACTGGCCGCCGGTGATCTGCCGCCACTGGCCGAACTGGCCAACAGCCTGCAGCCCAGCGGCCACGCGGTGCAGGCGCGCCTGTACGCCGAAGATCCCGGCCGCGACTTCCAGCCCTGCCCCGGCCTGCTCACTGCGGTGAACTTCCCAAAGGCCGATGGCAAACACCTGCGCATCGACACCTGGGTGGAAGCCGGTTGCGAGATTCCGCCCTACTTCGACCCGATGATCGCCAAGCTGATCAGCTGGGCGCCCACCCGCGAGCAGGCCAGTGCCGCGCTCAGTCAGGCACTGGCTGACTCGCTGTTGTACGGTGTGGAAAGCAACCGTGATTACCTGCGGCAGATTCTGGCCGACGCGCCCTTCGCCAGCGGTGCGCCGTGGACGCGATGTCTGGAAGGCCTGCGTTATATGGCGCACACCTTTGAAGTGCTGTCCGCCGGCACCCAGACCACGGTGCAGGATTACCCCGGTCGCCTCGGCTACTGGGCGGTCGGCGTGCCACCGTCGGGGCCGATGGACGACCGCGCTTTGCGGCTGGGCAACCGCCTGCTGGGTAATGCAGCAGGAGAAGCCGGTCTGGAAATCACCATGAGCGGCCCGTTGCTGCGCTTCAACACCGATGCCGTAGTGGCGGTGACCGGGGCGGCGATTCCGCTGAGTATTGACGGTGTCGAACAGCCGATGAATACGGCGCTGCTGATCAAGGCCGGCAGCACGCTGAGTCTGGGCACCATTGCCGGTAGCGGCGCAAGGTCTTACCTCACCCTGCGCGGCGGCCTGCAGGTGCCGGATTATCTGGGCAGCAAAAGCACCTTCACTCTCGGCCAGTTCGGCGGTCACGGCGGCCGCGCGCTGCGCGCTGGCGATGTGCTGCATATCCCGGCATTGAGTGATGCAGGCAACGGCGCACAACTGCCCGCCGAGCTATGCACCGCCCTGACCGCCGTCCGCGAAATCCGCGTGATCTACGGCCCCCACGGCGCACCGGAATACTTCACTCCGGCCTATATCGATACCTTCCTCGCCACCGACTGGGAAGTGCATTTCAATTCCAGCCGCACCGGCGTGCGCCTGATCGGACCCAAGCCGGAGTGGGTCCGCGACAGCGGCGGCGAAGCCGGTCTGCATCCGTCGAACATCCATGACAACCCGTACGCGATCGGCGCGGTGGACTTCACCGGCGACATGCCGGTGATCCTCGGCCCGGACGGTCCGAGCCTGGGCGGCTTCGTCTGCCCGGTGACCATCATCGAGGCCGACCTGTGGCAGCTGGGGCAGCTCAAGTCGGGCGACAAGGTGCGCTTTGTGCCGGTGGATATTGCTATGGCGCGGGAATTGATGCTGGCGCGTAACGCCGAAACCCACGACCTCGTAGCCCGGATGCAATCCGGGGAAGATCCCACCAACTGCCCCCGGATTTCATCCGGGCTACGGAGCCCCATCGTGCTGGATATCGGCACAGCCGATAAACGTCTGGTCGCCCGCCTCTCCGGCGACACCCACCTGTTGCTGGAAATCGGCGCTCCGGAGCTGGATCTGGTGCTGCGCTTCCGTGGCCATGCGTTGATGCAGGCGCTGGAAGCCAAGGCAATGGAGGGTGTGATTGACCTCACCCCGGGCATCCGCTCGCTGCAGGTGCACTACCAGCCGGAAACACTGTCCCTGCAGCAACTGCTGGACACCGTCGCCGGCGAGTGGGATGCAGTGTGCAATGCGCAAGACCTCAAGGTGCCCTCGCGCATCGTGCACCTGCCGCTGTCCTGGGACGACCCGGCCTGCCAACTAGCCATCGAGAAGTACATGACCACGGTGCGCAAGGACGCGCCCTGGTGTCCGAGCAATCTGGAGTTCATCCGCCGTATCAACGACTTGCCCAACCTTGCTGAGGTCTACAAAACCGTGTTCGACGCCAGCTATCTGGTGATGGGTCTGGGCGATGTATACCTCGGTGCCCCGGTGGCCACGCCGCTGGACCCGCGGCACCGCCTAGTCACCACCAAGTACAACCCGGCGCGCACCTGGACCGCGGAAAACTCGGTGGGCATCGGCGGCGCCTATATGTGCGTGTATGGCATGGAAGGTCCCGGCGGCTACCAGTTCGTTGGCCGCACCCTGCAGATGTGGAACCGCTACCGCGAAGTCGCCGCGTTCAACGGCAAGCCCTGGCTGCTGCGCTTCTTCGACCAGATCCGCTTCTACCCGGTGGGGGCCGAGGAACTGCTGCAGATCCGCCGCGATTTCCCGCTCGGCCGCTATCAACTGCGCATCGAAGAGAGCGAGCTGAAGCTGGCCGACTATCAGGAGTTTCTCGCCGAAGAAGCCGAGGGTATTGCTGCTTTCCGGCAGCAGCAGCGTGGCGCATTCGATGCCGAACGCCAGCGCTGGATCGAGTCCGGACAGGCGCATTTCGACAGTGAAGAAGTCGCAGCCGACCTTGGTGAGGACAGTCCGCTGGGGCATGGCCAGCATTCAATCGAAAGCCATATCGCCGGTAACCTCTGGCAGGTGCAGGTGGCGGAAGGCAGCGCGGTCAAGGCTGGCGATGTGCTGGTGATTCTGGAGTCGATGAAGATGGAAATCCCCCTGCTCGCCCCGCGCGATGGTGTGGTGCGCGAGGTGCGCGTACAGCCTGGCTCGCCGGTGCGTGCCGGCCAGCGGGTGGTCGTTCTCGAAGAAGCCTGAGGCTGCCCCCCAAGATTGCGTAGGTTGGGTTGAGCAAAGCGAAGCCCAACGATTTGTACACAGCACCGTTAGTTGGGCTTCGCCGCTTTGCGGCTCAACCCAACCTACGCGAGGAGACTGAGAATGAAACACCCATCCGATCTACGCCTGAGCGCACTGAAAACCGCCTACAGCAACGGCAGCCTGACTCCGCGCACGCTGATCCACAGTCTATGCAAACGCGCCGCTGCGCTTAATCCAGAATTCAACCTGTTCATTCACCTGTGCAGCGAAGAACAACTGGAACCCTACCTGGCCGCGCTGGACGGCAAATCGCCGGCCGACTTGCCGCTGTACGGCGTGCCCTTTGCCATCAAGGACAATATCGACCTGGCCGGCGTGCCGACCACCGCCGCCTGCCCCGCCTTCACCTATGTGCCTGAGCGCAGTGCAACCATTGTCGAGCAGCTGATCGCTTTGGGCGCCATTCCACTGGGCAAGACCAACCTCGACCAGTTCGCCACCGGTCTCAACGGCACACGCTCGCCTTACGGCGCTTGCCGCAACAGTGTGCACCCGGACTACCCGTCCGGCGGCTCCAGTGCCGGCTCATCACTGGCAGTGGCACTCGGCGTAGCCAGCTTTGCGCTGGGTACCGACACCGCAGGCTCGGGCCGGGTGCCGGCAGCGCTGAACAATCTGGTTGGGCTCAAGGCCAGCAAAGGATTGCTCTCCACCGCTGGCGTGGTCCCGGCCTGCCGCAGTCTGGACTGCGTGACCTATTTCACCGCCAGCGCAGCCGAGGCCAGCCAGTTGCTGGCGCTGACCGCCAAACTGGACGAGAGCGACGAGTACAGCCGCAGCAATCCGCTGTGGAATGATGGCAGTGCCTTCGGCGCCATCCGGACATTCCGCTTTGGCGTACCCAGACAACTGGAATTTCTCGGTTGCGCGGAAAGCCCGGCACTGTTTGCCGCGGCCGTTGAGCAGCTGCAGGCGCTGGGTGGCGAAGCAGTCGAGATCGACTTCGCGCCCTTCCTCGAAGCCGCCCGTCTGTTGTATGCCGGCCCCTGGGTGGCCGAGCGTTACAGCGTCGCCGGGGCGCTGATCGAACAGCAGCCGGAGGCCGTGCTGCCGGTGATTCGCGCCGTGCTGGAGAAAGCGCCGGACGTCAGCGGCGTTGACACCTTCCGCGCCCAATACCACCTGCAAGCACTCAAGGCCATCTGCGATCAGCTCATGGCTGATCTCGACTGCGTGCTGACACCGGCCTACCCGCGCCCGGTTACCTTGGCCGAGCTGGCCGCCGCACCGGTGCAGCGCAACTCGGATCTGGGCTACTACACCAACTTCATGAACATGCTCGACTACGCCGCCGTCGCCGTGCCCGCCGGGTTTATGGCCAATGGCCTGCCCTGGGGCGTGACGCTGTTCGGGCGGGTCTTTACCGACCAGTACCTGCTCAGCCTGGCCGCAGCCCTGCAGCGGCAAACGGCGTTGCCCTTGTGTGGCAAGCGGACCCTCGACGCCCCAGCGCCGGCTAATCCGGCGCGCAACGACAGGGCCCGGGTGGTGGTCTGCGGCGCGCATCTGGATGGTTTGCCGCTGAACTGGCAGCTCAAACAGCGTGGCGGCCGCTTGCTCGAAGCCACCCACAGCTCGCCGGACTATCAGCTTTACGCCCTCGCCGGTGGACCGCCATTTCGGCCAGGCATGCTGCGGGTCACCGAAGGTGGTGTGGCTATCGAAGTGGAAGTCTGGGAACTGCCCAGCAGTGAGCTGGGCTCGTTCCTCACCGGCATCCCGGCACCACTGGGGTTGGGCAAGGTACAGCTGGCCGACGGCCGCTGGGAAACCGGCTTTATCTGCGAACCCTATGGCCTGGCTGGCGCCAGTGACATCACGCACTTCGGCGGCTGGCGCGCCTTCCTGCGCAGCAAGGCGAATCGCTAAAGCCGGCCCGCGCTGGTCAGCGCCGGCTGCCAGTAGCCGGCTTGGCAGATGCCGGCCTTTGTCGCTAGAGTCCTTGCACGCGCCACTGCCGGCGTACCGCAGCAAGGACCGCCATGCCTGTCAGCAACCGCAGCGATGCCCAGCAACGCGCCGACGATATCGGCGTGTTCAACCGTGAGCTGGACCGCCTGCAGGCCGAGCAGGTGCTGCAGCTCAGCCCCCAGCAGCAGGCGGACTTGCGCAGCCATCAGCAGGCCTTGCTGGCACGCTACCGCAGCGCCTTCGACATCGACCAGAACCGCCAGGCCCGGCAACTGTCGCTGGGCATGCGCATTGCCTCGTTTCTCGGCGCGCTGGCGCTGGCTGCCAGCGTGTTTTTCCTGTTCTACCAGTTCTGGGGGCTGTTCGGCGAAACGGTCCAGACGGTGCTTCTGCTTGCCGCCAGCCTGCTCACCTTCGGCCTGACCCTCTGGGTGCAGGCGCGCGACAGCTCCGGCTACTTCAGCAAGCTCGCGGCGCTGGTGGCCTTTGCCTGCTTCGTGCTGAACATCGCCATGCTTGGGCAGATCTTCAACATCACGCCTTCCGACAAGGCCCTGCTGCCCTGGGCCGCCTATGCCCTGCTGCTGGCCTATGCGACCCAGGCGCGGCTCTTGCTGGCCGCCGGCATTCTCTGCGTGCTGGCGTTCATCGCGGCGCGGGTCGGGACCTGGGGCGGGATCTACTGGTTGGGTTTCGGCGAGCGGCCGGAAAATTTCCTGCCGGCGGGCTGGCTGATATTCAGCGTGCCACTGCTGATCGGGCAGCAGCGGTTTGACGGTTTTGCAGTGGTGTATCGCGTATTCGGCCTGCTGGCGCTGTTCCTGCCCATCCTGGTACTGGCCAACTGGGGCGATGCCAGCTATTTCGACTATCCCGCCAGCCGCATCGAGGCAGCCTACCAACTGCTCGGGTTTGCCGCTGCAGCCGCGGTGATCTGGCTCGGGATACGCCGCGATTGGACGGACGTGGTCAACACCGGGCTGACCTTCTTCGTCATCTTTCTCTACACCAAGCTGTTCGACTGGTGGTGGGCAAGCATGCCCAAGTACCTGTTCTTCCTGCTGCTGGGCCTGACTGCCGTGCTGATCCTGCTGATCCTGCGCCGCCTGCGCAGGACCAACGGACTGCTCGGGGGTACTGCCCAATGAAGTGGACACGCAGCCATCACCTCATTACCGGCATCGGCCTGATCCTGCTGGTCAACGCCATCGCCCTGGCCGGGGTCGCCTGGAACCGCAGCGAACCGGCCGATAGCCAGTTGCAGCTGTCCGCGCGCGAACTGGCTACGAACTACGGCTACTGGCACAAGGACAACAGCGGCATCGCCCTGCGCCTGGAGTATCGCTGGCCGGCGGCAACCTTCAATGACTATAGCGACAGCGGCCTGCACCAGCTGCCACCGGCCAAGATGGCCGAGCTGGGCTTCAGCGTTCCCGCGCAACTGGATGACGCGTCAGTGCGCAGCTATCGGCGCCAGCTCGACCGCGATGGCTTGCTGGTGCTCGAATTCGACGGTCCGCTGTATCAGCAGCAACTGCAACGGGCCCAGCAGAAACTGGAACAAAGCACACTGGCCCTGGCAGCCATGCCAGACAACCAGGACCTGCGCAAGGCTCACAAACAGGCCCGCGAAGACCTGCAACGCGAGCAAACCGGGGCCAGCCGCCTGTTCATCATCGATGCCGGACAGGACCTGGCGACGCTGCGTGCGCGTTACCCGGACCGGCAGCGCTATGCCATCCTGCACGGCAGGATCAGTGCCTGGGGCTGGCGGGAAAACAATCGCTGGCGGATCGGCGGATCGGCGGAGATTCCGGTGGCCGCCAGCATCAACCTGCCGCATCGCTGGCATGCGCTGTTCTCCCGCCTGCCCCGGCGCACGGCCCAGGCCGATTTTCCGCAGCCTGGCGGCGACCGGCTGTTCAACGCCGAAGTCGCCTTTGGCCAGCGGCTGGAACCCTGGATTCAAGGCATGCGAGCTGGACAGCCCTGATCAGCAAGCCCGAGGACAACAAGCCCGGGCTGAATTATCCGGATGCTGCCCGACCTGACCGGCAATCAGTCAGGCACCGGGACGGTTGATGAAGGCTGCAGTGGCATCCGTAAGGGCACGGGTGATGTGCCCTTTGCCTGTCAGGTCGTTACAGAACAACAGATCTCCCGCGCCGAATTGGCGCACCTCGCCATCGCTGACCTCGGCCTCAAGCCGGCCCGACAAAACGATGCATACATAAGGGTGCGGCGCATTGTGGGACGGAACGTCGGTGCCCCCGGGAATTGAAAAAACAAACATGTTCGTGGCTGGGCCAAAATCGGCCAGACGGCCCGTAGGGTTTGGCGGCGGCCCAAACGCAGTTTCGGTGTCCGGCACGTCTTGCGCCCCGAAGTGGGTTTCGCCCTGGTCGTCGGTATGGATCATGGGAAATTTCATGGTTGGCTCTCCTTGGTGAGCGGGACAATAGATGGCAAGACTTATTTCAGTGTTGGCTCACTCGATCCATTGCGCTATCTAAATTCCGCAAACCAGATGTATATGGCGTGTTTGCGGAATTTCGATAGCTGCAATGATGCCAGAGCATGAAACTGGCGAGGATGCAGAAGCAGCACATCGTTTGTGCTTCTGGAAAAACCGCTTGCCAAACACACCAAGGAGCAATCATGAAGAAGACTGTCGTAATCACCGGTGTATCCACCGGCTTTGGCTATGCGGCCGCCAAGGAACTTATCGCACGCGGTTATCACGTGTTTGGCAGCGTCCGCAAGGAATCCGACGGCCAGCGCGTGCAAACCGAACTCGGGCAGTCATTCACCCCACTGCTGTTTGATGTCACTGACCACCAGGCACTACCGGCAGCCGTCGAGCAAGTGCGCGCCTTCGTCGGCGATAACGGCATTGCCGGTTTGATCAACAATGCCGGCGTAGCGCACACCGGACCGTTGATGCATCTGCCTTTGAGTGAATTCCGTCAGGTGTTCGAGATCAACGTGGTGGGCGTACTGGCAGTGACCCAGGCCTTCCTGCCCCTGCTGGGTGGGCGCCGCAACTGCCCGCACGCACCGGGGCGCATCATCAACATGAGCTCGATCAGTGGCGGTACTACCTTTCCGATGCTCGCTACCTATGCAGTCTCCAAGCACGCCCTCGAAGCCCTCACCGATGGCATGCGCCGCGAGCTGAACCTCTATGGCATCAAGGTCAGCGCCATCGAACCGGGCTCGATCAAGACACCTATCTGGGATAAGAGCCCTAAATCTGCGCAAGACCATCGCTACGACGGCACCGATTATGCCCAGGCCATGCAGAATTTAGTCGGCGTTGTTGATCGCGAACTGGAAAAGGCCAAACCCATTAGCGTTGTCATCAACGCCATCGTCGATGCCCTCGAAGCTTCTAGCCCCAAGACCCGCTACCCGCTGGTTGGTTTGTGGCACCTGCGCAAGGTGCTGCCGGACCGCGTGCTCGACGGCATCATGCTCAAGACCATCGGTGGCCTGGAGCGCTTGCAGTAGCAAACCTGCAAGCACTGCCAGACGCGGCTCTGCGCAGCCACTGGATGCTGGATTGAAGGCATGCCCGCTGGACAGCCTTGAGTTATCTGCCCAAGCTCGCATGGCAGCGGGCTGATCAGTCAATGGCCCGGGATCAGGAGACAGCGCATGCGCTGGGAACGTGGTCGTCGCAGTGACAACGTGGTAGATGCAGGCGGTGGTGCGCGCGGCATGCGTCGTGGTGGCCGCTTGAGCCTGACGGGCGTGGCCATCGTGGTGGTGGTCGGCTTGCTGATGGGCCAGGACCCCATGCAAATCCTCGGGCAATTGCTGGGCCAGGCGGGTGTTTCGGCACCCCCTGCGGCAACGCGCAGCACGCAGGCACCGGCCACGTCAGATCCGCAGCGTGAATTTGTGCGCGCGATCCTCGGCAGTACCGAAGATGTCTGGGGGCAATTGCTGGGCAAGCACTACCCGCAACCCAAACTGGTGCTGTTCAAGGGCAGCGTCAGTTCAGCCTGCGGCATGGCCAGTTCGGCCAGCGGCCCCTTCTACTGCACGGCTGATCAGCAGATCTATCTGGATCTGGATTTCTTCCGCGAACTGGAACAGCGCTTCGCCGCTGCCGGCGACTTCGCCCAGGCCTACGTGATTGCCCACGAAGTCGGCCATCATGTGCAAACCATCAGCGGGCTGACCGAGAAGATCCAGCGGGCCCGGCAGCAGGGCCGACGACTGGAAGGTGCCGACGGCCTGCTGGTGCGCCAGGAGCTGCAGGCGGACTGTCTGGCTGGCACCTGGGCATTTTTTGCGCAACAACAGTTGCAATGGCTGGAGCCCGGCGACCTTGAAGAAGCCCTGACTGCCGCGAACGCCATCGGTGACGATCGATTGCAGAAACAGGCCCGCGGCACAGTTATGCCCGACGCCTTCACCCACGGCACTTCGGCACAGCGGGTGCACTGGTTCAGGCAAGGCTTTGACAAGGGTGATCCGGGGCGCTGCAACACCTTTGCCGCAGCCCGGCTTTGAAATCACGCTAGTGCCAGTCACTGGCTTGACCGCGGGCAGAAGCACCAAGGCCCATGCAGGTTGTTCAGCTGCATGGGCCTTGGTGCATCCGGATGATTTAGCGCAAGCCTACTGATTGCTTACCCAGAACAGTGCAGTGGCCACAACGAGCATGATAATGACGAAAATGGCACGGGCATCAACGAGGCTGTCATTGTTTACGACTTGGGATGGTTCGCTCATGGCTTTCTCTTGTTGTTGTGATGATTCGAAATTCCAGCCACTGGAGTAAAACCCAGTAGCGCGTTGTACTCAAGCTGTAGCGCAACAAATAGCCCGGTAGATATAACCAGAAGCTTTACCTTTAGATTAAAACATCACTTTTGCGCATATCCATGAGCTGGTATCTTGCGCCGGCTCCAAGGTATGGGGCGCGCCACTGCTGGCGCAGATCCACTGTAGCAGCCGGACACAGGACATTTCATGTACGTATACGATCAATACGACCAACAGATCGTCGATGAACGCGTCAAGCAGTTCGCCGACCAGACCCGCCGTTATCTCGCGGGTGAACTGTCGGGCGAAGAGTTCCGCCCGCTGCGCCTGCAGAATGGCCTGTATATCCAGCGCTACGCGCCGATGCTGCGGGTTGCGGTGCCCTACGGCCTGATGTCGTCCGCCCAGGTGCGCATGATGGCGAAGATCGCCCGCGACTACGACAAGGGCTACGCGCACATCAGTACCCGGCAGAACGTGCAGTTCAACTGGCCGGAGCTGGAGGATGTGCCGGCCATTCTCGCCGAACTGGCGACGGTGCAGATGCACGCGATCCAGACCAGCGGCAACTGCATCCGCAACACCACCACCGACCAGTTCGCCGGCGTGGCCAAAGACGAGATCGTCGACCCGCGTCCCTGGTGCGAGATCATCCGCCAGTGGTCGACCTTCCACCCCGAGTTCACCCACCTGCCGCGCAAGTTCAAAATCGCCGTGAACGGTGCCGTCAGCGACCGCGCCGCCATCGAAGTGCATGACATCGGCCTGGAAGCGGTACGCAACGCCGCCGGCGAACTGGGCTTCCGTGTTTCCGTCGGTGGCGGATTGGGCAGAACACCCGTCGTAGGCAGCTTTATCAACGAATTCCTGCCGTGGCAGCACCTGTTGTCCTACCTCGACGCCATCCTGCGCGTGTACAACCGCTATGGCCGCCGCGACAACAAGTACAAGGCGCGGATCAAGATCCTGGTCAAGGCGCTGACCCCGGAAGTCTTCGCCGAGCGCGTCAATGCCGAGTGGGCGTACCTCAAGGATGGCCCGACCACCCTGACCGAAGCTGAAGTGGCACGTGTCTCGGCCCATTTCGTCGACCCGGCCTACCGCACGCTGACCGACCAGGATGCCGCCCTCGCCCAGCTCGATGCCGAGCATCCGGGCTTTGCCCGCTGGCGCCAGCGCAACACCTTCGCCCACAAGCGCCCCGGCTATGTGGCCGTGACCCTGTCGCTGAAGCCCACCGGCACCGCGCCCGGGGATGTCACCGACAAGCAGCTGGATGCCATCGCCGACCTGGCCGAGCGTTACAGTTTCGGCGAAGTGCGCAACAGCCATAACCAGAACATCATCCTCGCCGACGTCGAGCAGCAGCAGCTGTTCAGCCTGTGGGGCGAGTTGCGCGAACTGGGCTTCGCCACGCCGAACGTGGGCCTGCTGACCGACATCATCTGTTGCCCGGGCGGTGACTTCTGCTCGCTGGCCAACGCCAAGTCGATCCCGATCGCCGAAGCCATCCAGCGCCGCTTCGCTGACCTCGACTACCTGTTCGACATCGGCGATATCGACCTGAACATCTCCGGCTGCATGAACGCCTGCGGCCACCATCACGTCGGCCACATCGGCATCCTCGGCGTCGACAAGAAAGGCCAGGAGTTCTACCAGGTGTCCCTCGGTGGCAGCGCCGGGCGCGACGCCAGCCTGGCACAGATCCTCGGCCCGTCCTTCGCCGAAGCCGACATGGCCGACGTGATCGAAAAGATCATCAAGGTCTATGTAGAGCAACGCAGCGATGAAGAAAGTTTCCTCGACACCTTCCGCCGCGTCGGCGTCGACCCGTTCAAGGAGCGCGTATATGCAGCGAATCATTAAGAACGGCCAGGTACTCGACGAGACCTGGCATCTGCTGCCGAAGGACGCCACGCTCGACGGCATTTCCAACTGCGACGACCTGATCGTGCCGCTGGCCCTGTGGGTGGATCACGGCAAAGCCCTGCTGGCCCGTGATGGCGGCCTGGGCGTGTGGCTGGAGGCTGGCGAGGAGATTGAGGAAATCGCCGAGCAGCTGGACTGTTTTCAGGTCATTGCCCTGAATTTTCCCGCGTTCACCGACGGTCGCCACTGTTCGACCGCTTACCTGCTGCGGACCCGCTACGGCTACACTGGCGAGATACGCGCGATCGGCGATGTGTTGCGCGACCAGTTGTTTGCCCTCAAGCGCTGCGGCTTCGATGCCTTTGCCCTGCGCGAGGACAAGGACCCGCTGGATGCACTGCAAGCCTTCAACGACTTCTCCGAGGTCTATCAGGCCTCCAGCGACCAGCCACAGCCGCTGTTCCGTCGCCGCCAGTCTGCCTGAGCGCCGGCGCAGGTACCGACCTGCAAGCCCTGGCACTCCCCTCTGGCAACAGGTTTAATCGGGTAATGACCGGCATCCACCGGTCACTGCTTGATGGAGGCCCGACGCATGCGCCTGTTCTTCGCCCTCGCCTGTCCTGCCACCATTGCTGCTCGCATCAGCGAGTGGCGCAACACTCTGGGCATCGATGGCACTCCGGTTCCAGCCGCCAACCTGCATGTGACGCTGGCTTTTCTCGGCACTCAGCCGTGCGCCCGCCTGCCAGAACTGATCGAGCTGGCGGCAGCCATCGAAACGCCCGCCTTCACCCTCGCGCTTGACCGCCTGCAACGCTGGAGCGGCGGCGTGCTGCTCCTTGCGCCCAGCCAGCCGCCCCAGGCGCTGCTGGCGCTGGCCGAGCGCTTGCGCACCGAGCTTCTGGCGCTGGGCATCGCCAGCGAGCCGCACGAGTACCTGCCGCACCTGACGCTGGCCCGGCATTGCCGCGCCGCGGTGGCCGGTATGCCCCCGACCTTCGCCTGGCAAGCCGGCGAATTCGGCCTGTTCACCTCCGAATCCGCCCCGGCTGGCGTACGTTATCGGCCGCTGGCCAGCTGGCCGCTGTTCAAGAACAGCTGAGCATTCAGCACCCTTCGCGCAGGAAGCGCGCCACGCTGTCGGCGGTTTGCTGCAGATACTGCTCATGGGTGAAACCCGAGCGCTGCAGTGGCTTGAGGTCATGGTCTGCGGTCGCCAGCCAGTGCAGGCGAATCGCTGGCGACAGCGGGTACGCTTCGACTGCCTGGCGATTGCCCAGCGCATCCCGCTCACCCTGCACAATCAGGGTCGGGGTATGCAGCTCGGCCAGATGCGCCACCCGCGGCTTGTCCGGCTTGCCCGCGGCATAGAACGGATAACCCAGGCAGATCAGCGCCGCCGCGCCCAGCTCATCCGCCAGCAGGCTGGCCATGCGCCCGCCCATGGACTTGCCGCCGATCGCCAGCGGCCCCGCATAACGCTGCCTGGCGTGCCGATAGGCCTGGCGCCAGCAGTCCAGCAGCGCGGCCTGGGGATTGGGCGGACGGCGCACGCCATCCGCGCGTCTGGCAGCCATATAGGGAAACTCGAAACGCAGCACACCCACGCCGCTGGCTGCCAGCCGCTGGCTGATGGCGCCCATGAACGGACTGTCCATTGGCGCACCGGCGCCGTGCGCCAGCAAAAGCACTGCAACTGGCTGATTTACCGGGAAATCCTGGAGAAAAATCAGTTCCGCCGGTGCTTGCCGGCATTGATCCGAGTCAATATTCACTTGCACCCATTCACCTAGTATCAGCTTGTTACAAAAACACTCTGCCAAAAAAACGTGGATGGAAGCCATCAAATGAGCACAGCAACCAGTACCACCTACAACTACGGGGTGGTCCGCCAATTCGCCATCATGACGGTGATATGGGGGATCGTCGGGATGCTTGTTGGCGTCGTGATCGCCGCACAGCTAGCCTTTCCCGAACTCAACCTCGGCCTGCCCTGGACCAGCTTCGGACGCCTGCGTCCGCTGCACACCAACGCGGTGATCTTCGCGTTCGGCGGCTGCGCCCTGTTCGCCACCTCCTATTATGCCGTACAGCGCACCTGCCAGACCCGTCTGGCCTTCGGCAAGCTGGCCACCTTCACCTTCTGGGGCTGGCAACTGGTGATCCTGCTGGCGGCGCTGACGTTGCCGCTGGGCATCACCACCTCCAAGGAATATGCCGAGCTGGAATGGCCGATCGATATCCTGATCGCCGTGGTCTGGGTCAGCTATGCGGTGGTCTTCTTCGGCACCGTGATGCAGCGCAAGACCAAGCACATTTATGTGGGCAACTGGTTCTTCGGCGGCTTCATCCTGACCGTGGCGCTGCTGCACATCGTCAACAACATCGAACTGCCGGTCAGCCTGACCAAGTCCTACTCGGTCTATGCCGGCGCCACCGACGCGATGATCCAGTGGTGGTACGGCCACAACGCCGTGGGCTTCTTCCTGACCGCCGGCTTCCTCGGCATGATGTACTACTTCGTGCCCAAGCAGGCCGGACGCCCGGTGTACTCCTATCGCCTGTCGATCGTGCACTTCTGGGCCCTGATCGCCGTGTACATCTGGGCCGGTCCGCACCACCTGCACTACACCGCGCTGCCGGACTGGGCGCAGTCGCTGGGCATGGTGATGTCGCTGATCCTGCTGGCACCCAGCTGGGGCGGCATGATCAACGGCATGATGACCCTCTCCGGCGCCTGGCATAAGCTGCGTACCGACCCGATCCTGCGCTTCCTGGTGGTCTCGCTGGCCTTCTACGGCATGTCCACCTTCGAAGGCCCGATGATGGCGATCAAGACCGTCAACGCCCTGTCCCACTACACCGACTGGACCATCGGCCACGTACACGCCGGCGCCCTCGGCTGGGTCGCCATGGTCTCGATGGGCGCGCTCTACCACCTGATTCCGAAGGTCTTCGGTCGCGAGCAGATGTACAGCGTCGGCCTGATCAACACGCACTTCTGGATGGCCACCATCGGCACCGTGCTCTACATCGCCTCGATGTGGGTCAACGGCATCGCCCAGGGCCTGATGTGGCGTGCAGTCAACACCGACGGCACCCTCACCTACTCCTTTGTCGAGGCACTGGAAGCCAGTCACCCGGGCTTCGTGGTGCGCATGATCGGCGGTGCCATCTTCTTCACCGGCATGCTGGTCATGGCCTACAACACCTACCGCACCGTGCGCGCAGCCAATCCTGCCGAATATGAAGCCGATGCGCGGATTCCCGAGGTAGCTCACTGATGAAAAAGCACGAAATCCTTGAGAAGAACATCGGCCTGATGGCCCTGTTCATGGTTCTGGCAGTGAGCATCGGCGGTCTGGTACAGATCGTCCCGCTGTTCTTCCAGGACGTCACCAACACCCCGGTCGAGGGCATGAAGCCGCGCACCGCCCTGGAAATGGAAGGCCGCGACATCTTCATCCGCGAGGGCTGCGTCGGTTGCCACTCGCAGATGATCCGTCCGTTCCGCGCCGAGACCGAGCGTTATGGTCACTACTCGGTCGCCGGTGAAAGCGTCTGGGATCACCCGTTCCTGTGGGGCTCCAAGCGTACCGGCCCGGACCTGGCCCGCGTCGGTGGCCGTTACTCGGATGACTGGCACCGCGCGCACCTGTACAACCCGCGCAACGTGGTGCCCGAGTCGATCATGCCGGCTTATCCGTGGCTGGTGGAGAACACCCTCGACGGCAAGCTGACCGGCGCCAAGCTGCAGGCCATGCAGACGCTCGGGGTGCCGTATACCGACGCCGACATCGCCGGTGCCGGCGATGCCGTCAAGGGCAAGACCGAAATGGATGCACTGGTCGCCTACCTGCAGGGGCTGGGTACCAGCCTCAAGAACAAGCGGTAAGCGCGATGGACATCGGAACCCTGCGCGGACTCGGCACCTTGCTGGTGCTGGTCGCCTTCGTCAGCGTGACCCTCTGGGCCTACAGCGGCAGGAACAAGGCGCGCTTCGACGAAGCGGCCAACCTGCCCTTCGCCGATGA
>NZ_JADOBE010000006.1:16419-239268 GCF_015637705.1 Pseudomonas sp. N040 | reverse complement strand
CTGTAGAATTCGCCTCCCGCTACCGGCATGCAGTGTTGGTGTTAGTAGCGCAAGCGGTTGAGAAGAAACGAAAAATTCTTTGAAATAGGCTTGACGGAAGTAGAGGCTGCTGTAGAATGCGCGGCCTTGGTTGAGACGAACGAATCAGCCAAACGCTCTTTAACAACTGAATCAAGCAATTCGTGTGGGTGCTTGTGTAGTAAGACTGAGGATCGCAAGATTATCAGCATCACAAGTAACACTCGTTAATTTGAGAGTTTTTTGCGATTGCTGAGCCAAGTTTAGGGTTTTCTCAAAACCCGATCAGTATTGAACTGAAGAGTTTGATCATGGCTCAGATTGAACGCTGGCGGCAGGCCTAACACATGCAAGTCGAGCGGTAGAGAAAAGCTTGCTTTTCTTGAGAGCGGCGGACGGGTGAGTAATGCCTAGGAATCTGCCTGGTAGTGGGGGATAACGTTCGGAAACGGACGCTAATACCGCATACGTCCTACGGGAGAAAGTGGGGGATCTTCGGACCTCACGCTATCAGATGAGCCTAGGTCGGATTAGCTAGTTGGTGAGGTAATGGCTCACCAAGGCGACGATCCGTAACTGGTCTGAGAGGATGATCAGTCACACTGGAACTGAGACACGGTCCAGACTCCTACGGGAGGCAGCAGTGGGGAATATTGGACAATGGGCGCAAGCCTGATCCAGCCATGCCGCGTGTGTGAAGAA
Source organism: Pseudomonas sp. N040 (assembly GCF_015637705.1). Classification (GTDB taxonomy): domain Bacteria; phylum Pseudomonadota; class Gammaproteobacteria; order Pseudomonadales; family Pseudomonadaceae; genus Aquipseudomonas. The sequence goes on along the minus strand of NZ_JADOBE010000006.1, from coordinate 238,548 downwards.
GGTCTTCGGATTGTAAAGCACTTTAAGTTGGGAGGAAGGTCAGTAGCTTAATACGTTGCTGATTTGACGTTACCGACAGAATAAGCACCGGCTAACTCTGTGCCAGCAGCCGCGGTAATACAGAGGGTGCAAGCGTTAATCGGAATTACTGGGCGTAAAGCGCGCGTAGGTGGTTTTGTAAGTTGGATGTGAAATCCCCGGGCTCAACCTGGGAACTGCATCCAAAACTGCAAAGCTAGAGTACGGTAGAGGGTGGTGGAATTTCCTGTGTAGCGGTGAAATGCGTAGATATAGGAAGGAACACCAGTGGCGAAGGCGACCACCTGGACTGATACTGACACTGAGGTGCGAAAGCGTGGGGAGCAAACAGGATTAGATACCCTGGTAGTCCACGCCGTAAACGATGTCAACTAGCCGTTGGGTTCCTTGAGGACTTAGTGGCGCAGCTAACGCATTAAGTTGACCGCCTGGGGAGTACGGCCGCAAGGTTAAAACTCAAATGAATTGACGGGGGCCCGCACAAGCGGTGGAGCATGTGGTTTAATTCGAAGCAACGCGAAGAACCTTACCTGGCCTTGACATGTCGAGAACTTTCTAGAGATAGATTGGTGCCTTCGGGAACTCGAACACAGGTGCTGCATGGCTGTCGTCAGCTCGTGTCGTGAGATGTTGGGTTAAGTCCCGTAACGAGCGCAACCCTTGTCCTTAGTTACCAGCACGTTATGGTGGGCACTCTAAGGAGACTGCCGGTGACAAACCGGAGGAAGGTGGGGATGACGTCAAGTCATCATGGCCCTTACGGCCAGGGCTACACACGTGCTACAATGGTCGGTACAGAGGGTTGCCAAGCCGCGAGGTGGAGCTAATCCCACAAAACCGATCGTAGTCCGGATCGCAGTCTGCAACTCGACTGCGTGAAGTCGGAATCGCTAGTAATCGTGAATCAGAATGTCACGGTGAATACGTTCCCGGGCCTTGTACACACCGCCCGTCACACCATGGGAGTGGGTTGCTCCAGAAGTAGCTAGTCTAACCGCAAGGGGGACGGTTACCACGGAGTGATTCATGACTGGGGTGAAGTCGTAACAAGGTAGCCGTAGGGGAACCTGCGGCTGGATCACCTCCTTAATCGAAGACTTCAGCTTCTTCATAAGCACCCACACGAATTGCTTGATTCACTTGCGAAAAGCGATTGGGTTAATAGACCCGAGAGAGACGATTGGGTCTGTAGCTCAGTTGGTTAGAGCGCACCCCTGATAAGGGTGAGGTCGGCAGTTCGAATCTGCCCAGACCCACCAATTGTCAAGGGTCGTGGCCAGATCATTAGATGGGGCCATAGCTCAGCTGGGAGAGCGCCTGCCTTGCACGCAGGAGGTCAACGGTTCGATCCCGTTTGGCTCCACCATTAACTCGAAATCGCTGAAAGCTCAGAACTGAGCATCTGCCTGGATAGGCTGAGATGTTGAGTTCTGGTCTTTGCGCCAGAACTGTTCTTTAAAAATTTGGGTATGTGATAGAAGTGACCAAACAATCTCTTTCACTGGTGATTGTTTGAGTCAAGGTAAAATTTGCGTGTTCTCAAGTGCAAATTTTCGGCGAATGTCGTCTTCACGTTCGAGACAGTAACCAGATTGCTTGGGGTTATATGGTCAAGTGAAGAAGCGCATACGGTGGATGCCTTGGCAGTCAGAGGCGATGAAAGACGTGGTAGCCTGCGAAAAGCTTCGGGGAGTCGGCAAACAGACTTTGATCCGGAGGTGTCTGAATGGGGGAACCCAGCCATCATAAGATGGTTATCTTGTACTGAATACATAGGTGCAAGAGGCGAACCAGGGGAACTGAAACATCTAAGTACCCTGAGGAAAAGAAATCAACCGAGATTCCCTTAGTAGTGGCGAGCGAACGGGGACTAGCCCTTAAGCTTCTTTGATTTTAGCGGAACGCTCTGGAAAGTGCGGCCATAGTGGGTGATAGCCCTGTACGCGAAAAGGTCTTAGAAGTGAAATCGAGTAGGACGGAGCACGAGAAACTTTGTCTGAATATGGGGGGACCATCCTCCAAGGCTAAATACTACTGACTGACCGATAGTGAACTAGTACCGTGAGGGAAAGGCGAAAAGAACCCCGGAGAGGGGAGTGAAATAGATCCTGAAACCGTATGCGTACAAGCAGTGGGAGCCTACTTTGTTGGGTGACTGCGTACCTTTTGTATAATGGGTCAGCGACTTATATTCAGTGGCGAGCTTAACCGAATAGGGGAGGCGTAGCGAAAGCGAGTCTTAATAGGGCGCTTTAGTCGCTGGGTATAGACCCGAAACCGGGCGATCTATCCATGGGCAGGTTGAAGGTTGGGTAACACTAACTGGAGGACCGAACCGACTACCGTTGAAAAGTTAGCGGATGACCTGTGGATCGGAGTGAAAGGCTAATCAAGCTCGGAGATAGCTGGTTCTCCTCGAAAGCTATTTAGGTAGCGCCTCATGTATCACTGCTGGGGGTAGAGCACTGTTTCGGCTAGGGGGTCATCCCGACTTACCAAACCGATGCAAACTCCGAATACCAGCAAGTGCCGAGCATGGGAGACACACGGCGGGTGCTAACGTCCGTCGTGAAAAGGGAAACAACCCAGACCGTCAGCTAAGGTCCCAAAGTTATGGTTAAGTGGGAAACGATGTGGGAAGGCTTAGACAGCTAGGAGGTTGGCTTAGAAGCAGCCACCCTTTAAAGAAAGCGTAATAGCTCACTAGTCGAGTCGGCCTGCGCGGAAGATGTAACGGGGCTCAAACCATACACCGAAGCTACGGGTATCACGTAAGTGATGCGGTAGAGGAGCGTTCTGTAAGCCTGTGAAGGTCAGTTGAGAAGCTGGCTGGAGGTATCAGAAGTGCGAATGCTGACATGAGTAACGACAATGGGTGTGAAAAACACCCACGCCGAAAGACCAAGGGTTCCTGCGCAACGTTAATCGACGCAGGGTTAGTCGGTCCCTAAGGCGAGGCTGAAAAGCGTAGTCGATGGGAAACAGGTTAATATTCCTGTACTTCTAGTTACTGCGATGGAGGGACGGAGAAGGCTAGGCCAGCACGGCGTTGGTTGTCCGTGTTTAAGGTGGTAGATCGAATGCTTAGGCAAATCCGGGCGTTCAAGATCGAGAACTGATGACGAGTTGTCTTTTAGATGACGAAGTGGTTGATGCCATGCTTCCAAGAAAAGCTTCTAAGCTTCAGGTAACTAGGAACCGTACCCCAAACCGACACAGGTGGTTGGGTAGAGAATACCAAGGCGCTTGAGAGAACTCGGGTGAAGGAACTAGGCAAAATGGCACCGTAACTTCGGGAGAAGGTGCGCCGGTGAGGGTGAAGTATTTACTACGTAAGCCCATGCCGGTCGAAGATACCAGGCCGCTGCGACTGTTTATTAAAAACACAGCACTCTGCAAACACGAAAGTGGACGTATAGGGTGTGACGCCTGCCCGGTGCCGGAAGGTTAATTGATGGGGTTAGCGCAAGCGAAGCTCTTGATCGAAGCCCCGGTAAACGGCGGCCGTAACTATAACGGTCCTAAGGTAGCGAAATTCCTTGTCGGGTAAGTTCCGACCTGCACGAATGGCGTAACGATGGCGGCGCTGTCTCCACCCGAGACTCAGTGAAATTGAAATCGCTGTGAAGATGCAGTGTATCCGCGGCTAGACGGAAAGACCCCGTGAACCTTTACTGTAGCTTTGCACTGGACTTTGAACTTGTTTGTGTAGGATAGGTGGGAGGCTTTGAAGCGTGGACGCCAGTTCGCGTGGAGCCAACCTTGAAATACCACCCTGGCAACTTTGAGGTTCTAACTCTGGTCCGTTATCCGGATCGAGGACAGTGTATGGTGGGCAGTTTGACTGGGGCGGTCTCCTCCTAAAGAGTAACGGAGGAGTACGAAGGTGCGCTCAGACCGGTCGGAAATCGGTCGTAGAGTATAAAGGCAAAAGCGCGCTTGACTGCGAGACAGACACGTCGAGCAGGTACGAAAGTAGGTCTTAGTGATCCGGTGGTTCTGTATGGAAGGGCCATCGCTCAACGGATAAAAGGTACTCCGGGGATAACAGGCTGATACCGCCCAAGAGTTCATATCGACGGCGGTGTTTGGCACCTCGATGTCGGCTCATCACATCCTGGGGCTGAAGCCGGTCCCAAGGGTATGGCTGTTCGCCATTTAAAGTGGTACGCGAGCTGGGTTTAGAACGTCGTGAGACAGTTCGGTCCCTATCTGCCGTGGACGTTTGAGATTTGAGAGGGGCTGCTCCTAGTACGAGAGGACCGGAGTGGACGAACCTCTGGTGTTCCGGTTGTCACGCCAGTGGCATTGCCGGGTAGCTATGTTCGGAAAAGATAACCGCTGAAAGCATCTAAGCGGGAAACTTGCCTCAAGATGAGATCTCACTGGAGCCTTGAGCTCCCTGAAGGGCCGTCGAAGACTACGACGTTGATAGGTTGGGTGTGTAAGCGCTGTGAGGCGTTGAGCTAACCAATACTAATTGCCCGTGAGGCTTGACCATATAACACCCAAACAATTTGTAGTTTGCGTGCTCGATGGTTGAAGTCGACAACAAACCGAAAGTTTGCCAGAACACGCATTACCAACCGATATCACATACCCGATTCGCTGTAGCGGCTAACCCCGAGACAGCAACAAAATTGCTTGACGACCATAGAGCGTTGGAACCACCTGATCCCATCCCGAACTCAGAAGTGAAACGATGCATCGCCGATGGTAGTGTGGGGTTTCCCCATGTGAGAGTAGGTCATCGTCAAGCACCTATCCCAAACCCCCGATCCGCGTAAGCGGGTCGGGGGTTTGCTTTTGCAGGATAGGGTTATAATCAGACTCGTCAAAAAGCCAGGAAGTCGATATGAGGCAGACTGCTGACTGCAACGTGCTTGCGGATAAGCCGCTGGATCAATTGGTCGCTTGCCATGAGTGCGATTTGCTGATGCTCAAGCCGCATCTGGCCAACGGTGAGCGGGCTGATTGCCCTCGCTGTGGCTTCGAGCTGTATCGGCACAATACCCAAGTGGTAAAGCGTAGTCTGGCGCTGGTTATTGCAGCATTGCTGCTGTTCATCCCTGCCAGCTTTTTTCCCATCATGCAGATCAATGTGCTCGGTCAGACTTCGCAAGACACTGTGTGGACCGGTGTTGTCAGCTTATATGAAGCGGGTGGAGTCTTGCAGAGCATTGCCGTGGTGGTTTTTCTTTCCAGCATGGTTATCCCGTTTCTCAAGTTGATGATCCAGTTCCTGGTGCTCCTGAGTATTCGCCTGGACGTTGGGCGTGCCTATGGATTGTTCCTCTACAGGATTTACCACCAGATGCGTGAATGGGGCATGCTCGAGGTGTATCTGATGGGCATCCTGGTCTCCATCGTCAAGCTCATCGATATAGCCAAGCCGACAATCGGAGTTGGTTTGGTCTGTTTCATCTCCTTATTGCTGATCCAGGTATGGCTGGAAGTCACCATGGCACCACATCAGATCTGGGAGGCGCTGGCTGAAGGGGATAGCAATGAGAGCCATTGATGCCGGCATTCTGGTTTGTGGCGAATGCCACGAATTAAATCGTCGCGAGGAAGGCATGGCACAGCAATTGTGTAGCCGCTGCGGCGCTCACTTGCATGCCCGGCGCCCGGATAGCCTGCGCCGAACCTGGGCTTTGCTGCTGACTGCGGCACTGATGTACATCCCGGCCAATGTGCTGCCGATCATGACGGTCTATTCGCTGGGCAAGGGCCAGCCGGATACCATCATGTCCGGTGTGATCGAGCTGATTCATTACGACATGGTGCCGATTGCCATCGTCGTGTTTGTCGCGAGTATCCTGGTACCAACCTTCAAGCTGGTTGGCTTGGGCCTGCTGCTGTACTCGATCCAGCGCAAACAGCCATTGTCTGCCCGGCAGCGCGGCATGATGTACCGCTTTATCGAGTGGATTGGCCGCTGGTCCATGCTCGATATCTTCGTGATTACCATCCTCGTGGCCCTGGTCAAGTTTGGCAGCCTGGCATCCATCGAGGCGGGATTCGGTGCTGTCGCCTTTTGCAGTGTGGTGGTTCTGACCATGCTCGCCGCAGTGGCCTTCGATCCGCGGTTGATCTGGGACAATGCTGAAACAAAAGCGGATTGATTGATCGCTGTGCAAATGACAAGGGCCGCATAGCGGCCCTTGTCATTTTGCTCTAGGCAGGCTGCGACAGCGGCTTGGCGGCGGGTTCGCGGCGCTGGATGTACTTCCAGTCAGCTTCGTCGATATAAATGCCCCCCGGTCCGCTACCCCCCTCCAGATCAATCGCCACGTGAGCTGAAACCTGCGGCTTGACCGAGGCCAGGATCGGCACGAAACCGAGCTGCAGGCTGGTCTCGATCAGCGCCTGCTGGTTGCGTTCGTCAATGTCCGCCGCCTCGTCCAGGTAGTAGGGCAGGCGTACCTTGCCGGCCTGCTCGCGGTCCATCAGGTGCAGCAGCAGGTACATGTTGGTCAGCGCCTTGATGGTCATGGTGGTGCCGTTGGACGCCGCGCCGTCGATGTCGGTGTGGATCACCGGCGCGCCGCCGACCTTGGTGATCTCGAAGGCCAGCTCGAACAGGTCCTTGAGCCCCAGCTGATTGTGGTTGGCGGCCACCAGCCGTGCCAGGTACTCCTTGGCCTCCTCGTTCTTCGCATCCTGCTCGCCGCTCTGCTGCAGATCGAACACCGAGAGGGTTTCGCCTTCTTCGTACTGCCCGGCGCTGTGGATGATCTGGTCGATGTGCCGGAGTGCGTCGCGGTTGGGCGCCAGCACAATGCGGAAGCTTTCCAGGTTGGACACCTGACGCTTGTTGATCTCGCGGTTGAATAGCGCCAGCTGGTGTTCCAGGTTGTCGTAGTCGCTGCGGATATTGCGCAGGGTGCGGGCGATATCGGTGACTGCCGCGCGACGCGCCTTGGCCAGCGTCAGGGCTTCGTCCTGGCGATGCGCGTAGGCGTTGACCAGCAACTGCAGGCGGCGTTCGACATCGTCCTCGCTGTCGAACTTGGCCACCCCTTTCAGGCGCACCTGGGCGTAGAGCGCCTCGATCTGCCCGTCGATGCGTTGCAGCGCCTGCCAGCAATCCTGGTAGTCGCCCAGCAGCGGCAGCAGGTTGTCCAGCGAGTCGTCCACCGGCTCGGTGAACGGGCTGCCGAACGGCAGGTCGGCCGGCAGCAGCTGGCGCCGGCGCAGCGCATCCTCCAGGGTGCGCTGCTTGGCTTCCAGATCGGCCAGTTGCCGACCGACCAGCTGCAGCCTGGCGGAGATCTGCTGCACGCGCTCGGCGAAGGCGTCGCTGGCGCGCTTGAGTTCATCCTGGGCAGCTTCCAGTTCGGCCAGTTGCTCCAGCTGGTGAGGCTCCTCGACGGCCAATGTCTGGCAACGGCGGAAATCCTCCAGCGCCTTCTGCGCATCCAGCATGCTTTGGTACAGCTGCTCGGCCTGGGCCTTGCTCGCTGCGCGATCGTTGGCCACCGCATGCTGGGTCTTCAGTTGCTTCAGCTCGCGCTCCAGGCGGTCGCGCTGGTCGCGCAGGGCGGCGCGGTCGGCCAGTGCCTGCAGTGCCGGCGGCTCGATATGGGATAGGTCGATGGACAGCCCCGGCACTTCAAAACGCTCGCCCTTGAAGTGCTCCAGCACGGCTTCCACGGCCTTGACCCAGGCGTCGCCCTCGGTATGGATGCCCTTTTCGCTGCTCTTGTCGACAAGCGGCAGGCTGAACAGCTGGCCGTTGAACAGGCGCATCAGGCGATCGACGTCGGCCTGGGAGAACTCCTCGCGCAGCCGCGCATAGCTGTTGTTGTCGGCATGCTCGATCTGCTGGCGTACCGATTTCAGGCGCTGCTCCAGGTCGCGCATGCGCTCATCAAGGTCCTCGGCGGAGAACTGCCGGGATTGCGCCAGGGCACCGGCCAGTTCGTCGTGGCTGTCCTTGGCCGCCAGCAGCTGGTCTTCCAGCACTTTCACATCAGTAACCAGAGCAAAGCGGTTTTTTAGCACCGCCAGTTCGCCGAGCCAGCGCTGCACCTCGCTGATCTGCCGTTCCAGGCGCATCAGTTCCTGGGTGCCGCCGCGCTGCTCCTGCTGCAGGCCGTCCTGCTCGGAGCGGTAATGCTCATGCTGCGCCAACAGTTCGTCGCGGCGCGCGCCGCTGTAGTCCTGCCAGGCACCGAGCAGGTTATCCAGCATCGGCGACAGGCGATGCAGCTTGCCGCGCAGAATCTCGCGCTGCGCCACGCCGGCGGACAGCGCTTCGATCAGCGGGCCGGCGGCGACCAGAGCCTGATAGTCCTGCTCCATGCGGCGCACGTCGCGGAAGGCTTCCTCGGTGGCGGCGATATAGTCGACGCTGCCCGAGCGCAGGCTGTGCTCGAAGGCATCGAGAAACAGCTGCTTGAGCTTGGCAGCCGTAATCTCGCGCATGTGCAGCAGGTTGATGAACAGCGCGCGGAAGGTCTTCAGGCTCTGTTCGCTGGTCGAACGCAGCGGGATCAGCGTCAGGTCCAGCGGGATCGCCGTATGCCCGCCGACCAGCAGCCGGCGCAGCTCATCCGGTTTCAGCTCCCAGGCATGGATGCCGGCCTGGTCGAGGTTGGCGAACAGCTCGCGCTCGCGCACGCAACTGCCGTTGTTGTTCTGGTAGTGCGCCAGATCCAGCTCGCCCTGGTAGGCGAAGAACTGGTGGCCAAAGCCGCCGCCCGGGCCGCGGCCGACCACGCCGATCACGTGCGGGCCGTGGGGCAGCGCGACTTCCACCAGGATGTAGCTGGTGTCGCTGCCGAAGTAGAACTTGCGCGACTGCTCCAGGCTGTACTTGCCGAAGCTCATGTCCGACATGCGCGCCAGGATCGGGAACTGCAGTGCGTTGATCGACGCCGACTTGCCCAGGTTGTTGGCGCCATAGACCGACAGCGGGTGTTCCAGCGGGAACAGGCCGAGGCTGTAGCCGGCGGTGTTGAGCAGGGCGAAGCGGCGGATGCCGTAGCGGGGCTGGCTCATGCGTCGATCTCCTGGGCGGCACGTTCTTCGGCCATGGCGCGGGCCATGGCCTGTTCTTCCGATTCTTCTAGGGCCGCGGTCAGGTCAGGCAGGTCTTCCTCGTCATCGGCCAGCAGCTCGGGCGTCGGCAGCGGCAGACTGCTGTGCAGGCTGGCGGAGAGGTCGCGGTCCTGCTGCACCGCCAGGCAGACGTCGAGGAAACGGTGCAGCGGCGCGAGGAAGCGGTACACGCCGTTGTCCTCGCTGGCGAAGCCGAGCTGGGTCAGGCGGCGCAGGATTTTCTCTTCCAGCTCGTCCTGGCTGCCGACTTCGGCCTGGAGGAACAGGTCCTTGTACTTATCCAGCAGCGGCGGCAACTCGTCGCGGCCGAGGCTGCCGCCGTCGAGCACGGCCAGCGGGTCGCGGCCCTGGTCGGCGAGGTGCTCGATGAGGATGAAGCAGAACAGCGCCAGACGCTGGGCGGTCTTGTTGACCTGGGCACCCATCTGCTCGGGGACGAAGTAGTAGAAGCCGCGGCTGTCGCATACCAGCTCAAAGCCCAGCGACTTGAACAGCGCGCGGTAGGCGTCCTGCAGGTTGGACAGCTGGCTGTACAGTTCCGGGTCGCGGCGGCTGATGTGATAGCCCTTGAACAGCTCGCGGAAGATTGCCGGCAGCAAGGTCAGTTCGGAGAGATCGATATTCATACGGTGTGCTCGCAGGCAGTCGTAGGGTGAAACGCTCGCGTAGCGGTTTTCCACCGGTGATCTTGATGGAGGAAAAGGCCGTTGGCCGCTTTCCACCCTACGCAGGAATCAAGCATTGGGCCGCCCCACCAGAGCGTAAGAGCTCAGGCTGAGCTGGTGCTCGGTGGTCAGGTAGTCGCGGCGTTCCAGGCGCTCGCGCTGGAAGCGGGCATCACGTGACAGGCGCGAAAACCAGTAGAGCAGTTCGTCGGTGGCGCCTTCCGACTCCTGTTCCAGCAGCCAGAGCATCAGGTCGGGCAGCGGCAGCGCCTGTTCGCAGCGCTCCAGCATCTCGCGCGCGGTGCGCGGTGCGCGCGGCGGTGCACCGCGGCGGCTGGCACTGGCCTTGGGGAACTGCGTGGGCTTGGCCTCGAAGCGCGCCAGCGCGTAGACATAGGCCTCGACCTGAGACGCGCTGCCGAGGAAGTTGCTCTGCGGCCGGGAAAACAGCGGCAGTGCGGCCTGCGGCACGGCGTCCAGCCCCTTGCGGCGGATCGTCGCCAGCGCCAGCGCGGCGCCACGGGTCACGGCATTGTGCCGGCGTGCTTCCTCGCGCAGCGGCAGCAGCAGTTCGCGGGCGCGGCGCAGGGTGAGCTGGGCGATGCCCTGCATTTCCAGGATGCGCGCGTGGGTGCGCAGCAGCAGATCATCGTCGACCAACTGGCCGAGGCGCTGCTGCTCGCCGAGCAGCTTGAGCAGTACCTGCTCGACACGGCGCACGCCCTGCTCGAAGGCACCATCGGCGGCGACCAGCTGGATCATCGGTTCGACGTACTCGTCCCAGGTCGCCAGCACCTCGGCATAGCGCTGGCGCAGCGGGATCTGCCGGTCGCTGGTCTTGGCCCGCTCGGCCACGCCGACCAGCGCCTGCTCGTCGTTGGCCAGCTTCTTCAATACGTCGCGCACGCGCATGTCGAGCAGGCGCAGCTGGCGCGCCAGGTCCTGGGCGTCGCGCACCTCGAATGCATCCAGGATGTGTCCGGCCAGGCGTTCCAGATGGCGCAGGTAGGCCTCGATTTCCAGGCACAGGCCGAGGCGGTGTTCGCGGCGCAGGTAGGCGAGGAAGTCGTGGATCTGCGCATTCAGTTCGAAACGGTTGGGGCTCTTGGCCACCGGCACCAGGATATCCAGACGGATCCACATATCGAGCAGGGCGGTGACCTCGGCCGGACTGCCTTCGGGCAGTTGCAGGGCCAGCTGCTTGCGCAGTTCGACCAGGCTCAGGGTGCCCGCATCGAAGCGCTCGCAGAGCGGTTCGAGCAGCGCCCAGTGTTCGGCGAGGGCACGCAGTACGCGCCGGGGATCAATCATTGGCAGGCAGTCATCACGGTTTTTGACAGCCGGCGATTGTACTGGAATGTTCCGGAAATGGTGGATGGTCGGACGAAATGGCTCTTCAGGCCTTTCCCGCAGGCATTCATGCCGGCACAATTCGCGCGCTTTTTTCTGGTGGATAGATTCCGCCCGGTTGCATGCAGACCTGTTGGGGGCTCCGATGCTGAAAACGCCGTACTACCTGATCGACAAGCAGAAGCTGCTGGTCAATCTGCAGAAGATCGCCCGCGTACGTGAATTGTCCGGGGCCAAAGCACTGCTGGCACTCAAGTGCTTCGCCACCTGGTCGGTATTCGACCTGATGCAGCAGTACATGGACGGCACCACGTCCTCGTCGCTGTATGAGGTGCGTCTGGGCCGCGAGAAGTTCGCCGGCGAGACCCATGCCTACAGCGTGGCCTGGGCTGACGACGAGATTACCGAGGTGCTGGCCAACTCGGACAAGATCATCTTCAACTCGATCAGCCAGCTCGAGCGTTTCGCCGAAGTGGCCAGCGGCGCGGTACGCGGCCTGCGTGTCAATCCGCAGGTGAGCAGCTCGGATTATCCGCTGGCCGATCCGGCGCGGCCGTTCAGTCGTCTGGGCGAGTCCGATCCGCAACGGATCGCAGCGGTGATCGATCAGGTGTCCGGCTTCATGTTCCACAACAACTGCGACAACAGCAGCTTCGCGCTGTTCGAGCGGATGCTCGCTACCATCGAGGAGCGCTTCGGCCACCTGCTGCATCAGGTGCAATGGGTCAGCCTGGGTGGCGGCATTCACTTCACCGGCGCGGATTACCCGCTGGAGACCTTCGCCGCGCGGCTCAAGGCCTTCGCCGGGAAATATGGCGTGCAGGTCTACCTGGAGCCCGGTGAGGCCGCCATTACCCAGTGCGCCTCGCTGGAAGTGACGGTGCTCGACACTCTCTTCAACGGCAAGCACCTGGCCGTGGTCGACAGTTCGATCGAAGCGCACATGCTCGACCTGCTGATCTACCGCCTGAACGCCAAGATGGCGCCCTGCGCCGGCGCGCATAGCTACATGGTCTGCGGCAAGTCGTGCCTGGCCGGTGACATCTTCGGCCAGTACCAGTTCGAGCGTCCGCTGGCCATCGGCGATCGCCTGTCGTTCATCGATGCGGCGGGCTACACCATGGTCAAGAAAAACTGGTTCAACGGACTCAAGATGCCGGCGATTGCCGTGCGCCAGCTCGACGGCAGCGTCGAGCTGGTGCGCGAGTTTGGTTTTGACGACTACCTGCGGAGCCTCTCCTGAGGCCTGCGATTGGGGGAGCTGAATTGAAGAAGAACGTTCTGATCATCGGGGCCGGCGGTGTGGCCAAGGTTGTGGCCCATAAGTGCGCGCAAAACAATGATGAACTCGGCGCCATCGCCATTGCCTCGCGCAGTGTCGGCAAGTGCCAGACCATCATCGACAGCGTCAAGGCCAAGGGCAGCCTGAAGGTGCCGGCCGAGATCACCGCGCATGCCCTGAATGCGCTGGATATCGAGGCGACCAAGGCGCTGATCCGCGCGACTGACTCGCAAATTGTCATCAACGTTGGCTCGGCCTTCCTCAACATGGCGGTGCTGCGCGCCTGCATGGACACCGGTGCGGCCTACCTGGATACCGCCATCCACGAGGAACCGGGGAAAATCTGCGAGACCCCGCCGTGGTACGGCAACCATGAGTGGAAGCACCTGGCCGAATGCCAGGAGAAGGGCGTTACCGCGATCCTCGGCGTCGGCTTCGATCCGGGCGTGGTCAACGCCTGGGCGGCGCTGGCGGCCCAGCAGCATTTCGACCAGATCGACTCGATCGACATTCTCGACGTCAACGCCGGCTCCCACGGCAAGTACTTCGCCACCAACTTCGACCCGGAGATCAACTTCCGCGAGTTCACCGGACAGGTGTGGAGCTGGCAGAACAGCCAGTGGACCAGCAACCGCATGTTCGAGGTCAAGCGCAGCGACGACCTGCCGGTGGTGGGCCAGCAGAACCTCTACCTGACCGGGCATGACGAAGTGCATTCGCTGTCCCGGCACCTCGATGTGCCGAACGTCCGTTTCTGGATGAGCTTCGGCGAGCACTACATCAACGTCTTCACGGTGCTGAACAACCTCGGCCTGCTCTCCGAGCAGCCGGTGACTACCGCCGAGGGGCTAGAAGTGGTGCCGCTCAAGCTGGTCAAGGCCGTGCTGCCGGATCCAGCCTCGCTGGCGCCGGGCTACAGCGGCAAGACCTGCATCGCCGATCTGATCAAGGGCCGTAAAAATGGTCAGGAGCGCGAAGTGCTGATCTACAACGTCGCCGACCATGCCGAGGCCTATGCCGAAACCGACAGCCAGGGCATTTCCTACACTGCCGGGGTGCCGCCGGTGGCGGCCGCGCGGCTGATCGCCCGTGGCGAGTGGGATGCCCGGCGCATGGTCAACGTCGAGCAGCTGCCTCCCGGGCCATTCCTCGAACTGCTCGACCAGATGGGCTTGCCGACGCGGATCCGCGACGAGCACGGCGACCGCGCCTGGAACCAGCCACCTGGCGCAGCGCCAACTGCCTGGATTGGCGCGAACAGGGCGGCGCGGCTTCCCGCCTGAGCCATTTCACGCGACAATCAGTGCATTGTCTTTTACCTCGTCCCCCGGCGTTCCGTCGGGGGGCGTTTCGGTTCGTGGAGAAACCCGCATGAGCAGCAACGATCGCGTCATCATCTTCGACACCACCCTGCGCGACGGCGAGCAGAGCCCTGGCGCGTCCATGACCAAGGAAGAGAAGCTGCGCATCGCCAAGGCGCTGGAGCGCCTGCGCGTGGACGTGATCGAAGCCGGTTTCGCCATCGCCAGTCCGGGTGACTTCGAGGCGGTCAAGGCGATTGCCGACACCATCAAGGACAGCACCGTGTGCAGCCTGTCGCGCGCCATCGATGCCGACATCGAGCGGGCCGCCGAGGCGCTGCGCGGCGCCAATTCCGGGCGCATTCACACCTTTATCGCCACCAGCCCGATCCACATGCAGTACAAGCTGCGCATGCAGCCGGACGACGTGGTGGCCCAGGCGGTGCACGCGGTGAAGCACGCGCGCAACCTGTGCAGCGATGTGGAGTTCTCCTGCGAGGACGCCGGCCGTTCGGAGATCGACTTCCTCTGCCGCATCATCGAAGCGGCGATCAAGGCCGGCGCCCGCACCATCAACATCCCGGACACGGTCGGCTACGCCATTCCGCACCAGTATGCCGAGACCATGCGTCAGCTCCTGCAGCGCATCCCGAATGCCGATCAGGCGGTGTTCTCGGTGCATTGCCACAACGACCTCGGTCTGGCCGTGGCCAACTCGCTGGCGGCGGTGGTAGCTGGCGCGCGGCAGGTCGAGTGCACCATCAATGGCCTCGGTGAACGTGCCGGCAACGCCGCGCTGGAAGAGATCGTCATGGCCATCAAGACCCGTGCCGACCTGCTCGACGTGCACACCCGTATCGAGACCGAACACATCCTCAGCGCCTCGCGCCTGGTCTCCGGCATTACCGGCTTCCCGGTGCAGCCGAACAAGGCCATTGTTGGCGCCAATGCGTTCGCCCATGAGTCGGGCATCCACCAGGATGGCGTGCTCAAGCACCGCGAGACCTACGAGATCATGTCCGCGCAGTCGGTCGGCTGGAACGCCAACAAGATGGTGATGGGCAAGCATTCCGGGCGTGCCGCCTTCCGCGCACGGCTGGAAGAGCTGGGTATCGCCCTGGCCAGCGAGGTGGAGCTGAATGCCGCCTTTGCCCGCTTCAAGGCTTTGGCGGACAAGAAGCACGAGATTTTCGACGAGGACCTTCAGGCCATCGTCTCCGACGCGCTGGACGAGGAGGCGCCGGAGCACTTCAAGCTGGTCACCCTGGAAGTGGCGAGCAAGACCGGCGAAGTGCCCGAGGCGAAGATTGTTCTCAGCGTCGACGGGCGTGAGCAGAGCGCCGGTGCAACCGGCTCCGGTCCGGTGGACGCGACCTTCAAGGCCATCGAGTCGATTGCCTGCTCCGAAGCAGGGCTGCAGCTGTATTCGGTGAATGCCATCACCCAGGGCACCGACTCCCAGGGCGAAGTCACCGTGCGCCTGGAGAAGGCCGGACGCATCGTCAACGGCAATGGCGCCGATACCGACATTCTGGTGGCTTCGGCCAAGGCCTATATCAATGCCCTCAACTTGATGCAGGCGGACGGTCACAAGGCGCATCCGCAGGTGGCTGACGTTTGATTGCCGAGCTGCGCCGCCGCGCCTACCTGAACGCCATGCAGGTGGTCAGCTGGCTGCCGACCCAGGTGCTGCCATTTGCGGCGGCATCGCGCGCGGAATTGCTGCACCCGCAGCAAGCACTGGCTGCCGAGCCGCTGGTGACGCCTGGCGAGAGTGTTCCGGTGCAGCCATTGGTTGTTGTACCAAGGGCCGCTGACGGCGCAATCAATGATGTGCGTGCCCGCCTGGAGCAGGCGCGCCAGGTGGTTGAGCCGCAGGTAGCGGCCAAGGTGCAGGTCGAAGAACCGCCGGCAGCCATCACGCCTGCGCTTGCCATTCCGCGCTTCAGCCTGCAGCTGTACCGGGCCGGCGCCTGCCTGCTGCTGGTCGAGTTGCCGACCGGCGAAGCCTTCCAGAGTCGTGACCCGGCCTATCTGCTGCTCAAGGATCTGCTGCGTGCGGCCGGGCTGCCGGACAGTCCGCAGCTGCTCGGTGATCCGGTGCGCTGGCCATTGCTCGCCGGAGGCAACTTGGATCAGGGGCCGGATGCTGCACGTGATTTCTTGCAGGGTTATCTGGCCGCGCGCATGGAAGATCAGCCGGGCTGCGCCTGTCTGTGGCTGGTGGGGCTGCCGGCCATGCGGCATGCCGGTGAGGTCGAGGAGGACATGTATAACCGCGAGCTGCAGATTGATGAGCTTGGCGCGGCCTGGGCGCTGCCCGGCCTGGAATTGCTGATGGATGAACCGCAGCGCAAGGCGCCCCTCTGGCAGGCCATGCGCCGGGTCATGCAGCGCTGGCAGCCAGCCAATGAGTGACTCGATCAGCTTCCGGCGGATGACCGAGGCCGACCTCGATGCCGTGCTCAAGGTCGAATACGCCGCCTATAGCCATCCCTGGACACGCGGCATCTTTCTCGACGGGCTGCAGTCCTACGACTGCTGGCTGATGTTCGAAGGCAGCCAGCAGGTCGGCCATGGCGTGATTCAGGTGATCCTCGACGAGGCACACCTGCTCAACATCACCGTCAAGCCGGAAAGCCAGGGCCGCGGCCTGGGCCTGCGCCTGCTCGAGCAGCTGATGCAGCGCGCCACGCAGCTCAATGCCCGCGAGTGTTTCCTCGAGGTGCGCGACAGCAACCGCGCCGCCTACCGGCTGTACGAGCGCTATGGCTTCAACGAAATCGGCCGCCGGCGCGACTATTATCCGGCGGTTGGCGGCCGCGAGGATGCGGTGGTGATGGCCTGCACCTTGCTCGACTGAACAGCGAGAAGCGCAAATGAATGACCAATTGCAGATCGAAGACCTGCGCCTGGGTGACGGCAAGGCAGTGGTCAGGGGTGCCCTGATCACCACCCAGTACCGCGGCTGGCTGGAAGACGGCAGCTCCTTCGATTCCTCATTTGCGCGGGGCAAACCGTTCCAGTGCGTGATCGGCACGGGGCGGGTGATCAAGGGCTGGGACCAGGGGCTGATGGGCATGCGTGTTGGCGGCCAGCGCAGGCTCCGGGTGCCGGCCGCGCTGGCCTATGGCGAACGGCAGATGGGCGCGCTGATCAAGCCGCATTCCAATCTGGTCTTCGAGATCGAGTTGCTCGAAGTGCTGACGCGTGATGACTGAGTTGCGTCGTCCGGGTTGCTTGTCGTGCATGCTGCAGTAGAGTCAGAGGCAGCTTACCCGCAGACGGGATCAGCTGCTTGTTGCTGTCAATCCGCCAGGGCCGAGGGCTATTGATGCTGCTGGATCGCTTTCTCTTGCTGGCTGTACTGGGCAGCGCATTGCTGGCCGCCCGGCCTGGCGTGGCTGGCGTCACGGCCGAACAGCTGGCCCGGCTGGACAGCGAACTGACCCCGGTGGGTGCCGAGCGCGGCGCCAATGCCGACGGCAGCATTCCGCCCTGGACCGGCGGGTTGCCGCAGCAGGCGCTGGATCCGGCGGTCGGCTATGTCGATCCCTATGCCGCCGACCCGGTGCTGTTCAGCATCAGTGCCGCCAACGCCGAGCAGTACGCCGGGCACCTGTCGGCTGGCCAGCGGCAGATGCTCAGCCAGTACCCGCAAACCTACCGGATGAATGTCTACCCGAGCCGCCGCAGTGCCAACTGGCCGGCGGAGGTGCTGGCCGAGGTCCGGCGCCAGGCGCCCTATGCGCGCACCGAGGGTTACGCGCTGCTCGACGTGGGCAAGAGCGCGGTGCCCTTTCCGCTGACCCGTGATCCGCTGCAAATGATGTGGAACCACACCCTGCGCTGGCGTGGCGGTTCGGTTATCCGCGAGTACAGCTGGTTTCCCGTGGACCGCAAGGGGCGCTATTTCAACGTGCGGGTGATCGAGGCGATGGCCTTCGACCAGCAAGGCTATGTCAACGGCTCGCGGCCCAACCGCCTGTTCAACCTGTATGGCGTGTACATGGCACCGGCCAGTATCGAGGGGCAGATCACCCTGGTCTGGGAGCCGATCAATCAGGTCGACGAACCCCGCCAGGTCTGGAGCTATCAGCCGGTTACCCGGCGCGTGTCGCGCGATCCGGGGCTGGGTTACGGCGACATCGACAAGCGTACCCAGGGCTTGCGCACCGTCGACCAGTACGATGGCTGGAATGGCGCGCCCGATCTGTACGACTGGAAGCTGCTGGGCAAGCGCGAGCTGTACATTCCCTACAACAGCTACAAGCTGAGCAACAAGCAGCTCAAGTACCAGGACATGATCCGTCCCGGTCATCTGGATCCTGCACTGCTGCGCTATGAGCTGCATCGGGTCTGGGTGATCGAGGCGACCTTGCGCCCGGGCAAGGTCCACCGCTATCCGCGGCGGACCTTCTACCTGGATGAGGACACCTGGCAGGTTGCCCTCGAGGATGCCTACGACAGTGCCGGCCAGCTGTGGCGGTTTGCCGAGTACCCGGCCATGCAGTTCTATGATGCCCTGGTGCCCTGGTACCGGGCGCAGCTGGTTTACGATTTCAAGGCGGGCGCCTACCTGGTCAGCGACCTCGACAACGAGTCTGTCCGGCCGCGCAAATGGGGCATCAAGCCCGATATCACGGTATTCATGCCGGTGAATCTGCGCCGCCTGGGGACGCGCTAGCATGCCGGCGCGCCTGATGCCGTCGCGCCGCCGCGCGCTGGGCGTTGGCCTGTGCGCCGCACTGGCCGCCAGCGAGGCGCCAGCGCTGCCGTTCCAGGTCAATGAAGACATCGTCGGCGTGTGGAACAACAGCATCGTGGCAGCCACGGTGATCCGCGCCAGGGACCCGGACAAGCAACTGGTGGGGGCCAACAACGCACCCGAATACCCCGGCGCCAAGGGCGCGGTGAGCACTGCCGATGATGGCAACCTGAACTACCACAAGGGCGACGTGGTCAGTGCGCCGCTGATTTACACCACCGATCTCGAATTGCGTTACCGGGGCAAGTACGGCGTCTATGGCAAACTCAACGCCTGGTACGACTCTGCCGGTGAAGACCGCGCAGTGCCGCATGGCAGTATCGCCAATGGCTACCGGCCGAATGAACCGCTGGATGACAGCGATTATTACGATTACAACCAGTTCCACGGCTACCAGGTACTCGACCTGTATACCTACGGCAACTGGGATTTTGGCGAGAACCGCTTTACCGGACGCCTCGGCAAGCAGTCGATCAACTGGGGGGAAAGCCTGCTGCATGTCGGTATCAACGGCTTCAATCCGATCAGCTATTCCGCACTGGGGCGCTCCACGGTGCGCCAGGATGAAGCGCTGATCCCGGTCAACCGGCTCTACGGCAACCTGATAACCCGCAACGCGGTGAGCATCGAGGCCTTCTATGCGCTGGACTGGACGGCCTCCCAGCTGCCGGCCTGCGGCACCCAGGGCGCGGGCATCGACGCCATTGCCGACCCGGCCTGCAATGCCGGCACGGCAGCCGCGGCGCTCACCGACCAGCAGATGTTCGAGCAGGGCGAGCTGGGCAGAAATCCGTACCTGGTCGCCCGGCCCTACGCGAAAAAGCCCGGCAGCTCGGGACAGTTCGGCCTGTCGAGCCGCTACTTCGTCGAAGCGCTGGATACCGAATTCGGGGTGTATTACGTCAATTACCATGCGACCAACCCGGTGGTCGACCTGACCCTGTGCGACACGCAACCGTGTTCGGGCGCAAGCGGCCTGGCCCTGCCGCTGAAGTATCACGAGAATGTCCATGCGATGGCCCTCTCGGCAGCCAGTGGTTTGCGCAACCTGGCCTACTCCCTGGAACTCAGCCATTTTCGCAACCTGCCGGCCCAGCGCAACCTGACCGACATGCTCAGCGCGGCGGTTGACCATACCGGCATCTATGCCCAGCGCATCGCGGCCGCCGCTCCGGGCTCCACCTTCAGTGGCAGCATCCCGGTAGACCGCACCCAGCTGTTGCTCGGCGGCGAGCTGGACCTGGCCCAGAGCGTCGGTTTGTCCGATGCGAAACTGGTGGCCGAGGCTTCCGCGCAGTGGGTTTCCAACCTGCCGGGTACCGATGAGGAGCGCATCGGCCGCAACAGCAACTGGGGCAGCGCGGCAACGGCGGATGCCGGGTGTCCGACGCTGACCCAAGCGACGGAGCATGGCTGCAGCACCGCGGGCTATGCCACCGATTTCAGCTGGGGTTACCGGGTGCTGGCCAGCGTCAACCTGCCCAAGCCGGAGCTGGGGCTCGAGTTCCGCCCGCAACTGTCCTGGACGCATGATGTCGACGGCTACTCGGTCGACAGTGGTCAGGTCGAGGGCCGCCAGGTGATCGGCGCGAGCCTGCGCACGGTTTTCCAGCGCGCCTACTTTGTCGAACTGGGGCGCAGCTGGTTCAAGCGCGATGTCGACTACGACCCGGCGCGCGACAAGGATGTGTACTTCCTGGCCATGGGCCTGGTGTTCTGAGCCGCTGCCGCGGGCCCGGCCGCCAGGACCGTCAGATCGCCCCGCTGCGGGCCAGCGCGGCAATCTCGCTGGCGCTGTAGCCGAGGGCGCCGAGTACTGCCTGGTTGTGTTCGCCGAGCGCTGGCCCGGTCCATTCGACAGTTCCTGGCGTTTCCGACAGTTTGGGCACCACGCCGGGCATGCGGAACGGCTTGCCATCCGGCAGCCTGGCGCTGAGGAACATTTCGCGGGCAATGAATTGTGGATCGCTGAACATGTCTTCGGCCGAGAAAATCCGGCTGGCCGGCACCTCTGCCTGCTGCAGGGTACTTTCCACTTCAGCCAGTGGAAGGCTACCAACCCAGCGGTCAATGACGCCGTACAGCTCGTCGCGGCGGGCATCGCGGCCGGCGTTGTCGGCCAGTGCCGGGTCGCTGGCCAAATCTGCTCTACCAATTGCGCGCATGAAGCGCTGGAAGATCGCATCGCCGTTGGCGCCGATCTGGATGTGCTTGCCATCCGCGCAGGTGTGGATCGAGGAGGGGGTGATGCCGGGCATGATGTTGCCGCTGCGCTCGCGGATGAAGCCGAACACGTCGAACTCGGGCACCATCGACTCCATCATGGCGAACACCGCCTCGTAGAGGGCCACGTCCACCACCTGGCCCTGGCCGCCGTTGACCTCGCGGTGACGCAGCGCCATCAGCGCGCCGATCACTCCCCACAGCGCGGCTATCGAGTCGCCGATGGAGATGCCGGTGCGCACCGGCGGACGGTCGGCGAAACCGGTGATGTAGCGCAGCCCGCCCATCGACTCACCGACGGCACCGAAGCCCGGCTGATCCTTCAGCGGCCCGGTCTGGCCGAAGCCGGACAGGCGCACCATCACCAGGTTGGGGTTGAGCGCATGCAGTACGTCCCAGCCCAAGCCGAGCTTTTCCAGCACGCCGGGGCGGAAGTTCTCGATCAGGATGTCGGCCTCGCTGAGCAGCTTCTTCAGCACCTCGCGGCCGTCCGCATGCTTGAGGTTGAGGGTGATCGATTGCTTGTTGCGCGCCTGCACGAACCACCACAGCGAGGTGCCCTGGTACAGCTTGCGCCACTTGCGCAGCGGATCGCCGCCATCCGGCGACTCGACCTTGATCACCCGGGCCCCGAATTCGGCGCAGATCCGCGCGGCGAAGGGGCCGGCGATCAGGGTGCCGAGCTCGACTACTTTCAAACCGGCAAGGGGGCCGGCGAGGGGTTTGCTGGGCTGCTGCATGGGGTGTCCATCCGTCCGGGTATGCCGGCGACTCTAACGTGCCCGGGCGCCATCGGGTAGACTTGCGGCCTTTTCCGCCAGCCAAGAAGTCGCCCCATGGCCCAGCCATCGACCACCTACAAGATCGAAATCAACCTCACCGACCTGGACCGCAGCATCTACCAGAACCTGCGCTTCACCGTGGCCCGGCACCCGTCGGAGACCGAAGAGCGGCTGGCGGTGCGCCTGATCGCCTATGCGCTGTTCTATGACGAGCAGCTGGCTTTCGGTCGCGGCTTGTCGGATGTGGATGAGCCGGCGCTGTGGGAAAAGAGCCTGGACGGGCGCGTGCTGCACTGGATCGAAGTTGGCCAGCCGGATGCCGACCGCATCACCTGGTGTTCACGGCGTGCCGAGAAGTTCACCCTGCTGGCCTACGGCAACCTGCGTGTGTGGCAGACCCGGGTGCTGGACGGGGTGCGCAGCCTGAAGAACCTCAATGTGCTGGGCCTCGACCAGGAAGCCCTGGCCGCCCTGGCGCTGGATATGCCGCGGGCGCTGAACTGGAGCGTGATGATCAGCGATGGCGAACTGTTCGTCACCGACGAGCGCGGCCAGCATGAGATCCCGCTGGTGTGGTTGGCGGGCGGCCGCTAGTCATTGCGTAGGGTGGGCTTCAGCCCACCAGTCAAGCTTGCGCTGAGCCGGCGGTGGGCTGAAGCCCACCCTACGCTCAACGGAGCCTAGGCTTTAAGAGTGAGATCCCTGCTCCATGCGTATCGAACAGCGTCCGTTACCCGCCAGCCTGCCCGACCTGGGTGATCTGCCGCCGCTGCTGACCCGCCTGTATGCCGCGCGTGGCGTGCAGTCGGCGGCCGAACTGGACAAGGGCCTGGCGCGGCTGCTGCCGTACCAGCAACTCAAGGGCATCGAGGCGGCGGTCGCGCTGCTGGTCGTCGCGCTGCAGCAACGCCAGCGGATCCTCATCGTCGGCGATTTCGATGCCGATGGCGCCACCGCCAGCACGGTCGGGGTGCTTGGCCTGCGCCTGCTTGGCGCGGCGCAGGTGGATTATCTGGTACCCAACCGCTTCGAGTATGGCTACGGGCTGACCCCGGAGATCGTCGCCGTGGCCCTGCAGCGCGCGCCGGATCTGCTGCTCACCGTGGACAACGGGATTTCCAGCGTGGACGGGGTGGCTGCGGCCAAGGCCGCCGGCCTGACCGTGCTGATCACCGATCACCACCTGCCGGGGGCCGAACTGCCGGCGGCGGACGTCATCGTCAACCCCAACCAGCCGGGCTGCGGCTTCCCGAGCAAGGCGCTGGCCGGCGTCGGCGTGATGTTCTACCTGCTGCTGGCGCTGCGGGCGCGGCTGCGCGAGATCGGCTGGTTCAGCGCGGCGCGCAGCGAACCGAACCTGGGCGAGCTGCTCGATCTGGTGGCGCTGGGCAGCGTCGCCGACGTGGTGCCGCTGGACGCCAACAACCGCATCCTGGTGCATCAGGGGCTGGCGCGGATTCGTGCCGGGCGCGCGCGGCCGGGCCTGCGCGCAGTGCTGGAAGTGGCCGGGCGTGATCCGCAGGGGATCAACTCGACCGACCTCGGCTTCATCCTCGGGCCGCGCCTGAATGCCGCCGGCCGCCTGGACGACATGAGCCTGGGCATCGAATGCCTGCTCTGCGAGGACCCGGCGCTGGCCCGCGAAATGGCGGTGCAGCTGGATGAACTGAACAAGGACCGCAAGAGCATCGAGCAGGGCATGCAGCGCGAGGCACTGGCGCGCTTGCAGGATTTGCCGCTGGACGATCTGCCGTTCGGCCTGTGCCTGTTCGAGGCCGACTGGCACCAGGGCGTGATCGGCATCCTGGCCTCGCGCCTGAAGGAGCGCTATCACCGCCCGGCGATCGCCTTTGCCGATGCCGGCGACGGCCTGCTCAAGGGCTCGGCGCGCTCGGTGCCCGGCCTGCACATCCGCGATGCGCTGGACGCGGTGGCGGCCAGCCATCCGGGCCTGATCAGCAAGTTCGGCGGCCACGCGATGGCTGCCGGGCTGTCCCTGCCGCGGGAAAATTATCCGGCGTTTGCCGCGGCCTTCGATGCCGAGGTGCGCCGCCAGCTCTGTGCCGAGGACCTGACCGGGCGCCTGCTCTGCGATGGCCAGCTGGCTGCCGCCGAGTTCGATCTGGAACTGGCCCGCGCGCTGCGTCACGCCGGACCCTGGGGCCAGCACTTTCCCGAGCCGCTGTTTCACGGCGTGTTCGAAATCGTCCAGCAGCGCCTGGTCGGTGAAAAGCACCTGAAGCTGCTGCTGAAGACCGAGTGCGGCACGCAGACGCTCGACGGCATCGCCTTCAACATCGACCGCGAGCAGTGGCCGAACCCCACCGTGCGTTGGGTCGAGCTGGCCTACAAGCTGGATCTCAACGAGTTCCGCGGGCGCGAGGCGGTGCAGCTGCTGATCAGCCATATTGCCCCGCGCTGATACCGCAGCCTGCGCGCGCAACCGGCGCAGTGCTTTGCGCGGTGGTTACCGGCCTGTCCGGGGATAGGCTAACGTGTAGTGAGCTGGCCCCTGAATGATCTGCCGGCGTGGCGCATACAGCCCGCCCTGGCCAGCACTGTGGCAATCAACCCGCAATTCCGGAGCGCGTGATCGATGAGTCGAGTGCATGACAACCGCTGCAGCAACATATCCGGGCGCCGCCGGCTGGCGCTGGCTGTCGGGCTGCTGGCCGCCACCCTGGGCGGCTGCGCAGGAACCGGCGGCGATGCCGCGCAGTTCCTCCAGCTGGACCTGCAGGCCACCCAGGAGAATGCCGGTGCGGTCGGCCAGGTGGCCCTGCTGCCGCAGGGTGACGAGACCAGCCTGAGCTTCTTCATCGGCGGTGTGCCGCCCTGGACCGGGCGGCCGCTGAACCTGCTGAGCTATATCTATCCGGGCAGTTGCACGGCGCTGGGGAGCAAGCCGGCCTACGCCATGAACAGCACCACCCAGACCCTGGTGGTGGATGGTGGCTGGCGCATGGCCAAGAGTGTGCCGGCGGAGCTGGAAGACCTGCGCGAGGGGAGCTATTCGGTGGTGCTGCGCACGACGCCGGCCGATCATTCGGTGAATATCTTCTGCGCCGAAATCAGGTAGGCGGTCCGGCCCTTGCGGCCGCAGCAGAGTAGATCAGGTTAGAGCAGAGCAGCGCCCACCAGCAGCGGTGGGCGCTGCGCGGGATTACCAGCCGAGCTGCTTGTTGAAGCCCAGGGCATCGTAGTAGTCGCCCTGGTAGGTGATCTTGCCCGCCTCGATACGCACGAAGCTCACGCCCTCAAAGCTCAGCGGCTTGTTGGTGGCCGGGGTTTCCGGACCCCAGGCACCGGTGTTGGTGCCGCTGAATTTCCACTGGAAGGCAATCCCGTGCTTGCCAACGATCGGCTTGCTGGTCATCTCCCACTTGGCATCCGGCACGGCGGTGAGGAACACCTTGATCACGTTGTCACGGGCGGCGACCCGGCCTTTCTGCGGCGTGCCGACGGTGGCGTCGAAGTACACGCCGTCCTCGGCAAAGAAGCTCGAAGCCTTCTCGGCGTCGTGGGCGTTCCAGGCAGCCATGTAACCGTCGATCAGGGCTTTGTTGTCGTTGGCGGCCTGGACCAGGCCGGCGAAGGCGAACAGGGCGACCAGGCTGATGTTGCGGAGGGTGCTTTTCATTGTTGTTGCTCCTGCGTTGTTGTGAAGAAATCCGGAGGCGATCTGGGCGTCGTGCGCGCCGGCAGGGCTAGGCGGCCAGCGCCGAGAAAGCGCAGCGTACTGGAGTACGTGAGCATTTCGAGGTGCTGGCCAACAACGCCCGGCCAAGTGCGCGGCGTTCAGATCAATGTTTGATCATCACGTGGCGGATGGCGGTGTAGTCCTCCAGTCCGTACATCGACATGTCCTTGCCATAGCCGGACAGCTTCATGCCGCCGTGCGGCATTTCGCTGACCAGCATGAAGTGGGTGTTGACCCAGGTGCAGCCGTACTGCAGGCGTGCCGACAGGCGATGGGCGCGGCCGACATCGCTGGTCCACACCGAGGAGGCCAGTCCGTAGTCGGAATCGTTGGCCCAGGCCAGGGCCTGCGCCTCGTCGTCGAACGGGGTGACCGAGACCACCGGACCGAACACCTCGCGACGCACGATCTCGTCGCTCTGGCTGGCGCCGGCCAGCACGGTCGGCTCGTAGAAGAACCCCGGGCCTTCGCCCATGCGTCCGCCGGTGACCACTTCGATGTTGGACTGGGCGCTGGCGCGCTCGACGAAGCCGGCCACCCGCTCGCGGTGCTGGGCGGTGATCAGCGGGCCGAGTTCGG
The DNA here is from genome assembly GCF_015637705.1 of Pseudomonas sp. N040. Classification (GTDB taxonomy): domain Bacteria; phylum Pseudomonadota; class Gammaproteobacteria; order Pseudomonadales; family Pseudomonadaceae; genus Aquipseudomonas. Next base: position 212,793 of record NZ_JADOBE010000006.1, on the reverse strand, counting down.
TTTTCGGATCGTGCTGCAGGCCGGACTGCAGGCTGCCGACGGCAGCGCCGAGTTCGGCGACGAATTTCTCGTAGATGCCCTTCTGCGCATAGATGCGGCAGGCAGCGGTGCAATCCTGGCCGGCGTTGTAGAAGCCGAAGGTGCGGATGCCTTCCACCGCAGCAGCGATGTCGGCATCGTTGAAGATCAGCACCGGGGCCTTGCCGCCCAGTTCCATATGCATGCGTTTTACGCTGGCTGCAGTGCTGGAGATGATGTTCGAGCCGGTCGCCACCGAACCGGTGAGCGAGACCATGCGCACTTTCGGATGGGTGACCAGCGGGCTGCCGACACTCGGGCCGCGACCAAATACGATGTTTACCACGCCGGCCGGGAAGATCTCGGCGATGAACTCGGCCAGCTTGAGCGCGCTCAGCGGGGTCTGTTCGGAGGGCTTGAGCACCACGGTATTGCCGGCGGCCAGCGCCGGGGCAAGCTTCCAGGCGGCCATCATCAGCGGGTAGTTCCACGGCGCGATGGAGGCCACTACGCCGATCGGGTCGCGGCGGATCATCGAGGTGTGCCCGGGCAGGTACTCGCCGGCGGCCGAGCCGGAGAGGCAGCGGCTGGCGCCGGCGAAGAAGCGGAAGGTATCGGCGATCGCCGGGATCTCGTCATTCAGCGCGTTGCCGTAGGGCTTGCCGCAGTTGTCCGACTCCAGGCGCGCCAGTTCCTCGCCGTGCGCCTCGATCTTGTCGGCCAGGCGCAGCAGCAGCAGGGAGCGGTCTTTCGGCGCGGTCTGCGACCAGCCCTCGAACGCGGCGGCGGCGGCACACACGGCGGCGTCGACCTGGGCGGTGCTGGCTTCGTTGATGTTGACCAGGGCGGCGCCCAGCGATGGATTGAGCACAGCCTGGCTGGCACCTTCGCCAGCCACCAGCTGGCCGTTGATCAGCAGTTTGGTTTGCATTGCGTTAAGCCTCGCGTTATCGGAGTTGCAGGAGTTTCGTAGGGTGGGAAACTCGCATGGCGATTTCCCACCACCGTGATTGCTGGTGGAAAAGGCCTGCGGCCGTTTTCCACCCTACTTGCCGCCGCTGCCGGCGACGCCTTCGCCACCCTTGGTCAGCTGGTAGGCGGCGAGAATCGGCAGCATGGTCACGATCATCACCAGCATCGCCACCACGTTGGTCACCGGCACATCCCGCGGGCGGCTGAGCTGGTTGAGCAGCCAGATCGGCAGGGTGCGCTGGTGGCCGGCGGTAAAGGTGGTGACGATGATCTCGTCGAAGGACAGCGCGAAGGCCAGCATGCCGCCGGCCAGCAGCGCCGAACTGAGGTTCGGCAGGATGATGTAGCGGAAGGTCTGCCAACCGTCGGCACCGAGGTCCATGCTGGCCTCGATCAGGCTGTGCGAGGTGCGGCGGAAGCGCGCAATCACGTTGTTGTAGACGATCACCACGCAGAAGGTCGCGTGCCCTACCACGATGGTGAACATGCCGGGCTCGATGCCGAGCGTCTTGAAGGTGGCGAGCAGGGCGATACCGGTGATGATGCCGGGCAGGGCGATCGGCAGGATCAGCATCAGCGAGATGCTTTCCTTGCCGAAGAAGTCGCGGCGGTACAGCGCGGCAGCGGCAAAGGTGCCCAGCAGCATGGCGATCAGCGTGGCAATGCAGGCGATCTGCAGCGACAGCTTGATCGATTCGAGGACGTCTTCACGGGCAAAGGCCACGCTGAACCAGTGCAGGGTGAAGCCCTGCGGCGGAAAACTGAAGGCGGCGTCTTCGGTGTTGAAGGCGTACATGAAGATGATCAGGATCGGGAAGTGCAGGAACACCAGCCCGCCCCAGGCGGCGGCTTTCAGCCCCCAGGAGGCTTGATCACCCTGCTTTGCGGCATTAGAGCGCATCGAAGGCCCCCAGGCGTTTGACGATGGACAGGTAGACGGCGATCAGCACGATCGGCACCAGGGTGAAGGCGGCAGCCATCGGCATGTTGCCGATCGCGCCCTGCTGGGCGTAGACCATGCTGCCGACGAAGTAGCCGGGCGGGCCGATCAGTTGCGGCACGATGAAGTCGCCGAGGGTCAGCGAGAAAGTGAAGATCGAACCGGCGGCTATTCCCGGTATCGACAGCGGCAGAATCACCTTGGTGAAGGTCTGCCGCGGCCGCGCCCCAAGGTCGGCCGAGGCTTGCAGCAGCGACGGCGGCAGGCGTTCCAGCGAGGCCTGGATCGGCAGGATCATGAACGGCAGCCAGATATAGACGAACACCATGAAGCGTCCCAGGTGCGAGGTCGACAGGGTGCTGCCACCGACCCCGGGGATGCCCAGGATCAACTGCAGCAGGCCGTCCAGCCCCATGTTCTGGATAAACCACTGGGCCACGCCGCCCTTGGCCAGCAGCAGGGTCCAGGCGTAGGCCTTGACGATGTAGCTGGCCCACATCGGCATCATCACCGCAATGTAGAAGAACGCCTTGAGTTTGCCGCTGGTGTAGCGGGCCATGTAGTAGGCAATCGGGAAGGCGACCATGGCACTGGCCAGCGAGACCATGATGGCCATGCTCAGCGTGCGCAGGATGATGTCGTAGTTGGCCGGGGCGAACAGCGCCTTGAAGTTGGCCAGGGTCAGCTCCGGGGTGACCGTCATGCTGAAGTCGTCGAAGGTGTAGAAACCCTGCCAGAGCAGGGTCAGCAGCGAGCCGAAATAGATCGCGCCGAACCACAGCAGTGGCGGCACCAGCAACAGCAGCAGGTACAGGTTGGGGCGCTGGTACAGCAGGTTGGAGAAACGCCGCAGCGCTCCGCTGTTGCCGGCCGACGGGGTGAGCGACTGGCTGCTCATCTCATTGCTCCTCGCTCAGCTGCACCATGGCGGCACGCGGCCAGCGCGCGCTGACTTTCTGCCCGGGCTGGCAGGGCGCATCGCCGAGGTTCCACTGGTTGTTGGCCTGACTGATGGAGAAGTTCTGGCCGTTGTCCAGTTGCAGCTCGTAGCGGGTCGCGGCGCCCTGGTACTGGATGTCGTGCAGCAGGCCGCTGATTTCCAGTTCGTCGCTGCCGGCCGCCTCGCTGCCGGCCAGGCGCACATGTTCCGGACGGATCGAGAACGGCTGGCTGGAGCCGCTGATCTGCTGCGCCAGTTCCCCGCGCAGGACGTTCGAGGTGCCGACAAATTCGGCGACAAACGGGGTGGCCGGCTTCATGTAGAGGTTGCGTGGCGTGTCGATCTGCTCGATGCGGCCCTTGTTGAACACTGCCACGCGGTCGGACATCGACAGTGCTTCGCTCTGGTCGTGGGTGACGAAGACGAAGGTGATGCCGAGCTGGCGCTGCAGCTTCTTCAGCTCGCTCTGCATCTGCTCGCGCAGCTTGAGGTCCAGCGCCCCCAGCGGTTCGTCGAGCAGCAGCACCCGCGGGCGGTTGACCAGCGCGCGGGCCAGGGCCACGCGCTGGCGCTGGCCGCCGGACATGGCCGCCGGCTTGCGGCTGCCGAAACCGGACAGGGCGACCATGCCCAGCGCTTCCTCGGCCCGCGCCAGCCGCTCGGCCTTGCCGACGCCCTTGACCAGCAGGCCGTAGGCGACGTTTTCCAGCACGTTCATGTGCGGGAACAGCGCGTAATCCTGGAACACCGTGTTCACGTCGCGCTCGTAGGGCGGCAGGCCGCCGGCTTCGCTGCCGTGGATGCGGATCGAGCCGGCGCTCGGTTGTTCGAAGCCGGCGATCAGGCGCAGACAGGTGGTCTTGCCGGAGCCCGAGGGGCCCAGCATGGAAAAGAATTCGCCATCCCGGATCTCGAGGGATACCCGGTCGACGGCCTTGACCTCGCCGAATACGCGGGAAACATCGATAAATTGCACTGCAGGGGTCATCTCAATCGCTCCAGGAGGAAAAACCATCCGGCCCCGGGTGCGCCGGGGTGGATGGGGCATTGCAGGCGAAGGGCGGGCTGAAGCCCAGCCTACGCAGAAACTACGATCCAGCCCTTAGGGTGGGGAACTCGCATAGCGATTTCCCGCCGCCGGTGGCAGCAATGGTGGAAAAGGCCGTTGGCCGTTTTCCACCCTACGAGCTACGAATCGCAAAATCGTCTTTCGGTATACGCATCGGTGAGCATCGAGCGAGCGGTTCGTGGGCAAGGCGTCCCGCAGCACAGTGCGAGACATACCGCCGGGTAGGCGAGCGCTGTGCGAGGACACAACGCCGCCCACGAATCGCGCAGCCGGTGCGGCTGCCTTAGCGACCGCCCATGATCGCGATGTAGTCCTGGGTCCAGCGGCTGTAAGGCACGTACTTGCCGCCTTCGGCCTGCGGGGTTTTCCAGAAGGCGATCGCGGCGAAGTCGTCGAAGCCGTTGGCCTTGCAGCCTTCGTCGGTGAGCAGGGCATTGCCCTTGCAGGCAGCCGGCACCGCCGGCACCGAGCCGAACCAGGCGGAGACGTCGCCCTGGACCTTGGGCTGCAGCGACCAGTTCATCCACTTGTAGGCGCAGTTCGGGTGCTTGGAGTCGGCATGCAGCATGGTGGTGTCGGCCCAGCCGGTGGCGCCTTCCTTGGGCACGGTGGAGCTGATCGGCTGCTTCTCCAGCTGCAGGGCATTGACCTGGTACTTCCAGGAGCCGGAGGCGACCACGCCCTCGTTCTTGAAGTCGCTCATCTGCACGGTGGCGTCATGCCAGTAGCGGTGGGTCAGCGCGTGCTGCTTGCGCAGCAGGGAGAGGACGGCCGCATACTGCTCCTCGTTCAGCAGGTAGGGGTCCTGGATGCCCAGCGCCGGCTGGGTGGCCTTGAGGTAGAGCGCCGCATCGGCGATGTAGATCGGGCCGTCGTAGGCCTGCACACGGCCCTTGTTGCTCTTGCCGTCGGGCAGGGTCTGCTCTTCGAAGACCACCGACCAGCTGGTGGGGGCTTCCTTGAAGGTGTTGGTGTTGTACATCAGCACGTTCGGGCCCCACTGGTAAGGCGTGCCGTAGTGCTGGCCGTCGACCGTGTGCCAGGCGCCGTTCTGCAGGCGCTCATCGACGTTCTTCCAGTTGGGGATCAGCGCGGTGTTGATCGGCTGCACGCGCTTGCCGGCGATCAGACGCAGCGAGGCATCACCGGAAGCCGTCACCAGGTCGTAACCGCCTTTGGCCATCAGGCTGACCATCTCGTCGGAAGTGGCGGCGGTCTTCACGTTGACCTTGCAGCCGGTTTCCTGTTCGAAGCCGGTGACCCAGTCATAGGCCTTGTCGCTGGAGCCGTTCTCGATGTAGCCGGGCCAGGCGACGATATCCAGCTGGCCTTCTCCGGCGCCGATCGCTTGCGGCAGGCCGGCGGCCTGTACGCCGGCGCTGGCCAGCAGGGCGGTGGTGATTGCACTGAGCAGTAGCGTTTTGCGAGATGACATGGGTGTTCCCTCTTTTGTATTGGTATGGGCCGTTACGTCATGAAGCAGGCCTGGCGGCCGTTGGTGGTTACATCAATTGTCCGGAGTGGCGCGCCATGATGTGGCGCACCACGCTGTAGTCTTGTAGCGAGTCGCTGGACAGGTCCTTGCCATAGCCGGAGCGCTTGAGGCCGCCGTGGGGCATCTCGCTGACCAGCATGAAGTGGCTGTTGATCCAGGTGCAGCCGTACTGCAGGTGGCTGGCCACCTGCATGGCCTTGTCCAGGTTCCGGGTCCATACCGATGAGGCTAGACCATATTCGGAGTCGTTGGCCCAGCTCACGGCCTGGCTCAGTTCGTCAAAACGGGTCACCGTCACCACCGGGCCGAACACCTCGCGCTGGACGATCTCGTCAGCCTGCCGGCAACCGGCGAGCAGGGTCGGCTGGTAGAAGAAGCCGGGGCCGGAGTGCACGGCCGCACCGGTGATGCGCTCGATGTGTGGCTGGCTCAACGCGCGCTCGACGAAGCTGGCCACGCGGTCACGCTGGCGGGCACTGATCAGTGGGCCGATTTCGTTCTCGGCGTCGTTCTTGCGGGCAAAGCGCAGGCTGCTTACCGCGTCGCCCAGTGCGGCGACCAGGCGCTCATGGATGCCGGCCTGGGCGTAGATGCGGCAGGCCGCGGTGCAGTCCTGGCCGGCGTTGTAGTAGCCCCAGGTGCGCACGCCTTCGACCACCGCGGCGAGGTCGGCGTCGTCGCAGACGATCACCGGGGCCTTGCCGCCGAGCTCCAGGTGGGTGCGCTTGAGGGTGCGCGCCGCGGCCTGGAGGATCTTCTGCCCGGTGATGATGTCGCCGGTCAATGACACCATGCGGATCTTCGGGTGGCTGACCAGCGGGCTGCCGACGCTTTCGCCGCCGCCACAGAGCAGGTTGAGTACCCCCGGCGGGAGGATTGCATTCAGTGCCGGGGCCAGGGCCAGGGTCGACAGCGGGGTGTGCTCGGAGGGCTTGAAGATCACGCAGTTGCCGGCGGCCAGGGCTGGTGCCAGCTTCCAGGCGGCCATCATCAGCGGGTAGTTCCATGGCGCGATGGAGGCGACCAGGCCGATCGGGTCGCGGCGTACCATGCTGGTGTAGCCCGGCAGGTACTCGCCGGCCAGTTGGCCCTGCTGGCAGCGCACGGCGCCGGCGAAGAAGCGGAATACATCGGCGCTGGCGCTGAGGTCGTCCTGGCGCGCCAGGTGCAGCGGCTTGCCGCAGTTGATCGACTCCAGGCTGGCCAGCAGGTCGGCCTGGCGCTCGATGGCGTCGGCAATCTCGAGCAGGACGGCGGAGCGCTGCGCCGGGGTGGTTCTGGACCACTGGGCAAAGGCCAGGGTCGCCGAGCGCACCGCGCTTTCCAGCTGCTCGCCGGAAGCCTCCTGCACGCTGCAGATGACTTCGCCGGTGGCCGGGTTGATGATTGGCTCGGCAATCCCGTCGCCCGTCACCAGTTCGCCGGCGATCAGCAACTGGTTGGGAAAGATGCGCGGGCTGGCACTGGCGTTCATCGCGGCACTACTCGGAATTTCGCTGGTTGGTGCGGGGGGCATGACTGGCTCCGGCAAGAGTGACGCGGATGCCCCTGAGGTTGGATTGAGACTAGGGGCAGGATGGGAGGTCAACAAATACTAATTATTGAAAGCACCATTCGATTAAATCGAATGTCGGCGCCCGTGCGGCTGTTCGCGCGCCACGGTCAGGAACGGGTCGACCAGCGCCGGCCTGGCGGTGCCCCGGCGCCAGACCATGCCGACATCCAGGGTCTCGCTGAGATCGACCAGCGGGCGTGCCTCGATGATGTCGCCTTCCAGCGACCAGGGGCGGTAGGTCATGTCCGGCTGGATGGAGATGCCCAGGCCGGCAGCCACCAGGCTGCGCACGGCTTCCACTGAGGCGGTACGCAGCGTCACTTTCGGCGTCAGGCCGGCGCGGGCCCAGATGCGCTGGGTGTGCAGGCCCATCTCGTCGGCGTTGAGCTGGATCAGCGGCTCCTCGGCGACATCGCCCAGGCTGATACTGTCGTGCTCCAGCAGCGGGTGCCGTGGCGGCAGCCACAGGCGGTGCGGCGAGTGGGTGAGGACTTCGGTCTGCAGGGCGTGGCGGTCTTCCAGGTTGGACAGAATGAGCACGCCGATATCGATTTCGCCGCTGACCAGCAGGTGCTCGATATAGCTGCGTTCGTCTTCGACCACCCGCGTCTGCACGTTGGGGAAGGCGCGCTGGAAGCGGGTGATCAGGTCGGCCAGGTAGTAGCCGGCGACCAGGCTGCTGACGCCGATGGTCAGGCTGCCGGCAACCTGGTCGGTGCTCTGCTGCAGGCTGCGCTTGGCGTTGTCGACGGTGGCCAGGATCAGGTGCGACTGGCGCAGGAACTGGTGGCCCTGGTGGGTCAGGGTCATGCCCTTGGCGTGGCGGTCGAACAGGCGCACGCCGATTTCTTCCTCGAGTTGCTGGATCGCCAGGGTCAGGGTCGACTGCGAGATGTACACCGCCTGGGCGGCTGCCGAGATGGAGCCGGTCTCGGCCACGGCGATGAAGTGACGGATCTGGCGCAGGGTCATCATGAAAGTGGGTGCTCGCTATGGTTTTTTTGAGATGGCTGGCGCTGCCGTTCGTATTTATCGATAGAGTAGCCGCTAAATCCGGCCAGGCAAACGCTTGCGCTGCGTCGCGGCTGCCAGCGCAGGCCGACTCGGGTATACTCGCCGGCTTTTCCGCCTGTTTTACCCGTGAGTGCTGCCAGCCATGGAAATCAACCCGATTCTCAACCGTATCAAGGACCTGTCCGAACGGACCCTGACCATTCGGGGGTATCTTTGACTACGATCACAAGCATGATCGGCTGGTCGAAGTAAACCGCGAACTCGAAGACCCCAACGTCTGGAACAACCCGGAGTACGCCCAGAACCTGGGTCGCGAGCGCGCCCAGCTGGCGCTGATCGTCGATACCCTGGACGATCTCGAGGGTGGTCTGGCCGATTCCCGTGACCTGCTGGAGATGGCGGTCGAGGAAAACGACGAGGGTGCCGTCGCCGATATCAGCAGCGAACTGGACCGTCTCTGCTCGATCCTCGAGAAGCTCGAGTTCCGCCGCATGTTCAGCGGCGAGATGGACGCCAACAACGCCTACCTGGATATCCAGGCCGGGTCCGGCGGCACCGAGGCCCAGGACTGGGCCAACATGCTGCTGCGCATGTACCTGCGCTGGGCCGACAAGCGCGGTTTCGAGGCCACTATCATGGAACTGTCCGCCGGCGAAGTGGCCGGGATCAAGGGCGCTACCGTGCATATCAAGGGCGAATACGCCTTTGGCTGGCTGCGTACCGAGATCGGCGTGCACCGCCTGGTGCGCAAGAGCCCGTTCGACTCGGGCAACCGCCGGCACACCTCGTTCACCGCGGTGTTCGTCTCGCCGGAAATCGACGACAACATCGAGATCGAGATCAACCCGTCGGACCTGCGCATCGACACCTACCGCTCCTCGGGCGCCGGTGGCCAGCACGTCAACACCACCGACTCGGCGGTACGGATCACCCACCTGCCGAGCAACACCGTGGTCTGCTGCCAGAACGAGCGTTCCCAGCACGCCAACAAGGACACGGCGATGAAGATGCTGCGCGCGCGCCTGTACGAACAGGAAGTGCAGAAGCGCAACGCCGCCTCGCAGGAGCTGGAGGATTCCAAGTCGGACATCGGCTGGGGCCACCAGATCCGCTCGTATGTGCTCGACGCCTCGCGGATCAAGGACCTGCGCACCAATATCGAGCGCAGTGACTGCGACAAGGTGCTCGATGGCGACCTTGACGAGTACCTGGAAGCCAGCCTCAAGCAAGGCCTGTAAGCGTCCAGCCAGACCTGATTACATTTTTCGGAACCCTACGACCATGAGCGAACAACCGCTGAACGAGCACGCGATCCACGAGGAAGAAAACAAGCTGATTGCCCAGCGCAAGGAAAAGCTTGGCGTCGTGCGTGAGCAGGGCAATGCCTTCCCCAATGACTTTCGCCGCGACAGCTACTGCGCCGACCTGCAGCGGGCCAACGCCGGCAAGAGCAAGGAAGAGCTGGAAGCCGCGGCGATTCAGGTCAAGGTCGCCGGGCGCCTGATGCTCAACCGTGGCGCCTTCCTGGTGCTGCAGGACATGAGCGGGCGCATCCAGCTGTACGTCAACCGCAAGACCCTGGGTGACGAACAACTGGAAGCCCTCAAGCACTTCGACCTGGGTGACATCATTGCTGCCGAGGGCAGCCTGGCCCGTTCCGGCAAGGGCGACCTGTATGTCGACCTGCGCAATGTGCGCCTGCTGACCAAGGCGCTGCGCCCGCTGCCGGACAAGTTCCACGGCCTGACCGACACCGAGCAGCGCTATCGCCAGCGCTATGTCGACCTGATCGTCAATGACGAGGTGCGCGAGACTTTCCGCGTGCGCTCGCAGGTGATCGCGCATGTCCGCCAGTTCCTCCGCGAGCGCGATTTCCTCGAAGTGGAAACGCCGATGCTGCAGATGATCCCCGGTGGCGCCGCGGCCAAGCCGTTCGAGACTCATCACAACGCCCTGGATCTGCCGATGTTCCTGCGCATCGCCCCGGAGCTGTACCTCAAGCGCCTGGTGGTCGGCGGTTTCGAGCGGGTGTTCGAGATCAACCGCAACTTCCGCAACGAAGGCGTGTCGACCCGGCACAACCCCGAGTTCACCATGCTCGAGTTCTATCAGGCCTACGCCGACTACGAGGACATGATGGACCTCACCGAAGAGCTGTTCCGCGAGCTGGCGCAGCTGGTGCTGGGCAGTACCGACGTACCCTACGGCGACAAGCTGTTCCATTTCGGCGAGCCGTTCGCCCGCCTCTCGGTGTTCGACTCGATCCTCAGGTACAACCCGGACATCAGCGCCGCCGATCTGAATGATCTGGAGTCCGCTCGCGCCATCGCCAAGCGCGCCGGAGCCAAGCTGCTCGGCCACGAAGGGCTGGGCAAGCTGCAGGTGATGATTTTCGAGGAGCTGGTCGAGCATAAGCTGGAGCAGCCGCACTTCATCACCCAGTACCCGTTCGAAGTCTCGCCGCTGGCGCGGCGCAACGACCAGAACCCGAATGTCACCGACCGCTTCGAGCTGTTCATCGGCGGCCGCGAGATCGCCAACGCCTATTCCGAGCTGAATGATGCGGAAGACCAGGCCGAGCGCTTCATGGCCCAGGTGGCGGACAAGGATGCCGGCGACGACGAGGCCATGCACTTCGACGCCGACTTCGTGCGTGCCCTCGAATACGGCATGCCGCCGACCGCCGGCGAGGGCATCGGCATCGACCGGCTGGTCATGCTGCTGACCAATTCGCCGTCGATCCGCGACGTGATCCTGTTCCCGCACATGCGTCCGGAACTCTGAGCCAACAAGCAATGCCGGCAGCCCCGGCATTGCTTGTTGGCTGGGCGGGCGGGACAATGTGCCTTAACGATTGTCCACTTGCCGGGATTCAACCGTCGTGACCAACAGAGCCGTCGGAGAAGGTGCTTCGGAAGTTGCCAGTGCGCTGGCCGAGAGCATCCAGTATCAGGGCCGCAAGGCCAGCCGCAAGGGCAGCGAGCAGCGCCGCCAGGCCATTCTCGATGCCGCCATGCGCATCATCGTGCGCGACGGGGTGCGCGCGGTGCGCCACCGCGCGGTAGCCGCCGAAGCCGGGGTGCCGCTGTCGGCGACCACCTACTACTTCAAAGACATCAACGACCTGATTACCGACACCTTTGCCCAGTTTGTCGAGCACAATGCGGCCATGCTGTCGCGCTTCTGGGCCGATGCCGAAACCGATCTGCAGGCGCTCTCGGCCGGTCTTAAGCAGGATGAAGCGTCGCGTCGCGCCGTGGTTGACCATGTGGTCGAGCGCGCCCTGCTGTATGTGCGCAACCAGCTGCGCGACAACCGCGACGGGTTGCTGGCGGAACAGGCCCTGCGCCTGGAGGCCCTGAACAATCCGGCCCTGCGCCAGGTGAGCATGGCCCACCAGCAGATCCTCGCCAGTGGCGTCGACCTGTTTTTCGAGGCCCTCGGTTCGAAGCGTCCGCGCGAAGATGCGCACTTGTTGACGTCGATCATTCTGCGCATGGAGTATCAGGGCCTGCTGGTCGGGCTGGAAAATATCGACGTGGATGAGACCCGCGGGATTCTGAAACGCTATCTTTACCTGGTCACCGGCTTGTAAGAGTGGTCGCCTGGTCTTTTCGCGTCACAAGGAGCGCTTAGTGAAAGCATTGCGTGTTGTGCTGGCCCTGTCTTTCCTGCTGCTCGGTGGCTGCCTGGTGGTGTTTCGCGAGCCGCTGCCGGCCAACGAGCCGCCACCGTTGGCGCTGCTCGGTGAATGGTCGCGCAGCAACGAGTGGGGCGAGCAGATGTTTCTCGATATCAGCCGTTCCGGCGAGAACAGTTTCAGGGCGCGGCTGATGGCCGGCAGTCCGGAAAACCTGGAAGGCGCCGAGGAATATGACTTCACCGTCAATCACAGCGGCCACCGCTGGTATCTCTCCACGCGCCTGCCCCGGCGCTTTGGTGAAAGCTTCGCGGTTGGCGGGTTCGAGATCACCAGCAGCAACGAGTTGCTGGTCTACAGCCTGGATAACCAGCTGTTCATCGACGAGATCCGCGCCGGGCGCCTGCAGGGCGAGGTGATCGACACGGTGGAGGGCGAAAGCGCACTGGTCACCGCCCCGGCTGCCGATGTGCTGGCGTTCCTCAACGATCCGGCGAATGCCGATGTGTTCGTCGAGGCTGCCCGCTACCAGCGCAGCGGGCAGTGAGGCCCGCATGAGCACGCGCAAGTCGCCGGAGGACTATCAGCAGACCATTCGCGCCCTGTCGGAGCGCATCGTGCTGGCGCAGAACCCGATCCGCGTGCTTGACGCGATCAAGTGGGATGATGCGGTTGGCCAGGCTTTTCTCAAGGCCGGCGGCAAGGCGCTGCCGCAGGTCGACCGGGCTTACTACGAGAACCGGCCATTGCCGTTCGACGCCGGCGAGAAAAAGCTCGAACTGCAGAACATCGAGCGCGACATCACCCGCCAGCTCGGCCAGTTCAACCCGGTCGGGCAGATCATGCGGCGCATGTGCAAGGAATACCGCATGGTCATCCGCATGCTCGAAGCGCGCGGTACGGCGGATTTCGGCCTGATCTCCCAGGAACTCTACGGCGCCGCGTCCGACGCCTTCCATGCCGGTGATCCGACCCTGGCCGATCTGGGGCTGATGCTGTCCGGTTACCTGAACAACATCGACAGTCGTGGCGATCTCAAGGACGAGGCCAAGACGCTCACCGCCAGTGATGCCGTAGCCATCCTGCAGGAGCGTCTGGCCGCGGTGTTCGGCGACGACACCATCCGCGTGTTCGAATCCGACGGCATCGTCGCCGATGCGGCAGCCGGGGCCGACTACATCAAGATCCGCAGCGATGCACTGTTCAATCCGCGCGATGTGCGGGCGCTGGAAGTGCATGAAGGCATGGTGCATGTGGCCACTACCCTGAATGGTCTCAACCAGCCGTTCTGCACCTTCCTGGCCAAGGGGCCGCCCTCGTCGACCGTCACCCAGGAAGGACTGGCGATCCTCATGGAGGTCATCAGCTTCACCTCCTACCCGACCCGCCTGCGCAAGCTGACCAACCGCACCCGGGCCATCCACATGGCCGAGGAGGGCGCGGACTTCCTCGAGGTTTACCACTTCTACCGCGAGCAGGGTTTCAGTGCCGAGAGCAGCTACAGTAATTCCAGCCGGGTGTTTCGCGGCTCGACCCCGGACGGTCTGCCGTTCACCAAGGACCTGTCCTACCTCAAGGGCTTCATCCTGATCTACAACTACATCCAGCTCGCGGTGCGCAAGGGCAAGCTGGAGCAGATCCCCCTGCTGTTCAGCGGCAAGACCACCCTGGAAGACATGCGCACCCTGCGCCAGCTGGTCGACGAGGGTCTGCTGGTGCCGCCCAAGTACCTGCCGCCGCAGTTTCGCGACCTGAATGCGCTGTCGGCCTGGATGTGTTTCTCGAACTTCCTCAACCACCTGAATCTGGACCGGATCGAAGCGGACTACGCCAATATCCTCTGATTCGCTCGCTGCCCCTGCTGGCTCCAGCACGGACCGATGCCAAGGAATCCACCATGCCCAGCCATCAACTCGACTACGAAATCCTCGGTGCCGGCGCGCAAGCGGTGGAAATCATCCTCGACCCGGGCGAGACGGTGATCGCCGAGGCCGGGGCGATGAACTACATGACCGAGGGCATCCGCTTCGACACGCGCATGGGCGACGGTTCGGCCAGCGGCCTGCTGGGCAAGTTGTGGGGCGCGGGCAAGCGCCTGCTGACCGGCGAGTCGCTGTTCCTCACGCACTTCAGCAACGCCGGCACGCAGCCGGCGCGGGTTGGCTTTGCGGCGCCCTATCCGGGAACGGTGGTGCCGATCGAATTGGGCTCGCTCGGCGGGCACCTGATCTGCCAGAAGGATGCCTTTCTCTGCGCCGCCTTCGGCACGCAGGTCGGCATCAGCTTCAGCAAGCGCATCGGGGCCGGCTTCTTTGGCGGTGAGGGCTTCATCCTGCAGCGGCTCGAGGGTGACGGGCTGGCCTTCGTGCATGCCGGCGGCACCTTGATTCGCAAACAGCTGGACAACGAAACCCTGCGCCTGGACACCGGCTGCCTGGTGGCATTCAGCAGTGGCATCGACTATGACATCGGCCTGGCCGGCGGCTTGAAAAGCATGTTGTTCGGTGGCGAGGGAATTCTCCTTGCCACGCTCAAGGGCACTGGTACGGTGTGGATCCAGAGCCTGCCGTTCTCGCGCCTGGCCGAACGCATCTATGAGGCCACCTTCAAGGCCCGCGAGGAAGTCCGCGCCGGCGGACAGCAATGAAACGCCTGCTGCTGTTGGCGGCGCTACTGCTGTCGGGCTGCAGCGGCCTGCTGTTCTTTCCGGAGCCGGGCCTGCCGATCACGCCGAAGGAAGCCGGGCTTGAATATCGTGATGTGCAGCTGACCGCGGCGGATGGCACGCGCCTGCATGGCTGGTGGTTGCCGGTAAAGGCCGGGGTGCCGGTCAAGGGCACGGTGCTGCACCTGCATGGCAACGGCGGCAATCTGGCCTGGCACCTGGCCGGCAGCTACTGGTTGCCGGAGCAGGGCTACCAGGTGCTGATGCTGGATTATCGCGGCTACGGGGTTTCCGCCGGCGAGCCGAGCCTGCCGGCGGTGTATGCCGATATCGATGCGGCGCTGCGCTGGTTGCAGCAGTCTGCCGAGGTGCAGGGCAAGCCGCTGGTGCTGCTCGGGCAAAGCCTCGGCGGGGCGCTGGCGGTGCATTACCTGGCCGAGCACCCGCAGCAGAGGGGCCAGCTGCAGGCGCTGGTACTGGACAGCGTGCCGGCCAGCTACCGCCAGGTGGCGCAGCACGTGCTGGGCACTGCCTGGCTAACCTGGCCGCTGCAGGTGCCGCTGAGCTGGCTGGTACCGGAGGCCGAGAGTGCGCAGTACGCCATGCCGAAACTGGACGGCTTGCCGGTGCTGATCTTCCAGAGTATCGACGACCAGGTGGTGCCGCTGGCGAATGGCATCAGCCTGTACCAGGCCGCGCCGCCACCGCGGGTGCTGCAACTGACCCGCGGCGCCCACGTGGAAACCTTCAATGTGCCGGTCTGGCGCGAGGTCATGCTGACTTACCTGCAGGATCCGGCCGGATTCAGCGGCCTGCGGCGCCTGGCGGAAGTTCCCGCAAGTATTCCGCCGCCTTGAAGCGTGCAGGCCTCAACAGCGCCCGGGCGCCTGAGGTATCCTTGGCGCCCGCAAGACTCTCCTTTCAATTCCGTCGATAAGTGAACCGATCATGAGCGCAGAACGTAGCCCTATCCCGCTGATTCTTACCGGTATCGCCAGCATCATCGGCACTGTGCTGGTGCTCTGGTATTACGGCTACCTGCATTTCGCCAAGCAGGAGGATGCCCTGCTGCTGAACGAGTTCACCATGCTCAAGACCGTCGAGGGTGTGGACTACAAGGTCTCGCTGCAGCCGGCCGACCAGATTGCGCAGTGCTTCGATGGCGTGCTGGTGCTGTTCGACATGCAGCAGAAGGGCCTCAGCGGCGTCCTGGTGGACAAGCGCCAGCGCGCGGTGCGCTGTGTCAGTGAAGAGCAGCCAAAACCGGCCGAGTAAGTCACCGCGCCGAGCGGGCCCTGGCCCGCCGGCTATCTGCTCCCGGGCCGCCCGGGGGCTTTCTGGCTGGCGCTATTCCTGCTTTTCCAGCTCGTGCAGGTATTTGCGTGACAGCGTCAGGAAACGCGGGGTCAGCCCGACATCCTCATACAACGGGTCACCCTGTTCGTCGGTGGCGACTACCTGGTTGCCCTTGACGTAGGGCAGGCTCGCCTCCAGTTCTTCCAGGGCGGCACCGATCAGTTCGCCGAGGATTTCCTCCGGGTGGCGCTTGGGATACATCTCGACCAGTGCCTTGAGGCGCGCGGCCGAGACCAGGTCCAGGCGGATCTGGTACAGGTTGCTGGTCAGGCGCCCCGTGGCGTTCTGCTCCCACTGTTTGACCAGGTCGCGAATTTTCATCTTCACCTCCTCCCGGGCCGGCGCATCCGCCAGCCACTCAAGTCGATCCTGTTGCGGGCCTGCCCTATAAGCCTAGACCGTTCCGCGCATCGGCAAGTGCCCGGCAAGCGAAACCGGCAGGCTGGACACTCGCGGGTGCGCAGCCCATGCTTTCCAGCAGGGTCCGGGTGCTGGCTGGTTCCGGGGTCCAGCCCTTGCAGGCTTTGGCGGAGTAGGTGGGCATGGCGGAAATCGACGCGCGTTTGCGGGAAAATGTACACCTGCTCGGTCAGTTGCTTGGCGACACCCTGCGCGCCCAGCAGGGGGCGGCATTCTTCGACAAGATCGAGCGCATTCGCCAGGGCGCCAAGCGTTCGCGGCGCGCTGACGAGGATGCCGGGCAGCTGGCGGCCGTTCTGAATGCCCTGGACGCCGACGAACTGCTGCCCGTGGTGCGGGCGTTCAGCCATTTCCTCAACCTGGCCAATATTGCCGAGCAGTATCACCAGATTCGCCGGCTCCGCAGCGACGAGGCGCAGCCTTTCGAGCTGCTCGCGCTGCCGGCCCTGCTCGAGCGCCTGCTGGCGGCCGGGCACCCGGCCGAGCAGTTGCTGCGCCAGGTCAGCGGGCTGCAGATCGAACTGGTGCTGACCGCGCATCCCACGGAAATCGCGCGGCGGACTCTGATCCAGAAATATGACGCCATCGCCGGGCAACTGGCGTTGCTTGATCACAGCGATCTCGGCGCGGCCGAGCGCGAGCGCATCAACCAGCGTTTGCGCGGGCTGATTGCCGAGGCCTGGTACACCGATGAAATTCGGCGCAGCCGGCCGACGCCGGTGGATGAGGCCAAGTGGGGCTTCGCGGTGATCGAGCATTCGCTCTGGCAGGCGCTGCCGGCAGTGCTGCGGCAGACCGATCAGGCCCTGCGCGCGGCCACCGGGCGGGGCTTGCCACTGGACGCCGCGCCGATCCGCTTTGCCTCCTGGATGGGCGGTGACCGTGACGGCAATCCGAATGTCACCGCGGCGGTTACCCGCGAAGTGCTGTTGCTGGCGCGCTGGATGGCGGCCGACCTGTTCCTGCGCGATGTCGATCAGCTGGCGGCCGACCTCTCCATGCAGCAGGCCAGCGCCGCGCTGCGGGAACGGGTCGGTGCCTGTGCCGAACCCTATCGTGCGCTGTTCAAGCCGCTGCGCGAACGCTTGCGGGCAACCCGTAGCTGGGCCGAGGAGGCCCTGCAGGCAGAGATCGCCGCAGCGCCGGAGGTGCTGCAGGACAACCTGCAACTGCTGGAGCCGCTGGAGCTGTGCTACCAGTCGCTGCACGCGTGCGGCATGGCGGTGATCGCCGAGGGTGCCGTACTGGATTGCCTGCGCCGGGCGAACACCTTCGGCCTGTTCCTGGTGCGCCTGGACATTCGCCAGGACGCGTCCCGGCATGCCGCGAGCCTGGATGAAATCACCCGTTACCTGGGCCTTGGCAGCTATCTGGAGTGGAGCGAGGCGGCGCGTGTCGAGTTTCTCCTGCGCGAACTGGACAACCCGCGGCCGCTGCTGCCCCGGCATTTCCAGGCAACTCCGGATACCGCGGAGGTGCTGGCGACCTGCCGGGTTGTCGCCGAGGCCCCCGCGGCTTCCCTGGGCTCCTATGTGATCTCCATGGCGGGAGCCCCTTCGGATGTGCTGGCGGTGCAATTGCTGCTCAAGGAAGCCGGCGTACTGCGTGCGATGCGGGTGGTGCCGCTGTTCGAAACCCTGGCCGACCTGGAGCAAGCCGGACCGGTGATCGACCGCCTGCTCGGCCTGCCCGGCTATCGCCAGCGCTTGCAGGGCCCGCAGGAGGTGATGATCGGCTATTCCGATTCGGCCAAGGACGCCGGCACCACGGCGGCGGCCTGGGCGCAGTACCGTGCGCAGGAAACCCTGGTGGCCGTCTGCCAGCAGCATGCGGTCGAGCTGCTGCTGTTTCACGGCCGTGGCGGCACGGTTGGGCGCGGCGGCGGTCCGGCGCACGCGGCGATCCTCTCGCAGCCACCGGGCTCGGTGGCTGGGCGCTTTCGCACCACCGAGCAGGGCGAAATGATCCGCTTCAAGTTTGGCCTGCCGGGCATCGCCGAACAGAATCTCAGCCTCTATCTGGCCGCCGTACTGGAGGCCACTCTGCTGCCACCGCCGGCCCCCGAGCCGGCCTGGCGCGCGGTGATGGGCCGGCTGGCGGCTGATGGCGTCGCTACCTACCGGGCGATTGTTCGCGAGCATCCGCAGTTTGTCGCCTATTTTCGCCAGGCCACGCCAGAGCAGGAGCTGGCGCGCCTGCCGCTGGGCAGTCGTCCGGCCAAGCGCGGTGAGGGCGGGGTGGAGAGTCTGCGCGCGATTCCCTGGATCTTTGCCTGGACGCAGACGCGGCTGATGCTGCCCGCCTGGCTGGGCTGGGAAACGGCGCTGGAAAACGCCCTGCGACGCGGCGAATTGCCCCTGCTGCGGGAGATGTGCGCCCGCTGGCCGTTCTTTCGCACGCGCATCGACATGCTGGAAATGGTCCTGGCCAAAGCCGACCGGGCGATTGCCCAGCGCTATGACGAGCGGCTGGTGGCGGACGAATTGCGACCATTGGGTGATCAGTTGCGCGGCCTATTGTCGCAGGCGGGCGCTGCAGTACTGGCCGTGACCGGACAGTCAGATCTGCTGGGCCACAGTCCGCAGACCCTCGAATCAATCAGCCTGCGCAACACCTACCTGGACCCCCTGCACCTGCTCCAGGTAGAGCTGCTGGCGCGGTCCCGAGGGGCGCGCGAGCTGCCCGCGGCCAGCCTCGAACAGGCCCTGCTGGTGAGCGTCGCGGGCATTGCTGCCGGGTTGCGCAATACCGGTTGATGCCGGCGCCCATTCGACTTTTGGTGGCTTGTGCGTGGGGGGTGTGCTGTGTATCTTGGCATCCCTTGGGGGCATCGCGCCCTACAGATTCCGGGATTGGCCGCAAGAGGCGAATCTGCAAACTTCTAGTCCAATCTTTAGGAGCACATCGATGCGCGTGATTCTGCTGGGGGCGCCCGGTGCCGGCAAAGGTACCCAGGCTCGCTTCATCACCGAGAAGTTCGGCATTCCGCAGATCTCCACCGGCGACATGTTGCGTGCCGCGGTCAAGGCGGGCACCGAGCTCGGCCTGAAGGCCAAGAGCGTGATGGATGCCGGTGGCCTGGTTTCCGATGACCTGATCATCAACCTGGTCAAGGAGCGCATCGCCCAGCCGGATTGCGCCAAGGGTTTCCTGTTCGATGGCTTTCCGCGCACCATTCCCCAGGCTGAAGCCCTGCAGCAGGCTGGCGTGACCATCGATCACGTGGTTGAAATCGCCGTCGAGGACGAAGAGATTGTTGGCCGCATCTCCGGTCGCCGGGTGCACCCGGCTTCCGGCCGGGTCTACCATACCGAGCACAATCCGCCGAAAGCGGCGGGCAAGGATGATGAAACCGGTGACGAGCTGATTCAGCGCGAGGACGACCAGGAGGCCACCGTGCGCCATCGCCTGTCGGTCTACCATGCGCAGACCAAGCCGCTGATCGGCTTCTATTCGAAGCTGGCAGCAGTGGCCGGCACGCCGAAGTACAGCGCCATCGCCGGCGTTGGTTCGGTGGAAGAGATCACGGCGAAGGTGCTGGCAGCCCTCAGCTGACACCCTGTTGTCCAACCGACGGCCCGCTTGCGGGCCGTCGGCGTTTATACTGCCTGCCCGCCCACCCACCTGCCGGACCCTGCCGATGACCACCCTGCTGGCCCTGGATACCGCCACCGAAGCCTGCTCCGTGGCTTTGCTGCACGATGGCAAAGTCATCAGCCACTACGAGGTCATCCCGCGCCTGCATGCCCAGCGCCTGCTGCCGATGATCGAGGCGCTGCGCAGTGAAGCCGGGATTGCCCTGTCGGCCATCGATGGCATCGCCTTCGGCCGCGGCCCGGGAGCATTTACCGGGGTGCGGATTGCCATCGGCGTGGTGCAGGGCCTGGCGTTCGCCTTGCAGCGCCCGGTGCTTCCGGTTTCCAACCTGGCGGTGCTGGCTCAGCGCGCCCATCGCGAGTTCGCGGCAATCCAGGTTGCGGCGGCGATCGACGCGCGCATGGATGAGGTGTACTGGGGCTGTTACCGGCTGGAGCAGGAAGAGATGCGTCTGCAGGGGCTGGAGCAAGTGCTGCCGGCGGAGCGCGCCAGCCTGCCGCGCCTGGCGCAAGGTGACTGGTTCGGCGCCGGGACTGGCTGGGGCAGTTACCGCGAGCGCCTGCCTGCAGTGGCGGCCTGTGCCGGGGACCTGCTGCCGCATGCCGAGGACCTGTTGCAACTGGCACGCTTTGCCTGGCAGCGCGGCGAGGCGCTGCCTGCCGAGCAGGCCCAGCCGGTCTACCTGCGCGACAATGTGGCCACGCCGAAAAAGGCTCCGGTCTAGGAGGCCGCCACGCCGCCAGCGCGCGCGGGGCATCCTGGCTGCAGTCAAACTGATTTACCCGGGACATTTTCTGCATGAGCGAGCCACAGCTTTCCACCAGGGTCCGCGTCGAGCCGCTTGATCCGATTTTTGCCGACATGGCCCGTGCCTGGGCCGAGCGCCTGGGCCTGCCGCTGCAGGGCGAAGCGGATTTCGCCCTGCAGGTGGGTGCGGCCGGCTTGCAACTGGTGGAGCTGGTCGAGCATGGCCCGGGGCCGGTGCGCGTCGATTTTGTCGAGGGGGCCGCCGCCCATCGGCGCCTGCATGGCGGCGGCAGCGGGCAGATGATTGCCAAGGCGGTTGGCGTGCAGCCGGGTGTTCGTCCGCGGGTGCTGGATGCGACCGCCGGGCTGGGCCGCGATGCCTTCGTGCTGGCGACGCTGGGTTGCCCGGTCGCGCTGATCGAGCGCCAGCCCCTGGTGGCGGCCCTGCTCGAGGATGGCCTGCGCCGCGCGGCGGCAGATGCCGAGGTCGCACCGATCGTGGCGCGCATGCAGTTGCATGGCGCGGATGCCATCGAACTGATGCAGGCCTGGGCCGGCGAGCCGCCGCAGGTGATCTATCTCGACCCGATGTTTCCGCATCGCGACAAGAGTGCCCAGGTGAAGAAGGAAATGCGCCTGTTCCGCCCGCTGGTCGGGGCCGATGTGGATGCCCCGGCGCTGCTCGCGGCGGCGCTGGCCCTGGCCACGCACCGGGTGGTGGTCAAGCGCCCGCGCAAGGCCCCGGCGGTCGAGGGGGTCAAGCCGGCTTACGCCCTGGAAGGCAAGTCGAGCCGCTACGACATCTATCCGAAGAAATCCCTCAAGCCCGGCGACTGAAGCGCTTTACCCCGGTTGAGCCCGGTAGGCGCGCATGAACACCTCCACCACGTCCTGCACATGTGCCGCGACTTCGGCGTCATCGGCAAGTTCCGGGCTGCAACCGAGCAGCAGGAGCAGGTTGTTGGTGCCCTTGATCATGCAGAAGAAGTGCCCGGCGGCGCGCGTCGGGTCGGGAACCCGCAGCTGGCCATTCTGATCGGCCTGCAGCAGCAGGCGCTCCATCTCGCGCATCACGCGCTGCGGGCCGGCATCCATGAACAGCTGCGACAGCTTGGGGTTGGCATTGGCCTGCGCCACCATCACCCGGTGCAGCTCGATCGACTCGCTGCTGTTGACCAGGCTGTGAAAACCGCGACCGATATTCAGCAGTGCGCTTTCGATCGAGGTCTCGCTGGATGGCTCGAAGAAGGGTTGTGGCAGCTGCTCTTCGCACTTCGACTTTACCGCGGCGGAAAACAGCGTCTCCTTGTCAGTGAAGTGGCTGTACACCGTCAGTTTGGAGACCCCGGCTTCCGCCGCAATCGCGTCCATGCTGCTGCCGTCATAGCCCTTGTGCAGGAACAGGCGTTTGGCGGCGTCCAGGATGGCCTGGCGCTTGGCCGGATCTTTCGGGCGTCCGGGGCTCGACGGTGCGGCGGGGTCTGAGAGGTTCATTTACAAATGCTGGACTGGGCACAAGGGTGTCATTACTATACTCTGCAGTTCAATAATATGAACCCCCCCCTTGCTTGCTAAGGTCATTCGCCATGTTACGACGCGTCCTGTTCCTGGTTTTTCCGCTCGGTCTTGCTGTCCTGCTGGCGGGTTGCGGCAATGATCAGGCCGACACCCAGCGCCCGCGCCCGGTGATGGTGGTCAACCCGCAGCCAGCGCTGGCGCAACTGGAAGCCTATCCTGGCGAAGTGCGTGCGCGCTTTGAGCCGGACCTGGCCTTTCGCATTGGCGGTGAAGTGACCAAACGCCTGGTGGACAGCGGAGATCAAGTCAAGAAGGGCCAGGTGCTGGCCGAGCTGGATCCGAAGGATGTGCAGCTGCAGCTGGGCGCCATGCGCGCCCAAGTGGCGGCGGCAGAGGCCAACCTCGCGCTGGTGCGCGCCGAGCGCGATCGCTACAAGCAGCTGTTCGCGCGGCAACTGGTCAGTCGCTCGCAGTACGACAATGCGGAAAATCTCTATCAGGCGGGTGAGGCCAGGTTGAAGCAGGCCAAGGCCGAATACGATGTCAGCCGCAACCAGGCCGGCTACGCCGTTCTGCGCGCGCCCCGCGATGGCGTGATTTCCCGGCGCATGCTGGAAGTCGGGCAGGTGGTGGCGGCGGGGCAGACTGTTTTCAATCTGGCGGCCGATGGCGAGCGTGAAATCGTCATCAGTCTGCCGGAAGGCAGCATCGGCCAGTTCAGTGCTGGTCAGGGTGTGCGCATCGAACTGTGGTCGCGGCCCGGGACTTTTTTCGCCGGAAAACTGCGCGAAATCTCCCCGGCAGCCGATCCGCAATCGCGTACCTACGCGGCCCGGGTGACCATTGTTGAAGACACCGAGGCCCCCGTCGAGCTGGGCCAGAGTGCCCAGGTGTTTGTCAGCCAGGCCGGTGACATACCGCTGTCGGTACCCCTTTCGGCACTCACCGCGGATGCCGGCAAGACCTATGTCTGGGTCGTCGATCCGGCATCCGCGACCCTGCAGCGGGTCGCAGTGCAGGCCGGTGCCTATGGCGAAGAGCAGGTTCCCATCCTGGCAGGCCTGAAGGCCACTGACTGGGTGGTGTCTGCCGGGGTGCAGGTGCTCAAGGAAGGCGTCAAGGTGCGCACCGTCGACCGCGACAACCGTCCGGTCACACTGGCAGGCAAGGAGTAGGGCTGGATGAATTTCAACCTTTCCATCTGGGCGGTAAAGAACCGCCAGGTCGTGCTGTACCTGATCCTCCTGTGCAGTGTCGCCGGTGCGATTGCCTACACCAAGCTGTCGCAGGCCGAAGACCCGCCGATCTCATGGCACGCCATGATGATCCGCACCATCTGGCCGGGCGCCAGCGCGGAAGAGGTCGCGCTGCAGGTGACCGACCGCATCGAAAAGAAGCTGATGGAAGCCGGCGAGTTCAAGGAGATCGTTTCCTACTCGCGGCCAGGTGAATCGCAGGTGACCTTCCTGACCCAGGAGTATCTCAAGCCTGCGGAAAACGAGGTTGCCTGGTACCAGGTGCGGAAGAAGATCAGCGATATTCGCCACACCCTGCCGCAGGGCGTGCTCGGCCCGTTCTTCAATGACGAGTTTGGTACGGTCTACGGCAATATCTACGCGCTGACCGGCGAAGGCTATGACTACGCGGTGCTCAAGGATTATGCCGACCGCCTGCAATTGCAGCTGCAGAGGGTCAAGGATGTCGGGCGCATCGAGCTGCTTGGCCTGCAGGACGAGAAAATCTGGATCGAGCTGTCCAACGCCAAGGCCGCCAATCTGGGGCTGCCGCTGGAGGCGGTGCAGCAGGCGCTGAACCAGCAGAACACCGTGGCCCCTGCCGGTTTCTTTGAGACCACCCAGGAGCGGGTGCAGTTGCGGGTCAGTGGCCGCTTCGACTCGGTGGACGAGATTCGCAACTTCCCGCTGCGGATCGGCGACCGGACTTTCCGCATCAGCGATGTGGCCGATGTGCGGCGCTCGTTCAATGATCCACCGGCACCGCGGATGCGCTTCATGGGCGAGAATGCGATTGGCCTGGCGGTGTCGATGAAGGCTGGTGGTGACATCCTGGTGCTTGGCGCGGCACTCGACAAGGAGTTCGCCCGCCTGCAGGAGACCCTGCCGCTGGGCATGCAGCTGAGCAAGGTTTCCGATCAGCCGGTGGCGGTCAAGCGCGGGGTCGGCGAGTTCCTGCGGGCGCTCGCTGAAGCCCTGGCCATCGTGCTGTTGGTGAGCTTCTTCTCCCTGGGCGCGCGCAGCGGCCTGGTGGTCGCATTGTCGATTCCCATCGTGCTGGCGATGACCTTCAGCCTGATGTACTACTTCGATGTCGGCCTGCACAAGATTTCCCTCGGCGCGCTGATTCTGGCGCTCGGGCTGCTGGTCGACGATGCGATCATCGCGGTGGAGATGATGGCGGTGAAAATGGAGCAGGGCTTCGACCGCATCAAGGCCGCCGGCTTTGCCTGGAGCAACACCGCGTTCCCGATGCTGACCGGCACGCTGATCACCGCGGCGGGCTTTTTGCCGATTGCCACGGCAAAGTCCGGCACCGGTGAATACACCGGCTCGATCTTCTCGGTGGTCACCATTGCCCTGGTGGTTTCCTGGTTCGCCGCGGTGGTGTTCGTGCCCTACCTCGGCTATCGCCTGCTGCCAACGGCGGCCAAGCTGCGTGCCGGCGAAAAGGCCCATGACCCTTATGACAAGCCCTTTTACACGCGTTTCCGGAGCGTGCTGTTCTGGTGTGTGGACAACCGCAAACGGGTGCTGCTGTTGACGGTGGCGGCTTTCCTGGTGTCGCTGGTGCTGTTCAAGTACATCCCGGTGCAGTTCTTCCCGGCCTCCGGCCGCTACGAACTGATGGTCGACCTGAAGCTGGCCGAGGGCTCGTCGCTCAAGGCCACCGAGAGCGAGGCGGCGCGCCTGGAGAAACTGATCCAGAGCCAGCCCGGCATCGAGAACTATGTGGCTTATATCGGCTCGGGCGCGCCACGCTTCTACCTGCCGCTCGACCAGCAGATGCCGGCACCCAGTTTTGCCCAGTTCGTGGTGCTAACCAAGTCGGCCAAGGAACGCGAAAAGATCCGCAACTGGCTGATTGAAGTACTGGACGAGCAGTTCCCTGCCGTACGCTCGCGCGTCTCACGTCTGGAAAATGGTCCGCCGGTCGGTTATCCGATCCAGTTGCGCCTGTCGGGCGAGCATATCGACCAGGTCCGCCAGCTGGCCCGCAAGGTCGCCGACAAGGTGCGGGAAAACCCGCACGTGGTGAACGTCCACCTGAACTGGGAAGAGCCGAGCAAGGTGGTGCGCCTGCAGATCGATCAGGATCGCGCCCGGGTGCTCGGGGTTTCCACGGCGGATGTGTCGCAGGCGATGCAAAGCCTGCTGAGCGGGATGACCGTGAGCACCTATCGCGAGGGCAACGAGTTGATCGAAGTGCTCCTGCGCGGGACCTCCAGCGAGCGCGGCCTGCTCTCGCAACTGCCGAGCCTGACCGTGCAGACGGACAGCGGCAAGAGTGTCGCGCTGTCGCAGGTGGCCACCCTCGAGTACGGCTTTGAAGAGGGCATTATCTGGCGCCGCGACCGCTTGCCGACGGTAACCGTGCGTGCGGATATCTACGATGGCAGCCTGCCCGCACCGGTGACCGCACAGATCATGCCGACCCTGGCGGGCATCGAGTCCGAAATGCCGGACGGCTACCGTCTCGAAGTGGGTGGCACGGTGGAGGATTCCGCCGATGGGCAGACATCGGTGAATGCCGGGATTCCGTTGTTCCTGGTGGTGGTGCTGACCTTGCTGATGCTGCAACTGCGCAGTTTCTCGCTGTCGGCCATGGTGTTCCTCAGCGCGCCTTTCGGCCTGATCGGCGTGGTCCTGTTCCTGCTGGTGTTCCAGCAACCCTTCGGCTTTGTCGCCATGCTCGGCACCATCGCGCTGTCCGGCATGATCATGCGCAACTCGGTGATCCTGATCGACCAGATCGAGAAGGATGTCGCGGCTGGCTCGCCGCGCCGGCAGGCGATCATCGATGCCACGGTGCGCCGCTTCCGGCCGATCGTGCTGACCGCGCTGGCCGCCGTGCTGGCGATGGTGCCGCTGGTGCGCAGTGTGTTCTTCGGGCCGATGGCGGTGGCGATCATGGGTGGCCTGATCGTCGCCACCGTGCTGACCCTGCTGGTGCTGCCGGCGCTGTATGCCGCCTGGTACCGGGTCAAGGAAGGTGATGGTCCGGTGCTGCAGTCTGCCGACTAACCCGCGAGTCGCAAAACGACGCCCCGATCTTCGGGGCGTTTTTTATGGTTCAGCGTGGGGTTATAGGTGCGGATTGGTGCCGGATTGGAAATCCGCTGACTATCAGGCGTTATCCAGCAATTACGCGCTGAGCTTTCCTGCTGCTCCGCGCCCGATCCGGCAGCTGCCTGCAGCAAGCTTGCCATGCGTCAATGCAGGCTCTCCGGGCGGCACTATGCTTCTGGGCATTCGTTGAGTGGTTTCCCGGGGAGAGTAGTGTCATGGCTGCGGCAAGTACGAAACTGCGTGGGGTCAATCTGGGCAGCTGGCTGGTGCTGGAGAAGTGGATGGTGCCCAGCCTGTTCGAAGGCCTGGCGGCCACCGATGAAACCACCTGGTGCGCCGAGCTCGGTGCGCAGGCCGGTGAGCGGCTGCGCGCGCACTGGCAGCGCTGGATCAACCGCGACGACTTTGCCTGGCTGGCGCAGCGCGGGATCAATGCCGTGCGCATCCCGCTGGGGCACTGGATCTTCGGTGCGGATTATCCCTGGCACCCCAGTTACGGCAGCGCGCGCTATCCGTTTGTCGAGGGCGGCATCGAGGTGCTCGACCAGGCCATGGCCTGGGCCCAGGAGTTCGGCCTCCACGTGGTGCTCGACCTGCACGCTGCGCCGGGCTGCCAGAACGGCTTCGACAATGGCGGGATCAAGGATGTCTGTGAATGGCATACTCGCCCCGAGTACCTGGAGCATTCACTGTCGGTGCTGGAGCGGCTGGCCGAGCGCTATGCCGGGCATCCGGCGCTGCACGCCATCGAGGCCTTGAATGAGCCGCGCTGGGATGTGCCCACCGACTATCTCAAGGCCTATTACCTGGAAGCCTATGCACGGATCCGCAAGCATTGCCCGGCGCAGAGCGTGGCGGTGGTGTTCCATGACGGCTTCCGCGATTTCCGCGAGTACCTGGGCTTCATGCAGGCGCCGCAGTACCAGAACGTGATGTTCGACATTCACCGCTACCAGTGCTTCGAGCGCGGCGATATCGACATGGATATCTATGGCCACCTGCGCAAGGCCGCCGGTGAGTGGAAGACCGAGGCCGATGCGATCATCAACGAACTCGGCCTGCCGGCCTTCTGCGGCGAGTGGAGCCTGGGGCTGGACCTGAAGGTGGTGTCGCTGTGGGCGCAGGGGCCGTTCAACCACGCCATGGAGGCGATGGACAAATTCCAGCAGAACGTCGCCTATCGCGGTTATGCCGCCGCCCAGCTGGCCACCTTCGAGAAGTACCAGGGCTGGTTCTTCTGGAACTACAAGACCGAAACCACGCCGGCCTGGTGTTTCCGCGAGAGTGTCGAGCGCGGCTGGCTGCCGTCACTGTTTGCGTAGCTGGCAGCGGTCGGTGGCGCAGGCGAGGATGCGCGGTTCGGTCTGCCGGTTGAGGATCAGCTTGCGCGAGTAGTGGTGGTCCAGGTCGCTGTGGAAGCTGATGGTCAGCTGCGTGGTGTTGGGCAGTTCGCGGTGCATCATCTCCAGCATGCAGTCCTCGCCCTTGGGGTCGAAGGCATCGGTGGCCTCCTCGATGAACACCCAGGCCGGGCTGTGCAGGAACAAGCGGGCTATCCCCAGGCGCTGCTGGGCACGCAGCGGCAGGTTGCGATCCCATTTGTCGCTTTCCTCCAGGCGCGGGGACAGCCAGGCCACGCCGGCGCATTCGAGGGCATGATGAATCGCCGAAGTGCTGTAGTGGCTGCTGGCACGCGGGTAGGTCAGTGCGTTGCGCAGCGTGCCGTCGGGGAGGAACGGTCGCTGTGGCAGGAACATGATGCTGACATCGTCCGGTAGCAGGATTGCCCCGTTGCCCCACGGCCAGAGCCCGGCCACCGCCTTGAACAGGCTGATGGTGACGGCCGGGTCGCCGGTGATCAGGATCCGTTCGCCGCGCCGGATGGTGACGTTGAGGTTCTCCACCAGCACTTCCCCATCCGGCGTGGCCAGGCACAGGTCCTTGAGCACCAGTTCACTGGCGCGGCCATGTTGCAGCACGATGCGGTGCTCGATCGGCTGGTTGGCCAGTTCCTCCAGTTGCAGCATGTCGCGGTAGAGGGTTGCCACGCGGTCGAACGAAGCCCGGCACTTGGCCAGTTCGCCGAGGTTGTCGATCGGCCAGGACAGCGCCGAGGTCAGGCGCTGGAAGGCCTGCGCCGCCTGCATCAGCACGCCGAGGGTCATGGCGCCGGCAATGTATTGCGGGGCGGCCACCAGGATCGGAAACACCGGCAGCAACACGCCATAGCCGGCGGAGAACGTCACGATGCCCATGTAGCCCAGGGTCTGCCGGTTCCAGCCGCGCCCGACGTCGCGGAACAGGCTGCTGGCGTGGTGGTGCTCGATCACTTCGCCACGCATCAGGGCAATCGGTTCGGAGTTTTCGCGGGCGCGCGCCAGACCGAAGCGCAGGTTGGCCTCGACGGTCTGCAGCCAGTTGGTCGCGCGGGTCAGCGGCCGTCCGAGCAGCAGGCCGAGCACGGTGCCGGCACCGGCGTAGAGAAAGGCCAGGATGACCAGGTAGCCGGGCACCAGGATGTCGGTGCCGGGAATGTTCAGGCTGCCGGAGACACTCTGCAGGATGTCGATGAAGCTGCCCAGAATCAGCAGCGAGTAGAGCAGCGAATGCACCAGGCCGATGGCCGATTCGGTGGCGATACGAATATCTTCGGCAATCCGCCCGTCCGGGTTGTCATGCTCGCCGGGGGTGTACTGCAGCTGATAGTGGTGGCCGCGCTGCAACCAGTTGTCGAGCAGTATCTCGGTCAGCCAGCTGCGCCAGTCCAGTTGCAGCCAGCGCTTGACGTGCAGGTGCAGGGCGGTGACCAGCATGGTCAGGGCGAGGATCAGCACGAAGGTGCCGCTCTGGATCAGCAGGTCATCCAGCGAACGCGCCTCGAGTGCATCGAACAGCCCGCGATGCCAGTAGCTGGCCCAGATCGCCAGCCCGACCTGGCACAGCGTCAGCGCAATCAGGATGGCGATGGCGCTGCGTACCTTCCATTTGCGCGCGCTGTGCCAGTAAGGCGCCATCAGGCGGGCATATTGCCAGGACAGGCGCGGCGCTTTGGGGGTGCTTTGCCTCATGGCTGGCTGTCCCGATCCAGCCCGGCGGCAACCTGGGCGGCGCCCTGCAGCCCGAGGTACTCGTCCAGTACCACGTAGAGGGGAATGCGTTCCAGCAGTGCGCGCATCGGCGGCCGGTTGCAGAAGGCCTCGCGGACTTCGGCCTGCTGCAGGTAAGGCAGCATTTTCGGCGCGATACCGCCGGACAAGTAGACTCCGCCAAAGGCCAGGCTGGTCAGCGCCAGGTTGCCTGCGGCGCCGCCGAGCAGGCGGGCAAACAGCTGCAGGGTCTGCTCGGCCACGCTATCCCCGGCTGCCGCCGCTAGACTGATGGCCTGGGCATCCGGCAAGTCCGCTGCCGTCACTGGCCGCTCGTCGAGGAAGGCGTAGAGCCGGCTCAGGCCCTGGCCGCTGAGCAGCAACTCGAGGCTGACCCGGCCATGGGTTGGCAGCAGGTAGCGCAGCAAGTCGATCTGCTGCTGGTCCTGCGGGGCGAAGTCTGCATGGCCGCCCTGGCTGGGCAGTGCCAATGGCTGCGCCGGATTGCCCGCCAGCAGGGCCATGCCCAGCCCGGTACCGGCGCCGAGCAGGGCGCAGACCCCGTCCGCCTGTGGTGTGCCGGCTTGCAGCGCGCACCGCTGCTGCGGTTGCAACTGGCGCAGGGCGTGGGCCTGGGCGGCGAAATCGTTGAGCAGGCGCACCCGGGGGATAGCGTATTGGCGGCTGATGGCTGCGGCATCCAGCAGCCAGGGCAGGTTGGTCAGCTGCAGGCGGCCGTTGCTGAGCGGGCCGGCCGCCGCGATGCAGGCACTGTCGGGCTGCTCTCCGGGGCGCAGGAAGGCTGCCAGCAACTCGGCGAAACTGCTGAAATCCTGGCTGCGCAAGGTGCTCTGCCGCAGTGCCTGCCAGCCGTCGCTCTGGCGGCGGGCGAGCAACAGGCGCGACTGGGTACCTCCGAGGTCGGCTGCCAGAATCACCATGTCACTCCGTTTGCTTGGGTCTTGCCAAGACTAACCTGAAATGCACGAATTTTATTGATCTGTGCAGGTAAACCGATGTGCCGGCCGCCTCCCGCCAGCGTGCGCGTGAGTCAGGCACAGTTCGCGCTGCTGCTGGCGCTCAACAGCCGTTACAGTAGGGGCCCTGTGGCTGTGCGCCGATCCGGTCGGACACCGCTTCCCCAGCCATGCCTGTCCTGGAGATGTCCCCATGCGTGCCTTTACTCTGCTGCTGTCCCTGTTGCTGACCGCCTGTACCGGGCTGCCCGAGGGCGTGACCGCGGTACAGCCCTTCGACGCCAACCGCTACCTGGGCACCTGGTACGAAATAGCCCGGCTCGATCATTCCTTCGAGCGCGGCCTGGAGCAGGTCAGTGCCCACTACAGCCTGCGCGAAGATGGCGGCATCCGTGTGCTGAACCGCGGCTACTCGCCTGAGGAGCAGCAGTGGAAGGAGGCCGAAGGCAAGGCCTACCTGATGGGCGGGGCGGACCAGGGCTACCTGAAAGTCTCGTTCTTCGGTCCGTTCTACGGTGCCTACGGCATCTTCGCCCTGGACCAGCAGGACTACCAGTACGCCTTCGTGTCTGGCTACAGCACCGATTACCTCTGGCTGCTGGCGCGCACGCCAACCGTCAGCCCGGAACTGATCGAGCGCTTCAAGGCAGAGGCGGCGGCACGCGGCTTTGCCACCGACCGCTTGATCCTGGTCCGGCAGCAGCCGCGCTAGCCTGCGGCCGGCAACCGGGGGCCGTCATCATCCGGTCATCCGCGGGTCATCTGGCTGTAACGCAGGCCGGGCAGAGTGACATGGCCAATCACCCTCTCAGGAGTTGCCATGTCGTTTCTCAAACCCGTTTCGCTTGCCTGTCTGCTGGTTGCCATTGCGGCGTGCAGCACAGTCAAACCTGTCGCCAGCAAGGCCCCGGCGCCGAACAACGAAGACTGGTACCAGGTGCGTACCGCAGACAAGCTCTATCTGTTCGATGACTACAGCGTGTTCCGCGGCTTTCTCGATACAGGCAAGGCGCCGGTGCTGCGCGATCTGGGCGAAAAGGACAGCTGGGGACAGTCGGTGGTGCTGGCGCTGGGTGCCGGCGAGCAGGACAAGCCGCTGGCGCAGGTTGCCGCCTATCAGTTCTACCGGGTAGCGCTGCCATCAGCCTGGCCGTTCTACGGCGAGATTCGCCAGGACGAGGTGATCTACGTGTTCCGCCGCGCCGGCGACATGACTGAAATGAACAAGATCGGCGAACCGACCTTTCGTTACACCGATATCGGCGGTGGGCCGAACGGCGAGCGGGTGATCTACGTGCTGGCCAAGGAAGAGAAGCTGCCGGCAGACACCATCAAACAGTTCAAGAGCAAATACGGCATGCCGCAGTAGGCGGTTGCTCCGGCCCTCGCAGGGTGGGTTGGCCGCGCAGCGGCATAACCCACCAGAGTGTTGCTGGGGTCAGGGCAGGCGCTTGGCGCTGACCAGCACTACCGGCTTGATCGGCACGTCGCCCATCCCGGCTTTGCTGGTGGTGCTGACGTCGGAGATGCGGTCGACCACGTCCATCCCGCGGACCACGCTGGCGAACACGGCATAGCCGAAATCGCGCGCGCCGTTGTTGAGGAAGTCGTTGTCCTGGCTGTTGATGAAGAACTGGCTGGTTGCCGAGTCCACCACGCCGGTACGCGCCATGGCCACCGAGCCCCGGCGGTTGAGCAGGCCGTTGTCGGCCTCGTTCTTGATCGGCGCGCGGGTTTCCTTCTGTTCCATGTCGGCGGTAAAGCCGCCGCCCTGGATCATGAAGTTGGGAATGACCCGGTGGAAAATGGTGTTGTCGTAGTGGCCGCTGTCGACGTAGGCGAGGAAGTTTTCCACGCTGATCGGCGCCTTGTCGGCTTTCAGTTCCAGTTCGATTTCGCCCATGCTGGTGGTCAGCAGCACGTGCGGGCGCTTGTTCACGGCATCGGCAGCCATCAGCTGGCTGGCCAGCAGCAGGGTGCTGGCGGCGATCAGTAGTTTCTTCAGCATGTCATTGTTCCTTGGTCGGGATGTTGTCGAGAAATTCGAGCAGCACAGCGTTGAAGCGTTGCGCCTGGTCGATCGGGGTGGCGTGGCGTGAATCTTCTATCACTTGCAGCCGCGCGTCGTGCAGTTCGGCAACGTAGGCCGCTTTCTGGGCTACCGGGGTGTAGTCCTGGTCGGCAGCGACCACCAGCACCGGGCAGGCGATCGTTGGCAGGCGCTTGCGCACGCCCCAGCCGATGATGGCATCCAGGCTGGCCAGATAGGCGTGCTTGTCATTCAAGCGCCAGCGTTCGACGACCTGGTCGCGCATGGCCGCCTGCCCGGGCTTGGGGAACAGCAGCTGGCTGATCATCTTGCCGATGCTCTGCATGCTCAGCAGGCGCGAAAACAGCCAGCGCTTGCCGAGCTGCATGGCGCTGGCCAGGCTGTTGACCTTGACCTCGGGACTGCTGTTGACGATGGTCAGGCTGAGCAGCCGCTGCGGGTGATCGACCGCCAGCTGGAAGGCCACCATGCCACCCATGGAAATCCCGACCAGATGCACCTGGGGCAGCTGCAGATGATCGAGCAGGGCCAGCACGTCGTCGGCGAAGCCCTCGATGCTGTAGTCCTCCCGCGGCCGGTCGGAGCGCCCGTGGCCGCGCAGGTCGAAGAGGATCACCTGATACTGGGCGGCCAGTGCGGATGTCTGGTTCTCCCAGTCGCGGGTGCTCGAGCCGAGCCCGTGCAGCAGCACGACGGGGGTGCCAACGCCGTACTCTTCGTAATGCAGCTGGCAACCGTCGTTCCTGAAGTAGGCCATCAAAATTCCTCGCTGGAGGGTGGCAGGGGCGCGGCAAACGGAGCGTCGAGCGCCGCGCCATCATAGGTCTTGATCAGCTCGATGAGAATCCGCGTTGCCGGGCCCAGGGGCTTTTCCTTGCTGGCATACAGGTTGAAGCGCGGCCGGCGCAGGCCACCGGCACCCAGGCGCAGCGGTTGCAGGCTGGCTTCCTGCAGCTCGCGCTCGATCAGGTGGCGCGGCAGCCAGGCGAAACCCAGGCCGCGGCTGACGAAGCTGGCAGCGGTGGCCAGGCTGCCGACCGTCCAGCGCTGTTCCGCGCCGAGCCAGCCGACATCGCGCGGTTGCACGCTACCCGAGTCGCGGATCACCACTTGCAGCTGGCTTTCCAGGTCCTCGAAGCCCAGTTCGCGCTGCAACTGGTGCAGGGCGTGCTGCGGATGGGCCACGGCAATGAACTCGACTTCGTTCAGTTCGCTGCCCAGGTAACCCTGCAGGGTCGCGCCGGTAATTGCCAGGTCGGCCCCGCCTTCGAGAAATACCTGCTCCACCCCGGACAGCACTTCCTCGCGCAGGCGCACCCGGCAGCCGCGGCTCTGCGGCATGAAGGCGCTGAGGGCGCGGATCAGACGCGCCGTCGGATAGGCGGCATCGACCACCAGGCGGACCTCGGCCTCCCAGCCCTGCTCCAGCTGGTGAGCCAGCTCTTCCAGCTGCCGCGCCTGCTTGACCAGCTGGCGCGAGCGGCGCAGCAGCACGCTGCCTTCCTCGGTCAGCACGGCCTTGCGCCCGTCGATGCGCAGCAGCGGCATGCCCAGCTGCTCCTGCAGGCGCGCCACGCCGTAGCTCACCGAGGATTGCGAGCGGTGCAGCACCTCGGCGGCCTGGGCAAAGCCGCCCTCGTCGACCACCGCTTGCAGCGTGCGCCATTGGTCAAGGGTTACCCGTGGGGCTTTCATGGCGTTCTCCGCAGACCGGCAAGGGACAATCCTTGGCGGTAAAATATCAGCTAAATAGATTGTTTAAAGCAGAAATTTGCGCTTTTTAATCTATTTGTCAATCTCTAGTCTGGCTCCATCACAACCGCAGGCATCCGATGGAGGTAACACCCATGTCCCGTATTCTGGTTATCGAAAGCAGCGCCCGTCAGCAAGGTTCGGTTTCCCGCGAACTGACGCAACAGTTCATCGCGCAATGGCAGCAGGCCCACCCGGCCGACCAGGTGCAGCTGCGTGACCTGGCGCTCGAGCCGGTTCCGCACCTCGATGCAGACTTGCTGGGCGGCTGGCTGAAACCGGCCGAGCAACAGTCGCCCGCCGAGCAGGCAGCCCTGCAGCGCTCCAACCGGCTGACCGAGGAATTGCTGGCGGCCGATGTGCTGGTGCTGGCCGCGCCCATGTACAACTTCGCCATCCCCAGCACGCTCAAGGCCTGGCTGGACCATGTGCTGCGTGCCGGGCTGACCTTCAAATACACCGAAACCGGCCCGCAAGGCCTGCTCACCGGCAAGCGCGCCTTCGTGCTGACGGCCCGTGGCGGCATCTATGCCGGCAGCACGCTGGATCACCAGGAGCCCTACCTGCGCCAGGCGCTGGGCTTCATCGGTATTCATCAGGTGCAGTTCGTGCACGCCGAGGGCCTCAATCTGGGCGCGGAGGCGCTGGAACAGGGCCTGGCCCGGGCGCGCGAGCAACTGGCCAGGGTTGCCTGAGCGGGGCAGGCCTTGGCGCTGCAGGAGCAGCCGGTGCATCCGGCACCGCGCCTCATCCAGCGGCAAGATTGTCCCCAGCTGCAAGAGCAAGGTCATCCAGCCCAGCCCAGCGAAGTGGCGGTGGCCAAGACTATCCACGTGCAGGACGGCCAGCAGGTCAGGGCCGGTGAGCTGCTGGTGGAGCTGGATGCCAGGATAACCACTGACGATGTCGAGCGCCTGCGCCGTGCTGGATGCCAGAGGTAGCTCACTGCCTGCGTAAGGGCTCTCTTGGGCGGTTAACCCTGGCTTGCAGGTGATGCAGCTTTGCCGCGACTACCTGCTCAATTTCATGATCAACAAGAACCAGGACCGCGCTGCCGGTCAGGCTGGCACACAGGGAGCGCGGGCATAAAGGTCACGCTGTTTGATTTTCAGAAAGACGCGTTGGCCAAACTACGCGATGCCCTGGTGAGTGCCCGTAAGAGCGTATCGCCGGATAACCAGAAAGTCATCGCCTTGTCGGCGGCCACCGGCAGCGGCAATTGTTTGGAATCCATTTGATGGAGTCTGGATTTCTAATGATGGCTGCTATGGCCACAGCGCGTGAGATTTGCCCTGGCGCCAAGAGCGAGATGTTCATGTCATTTTCTAGGACAAACCGGATGAGCTCATCTTCTGTGTAGCTTGGATCGTAATCCACTCGGAGCTCCGCAGATGTAGGTTGCCAGTATTTGGAGGTCGGTCGTCGGCTTTTAGATTTAGTCTTGCGTGATCTAATCAGCGTAATTTCGCCGCAACCCCCGGCAATTGCGTTTGACCAAATTATTTATGGCGACCGCAAAGCGATGGGCATTCGTTTGCGATCAAAAAATGCACGCAACTATTTGAATTAAATAATTTTATAGCTTATGAAATGCTAACGACACGTAGTGTTTCCAAACGCATCGGCACTGCACCGAGTGGTATTGCCGTTGCTATCGCGCAAGGTGGTATTTCCGAACGAGTCGGTGCTCTGCCGAGTGGTGTTACCGTTGCTATCACGCCAAGTTGTGTTGCCGAAAGAATCGGTATTGCCGCGAGTGGTATTTCCATTGCTGTCACGCAACGTGGTGTTCCCGAACGAATCGGTACTTTGCCGAGTTGTATTACCGCTACTATCTCGCCAGGTTGTGTTGCCAAACGAGTCGGTACTGCCACGCGTTGTGTTGCCGCTACTGTCCCGGCAAGTCGTGTTGCCGAAACTGTCTGCTGAACAGGTGGTTTGAGCTAGCGCTGCGGAAGAGGCAAAAATCAACGCAGCTGTAAAACCTAAGAAAGTGATGGAGTGTCTATTCACTTGAAGACTCCTTCTTACCGAACGCCCGATTGATCTTGCAAGCTGCATAACGGTACCAGTAGCGCTATTCAATAGATATGGAAATCCCCGGGATTCGAGGCCCGGTTGCAAGCAGAGATTCTCTGAATCGCCCCGTATTCCCTAGACACTTTCCAAACTCAGTAAATGTCGCTTCTCAAACTCTACCGGTGACAGCTGGTTATTGAAACCATGCCGTCGTTTCGGGTTGTAGAACATCTCGATGTAATCGAAAGCATCCGCCCGAGCGTCCTGTCGTGTGCTGTAGGTCTTTCGCTTGATTCTCTCGCGCTTGAGCAGCTGAAAGAAGCTCTCTGCCACTGCATTGTCGTGGCAATTACCACGCCGACTCATGCTGCCAAGCAGGTTGTTGGCTTTCAGGAAGCTCTGCCAGTCGCCGCTCCGCTTGGGGCAATTGCGTAGTCGCCTAACTCAAAGGTGCTCTCCTTGGCGGCATCGCCTTGACGCAACTCGAAGCGGTAGCGCCAGGCCTTCACCCCGTTTGGCTTGATCTCCAAATACAGCCCTTTGCCGTCTGTGAGCTTGTAGGGCTTATCCTTTGGCTTGGCGGTACGGCATTGGGTATCGGTCAGCATGGCCTGTTCTCCTGATTCGAAACATACCCGGTTTTTTGATACCCGGCTTTGGCTTCATACCCTGTACCGTGCCCGGTAAGTACCCGGCTGGCAATGGACGGAGATGGATATAGGAGGAACAAAAAACCCCGCAAGTACAAGACAATGCGGGGTTTTGTGTCCGGTAAAATACGCCGAAATCCGATGTCCTGTTTAGACGTTGAAGCGGAAGTGCATCACGTCGCCATCCTTGACGATGTAGTCCTTGCCTTCCAGGCGCCACTTGCCGGCTTCCTTGGCCCCGGCTTCGCCCTTGTACTGGATGAAGTCGTCATAGGCGATGACTTCGGCGCGGATGAAGCCTTTCTCGAAGTCGGTGTGGATCACAGCGGCGGCCTGCGGCGCGGTGGCGCCGACGCGGACGGTCCAGGCGCGGACTTCCTTGACCCCGGCGGTAAAGTAGGTCTGCAGGTTGAGCAACTGGTAACCGGCGCGGATCACGCGGTTCAGGCCAGGCTCTTCGAGGCCGAGCGCTTCGAGGAACATGTCCTTCTCTTCGCCGTCGTCGAGTTCGGCGATTTCCGCCTCGATCTTGTTGCACACCGGAACCACGGGGGCGCCTTCGGCCGCGGCGATCTGGTTGACGATGTCGAGCAGCGGGTTGTTGTCGAAGCCGTCCTCGGCGACGTTGGCGATGTACATCACCGGCTTGCTGGTCAGCAGGTGGAAACCGCGCACCAGTTGCTTCTCGTCGTCGCCCATGGTTTTCAGCAGGGTGCGGGCCGGCTTGGCCTCGGTGAAGTGGGCGATCAGTCGCTCCAGCAGGGCCTTTTGCGCCACGGCTTCCTTGTCGCCGCCCTTGGCGTTGCGGGTGACTTTCTGCAGCTGCTTTTCGCAGCTGTCGAGGTCGGCGAAGATCAGTTCGAGATCAATTATCTCGATGTCGCGCTTGGGGTCAACGCTGTTGGACACGTGAATCACGTTGTCGTCCTCGAAGCAGCGCACCACGTGGGCGATCGCATCGGTCTCGCGGATGTTGGCGAGGAACTTGTTACCCAGGCCTTCGCCCTTGGAGGCACCGGCGACCAGTCCGGCAATGTCGACGAACTCCATGGTGGTCGGCAGGACGCGCTCGGGCTTGACGATCTCCGCCAGGGCCGCGAGGCGCGCGTCGGGCATCGGCACGATGCCGGTGTTGGGTTCGATGGTGCAGAACGGAAAGTTCTCGGCAGCGATCCCGGACTTGGTCAAGGCGTTGAACAGGGTGGACTTGCCGACGTTGGGCAGGCCGACGATGCCGCAGTTGAATCCCATGGTGTGTCCCTCGCCCGCTAGAGGCGGTGAATAGTTAGAGTGAAGCCTTCTGGCTGTGCAGCTTGTGCATCGCTTTGGTCCATTCGCCCGCCAGTATTTCCGGCAGTACGCCCAGGGCCAGGTCGATGCTGGCGTCCAGCAGTTCCTGCTCGCCGCGCGGCGCGCGACCGAGGACATAGCCGGAAACCTGGGTGCTGTGTCCGGGGTGGCCGATGCCAAGCCGCAGGCGGTAAAAACTGTTCTGGTTGCCCAGTTGGGCAATGATGTCGCGCAGTCCGTTATGCCCGCCGTGCCCGCCGCCCTGTTTGAGCTTGGCGACGCCAGGCGGCATGTCGAGTTCGTCGTGCGCCACCAGAATCGCGTCCGGGCTGATCCGGAAGAAATTGGCCAGTGCCGCCACGGCCTGGCCGCTGCGGTTCATGTAGGTGGTGGGAATCAGCAGGCGAACGTCGCGACCCTGATGGCTGAACTTGCCACACAGGCCGAAATACTTGCGATCCGGGCTGAGGCTGACGTTCTGTTGGGCGGCCAGGCGCTCAACGAAAAGGGCCCCTGCGTTATGCCGGGTCTGGTCGTATTCGGCGCCTGGATTTCCCAGGCCAACGATCAGTTGAACGGCAGTCACGACAGGAGCCCTCGGTCAGGCTTGACGAGTATTACTCGGCAGCCGCTTCGTCTTTCACGCGCGGAGCGTGAATGTTGGCGACGGGCAGGTCGTTGCCATGAGCCAGGGCAACCAGTTGCACGCCAGCCGGTAGCTTGAGGTCGGAGAGGTGCAGGATCTGGCCGACTTCAACAGCCGCCAGGTCGACTTCGAGGAATTCCGGCAGGTCTTTCGGCAGGCAGGAAACTTCGACTTCAACGGCAGTGTGGGACACTTCACCGCCTTGCTGCTTCACGCCAACCGAGGTTTCCTGGTTGATGAAGTGCAGCGGAACGTGGGCGGTCAGCTTGTGATCGGCCTGGACGCGAATGAAGTCGGCGTGCAGGACGAAGCCTTTGGCGGGATGACGCTGCAGGGCTTTGATCAGCACGCTCTCGGTAGCACCGGCAACATTCAGGGCCAGGACATGGCTGAAGGCAGCTTCGTTCTCGAGCATTTTGGCCAGGTCTTTGGCCAGGATGCTGATCGATACGGGGGCAGCTTCGCCACCGTAAATCACGGCAGGAACCAGGGCGGCGTTACGACGCAGGCGGCGGCTCGCACCTTTCCCCAGGTCGGAACGCACTTCGGCATTCAGGGCAAATTCAGTCATTTCAGTTCTCCACAATAACCAAACCGTCCTTCATGCTTGCGACCAGCATCCGGACGGTTGGGCAAAAAGCCCCGCACTCGGCGGGGCACATGTCGTTCAGGGACGTCCGCGCTTAGCGGAACATCGCACTGATCGATTCTTCATTGCTGATGCGGCGTACCGCCTCAGCGACAATCGGGCCGATATCCAGCTGGCGGATACGGCTGCAAGCCTGGGCCGCAGCGGACAGGGGAATGGTGTTGGTCACCACCAGTTCGTCCAGTGCGGAGTTTTCAATGTTCTCGATGGCACGGCCGGACAGCACCGGGTGGGTGCAGTAGGCGAAGACTTTTGCCGCGCCATGTGCTTTCAGCGCCTTGGCGGCGTGGCACAGGGTGCCGGCGGTATCGACCATGTCGTCGACCAGGATGCAGGTGCGGCCTTCGACGTCGCCGATGATGTGCATCACTTCGGACTGGTTGGCCTTGGGCCGACGCTTGTCGATGATCGCCAGGTCGACGCCGAGGGTCTTGGCCACGGCACGGGCGCGAACCACGCCGCCGATGTCCGGGGAGACAATCATCAGGTTGTCGAAGCGTTGCTCGATGATGTCGTCAATCAATACCGGCGAGCCGTAGATGTTGTCTACCGGGATGTCGAAGAAGCCCTGGATCTGGTCGGCGTGCAGGTCAACCGTCAGAACGCGATCAATGCCCACCACGGTGAGCATGTCGGCAACTACTTTCGCGCTGATCGCTACCCGGGCCGAACGCGGACGGCGGTCTTGGCGGGCATAGCCGAAGTAGGGGATCACTGCAGTGATACGACTGGCCGAGGAGCGGCGGAAGGCATCGGCCAGCACCACCAGTTCCATCAGGTTGTCGTTGGTCGGCGCGCAGGTCGGCTGGATCAGGAACACGTCCTTGCCGCGCACGTTCTCGTTGATTTCGATGCTGATTTCGCCATCGGAGAACTTGCCGACGGAGGCTTCGCCCAGCGGGATGTGCAGTTGACGTACAACACGTCGAGCCAGATCGGGGTTGGCGTTCCCCGTAAAGACCATCATCTTGGACACGTGAAGTACCTGCCGGCTTGGGTTTGACCTGATGCATCAGGAAGTTGTCGGAACTACGCTGCAACAACTTCTTGGAATATGGCAGGGGCGGCTGGATTCGAACCAACGCATGCCAGGATCAAAACCTGGTGCCTTACCGCTTGGCGACGCCCCTGTAACGTGTATGGATGCTGTGCATCCGCTTCTCAGGACAAGTTCTGCAGTGTCCGGTGCAACATCGAGATGTTGCTGCCTTTTGCCACGAAACTTGGCAGTGTGGCTGGAAGTTGGGCCGCGACTTTATCAGCTTCGGCCTTGCTTGGGAAGGACCCAAACACGCAACACCCAGTTCCGGTGAGTTTTGCTGGAACAAATTTATTCAGCAAGATCAGAGCGTTACGTACAGCTGGGTAGCGCTCCTCGACCACCGGCTGACAGTCATTTCGACCGCCCTGCTCGAGAACGGCGGCCACTTTAATTGGCGGCGTATTGCGTGTCAACTCTGGCGCGGCGAATACTTCGGCGGTGCTGACCTCGGTCGCCGGTATGCAGACCAGGAACCACGGCTCCGGCAAGTTTACCGGCTGCAGCTTTTCCCCCACGCCTTCGGCAAAGGCGGCATGGCCGCGCACGAACACCGGGACATCGGCGCCCAGGGCCAGTCCGAGCGCGGCCAGGCGCTCTTCGCTCCAGGCCAGCTGCCAGAGATGATTCAGGCCGAGCAGGGTGGTGGCGGCATCGGAACTGCCGCCGCCCAGCCCGCCACCCATGGGCAGCTGCTTGTCCAGCCAGATATCGGCACCCAGCGCGCAGTTGCTGGCTTGCTGCAGGCTGCGCGCGGCACGCACGATCAGGTTGCGGTCATGCGCAACGCCGCTGATCGCGCCATGCAGGCGAATCTGGCCATCCTGGCGTACGGCGAAGCCCAGCTGATCCGCATGGTCGACGAACTGGAAGAGGGTCTGCAGCTCGTGGTAGCCATCGGCGCGCCGACCGAGGATGTGCAGCATCAGGTTGAGCTTGGCCGGTGCCGGCAGCACCAGTTGTGCCGCGCCCATGTTGCTGGTCGGTGTGTTGTGTTCAGGCATCCCTGGCTGCTCCGCGGGTTACCGGCCCAGCTGCCGGGGCTGCCAGTCCTTGATCACCAGAGTCACCTGCAGGTCGTGGCCCTTGAGCTTGATTCGCTCCGGCAGCGTGTAGCCATCCTGCTCGATATAGCTCAGGTACTGGATCTGCCAGCCGTCCTGCTGCAGCTGATTCAGGCGGCTGTCGCGGTCGAGAGTCACTTCGCTCTGGCTGTCCGGGCCCGGCAGGCCACGAACCCACCAGAACAGCTGTGACACGGGCAGTCGCCAGCCCAGGCCCTTTTCCAGCAGGTCTTCGGCTGAATTGGAGTGAAAGCGCCCCTCGGCG
This sequence comes from Pseudomonas sp. N040, assembly GCF_015637705.1. Classification (GTDB taxonomy): domain Bacteria; phylum Pseudomonadota; class Gammaproteobacteria; order Pseudomonadales; family Pseudomonadaceae; genus Aquipseudomonas. Next base: position 171,056 of record NZ_JADOBE010000006.1, on the reverse strand, counting down.
GACAGATCCAGTACCACATCATTGCTGCGGCCGCTGAGGCGGGCCGAGCCGACGGCGAGAGGGCCGGCCAGGCGAATATCGAAATAGTCCTGGCGCTGCAGCCAGAACAGGGTGGCGCTGCCGGAGTCGCGGGGCGCGCGGATGCCGATCTTGCCATTGATCTGCCAGCCATCGATGTGCTGCACCTGCTGCTTGTGTGCTTCCCAGGCGGCAGGGTCGCCCTGGCCACGGATGGATTCCTGGCTGGTCAGGCCGGCGCAGCCACCGAGCAGGAGAAAGGTGCTGGCCAGGAGCAGGGTGCGCAGTTGCATGGATCAGGGGCTCTCGCTGCCGGTCAGGCGCTGCAGGGTGCTGCGCAGGATGCTGTTGTCGGGTTGCTGCTGGTAGGCCGCGGCCCACACCTCGCGGGCCTCGGCCTGGTTGCCCTGGGCCCATAGCACTTCACCCAGGTGCGCGGCAATTTCTGCGTCGGGAAAGCGTTGCCAGGCTTGGCGCAGATAGCTTTCCGCCTGGGCCAGGTTGCCGGTGCGGTAATAGACCCAGCCAAGGCTGTCGAGGATCGCCGGATCCTCCGGCTTGAGCTGGTGGGCGCGCTCGATCAGTGCCTGTGCCTCGGCGTAGCGCGTGGTGCGGTCGGCCAGCGTATAACCAAGCGCGTTGAGGGCCATGGCGTTGTCTGGTTCGGCCTTGATCACCTGGCGCAGGTCGCGCTCCATCTGGCCCAGGTCATTGCGCTGCTCGGCAAGCATGGCGCGGGTGTAGAGCAGGTTCGGGTCGCCGGGGAACTCCTGCAGGGCGTGCTGGATGGTTTGCCAGGCGAGCTCGGTGTGCTGTGCCTCGGCGAGGCTTTCGACTTCCAGCATGTACAGCTGGACGGCATAGTCCGGCTGGCTGAGCCGGGCTTTGGCGAGTCGTTCGCGGGCGTCGCTGGTGCGTTTTTCGCGCAACAGGATGGCGGTTTGCTGGGCCTGCGCGGGCAGAAACTCATTTCCCGGCCCGACCAGCGAATACTCGATCAGGGCGCCCTCGTTGTCGTTGAGCTGCTCGTGAATCAGGCCGAGATTGAAGTGGGCAATGTCGACGTGGCTGTCGCGATCAATCAGGTCGCGCAGGTAGGCCTGGGCTTCGTTCCAGGCCTCGGCTTCCATGCTGACCAGGGCCAGGGACAGGCGCAGATCATCGTCTTCCGGGTTTTGCTGCAGCAGGATGGTGAATTCCGCACGCGCCGCTTCTAGTTGTCCCTGCTCCACCAGCAGGCGTGCATAGGCCAGGCGCAGGCGCGGGTCTTGCGGATGCTCCTCAAGCGCATCCTCCAGCAGCGGCAGGGCTTCTTCGCCACGCCCAAGGCTTTCCAACAGTTTCACGCGCAGCAGCAGCGGGGAGATTTCCTCGCTGCTGGCAGGCTGGTCCTCCAGCAGTTCCAGTGCGGCTTCGGTCTGGTTGTCCTGCTGCAGCAGCAGCGCCTTGCCAAACAGCAGCTGGCCATTCCCGGGGTTTTTCGCCAGCAGGCGGTCGAAGCTCTGCAGCAGCCCGGCACGGGTTTGCGCATCGGACTCGGAGGCGGAGAGGGCGAGAAAATCGAAATGCGTGTTGCCCTGGCCCTGCAGAACCCGCTCCATGTGGTTCATGGATTCATCGTAGCGGCCCGCCCGGGCCAGCTGGATGGCAGCGGCGCGTTGCGCATCAATGTTGTCCGGCGCGACTTGTGCCCAGAGCAGCGCGTTCTCCAGGCTGGCAGGTTGTTCGTTGAGGTACTCGGCAATCCGGTAGGCGCGCTCGGCGACGCCCGGGTCGCGCGTGGCTTGCGCCTCGGCGCTGTAGTTCTGCAGGGCAATATCGTAGTGATCGCGCTGCCCGGCGATTTCCGCAGCCAGCAGGGCGAACAAGGTTTCCTGGGTAAAGGAAGCGGCTGGCGCCGGCTTTTCCGCGGGTAACTGCCTGGCTTGCTCTGCGGGGGGCGGTGGCGCTGGCGGCAGGCTTGCGCTGCTCTGGCAGCCGCCGAGCAGCGCGAGGAAGGCGGAAAAGGCGAAAAATCTATTCATGGGGAGGCATTAAGGAGGGCTGACCTGCAATTGCCGTACATGATGACACAAGCCCGCGGCCAAGCGTACGGCGCTGCGAGCAACGGTTGCCGCTTTGGTGGTTGTCCTGTACCGGGTGACGTAGGACAATTGCCCGCTTTCCATTACCCCAGCGATTCTGCATGGCTTTCCTGGCGCTAGGCATCAACCACAAGACCGCATCGGTAGCGGTGCGCGAGCGCGTGGCGTTCACCCCCGAGCTGCAGGTTGAGGCGTTGCGGCAGTTGTGCAGGGTCACCGGCTGCCGCGAGGCGGCGATCCTTTCCACCTGCAACCGCAGCGAGCTGTATCTCGAGCAGGAAACGCTCGACAGCGATGAAGTGCTGTGCTGGCTGGCGGAATATCACCGGCTCAGCCTGGCCGAACTGCGCGACAGTGCCTATGTGCATGCCGATGAAGCCGCCGTGCAGCACATGATGCGGGTTGCCTCCGGACTCGATTCGATGGTGCTGGGCGAGCCGCAGATTCTCGGGCAGATGAAGTCGGCGTTTGCCGTGGCGCGCGAGGCCGGCACCTTGGGTCCGCTGCTGGGCCGGTTGTTCCAGGCCACCTTCAGTACGGCGAAAAGTGTCCGCACCGATACCGCGATTGGCGAGAATCCGGTTTCCGTGGCCTTTGCCGCAGTGAGCCTGGCCAAGCAGATTTTCACTGACTTGCAACGTAGTCAGGCGCTGCTGATCGGCGCCGGCGAAACCATCACGCTGGTTGCCCGCCATCTGCATGAGCAGGGCATCAAGCGCATTGTGGTGGCCAACCGGACGCTGGAGCGCGCCAGCCTGCTGGCCGAGCAGTTCGGCGCGCATGCGGTGCTGCTGGCGGATATCCCGCAGGAGCTGGTCAACAGCGACATCGTCATCAGCTCGACCGCCAGCCAGCTGCCGATTCTCGGCAAGGGCGCGGTGGAAAGCGCGCTCAAGCAGCGCCGGCACAAGCCGATCTTCATGGTCGATATTGCGGTGCCGCGCGATATCGAGCCGGAAGTCGGCGAGCTGGAGGACGTCTACCTGTATTCGGTCGACGATCTGCACGAGGTGATCGAGGAAAACCTGAAGAGCAGGCAGAGTGCCGCCAATGCCGCCGAGGAACTGGTCGCCCAGGGGGCCGGCGAGTTCATGCAGCGCTTGCGCGAGCGTGCGGCAGTGGACGTGCTCAAGGCTTGCCGGCAGCAGGCCGAAGACCTGCGCGATGAAGAACTGGCGCGTGCCTTGCGCCTGCTCAACAACGGTACACCTGCCGATGAAGTGCTGGCCCAGTTGGCGCGCGGGCTGACCAACAAGCTGATGCATGCCCCCAGTGTGCAATTGAAGAAATTTTCTGCCGCCGGGCGCCTGGATGCGCTGAACGTGGCGCAGGAACTGTTTGCGCTCGACGAGCGCATGGCCTCGGACAAGAACCCGCAATGAAAGCGTCGCTGATCAACAAGCTGGATATCCTGCAGGACCGCTACGAGGAACTTACCGCCCTGCTCGGCGATGCCGAGGTGATCGGCAACCAGACGCAGTTCCGCGCCTATTCCCGCGAATATGCCGAAGTCGAGCCGGTCGTGACGACCTTCCGTGCGTTCTGCAAGGTGCAGGCCGATCTCGAGGGAGCGCAAGCGCTGCTCAAGGACAGTGATGCGGATCTGCGCGAGATGGCCGCCGAAGAGGTGGCCAGCGCCCGCGAGCAATTGCTGGTTCTGGAAGACCACCTGCAGCGCATGTTGTTGCCGAAGGATCCGAACGATGGGCGCAACGTGTTTCTCGAAGTGCGCGCCGGCACCGGTGGCGATGAAGCGGCGATTTTCTCCGGCGACCTGTTCCGCATGTATTCGCGCTATGCCGAGAAGCAGGGCTGGCGGGTGGAAATTCTCTCCGAGAGCCCCGGCGAGCATGGCGGTTACAAGGAAGTCATTGCCCGCATCGAGGGCGATAACGTCTATGCCAAGCTGAAGTTCGAGTCGGGAGCGCATCGCGTGCAGCGGGTGCCGGAAACCGAATCCCAGGGGCGCATCCACACCTCGGCCTGCACGGTGGCGGTGCTGCCCGAGCCTGACGAGCAGATGGCCATCGAGATCAACCCGGCCGATCTGCGGGTGGACACCTACCGTTCCTCGGGCGCCGGTGGCCAGCATGTGAACAAGACCGACTCGGCCATCCGCATCACGCACCTGCCGTCGGGAATCGTCGTCGAGTGCCAGGAGGAGCGCTCGCAGCACAAGAACCGCGCCAAGGCCATGGCCTGGCTGGCGGCCAAGCTGCAGGATCAGCAGGATGCGGCCGCGCACAAGGAAATCTCCGACACGCGCAAGTTGCTGGTGGGCTCGGGCGATCGTTCCGAACGCATCCGTACCTATAATTTTCCCCAGGGCCGGGTGACCGATCACCGCATCAACCTGACCCTGTACTCGCTGAGCGATGTGCTGGCAGGCGATGTCGAGCAAGTGATCGGACCGCTGCTGCTGGAATACCAAGCCGATCAGCTGGCTGCGCTGGGTGACTGATTGCCCAGCAGGCTAGCCCCGGCTCAGAGGGATAACCGTATGCCCAGCATCGAAACCCTGCTGCGCCATGCCGGGCTGCCCGGCTCGCCAACGCCACGCCTGGATGCCGAACTGCTGCTGGCCGCGGCACTGGGCAAGCCGCGCAGTTACTTGCATACCTGGCCCGAGCGGGAACCTGCCGCCGAGCAGGTCGCGGCGTTTGCCGGCATGCTGGCCCGGCGTCAGGCCGGTGAGCCGGTCGCCTATATCCTCGGCCAGCAGGGTTTCTGGAGCCTCGACCTGGAAGTGGCGCCGCACACGCTGATTCCGCGTGCGGATACCGAGCTGCTGGTTGAAACTGCACTGGAACTGTTGCCTGCCAGCGAACTGCACCTGCTCGACCTGGGCACTGGCACAGGCGCCATCGCGTTGGCCCTGGCGGCGGAGCGCCCGCGCTGGCAGCTGCTCGGTGTGGATCGGGTCAGTGAGGCAGTGGCGCTGGCTGAGCGCAATCGCCAGCGGCTGGGGCTGGCCAACGTGCGCTTTGCCCAGAGTCACTGGTTTGCTGCGCTCAACGGCCAGCGCTTTGCCGCGATCATCAGCAACCCGCCCTATATAGCGGCGGACGACCAGCATCTGCGCCAGGGCGATGTGCGCTTCGAGCCACGCAGTGCCCTGGTGGCCGGCCCGGATGGCCTGGCTGACTTGCGCGAGATCATCCGGCAGGCAGCCAGCCACCTTGAACCGGGTGGCTGGCTGTTGCTGGAGCACGGCTTCGAGCAGGCGGGTGAGGTTCGCCGGCTAATGCTGGAAAATGGTTTCGCTCAGCCGCAGAGCCGGTGTGATCTGGGCGGGCATGAACGGATTTCCCTGGGACAATGGCAAGTATGACCCTAGAGCTGAGCGACGACGATCTGCTGCGGTACAGCCGGCAGATCCTGTTACCGCAAATCGATATTGCCGGGCAACTGCGCCTGCAGCAATCGGCCGTGCTGATCGTCGGGCTCGGCGGGCTCGGCTCGCCGGTGGCCCTGTACCTGGCCGCGGCCGGGGTCGGCCGCCTGCATCTGGCGGATTTTGATCGGGTCGACCTGAGCAACCTGCAGCGGCAGATCGTGCATGACGCCAGCAGCCTCGGTCAGCTGAAGGTGCAGTCGGCGGCGCAGCGCCTGCGCCTGATCAATCCGCAGCTGGACCTGCGCCTGCATGAGGCGGCGCTGGATGCGGATTCTCTCGGCGCCGCCGTGGCCGCGGTTGATCTGGTGCTCGACTGCTCGGACAACTTCAGCACCCGCGAAGCGGTGAACGCAGCCTGTGTGGCCGCGGGCAAGCCGTTGGTCAGCGGCGCGGCGATACGCCTGGAGGGGCAGTTGTCGGTGTTCGATCCGCGGCGCGCGGACAGTCCGTGCTACCACTGCCTGTACGGGCATGGTGGCGAGGCCGGGCTGACCTGCAGCGAGGCCGGCGTGGTCGGGCCGCTGGTCGGCCTGGTTGGCAGCCTGCAGGCACTCGAGGCGCTCAAGTTGCTGGCCGGTTTTGGCGAGCCGCTGGTTGGCCGGCTGCTGCTGGTGGATGCGCTGACCACGCGCTTTCGCGAACTGCGGGTGAAGCGCGATCCGGCCTGCAGCGTCTGCGGAGGTAAGCATGCCGAGTAATGCGCCGGTGGGGGTATTCGATTCCGGCGTCGGCGGGCTCTCGGTACTGCGCGAGATTCGCCGCATCCTGCCGCATGAACGGCTGCTCTATGTGGCGGACAGCGGGCATGTGCCCTATGGCGAAAAGACCCCGGAATTCATCCGCCAGCGCAGCCAGCAGATTGCCGGGTTCCTGCTTGGGCAGGGCGCCAAGGCACTGGTGCTGGCGTGCAATACGGCCACCGCCGCGGCAGTGGCGAGCCTGCGGGAAAGCTATCCCCGGTTGCCGATTGTCGGCATGGAGCCGGCCGTCAAACCCGCCGCGGCGGCGACCCGCAGCGGCGTGGTCGGCGTGCTGGCGACCACCGGAACGTTGCAGAGTGCGAAGTTCGCCGCCTTGCTCGACCGTTTTGCCAGCGATGTGCGCGTCATCACCCAGCCCTGCCCGGGCCTGGTTGAATGCGTCGAGGCTGGTGAGCTGGAAAGCCCGGCAACCCGTGCGCTGTTGCAGGCGCTGGTCGCGCCGCTGCTCGCCGAGGGCTGCGACACGCTGATCCTGGGCTGCACCCACTATCCGTTTATCAAGCCCCTGCTGCGCCAGCTGGTACCCGCTTCGGTGACGCTGATCGATACCGGGGAAGCCGTTGCCCGGCAGTTGCAGCGGGTGCTGGCGGAGCGGGATCTGCTCGCCGAACGGACAACCGCAGCGGATGCCTTCTGGTCGAGCGGGCAGGCGCCAGCGCTGGCAGCGGTGCTGCCGGCCCTTTGGGGGCGCGCCGAGCCTGTTTTTCCGTTACCGGTCTAGGCTTGCTGGGTAGATGCTGGTGGAATAAACGCGGCTAGACCTATACTTCTTCTTAGCTGTTCTACACCGAAAACAACAGGCAGGGACTCTCTGATGAACATTCGATTTGCCTTGAGCGCAGTGGCGCTCGCTTGCATGACCCTGGGCACTGCTGCGCAGGCGGCTGATATTTCCGGCGCGGTTGGTCAGACTGACGATGGCAGCATGACGTACCGGGCGGGTGTCCAGTTCAACTTTACCGATAGCTGGCTGCAGAGCGATACCGGCCACCTTGGTGGTTACTGGGATGCGGGTTACAGCTACTGGGAAGGCGGCAATGGCAGTTCGGGCAACCACAGCCTGTCCTTCTCGCCGGTGTTCGTCTACGAGTTTGCCGGTCAGAACGTGCGGCCGATTATAGAAGCCGGTATCGGCGTGGCGCTGTTCAGTGACACCGAGGTGGATGGCAACCAGCTGTCCACGGCCTTCCAGTTCGAGGACCGCCTGGGTCTGGGCTTGCGGTTTTCCGGGCAGGAAATCGGCGTGCGCGCGATTCACTACTCGAATGCCGGGATCAAGGAACCCAATGACGGTGTGGAAAGCTACAGCCTCTATTACCGCACTGCGCTCTGAGTAACCTGCGCAAGGCCAAATCCGGGACAAAGAAAAGGGCGCCAGAGGCGCCCTAAAACCATCTATGGAGTAAGTCCGTTACTGTGAGTCGCGCCGAGCCGCTTAGGTTCAAAAAGACCCGACGAACGGTAGGTTAGTTCTCCGGCAGCAACAGCAACCCGCTCTTGCCATAGACTTTCTGCAGGTTCTTGGCCTGCATCGGGAAGCTCATGTACTGGCCCTTGAGCCAGGCCTCGATACCGTCGGCGTAGTGTGGGCTGGCCGGGTTGCCGGACTGGCCGGAGCTGTTCAGGCCGAGCATCGGTTCCTCGCGATTGAAGTCGACGATGATGCGCATGGCCGGAATCAGCCAGGTGTCGAAGTTCCTGCCCCAGTGGTAGGCCGAGACATTCAGGGTGGTATGGTCACCGCCGGCCGCATACGGGCCGCGGTCCAGGTAGCTGCGCAGCGCCTCGATGCCGTTGCGCTCGGCGCTGCTCATGTAGGGCGCCAGCAGGGTGGCATCGCTGGCCCAGGTGTAGCTGTGCAGCTTGCCCCATTGCCAGTTGCGCGGATCCTGCCCGAGCTTTTCCTCGCACAAGGACTGCGCCGCTGCGAGGCTGCGCGCCAGAATCGCCGGCTTGTCTTCCTTTTCTGCGGTACGAACATCGTCCCAGTAGGGACTGTCGATGCGTCCTGTGAGGTGGTCGGCCTGGGCGGAATAGGACATGTCGGCAGTTTCCACCATGGCCCGCCAGGCTGGCGAGTCGTCCGGGCCCAGTTCATCGAGGAAGATCTGCCGGGCGCTCTCCTGCAGGAAGGCCGAGTAGAGTGCGCCATTCGCCGAGGTGGCAGACAGTTTGCCGTCAAACGCCAACAGGTGTTGCAGGGCCGCCCGGGCTTGCTGCGGTTGGCTGCCTGGCAGGCGGGCTATGGCCTGCTGCAATGCCGGGGCCATGTCGGCTGCACTCAGCATCGACTGCAGCTTGCCGGCGAAAGGCGAGGTCTGGTCATACTGCATGGCGATCATGCTTTGCGTGTCGTGCTTGCCTGCCGGTGCCAGCTGGGCAATGCGCTCCGCCCGTTCCGGGTAAAACCAGGAGTTGGACATCTGCACCGCGTAGCCGCCGGCTACCGTGCGATGGTTGGCCGTACCCAGCCAGCCTTGCGGCGGATTCTGGTCATAGGGGTGCAGCATGCTGTCGGCAAAGCCGTCCCAGTCATAACGGCTGTCCCAGCCGGGCGATGGCAGCAGGCCGCGGCCACCGCGGCGATTCGGATACAGGCCGCTGACTTGCCAGGCGATGTTCTGTGCGTCGGCGTACAGCAGGTTCAGTCCTGCCGCACGAATATTGCGGGCTGGCTCATGCGCCTGCTCTACCGACTGGGCCCGGGACAGCTGGAAGAACGCATCGAGGCTCTGGTCGGCCTCGAACAGCGTGCTCTTGAATGCCAGGCCCAGCCCACTGCTGAGCGCCATCGGCTGCAAGGGACTCTTGCGCTGGCCCAGGACCGAATTGAGCAGCGGGCCGTGACGGGTTTCGTAGATGGTTTCGCGGATCGGCCGCTCACCCTTGATGAAAAAGGTTTCGTTGCGCTGGGTGACCGGTAGCCATTTGCCGTCAGCCAGATAGAGGGTCTGGTTGCCCTCGCGCTTGATTTTCTCCAGGAAGATGTCCTGGTTGTCGGCCATGACCATGGTCATGCCCCAGGCCAGTTTGCCGTTGAAGCCGGCAATCACCGCCGGAACCCCGGCCAGGCTGACCCCGGCCGCCTGATATTTGGGCGTGCGGATCTGCACGTAATTCCAGGCAGAAGGCATCGACAGGGGCAGGTGGGTGTCGTTGGCCAGCAGGCTTTTGCCACCCTTGCTCAGGGCGGGTGCGATGGCCCAGTTGTTCGAGGCGGCCACGCCGAGCATGTCCAGAGCGGCAATCTGCTGGACGGTCCGGCCAACCTGCGCCAGGCCCGGAATCTGCCCATCGAGGCGCAGACCCTCCAGCTTGGCGGTTTCATCGAACGGCAGGGGTTCATCCGGATAGGTGGGTAGCAGCCACGCCAGTCGGTCGCTGCCTACCTTCTGTGCCAGCAGCAGGGCATCGATTTCTTCCTGCAGGTTCATCGACAGGCCGAAGTTCAACAGGCTGAATACCAGGACGGAATCTTCCGCGGTCCAGTAAGCCGGCTGGTAACCGGACTCGGCCAGGTCCATCGGCAAGGTGTCGCGGTTCTGGTAGAGGTATGCGTTAACCCCGCGCGCATACACTTCATAAGCTTTCTTGATCTGCGGGGAGGCGCTTCGGTAGAGGCTGGCAGAGCTCTGCTTCAGGTTGATGGTGCGCATGAAACGGTCGATTTCGATCACGCCGGGACCGGCCATTTCCGCCAGCCGCCCCTGTGCCATCAGGCGCATGCCGACCATCTGGCTCAGACGGTCGCTGGCATGCACGTAGCCGAGCGCGAACAGCGCATCGTGCAGGTTACCGCTTTCGATCAGCGGCATGCCCAGTGCGTTGCGACGGATTTCGGCGTTGTGTGCCAATCCGTTCAGGCGCACCACGCCGGTTTTAGGGGCGACGCTGTCGGCGAACTGACTGTCGAGAAAAGCCTTGCAGCCGGTCAGTGTCAGGCTGCCAGCGAGCGCAAGCAGGGTCAGCAAACGAGCCGGGGAGCGCCAGGCAGAAGTGGTCATGTACTGCTCCGAATTAACTGCGGCCGATCAGCAGGATGCGCTCAGGCGCCATGGCATTTCTTGAATTTCTTCTGGCTGCCGCAGGGGCAGGGATCATTGCGGCCCACATCTTTCAGTGGATTGCGCACGGGGTCCTGATGGCTGTGATTGCAGTCCGGACCATGCACATGCGCAGGCTCATGGTTGTGTTCATGCGCATGGTTGCAGTCGGGACCGTGGACGTGAGGTTCGTTGGACATTGGCGTTACTCCGGAATGAAATTGCCTGGAATGATCTCGCCACTGCGGGACAGGTGTACGGTTCGGCCAAACCAGGAGCCGGCCTCAACCGTACCTTCTAGGCGATAGCGGATAGGTTCGTTGGGGTTTTTCAGCATCTTGATCACCTGCTTCAGGTTACGCCACAGATTGGCACGTACCGGAACCTTGAATTCGGTGGTGCTGTCCGCTGGCAGGGTGACACTGATGCTGCGCTGCCCGCTGGCCAGCGGGATATCGTTCAGAAAGACGCTGTAGCTGAGGTCGTCGATGTCCAGGCTGAATTCGTTCGGATTTTCCACGCGAAAATACAGGTTGAACTTTTGTTCGAGCATCTTGGCGCGAACCACTTCAACCCTGACCAGATGGATGCTCGGGTCGTGGAAGTCTTCGCTGAACAGGCTGGAGCAGGCCGGCAGGCAGAAAACCAGGCTGAGCACGACGAGGTGCATTATGGATTTTCTGTTTGGCGCGAATAGCATGCCGATACTCCGAATGACGGCGCAGTGTAACAAGCCACTAATGGCATGCAATCTGTTGTTTAGTAAAAAAAATTTGCGCCATACTCTGCCGCGTACCTGTCAGGAGTCGAGCGATGAGCCTTTACGAAGTTGCGTTTTCCGGAGAACTGATTGCCGGGGCCCGGTTGGATCTGGTGAAGGCCAATGTCGCGAAGATTTTCCAGGCAGATGAACAGCGCATGGCCTTGCTGTTTTCCGGGCGCCGCATAGTCATCAAGAGCAATCTGGATGCGGCAGGAGCTGAGCGTTACCGCGAAACGCTGGCGCGCGCGGGCGCTCTGGTCGAGGTGCGGGCGCTGGATGTGGCGGCAGCGCCGGCGCCAGCGAGCCAGGCCGGCACTGTTTCACCGGTGGCGGCTGCATCAGGCGACCCCCAGATTCCTGCGTCTCCAGTAGGGAAATTGAAGATTGCTCCGCGCGACGAATATATGGCGGCCTTTATCGATGTCGAGGCGCCAGACTTCGGTATCGCGCCTTTGGGTGTCGACCTGCAGGACGAGCCTGCAGCGGTTGCAGCACCGAAGGTTGACCTGAGCCAGTTCAGCCTCGCACCGCCCGGGAGTGACATGGGTCAGGAGAAGCGTCCACCGGCGGGACCGCCGCCGGATGTGTCGCACCTGAAGTTGCAGTAGGGCACGTCAGGGTGGTGGCTACTCGTTGCGGCGGGAGTCAGAAGTAGGCGGCACAGCATTTCTTGAATTTCCCGCCGCTGCCGCAGGGGCACGGATCATTGCGTCCGGCCTGCAACGGCAGCCCCGGGTCAATGAAATACCAGCGCTCCCCGCGCTGCACGAAGATCGAGCATTCCCGGTGCTCATGCTGGCCATCGCGGTCCTCCCAGCGAACGCGGAAGCTGACCTTGGCGTGGCCGAATGCATCGGTTGCCGGCTCGGCGCTTTCGACCGTCAGGCCCAGCCATGTGCTGTGCATGCTCCACTCGCGCATGGCTTGCCGGTCCAGTCCGTCTTGCTGGGCGGGCAGGGTGGTTGCAATCAGGTAGTCGATCATACCCAGAGCATAGGCACTGTAGCGTGAGCGCATAAGCGCTTCCGGGGTTGGCGCGGGTGCGCCGGCGTGCCAGCGGCCGCAGCATTCCGCGTAGGACTGTCCACTGCCACAGGGGCAGCTACTTACCACCAGTACTTCCCGAAGTGTTGTGGATTGGCCCAGAATTTGGCGTTCAGCCAGTCGGGTATCTGCTTGTAGTCATAGAGGTCATAGGTGAACAGGGTCAGCATCTGCCCGTCCCGCTCGAACCGCTCGCTGGCCTGCATGGCCAGGGCAAAGAAATCCGCCTCAAGCCAGTCGCAGGCATTCAGGTCGACCATCACTGCCAGCCGGCTGGCATTCAGGTTGCGGATACCGGCAACCAGCTCCAGGGCTTCGCGCTTGGGTAAATGCTCAAGGCAATCGGCGACGATTGCCAGGTCGTAACGCAGGCTCGTCACCGCTATTGGCAAGGCGGCGGCGGGCGCATGACATAGCTGGCTTTCCGGGTGCTTGGTGATAAAGGCCTTGATAGCCGGTAATTCACTGTCCCCCACCAGCAGTAGTCGAACCGGTTTTTGCCGCTCCAGCAGTGCGGCTAGAGCCTGTTGCGGGGTGCGGGTTGAAATGCTTGCAATCATTGGGCTTCTCGGTAAAGCAGCGGGATATGTGCAACTCCGGCGCTTGGTTCGCCAATCCGGCAGGAAAAATCATTCCAAGGTCTGGTCTGGCTGGATTTGAGCTTGGTTTGCGGTGGAACTCTGGCGTATTCTAGCAGCGACGGCTTAACTGCATGTCATCGGTTACTGGCCGATTCACCTAAGGAGATAACAAATGAGCATGATGAAAAAGACACTGCCAATGCTTCTGCTGGCGACGGCCCTGACTGGCTGTTCGACTTTTGAGCGTGGGGACAATATTCCGCTGTGCGCCGCCATCGGTGGTGTGGTCGGTGGTGGTCTGGGCGCTACTGAAAGCTCCGCTGTTGCTGGTTGGGGTGCGCTGGGCTTCGGTCTGACTGCTGCAGCCTATTGCTGGGTGCACGGCGATGAAGATGGCGACGGCGTAACCAACAAGAATGACAAGTGCCCAGGCACTCCGAAAGGCACCGAAGTTGATGCTGATGGCTGCCCGGTTCCTGTTGAAGTCGTAGAAGAAGTGGTTGTGGTCGAAGAGGCTGACGTTGTTCTGGTCGTCGACAACCTGCTGTTCGCCTTTGACTCCGATGTCCTTCAGGACAGCGACAAGGCTCTGCTCGACGAGCTGGCCGGCAAGCTTAAATCCGAAGCTCCGGATGCTACTCTGGCTATCGCTGGCTACACCGACAGCGTTGGTACCGATGCCTACAACCAGAAGCTGTCCGAGAAGCGTGCTGTAGCCGTGGCTAACTATCTGGTAGCTCAGGGCGTGCCGCAGGCGAGCATCGTTGGCGTGGTTGGTGAAGGCGAAAGCAGTCCGGTTGCCGATAACGCAACAGCTGAAGGCCGCGCCAAGAACCGTCGTGTGGAAGTTGCAATCGATCGCAATTAAGCGAGTGGTTAAATCGCTATGGACTGCTTGTACATAGCGATTTAACAGTCTTTACTTCTGTGTTACCGGTAATGAACCGGTGACACAGGAGATTCAAAGCATGAGAACTTCCCTCTCTCGGGCTGTAGTGCCCTTTCTTCTGGTCAGTAGTGTTCTTTCAGGCTGCACTTCAACTGCCAGTAAGGGAGATGCGGTGCTGAACCAGGAGAACTGGCCAATCTGTGCAGTAATTGGTGCCGTCGCTGGTGGCGGGTTGGGCGCTATCGAGAGCTCCTCTGCGGCGGGTGTTGGCGCCGGTGTGGGTGCACTTGTGGGTAGCCTGATTTGCTACACGCTGGATGGCGATCAAGACGCTGACGGTGTTCATGACCGGCGGGATAACTGCCCTGACACTCCTGCGGGTAGCCAGGTTTATCCAAATGGTTGTCCGCTCAAGGCTCTTCCTGAGCCTGCTCCCGTAGTTGCAGAACCTGCCCAAGACGAAGTCATAGTGCTTAGTGATCTGGGCGGCGTGTTGTTTGCCACAGACTCCTCCGATCTTTCTGCGGATAGCAAGGACCTGCTTGCGGATATTGCCAATCGCATTACCAGCCAGAACCTGGTTGGCGTCAAAGTCATCGGACATACCGACAGCGTAGGCTCGGATGCGTACAATCAGGCGCTTTCCGAGCGGCGTGCCAAGAGTGTGGCTGATTTCCTGATCAGTCAGGGCGTTCCGGCGGATAAGGTCACCCAGCAAGGCCAGGGTGAAAGCAACCCGGTGGCAGATAACTCGACTGCAGAGGGACGGGCGCAAAATCGGCGGGTGGAGATTCAGGTCGACCGCTGATTTGTAAAGATGTAAATACGCGGGAGGCTTAGGCCTCCTTCGTTGTTTCTGGCCAACATGAAACTCGAACACTAACGGCTGTCTGGATGGTTTTATGCGATATCTGCTGTGGGCCGGCAAGCTGGGGTTGGCGTTGTTCTGGCTGGCGCTGCTGGAGACCTGGGTTGTCCCGGTCGCCAAGCCCTTTGGCCTGGTGCTCGGTGTGCTGTCCGTGGCGATCGTGCTGGTGCACCTGCTCAATCTTGCGTTGCTTGAGCGACAGTCGCAGGGACGCCATCGCTGGCTGACGCGCCTGCAATTGTTGCTGTTCGGCGCCTTTCACCGGCCGCCGATGGCGGCTACGGATGCTGGTGGCGTGCAGCAGTCAGAAAGTCGGGCGGGCGGCGGCCAGGCCGACTAGTGTCATCCCGATCAGCAGATTGAAGCCGACCAGCCGGCGAATCCTTGCCAGTGCTGCACCGCCCTGGGTCCAGTCTTCTGCCGCAACCGACTTGCGCAACGCCGGCAGCTCCAGCAACTGGGCGCGCAGGAATAGTGACAGCATGACCAGATAGAGACCGATCATTACCTGAATGAAGTGCGGTGCGGTTTCTATTGTCTGCTGGCGAAGGTGCAGCATGCCGAATCCGCTTAGCGGCAGGATCACCACGGCCAGCCATACCCAGCGGAAGAAGCGCGGCAATACATCACTCCAGAGTCCCAGGCGCGCGGGTGCTTGCAGGGTGCTGACGGCGGCGGGGCGCAGGATCATCCAGGCGAAGAACATGCCGCCCACCCAGATCAGGGCGCAGAGCAGATGCAGGGTGTAAATCAGGGCGTGAATCGTCATCGGTAACTCCGGACAGCGTATTGGCGGGTAGCGCGCTATCATAGCGGCCCAGCCGTATGACTGAGAATTTATCCAGTCTTTCTACAAGCGACCCCGCATGCTCAGCAACGAACTCAAGACCCTGATCCAGGGCGCCTACAGCCGTTTTCTCGATGCCAAGGGGCTCAAGCCGCGCTATGGCCAGCGCCTGATGATTGCCGAGGTGGCCAAAGTGCTCGGCGCTATCGAGATGGATGAGGAGGGGCATCGCTCGGGCGAGCCGGCGGTGGTTGCGGTGGAGGCCGGAACCGGTACTGGCAAGACCGTCGCCTATAGCCTTGCCGCCATTCCGGCAGCCAAGGCGGCCGGCAAGCGCCTGGTGATCGCGACGGCGACCGTGGCCCTGCAGGAGCAGATCGTCAACAAGGATTTGCCGGACATCCTGCGCAACAGCGGGCTGAGTTTCAGCTTTACCCTGGCCAAGGGCCGTGGCCGCTACCTGTGCCTGTCCAAGCTGGACCTGCTGCTGCAGGAAGGTCAGGCGCAGAGCAGTACGGCGCAGATGTTTGCCGAGGAAGGTTTCCGCATCGATGTCGACGAGGATGGCCAGAAGCTGCTCGGACAGATGATGGAGCGACTGGCGGCGAATCGCTGGGATGGCGATCGCGACTCATGGAGCGAAGCCATCGAGGACGCGGATTGGGCCAGGGTGACCACCGATCACAGCCAGTGCACCAACCGGCATTGTCCGAACTTTCAGCAGTGTGCCTTCTACAAGGCCCGCGAAGGCATGACCAAGGTCGATGTGATCGTCACCAACCACGATATGGTGCTGGCGGATTTGGCCCTGGGCGGCGGCGCGATCCTGCCCGACCCGCGCGATACCCTGTACGTCTTCGATGAAGGCCATCACCTGCCGGACAAGGCGATCGGCCACTTCGCCCACTTCACCCGCTTGCGTGCAACTGCGGACTGGCTGGGGCAGGTGGAGAAAAACCTGAGCAAGCTGCTTGCCCAGCACCCCCTGCCCGGTGAGCTGGGGCGGCTGATCGGGGCGGTACCGGAGCTGGCGCGGGAGCTGCGCAGCCAGCAACAGTTCATGTTCAGCGCGTGCGAAGAGTTGGCCGACTTCAGGACCGGCGAAGACATGGAGGGCCGCGAGCGGCCGCGCCATCGTTTCGTCGCGGGTGTGGTGCCGGAGCACCTGATCGACCTGGCGAGCGAGCTGAAAAAGGGTTTTGCCCGGCTCAACGACCTGTTTACCCGGCTTGCCGAGCTGCTCAAGCAGGCCATGGATGGCGAGCTGGGCGCTGGAATTGCCAGCCAGCAGGCCGAGGAGTGGTACCCGCTGTTTGGCAGCCTGCTGACCCGCGCGCAGGGCAACTGGGAACTCTGGTGCGCCTTTACCGCCGAAGATCCGGCTGACAGCCCGCCGATGGCGCGCTGGCTGAGCCTTGCCGAAACGGGCGCGCTGTTCGACATCGAGGTCAACGCCAGCCCGATTCTGGCCGCCGAAACCTTGCGCCGCAATCTGTGGAATGTTGCCTACGGCGCCCTGCTGACTTCGGCCACCCTGACGGCGCTGGGCAGCTTCGATCGCCTGCGCATGCGCGCGGGACTGCCCAGGAGCGCGGTGACCGCAGTAGTGCCGAGTCCGTTCCTGCACGCCGATGCAGGCCTGCTGCAGGTGCCGGACTTGCGTGCCGACCCACGCGATGCGGCGGCGCATACCGCGGCCATTGTGCGTGACCTGCCGGGCATTATCGGCAGTGCCCGCGGCACCCTGGTGCTGTTTGCCTCGCGCAAGCAGATGCAAGGGGTGTTCGACGGGCTTGAGCGTGAATGGCGCCGGCGGGTGCTGATCCAGGGCAACCTGTCCAAGCAGGAGACGCTTGACCGGCACCGGTCACGGGTCGATGACGGCGAGCCCAGTGTGTTGTTCGGCCTGGCCAGCTTTGCCGAAGGCGTGGATTTGCCCGGGGCCTACTGCGAGCACGTGGTGATCGCCAAGATTCCCTTTGCGGTGCCGGATGATCCGGTCGAGGCGGCGCTGGCCGAGTGGATCGAAGCTCGCGGCGGCAACCCCTTCATGGAAATTTCGGTGCCGGATGCCTCGTTGCGCCTGATCCAGGCCTGTGGCCGCTTGCTGCGAACCGAAGAGGACCGCGGCATCATCACCTTGCTGGATCGGCGGGTCGTCACGCAGCGCTATGGCAAGGCGATACTCAATGCCTTGCCGCCGTTTCGCCGGGAGATTGGCTAGGCGCCTGTCGGACTTAACGCTGCCCCCACACACTGAACAGCTATCTGCGCCGGAGCCGCAATCCGGCTCGAGGTTGGCACTCGTCCTGCGTCAGGCGTGACCATGCGCCGAGTCCGGGTAAAGGCAGCAAATTTTGACGACAATCACTGGATCAATGTTGATGTTGCGCGCGACACTGTAAATGGATTGGGAGAATGCGCGGCTTGGGGTTCGGCTCGCTCACCAGGGTTAATGCAGAAAACAGCTGGCAGCCGGGCCAACCGGTTGAATCAATTGCGGTACCGCGTGTTTTCCGTTGGGCTGGCGCAGTTTGGCTGCTGCCTTGCAGGATAATGCCGGTTCTATGCGGGAAGTCAGAGGCAGTAGATGAAGCTATATAGCGCGGTGCGGCGGGGCATGCTGCTCATGGTAATGGGGCTGGGCGTTGCCGGGCAGCTGTACGCGGGAGAACCCACGGAGTTGTACAACTTCGTGAAACCGCTGGATGTGGTCCGGCTGGAGTTGCAGGGCACCCTGCTGCCCAGCCAGACAGCCGAAGAAAATGGCCAGGGCGAGATACTGCGTCGCCTGACCTTCAAGGTCGCCGAGCAGCCGGTCCTGCGTATGTTCCCGCAGTCGGGCAGCTGGAACTGGAGCGGTGCCGAAGCCGTGAGCCTGCGCCTGCAGAACGCCATGGACTGGGCGATTACCCTGGACGTGGTGATCGAGAGTGCGGGTGGCAAGTTGTTGCGAACCCGCCTGGCATTGCCGGCCGGTCCGGCACAGACCCTGCTGCTGCCGCTGGCGGCCACCTCGCCGCTGGCCCATGGCATGCGTGCCGGACCGCCGATGCCGTGGGTCAGGGATGGCCAGCGCTGGCTGCTGGCAGAAAATGTCGAGGGCGAGCTGGCTGCAGACCAGGTGCTGTCGGTCAGTCTGTCCATGCCGCAACCGGATAGCCCGCAAAGCATTCTCCTGGGGCGTCTCGGTACACGCCAGGACAGCCTGCAAAAGCCACTGTACGAAGGTCTGGTCGATGCCTATGGGCAGTACACCCGTGGCAGCTGGCCGGAAAAGGTCAAAGACCAGCAGCAACTGAAGAATGCCGCCCAGCAGGAGCAGGCACTACTCAAGGACTGGCTGGCGAAGCGGCCGCAGACCGACAAGTTTGGCGGCATGCTCAACGCCGGGGGCTTCGAGGCCAGCGGCTTTTTCCATACCAGCAAGCGGGATGGTCGCTGGTACCTGGTGACCCCGGAGGGGAATGCCTTCTTTTCGCTCGGGGTGAATGCAGTATCGCCTGCGCATAGCCAGACCTATGTCGAGGGGCGTGAGGCGATGTTTGCCAGCCTGCCGGCGGATGGCGAGCCGCTGGCAGTGCATTACGGCACTGGCGACAATCGCAGCGACAGCGGCGCCAACCGCGGGCGGGCCTACGATCACGGGCGCTGGTATGACTTCTACAATGCCAATCGCCAGCGCATCCATGGCAGTGCCGACCTGGCGCAATGGCGCCAGCTCAGCCTCGATCGCCTGCAGGCCTGGGGCTTCAACACGCTGGGCAACTGGAGCGATCCGGAGCTGGTCGACAATCAGCGTGTGCCCTATACCGTGCCCCTGTCGATTCGTGGTGACTTTGCCTCGATCAGCACCGGCCAGGACTGGTGGGGCGGCATGCCCGATCCGTTTGATCCGCGCTTTGCCATGGCTACCGAGCGCACCATCGCCATTGCCAGCCGCGACCGCCGTGATGACCCCTGGCTGATCGGCTACTTCGCCGACAACGAGCTGGCCTGGGCGGCCCCCGGCAGCGACGCCCGGGCGCGCTATGCCCTGGCCTATGCCACCTTGCGCCTGACCACCGACGTTCCGGCCAAGCGCGCATTTCTCAAGCAGCTGCGCGACAAGTACCGTAACCAGAAGGGTATTTCCAAGGCCTGGGGCATCGACTTGCAGGCCTGGGAATTGATGGAGGACCCGGGCTTCGAGGCGCCACTGCCGGATGCGGCGCACCCGGAGATCGAAAAGGACCTGCAGAAATTCCTCCGCCTGTTCGCCGACACCTACTTCAAGACCATTGCCGATGCGCTGGAGTGGCATGCACCGAACCAGCTGCTGCTGGGCGGGCGCTTCGCCATCACCACACCGGAAGCGGTGGCTGCCTGTGCGCAGTATTGCGACGTGCTGAGCTTCAATTTCTACAGCCGTACAGTGCAGTCCGGTTACGACTGGAGCCTGCTGCGCCAGCTGGACAAGCCGGTGCTGGTCAGCGAGTTCCATTTTGGCTCGCGTGATCGTGGTCCGTTCTGGGGCGGGGTCAGCGAAGTCTATCGGGAGGAGGAGCGTGGCCCGGCCTATGCGAATTTCCTCAAGGAGTCGCTCAAGGAGCCGCAACTGGTCGGCGCGCACTGGTTCCAGTACCTTGATCAGCCGGTCAGCGGGCGCTTGCTCGATGGTGAAAATGGTCATCTGGGCCTGATCGGCATTACCGACCTGCCTTATCGCGGTTTTGTGGAAGCGGTGCGCAAGGCCAATCTGGCGCTGCCTGGCCAATGGTTGCCAGCGGCCCAGGCCAAGCCGGCAGCGCAGCAGGCGGTTGCGCCCTGAGTCCGAACGGGCGTGATTGCGGTTGATTTCTCAAGGGAGAGTGCGGTGCAGGTACAGGGTTTTTTTGATCTTCGTTTCGCGGCGCTGCGCGATGCTTTCGCAGCCCTGTTCAATGACCCGCAGCAGCGCGGTGCCGCGCTCTGCGTGCAGGTTGGCGGCGAGACGGTGGTCGATCTGTGGGCTGGGCTGGCGGACAAGGACGGCACCCAGGCCTGGCACAGCGACACCATTCTCAACCTGTTCTCCTGTACCAAGCCGTTCGCCGCGGTAACCGTCCTGCAGCTGGCGGGCGAAGGCCGGCTGGAGCTGGATGCGCCGGTGGCCCGCTACTGGCCTGAATTCGCCGCTGCGGGCAAGGAGCGCATCAGTGTGCGCCAACTGCTCTCCCACCAGGCGGGTCTGCCGGCCTTGCGTCACTTGCTGCCGCCCGAGGCGCTCTATGACTGGCCGCGGATGTGTGCGGCGCTGGCTGCCGAGGAACCCTGGTGGGTGCCGGGCAAGGCCCATGGCTATGCCGCGATCACCTATGGCTGGCTGGTTGGTGAACTGCTGCGGCGGTGCACCGGCAAGGCCCCCGGCGAGGCGATCGTGGCGCGAACGGCGGCGCCTCTGGGGCTGGATTTTCATATCGGCCTGGATGATGCCGAGTTTCCGCGGGTGGCCCATCTGTCCCGGGTCAAGGGCGAGCTGGGGGATGCGGCTGCGCAGCGCTTGCTGCGGGTAACGTTCACCCAGCCGGCGGCGATGACCACGCTGGCCTTTGCCAACCCGCCGTCGATCCTGACCAGCTCCAACAAACCCGAATGGCGCCGTACCCAGCAGCCGGCGGCCAACGGGCACGGCAATGCGCGCAGCCTGGCGGGGTTCTACAGCGGCTTGCTCGACGGCCGTTTGCTCGAAGGCGAGCTGCTGGCGGAGATGACCCGCGAGCATTGCCGCGGCGAGGATCTGACCCTGCTCACCAGCACCCGCTTCGGCCTGGGCTGCATGCTCGATCAACCAGAGGTTGCCAATGCCACCTTCGGGCTCGGGCCGCAGAGTTTCGGGCATCCGGGGGCTGGCGGCTCGATCGGCTTCGCCGATCCGGAGCGCGAGGTAGCCTTTGGCTTTGTCACCAACAGCCTGGGGCCCTATGTGCTGATGGACCCAAGGGCGCAGCGCCTGGCAGGTGTGCTGCAGGGCTGCCTGTAGGTAGCGGCTGCGCTGGAAGGACGAGGGCCGGTAGCGGTGGTGGCAGGAGCAGGATGCGTTCGCCTCGCTGGCTGGCAGGGCAGCCAGCGCTGCTGCTCAGCCTATTTTCGCGAAGGTGTCGGCAGCCCAGTTCATCTTCTTCTGGCGTAGCAGCCAGTCAAGCAGTTGATCTTCATTCATCGGTCGGCTGTGCAGGAATCCCTGGATGGCATCCACCCCGGCTTCGCGGAGTTTTTCCAGTTGCGCCGGGTTTTCCACACCTTCGGCGACCACCGTCATGCCCAGTTCGCGGCCCAGCTGGGTGATGGCCTTGACCAGGGCAAAGCCGCGCTGGTCTTCGGGGAGCGGGGCGACAAAGGCGCGGTCGATCTTCAGCTTGGTGGCTGGAATGTCTTTCAGGGTGGCCAGGCAGGAATAGCCGGTACCGAAATCGTCGATCGACAGGCTGACGCCCATCTCGATCGCGTCGCGCAGGTGGTTCTGGACCTGATCCGAGACATCCATGAACAACGACTCGGTAATCTCCAGTTCGATCAGTTCGGGCGCCACACCGCTGCACACCAGCGCGTTGTAGAGCGCCTTGGAGAACTTGGGTGCAGTCAGTTGAGCCCGTGAAACATTCACCGCGATCTTGGTATTGATTCCGGCTTCGGACAGGTGCTTGGCCTGCATCGCGGCTTTCATCAGGCACCACTCGCCGAGGCGCACGATCAGCCCGGTCTTCTCGGCGACCGGAATGAATATGTTCGGCGGGATCAGCTCGCCGTTGATCGTGCAGCGCATCAGTGCTTCGACCGATTCAACCTGGCCGTCAAAGCGCAGGATCGGCTGGAACTGCAGGTACAGGCCGTTGTTTTCCAGGGCGGCGTGCAGCTTGTGTTCAACTTCCAGCTCTTCGCGCGCCAGATTGATCCCCAACCACTCGGGGAGCTGCTCGTCGCCCAGCACCACCATTTGATCGCCGCCCTGGCGCTTGGCTTCAAACATGGCATGTTCGGTGCGCTGCAGAAAGATTTCGGCTGGTTCGGCGTATTCGAGGCTGGCCAAGCCCATGGAGCAGGTTGGATGGAGCACGATGCTGCCGATTTTCATCGGCTGCTTGATCAGCGCCATGACCTCTGCCGCCAGCAAGGTCGCTTCACCGGCGGCGAAGCCGCTGGCCAGCAGGAGAAAATCATCGCTGCCCATGCGCGCCAGATGCGCGCGATGTTGCAGTCGGGACTGCATGCGGCTGGCGAGCTTGGCGATGACGGCATCGCCGCCGGAAATACCCAGCGAACCGTTGATGGTGCGAAAACGGTCGATGTTCAGCCACAGGGCGATCAGTGGCTGATGACTGCGCCTGGCGTTGGCGGTAAGCCGGGTCGCCGTGCGCAGGCAGCCTTGCCGGTCAAGCAGGCCTGTCAGGGTATCAATGCCAGTGGATTCCAAAGAGTTGTCCGATTAGTGTGAACCTGTTAGCAGAGTTGCTGTATTTGGGGATTTCTACAAGTGATCGGGATTCATCTGGCACATTATGACGTCATTTTGTTGGCGTTTTGTGACTTGCCGCAAATCAAGACGCACTCTCTGACTAATGGTTAGGCTCAAAGTTTCAGTAACAGGAGAAGCGTCATGCCCCATTCACTCGCCCATATGCGCCGGGAGTATACCCGTGAAGGATTGACTGAAGCCCAGTCTCCAGACGAACCGTTCAGTCTGTTTCACCGCTGGTTCGATGATGCACGGCAGACCGAACGAGCGCCGGTAGAACCCAACGCCATGATATTGGCGACGGTTGACCGGGCCGGCCGGCCGCATTGCCGGGTGCTCTTGCTCAAGGCCCTCGATGAGCGTGGTTTCACCTTCTTCACCAACTATGAGAGCGCCAAGGGCGAGCAGCTGAAAGCCTGCCCGCTGGCCGCCATGACCTTTTTCTGGCCAACGCTGGAGCGCCAGGTGCGCATCGAAGGTCGGGTGGAGCGGGTTACCCGGGAAGAGTCGGATGCCTATTTTCAGGTGCGGCCGCTGGGCAGTCGCCTGGGCGCCTGGGCTTCCCCGCAAAGCCGGGTGTTGCGTGATCGCGGCGAACTGGAAGCCTTGCTGGCCAGTGCCGAACTGCGCTTTCTCGATCAGGCGCCGCACTGCCCGGAGCATTGGGGCGGCTACCGGCTGTTGCCGGACAGAATCGAATTCTGGCAGGGGCGCTCGAGTCGGCTGCATGATCGCCTGAATTACCGCCTGGAGACGGGCGGCTGGCAGCGCGAGCGGCTGGCCCCCTGAGTGGCCTGAAACATCGCTCAGGCTTGCGGATAGTCGCTGGCGGCCTGCTCCAGCCAGGCTTGCAGGGCGGCGCCCTTGATCTTGTGGCGCTGCGCTTGTGCCAGCCGTTCGAGCATGTAGGTTTTTTTCGCGGCGTCGTCGCCGGCCATCGACAGGGCCAAGTCGCGGTCACCCCAGCGCTTGAAGCGTACATACAGCCACCAGTGAAAGTAGATGGCGGTGAAAGTGAGCAGCGCGATGATGAAGTAGTCCATGTTGATCTCTGGCGGTAAATGTCCGATTGCAGAATTCTCGCACAGGATTTTCAGTGAGCGGGTGACAGTTGCGCTTTTGCGCGGTCTAATTGCGCAACCTGTTAATGGAGAGATTCACATGCGTAAGCCTGTTTTGCTGGTGGCCAGTATCGCGGCCATGTCCCTGATGATCGGCGGTTGTGCTTCCAATCTGACCGGTGACAGTTATTCCCGCGATGAAGCGCGCAGTGTGCAGAACGTGCGCTTGGGGACCATTGAGTACCTGCGCCCGGTGCAGATCGAAGGCACCAAGACGCCAATCGGTGCCGGTGCCGGCGCCGCGGTGGGCGGTATTGGTGGCAGCGCGGTCGGTGGCGGCAAGGGCAGTTATGTCATGGCGGTCATCGGTGCGGTAGCCGGTGGCCTGCTCGGTGCCGCTGCCGAAGAAGGTTTTACGCGCACCCAGGGTGTCGAAATCACCGTGCGTGAAGACGACGGAAGCCTGCGCGCCTATGTCCAGGAAGTAGAGCCCAACC
The DNA here is from genome assembly GCF_015637705.1 of Pseudomonas sp. N040. Lineage (GTDB taxonomy): Bacteria > Pseudomonadota > Gammaproteobacteria > Pseudomonadales > Pseudomonadaceae > Aquipseudomonas. The sequence goes on along the minus strand of NZ_JADOBE010000006.1, from coordinate 146,789 downwards.
AGATCTTCAAGGTCGGCCAACGTGTGCGCATCATGACGGTCAACGGCACCAGCCGCGTAGCACCCTGACCTCGCAAGCCGTAAAAAACCCGCTGACTTCAGCGGGTTTTTTTATGCCTGCAAGGATGCTTCAGCGCACGGTTTTTTTGCCGGCCAGCGCGAGAATCGAATAGCCAATGACGGCGGCGAGCAGCGAGCCGCTGAGAATGCCGACGCGATCCAGGCCGAAGTACGGACTGTCCGGGGTAAAGGCCAGCGAGCCGACAAACAGGCTCATGGTGAAGCCGATACCGCAGACCACGGAGACCCCCAGCACTTGCGTCCAGTTCGCGCCGAGTGGCAGTCGCGCAATGCGCAAGCTCACCGCCAGCCAGGTCAGGCCAAACACGCCAAGGGTCTTGCCCAGCAGCAGGCCGGCGGCAATTCCCAGCGGCACCGGATCGACAAAGCTGGCAAGGCTCATGCCGCTGAACGGCACACCGGCGTTGGCGAAGGCAAACAGCGGCAGGATGAAGAAGGCTACCCACGGATGCAGGCCCTGTTCCAGCGCGTGCGCGGGTGAGGACTCGCCATTGGTCGGGCGCAGTGGGATGGTGAACGCCAGCACCACGCCGGCCAGGGTCGCATGGACACCACTTTTCAGTACGCAGATCCACAGGCAGGTACCGATCACCATGTACGGCGAGAGTTTGCTCACGCCCAGGCGGTTCATCACGATCAGCGTAATCAGGAAAATGCTGGCCAGGATCAGCGACAGTTGCGACAGGTCGGTCGAGTAGAAAATCGCGATGACGATGATGGCGCCGAGATCGTCGATGATCGCCAGGGTCATCAGGAACAGTTTCAGCGAGGCCGGTACCCGGCTGCCCAGCAGGCCGAGCACGCCGAGGGCAAAGGCAATGTCGGTGGCCATCGGAATGGCCCAGCCGCTGATGGCGGCCGGGTCGTCGCGGTTGATGAACCAGTAGATCAGCGCCGGTACCAGCATGCCGCCGATGGCCGCCGCCCCCGGGAGGATGATCTGCGCCGGTCTGGCCAGCTGGCCTTCAAGGATCTCGCGCTTGAGCTCCAGTCCGACGGTGAGGAAAAACAGCGCCATCAGTCCATCGTTGATCCACAGCAGCAGGGGCTTTTGAATGGCCAGTGCGCCGATCTGCACGGCAACCCGGGTATCCAGCAGGCCGTTGTAGAGAAAGTCCAACGGTGAATTGTTGATCACCAGGGCAAGGGCGGCGGCTGCAATCAGCAGCAGCCCGCTGGCAGACTCCAGTTGCAGAAAACGGGACAGGGCGTGCTTCAGGGGCAAGGGGGAATCTCCATGGGCATTCGGGCACACGCTGGATGGCCAGCAGGCTTGATTGTAACCGTTTGGAAAGCCATTGCTGCCAGCGAATTACGGGCGGGCGCAGCACTCTTGGGCTGATGCGACATTTATGGTCGTGCCTGTGGCCGACATCTGGAAATGCCCTTGCCCTTGGGTGCTGGGCCGTACAGGCTGGCGACTGCTTCCCGCCGGATTGCCCAACCGGTTTGGCGTAATGCCGGCGTGTGCGTTTGCCGCCCCGTCGCGGCGCGGGCGCCGCGCTTGCAAATCAAGAGCCGAATCAATAGTTCAGCCCAACCCTGGAGACTCGCGTGCGGCATACCCGTTTCTTTGCCCTGGCCTGCCTGACGCTGGCAATGGCGCTCTGGGGCAGTTCCTTCATCGCGCTGAAAATCGCCTTTGTCGAACTGCCACCCATGTGGGTGATCTTTGGCCGCATGGCCATCGGCAGCCTGGTGTTCCTGCTGGCCTGGCGCTGGCGTGGGCGCATGCACTATCAGGCCGGTGACTGGAAGTACCTGCTCGGGCTGGCAGTGTGCGAGCCCTGTCTGTATTTCGTCTTCGAGGCCCTGGCGTTGCAGAACACCAGTGCCGCACAGGCAGGCATGATCACCGCGCTGATGCCGCTGCTGGTGGCGATCGGCGCCTACCTGGCGCTGGGCGAGCGGATTACCCGCCTGACCCTGGCCGGCTTCCTGCTGGCCGTGAGCGGAGCGATCTGGATGAGCCTGGTCGGCAGCGCGGATGCCAGCGCACCCAATCCGCTGGCGGGCAACTTCTTCGAGTTTCTCGCCATGCTCTGCGCGATGGGTTACACGCTGCTGCTCAAGCATCTGTCGTCGCGCTATTCGGCGTTCATCCTGACCGCCATGCAGGCGTTTGTCGGCGCCATCTTCTTCCTGCCGCTGGCCCTGGCGCTGCAGCCGCTGCCGGTGCAGATCGGCCTGCAGGGGGCGCTGGCGGTGCTCTACCTGGGGCTGGTGGTGACCGTGGTCGCCTACGGGCTGTTCAACTTCGGCGTCAGTCGGCTGCCGGCGAGCCAGGCATCGGGTTTCGTCAATCTGATCCCGGTGTTTACCCTGATCTTTGCCGTGTGGCTGCTGGATGAGCGCCTGAATGTGCTGCAGATGGCGGGGGCTGTGCTGGTGTTTGCCGGAGTGGCACTGAGCCAGTGGCGGCGTCCGGCGGCAGTGCCGGCTGGAGTGTTGGATTGACAGCGACTTTCGTCAACCGATTGCAATGCCATTGACCGGTCATTTGCATTCGACCTGAGCTTGGCCCGCCGTAGTGATGACTGGCAGAGAACGGCCAGAAGCTGTTGAAAAAGTCCGTCATGATTTTCTCGACAGAAAAGTACGCGCTTGAGATTGAAATCCTTACTTCCGGCAGAGGCTTCTGGACTCCGATTTCACGTAGCAACGTGCAAATAAAGCATTTTCACAGATCACGATATGGGGCGTTTGGGAAAACCGACTTTTTCAACAGAATCGACCAGAAGCGGTCATTGTGTGTCTGCGAAATCAGGGGCGATTCAGTTCGACCCCGCGTTCACTGACAGAGCAATTTTGCCAACGGCACGGGGAGACAGCTACTTTTTCAACAGAATCGGCCAAAAGCAGCCACCGGGATTTGTCTGCAACTCCAGAGGCAATTCAGACATTCAAATCGAAGTGGAAGAATAAGTCCGGTCAGCCAAATGCAATATTGCGCGCAGATCTTCCGCGGTGGTGATGGGCCGGAGGTTATTCCGGGTCACCTGCGGATGCGCAAGGGCTGGCTGAATGAAGGACTCCACCTGTTCAGCGCTCAATCCGAGGTCCTGCAGACTGCGCGGCAAGCCCAATTCCGCCAGCAGACCATCCAGCACGTCGGCAAACGAACCAGAACGCCCCAACAGACGCAGCACATTGCCATGCTGGGCTGCGGCGTGATGCTCAAGCCATCGGGCCTGCGCAAGCATCAGCACGCACGCGGCGTCGCTGTGCGGAATGTTGGCATAAGGGCCGACGATATGGACCATCCAGTGGCTAAAGCCGTGCGGCACGGACAGCTGCCCCATTCCGGTGTACCAGGTTGCCAGCTGGCAATTCGAAAAGGCCTCCAGGTCCGTGCTGTCTTTCAGGCGCGGCAGGTTCTCGACATAGAGCTGAATAGCCTTTTCCGCCAGCAGACTGGCAAGGGGGTGCGGCTGAGTAGAGCACACCGTGTTGATGGCATGGTCCAGCCCGCGTATGCCGGTCGACAACAACAGCGACAGAGGCGTGCGCGCCAGCAGCTCCGGGTCATACACAATGCCGTGTGGAGCTCCATCCGTTATTAGAAACCGTGCCTTCAGGTGGGTTTCTTCGTCGATGGGCGTACTGACCGGCGTCCATTCCGAGGTAGCGAGGGTCGTCGGTATGGCTATATGCCTGACACGGGGCGAGGTGCGCGTAGCCGCAATCACTTCCGTTCCATCGGCCGACAGCTTCATTTGCAGCTGTAGAAGGCTGCTGCGGTCAAAAACCTGCTCGGTGATGCACAACTGCATGGCTTTGCACATGTCCATGACCGACCCGCCACCCACCGAGACGATCACGTCGGCATCGAGCGTGTGTGCCTCACGGGCGGCGGCCAATACGTTGGGCAAGGGCGAATGCTCGCCTACTGCATCGGTGACACCGACGCAGCGCTCGCCGAGCGCGGCCTCAAGCCGGCGGATCACATCGGTTTTGGTGTTGAGTGTTCGCGAGCAGACAATGTAGGCGCGGCGGTAGCCGAACCAGTCCATCAACTCCGGTAGGCCCTTATGCGCAGGCGTACGGTGCAGGATCCGTTCATGGCCGGAGAAGCGATAGCGTGTACCTTCTCGGGGGGCATCTGTCATCGCCACTGACTTATCGTCTTTCATACTCATCATCTCCACTAACTTACAGTCCTTCATATTGCGGCTGGCGCTTCTCGGCAAATGTCTTGCGGCCTTCAAGCCTGGGCCAGGCAGTGGTCCGGCCCCTGCCGCATTGGAGCCATCCGGGGTTTCCCGTTCAAGAACGACAGCTTATGGCCTGGCTGTAAGTGCGCTGATTGCTGACGACAGCACTCTGAAAGCCGTTGAACTACATGCTGCAGGCAGGGTGTCGGCGGCCGTTGGCCGCGCACGCCATTGTTCCTGCCGGTCAGCTGTTTCAAGTCATTATCTGCACCAGCCGGGCGTAGCTCTTCGATCGACTGGTGATCGAAGGTGCGGTTAAGCATCACGCCAGCATTGTTGAAGCGGAAATGGGCGGTGCCGGAGTCGCGCTTGACCTCCTCGGCAGGGTCAGGGTAGTGGTGGCGACAGGGCTGTCACCACCACAGGGTCGTCATTGCTTCTGGTTGCGCCAGGCGAACTTGCCAAAGTGCAGGGCGAGGAACACGCCTGTACCCAGGGCGCCGGCAATGGCGGCAATGAAGCCGCCGTTGTAGCCGATGGTGATCGGTGCCATGTCCAGCAGGACCAGGCCGGCCACTACGTTGAACAGGCCCCAGAACACGTTGACCAGAGCGGAGGAGTGGCCAATGGTCGGCGGGTTGGCGAAGGGCGACGGGAAGGTGCGGCCCTGCAGGCCGGCGGCCAGGTGCGGCACGCTGTTGAGCAGGAACATGCCGACCAGGAATTGCTGCAGGTAGACGAGAGTAGTGGGTTCCATGATGAAGCTCCGTTGTGGGGGTTAGGTGGGTTGAGTTGGGTTGAGTTGGGTTGGAATCAGGCCAGACCGGCAAAGGCCAGCGCGGCTTTTCCGACGTCCATGTCTTGGCTGTAGTGACCGCCGCTGACGCCGATGGCGCCAACGACCGTGCCGTCGGCAATCACCGGGTAGCCGCCGCCGAATACCACCAGACGCGGGGTGTGTACCAAGCCTGCAGCCAGCGGCGCATCGCCTTTGATGAACTCGTGCAGGGCATCGGTCGGCACGCCGGTGGCAGCCGAGCTGTAGGCCTTGTCCTGGGCGATGCCCAGGCTGATCAGCGAGGCATTGTCCATACGCTGGAACTGCACCAGATTGCCGGCAGCGTCGCTGATGGCGATGGACATCGGGATGCCCATTTCCTTGGCCTTGGCGACTGCGCCCGCCATCAGCCGGCTGGCCAGTTCGCTGGACAGGTTCAGCTTGTTCAGCAGCAGTGTGTTGGCGGCCGGAGCGGTTGCAGGCGTGGTATCGGTTGTAGCGGCGCTGGCGGCCGGGGCTGGCTGGCTGTCGCCGTCCTGAGCAACGGTCAGCGGGTCACGCACGTTGAGCATGATCAGGCTGCACTGATGAGCCGCGGCGCTGGCCGCCTGGTCATGGAACAGATAGAGCAGGTGCGGTTGCGGGCCGTAGGTGACGCCGCGCGGATCAAGAGTCAGCAGGCCGGTTTCCAGGCCGATGTGCTGCGCGCTGGGGTGGCCGTCATGCACGAACAGCACCTGATCGAACTCCACGCTGTCGCGGAACGCCGGCACCTTCAGTGTGTTCGGGTCCTTTGGCGGCGGTGTCGGCATCGAGGTGCAGATATGGAAGCGGTCGCTGAGGAAGGTGATATGCCCGCTGGGCACCACTTCGGCGCGGTGCGAGGAAATAGAGCGAATGTCGCGGATGTTCAGACGGATCGGGTAGAGGTCACCCTGCCATCCCTCGGCATCCAGCGGGTTGAATGGATAGACCAGGTTGGACAGGTTGCCGCCGTGCTTGATGCGTACCCTGGTCTGGCGCTCGCGCACCTGGGCGCGAAATGCGTCGTCGATCTCCGGTACGTCGAAAACCCCGGCGTCGAAGGGCAGACTCCTGCCGAGCATGGAGTCTTCCGGCAGCCGGTAGGGCGTATCGGTCGACTCGATCAGCAGCATCTCGACAGTTTCGCTGGCCTCGATGCGCCACAGGGTGCCGCGCGGCAGAATGAAGTAGTCGCCCTTGGCCAGGCTGATATGGCCGAAGTCGCAGAACAGTTCGCAGCCGCCGCTGTGGATGAACAGCAGCTCATCGCCATCGGCGTTGCGCACCAGGTGGTCCATGTTGCCACTGGTTTTCCAGAAGCGAATGCGCACGCTGGCGTTGCTCGCCAGTTCGCGGGCGTCCCAGGGTGAGGCACTGCTGGGGATGCCATGTCGGGTGTCGAAGCAATGCGGACGGGGGCCCTGCTCGTCGATGCTGCTCCAGGCTGTCGGCGGGTTGCGATGGTAGAAGTGGGTGGACGCGCCAAAGAAGGCATCACGCGCCAGTTCGCGCTCCCAGAGGCCTTCGGGTACGTTGGCGTGGGCCTGACGCGGAGCTATTCCACGCGTCAGCGGGGCCTTGAAATTCCACTTGTTGCTCATGCTGTTCTCCTGTTTACGCGCCTTGGCGGCTTGCCTGTTGCGTCATTGCGCCGAGGCGGCTGCGACGTGGACATCTGTATGCGATTGCCGTTCAGTGGGCCTGGTGCGGATGACTCAGCGTCCGCCGGCGGTCACCCGGCCAAAGTGCTTGGCGACGAAGATGCCGGTACTGGCTGCACCGAGCAGGGCGCTGATGCAGCCGGCGTTGAGGCCGACAGTCACCGGCGCCGCGCTGAGCAGCAGCAGACCGGCCACCGCGTTGATCAGGCCCCAGAGCACATTGGTCAGCGCCGAGGAGTAGCCGATGGTGGCGGGGATGGAGAAGGGCGAGGGGAACTTGCGGCCCTGCAGGCCCGCCACCAGATGGGGGACGCTGTTGCACAGGAAGGCGCCGGCAAAGAACTGCTGCAGCAGGGTGAGGTAAAGGGCATCCATGAATTGGCTCTCGTTCAGGCGGTGGATGACAAGGGGCGACGGGCTCAGTAAATGATCTTTCTGATGCGGTAGCGCGCCTGCACATACAGGTAGTGGGCAATGGCACCCGCCTTGGCCAGCTGGCGCAGGGGGTGAAACTTGCGCAGCGCATCCGGGGCATTCTTGATGCCGTCGGTGGGCAGCCACTGCACGGCGGGCAGTTCGTAGTGACGCGCATGCTTGCCCAGTTTCAGCGGGTCGCGGGTGTCGAACATCAGCACAGTGAAGTTGTTGTCCATATCCGGGGCAGGGTTGTGGAAGTACTTCTGCTGGTCCGGCAGCGGGCCGTGGGTCAGGCCGCGCGGGTCGAGGGTCATCAGGCCCGGCTCGAAACCTTCGGTCAGGGACGAAGGTTGGCCGTCGTGGAGGAACAGCACTTCATCGCACTCGACGTTCTCGTGATAAGCCGGCAGTTGCAGCGCATCCGGGTCGGTCGGCGACGGGTAGGGCTGGAATGTGCACACCAGAAAGCGGTCACTGACGAAAGTGCAATGGCCGCTCGGCACCACATGGGCGCGGCTGCAGGAGATCGGGCGGATATCCTTGACGTTCAGGCGGATCGGGTAGAGGTCTCCCTTCCAGCCCTCGGCATCCAGCGGGTTGAACGGGAAGGTGATATCGGAGGTACGGTTATCCAGTTTGACGCGGATCTGCCATTCGGCATCGCGCTTCTGCGCACGGAAGGTTTCATTCAGCTGCGGCACGTCGAGCACGCCCGGATCAAAGGGCAGGTGACGGCCTAGCATAGACCCTTCCGGCAGGCGGTAGGGCGCGTCGGTGGACTCGACCAGCAGCATGTCGACATCACCGTCAGCCTCGATGCGCCACATGGTGCCGCGCGGCAGAATGAAGTAGTCGCCCTTGACCAGGCTGATATGGCCGAAGTCGCAGAACAGCTCGCAGCTGCCGCGGTGCATGAAGATCAGTTCGTCGCCGTCAGCGTTGCGTACCAGGTGGTCCATGCTGCCGCTGGTCTTCCAGTAGCGGATGCGGATACTGTCGTTTACCAGCATCTCTGCTGCATGCCAGGGCGAGCGGGTGATGTGCACGATGTGGCGGGTGTCGAACACGTGCGGGCGCGGGCCATTCTTGTCGATGGTGCTCCAGGCATTCGGCGGATTGCGGTGATAGAAATCGGTGGACGGGCCGAAAAAGGCATCGCGCCCCATTTCCCGCTCCCACAGGCCGGAGGGGATGTCGGCGTGCGCCTGGCGCGGCGCATTGCCTTGAACCATCGGAGCCGAGAAATTCCACTTGCCCATTGGTGTCTCCTGGGTTGTATCGCGGGGTAGTCCTGGGAATACCCGCTTGATGGTGTGCTGCCTGGTGCTTCTTCTGCTCACGGCCAAATAAGGACTTTGGCCAGCCAGCCGATGCAACTCCAGCCGTTTTTTCTGTCACCGAGTATCCAGAGAGGGGCTCGGAGTGTCATTCGATATATTCTGGGAAACGTTTACCTGGGCTAAACGATTTCCAGGCGATTGCCTGAGTCCGGGCTGAGCTGCCTGCGGACAGGCAGCATGGCAGCTGCGTTCAGGCGTTAGGGCCCGTGTAGACTTCCATGAAGCGGCTGGCGATCGACGACGGAATGTCGGCGTTGGCGTCGCGGTCGGTGCGTACGCAGACCAGTGCCGGGCCAGGGGCAGACTTGGCGCGCAGCAGCGCGGGGCCCAGATCGCTCATCGACTCGACATACTCGCCATGGCAGCCAAGGCCTTCGGCAACCCGATCCCAGCGCACTTCGCCCATGGCGGTCTTGAACGTGCGCCCCCAGCGGGCGAGTTGGTTCAGGCGCGACATGCTCCACTCACCTTCGGCCATCACCACCACTGTGACCTTGATGCCTTCGCGGGCCGCGATCTGCAGCTCCATGACGTTGAAGCCGGCAGCGCCATCGCCGGTGACGCAGACCACGTCGCGCGAGGGGGCCGCGAGCTTGGCACCGATGGCGGCCGGAATGCCGACGCCGAGCATGCCCAGCTCGAGGATGCTGTGGTACGAGGAAGGCTGGGTCGCTGGCAGGGCCACGGAGGCCCACAGGGTGGTCATGCCGCCATCAAGGAAATACACCGTCTCCTGGCCGAATACCGCACCCACGGTGGCGCAGGCGTGGGCGGGGTGGATGCCGGGGCCCTGCCAGCTTTGGATGCCGGCGCTGATGCCAAGGGCCCACTGGTCGAACTGCTGGCGCATGACGGCAATGTCGGTGCGCCCGTGGCTGGTGATCCGGCGCTGTTCCAGTTGGCGCGCCAGGCCCTCCAGGGCGCTGCGCGCATCGGCGACGATGCCCAGGGTGACCGGGCGCGACACGCCGATGTTCAGCGCGTCCACATCGATCTGGATGATGCGGCAGCCGCGCGGGTCGCCCCAGTACTTGTCGAACGGCACTTCGATGTTGCCGACCCGCGAACCGACGATCAGCATCACGTCGGCCTTCTGGCGCAGCGTGTCGGCCGCGGGGCTTTGCGACTGGAAGCACAGGGGATGTTCGCGCGGGAAGACGCTGCGTCCGGCCATCGACGGCAGTACCGGCGCGCCCAGGCGTTCGGCCAGTGCCAGCAGGGCCTGGTTGGCGCCGGCACGGTCGACCCCGCAGCCGGCGAAGATCACCGGCGCGCGCGCCGTGGCGAGCATCTCGGCAGCGCTTTCCAGCTGCGCCTCGGAGGCTTGCGGCAGGCTGGCCCGACCCTGGCTGCTGGGATAGATCGGTGCAGTGGCGGGATCACCCAGGGCATACAAGACCGGGGCGGGGATCTCGAACTGGATGGGGCCGGGGCGGCCGTTCCACATTTCCCGCATGCCCATGCGCACGATCTCGGGAATGCGTGTCCATTCGAACATGGGCCCGCCCCACTTGACCGCGGGCTTGAACAGCTCGAGCTGGTTTTCTCCCTGGTAGGTGGCCGGCGTGGTGGGATAGACCAGGCCCAGGCGGTGCTGCGGGGTGATGGCGATGACCGGCACGCCTTCGTGGCGCGCGGTGACGATGCCCGGCAGCAGGTTGACCGAGCCCGGGCCGGGGTTGCCCAGCACGGCGGCGACCTGGCCGGTGGTTTTGTACATGCCTTCGGCCATGTGTACCGCGGCCGCCTCGTGACGCACCGTGATGAATTCGATCGAGTTGCCTTCCAGCGCGGCAAGGAACGGATCGGCCTCGGGGGACTGCAGGCCGAAGACGAAACGGACGCCTTCATTGGCCAGCGCGCGCGCCAGCAGTTCGGCGCCGGTGATCTGATTCGACATAGTGTTGTTTTCCTGTTTTGTGGCTGCACGGGGCAGCCATGTTGATTGTGGTTAGACGGGCAGCAGTCCGCTGTCTATCTGGGGTAACGCTGCATGAAGTCCATCATCCGGGGGGCGATGCGGTTGCGGTAGATCGTGCCGTTGAAAATGCCGTAGTGGCCGACCCCGGGCTCAACCCGGTGCTCGCGCAGCTTGTCCGGCAGGTTGGTGCACAGGCCCTGTGCCGCCTCGGTCACACCAATGGCAACCATGTCGTCGTTTTCGCCTTCCAGGGTCAGTAATGGTATGTCGCGAATGGCGGCCGGATTCACCAGGCGACCCCGGTAGCGCATGGTGCCCTTGGCCAGATGCTGGTCGAAGAACACGCGTTCCAGCGTCTGCAGGTAGAACTCGGCGGTCGAGTCCATCATGGCGTTGTACTCGTCGTAGAACTCGCGATGTTTCTCTGCGGCGCTGAGGTTGTCCGCCGCCACGTCCTGGAAGAACTGGACATGCTTGCGCACATGGTTGCGCAGGTTGAGGGAGACGAAGCCCATCAGCTGCATGTAGCCGGGATAGACCTTGCGCCCGACGCCGGGGTAGCCCTTGGGCACGGTATGAATGTGCATCTTCATGATCGAATGCGGCAGGCTTGCAGTGCGCTTGATGAAGTTGTTGGGGTTGACGCGCACGTCGATCGGCCCAGCCAACAGGCTGAGTGTGGCCGGACGGCAGGTGTCCTTGTCCTCCGCCATCAACGCCGTGGCACACAGCGCCGGCACCGCGGCCTGGCACAGGCCGATCAGATGCACCTTCGGCCCGAGATGTTGCAGGAACTCGATCAGGTAGCTGACATAGTCTTCGAAGTCGAAGTGCCCCTCTTGCAGCGGAACGAGGCGAGCATCGACCCAGTCGGTAATGTACACATCGAAGCCGGGCAGGAACGCCTGCAAGGTCTCCCTGGACAAGGTGGCGTGATGACCGGACATGGCCGCCACGAAGAGCACTTTCGGTGCATCCTTGCTCAGTACCGTCGAGAAGCGGCGCAACTCGCAGAAGGGTTTGTGCAGCACAACTTCTTCATCCACGGCCAGGGGCCCGGGATGCCCTGGTACGGTAATCGGTGCGTAGTTGAAGGACTGCTTCGGGTAGGGCTTGATCAGGCGGATCGTCGATTCGATAGCAGCCGCCCGCAGCCTGTTCAGGCGTGAGTTAGCCAGAGGGTGCAGCCGATGTTTCACCAGTGCCTGGCGAAACTCCAAAACGCGTTGCACGGGGTGCAAAGTTTTTTCCATGGCGGAACGCAGTCGATAGCGCATGGTTTATGTCCAGTTCCTAGTTGAATGGCAGTTTATTTTTCCAGCACGTAGGTGCCGGGGGCCGGGCACAGCGACGGATACTTGGCCGAGCCGGTTTTGGCCGGGGCATCGACTTCTATGCCTGAGCGTTGCTGTATCCACTCGCGCCAGTGCGGCCACCAGCTTCCGCTCACCTGCGTCCCGGCGGATTTGAGCCAGGCATTGGCATCCCTGGCCTTGGCCGGCGCCATGAAGTAGAACGATTTCGGATTGCCGGGCGGATTAACGAAACATTGCAAGTGGCCGGCGTTGGCCAGTACGAAGGTGGTATCCGGGCCCAGCAGGCGTGCACTGCCATAGCAACCATGCCAGGGCGTGATGTGGTCAGTCGTGCCGCCGATGACATAGGCACCGACCTTCACCTTGCGCATGTCGATGGGCACGCCGTCGATTTCCATGGCGCCGGGATTGGCATAGGGGTTGCGTTCCACCAGATCGAGGTAGTCGGCATGCAGTTTCGCCGGCAGGTGCGTGGTGTCGTTATTCCAGGCCAGGATGTCGAAGGCCGGCGGTTTGTTGCCGAGCAGATAGTTGTTGACCCAATAGTTCCAGATCAGGTCGTTCGGGCGCATCCAGGCGAACATCCTTGCCAGTTCAGCGCCGGTAATCCGACCTTTCTTGCGCGACGCCGCCTTGGCCTTGGCCATGCTCTTGGGTGTGGTGAACAGCCCGATGGTGGTTTCGTCGACGGTGATCTTGGTATTAAGGACACAGACCGCCCAGGTCGTGTTGGTGACTTTTTTCTGCTCGCCACGCCCCGCCAGCCAGGCCAGATAGGCGGCCAGGGTCAGCCCGCCGGAGCAGCTGCCCCACATGTTCACATCCGGGCTGCCGGTAATCTCACGCGCCACATCCACGGCCTGATCGAGACAGCGCACATAGTCGGCCAGCCCCCAGTCGCGGTGCTCGCTCTTGGGGTTGCGCCAGCTGATGCAGAAGAACTGAATGCCGCTGTCGGTAGCCCACTTGATCAGGCTCTTCTCCGGTGCGAGGTCGATCATGTAGTACTTGTTGATCTGTGGCGGTGACATGACCAGCGGGCGCTGGTGCACCTTGGCGGTGGTCGGGCGGAAGTGCAGCAACTCGAACATTTCATTGCGGAAGACCACGTCGCCCGGCGTGGTGGCGACATTGACGCCGACCTTGAACGGTTCGCTATCGACCTGTGAAGGCAGGCCGTTGTTGTGCCGAATGTCCGCAATCAGGTTGCGTATGCCCTGTTTGTAGTTGGCACCGCCGGTATCCAGCGCCTTGCGGAGGGCGGTGGGGTTGGCCAGCGGCCAGTTGCTGGGCGCCAGGGCATCGACGACGATACTGGAGAGAAAATGCGCGCGGCCCTTTTTCACCGGGCTGATATCAGCGGCTTCGATGAAGCGGTCGAGCTCGCGTTGCGTGGCCAGATAGGTTTGCAGCAGGCCCTTGAGCACGAAGTTGCCTTGCCAGGCCGGGTCGGCAAAGCGGCGGTCCTTGGGATTGGGCGCGAGCGAGGATTCGCCCTTGAGCACCGAGCGCACCTCGCGCCCGAGATTACCCAGATGACGCTTGGCCTCGCCCGGAGTGCGTATCACCGCATCGACCATCGCCCCGGCGGCGGCGCCCACGTCGCGTGCCGAAAGGCCGATCAGGGGGCTGGCAGCCAGCGTATTGTTGCTCGCGGCCTGGATCAGTTCGGCCGCATTATCGGAGATTGCGGAGGGCTCTGCGCGCTTGCTTGCGCGCCGCTTCGCCGGGCTGCGCGTTGTGCTAGGCGGGTTTTTCTTGGTAGTCATGGCGGTCTCCTTACATGACCAGGAACAGGGATTGCGGGCTTGCTTTCGTCTTCGATCTTGATCGTGGCTGTGGTGGCCGGCATGTTGGCCTTATCGATCATGGCGATCGCGGTCGCCCGCTGCGTGCCGGTATCGCGGCTACCGAAAGTGGTTGAGCCGCTGGCGACTCAGAGCTTGTGAAAAATCGTAGCGAGCGGGTTGCAGCAGGGTGCGGACGGAACGCAGCAAGCGGAACGTACTTGAGTACATGCGGATTGCGAGCACCGCCCAAGCCTTGACCCAAAACGCGCAGTAGATTTTTCACGAGCGCTCAGCCCTCCATCACGGCACGCCGGATATAGGTCGTGCCATCCATCAGGCGGCGCACCGTGCGTGAGAAGTGAACTTCGCGCACCACCCAGGCAGCCTGCGCGTCGCGCTCGACGTGGGCGAAGATCGGCAGCACCCCGCTGGGGTGGCCGATCCGGACCCGGCGCGGAGTGGTAGCCAGCGAACTGCACTCGTGCGCAATCGTGCCCTCGATCTGCGCCGCTACCGAGGTGCAGGTGGATGCACCACCGGCAAAGGCCTTGTGCATCCAGCCATCGACATTGATCTGCCGGGCGACGAAGTCGATGTCCGCGGCTTTTACCGCTTCACCCGGCAGCGACCTGTAGTCGCGCGGCGGGGCGATCATGATCTGGAAGGGCGTGATGTTCTTGCCACTTTGCGGCAGGCCGCACAAAGCGGCGGCGGCCAGGCGAATCTCTTCGGCGGCAACGTACTTCGCGGGCGGGATTTCGCCGGGCAGCTCGCTGCCGGTCAGGCCGAGGTCGGCGGCGCGGAAGTAGACGCAGATGGTGCCGATATCGACGATCGACACCTCGATGCTGCGCCCGAGCGAGGGCACCAGCACGCTGTCGCGCACATTGCCGGTGGGCAGCAGCTTGCCGGTGGCGCCGCCGCTGGTGTTGGAGTAATCGAGCGCCACCTCGGCGCCGGTGCCGGGCACGCCGTCAATGGCGAAGTCACCTTCAACCAGCGGCGCGCCGTCCTTTACCTGCACCTTGATGATCAGGATGCTGTTGGTGTTGGTGTTGTGCACGCGCACCGTGGTGACTGGCTCGACCGCCGGCACCAGACCCTCTTCGATGGCATAGACACCGGTGGCCGAAGAGATATTGCCGCAGACGATCTCGTAGCTGACGTAGGCCTCTTCGATACCGATCTGCGCGAAGGTGTAGTCGATGTCGGCATCGGCCCGGGTGGCCGGTCCGATCATGGCAAACTTGCTGGTCAGCGGATCGGCGCCGCCCAGCCCGTCGATCTGGCGCCGGTCCGGGCTGCCAAACAGGGCCAGCAGCAAGCGATCACGCGCAGCGGGCTCGCTCGGTACGTCGTCCATGCGCATGAACACCGCCTTGCTGGTGCCACCGCGCATGATCGTGCAGCGCACGGGGATTTGTTCCTTGCTCAGTTTCATCGATCTAGCAGCCGCGGAAATTGGGTTTGCGCTTTTCCGCGAAGGCCTTGCGCCCTTCGATACGGTCTTCGCTGTCGCGCAGAACGCCAAAGGCGTGTTGCTCCAACTCCAGGCCGGCGGCCAGCGGCAACTCGCCGCCTATGCTGGCCAGGCGTTTGACGGCGGCCACGGCCAATGGCGCATTGCCGGCGATCTTTTCAGCCAGGGCCTGGGCGGTCGGCAGCAGTTGCTCGGGCTCGACCACGCGGCTGACCAGGCCGATACGCAGGGCTTCGGCGGCGTCGATGCGTTCGCCGGTGAGCAGCATCAGCATCGCATCCGAGCGGCCCACGGTGCGGATCAGGCGCTGCGTGCCGCCGGCACCGGGGATGCTGCCAATGCACACTTCCGGCAGGGAGAAGATCGCCCTGGTCGAGGCAATGCGGACATCGCAGAGCAGCGCCAGTTCCAGACCGCCACCCAGCGCGTAGCCATTGATCGCACAGATCACCGGCTTGTCGGTATAGAGCTTTGAGAGCACGGCAGCGAAGGTTTCGGCCCCCGCCGGCGCGTAGTGCAGCTGAGCGAAGCTCTCCTTCGGCGGCATGGTCTTCTTCAGGTCGGCGCCGGTACAGAACGCCTTTTCACCGGCGGCGGTGAGCACCGCTACGCGGATCTCGGGGTTGCGGGTGATTTCCGCCCAGATCTCCTTGAGTTGGGTGATCGACTCCGGGTCGAGGGAATTCAGGGCCTCGGGGCGGTCGAGAGTAACGGTGGCGACATAGTCCTGAATCTGCAGGGTAACGGGCATGCTGGAATCCTCGTGGCGCTGGAAGGGTTGGTCAGTCGGCGGCTGACAGCGCGCCGAGCACTTCGTGGGTGTTTTCGCCCAGGCGCGGCGCTGGACGGCGAGCGCTTCCGGGGTGCTGAAATGGGCTGCGCGGCAGGCTCAGTTCGCCGGCGCTCGGGTGCATGCAGGTCTCTACCAGGTTGGCGGCCTGGAAGGCGGGAGACCCGACCACTTCACGGTAGTCGTTGATCACGCCGCAGATGATGTCGGCCTGCTGCAGCAGCGGCAGCCATTCGTGCTTGGAGCGCTTGGTCAGTTCCTGCTCCAGCAGTGCGATCAGCTCGGCGCGGTGTTTCAGGCGCACGCCAGCCTCGGCGAAACGCGAATCATCGGCCAGTTCCGGCACGCCCAGCACCCGGCAGAAGGCCTGCCAGCGGGCCGGATGATAGGCGGCCACCATGATCCAGCCGTCGGCGCAGCGCAGGGCTTCGTTGGGGGTGGAGTAGGGCGCCGCGCTGCCGGTGCGCGCAGGGATTTCGCGGTCGTGCAGATAGGTGGAGATACCCAGTTGCTGCAGGGCGATCGCGCTACCGAACATGCTCACGTCCAGCTGCTGGCCGACGCCTTCGCGCTGGCGCAAGGCCAGCGCACCCAGTACCGAAATGCTGGCCAGGTAGCCGGTGACCATGTCGACCACCGGCACCTGCACCTTGCAGGGTTCGGAGTCGGGCATGCCGGTCACGCTCATCAGCCCGGATACGGCCTGGATTACGCCATCGACACCGGGCAGGTCCTTGTCCGGGCTGTGCTGGCCATAGGCCGAGATGGAGCAGTAGATGAGCCTGGGGTTGCGCTCGCGCAGGGCCTCATAGCCCAGCCCCAGACGCTGCATGACGCCGGGGCGGAAGCATTCGACCAGGATGTCGGCGGTGTCGATCAGCGCGATGGCCCGGGCCACCTGGGCCGGGTCCTTGAGGTCGAGCACCACGCTCTGCTTGTCGCGGTTGATGGCCATGAACGGCAGGCTCTCGCCGCCCACGAAGGGCGGCAGGGCGCGGCACAGGTCGCCGCCGGGCGCTTCGATCTTGATCACCTCGGCGCCCATGTCGGCCAGCGTCTGGGTGCAGGTCGGGCCGGCAACCACCTGGGTGAAGTCGATCACGCGAATTCCCTTCAGGGCGCTTGAGAGCATGGCTGCGACTCCGTCAGACCGAGGGGCTGCCCAGACTGCGACCACCGCAGACATAGAGCAGTTGACCGGTGATGTAGCTGGAGGCTGGCTCGGCGAAGAAGCGTACCGCCTGGGCGATGTCCTCCGGCTGACCGATGCGTTGCATCGGCACGCTCTTTTTCAGGCTGTCCACGACATCGTCTTTCAGGGTGGCGAACAGCGGGGTTTCGGTGATACCCGGAGCGACGGCATTGGCGGTGATGCCGTTGCGGGCGAATTCCAGCGCCAGCGAACGGGTGAAGCTGACCACGCCGCCCTTGGAGGCCGAGTAGCTGGCCTGACCACGATTGCCCAGCCAGGCGCGCGAGCCGATGTTGATGATGCGGCCGAAATTGCGCTCGACCATGCCGGGGATCACCGCCTTGCTGCAGATGAACTGCGAGGTCAGGTTGATCTCGATCACGCGCTTCCAGAAGTCCAGGTCCATCTTGGTGACCAGCTTGTCGCCGCCGATGCCGGCGTTGTTGACCAGCACGTCGATGCGGCCCCACTTCCCATGCAGCTGGGCAACGGCGGCCTCAACCTGATCCTGGGAGGCGACGTTGACCTGGAAGGCCTGTACTTCCACGCCCAGCGCCGCGATTTCATCGGTAGCCGCGTGCAGGGCCTCCAGATCCATGTCCCACAGGGCCAGACGGCAGCCGTGACGGGCCAGTTCCTTGGCGATGCCCAGGCCGATGCCCTTGGCGCCACCGGTGACGATGGCGGTCATCTCGCGCAGCGAGCCGGGGATTTCGTTGACGTTAGTACTCATGATGAACTCCTGGCTCACAGGGACAGAATGTGGATGGAACAGGCGGCGTGATCGACGCCCCAGATGCCGCCGCCGGTGACTTGCGTCAGGCCGAAGCGGGCATTCTCGACCTGGCGCTTGCCGGCGCGGCCCTGCAGGTGCTCGCAGACCTCGACGATCTGCGCCACACCGGTGGCTCCCGGCGGATGGCCCTTGGCGATCAGGCCGCCGCTGGGGTTGACCGGAATACGGCCACCCAGGGTGGTGGCGCCACTGGCCAGCAGTTGCGGCGCTTCGCCACGGCCGCACAGGCCGAGGGCTTCGTAATAGAGCAGCTCGCTGATGGTGAAAGCGTCGTGGCACTCGATCAGGCTCAGGTCCTGCGGGCCGATGCCGGCCTGCTCGTAGGCCATGCGTGCGCTGCGGGCGGTGATTTCGGCTTCGATCATGTCTTCATGGCCGGTCTCGAACAAACCCGACTGCACCACAGAGGCACGAATGCGCACCGGTGCAGCTGCACCCTTGATCGGCTTGGTGCTCAAGACGACGGCAGCGGCGCCATCAACCACAGCCGGGCAGCACTGCAGTAGCGTCAGCGGCTCGGCGATGGGGCGCGAGGCCAGTACTTCTTCACGCGTCGTCGCTTTACAGAAAGTGGCGATCGGGTTGAGCAGGCCATGGCGGCGGTTTTTCACCGCGATGTCGGCCAGTGTGTCGAGCGACATGTTGTGCTCATGTACATAGCGCGTGGCGCGCATGGCGTAGAGCGCCGGCATGATCATGCCGCGCTTGTTGTTCCAGTCGTTGCGTCCCAGCGGTAGCGGACCGCCACCCAGGCTGCTCAGCTGATCCATGCCGAAGACCACGACGGTTTCATACTGGCCGGCCTTGAGCGCGGTCAGCGCAGCATTCATCGCCGTAGCGCCGCTGGAGCAGGCGTTGTCGATGTTGTACACGGCGCAGCCGGTGGTGTGCAGTTCGCGCAGCGTGCGCTGGCCGGGTAGCGAGGCACCGATGGCGTTGCCGCAGTAGAAGGCCTGTACATCCTGAGCGGTGATGCCGGCATCGTTCAGCGCCTCGACAATCGCGTACTGCGCCAGCGCCTCTTCAGGCAGATCGGGAAAGCGGCCAAAGTCGGTGATGCCGACACCAATGATTTTTGCTTCGCTCATTTACTGGACTCCTGGCGCGGCGGCAAAGGCGTAGTCGGCGCTGCCGTCAGCCATGTCATAAGGTACGACGCGCACGGCGCTGCCGATTTTCGGGGCCTTGCCACCGTCGAGAACCAGGCGGCCGAAGGCGCGTACATTGGGCTCGAAATCGACCATGGCCAGCGCGTAAGGCTCGCTGTTCTTGCCCGGATGCACGATGGTGTAGGTGTAGAGCGTGCCCTGCGGGCCGATGGCAACTTCCTCGACTGGCTCGTCGTCATGGACGAACTCCAGCGGCGGAAATTGCAATTGCGGATGGCGGGCCGTCCGTGTCGCGATCAGCAACATGCCTGCGTCCGTCTGCCGGAAATGCGCGTTGGCGCGCCGTTTGAGTTTCACGATAGGGCTTCCTTCTGGCTATTGGGTTTTTCAAGTATCAGGAGCGACGCGCCAGGCGTCATTCGATATAAATTGCGAACTGTTTAGGTAAGCTAAACATCTGCCCCTTTATTTGAGCCGCTCTCACGGTGACCACTGGCGGCAAATAGCCAGCCGTGCAGCAAGCGTGTGTAGGGCGGCATGATTACCCAGGCGGCCAGGGCGACAAGCACAGCAGCGAGGATGCCCTGCTTGACGCCATAGACGCCCAGCGCCGGCACGGCCTTGAACAGCGGCTCGAACGCCCAGGGTACGACCATGGTCAGCGGCCAGATCACCGAGGTGGTGATCAACCACTGCTTCCACACGGGTGGCTTTACAGGTGGCAAACCTGCGGCAGGCGGTTCAGGCGGAAACCAGTAGTCGATGCCGGCACCGACGCTAACCTGTGGGGCAACATCCAGGTGCGGCTGTACGTCCTCGATCAGGCGAGCGCGTTCGCTGGACTGGTGCCAGCGTGTGGCATCCTCGTGGGTGGCGAAGTCCAGGACGATGGTGTAGTCGATGCCGTCTGCGCTTGGACGCACCACCTTGATGCCCCGGTAACCGGGAAAGGCGGCCGCTACCCGCATGTTCTCCATAAGCCAGGCCTCGTACGCAGCTTGCGCGCCAGCGCGCAAGCGGTGACGGACGACAAAGCTGACGCTGTCCGAAACGGCCCCGACTCCCTGCTGGCTGTCGGCATGGGAGAATCTCGCGGTGTCCGGTAGACGGTTTTTCATGCCAACCCCCTGTGCTGTTGTCTTGAAGCATCAGATTGCCGCTGCGGTTGCACCGGCGTTTACGGTGTGCGGCATGTGCCAGAATGTTCGGCGGGCAAGGTGCTTATCACTGAGCACCCCGGTTCGGGGTTGCCAGTTCGGGGCCGTCGATCATTTCTGCAATGCGCTGTAACTGGCTATCAGGTGCAGGGAGTATCGCGAGCAGCGCGCCGGGCGTCATTCGATAGATTTTGCGAATTCTTTAGAAGTGCTAAAGTATTCAGGCGTGCGTAAACGTCCAGTCCTCCGCCCATTTCCATGTACACCCCGAGGGCTCCATGGATTAACGTGAGTGCCACTATCCACAGACTCACTCACTGGTGTGATTTGTTATGGTTTGGCGACCATTCACCTAAACTAAAGAGTGCCCCATGCACAGACTGCGTAATCTCCTGGCCCCGTTGCGGGTGTTCGATGCGGTTTACCGTACTGGCGGCGTCAGTCGCGCGGCGGAGGTCCTGTATGTCACGCCGGGGGCGGTGAGCCAGCAGATCAAGCAGCTCGAATCAATGATGGGGGTGGCGCTGATCCGCAAGTCGGGGCGGGAAATCGAGCTGACCGATGCCGGTGTGCTGCTGGCGACGCGCCTGTCCGATCTGTTCGATCGCATCGAGGCGGTGCTCGATGAGGTGGTCGAGGTCGCTAATCCGCGCCGACTGAGGCTGAAGGTGCTGCCAACCTTCGCCATCAAGTGGCTGGTGCCGCGCCTGACCGGCTTCTATGCGACGCACAGCGATATCGATATCGAGATCGCCACAGTCTCCCGGGTCCAGGACCTGCAATTGGACAATGCCGATTTCATCGTGCGCCACGGCATTGGTCAGTGGGAGGATCTGCACGTGGATCACCTGTTTGACGAAGTCTTCGTGCCGGTCTGCTCGCCTGCCTTGGCGCAGACCCTCCATGCTCCGGAGGATCTGCTCAAGACCCAGCTGCTGCATTCGATGATGCGTCCGGAGGGCTGGCCCACCTGGCTCGGCGGGGTGGGGCTGGGTGAGGCTCAGTCGACACGCAATGTCACCCTGGCCAATGCGGCCCTGTGCCTGCAGGCGGCGGCCGATGGCCTTGGCGTGGCCATTACCCAAACGGCCTATGTGCGCGACGATCTGGCCAGCGGCCGCCTGGTGCGTCCGCTGCCGCAAGAGGTGCGCACGGAGTTTGGTTACTACCTCCTGTGTGATCCGGCGAAGGCGGACACTCAGCCGTTGAAGCTGTTTCGCGAGTGGCTGCTTTCGGTGGCATAGAGGCTGTGAATCGCCACTAACTTCGTAGCCGCTTCAGAGCGGCTGACTTTATTGCACGCTATCACCAGCGACTGCTTCGGGTCGTTTTCTGCCCTCAAGCATCTCGTTATTCACGAGCCACGCCATTTTGCCGTTCCTGACTGATTGAGGCCCAAGCAAAAAGGCCAGCGCTGAGCGCTGGCCTTTTTGTTGTTGCGCGGGGCTTACTTGCCGGTCTTCACCTGGCTCCAGGCGCGGGTCATGGCGCGCAGGACTTTCTGTGGCAGCACGTCGGCCACCCACAGGCGCTTCATGGTTTCGGCGTCCGGGTAGATGCCGGGGTTGCCGGTGATTTCCGGGTCAACCAGTGGCGTGGCGTCCTTGTTCGGGTTGGCGTAGGCCACGTAGTCGCTGATCGGGGCGACGACTTTCGGGTCGAGAATGTAGTTGATGAAGGTCAGCGCGTTGCCGGGGTTTTTCGCATCGGCCGGGATCGCCAGCATGTCGAACCAGAGTGCCGAGCCTTCCTTGGGAATGCTGTACTTGATGACCTGGCCGTTCTTGGCTTCCTCGGCGCGCGCCGCGGCCTGGAATACGTCGCCGGAATAACCGATGGCGACGCAGATGTCGCCGTTGGCCAGGTCGCCGATGTACTTGGAGGAGTGGAAGTAGGTGATGTACGGACGCACTTCCTTGAGCTTGGCGGCGGCCTTCTGGTAGTCATCCGGGTTGGTGCTCTCCGGCGGCAGGCCCATGTAGTTCAGCACCATCGGGAAGATCTCGTCACCCGAGTCGAGCAGGGCGATGCCGCACTTGGCCAGCTTGGAGGCGTATTTCGGATCGAGGATCAGCGCCATGGAGTCGACCGGGGCGTCCTCGCCGAGGATTTCCTTGACCTTCTTCTCGTTGTAGCCGATGCCGTTGGTGCCCCACAGGTAGGGAACCGCGTACTCGTTGCCCGGATCGGCCTTCTGCAGTTGCGCCATCAGGGTCGGGTCGAGGTGCGCCAGGTTCGGCAGCTTGGATTTGTCCAGCTTCTGGAAGGCGCCAGCCTTGATCTGCTTGGACAGGAAGTGTGCGGTCGGCACCACGATGTCATAGCCGGAGTTGCCGGACAGCAGCTTGGCTTCAAGGGTCTCGTTGCTGTCGAAGACGTCATACACCACTTCGATTCCGGTTTGTTTCTGGAAGTTGGGTACGGTGTCTTCGGCGATATAGTCGGACCAGTTGTAGATGCGCACCGTCTCGGCGGCTTGCGCACTGGCGGCGCAGAACAGGCCGGAGAGGCTCAGACAGAGCAGGGTCTTGCTGAAGTAACTGGGCATGGCGATTTTCCTTGTTCTACCGGTTAGTAATTGTCAGGCAACTGATTAGCTAGTCCGTTCGGAATGCCGTTCGATACTGTTGCAATTACTTTACGAATGCAAGCCGGTGCAGCGACCCCGGTCACAATTGCCAGCCCCGGGTTTGCCCCGGGGCGGCGGGCTTACTGCTCGAGCTGCAGCGCCGGCGGCTGCCAGCTGCCGTGGCCTGCGGGAAAAATCGAGGGCGCTGTGGTTTTCGGCCAGTACAGGCGCATCACCAGGTAGATCGGGCCGTCCGGTCCCGGCAGCCAGTTGCTTTCGCGCGCGGGGCCGGGCGAGTCCTGCTGGATGTACAGGGTGATCGAGCCGTCGGCATTCTTCTTCAGCTGCGGCAGCATCGGCGAGTTGATCAGGTAGCGGTTGATCGGGTTCTTCACCAGGTACTGCGATTCGCTGTCGTACAGGGTGACCGACCAGAAGGCATTCACCGGCGGCAACTCGCCGACCTTGAAGGTCAGGCTGTAGCGGTGCTTGCCGGTGTCCAGCGGCGTGCCATCGGCCAGGCTGCGGGTCAGCGGATACATGGCTTCGAGCGAATCCAGCGCGTAGATCCCGGCCTTGGT
The DNA here is from genome assembly GCF_015637705.1 of Pseudomonas sp. N040. GTDB lineage: Bacteria > Pseudomonadota > Gammaproteobacteria > Pseudomonadales > Pseudomonadaceae > Aquipseudomonas. The sequence continues at coordinate 123,634 of NZ_JADOBE010000006.1, read as the reverse complement.
CACCTGCGCGCGCAACAGCCAGTTGTCCTGGTAGTCGGCAATCGAGCCGCCGGCCAGTTGGCCGATATGCCAGCCATTGACCTGGTTGCCCGTTGCCTTGAGCGAGGCTTCCAGGCGGTCGCTGCCGCGCTTCATGCCCCACAGCACCGCCAGCCTGTGCAGCCAGGGCAGCTCGGTGAAGGCGAAGCGTTTGTCCGGGCCGACCCCGATGCGCGCCAGCTGGCTGCGGATGTCCTTTTCCCAGGGGCTGGGCGGGATGAACTGCAGGGCGAAGTCCAGGTACTCGAAGAATTTCTGCTTTGCCAGGTCGCGGTCGATGGCCGGGAAATCCACCTTGGGCGCGGCGGCTGCTGCGGGTTGCTGCAGGTAGGCGGACAGCGGCCTGACCCGGTAGCCGTCCTGCACCCGGATGACGTTGTCGATGTCGGCGGGGTTGAACAGCTGGGTGCGGAACAGGGCGAAAGAGAACTGGCTGCCGCAGCGGTACACCTCGCGGATGCCTGCGGGTGTTTCACCCTGCCAGTCGGGGCCGACGACCAGGAAGTCGCCGGGCCCGTTGCCGGTGGCGCGGCTGCCGAAGATGCCGTAGTTGTTGGTGCTGGCGTCGATCAGCTGGACCGAGTAGTAGCGGCCGTCGGGCACCTGCGGCACTGTCAGCACGATCGGCTCGGCGCGCAGGTCCAGCCAGGCGGTGGAGTAGAGCGTGTCGCTGTTGGGGGTGACGATGGTGCGGCTTTCCCAGGTCAGCAGCTGGCGTGTATTCAGCAGCTGGTTGTAAGGCGCGCGGAAGGTGGCCGACTGCGGATCGGTGGCGCCGTAGGTGATGGCGTAGTTGGTGACGATCGGCACGCCGTAGATCAGGCCCTGCTCGGCAATCTCGCGGGTTTCCAGCAGGCCGGGCAGGTCATCGCGCGGGCTGCAGCCGGCCAGCAGGATGCCGCCCAGCAGCAGGGCGGCGAAACGGGACACTACAGTGCAAGGGCGGAGTGACATGGCGCGGTCCTTTAATGGCGATGGGCTTCTATGCCACCAGCGCATATCAACGTCCAGCGCTATTGAGCAGATGGATTGGTTGCAATCACGCCGCGACCAGTGCTCCGCCCCAATTGAGTGGGACGCCCGGGTTAAACACCGCGATTGTCGTAGGAGCCAGCTTGCTGGCGATTGGGTGGGTGAAAAGCATCGCCAGCAAGCTGGCTCCTACACTATTACCGGGACGGATCTTGCCGGTACAACCGCGCAAAGCCATGCAGCAGCGGCAGCACGCCGGCCCAGATCAGTGCCAGCAGGATCAGCGTGGCGGTCTCGCCATGGGGGAAGCTGACTCCCGCCAGTTTGCCGCCCCCCAGGTAGGACAGGCTGCCGCCGAGGGCGCCGAGCAGGCTGGCGCGCCACCAGGGCGTGGCGCTCCAACGCAGGCTGTGATTCAGCGTGGTGCCGAGTAGTGCCCAGAGCAGCGCCATCCAGGCCGGCAGCAAGGGGCTGTCGCTGCCGAAATCCAGCACCCCCAGGTTGAGCAGGAAGGTGTCGAGCACACAACCGAACAGCATCACGCTGGCCACCAGGCGGCCCTCGGCGCGCCAACTGCAGGTCCAGAGAAAATGCACCAGCAGCACCAGCAATGGCACTGCCAGCAGCCAGCTCTGGCTTGCGGCAAAAACGCAGGCGAACCAGCCGGCCTGGAACAGTACAGCGTTAACCAGCAGTTTGTTCATGCTCTGGTTGAGTCCTTGAAATGGCCGAGCAAGGGTGCCGGCCGTGCCTGGGGTTTGGCCAGCAGCAGTTGCGCCGTACCGATGCTGCGCTCGCGAAAGCCGCCCTCGCAGTAGCACAGGTAGAACTCCCACAGGCGCATGAAGGTGTTGTCATAGCCCAGTTGCTGCAGGTTGCTGTGCGCCCGCTTGAAGTTGTCATGCCAGAGTTTCAGCGTGCGCGCGTAGTGCAGGCCGAAATCCTCCATGTGGTGCAGGTTCATGTCGGTGTCGGCGCTGATCACCGCCAGCATCTCGTTCACCGAAGGCAGCGCGCCGCCGGGGAAGATATAGCGCTGGATGAAATCCACCGAATGCTTGGCCTGCTCGTAGCGCTGGTCGCGGATGGTGATGGCCTGCAGCAGCATCAGGCCGTCGGGCTTGAGCAGCTGTGCGCACTGCTTGAAGTAGGTCGGCAGAAACCGGTGGCCGACCGCCTCGATCATCTCGATCGACACCAGCTTGTCGTACTGGCCGTCGAGGTCGCGGTAGTCGCGCAGCAGCAGGGTGACGCGCTCCTGCAGGCCCTGTGCCTCGATGCGCTGCTGGGTGTAGGCAAACTGCTCCTGGGACAGGGTGGTGGTGGTCACCCGGCAGCCGTAATGGGAGGCCGCATAGAGTGCCATGCTGCCCCAGCCGGTACCGATTTCCAGCAGGTGGTCGCCGGGCTTGAGGTCGAGTTTCTGGCAGATCCGTTCAAGCTTGTTCAGTTGGGCCTGTTCCAGTGTGTCGTCGTCACTGCGGAACATCGCCGCCGAGTACATCATGGTCGGGTCGAGAAACTGTTCGAACAGGTCGTTGCCCAGATCGTAGTGGGCGGCAATGTTCTTTTGCGAGCCCTGGCGGGTATTGCGGTTGAGCCAGTGCAAGGCCTTGAGCAGCGGCCGCCCGAGCAGCGCCAGGCCACCTTCCATGCCGTCCAGCACGTCGAGGTTGCTGACGAACACGCGGATCACCGCAGTCAGGTCGGCGCTGCGCCAGTAACCGTGGATATAGGCTTCGCCGGCGCCTACCGAGCCGCTGCCGGCGACCATGCTCCACAGCGCCGGGTCGAGCACTTCGATCTCGCCCTGCAGGTCACTCGCCGGGTCGCCGAACTGCAGCAGTTCGCCGTTTTCCAGGATGCGCAGATGGCCGTGACGCAGCTGTGCCAGCTGGCGCAACACCGTGCGGCGCAACAGGCCGGCAGCCAGTCCGCTCTGGCTGAGCAGGGAATATTTGGCAACGAGGCTAGCGCTTTTCATGGGCGGGCTCCTGGGGTTTGACGGCGGCGACGCGGTATTCGCCGCTGGCCGCCTGGTGGTTGAACAACGGGATGCGTTTGAGCAGCAGGCGCAGGGCCTGCCAGTAAATCGACAGGCCGGTCTTGGCGGTCATCCACGGGAAGGCCAGCAGATGCCGGTGCAGGTTGCTGCGCGTCAGCGGCTGGCGGGTCAGGCTGAGGCTGGCGTCGAACAGGCGCAGCTCGCCCTGCCAGTCCTCGATATGGATGCCCAGGCGCTGCTGCGGCGGGCTGAAACGCATGCGGTGTTCCAGGTCACGCGGCAGGAACGGCGACACATGCAGGCCCTTGGCCACGGCAAACTGCCGGGGCGCCGTGCCGTTGACCGGCATCACGTAGTGGTAGCGTTCGCCCCAGGGCGTGTTGCTGACTTCGCAGAGAATTGCCTGCAGCTGTTCCTCGCGATCGAAACAGTAGAAGAAACTCGCCGGATTGAACGCCAGGCCCCAGCTGCGCGGCTGGGTGAGCAGGCGTACCGGGCCGTCGATGTTGCGTCCGAGCGCCTCGGCCAGGCGCCGCTGCACCGCCTCGCGCAGCGGCATGCCGGCGCGGGTGAACTGCGGCAGGTAGTCGGTTTCGCGAAAGCCGAAGGCGGCGAAGCGCCCGCGTCCGGCCAGCGGCGACAGGGCGAACAATGCCTCCTGCTCATCCAGGTCCAGGTAGAGCATGCCGATGCGGTAAGTGAAGGCGTGCAGCCGCGGGGCAAAGCGCCGGTGGCCGATGCTGCCGTGGTACAGCGCGCTGTGCAGGGGCTGGTTCACAAGTGCTCTCCGAACTGTTCGGCCACGCGCAGGGCACTGACGACTCCGTCCTCATGGAAGCCGCTGGCCCAGTAGGCGCCGCAGAAATGCGTGTGCTGCTGGCCGCTGATTTCGCTCCAGCGGGCCTGTGCGGCGCTGGCGGCCAGGCTGTACTGCGGATGGGCGTAGCTGAAGCGTGCGAGGATCTGTGCCGGGTCGATCGCCGGCGTCTGGTTCAGGCTGACGCACAGGGTTTGCGGCGCGCGCAGGCCCTGCAGGATGTTCATGTTGTAGGTGACGGCGGCGGGTTGCCGGGTACTGCCGCCGAGCCGGTAGTTCCAGCTGGCCCAGGCCAGTTTGCGCGCCGGCAGCAGGCGCGTGTCGGTGTGCAGCACCACGTCGTTGTCTGCATAGCGCATGGCGCCGAGGATCTCGCGCTCCGCGCTGCTCGGTGCGGCAAGCAGGCGCAGGGCCTGGTCGCTGTGGCAGGCAAAGATCACCTGGTCGAAGTGTTCGCTGCCGGCGGCGCTGGTCACGGTGACCCCGTCGGCGTGGCGCTCGACCCGCTCGACCGGGCAGTTCAGGCGGATGTGCTCGGCAAAGCTGGCGGTCAGCGGCTGGATATAGGCACTCGAGCCACCCTCGATGACCCGCCACTGCGGCCGCTGGCTGACCGACAGCAACCCGTGGTTCTTGAAGAAGCGCACGAAGAACTGCAGGGGAAAACCGAGCATGTCGGCCAGTGACATCGACCAGATGGCGGCGCCCATCGGCACGATGTAATGGGCCATGAAGCGCTCGCCGTAGCCGTTGCGCTGCAGGTAGGCGCCGAGGGTGATGTCCGCGCCGATACGGCCTTCCTGCAGGTCCAGCTGGGCTTGCCGGTTGAAGCGCAGGATGTCGCGCAGCATGCCCCAGAAACCCGGCGACAGCAGGTTGCGCCGCTGGGCGAACAGGCTGTTGAGGTTGTTGCCGTTGTATTCCAGGCCGCTCTGCGGATCGCTCACCGAAAAGCTCATTTCGGTGGGTTTGGACGCCACGCCGAGGCGCTCGAGCAGGCGGATGAAATTCGGGTAAGTCCAGTCGTTGAACACGATGAAACCGGTGTCCACCGCGTATGGGCGGCCCTGCAGGCTGACATTCACCGTGTGCGTGTGGCCACCGATCCAGTCAGCCGCCTCGAACAGGGTGATCGCGTGCTTGCGGTTGAGCAGGTAGGCGCTGGTCAGGCCGGCGATGCCGCTGCCGATGATGGCGATTTTCATGGGTTTGCTTCCTCTGGGGCCGGCGAGCGCGCCAGGCGTTTGCCGATGGCCACCTGCAGGCACAGCGGCATGGCGCCGAGCAGGCGCAACGAGCAGATAAACGGCAGCGGAAAGGCGATCTCATACGGCTGCCGGGGCAGCCGCCGGGCGATCAATCGGGCGGCGCGTGCGGCCGGCCAGCGCATCGGCATGGGAAAATCGTTCTTTTGCGTCAGCGGGGTGTCGACAAAGCCGGGGCTGACCAGGGTCACGGCAATCCCCTCGCTGGCCAGATCAAGCCGCAGGCTTTCCATCAGGTAGCGCAGGCCGGCCTTGGATGCGCCATAGGCTGCCGAACGCGGCAAGGGCAGATAGGTGACCGAGCTGCCGACCGCCACCAGGTGGGGTTTTGTGCCCTGGCGCAGCAGCGGCAGAGCCGCTTCGATGCAGTAGGCCGCCGACAGCAGGTTGGCGCGCAGCACGCGTTCAATCATGGCTGCTTCGAAGTGGCGGGCTTCGACATATTCACAGTTGCCGGCGTTGAGTATCACCGTGTCCAGGGCCCCCCATGCCTGGCTGATGCGGCTGCCGATACGGCGTACCTGTTCGATGCTGGTCAGATCACCCGCGGCGATCAGTACCTGCCCCGGAAAGCGTTCGGCGAGTGCCTGCAACGGCTCCGTGCGACGGGCGCTGAGGGCCAGTTGGTGCCCCTGCTGCAGCAGCTCGATCGCCAGGGCCTGGCCGATGCCGCTGCTGGCGCCGGTCAGCCAGATGCGTTGGGTTGCGCGGTTCATGCGAGCCTCCGTTTCAGCCAGCGAATGGCAGCACCCATGACCGGCAGGTTTTCGTAGAGCAGGGCGCCGGCGTCAAAGTAATCACGGTGCTGATGCACCTTGCCGTTCCACAACAGGTGCGAGCAGCCTTCGACGCGGATCAGCTGGCCGTTTTTCAGGCGCGGATGGCGATAGCTCATGGTCCAGCGCAGATAGCCTTCGCCTTCGCCTTCTCCTTTTAGTACGTGGTCAAAGCCGTAAAAGTCGAAGCGCAACTCGCTGACGTTGGCGTACAGCTCGGCAAAGTAGCGGCGCAGGTTGCTCAGGCCGCGCACCTCGTGCAGCGGGTCGCGGAACAGCGCGTCTTCGCTGTAGAGCTCGCCCAGGCGGTGCAGGTTGCTGTGGTCCAGTTCGGCAAAGGTGCTGGCGAACTGGCGCAGGAAATCAGACATGCAGGCTCTCCCGGGGAAACTTGGGCAGGTGTTTGAACGCCTGCAGCGCGCGCTCGCGGCTAGCAGACAGATCAACCATGGGGGGTGGATAGTCCAGCGCGCCGAACAGCCCGCCGAGTGCGGCCGGGTTGTGCAGGTCACGGTCGCTGAGGTCGGCCAGCTCCGGCAGCCAGTGGCGGATGAAGCGGCCCTCGGCATCGAAGCGCTGCGCCTGGCTGAGCGGGTTGAAGAGGCGGAAATACGGCACCGCATCGGTGCCGGTCGAGGCGCTCCATTGCCAGCCGCCGTTGTTGGCCGCCAGGTCGCCATCGATCAAGTGACGCATGAAGAAACGCTCGCCCTCGCGCCAGTCGATCAGCAGGTTCTTGGTCAGGAACATGGCCACTACCATGCGCAGGCGGTTGTGCATCCAGCCGGTGGCGCGCAACTGGCGCATCGCGGCATCGACCAGCGGAATGCCGGTGCGGCCGTCCTGCCAGGCCGCCAGTTCGTCAGGCGCGTGGCGCCAGCCGAGGTATTCGGTTTCCACGCGGAAGGCGCGGTGCCGCGAAACCCGCGGATAACCGACCAGTACGTGCTTGTAGAACTCGCGCCAGAGCAGCTCGTTGACCCAGCAGACGACGCCGGGATTGCCGCTGTCGAACTCGCCGCGATTGACCCGCAGCGCGGCATGCAGGCACTGCCGAGGCGACAGTACCCCGGCGGCCAGATAGGCGGACAGCTGGCTGGTGCCGGGCACGGCCGGCAGGTCGCGCTGGCGGTCATAGGCGTCCATCTGTTCATCGGCAAACTGCTGCAGGCGCCGTTGCGCTTGCGCTTCGCCGGCCGGCCACAGCAGGCGCAGGGACTCTGCCGGCACGGCAAAACCTGGGACGCTGGCAGGCACTGTGTCGCTGGCCAGCGGCAGCGGCGCCTGCGCTGGCGGGGCGGGCAGGCAGGCGGGCAGCGAGCGGTGCAGGCGTTGCTGGCAGACCTTGCGGAACTGGCTGAACACCTGGAAGTAATTGCCGGCCTGGGTCAGCAAGCTGCCGGGCTGCAACAGCAGCTGGTCAAGGTGCGCCGCAAAGCCGATGCCGTGCTGTTCCAGCAGGCGGGCACTGGCCTGGTCGCGGCGCTCTTCATGAATGCCGTATTCCGCATTGCAATGCAGCGCGGCCACTTGCTGCTCCGTGCAGACGTGCAGCAGCACTGCCGGAACCTCGTCCCAGCGGTCGCACTGGCGCAGCAGCAGCGGCACATTGAGCCGGGCCAGGGCGTCGCGCAGGCTGGCCAGGTTGCGCAGCCAGAAGTCGACCTTGCAGGCGGCATCGTCATGCGCCAGCCATTGCCCGGGCGTGATGATGTACACGGCCAGGGTCGGGCCGCTGGCCATGGCTGCGCACAGCGCCGTGTTGTCGGTGACGCGCAGGTCGCTGCGCAGCCAGAGCAGCTGGGTCATGCCTGCTCTCCGTCGCCGGCCAGCGCCTGCAAGTGCTGCAGCGCCGCCAGGGGCGAGGGGGCCAGGTCCAGGCCGGGAATATCCCCCAGCTCGTCGGCATGGATGCTGGCTGCCGAGCCGATCAGCAGCACCGCTACCCCGCTGCTGGCCAGGCGTGACAAATGCCGCTGCAGGCGCCGGGTATCGAGGGTCTGGCTGGCATACAGGAGCAACGCCGGCGGCGCCAGGCTGTCGAGTGCCAGGCCGAGTTCGTCCAGCGGTACCGGCCAGTCGAGGACATCGATCGGCAGGCCGTTGCTCGATGCCAGCCACGCGGTCAGCCACAGTTCCGGCTGCATCGGCCGCTCGCACAGGTTCACCAGCAGCAGGCGCCTGCCGGGCTGCTGGCGGTTGTTGTGATAGATCCGTGCGCCGAGCTTGCTGCGCAGCCAGGAGTGGAAGAAAACCTGTTCGATGTGACTGCCGAACTGTCCCTGCCAGCGCTGGTCGAGGGTCTGCAGCAGTGGCAGCAGCAGGCGTTCGAGCAGGGTGCGCACCGGGTACAGGGCGAGCATGCGGTTGAACACCGCGTCCAGTTGCGGTTCGTCGAGCTGCATGCTGGCCTGTTGCAGGTGCAGGCGTTCCTCGCTCCACAGGCTGTCCTCGCTGGCGACGGGCACCTCGCGGCTTTCCAGCAACGGGCCGACCTGGCTGACGGCCACGCCGCGGTTCAGCCAGGTGAGGATGTGGTTGATCCTGGCTACCTGCTGCTGGTCGTACAGCCGGTGTCCCTTGGGCGTGCGCTGCGGCTTGATCAGGCCATAGCGGCGTTCCCAGGCGCGCAGGGTAACGGCGTTCACCCCGGTCTGGCGGGCCACTTCGCGGATCGGCAGCCAGCCGTCGGCAAGGGCCTGCAGGTAGTCGGTGGTGCGGGTGGCGGTGTGAGTGTCAGGCATGGTCAGAGTGCATTCCGCAGGCTGAGGTCTTCGGGATGCGGCTGCATATAGGCCTGCAGCGCGATGTAGGGTTGCGGGTTGCGCCGGAAGTGGTGCTTGAGCAGGGTCAGCGGCACCACCAGCGGCACGATGCCGGTGCGGTACTGCTTGATCAACTGATGAATTTCCTGACGTTCGTCGTCGCTCAGGGCCGGTCGCAGGTAACCGGAAATGTGCTGCAGCACGTTGCTGTGGGTGCGGCGGGTGGCGTTCTTCTTCAGCGCCGCCATCAGCAGGCTGAAATAGCGCGGGCCGATGTCGCCCGGGTCCTGCTGGCCGAGGTTGCCCAGCAGGCGCCCGAGCTCGCGGTACTGCTGCGGGTGATTGGCCATCAGCTGGTACTTGTAGCTGGCGTGAAAGGTGATGAGCGCGTGGCGGGTCAGGCCGCTGCGGAGCAGTTCCTGCCAGCGCGCATAGGCATACACGCGGGTGAGGAAGTTCTCGCGCAGCACCGGGTCGTTGAGGCGGCCGTCTTCTTCGACCGGCAGGTCCGGGCGCGCGCTGCAAAACGCGTTGGCATAGATGCCGCGCCCGCTTCTATCGGCGGGCGAGCCATTGTCCTGGTAGACCTTGACCCGCTCGACGCCGCAGGACGGCGACTGCTGCATGAAGATGTAGCCGCAGATCTCCGCGTGGCCTGCGGCCATCTCGCGGCCGTAGGCGGCCAGCTGCGCAGTCACGTCACGCTCACGGTTGAGCGTGCCGACCGCGCGCGGTGCGGCCGCATCACCGACCAGGCGGATCGGCTCGCGCGGGGTGCCGAGGCCGATGGCGACCTCCGGGCACAGCGGGACGAAGTCGAAATGCCGGGCCAGCGCATCGCGGCACAGGGCGGAAGCCTTGTGGCCGCCGTTGTAGCGCACCTCATGGCCGAGCAGGCAGGCGCTGATGGCGATCTTCGGACGGAGGCTGTGCGCATGGGTCATGGGGGGGGTACCTCAAAGCTGTACACATTCGTTTATTTGTACAAGTAATGTGCATCTTATGCGTTTTCTTGTACATGTCAAACATCTTGTACAGCTAATTGGCCGCCCATCCCTGCAGCGCACTGCGCAGGAATGGGCGAGAGGCGTTCAGGGAATGCTGGTTTGAACGGTCGCCCGGGCTTTGCGGCTGCACAGCAATGCCCGGTTCAGGCGCCGGGCGCTCCTGTGGGGGCTACGACTATTCAGGGGGCCGCTCGAGGGGCCCCGCTGAATGCCTGGCCTTTGATCTGCGCCTCGAGTTCCAGCTTGAGGCTGGGTGCCAGTTGCAGTTGGCGTGCCAGTTCATCCAGATAGGCGCGCTCCATGAAATGCTCCTGGTCAACCATCAGCAGGCTGGCCAGGTACATCTCGGCGGCCATTTCCGGACTGCTGGCGGCCTGGGCCACCTCGCCGGGATCGAGGGGCTTGTCGAGCTCGCCGGCCAGCCAGCGCTGCAGGTCCTGGTCCTGGGTGAGCCTGGTGAATTCACCTTCGATCAGTTGGCGTTCACGCGCATCGATATGACCATCGGCTTTGGCGGCTGCGACCAGCGCACGCAGGACCGCCTGGCTGTGCAGTTCAGCCTGCGCGGCGGGCAGCCGATCCACGGTTTGTGGTTCGCTGGCTGCTTGACTGGCTTGCTGTGCCTGCCAGTTGTCGTAGGCCTTGTAGGCCATTACGCCGAGCGCCGCCAGGCCGCCGTAGGTCAAGGCATTGCCGCCGACCTTGCGCACGGTCTTGTTGCTGCCCAGCAGCAAGCCGAGCGCGCCGGCGGCGAGGGCACTGCCGCCCGCTCCGCCGAGCATGTCGGTGAGGCCGGCGACCGGCGCGGTGGCAGATTTTCCACGAGGTTGGTGGTTGTCCTGCAGCAGGGATTGCCCGGATTTGAGCAGTTGATCAAGCAGGCCGCGTGTCAGCATTGCAGGTACTCCGAAGCAGTGGTTGACGAGGTTGATCCAGGCGCCAGATTAAGACAGTTCGCCACCACTGGCGCAGCCGGTGTGCTTCCGGATATTGCCGCCAGGGTCTGCGGCCGGCCTGCTCCGGCAGTGGCTCAACACGCGCCGGAAGGCCACAGGCGGGCCGTTTTCAGGCCGGATCGCGCAGGCTGTCGAGGATCTCCCGGGCCGCCTGCTGGCCGCTCAGCCAGGCACCTTCCACGCGACCGGCCAGGCACCAGTCGCCGCAGGCAAACAGGCCCAGTTGCGGGTCGGCCAGCGCCGCGAAGGCCTGTTCCGCCGCCGGGCGGGCGTATAGCCAGCGTTGCGCCAGGTGTTCTGCGTGCGCCGGCAGGGGTTGCCCGAGCACCTCGGCGAAGGCGGCAGCAAGGTGCTCGAGCACGTCGCCGGCCGGCAGCTCCAGATGGGCGCGGGTCCAGTCGCTGGAGGCATGCAGAACCCAGCTGTCGAGGGCTGCCGTGCGCCCGGGTTTGCTCGAATTGCGCGCAATCCAGGCCAGCGCACTGTCCTGCACAAAGCAGGCTTCAAGCGGCGTTGGCAGCTTGTCGGAAAAGCCCAGTGCTACCGCCCAGACCGGCTCCATCGGCGTGTTGAGCGCCCGGGTTGCCAGCGCCGGCGCAGCGCTCAGCAGGGCGCTGGCCTGGGCGGCGGGAACGGCCACCAGTACATGGCTGAACGGGCCGTGCAGGTTGCCGTCGGCATCCAGCAATTGCCAGTGCTGCGCGCCACGGAAGATTTCGCAGATGCGACAGGCGAAACGCGCCGGCAACTCGCCGAGCAGTCCGCGGGTCAGCGCACTCATGCGCGGTGTGCCAACCCAGCGTGGTTGGGCGTCGGGCGAGGGGCTCAGGCGGCCCTGCCGCGACTGGTAAATCCGTGGTGTCCAGGGCGCAACCCAGCCCTGCTCCTGCCAGCGCGCAACGGCCCGGCAAAACCCTGGATCGCGCGCGGTGAAGTATTGCGCGCCCAGGTCCAGATCGCCGAAGTCGCTGCGCTTGCTGGACATGCGTCCACCGCTGCCGCGGCTCTTGTCGAACAGCTGCACTTCATGCCCTGCCGCATGCAGGGCGCTGGCCGCTGACAGCCCCGACAGGCCGGTACCGATAATGGCAATGCGAGGCTTCATGAAGATTCCTGTGTTGAGGCAGAGGGTTGAGACGAAGATGGTATAAGCTGTACAAAGTATTTGACTTGTACATGATTGCTGTCAACTTGAGGTTGTCTGCTTTCCTCTTTCCAGTCTGTTTGCACTTTGCGAGGTCAAGGCCATGCATATTCTCCTGACGGGTGGCACCGGGCTGATCGGCCGTGCGCTGTGCCGGCACTGGTTGCAGCAGGGGCATCAACTGAGCGTCTGGAGCCGTACCCCGGAAAAGGTTGCGGCACTCTGTGGCGAACCGGTGCGTGCGCTTGACCGGCTGCAGGACTACAGCGGGCCGCTGGATGCGGTGGTCAATCTGGCCGGTGCGCCGATTGCCGATCGACCCTGGACCAGCAAGCGCCGGCAACTGCTGTGGTCCAGCCGGATCAGCCTGACCGAGCAGTTGGTGGCCTGGCTGGCAACCCGCGAGCAGCGGCCGCAGGTGCTGCTCTCCGGCTCGGCGGTCGGCTGGTATGGCAATGGCGGCGAGCGCGAGCTGGATGAACAGTCGCCGTCGGTGACCAGCGATTTCGCCAGCCAGCTGTGCGCGGCCTGGGAAGCTTCAGCCCTGTTGGCCGAGGCCCTGGGTATCCGTGTGGTGCTGGTGCGCACCGGGCTGGTGCTGGCTGCCGAGGGCGGGTTTCTGCAGCGCCTGCTGCCGCCGTTCCGCCTGGGCCTGGGTGGGCCGATCGGCAATGGCCGGCAGTGGATGCCGTGGATTCACCTGCAGGACCAGGTCGCACTGATCGATTTTCTCCTGCAGCATCCGGCGGCCAGCGGCCCCTATAATGCCTGCGCGCCGGTGCCGGTGCGTAATCGGGAGTTCAGCCAGGCACTCGGGCGTGCCCTGCACCGGCCGGCTTTCCTGCCGCTGCCGGCAGCCCTGCTGAAGCTGGGCCTGGGCGAGCTGGCGGGGTTGTTGCTGGGAGGCCAGCGCGCAGTGCCGCGGCGCTTGCTTGAGGCGGGCTTCGTGTTTGGTTTCAATACCCTGGACTCAGCGCTGGCTGAGTTGCTCGATTGATCTGGCCCGAACCAACTGGACATTGATAAAAGGCTTAATTTTGCTCTGTGCCCGTTACGTACTGGGTGCAAAACGCAGGCAGAGGTAGGGTGGGCTTCAGCCCACCACAAAGCACGGGCCGCAATCGGTGGGCTGAAGCCCACCCTACGCCAGTCCTCCGACCATCCTGCAAAACAGGGCCTGCAACACGTAACCAGGACATAGCCTTACTCTTTCATTCTTGACAAGGACTGCGCATGACCCATCACGCTCTTCTACTGGCCAACCTCGGTTCGCCCGCCAGCACGTCGGTGGCCGATGTGCGCAGCTACCTCAACCAGTTCCTGATGGATCCGTATGTGATCGATCTGCCCTGGCCGGTGCGACGCCTGCTGGTCTCGCTGATCCTGCTCAAGCGGCCGGCGCAGTCGGCGCATGCCTATCAGTCGATCTGGTGGCCGCAGGGGTCGCCGCTGGTGGCGATCAGCCGGCAACTGACGGAGGCCATTCGCCCGTTGTGGACGCAAGGGCCGGTCGAGCTGGCGATGCGCTATGGCGAGCCATCGATCGAGACTACCCTGCGCAAGCTGGCCGGGCAGGGCATCACCCAGGTGACTTTTGCACCGCTGTATCCGCAGTTTGCCGACAGCACCACGACCACCGCGCTGGTCGAGGCGCGGCGGGTGATCGCGGCCCACCGCTTGCCGATCAAGCTGGCGGTGCTGCAGCCGTTCTACGCCGAGGCGGAATACCTCGATGCCCTGGCGGACAGTGCCCGGCCTTATCTGCAGCAGGGTTTCGATCACCTGCTGCTGAGTTATCACGGCCTGCCGGAGCGCCATCTGCACAAGACCGATCCGACTGGCAGTCACTGCCTCAAAGGGGCGGATTGCTGCCAGCGTGCGCAGGGTGCCGTGCTGGACAGCTGCTACCGCGCGCAGTGCTACCGGGTCAGCGCCGGTTTTGCCGAACGCAGCGGGCTGGGTCCGGAGCAATACTCGGTGGCGTTCCAGTCGCGCCTTGGCCGGGCCAAGTGGATCGAGCCCTACACCGAAGCGCGTTTGGCTGAACTGGCAGCGCAAGGGGTGAAAAAACTGCTGGTGATGTGCCCGGCGTTCGTCGCCGACTGCATCGAGACGCTGGAGGAGATCGGCATCCGCGGCCGCGAGCAGTTTATTGCTGCCGGTGGCGAGGAGCTGCTGCTGGTGCCCTGTCTGAATGCCCAGCCACAGTGGGTAGCGGCGTTGGCCAGGATTTGTGCGCGGGTGCCGCAAGCGCTGTGATGACCGTTCACTGATTGCGCGGCGCTTGTCCGCAGTGGCGCCGATCAGTAAGGTTGCGCCCCTGTTTTTTCTTAACGCTTTTTTGCCTATCTGGAGCCAGCCCATGTCCGTCGATCTCGCGCATATCCGTCAAGTCATGGCCGAAGCCGATTGCCTGTACAACGAAGCACAGATCGATGCGGCCATTGAAAAGATTGCCGTGGCCATCAACGGCGAGCTGGCCGAGCGCAATCCGGTGGTGTTCTGCGTGATGAATGGCGGCCTGATTTTTACCGGCAAGCTGCTGCCCAGGCTGAATTTTCCGCTGGAACTGTCCTACCTGCACGCCACCCGCTACCGCAACGAAACCAGCGGCGGCGATCTGTTCTGGAAGGCCAAGCCGGAACTTTCCTTTATCGACCGCGATGTGCTGATCATTGATGACATCCTCGACGAGGGCCACACCCTCGGCGCGATCATCGACTTCTGCCGGCATGCCGGTGCCAGCCGGGTCTATACCGCAGTGCTGATCGACAAGGATCACCAGCGCAAGGCGCGCCCGGACCTCAAGGCCGACTTCATCGGCCTGCCCTGCATCGACCGCTTCATCTTCGGCTACGGCATGGACTACAAGGGCTACTGGCGCAATGCGCCGGGCATCTTCGCCGTCAAGGGCCTGTAAGCCGTTACGCGGCAGTCAGCGGGAGGCCGGGGCGCCATCCGGACCAGCCGCCGGCACGGCCTCGGCGGGCAAGTGCAACCAGGCCAACGCCTTGGCCCGGGCCTGCTGCAGGTTGCCCAGGTAGGCCAGCTTGCCGCTCTCCAGATGCACCCCGGCCCGCCGCAGTTTCAGCCGCACCTGCGCTGAAGTGCCGACCAGGATCAGCCCGACATCCTGGCGCTGGTAGTCGTGCAGCAGGGTTTCCAGGGCCGCCAGGGCGGTCATGTCGAGCATCTGCACGGCGCTCATTTCGACGATCACCACTTTCACTTCCGGGTTCAACTGGCGCAGCACGCTCAGGGCCTTTTCCGCCGCGCCGAAGAACAGCGGGCCGCGGATGGCATAGGCCAGCACCTGCTCGGGCAAGTTGTCCAGGGCCTGGTGAAAGTTCTTCGGCAGCGGCGCGGTGTCGGTCAGGTCGCTCATGCGCTTGATGAACATCCCGGCCGCCAGCAACAGGCCGACACCCACCGCCAGCACCATGTCGAACAGCACGGTCAGCACCAGGCAGGCGAGCAGCACCAGCACGTCGTTGCGCGGAGCGATGCGCAGGGTGTGCAGCACATGCGGAGCCTCGCTCATGTTCCACGCCACCATCAGCAGCAGCGCGGCCATGGCCGCCATCGGCAGGTAGCTGAAGATTGGCGCCAGCAGCAGGATCGACAGCAGCACCACCCCGGCATGGGTGATCGCGGCCAGCGGCGAAAAGGCACCGGCGCGCACGTTGGCCGCACTGCGGGCGATGGCTGCGGTGGCGGTAATGCCGCCGAACAGCGGCGCCACCAGATTGCCCAGCCCCTGGCCGACCAGTTCGGCATTCGGGTCATGCTTGCTGCCGGTCATGCCGTCGGCGACCACCGCACACAGCAGCGATTCGATCGCGCCGAGCATGGCGATGGCGAACGCCGGGGCGAGCAACTGGCGGACCAGTTCGAAACTGAAGGTCAGCGGTTGGCCATCGGCACCCGGCAATTGCCAGGGCCAGGCAAAGTCCGGCAGGAACGGCGGAATGCCCGGGTAGCGGACACCCTCCAGTACATAGCTGAAGCGCTCGCCCAGGGTGGCCACCGGCAGGCCGCCGAACTCCAGCAGCAGGCCGAGCACAGCGCCGATGGCGAGCGCGACCAGGTGAGCGGGAATCTTCGGCACCCAGCGCGGCCAGAGGATCAGCACCCCCAGGCAGGTCGCGCCGACCAGCACGTCGCCCGCCTGCACCCCGGGCAGGGCGTGCAGCAGCAGGTTGACCTGCTCCAGGTAATGCTGCGGCTGGCTGTCCAGTTGCAGGCCGAGCAGATCCTTGACCTGCAGGGTGGCGATGACGATGCCGATCCCCGCGGTGAAGCCGAGGGTCACCGGGTAGGGGATGAATTCGATCAGCTTGCCGGCCCGCAGCAGCCCCATGCCGATCAGGATCAGCCCGGCCATGCTGGTGCACAGCAGCAGGCCGCCGATACCGAATTTCTGCGTGATCGGCAGCAGGATCACCACAAAGGCGGCAGTCGGCCCGGAGACGTTGAAGCGCGAGCCACCGGCCAGGGCGATCAGCGGGGCGGCTACCAGTATGGTGTACAGCCCGTGTTGCGGCGCGACGCCCACCGCAATCGCCAGGGCCATGGCCAGCGGGATGGCGATGATGCCGACCGTCAGCCCTGCGGTCAGGTCGCCGCGCAGGCTTTGCAGCGAATAACCGGCGTTGCGGGATTGCAGCAGGGCGGCGAACACTGGCGGCAGATACATACAACCTCCTGCGGGTAAAGCCAGAGTATATCGCCACGCCAGCGCGCCGGACCTAGGGTCTGTTGACGTTTGGTCGCGAACCGCGTTGCTGTGACAAATCGCGCCAGGCTAGGCGTGGGACGCAGGCAATGGTATTCCCTGGCCAGGTCCTGCAACAACGCATGGCGCGATTTGCCGCGCAACCCGAAGGGACGGGACCCGCTTGACGCAGGCCGTTGTTACTCGTCGTTCATTGGCAATAGCAAATCTCTCTCCTCGCGCGATCCACATGGATGTGGTGAATGCAGCAAGCCCGCCGGGAGCGGGCGCTGCCTAGTCCTGCGTCAAGCGGGTCTCCGTGGCGGCCGCGACCAAACGTCAACAGACCCTATCAGTTAGTCGGGTGTCCGCGTTGAGCCTGGCCGGCCACGGCGCTAAACTGCCGGCCCCGGGAGTTCGGCAAGGTAAAATGCAATGCGCAAAGACAAGAAGCAGGTCATCGGTGAAGCGATCAGCGATGAGGCGATCAAGCTTTACCTCGGCGTGGAACCAGCGGATGACACGCCGCCCGCCCTGCACAAGCTGATCAAGGCCTATCGCGGGCTGCGCATCGATGATTTCGAACGTTTTGTCGGCTTCTTCGTCGCCGCCGGTTACGCGCTGGATGCGCGCGATGCCAGCGGCAGGGATTTCATTGCGCTGATCGCGGATCAGCGCCAGGCCGAACCCTATATCGAAGTGATTCGCGCGGCGCGCGGTTGACTCGGCAGCGCGACGGGCGGAAAACCGCACCAGGCCCCGTGGCGTGCTCCAGTCAGGTCTTGGCGCAGGCCCGGTGCTTGCCGTGCCACGCTGAAAGCCACTCGCCGCTGGAGACGCTGAATGTGCAAGGAACCGCCTGACACCGATAGCGCCATTCCTGTCGCAGGCCCCTGTGGGGAACTGGCCTGGTACCTGCTGCAATGCAAGCCGCGGCAGGATGCTCGGGCCGAGGAAAACCTGCTGCGCCAGGGCTACCAGTGTTTCCGCCCGCGCCTGCAGCGGGAAAAGCTCAGCGCCGGGCGCATTCGCAAGGTCGAGGAGTCACTGTTCCCCGGTTACCTGTTCATTCAACTGGACCGGCAAGGCAACTGGGCGCCGCTGCGCTCGACCCGCGGGGTGAGTCGCCTGGTGGCTTTCAATGGCTATCCTCTGGCGGTTGGCGAGCAACTGATCGAGCAATTGCGCGAACGCTCGCATGAAATCGGCCGGCAAGTCGAGGTGCCGCTGCTGCAGGTCGGTGACAAGGTTCGCATCACCGAAGGGCCATTCGCTGAACTGGAAGCCATCTTCCATGGCATGGACGGCAATGCGCGGGCCATGCTGCTGCTCAATCTGTTAAACCGCCAGCAACTTGTGCAAATGCCGTTGACCAGTATCGTCAGGGACTGAATGATGCAGGCATACATGCCATGCCCGTGTCGTCCCGAGCACTTTCGTCGGGCTGGCGGGCGGTTCCGCAGTCGCTAGCGTACGGGGGCTTTTCGCGCGGGAGCACCGGCATCGGGCCGGGTGGTTGAAAACCGGGACTGCGGTGATCCTCAGGCCTGTATTTCCAGCCAGAACCTTGTTACACCAGTGGACCACCCTGAAATGAGCAGCAGCCCCCTGTGATCGAGCACAGCAAAACATCGCACTGGTACATGCGCTTTCTGCCGGCTTTTGCGCGCAGGCGTCTCGAAGGTCGCGAAACGCTGCTCAAGGCGATCGACAACAGCGGCTGGCTGTTGCTGGAAAGAATGGGGCGGGTGGTGCTGGGGCTGCTGATCGGATCCTGGGCCGCACGTTACCTGGGGCCGGCGCAATACGGTGAGCTGGCCTACGTGATTGCCTACCTGGCATTTTTTCAGGTGGTTGCCACCCTCGGGCTGGACGGCATCGTCGGGCGCGACATAGCCCGCGACCGCACGTTGGCCGCGGAGCTGCTCGGTACCGCGTTATTCCTGCGCGTAGCAGTCGGGATATTGTGCTGGCTGGTGGCCGTGGGAGGGATGGCCTGGGCCAGCGGCTGGCATGATCGCGGCGTATGGATCACCGCCCTGGTGGGTGGCACACTGGTTTTCCAGGCCGCAGATACCATCGATTTATGGTTTCACAGCCAGAGCCAGAGCCGGCATACGGTTATTGCCAAGTTGCTGGCATTGCTGCTCTCGAGTGGCATCAAAGTGGCTTTGATCCTCGGCAAGGCGCCGCTGCTGGCGTTTGCCGCCGTCACTGCGCTGGACGCCTTGATTGTCGCTGTTGGCATGCTGGTAGCCTATCGCCGCTATCCGTGCGAAAAGTCCTGGGAGCTGCACGCGGTTCAGGCAAAGCGGCTGTTGCATCAGTCCTGGCCGCTGATCATCAGTGGCCTGTCGGTTACGTTTTACTCAAGAGTGGATCAGTTGCTGATCAGGCAGTTGCTGGGCGAACACGCGCTGGGCATCTACACGGCAGCCTTGCCATTCACGGTGTCCTGGATATTTATCCCGGCCATCATCATGACCAGCGCAGCGCCGATCATGGCCAAGTTGCGGGTGGACGATCAGCGCAGATACCAAATCAAGGTTGCGGCGCTCATGCGCCTGAATGTCGTCATCGCCTTGGCTATCGCGTTACCGATTGGTCTCTTTTCTGCAACCATAACCGACCTTTTTCTCGGTGATGCCTACGGAGATTCGGCTGGCGTGCTGTCGGTCCTGGTGTTTGCCAATCTGATAGTGTTTCTGGGCGTGGTCCAGAGTGTTGTGGTGATCAATGAAGGATGGCGCTGGATCGTGATTGCCAGCACCGCCTCGGCAGCCGCCTCCAGCCTGGCCCTGAACCTGTTGCTCATTCCCTTGTTCGGCCTGCTGGGGGCGGCGTATGCCTCGGTAGTTACCCTGCTGGTTTCAGTAACGGTAGTGCCACTGTTGTTAAGCAAGGATCTCCGCGGCATTTATCGTTATGCCGTGCTGGGCCGGCATCCTGGCTGAGCCCCGGATTTCTGTGCTGTGTGCACTTCTGACTTGAGTGGGCTCTTATGATTGTCGCGGTCATCGTTACCTATGAACCTGCACTGGCTGCTTTGCAGAAACAGTTGGACAGCCTTGTCCCGCAAGTGTCGCGGGTAATAATTGTGGATAACGGTTCCACTACTTCTTTTCCCCAATGGCTTGCCGGACTCGGGTTCGGGGAGCGGTTGGCAGTATTTTCCATGCAGGAAAATCTCGGCATCGGAGCAGCGCAGAATATCGGCATCGAGCATGCACGAAGCTTGGGCGCAACCCATGTGGTGCTCTTCGATCAGGACAGCCAGCCGGCGGCGGGCATGATCGATAAACTGCTGAGTGCAGCCAACCAGCTTGCCCGGAGTGGCATCCGCCTGGCCGCCGTCGGGCCGCGCTACAAGGACTCCGAGCATGGCGAGATATCCGGGTTTGTCCGTGTCGGCTGGTCCGGATTCAAGCGGGTCATCGGCACTGCCGAGCAACCGCTGGTGGAGGTTGATTTTCTGATTGCCTCCGGCGTCCTGATCCCGCTGTCAGCATTCGAGTCTGTCGGACTTATGGATGGCGGTCTCTTCATCGATCATGTCGACACCGAGTGGTGTTTCCGCGCCCGCTCCAAAGGCTTGCGCCTGTTTGGCGCAATGGATGCCCTGATGATTCATACGCTGGGTGACCAGCGCAAGAAAATCTGGTTTCTGCGCTGGAGAAACGTCTCCTTCCATTCGCCCTTCAGGTATTACTACATGTTCAGGAATAGCGTCATTTTGCAGCGAAGAGTCTATATGCCGCTGCGCTGGAAGATTGCCGACCTCATGCGCGACTTTGGGGCTTTTGTCTTTTTCGGTATTTTTTCTGCCCAGCGTCTGGTGGTCTGGCGAATGATGCTGCGTGGAATTTCTGATGGGCTCAGAGGCGTAACAGGGAAGTTAAAGTAATATTTAGTTTTTTGATTTACTGCGAGAGCATGTTTGTAAGTCATAAATTAGCTTGCGAAGGGTTTTCTGGATATGGTTGCAGAAAAATGAAAAGAGTCCTGCTGATTGGCGGTGGTGGATTCATCGGAAAAAATCTACAGGCTGTGCTGGTAAAGTCTGGGAATTTTGTTTTGATGCATTGCCTCGGCCGGAACCCTGAAGTCCTGGACGAATATAAAATTCCGTTGCGTGATATTTGTAATATTGAAAAAATTATTTGCGAGAAGAAAATTGATGTGGTGATTCATTTAGCCTCTGGACTACTTCCCTCGGGAGGTTTCAGCGAATTCGAGAAGGAGGTCGAAGAGGTGATTCGGCCAACGTTCCAGCTGGTCAATTTTTGCGCAGAAAACGGCGTCGTCTTTGTCTTTTTTTCTTCTGGCGGAACTGTTTATGGCGATACGGAAAATATTAATATTCCAGAAAATCATGCTCTCGCACCAAAAAGCTACTATGGCTATGGAAAGGTCTTGCTGGAAAAGTATATAGAGTTATGTCACGGATCGATGGGGCTTAATTATATAATCGTTCGCCCCTCCAATCCGTATGGGTCGAATCAGAGCGCCCATGGCAAGCAAGGATTTATTGCTGTTGCACTTGGGCGGGTTCTCTCGGGAAAACCTGTTGAAATATGGGGTGATGGCACGGTTGTGCGTGACTATCTGGATGTAAGAGACCTCAGTCATGCGGTGGTTGAATTGCTTGACGGCGGACATTACAACAGGACTTTCAATATCGGTAGCAGTATTGGTTATTCGCTCAATGATGTTGTTGCAATTATCCAGGAGGTTACCGGCCGGCCGGCGCAGGTCCTGAAATGTCCATCACGGGATTTTGATGTCAAATCAATTGTCCTGGACACGACGCTGCTGGCCTCCGTCATAGCCTGGCAGCCTCGGAATTTGCTTGTTGGTGTTCGGGAGTTCATGCAAATCCTAGGTGACAAATGATCAGTGCAACCAAGCTGGCCATCGCCATTCCGACGTTCAATCGAGCGCAGATCATGGAAGAGAATTTGTGCTTGATGCGGCCGGCACTGGAGCGGCTGGATATTCCGCTGTATATATTTGATGACAGCACTGATGATGAAACTGAGACGTTGGTGCATAGAATTTCGGCAACGACAGGTCTGCGCATATTTTACACGCGCAACAGTCCAGCGCTGGGGCATGACAGGAATTTGCTCTCGGCGCTTTTGCTTTCTGGATACGAGCATGTCTGGCTGCTTGGCGATTCCATGTATATCGATGAAGTGGCGCTGGATTTGGTGTATCGGGGGCTTTGCGGGCAGGATTTCGTCTTTGTCAATGGTCGAGATGACTTGGATTTTCCTGAAGTAAGGGCTCTCTCTGGAGGAGAGCTTAAAGACTTTATGGCGGATTGTACCTGGTCGCTGACAATGACCGGAGCAACAATATACGGCCGGCGTGTGATTGATTGGTTGTCGGCAAATTCATTACCTGTAATTTATAAAAATTTTCCTCAACTGTCGGTAATACTTTCATATATTGAAAATCATCCGGACGCATCTGTTTTATGGATTGGGCAGCGGGTAATTTATAGTAATAAAAATAAAATAAGCTACTGGTCTGCTCGCGCGGTAGAAGTCTTCGGTCGTGATTGGTTTGAGGTGATAAGTGCGCATCAGGCGGTCTTTGGTATCTCCACCATGTCAGCGGTATTGCAGTCGCACGCCAGGAATACGGGAATTCTAAATTACAAGCATCTGATTTATTTGAGGTCGAAGGGGTATTTTTCCAATGCGATTCTTCAGTGCAATATGGATAGGCTTTATCCCTGCACCACAACCGCCAGAATTGTTGTATGGCTTGTTGCGAATATGCCCTTGAAGCTTGCTGGGAAACTGCTGGCGCTCAAGCAGGCAGTGCTGAAATTCAACTCGAACTGGAAAGGTCGGACATGATCCTGCCGGGCTTGCCCGGGCAACCGGGTGGCTATCGAGTCGAGGATGTTAATGTTCGCCGGGTGGATGATTACAAGTGGTGGTATGAGAGCCTGTGCAATGGAAGCATTGTGCTGTTGAACCGGAGGCTGGCGGGTGGTTTCAAACCAGCCATAGGTTCAGCAGGTCTGACGGGCTCTGTCCGGGTCATGCACGGCAGCTACCTTGATGTCTTACGCAGCCTGTATGCCGAAGGTAAAATGAGAACTCTGGATTACGCCACGACCTTGTTTGTCGAGTATCTGAAATATCCAGTCAGATCCTTGCCGGTTTTCTTCAGGAAGTAATGATTTGCCGCAGGATGAAATTTATTCACCAAAGTTCGCAGTGCTGCTGGCCGCCTTCAATGGTATGCGCTGGCTGCCGGCGCAGGTGGATTCGATATTAAAGCAGGCAGAGGTTGATGTAGTTATTTATGTCAGCGTGGACTTGTCTTCCGACGGAACTGCCGAGTGGGTAGCGGAGTTGGCGCGGAATAATCCCCGGGTGGTTCTTCTCGGCTATGGAGAGCGTTATGGCGGGGCTGCGAAAAACTTCCTGCGTTTGATCCGTGATGTCGATTTTTCTGCGTTTGACTATCTGGCGCTGGCCGATCAGGACGATATCTGGTTTGCCGACAAGCTCGACCATGCGCGGCGGGCATTACTGGCGCAGCAGTGCGCTGCCTACTCCGGAAATGCACTGGCCTTCTGGCCGGATGGCCGGGAGGTGCTGCTGGACAAGGCGCAACCCCAGGTTGGTTATGACTACCTGTTCGAGTCTGCCGGCCCCGGTTGCAGTTATGTCTTCACGGTGCCTTCGGCGCTGCAGTTGAAAGCCTTTGTCTTGCAGCACTGGGCGGCGGCCTGCGAGGTTGGCTTGCATGACTGGCTGTTCTACGCCTGGTACCGGGCAGCGGGTTTTCGCTGGTTTATCGATCCGTGCCCGAAGATCAGGTACCGCCAGCATGCCAGCAATCAGTTTGGCGCCAACAGCGGCTTGCGTGCGCTCAAGTCGCGTCTGGGGCTGGTGCAGCAGGGCTGGTATCGCGCACAGACGCGCAGGATCGTCAGTCTGCTGCAGCCGCTCCTGCCGCAACTGCACAGTGCAATCGATGGCGAGGGCAACCTGTCGAAACGGTTCTTGCTGCAGAACCTCGGTCAGTTGCGACGCCGCAGGCGAGACCGCGCGTTCCTGCTGTGCATTATCCTGCTGGGCCTGTACTAGGAGCGCCATGACCCGCATGACCAGGATTTTCCTCACCGGTGCCTCGGGTTTTGTCGGCGGCGCGCTGCTCAGGCGTCTGGCGGCGGATGGCCTTGCCTGTACGGTGCTGCTGCGCCGCCCGCTGGATGAGCCGTTGCGCCATTTGCCGGTCAGGACTATCGAGTCCCCCACGCTGGATGCCGACTTTGCCGCTGCGCTGGCTGGGCAGGATGCAGTGATCCATTGCGCGGCTCGCGTGCACGTCATGCAGGAGCAGTCTGCCGATCCACTGGCGGAGTTTCGCCAGGTCAATGTCGAGGGCACGCTGAGCCTGGCACGCCAGGCCGCTGCCGCCGGGGTAAAGCGCTTCATCTTTCTCAGTTCGATCAAGGTCAACGGCGAGCAGAGCCTCCCCGGCAGGCCATTCCGCCCCGAGGATGAGCCGGCGCCCGCCGATCCTTACGGGGTTTCCAAGCTGGAAGCGGAGCAGGGCCTGCGTGCCCTGGCTGCGCAAACCGGCATGCAGGTGGTGATCATCCGTCCGGTGCTGGTGTACGGGCCGGGGGTCAAAGCCAACTTCGAGAGCCTGCTGCGCTGGCTGCAGCAGGGGCTGCCCTTGCCACTGGGGGCCATCCACAACCAGCGCAGCCTGGTGGCGCTGGACAACCTGGTCGACCTGCTGGTCACCTGCATTGAGCATCCGGCGGCGGCTAATCAGACGTTGCTGGTCAGCGACGGTGAGGATCTGTCCACCAGCGAGTTATTACGACGGCTGGCCGCTGCGCTGGGCCGACCGGCGCGCCTGCTGCCGGTGCCGGGCTGGATCCTTGCAGCCGGTGCAGCCATGCTGGGCCGGCGGGCGCTGGGCCGGCGCTTGTGCTGCTCGCTGCAGGTGGACATCGGCAAGACCCGCCAACTGCTGGGCTGGAGTCCGCCAGTGAGTGTCGATGAAGGTTTGCGGCGAACTGCGCGGCACTGGCTTGCCGAACAGACGGCAGCTCGGCGCTAGGTGTTGGTGCGCTACCGGGAACGCACAGTTTTTTTCAGTTTTTTGGATGTCAGTGATGAAGCGTCTGCTTGATTTGTTCCTTGGCCTGAGTGCCGCGCTGCTCCTGCTGCTGCCCATCGCGCTGGTCGCGCTGGCGGTACGCCTGACTTCGCCCGGGCCGGCGCTGTACTGGTCGGAGCGGGTAGGCCGGGATAACCGCACTTTCCGCATGCCCAAGTTTCGCAGCATGCGGGTGGGCACCCCGGCCGTGGCTACCCACCTGCTGCAGGATCCGGCTGTGCATCTGACGCCGATTGGTTCCTTCCTGCGCAAATCCAGCCTCGACGAGTTGCCGCAGCTGTGGAGCATCCTCAAGGGCGACATGAGCTTCGTCGGTCCGCGTCCGGCGCTGTTCAATCAGGAGGATCTGATCGCCTTGCGCACCCGCGAGGGCGTGCACCATCTGCTGCCCGGGCTGACCGGCTGGGCCCAGGTCAATGGTCGCGACGAATTGCCGATTCCGCAGAAGGTCAGGTTGGACGTGGAGTACCTGCAGCGCCAGTCGTTGCGCTTTGACCTGCAGATCCTCTGGCTGACGCTGGCCAAGGTCCTGCGCGGTGACGGCGTGGCGCACTGACCACGCACTGTTGCCCGCCATCGTTTGCAGAAGTATCGGCCTGGCCCGGCCCCGAGGCCGGTCGGTGGGTTACGGCCGTTGGCCTAACCCACCCTACGAAATGCACTTTCGCGGCACCCCGGTCTCGTAGGGTGGGTTAGCCGCCTCGCGGCGAAACCCGTCATGGCTGTCGCCGGCAAAGCCCGTTCAACCCTAATGGATACAGCGCCACAAAAAAGCGGGCCGGAGAAAGTCTCCGGCCCGCTTTTTGTTTGCGGCCAACTGGCGGGGGGGCTTACTTGATCTCGACCGCCAGGCTGTCGTGGATCTTCTTCTGCCAGATGGCTGGCCCGGTGATGTGCACCGACTCGCCCTTGGTGTCGACCGCCACGGTGACCGGCATGTCCTTCACTTCGAACTCGTAGATGGCTTCCATACCCAGTTCGGCGAAAGCCAGCACCTTGGACTTCTTGATCGCCTGGGCCACCAGATAGGCAGCGCCGCCTACGGCCATCAGGTACACCGCCTTGTTGTCCTTGATCGCCTCGATGGCGATCGGGCCACGCTCGGACTTGCCGATCATGCCGAGCAGACCGGTGCTTTCCAGAATCTGCCGGGTGAACTTGTCCATCCGCGTGGCGGTGGTCGGGCCGGCCGGGCCCACCACTTCATCACCGACCGGATCAACCGGGCCGACGTAATAGATGAAGCGGCCTTTGAGGTCCACGGGCAACTGCTCGCCCTTGTTCAGCATGTCGACCATGCGCTTGTGCGCGGCGTCGCGGCCGGTGAGCATCTTGCCGTTGAGCAGGACGGTTTCGCCCGGCTTCCAGCTCTGCACTTCTTCCGGGGTGATGGTGTCGAGGTTGACGCGGCGCGCGCTCGGGCCGGCTTCCCAGACGATTTCCGGGTAGGCGTCCAGCGGCGGTGGAGTCAGCTCGGCAGGGCCGGAGCCATCGAGCACGAAGTGCGCGTGACGGGTGGCGGCGCAGTTAGGGATCATGCACACCGGCAGCGAGGCAGCGTGGGTCGGGTAGTCCATGATCTTCACGTCGAGCACCGTGGTCAGGCCGCCCAGGCCCTGTGCGCCGATGCCCAGCTGGTTGACCTTGTCGAACAGCTCCAGGCGCATTTCCTCGATCTTGTTCTGCGGGCCGCGGGCTTTCAGCTCATGGATGTCGATGGAGTCCATCAACACTTCCTTGGCCATCACTGCGGCTTTCTCGGCGGTGCCGCCGATGCCGATGCCGAGCATGCCCGGCGGGCACCAGCCGGCGCCCATTTCCGGTACGGTTTTCAGCACCCAGTCGACGATCGAGTCGGACGGGTTGAGCATGGCCATCTTCGATTTGTTTTCCGAGCCGCCGCCCTTGGCCGCGACGTCCACTTCCACCTTGTCACCGGGGACGATGGAGTAATGGATCACCGCCGGAGTGTTGTCCTTGGTGTTCTTGCGGGCGCCGGCGGGGTCGGAGAGGATCGAGGCGCGCAGGACGTTTTCCGGCAGGTTGTAAGCGCGGCGGACACCCTCGTTGATCATGTCGTCGACGCTCATGGTCGCGCCATCCCAGCGCACATCCATGCCGACGCGGATGAACACGGTGACGATGCCGGTGTCCTGGCAGATCGGCCGGTGGCCGGTGGCGCACATGCGCGAGTTGATCAGGATCTGCGCCATGGAGTCGCGCGCGGCCGGCGACTCTTCCTTCAGGTAGGCCTCGTGCATGGCCTGGATGAAGTCCACGGGGTGGTAGTAGGAGATGAACTGCAGGGCGTCAGCGACGCTCTGGATCAGGTCATCTTGTTTGATCACGGTCATGGCGGGCTCCTAAGGCGGGGCTGGGTGGGAAGGCTGTGCAGTTGCTGACGCCGGGCTTTGCGTAGGGTGGGCTTCAACCCACCAAAGCAGCTCGGTGGGCTGAAGCCCACCCTACGGAGCGGGTACAGACACAGCCATCTAAAGGCCCGGCAGTATACCGCGCCTGCCGGCCGTGACACAGCCGCCGGCCCGGTGGGTTTTTCCCGGGGCGACGGGTAGAGTGGCGGCCAGCGGTCCGCATCAACCTGCCCGGGGGAATCATGCAGTGCCCGAAATAACCGTCGCCGGCCAATGCATCCATGCCGCGGAGCACGCCAACCTGCTCGATACGCTGCTGGCTGCCGGCCTGGCGATTCCCTACAGCTGTCGTGCCGGCAGTTGCCATGCCTGCCTGGTGCGCTGCACGGCAGGTGAGCCACTGGATGCCCTTCCTGAAGCACTGACGCCCAGCCAGCGCGAGGCCGGCTGGCGACTGGCCTGCCAGTGCCGGGTCGCGGGCGATCTGGCGCTGGCGGTGTTCGATCCGCAGCGCGATGGCCTGCCGGCCCTGGTCAGCAGGGTCGACTGGCCGGCGCCGGACATCCTGCGCCTGCGCCTGCTGCCGGAGCGCCCGCTGCGCTACAGCGTCGGCCAGCACCTGTTGCTGTGGGGCGCGTCCGGCGTGGCGCGGCCCTATTCGCTGGCCAGCCTGCCGGGCACCGATGCCTGGCTGGAATTTCATATTGATTGCAGCAGCGCCGGTGCTTTCTGCGACCAGGCCCGGCAGTTGCGGGCCGGCGACCGCCTGACCCTGGGCGAGCTGCACAGTGGCGCGCTGCATTACGACCCTGAGTGGCAGACGCGGCCCTTGCTGTTGCTGGCCGCCGGCACCGGCCTGGCGCCGCTGTGGGGCATCCTGCGCGAAGCCTTGCGCCAGGGCCATCAGGGGCCGGTTCGCCTGCTGCACGTGGCGCGTGACGGCAGCCGGCATTATCTGGCCACGGAGCTGGCGACCCTGGCTGCGGCACATCCGCCGCTGCAGGTGGAATTGCTGCAGGAGGCAGAGGCGACCGCAGCTTTGGCCAAACTGCAGCTTGTCTCACGGCAGACCATCGCCTTAGTCTGTGGCCCGCCTGCTGCCGTGGAACACTTTGCCCGGCGGCTCTATCTTGCCGGCCTGCCGCGCTCGCAGCTGTATGCCGATGTTTTTTTGCCGCGCGCGAACCAGGCGCCGGCCTGACCAGGAGCTTGCATGAGCGACCACATCATTGTTGAACGCGAACCGGGCCTGCTGACCCTGCGCATGAACCGTCTGGACAAGCTGAATGCCCTGACGCGCGCCATGTACAGCCGCATGGCCGAGGAACTGAATGCGGCGAATGACGACCGCAGCGTGCAGGCCGTGCTGCTGGCCGGCAGCGAAGAGTGCTTCACCAGCGGCAACGACCTGCTGGACTTCATGAATGCACCCAAGGAAGGCCTGGGTGGT
The DNA here is from genome assembly GCF_015637705.1 of Pseudomonas sp. N040. GTDB lineage: Bacteria > Pseudomonadota > Gammaproteobacteria > Pseudomonadales > Pseudomonadaceae > Aquipseudomonas. The sequence goes on along the minus strand of NZ_JADOBE010000006.1, from coordinate 95,192 downwards.
GAGGTGCTGCAGTTCATGCAGGCGCTGTTCGAGTTCAAGAAGCCGGTGGTGGCGGCGGTTGCCGGACCGGCCGTGGGAATCGGTACCACCCTGCTGCTGCACTGCGATTTCGTCTACGTCAGCCGCGATGCCATGCTCAAGATGCCCTTCGTCAAGCTGGGGCTGTGTCCCGAGTACGGCTCCAGCCTGATCCTGCCACGCCTGCTCGGCCAGGCCAGGGCCAATGACCTGCTGCTGCTCAGCGAGTCGTTCACTGGCGAGCAGGCGGCGGCCTGGGGCATCGCCAACGCGGCGCTGGACGGTGGCGCGGCCACCTTCGCCAAGGCCCGTGAAACCGCCCTGCAGTTGCTCGACCTGGCCCCTTCGGCGGTGCAGGTCAGCAAGCGCCTGATGCGGGCGCCGGGGCGCGAGGAGTTGCGCCAGGTAATCAAGGAGGAGGGCGAGCTGTTCGGCGCCCGCCTGAAGCATCCGGAAGCCATGGAGGCCCTCGCCGCCTTCATGCAGAAGCGCAAGCCGGATTTCTCCAAGTTTCTTTGATCCAGCTTCGCAAATGGACCCACGTTCCCTCGCGGGAGCGTGGGGACGAGCAATTGATCGCGGCCCTGCGGCTCACGCGTCAACCATCAACCGTAGGGTGGGCCTTGGCCCACCGCAGCTAACCTCTGGCCCTAACTGCCGTGTCGCGCTTTTGGTGGGCTGAAGCCCACCCTACGCCCACCCTACGCCCACCCTGCGGATGCGGCGGTGCGCCGCGAACAAGCCGGCAACTCAGACCATCGGATCGCCGACATGCAGGATCTTCATGGTGTTGGTGCCGCCGATGGTGTGGTAGCTGTCGCCCTTGGTCAGGATCACCCAGTCACCCTGCTGCACTGCGCCGAGCTTGAGCAGTTCGTCGACTGCGGCCTGGCTGACCTTTTCCGGCGGCAGTGTTGCCGGGTCGAATGGCACCGTCTGTACGCCACGGAACAAGGCCACGCGGGCCTGGGTTTCGCGGTGCGGCGAGAAGGCGTAGATCGGCATCGAGGAACGGATGCGCGACATGATCAGCGGGGTGTAACCGCTTTCGGTGAGGCAGATGATCGCCTTCACGCCGGGGAAGTGGTTGGCGGTGTACATGGCCGCCAGCGCGATGCTCTCGTCGCAGCGCTCGAAGCGCCGGCCTAGGCGATGGCTGGAGTTCTGGCTGGTCGGGTGCTTTTCCGCGCCCAGGCAGACACGGGCCATGGCCTGCACCGCCTCGATCGGGTAGGCGCCGGCGGCGCTCTCGGCCGAGAGCATCACCGCATCGGTGTAGTCGAACGAGGCGTTGGCCACGTCGGAGACTTCGGCGCGGGTCGGCATCGGGCTGCTGATCATGGATTCCATCATCTGCGTGGCGGTGATCACCACCTTGTTCAGGCGGCGGGCGTGCAGGATGATTTTCTTCTGGATGCCGACCAGTTCGGCGTCACCGATTTCCACCGCCAGGTCACCGCGGGCAACCATCACCCCGTCGCTGGCGCGGATCAGGCCGTCAAGGGTGTCATCATCGGCGACCGCCTCGGCGCGCTCGATCTTGGCGATCAGCCAGGCACTGCCGCCGGCGGCGTCGCGCAGGCGCCGGGCTTCCTGCATGTCGGCGGCGTCACGGGGGAAGGACACGGCCAGGTAGTCCAGCTCCATTTCGGCTGCCAGCTGGATGTCGGCGCGGTCCTTGTCGGTCAGCGCCGGCGCAGTCAGGCCGCCGCCACGGCGGTTGATGCCCTTGTGGTCGGACAGCGGGCCGCCGATCAGCACGGTACACAGCAGCTCGTCGCTACCCACCGAGTCGACGCGCATTTCCACGCGGCCGTCATCCAGCAGCAGTTCGTCGCCGGCCTTGCAGTCGGTGATCAGGTCCGGGTAGTCGATGCACACCACGTCCTGGTTGCCGGCTTCGCGCGGGTGGCTGATGGAGAAGCGGAACTTGTCGCCAGCCTTCAGCTCGATGCGCTTGTTGGCGAATCTGGCGATGCGGATCTTCGGCCCTTGCAGGTCACCGAGCAGGGCGACGAAGCGCCCATGCTTCGCGGCCAGCTCGCGCACCAGGCGGGCACGCGCCTTGTGCTCCTCCGGTGAGCCGTGGGAGAAGTTCAGGCGGGCAACGTCCATGCCGGCGAGAATCAGTTGTTCCAGCACCTCCGGAGAGCTGCTGGCCGGGCCGAGGGTGGCGACAATCTTGGTGCGACGGAAGGTCATGCAAAGGCTCCATTTCTCAGACAGAGCGCGAGGCTACACCGGTGTGACCGTGTAGTCACTTTTCCGGCACACTACTTTTCGGGCCACTGTTGAACACCAGCAGATCACAGTCCACCTGCTCCAGGACGCGCTCCGCGGTATTGCCAATCAGCGCGCTTTCCACATGGCTGCGGGACACCGCGCCCATCAGCAGCAGGTCGATCGACTGCTCGCGGACGAACTTCGGAATCTCCTCTTCGGCATAGCCCTCGATCAGGTGGCCGTTGGCCAGCACTTGCGGGTACTGCTTCTGCAATTGCTCGAGGGCAGCCCGGTGTTCCTTGCCGGAGTTCTGCAGGTACTGCGGGTAATGCGCGACCAGCTCCGCATCAAACAGCATTGACGGCGGCAGTGGTGCATAACAATGCAGCGCATGGGCTTCCAGCTTCAGCAGGCTGGACAGCTCGCTGGCGGCGGTCAGCAGGCGATGGTCGAGGGCGGCCGGCTTGTCGAAGCTGTGCAGCGGGTCGATGGCCGCGCACAGGCGCTGGTACGGGCGGCCAGCGCCATGATGCACCAGCCACAAGGGTACCGTGGCGTGGCGGATCAGTTCCCAGCAGCTATTGCTGAGCAGCAGTTGACGCAGCTTGCCGTGCTCGCTGGCAGCCTTGAACAGCAGATCCGGTTGCAGTTCGCTGGCCCGCTCCAGCACGACCTTGTGCAAGGGTCTGCCCCAGCGCACCTCGGTCTGTACCCGCAGGCCTTCATTGCGCAGCGGCAGGGCCAGGCTTTCCAGCCAGTCGCGGCGTTCCTGCAACAAGTGCTCGCGGGCTGTCTCGCGGGACTTGCGATCGAACAGGGAACTGCTTTCCAGGGTGGCGTGATACTCGCAGACCAGCAATTCCAGTGCCGCACCGCTCTGACGCGCCAGCCAGGCGGCGCGCTCCAGCGCCGGCTGGGCTTGTTTGGTGGGGTCGATGACGACCAGCAGCATCTGCAGTTTCATGACGATTCCTCCATGGGGGATGTACGCATTGCACTGCAAAGTGCGCATGCGCTGATTGACCTGCATCAGCCTAGTTGAGTGCGGATTGCCTGATCACCAGAAAAAGCTCGCGCCGGGGGCGACGCTCCTGCAAAAAAGCCATGCCTGCAGCTGAACCTGTGCCCGGTTGCGGGCTTTCAGGGCGAAAGCAAACAGCGCAAGAGCTGCTCACACCGCAGGGCCTGTAGGAGCGTCGCCCTCGGCGCGACGGGGCCGGCTGCGGGCTGCCAGGGCAACTGCAGAAGCTCGCGCCGGGGGTGACTCTCCACACAGGCCCGGAAGATCTGATTAAACTGAAGCCTTGTTGGCTGGAGTCCTGGCATGCCTCGATTGATTTTCCTTCTGTTGCTGCTGGTCCCGCTGCCGAGCTGGGCGGAGATCTATCGCTGGACCGATGCCGGCGGCCAGGTGCATTTCGGCGAGCAGCCGCAGCCCGGTGCCGAGCGGGTTGAGGTCAAGCCGCAGGTGGTCGAGCGCGATGCGGCGACGCGCGACAGCCAGGAGCGCCTGCGCAAGCTGTTCGATGCCCGCGAGCAGGAGCAGGATGCCGCCGCGCAAAAGCAGGCCGCGCGCAATGCCAGGCGTGCCGAAGAATGCAGCAAACTGCGCCAGTCGATGGCCGAGCTGAATCACGGCGGCCTCTATTACAGCCAGGACGCCAGCGGCGAACGTATCTACTACAGTGATCAGCAGATGGACGCGGCGCGCAGCAGGATCGCCAGCCAGTTGTCGGCCAACTGCTCGTGACTCTGGTCAGGCCTGCCAGGGCGGCGCATATTCGGATCAATTGACCTTGCGAGCGAGAAGCAGCATGCGCGAGTTACGTCGAATCGAACGCCACCAGCTGCCTTATTACCTGAAGGTATTCAACCGCATCACCGACAAGCCCATGGGCTGCATCGGCAATGTGTCGCTGGACGGCCTGTTGCTGATCAGCCCGTTGCCCATGCTGGTCGGTTCGCGTTTCGAGATGCGCCTGAAGATCCCGGGGCAGGATGGCAAGCTGCGCTTCATCGACTTTCACGCCGACTGCCAGTGGACGCGTGAGGACGTCACTCCGGGAACCTTCGATTCCGGCTTTGCCTTGGTGGCGCCGCCGGCCAGCTATGTGCAGATGGTCGATGCCCTGCGCAACTACTTCACCTTTGGCTCGCTGGCGGCGTCGTCCTGACCGGTTGGCCGGCCTTGCGATAGGCTATGTCCCAGTTACGAGTTGCAGGCCCGGTTTTGCAGGCTGGGCATAGGGTGGGCTTTAGCCCACCAAACCAGGCCGCGCCAAATGGTGGGCTAAAGCCCACCCTGCGGGTTGGGTGCAAAACGTAACTGGTACAGAGCATTGCGATACGGCCATGGGCCCAGGCCGTCCTGCAGCTCCCATCGCGGCGAGGGCGCCGCTCCTGCAAAAAAGCACCCCGGCCTGTAGGCGCGTTGTCCGTGGCGCGGGCTTTTGCGGCTTCTTGGTGACGGCTGTCAATACGCAGTACTGTCTAGAGAATCACAATTAATAAAATGTATTAGGAGGGCATGAGCTCTTCAGGTACGATCGTGCCCGTTTTGGGCCTATGCCCGCTTTTTGACGGTTTACCACCCGCTTTCCGCTACGGGAAGGCAGGGCAACTGCGTTTTCAAGAATTGACGCCAAATCTTGGGGCGGTAGCGTGTCTGAACGGGTATGATGTCGCCATAAAAATGGCGCTTTGCTTGAATTTACAAAGGCTTGAACGTAAAAAAGCCGCATCGCTCCACCAGCAGAACGACCAGCCGCCAGCCAAGGGCGGATAAAGACAGCATCAATAACGAGGAAGAACAGCATGCTTAGAATCCTTACCGGCCTTTCCCTTGCAGTACTTCTGGCTTCCGGCCAGGCTTTTGCCGATCAGGCAACGCTGGATGCCCTGCAGGGTCAAGGCATAGCGCTGTCCGCCGAGCAGGCCCAGGCCATTGCAGCGGCCGAAGGCGATGCCCTGGTCGCTGAGGTTGTCGCTCTGGTCGGTGCAAATCAGCCTGTTTCCCCGACCATCGTGCGTGCTGCTGCCTGCGCTTCGCCGAACGAGGCGCCAGACATCATCGAGCAATCCATTGCTGCTGCGCCGCAGCTTGAAGATGCAATCAACGCCGCCGTCAGCCTCGGCTGTGAAGGGATTGCCGGTCTCAAGCCCGGTTCGGGCGGACTGGCTCCGGCTTCCGGTATCCCGACTGGCGGTGGTGCCGGTGGTGGTGACGCCAGCCCCAACTGATTGGTTTTTTCAGCTCCGCAAGCCTCAGGATGCCGGCGCTTTGATGCCGGCATCGTTTTGCAGCGAGTACTGAAGCACAACCGTAATAGATATGCCCGAGGATTCTTAATGAGCAGTAAATCCAACGTATGTTCGCTGGCCGCAGCCATCTCCGCAGTACTTTGCGCCAATGCCTGGGCGGTCGAGCCACAGAGCATCAGGTTTTCCGATGGCCTGAAGTTCACCCCTACGCTGAAGACCGAAGAGCGCTACGACGACAACATCCGGGCGGTTGAAAACAATGTCCAGTCCTCCTGGGTTACCGCCATCACGCCGAAATTCGTGCTGTCCACCGAAGGCCGTAACAGCGCCTACGCGCTGACCTACTCCCTGGACAATGAAACCTACGCATCCAGCCATGACGATGATCACACCGATCACCATGTTGATGCCGATGCAGGCTTTCAATTCGATGCTCGCAACAAACTGGTGCTCAACGCCGGTTACGACAAAGTCGAAGATATTGCCAACGACAATTTCGAAGACATCAACAACGACCTGCTGGTTCCGCAGGGCAACAATGGCGAGCCGGCCAAATACACCACAGCCAATGCCGGTGGTGTGTACACCTTCGGTGCTGCCACCGCGCTCACCCAGATCGAGTTGGGTGCCAACTACGAAGAGCTGCGCTACCAGAATAGCGACGGCTTCAACGAAGACCTGGAGCGCAACACAACGCCGCTGCGCGCCACCGGTTACTACCGCGTAGCGCCGAAGACCCGCTTGCTGCTGGAAGGTCGTCACACGCACTTCGACTACATCAACGACGATGATCAGGACAGTGACAACAAGGCCCTGCTGGGTGGTGTGACCTGGGATGCAACCGCCAAGACCAGCGGTACCATCAAGGTCGGTGCCGAGAGGAAGGAATTTGACAACTCCACCTACGACGACGATGACAACTCGATGTGGGAAGCCGGCGTCAAGTGGAGCCCGCGGACCTATTCGACATTCAACCTGACCACGCGCCAGGGGATTGCCGAAGGCGACAGTGGCGCCAGTTCCATCGACTCGCAAACCACCGCCCTGGCCTGGAATCACCAGTGGCTGGAGCGCCTCAGCTCGGAAGTCAGTTACAGCTACACCGACAACCAGTACGAAGGCACCGACCAGCAGGACGAGATCGACATCTTCGGCGTCGGCCTGACCTACAAGATGCGCCGCTGGCTGGATATCGGCGTTGGCTACAAGTACGCCACCGATGACTCCAATGCGCCCGGCGAAAGCTATGACCGCAACATCTACGCGATAAGCTTTACCGCCAGCCTGTAAGGGGCGCACAGCGCTGCTTGGCAGTGGCAGGGTAGCAGTCCCCCTCTCCCGCTCGCGGGAGAGGGTTGGGGAGAGGGTGCTTTAATCGGGCGCCCCTCTGCCTGACCCTCTCCCCCAAGGGGCGAGGGGGCAATCAGGTCTGACGCCTGCATCTTCGCCAATGCTGTGACAGCTAACAGCTGCTTATGGATTCGGCTCGAAAATAGATTGATCTTGTGTAGGAGCCAGCTTGCTGGCGATGCACTTCGCACGCCAGATCGCCAGCAAGCTGGCTCCTACATTAGTGGTTCAGCCCTTCACGCTTGATTCGGGCCGGATCAATACCCATTTCAACTCCCCACCGATAGTCACGAGCAACCCAGTCCTATGGCCATTCGCACTTTTCTCTCACTGATGCTCGGCATGCTGCTGTTCGCCAGCGGATTCGTGCAGGCAGACGGCAACTCCTCCTACAAACTGGCCTCCGGCGATGTCATCAGCATCCGCGTGTTTGGCGAGCCGGATCTGAGTGTCGAAGAGCTGCGCCTGACCGATGCCGGCAGCTTCTCCTACCCCTTCATTGGTGAAGTCCAGGCCAAGGGCAAGACCGCCGTTGAAATCGAGCAACTGATCGTCAACAAGCTCAAGGGCGACTACCTGGTCGATCCGCGGGTTTCCGTCAGCGTGCTGAAGTACCGCGAATTCTTCATCAGTGGCGAAGTCAAGACGCCCGGGGCTTATCCGTTCCAGCCCGGCCTGACCCTGCGGCGTGCCGTAGCACTGGCCGGAGGGCTGACCGAACGGGCGTCCGAAGGGCGGATCACCATCATCCGCGACAGCAACCCGGAGCGCACGCCGGAACCGGCTACCCTCGATACCCTGGTCATGCCCGGCGACACCATCACCATCGATCAGGGCTTCTTCTAAAGGTATTGCTTGAACGTGCTTTTGCAGGGTGGGTTAGCCGCGCAGCGGCGTAACCCACCATCGATGCCAAAGGCATCGCCCTTGTCGGCAAAAGCACAAGCTCGCGGCGAGGGCGCCGCTCCTACAAGCAGAGCTGCTTTTGTAGGAGCGGCGCCCTCGCCGCGATAGGGAGTTTCAGGCAAAAGCAGAAGCTCCCACACAGCAGGGCAGGCTGGATAATGTTTAATGGTTATCCAGCCTGCGCAATCCAGTTTTGAATTTCAGGGTTTCCCCACGCATGGAAAGTAATACTCAAATCATCGAGCGCAACCAGCTTGCCCAGCGTCAGGATGACGACGGCGACGAGATCGACCTGCTCAAGCTGTGGCACACCGTCTGGCAGCGCAAGTGGAGCATTGCCACGCTGGTGCTGGTGGTCAGCATGATCGCCACGCTGTGGGCAAACTCCCTGACCCCGATCTACCGGGCTGCCGCCACCCTGCTGATTGAACAGAACACCAACAAGGTGGTCAATTTCGATCAGGGCGGCGGATACAATTACAACTACGAGTACCTGGACACCCAGTTCCAACTGCTCAGGTCGCGCTCCCTGGCCGAGCGCGTGGTGCGCCAGCTGAACCTGACCACTCACCCGTATTTCGATCCGCGCCAGCAGCCGGTGGAAGAACCGCCGCTGATCGATATCGGCGCGCTGCTGGACAAGTTCGATTTCAACAAGGTGGTACCCGCCACCCTGCCGGTTGACCTGGAAGCCGAGAAGGCAGCCACCGAGGCGGAAATTTTCGAGTCGGTCACCCAGTCGGTCATGGGCAGTACCACCATCGAACCGGTGCAAAATACCCAGCTGGTGCAGGTGCAGGTAGAGCTGCCGGATGCGGCATTGGCGACGGCCATCGCCAACGCCCTGGCCAATGGCTTTATCGAGAGCCAGCTGGAAGCCAGCGTCGATTCGTCCATGGCCGCCACCAACTGGATGAACAGCCGCCTGGGCGAGCTGCGCATCAAGCTGAAGAAGTCCGAAGACAACCTGCAGAAGTACCGCGAAGCGGAAAATCTGGTTGACGTGCAGGGCGTAGGCACCATCAGTGCCGCCGAACTGAGCACCACCAGCGACCGCATGATCGATGCCCGCCGCCAGCGTGCCGAGGCCGAGAGCCAGTACCGCCAGGTACAGGGCATGCAGAACAACTGGGAGCGCCTGGCCAGTGTGCCGGCCGTGCTGGGTAACCCGCTGATCCAGTCGTTCAAGACTGAAGAGGCCCGCGCCCGCGCCAAGGTTGAAGAGCTGTCGCGCCGCTATGGCGCCAAACACCCGGCCATGCTGGCGGCACAGTCGGAGCTCAGCGCAGCATCGGCCAGCCTGCGCAGCCAGGTCGAGCAGGTAGTCGCCGGTATCGAGCGCACCTACCAGCTGGCAGTGGCCAACGAAAATTCCCTGCAAGCCTCGGTCAACGTCAACAAGTCGGAGATCCAGGATATTTCGCGCAAGGAATTCAAGCTGCGCGAACTGCAGCGCGAGGTCGACGCCAACCGCGCGCTGTATGACACCTTCATGAACCGCCTGAAGGAAACCTCCGCAACCTCCGACCTGGAAGCCGCCAACGCCCGCGTGGTTGACCAGGCCGTCATACCTGGCGGGCCGATCAAGCCGCAGAAATCCCGCATCGTGTTGGTCGCCACCCTGCTGGCGGGGATGCTGGGCGTTGGCCTGACCCTGCTGCTGGAAGTCCTGAGCAACACCTTCAAGAGCACCGAAGACGTCGAAAGCCGCCTGAACCTGCCGGTACTCGGCATCCTGCCGCTGCTGAAGAACAAGGAGCGCGGCGAGATGGCGCGCATGTTCAACAGCGACACGGATAAGAGCTTCTCCGAGTCGATCCGCACCATTCGTACCGGTGTGGTGCTGAGTGGCATCGACCATCCGCATCAGGTACTGGTCATCACCTCATCCGTCCCGGGCGAGGGCAAGAGCTGCGTGTCATCCAACCTGGCCTTTGCCCTCGGGCACATGGAACGGGTACTGCTGATCGATGCCGACCTGCGCCGTCCGACCCTGGCCAAGAGCTTTGCGTTCCCGGTCGGCACCCCCGGCCTGGCCAACATGATTGCCGGCACCGCGCGGCTGGACGAGTGCGTCAAGCGCGTGGATGGCATCGACGTGATCGGTGCCGGCACCGTCCCGCCGAACCCGCTCGAACTGCTCTCCTCGCCACGCTTTGCCAAGGCCATGGAAGTACTCAAGGGCAAGTACGAGCGCATCGTCATCGACTCCCCGCCCACCCAGGCGGTGAGCGATGCGATTGTCCTGTCCACCTTCGCCGACTCGCTGATCTATGTGATCAAGTCCGACGCCACCCACATACCGATGGTCGAGAAGGGCATTGGCCAGCTGCTGCAGAACAATGCGCCGATCAAGGGCATCGTGCTCAACCAGGTCGACATCAAGAAAGCCAAGAAGTACGGCTACCGTTACGGCGGCTACTACGACTACTACGGCTACAGCGACGCCAAACACCCGGACAGCATGGTCACCCACCCCAACGTCAAACCGGCCAAGGACTAACTGCTCCGGCTGCGCCGGGACGGCACAGCTCGCGCCGAAGGTGGCCCCCCACAAGTGGCAAAGTGGTTGCACCAATCTACCCCCTCTCCCGCTTGCGGGAGAGGGTAGGGGAGAGGGGCTTTTGCAGAAAGTAGGGTGGACATCTCGCGCAGCGAATGTCCACCCATAGTTCCAGGCAAACACTGTCAGCAAACCTGCCAGGCATGGTGAAAAAGGCTTTGCCGTTTTCCACCCTACGGCTCCACCCCGGCGCTTGTAGGCGCCAGCTTGCTGGCGATCAGGAAATCAGGAAGCCGAGTGGTCCACGTAGATCCACCCCCTCTCCCGCTTTCGGGGGAGGGTTGGGGAGAGGGGCCTTTGTAGGAGCCAGCTTGCTGGCGATAGATTGCCGGACTGATGGCCTCCATGCACCAGCGCGAAGCCTGGCCGAGCTCCGGGGATGCATTCCCACGCGGAGCGTGGGAACGATAAAGGCCTTACCGTTCACCACCCAGCGCAATTACACCGAACAAAGAACAACAAAGGAATGAAAACAGGTTCATGAAAATTGCCATCGCCGGTACCGGCTACGTCGGCCTCTCCAACGCCATGCTGCTGGCCCAGCACAATGACGTCGTCGCCATCGACATCATTCCCGAAAAGGTCGCGATGTTGAACAACCGGCAATCGCCCATCGAAGATGCCGACATCGAGGATTTCCTGCACAACCGGGTGATCAGCTTCCGCGCCACGCTGGACAAGCAGGACGCCTACCAGGGTGCCAGCTACGTCATCATTGCCACACCCACCGACTATGACCCGCAAACCAATCACTTCAACACCCAAAGTGTGGAGTCCGTGGTCCGCGACGTCATGGCCATCAACCCCGCTGCGGTGATGGTGATCAAATCCACCGTGCCGGTGGGCTATACCCAGCGCCTGCGCGAGCAAATAGGCTGCGACAACCTGATTTTCTCGCCAGAATTTCTCCGCGAAGGCCAGGCATTGCACGACAACCTCTACCCCTCGCGCATCATCGTCGGCGAGCGTTCAGAGCGTGCTGAAACCTTCGCCAGCCTTCTGCAGCAAGGCGCGGTCAAACAGGACATTGCCGTACTCTTCACCGACAGCACCGAAGCAGAAGCGGTAAAACTCTTCTCCAATACCTACCTGGCCCTGCGCGTGGCCTACTTCAACGAACTCGACACCTACGCCGAAACCCACGGCCTCGACGCCCGGCAGATCATCCAGGGCGTGGGTCTGGACCCGCGCATCGGTAGCCACTACAACAACCCGTCCTTCGGCTATGGCGGCTATTGCCTGCCGAAAGACACCAAGCAGATGCTGGCCAATTTCGACCAGATCCCCAACAACATCATTCGCGCCATTGTCGACGCCAACACCACCCGCAAGGACTTCATTGCCGAGTCCATCCTCAAGCGCAATCCAAAGGTGGTGGGTATCTATCGCCTGGTGATGAAGTCCGGATCCGACAACTTCCGCTCATCCGCGATTCAGGGCGTGATGAAGCGCATCAAAGCCAAAGGCATCGAAGTGGTGGTGTACGAGCCGGTGCTGGAAGAAAGCGAATTCTTCCACTCACGGGTGATCGACGACCTGGCGGAATTCAAGGCAATAGCCGATGTGATCGTGGCCAACCGGCCATCCGCTGCCCTGGATGACGTCAGCGTCAAGGTTTACACCCGCGACCTGTTCGGCAACGACAGCTAACGCCAACGCCCCCCTATAATCCGCCCCACCCAAACCATCCCCTCTCCCCCAGGCGGGAGTGGGTTGGAGAGAGGTGGGTGCGAACTGCACAGCAATCCAGCCAAATCAGAGACTCAACATGCGAAATTATGAACCCCGCAAACGAATTCTGGTCACCGGTGGCGCAGGCTTCGTCGGCTCCCACCTGATTGACCGGCTGCTCGCCCGCGGTGATGAAGTGGTCTGCGTCGACAACCTGTTTACCGGCACCAAGCGCAACATCGAACACGTGCTCGACCATCCGCGCTTCGAGTTCATGCGCCACGATGTGACTTTCCCGCTCTACATCGAGGTCGACCAGATCTACAACCTGGCCTGCCCGGCCAGCCCGATTCATTACCAGCACGACCCGGTAGCCACCACCAAAACCAGCGTGCATGGCGCCATCAACATGCTCGGCCTGGCCAAGCGCCTGAAGGCGCGGATCTTCCAGGCCAGCACCAGCGAAGTCTATGGCGACCCGGCAGTCCACCCGCAGCGCGAAGACTACTGGGGCAACGTCAACCCGATCGGGCCGCGCAGTTGCTACGACGAGGGCAAGCGCTGTGCCGAAACACTGTTCTTCGACTACTACCGCCAGCACCAGCTGGACATTCGTGTTGCCCGCATCTTCAACACCTACGGCCCGCGCATGCACCCCAACGACGGGCGGGTGGTAAGCAACTTCATCGTCCAGGCCCTCAAGGGTGAAGACATCACCCTGTATGGCGATGGCCAACAGACCCGCAGCTTCTGTTACGTGGACGACCTGGTCGAAGGCTTTCTGCGCTTCATGGACCTGCCCAAAGGCGCCAACGGCGAGCCAGGCTTCCCGGGGCCGATCAACCTGGGCAACCCCGGCGAGTTCACCATCCGGCAACTGGCGGAAAAGGTTATCGAACTCACCGGCTCCAGCTCGCAGATGGTATTCCGCCCTCTGCCGGCCGATGACCCCATGCAGCGCCAACCCAACATCGAGCGTGCCCGGGAATACCTCAATGACTGGCAGCCGCAGGTGCAACTGGAAGACGGGTTACGCAAGACCATTGCCTTCTTTGATGCGCTGTTGACAGAGGATGACCGGGGGAGTTGAGCTTCGGTCGGATTAAAATTGGTGATATGGCGCCTTTGGCGCAATTATGCAAGAAGTTAAATTTGGATTTTAAAGCATGGCAAAAAATATTAAATATTTTTTAAATAGGTTCAAATGGTGGGATTTTTGGGGAGATCACTTTAATTCCGAGAATTTGCGTATGAAAGGGAGGCCAGTTTTGGAAATTGGCGCCGGCCCAGTTAAACGAGAAGGTGTTACAACGCTTGATTTTAATCCGTCAGTAAGTCCTGATATATTGCACGATCTTGACATATTGCCATGGCCTATTTCAGATTCTTGCTTCGATGCCGTCTACATGTTTTCAGTAATCGAGCACGTGTCGAATCCACTTAGGGTTATCGAGGAATGCCACAGAATTCTTAAACCCAATGGGAAACTATTTTTGTTAACGCCTCACTTTAGCTCCACCTCCTCTTATACAGATTTATCACATAAATGGCATTTCTCCAGCCAATCATTTGATTACTTCGTGAATGGAACTCCTATTCACGCTGATTACGGGTTTTACTCAAAATCACGTTTTAAAATTGACAAAAAAATAATTTCTCTCCATGGAGTTTTTAACTTTTTCCCATTCCTGCAATGGCTCGCCAATAAGAATATAAATTTCTGGGAAGATTACTTCTGCTTCATAATCCGAGGTGCTGGGATTTATATTGAGCTAAGAAGGGACGGAAAATAAAATTATTCCGGTACTATGAGAGAAAATTAGAGTTTCTTACGGTTTATTAGAGTTTAAGCTTAAAGGCTTTATGGTTAGCTAGTCAGATAAAAACCTGACGCTAACGCACCAAGAATATAAGCCAATTTATAAAAGATGGCCTTCGTCGTCCTGTCGGTGTTTGCGAAAGCTAATCCTATGCGCGATCAATGCGCAGAACACAAAAACAGACTCGTAATACTAATAAGTCAGCAAGAGCATTATTATATAAATGGGCGCACTGATAATAATATTTAATATGAGAGCAATCCAATGAGCGCCCCCTCACTCATCACTGCAAGCCCCGCACCCCGAAAAGGCATCATCCTCGCCGGCGGCTCCGGCACCCGGTTGCACCCGATTACCCTTGGCGTTTCCAAGCAACTGCTGCCGATCTACGACAAGCCGATGGTCTATTACCCGCTGTCGGTGCTGATGCTCGCCGGCATCCGGGACATCCTGCTGATCACCACCCCGGAAGACATCAGCAGCTTCCAGCGCCTATTGGGCGATGGCAGCGGGTTCGGGGTAAACCTCAGCTACGCCGTGCAACCCAGCCCGGATGGCCTGGCCCAGGCCTTCATCATCGGTGAAGGCTTCATTGGTTCCGTCCCGGTGTGTCTGGTGCTTGGCGACAACATTTTCTACGGCCAGGGCTTCAGCCCCATGTTGCGCCAGGCGGCCCAGCGCCAGAGCGGGGCAACAGTATTCGGCTATCAGGTGAAAGACCCCGAGCGCTTTGGCGTGGTCGAATTTGACGCGGACAAGCGCGCCATTTCCATTGAAGAAAAACCGCTCACGCCAAAATCGCATTTCGCCGTGACCGGCTTGTACTTCTACGACAACCGCGTGGTCGAGATCGCCAAACAGGCGAAGCCCTCGGCCCGTGGCGAGCTGGAAATCACCAGCATCAACCAAGCATATCTGGAGTGCGGTGAACTCAACGTAGAATTGCTCGGTCGCGGTTTTGCCTGGCTGGATACCGGCACCCACGAAAGCTTGCTGGAGGCGAGCCACTTCGTCGAAACCATCGAGAAACGCCAGGGCTACAAGATTGCCTGCCTGGAAGAAATTGCTTTCAACAATGGCTGGCTGAGCGCGAATGACCTGCAACGTATTGGCCGGTCGCTGAGCAAGAACAGCTACGGCAAATACCTGCTGTCTTTAGTCGAGGATGTTAAGTGAGTCTGATAAAGCTGATCGACTTCAAGTTGTTGGGTGATGAGCGTGGTCACCTCACAGTGCTTGAAGCGAATAAAAACATCCCTTTTGAAATCAGGCGGGTCTACTACCTGACCGGCACACTGCCTGGCGTGTCGCGTGGCTTTCATGCGCACAAAGAACTCGAGCAAATTGCCGTATGCGTATCTGGCAAGTGCCGCATGCTGCTGGATGACGGCAAGCAGAAGGAAGAAACCTGGCTTGATTCGCCGACCAAGGCCATGCGTATTCAGAAAATGGTCTGGCATGAAATGCACGATTTCAGCGATGACTGTGTGCTGCTGGTGCTGGCCAACGAACACTACGACGAAGCGGATTATATTCGGGATTACCAAAGATTCTTATCGGAGATCGGGCGGTGAAATTGGAGTCTAAAACTGTTTCTTTGAGATTAATCGAGAGTACTGATGCAGAATTTGTATTAAAGCTCCGGTTGGATGAAAGATATAACAAGTTTATTTCATCGGTTTCATCAGACGTTGCCGACCAAAGAGAGTGGATAAAACGCTATAAAACAGATGAAGCCGCAGGCGCCCAGTTTTATTTTATTATCGAAAGAAATGATGGGACGCCTTGCGGAACTATCCGGGTATACGATCTGAGGCAAGATTCATTTTGTTGGGGTAGTTGGATTCTAAACGACGACAAGACGCGCTATGCCGCACTGGAAAGTGCGTTTTTGATATACAAATTTGGCTTTGAGAATCTAGGTTACATAAAGTCTCACTTTGAAGTAATGAAAGGCAATGAGAAGGTGATTTCATTTCACAAGAAGATGGGTGCTGTGCAAGTTGGTGAAGATTCAGACAATTTACACTTTGAAATATCAAAAATAAGTGTCGAGTCCAATAGAAAAATTTTAATGGAAAAACTGTTTTCATGATCCCCTTCCTCGACCTTAAAGCAATCAATGCAAGCTGCCGCGAAGAACTGATCGAAGCCTGCACCCGCGTGATTGATTCCGGCTGGTATATCGGCGGCAACGAACTGACACGCTTCGAGCGCGAATTTGCCGAATACTGCGGCACCCGCCATTGCATCGGCGTAGCCAACGGCCTCGACGCACTGACCCTGACTTTGCGTGCCTGGAAAGAGCTGGGCAAGCTCAAGGAGGGCGATGAGGTCATCGTCCCCGCCAACACCTACATCGCCAGCATTCTCGCCATTACCGAAAACCGCCTGACACCCGTGCTGGTGGAGCCGGACGAAGCTAGCTACAACCTCTGTCCGCGCAAGGCTGAAGCTGCCATCACGCCTAGGACTCGCGCCATTCTGGCTGTACACCTGTATGGCCAGTTGGCCGACATGCCAGCCCTGCTGGATATGGCCGGGCGCCACAACCTGGTGGTCCTGGAAGACTCCGCGCAAGCCCATGGTGCCAGCATCGGTGGCCGCAAGGCAGGCAACTGGGGGCAAGCTTCCGGTTTCAGCTTCTACCCCGGAAAAAACCTGGGTGCCCTGGGTGACGCCGGTGCCATTACCACCAGTGACGATGAGCTGGCGCAAACCCTGCGTGCCCTGCGCAACTACGGCTCGCACGAGAAGTACAAGAACCTCTATCAGGGTGTGAACAGCCGCCTTGATGAAATCCAGGCAGCCATGCTCGGCGTCAAGCTCAAGTATCTGGATCAACAGACCGCCCGACGCCGCGAAATTGCCCGGCTGTATCGCCAAGGTATCGCCAACCCGGCCATTCGCCTTCCGCAGTGTGCAAACGGGGAGCAGCATGCCTGGCACCTGTTCGTTGTTCGTTGCGAACAACGCGCTGCCCTGCAACAGCACCTGGCCGACTGCGGCGTACAAACCCTGATCCATTACCCGATCCCGCCGCATCAGCAGCAGGCTTACCGGGCGTGGAATGGCAAAAAACTGCCGCTGACCGAAGCAATGCACGAACAGGTGCTGAGCTTGCCGATGGACCCAACACTCACAGCTGAAGATGCCCAAGCCGTCATCGCGGCATGTAACCAGTGGCGTTTTGAATGCTCGTCTGGAGCCATCAGCTAATGCGTATGGCCATCAGAAATATAATTAACAGATTTTTTCTTTTACTTATTCGTACATATCAGTACTGCAGAGGGATTTCTTATCGCTGTATTTGCACCGCTTGTGTTGAAGGTAAGCCGATATGCAGGCAGCCGTTATTAATGCAGGGTGGTGGTAAAGTTATTTTTTCTGGTAAAGTTACAATTGGTTATTACCCATCGCCTGCGCACTTCTCTACTTATGCACATATTGAAGCTAGGGGTAATCAAGCTGTGGTTTCAATTGGCGATGGTACCGCCATAAATAACAATTTTTGTGCTATTGCAGAACATACAAATATTTCAATTGGAGAAAATTGTTTTATCGGCTGCAATGTAGAAATCTTGGATAGTGATTTCCATGGATTGAAGGTTACAGAAAGAAATCAGTCGAAGCCGGAGTGGGCAAAGCCCGTCAACATTAATGACAACGTATTCATCGGTTCGAATGCGAAAATTATGAAAGGCGTTACAGTGGGCGCTGGTGCTATTATAGCTAACAGCGCAGTAGTGGTTAAAGATGTGCCAGAGTATGCGGTGGTTGCCGGAAACCCTGCGAAAGTAATCAAGTTTTTGCATGATAACTGTGATGAGTGAGAGAAGTAATTCCTCCCACCGCCAGATCCTGCGAAGCTCCTCCATTATTGGCGGGGCTTCGGTGATCAATATTCTGATTGGCCTGCTGCGCATCAAGGTGGTCGCTGTGTTGCTGGGGCCGGCCGGCGTGGGCCTGGTCGGCCTGCTGCAAAACCTGATGGCCACGGCCTCTACGGTAGCTGCGCTGGGCTTTGGTACGGTTGGCACCAGGCAGATTGCCGAGGCGGCGGGGCGGGAAGACCAGGCCGGCATTGATACCGCCCGCCGCGCGCTGTTCTGGGGCACCCTGTGTCTGGCTGCGGTGGGCGGCATTCTGCTTTGGGCACTGCGCCATGTGCTGGCGGTCAAGGTGCTGGCCGACCCGGGACAGGCGCCCCTGGTGGGCTGGCTGGCGGTCGGCGTCGCCCTGACGATTGCCTCTGGGGCACAGGGCGCGCTGCTCACCGGCATGCGCCGGGTAGGTGATATAGCCAGGGTGCAGGTGTATTCGGCAATTCTTTCGACAGTATTGGGCATCGGTGCCATCTGGCTGTTGGGTGAGGCCGGCTTGCTGCTGTTCATTCTGGCAGGGCCCTTTGCCGGTTTTGTCATTGGCCAGCTGTATGTGGCCCGCTTGCCAAAAATCCAAACGCCCCCTGCACCATTGCCGGCTCTGGTCGGGCAATGGCAAACCATGGCCAGGCTGGGAACTGCCTTTATGGTGGCCGGCCTGGTTGGGGTGCTGGGCCAGTTGGCGGTGCGCACGCTGGTGCAGCGGGAGCTGGGGGCTGAAAGCCTCGGCTACTTCCAGGCCGCCTGGGTGATTTCCATGACCTACCTGGGTTTTGTACTCGGGGCCATGGGCACCGATTACTACCCGCGGCTGACTGCGGCGATCCACGATCATGCAACCGCCAACCGCCTGGCCAACGAACAGACCGAAGTAGCCCTGCTGCTGGCCGGACCAGTATTGCTCGGCATGCTGGCGCTGGCACCCTGGGTTATTCAGTTGCTTTACACGGCAGAGTTTGCCCCTGCCGCCAGCATCCTGCGCTGGCAGATTCTCGGTGATGTGCTGAAAATCGTCAGCTGGCCGCTGGGCTTCATCATTCTCGCGGCCGGCGATGGCCGCACCTTCATGCTCAGCGAGACGGCGGCCATGGCCGTGTTTGCCGGCATCACCTGGCTGGCCTTGCCATGGCTGGGCATACAGACCGCCGGCATCAGCTTTCTGCTGATGTACATGGTTCTTTTGCCGCTGGTGTACTGGCTGGCCCGACGCCGCACCGGCTTTGCCTGGAGTCGTACCGTGCTGCGAGATGTGCTGCTGCTGAGCGGCGCCGCCACATTAGTTGCCGCCTGCGG
This sequence comes from Pseudomonas sp. N040, assembly GCF_015637705.1. Taxonomy (GTDB): domain Bacteria; phylum Pseudomonadota; class Gammaproteobacteria; order Pseudomonadales; family Pseudomonadaceae; genus Aquipseudomonas. Next base: position 76,203 of record NZ_JADOBE010000006.1, on the reverse strand, counting down.
CGCATGGCACGACTGGCTGGGCGCAGTTGTCGGTGTGCTGGCTGCGGGTGGCTTTGGCATCATCGCGCTATTGCGACTGGCCCGTATGGCTGAGTTGGGTGGTGCCTTGGGTCGCCTTGCGACTATGGCAAGGCGCTATGTATTCAAATTGGGTGTAATGCATGACTGATAACGAAAAACCGTTGGTAACCTTTGCCTTGTTTGCTTACAACCAGGAACAGTTTGTTCGCGAGGCGGTAGAAGGCGCTTTTGCGCAGACGTATGAGCCGTTGGAGATCATCTTGTCGGATGACTGCTCCACGGATCGAACGTTTGAAATCATGCGGGAGATGTCGGCGGCATATGAGGGTCCGCATAAAATAATTTTGAACAGAAATGATACAAATTATGGGTTAACCCCGCATGTTTTTAATGTGGCAAATATTGCATCCGGCAAGTTACTAATTGCAGCAGCAGCTGACGATGTGTCGTTTTCAAACCGGACGCGTTTAGTTGTAGAAAACTGGCTAAAAACACACTGCTCTGCATCCACTACTGATGAGGAACACTATGATGTGTTCGGTACTTACAGGGGCTATTTTAAAAGAAGTATGATGGCAAATAGTACCATCATGGATTTCGCTTCTGTAAAAAAATCGTTAGGCTGCACATGGAGTATTGATCGAGAGCTATTGCTGAAATATCCAGCGCCGTCACGAGATGTAGTTAATGAAGATGTCCTTCTTGGGCTGATAGCTGCGTTACACAATGGCGTCTCTTATATTCCGGTGGCGACAGTTAAAAGGACCGTGGGTGTAGGCATTTCTTCCGATCGAAATTTTCAATCCAAGATAGAGGAGAGAGTCGCTATATACACCCGCAGAATAGCCTTATTAAAGGTAATGGTTGAGGTTGTACGAAAAAGTAATTATGAAAATATAATATCGAGTATAGAAGAAGAGCTAAATTCCACTCAATTGATTTTAAGTTATGCAGAAAGTGGCAAAATGTTTCTAAGTACGATTGGTTTTTTCGCTATTGGCGCTCGTAAACAACAAATTATTGAAATTCTCAAAATAACACTGTTCAGAATAATTCGGGCTTAAATTATTTTATTTAAAGCGGACGTGGTAAAGGAAAACTAATTTCCTTGCCTAATGACTAGTCAAGTCCAGGATTAAACTAAGGCTATCTCTTGATTCATTTTATTGTGCCACCCGCGACAAGCGGCGGCGTTTACGATTTCGCCTGCAAACTTCAGGGAGCGATCGGCCGCGATCAGGTTCGCCTTGTCCATCTTGCCAAAGAGGATGCGGCAAGCTGGGCAGTTAATGAAGGTGATACTGTCATCCTGCAAATGAGCGGTTACGGTTTCCAAAAGCGGGCCACACCCTTGTGGCTGCTGCGTGAACTCGAAGCACGGCGCCCGCGAATAAAGACGCTGGGGATTTTCTTCCACGAGCTTTACGCCTTTGGCCCACCCTGGTCCTCATCCTTCTGGCTCTCCCCTGTGCAGCGGTACATCGCTCGGAGACTGGCGGAAATGGCGGATTTCTGGATCACCAGCCGCGAGGGCTCGGCCGCATGGCTCCGGCGTTTTGCCGGCAACAAACCGCATGCAGTGTTGCCGGTCTTCTCGACCATTGGGGAGCCCGGTACGCTCTTGCAAGCGCGGTTGCCCCGCGTGGTCGTGTTCGGCAGTCCCGGTCTTCGAGAGGCCACCTATCAGGCCGCCGGTAACAGCCTTTTTGACTGGGCAAGACGAGAGGTGCTGGAAATTCAAGATATCGGTTCTGCCATCAAGGACGCCGGCTTGGTGGAATCGCTGCGCATGAACGGCGTCGTGCAGCATGGCCGCCTGGCTGATAGCGAGATAAGCACCCTGATGGAGGGCGCACGATTTGGCCTGCTGGCTTACCCTGTTGACTATGTCGCCAAGAGCAGCGTTTTTGCTGCCTATTGCGCACACGGCCTGTGCCCGCTCCTGCTTTCAGATCACTATCGAGAGGTAGATGGCTTGACTGCGGGTGTGCATTTTTCCCCCGGTATCCCGATTCCCGGTTCTGCGCCCGACGCTGAAGCTGTCGGGAGAGCGGCTTGGGCCTGGTATCAGCCGCACGGCTTGGCCCGTCACGCAAATACACTGCTGGCCTTGATTGGCCAATGCACTGGTGAACGTCGATGTTGAACGACTTCTTGTTTCTCTGGCGCAATCGCGAGAAACCAGCGAACTCCTTGCGTCTGCTCAAAGTTTGGTGCAAGCGCCTTTATCATTCATATGGTACTTCGCGCTTACTGATGCGGCCTGCCTTTCTCCGTTTACAAGGAGCAGTAATTGGCCGCCTTGCTGTAGTAGGCAAGGCGAAAATTGGGGGCCGCTTGTCAAACCTGATTATAGGCAGTGAGGCTTCGTTGGGCCGGTGCGAGATTGCGCTGCACGATAAGGTCACAATCGGTAAAAACGCGGTGATCAATGACGGTGCCATTCTGCTGACAGCGTCACATTCGCTTACCGACCCTCAATGGGGCCAAAAGAAGGCGCCTATCTTCATCGGCGATTTTGCATGGATAGCGACAAATGCCTTGGTCCTGCCGGGTGTGAAAATTGGAACCGGGGCTGTTGTGGGCGCAGGTTCAGTTGTGAGGTCGGATGTGCCGGATTATGCAGTAGTGGCAGGCAACCCGGCCACACAGCTGGAGATTCGTCGTATTGACTCGCTGTGCTACTCGCCAGTAATGCTCAATGCCCCATTCGAAGCCTGGGTTGGCCCGGAGTTTGAGCGGGAAAAAAGCGGTGGGGTGGCATGAGTTCGCACAAAGGGCCATTACATGTCCGCCTGGGCCTCGGCTTGTTTCTGTTTCTGCTGATCTACGATGGCGCCTTGCGTAAATGGGTGCTGCCGGGTGCGGAGCAGTTGCTCTTCATCGCCAAAGACGTCCTGCTGCTGGGCTTGCTGGTGACTGTGGTGCTTAAGCGGCAAGGGCAGGGCAACGCAAAAATGCAGCCCGCGGTGCGCGGCTTGTTTTTTGTCTATGCCACCTGGGTGTTACTGGAATCCGTCAACGTCTATTTGCCCAATCTACCTGTCGGTATATGGGGCATAAAGGCACACCTGCTTTATGCCAGCCTGATTCTTCTGATCCCATTGGCATTCCGCAATCTGGACGAATTATTTCTCTGGCTGGTAAAGATATACCCTTGGGTGGCCATACCCGTTTGTGCCTTGGCGTTTGCTCAATTGGCCTTGCCTGCAAGCAGTTTCCTCAACCAGCAGGTTCGGGGCGGCGTGGAAGGGGTAGCCTACTTCGGGGAAGCCAACCTGGTGCGGGTGACCGGGCCTTTCTCGTATATCAGCGGAATGAGTTCGTTTGTACAGACGGTCACGGTGTTGGGCGTGGCCCTGTTCCTCTATGGTGCACGTTCGCGCAATTTTCTGGTCGGTTTGGGTTTTGCCTTGACCGCCCTGCCAGCAACGGGTTCGCGTGGAGTGATTGTCATCGCCGCGGCTTCGGCAATCATCATGTTGTTTGCCGGGGTCGCTTCGCGCTTGCTCGGCGTCCAAAGGATGGTGCGCATCATAGTAGCCTTAGCGGTACTGGGTGCAATCAGCTTGCAAACGCAGGACACAGCCTGGGTTGCACTGCAGCAGCGGACAGCACTCGCCGCACAAGCTCATGGCGACACAGACCGTACTTTCACAGCCTTCACCAACGCTTTTCGTTTTTTCGACACGGCGGGGTTGTTCGGCTACGGCAGTGGCGCGGCCAATCTGGGTTCACCTGCACTGGCAAAGGGGGTGCGACCATTTTCGTGGTTGCCACCCCGCGTTGGATTCGAAGAAGAGTCCGGCAGGTTGGTCCTGGAACTTGGAATACTTGGCTGGTTTTTCAGCCTGACCATGAGGGTTGCCTTGTTTTTTTGGGCGGCCAAGCTTGTGATGAAAGGCCGTACGCGCACTGTGAGGGTGGCAGCCGTGCTGGCGCTACCTGCCATGGCGCTGGGGATGTATGTAGGCAACGGGGTGTTCGCCCCTCCCGTCGGGGCAGTTTTTTACTGGTTTTGTGTGGGGTTATTGGCGATGGCGCAATTTGAACACAGGCAGGCGTTGGAGCAGCGGGTTCGGTTGCGTGCGCAGGGATCACCGGGAGTTGCTGCGCGATGAGCGTGCTGGTTGCACACCCAACCCGCCAGCACTCGCACCGGCTGGCACAGGCGTTGCAGGATGCCGGGCTGCTGCATAGCTACTGGACCTTGTTGCCTGACCGGCGGGCGCTTGCATGGTTGCCCGCCGGTCTTGATGGCTGGCTGCCTTCGGCCGTTTTGCGCCACTCACTGCAATTTTTACCGGGCGACAAGGTGCACGCACTAATTGGGCCGCTGTTGATCCAGAAAATTGCCTCTAGACAGCATTCTGTAGCTTTACGCCAATTGGGCGAATGGATGACGTGGGCTGCCCTGGATCGCTGGGTGGCGAATCAGCTACCTCGCTTGCGTCCAAAAGTGGTGGTGGGTTACGAGATGTGCTGCGCTGAAACATTCAGGGTTGCGAAGTCCCTGGGCATAACCTGTGTGCTGGATGCGGCAGCCTTCCATCATGCGCTGCAAGACAAGATTCTTGACGAGGACAAATACGGTGCAAAAACCTGGGCAGGCCGGCAACTGCGGCTACGCAAGAAACGTGAGATTGATCTTGCCGACAAGATTATCTGTGTTTCTCAGCTGGCCAGGCAGACCTACATCGATGCTGGTGTCAATGAGCAGCGCATCACCGTGAACCAAGTGGGTTGTGACATCGCAAAGTTCAGGCCCACACACGAGATGTCGCGTTCTGGCGCACCGAAATTTGTCTTTGTTGGCATTCCGGTTTTCCACAAAGGCTTTGATTGCCTTGCTGCGAGTTTCGCGGGGTTATTGGACTCTTATCCAGAGGCCGAATTGCATGTGGCGGGTGATGCCACCATGGCCGACCGATTGGGTGACTGCAAAAACATCCATTTTCACGGCAAGTTGTCGCACGAGCAGCTCAGCGTGCTTCTGGGGAAAATGGATTGTCTGATACTGCCTTCGCGGCTGGATTCGTTTGGCATGGTGGTGGTCGAGGCGTTGGCGAGCGGGTTGCCGGTGATTGTGTCCGATCACGCGGGGGCATCGGAGGCGGTCACGGAAGACGAAAATGGCTGGGTTATCCCAGCGGGTGATCAGCCAGCGCTGCTGCAACGCATGCTAACCTGCTGCCGCGAAATTGAGCGCGTGCGCTCAATGCATGACGCGTGCACACGCTCTGCGGTAGACCACGACTGGTCACATTACTCAAGGCGGGCAGTGGAAATTTTCAAGCCGCTGCTCACAGAGAGTGCATGAGACACATGCTTGTAAACGAAGGCGCCATCTGTTGTACCAACGGATCTTTCCAGGGTCAGTTAAGCATTGAGAGACTCTTCGATTCTGTCAGGGCACCCAGAAGAACGTGAACGCATCATACTGCGCCTGCTTCTATTCAATAACCGTGTTGCACTCAGATTCTGCATCCGTCCTGTGTTGCACTCAGCCCCTGCAACCACCGAGTATAAAATGACCAATTCTGACGAAATCGAGACACAGCGGCGCTATTACGCTGAAACCGCAAGTCGGTATGACTCAATGCATCTTGACGAAAACGATGAACATTTCTTCGCATTATCTTTTATGGTTGGCGTAATCGACTATCTCGGTATCCAATCCATACTCGATATTGGATCTGGTACAGGTCGAGCGGTTCAATTCCTCAAGAAAATCCGGCCAGACCTAAGAGTCGTCGGAGTTGAGCCAGTGACAGAGCTCCGTGAGATCGGATATTTAAAGGGATTATCCACAGATGAGCTAATAGACGGAGATGCTAAAAGCTTAGATTTTAAGAGTGCCGAATTCGATTTAGTCTGCGAGTTCGGAGTTCTGCATCATATAAAGGAGCCTTGTCTGGCGGTTGCGGAGATGTTGCGTGTATCCAATAAAGCTATATTTATTTCTGACTCAAACAACTTTGGGCAAGGATCGATACTGGCGCGAAAAATCAAGCAATTTATTAATTTCGTTGGTTTATGGAAAGTTGCTGACCTTATAAAGACAAGAGGCAAGGGGTATACGATATCTGAAGGGGATGGACTGGCTTATTCCTATTCAGTTTTTAACAATTACAGACAAATACAAAGTTTTTGTAAGAGCGTTCATATCCTCAATACAAAAGACGGTTTGATTGATCCGTATAAAACAGCAAGTCATGTCGCATTACTAGGGATCAAGAAACAAGTCGTCCAGCAAGGCGCTGAACCGGACTCTTCTTTACTACGTCGGTGAGCTTTAAGGTTAGATCCAAGATTTACTGGAGAAAGACGTGAATAATGAACCAGCTAGCACTTAGCTATCTGGTGTATTCCAGTGCTTGCAATGGATGTTGAGATGAAAAAACTTGCCCTCGTTGTCCCCTCCCTAACCAATGGTGGCGGCGTCCCCGCCGTAGCCCGCTTCGTCAAGGATGCGGCCCTGCGTTCAGGTCGCTATGAGTTGAAGCTGATTTCCTTGTGCATGGCCAGCACTGAACGTTCCAGTCGTCTCTTGTGCCAGCCCTCTACTTGGCTGCGGGGCCCGCAAGCAAGCATGGGTGAATGGGAAGGGCTGCCTTTTACTCATGTGGGTGCCAACTTTGGCGAGCTGGAGTTTCAGCGTTATCGGCCTCGTCGGGTGCTGACCGAACTGCTGGCCGATTTTGATCTGGTACAGGTGGTGTGCGGTACGCCAGCCTGGGCCAACACTGTAGTGGGTTTGGGTAAGCCGGTGGCATTGCAGGTGGCTACGCGTGCCGTTGTAGAGCGCCGACAGCGCGATACAAAATCCAAGGGTATTGCTAGTTGGTGGCGCAGGCAGATGACCCGCATTACCGACAGGCTTGATGACCGGGCTTTGCGTGCAGTGGATGGTATTCAGGTTGAGAATCTCTGGATGCTTGAGTACTGCAAGGTATTGAATGCGGGCCGGCAACTCAACTTGCGCTACGCGCCGCCCGGTGTCGATACACGTCTTTTTTGTCCGGTAGCAGGTAGGCTCGACAATCCAAGCCCCTATATTCTTTGCGTGGCGCGCCTGAGCGATCCGCGCAAAAACGTCGAGCTGCTGCTTGAAGCATATGCCTTGTTGCCCGCTGCTTTACGCGATCAGGTGAAGCTGAAACTGGCCGGCTCCAGTGGTCCGTCAGAATCCTTTTGGCAGCGTGCCGCTGCGCTGGGGCTTAGCGAGCGCATCGAGTTTGTGGTTAAACCTGAGCTCGCTGAGCTGGTCCAGTTGTACCAGCACGCCTGTGTCTTTGCGCTGCCCTCGGATGAAGAGGGGCTGGGGGTGGTGATTCTTGAGGCTATGGCTTGCAATGTGCCGGTGGTCTCCACCCGTAGCGGTGGCCCGGACGGGATCATCACCGATGGGATGGATGGGTTCCTGACGCCGCTGGATGATGCAGCCGCCATGGCGGAGCGTCTTGCCCGGTTGATTCAGGACAAGCCATTCAACGCGGAAATGGGTCGGCGTGCCCGGGCCACCATTGAAGCGCGTTACGCCGAAGAGGTTGCTGGTCAGGCCTTTGTCGAGATGTGGGATTCCTTGTTGCAGGGGCGGGTCTGATTCATGTGTGGTGTGATTGCGTTCAATGCCAGGACTGGACTCCAAAACACGGATGAAGATGCCATTCGGCTTGCGCTCCAGAGCATGCAGGCCCGTGGCCCGGATGGCGAGGGGGTCTGGCAGGACGAGAGGATGATCCTCGGTCACCGTCGGCTATCGATCATTGATCTTGATCCGCGTGCGGCACAGCCGATGCAGTCGTCCTGCGGTCGCTATCTGCTTGCCTTCAATGGCGAGATCTACAATTTCCGCGAGCTGAAGGCAGTCCTGCAGGACGAGGGTGTGGCATTCCGCACCGAGAGTGATTCCGAGGTGCTCCTGGCCCTGTATGCCCGGCATGGGGATGACATGCTGCCTCTGCTGCGCGGGATGTTCGCATTCGTCATCTGGGACAGCGTAAGCCGGTTCGGCTTTGCTGCCCGCGACCCCTATGGCATCAAGCCCCTGTACTACGCGCAGACTGCCGAGGGCGTCTGGTTCGGCTCGCAGGTCAAGGCGCTTCTGGCGACCGGGCGCATCGACAATTCGCCTTGCCCCGAGGGCCAGGCCGGTTTCTGGCAACTGGGCTCGGTGCCTGAACCACATACTTGGTATGCCGCGATCAAGGCGCTGCCGGCCGGGCATTGTGTGCACTTCGGCGAGGGCGCTTTGACCTCGGCTCCTCACGCCTGGTGGCGTATCGCCGATGATTTTCAGGCCGCCGGCCTGCCCGTGGTGCCAGAAGCCGAATTGCGCGTCAGGGTGCGGGAAGCGGTGCTCGATTCGGTGCGCGAGCACATGGTCTCCGACGTGCCAGTGGCCGTGTTTCTGTCCGGCGGCATCGATTCCGGCGCACTGGCGGGCATGATGGTCGAGCTTGGCGCCCGTGAGCTGCACGGTATTACCGTGGCCTTTCGGGAGTTTGCCGGTACGAATGACGACGAGGCGCCAGTGGCGGCGAGCATTGCCGAAAAATACGGGATTCGGCATCACGTCCGCTGGGTCAGCCGGGAGGAGTTCCAGGCGGACTTGCCGAAAATTCTGCAGGCCATGGATCAGCCGACCATTGACGGCGTAAACACCTGGTTCGCCAGCAAGGCCGTCGCCGAACTGGGGCTGAAAGTGGTGGTTTCCGGCGTGGGTGGCGATGAGCTGTTCCAGGGCTATGAGAGCTTTGAGGAGTTGCCGCGGTTGGTTGCACGCTGGCGCGGGCTGTTGCGGATTCCCGGGATGCTCGCTGCCGGAAGGCTGCTAAGCCGGCTGCAGGTCTGGCGCAGTGGCAATGCCCGCTGGCGTCATGCTGCCGACTGCCTGCGCAGCATGGCCGGGGCCTGGTGGTTGCGGCGCAGCCTCTACGCGCCAGAGGATTTGCCGGCCTTGATGGGCAAGGCCGCTGCAGTACCGGCGTTGCGCGGCGTGGATGTTGCGCTCTGGATAGCAGCCATGTGCGGCAGCCTGCCTGCCGACAACCGCCTGGCCTTGAGCCAGATCGAATCCTCCACGTATCTGCGCAATCAGCTGCTGCGCGACAGCGACTGGGCCAGCATGGCGCACAGTGTCGAGCTGCGTACGCCGCTGGTTGATGCGCATCTGTTGCGCAGGTTAAGCCCGCTGCTAGGGCAGTTCGGTGGCTATCCGGGCAAGTCACTGTTGGCGCAATGCGTTTCTCCCGCATTGCCTGATGAGGTTACGCAACGCGGGAAAATAGGCTTCGGTGTGCCCATGGATGTGTGGCTTGGCGATATCGGTCTGACCAGGCGTGGTGAGCAGAGCCGGGAGTGGGCGAAGCGAGTTGCTGCCAGGTTCATCAGCAAAGGCAGCGTATGAAAATTATCCAAAGAGTATCGGTTGGTTGTACCCCGGCACCCATAAGGAAATAGCCGCTTGAAACGAGTTTATTTTTAATGACAACTTCCATTAGTTGTCTGCATGTCGTAGCAAGCATTGATCCAAAAGCAGGTGGGCCGTCACGTACGGTGGTTCAGCTCACCGATGCCCTGGCTGATGACGCTGCTATAGGGATCACACTGCTAAGCCAGGGCCTTGCTGGCGATATGGCGGTGGCATCAAGTTGCCCCCGCGTGGATCGAAGAATCTGCGAATCCAGATCGAGAGTGGCTTTGCGAACAGGTTTACCCCTGCGCAAGGAATTGCTGCATCTCTGCATGCACAACCCTCCCTCGCTGATACACAGTCATGGGCTGTGGCTGCCAGTTAATCATTGGGCCAGCAGGGCTGCCCGGCAGTTGGGGATTCCGCTGATCATTCATCCGCGCGGGATGCTGGAGCCCTGGGCGATAAACCATAAGTCATGGAAGAAAAAGTTGGCCATGGCAGTGTTTCAACGGCGTGATCTGGATTCTGCTGCCGTGCTGATGGCTACCTCCGAGGATGAGTATCAGAATTTCCGCAGTCTCGGTCTTGAACTGCCTGTAGCGGTCATACCCAACGGGATTCAATTGCACATACCGGCAGCTACTGAGGCAAAACCTCCTGTGCGGGTACGCAAGGCACTGTTCCTGTCGCGCGTTCACCAGAAAAAGGGTTTGCTCAATCTGGTTCAGGCTTGGGCCACGCTGCAGCCGCAGGGCTGGCGTCTGCAGATTGCCGGGCCTGATGAAGGCGGGCATTTGGCCGAGGTCATGGCTGCAGCACGCAAGGCCGGTATCGAGACAGCGATTGACTATCTGGGTGAAGTCGATGGGGCAGAGAAAGCCGCCATTTATCACGCAGCCGACCTCTTCGTGTTACCTACGTTCAGCGAGAACTTTGGCGTGGTGGTGGCCGAGGCACTGGCGCACGGCTTGCCCGTGATCACCACGCAGGGTGCGCCCTGGGCGGAGCTGGTGACCCATGGCTGTGGCTGGTGGGTAGCGATAGGCGTTGAACCATTGGAAGTCGCGCTGCGCCAGGCACTGGCATTGAGTGACGAGCAGCGGGTGGCGATGGGCGAGCGCGGTAAGGCTTATGTGCAGCGCTATGACTGGGTGGATATTGCACAGCAGACAGCGGCGGTTTATCGCTGGTTATTAGGGCAGCAAACAAAGCCCGATAACGTACGACTCGATTAGATAATTACGGATAAACAAGATGACTGTGATTTTGGGTTTCAATGCCTTTCATGCCGACTCGGCAGCCTGTCTGGTGGTTGACGGGGTTCTTATTGGTGCCGTTTCTGAGGAGCGTTTGGGGGCACGTGTCAAGCACTCTTCGGCGTTCCCTGAAAATGCTATTCGTCGTCTGCTTGGGGATGCTGGTCTTACCTTGAAAGACGTTACACACGTTGCTGTGGCACGTGACCCCAAAGCTAATTACCTGGCAAAAATGACTTATGTGGCGCAGAGGCCGCTGAAGGCTGCGGGTGCCGTCCTGGAGCATTTCCGCCGCAATAGAAAGTCCCAAAGCACCCTTCAATTGTTGGCTGAAGTCTGCGGAGAGGATCCCGCCAGTTTGAAGTTTGAAGTAATTGGGGTAGAGCACCATTTGGCGCATATTGCGAGTGCTTACTACCTGTCGCCGTTTGAGGGTGTTACCGCAGCCTTGTCATATGACGGCTCGGGAGATTTCGCCAGCATGATGGTTGCTCGTTGCGAGGGTAATCAGATAGAAATCCTTGACCGGGTCACGCTGCCGGACAGTCTGGGATTCTTCTATACGGCCATGTGTCAGTTCATAGGTTTTGATCATTTCGGGGAGGAATACAAGGTAATGGGCTTGGCCCCCTATGGAGAAGACCGTTATCGGGAAGTCATGTCGCAACTGGTGTTACTGGACGATGATGATTGGTTCCGGCTGGGTGCGGGCTACTTCGGCATGCATGATGGCGGCGAAAGTGGCGCAAGTGACAACGCTGGGCAAGTTGCAATGGGCCGCTTTTACACTGATCGACTGATAAGTGTTTTGGGTAACCCCCGGCCGCGCAATGCACCGCTCACTCAGCGCGAAATGGATATTGCACGTTCAACCCAGGTGCGTTTCGAAGAGGCAGCTTTGCATTGCCTTAATCGCTTGCATAAGTTGGTGCCAACTGGACAGTTGGTTATGGCAGGTGGTTGTGCGCTCAACGGAGTGGCTAATGCGCGTATTTTGCGTGAAACCCCCTTCACTACACCCTACTTGCAGGCAGCAGCCTCGGACGATGGCACCTGCTTGGGTGCGGCTTATGTAGTCTGGCACCAGGTGCTGGGCAGGAAAGAGCGCTTTCACATGAAGCATGCCTTTTGGGGGCCAGCTTATCCTGACGAGCGCATGCGGGCTGTTGCCGAGGCAAGTGGCTACTTGTTTAAAGTCTGTGCGGATGACAGCGAATTGGCGGAGGTTGCTGCCCGTCTGATTGCCGATGGGCTGGTCCTCGGCTGGTACCAGGGGCGCAGTGAGTGGGGGCCACGTGCGTTAGGTAATCGTTCGATTTTGGCTAACCCCGCCATCGCGACAATGAAGGAAACCATCAACGCCAAGATCAAGCGCCGTGAATCGTTCCGTCCGTTTGCGCCAAGCGTGCTCAAGGAAGACGTTGGCACTTACTTTGAGCAGACGGTTGACAGCCCTTTCATGATGCATGTCGTGAAAATCCGCACTGAATGGCGCGAACGCTTACCGGCGGTGACGCACGTGGATGGCACGGGACGACTGCAGACAGTAGACCCGGAAAGTAACCCGCTCTATTACCAACTGATTTCAGCTTTCAAGAAGAAGTCTGGTATCGGCATGGTGCTGAACACTAGCTTCAATGAAAATGAACCAGTAGTGGACACGCCAGAGCAGGCATTTGACTGCTTTAAAAGGACCGATATGGATGCACTGTGTTTAGGTCGCTATGTGATGCTCAAAGCACAGAGCACAACATGAGCAAGTTGATCAGCATAGATGGCTTCCGCTGGGGCAATGCAGCGCTGACCCGTGCGCACGACTACTTGCTGCCGGCGTTGTTGGAGGAAATGACGCTTCTGAAAAAAGCGGGTAAAGGTGGGCGTGTATTTGAACTGGGCTGTGGTAACGGTAGTGTCGCCAACGTGCTGACGCAGCAAGGTTGGGATGTATCGGGCGTCGATCCTTCCAGCGAAGGCATTGCTCAAGCCAACGCCCGATATCCTGAACTGAAGCTGGAAATGGGCTCGGCCTATGACGATCTGGTATCGCGCTATGGCCAATTTCCTGTGGTTACCAGTCTGGAAGTGGTTGAGCACGTCTATGCGCCACGGCATTACGCAGCAACCTTGTTTTCGCTGCTTGAGGCGCGGGGGACTGCGATTGTATCCACGCCTTTTCATGGTTACTGGAAGAACCTTGCGCTGGCCATGAGCGGAAAAATGGACGGCCATTTCACGGCGCTTTGGGATCACGGACATATCAAGTTCTGGTCTATTGCAACGCTCACCAAGTTGTTGCAGCAGGCTGGTTTTGTGGATATTCGTTTCCGCCGGGTCGGGCGCATCCCGGCCCTGGCCAAGTCCATGATCGCTATCGCGCGTAAGCCATGACTATTGCTGTTTCTTCTTTTTGGGTCACTGAGTGAAGAGTAATGGCTGAACCTGTAAATAAGCTGCCTGTCACCATATTGCTTGCGGTCAAGAATGAAGCCGTCAATTTGCCCAAATGCCTGAGCGCCCTGCAGCCGGCTGAGCGCGTCGTCCTTCTGGACTCTCACAGTGAAGATGAAACAGCCGCCATAGCGAAGCAATTCGGTGCCGAGTTGGTGCAGTTCGACTATGCGGGGGGGTATCCGAAGAAGCGCCAATGGGCACTGGAAAATGTGCGCGTCGACACGCCATGGATACTGCTGCTGGATGCGGATGAAGTCATCCCTGCGGCACTGTGGGAAGAGATTGCGCAGACGATCAATGCGGCCGAGCCATCCGATGCCTACATGATTACCAAAGGCTTTCACTTTCTCGGCAAGCCCATGCGGCATGGCGGTTTTTCGCATTCGGCCGTGCTTCTGTTCAAGACTGGCAAGGCCCACTTTGAGCGCATCTTCGACGACGACCTCGGCAGTCTAGACATGGAAGTGCATGAGCGCGTACTGGTGAATGGCAGGGTGGGCGTTATCAAAACGCCACTGATCCACGAGGACTTCAAGGGGCTGGAAGCCTATATCGCCCGCCACAACAAGTACTCTTCCTGGGAAGCACAATTGCGCAAGCGCTATCTGGATACCGGCACTTACGGCCAGGAAACAATTGCCCCTCGATTGTTGGGTAATTCTCAAGAGCGAAGAAGAGCGCTGAAATCCCTGATCATCCGGCTGCCGTTCGAGCACTGGCTGTGGTTTGGCTACCACTATGTTTTCAGAATGGCGTTTCTGGAGGGGCGGCGTGGTTTGATCGCCTGCCAGATTCGCGCCAGTTATATCGCACAGGTCCGGGCAAAAATATTTGAGCTGGGGTTGCGCGATAGTGCTTGAGGCGGCCAGGCCCGTCGACATTATTTATGAATAATCTTTAGCCGCTAGGGGAATGGTCTCCGTCAGTCATGTGGGCCATGCGGTTTGCTTGTGTAGACAGTTTCAGCAAAGGAGTTTCATTTTGAGAAAAAAGGCTTTGATCACCGGCATTACCGGTCAGGACGGTTCTTACCTGGCGGAGTTGCTGCTGGAGAAGGGGTATGAGGTACATGGCATCAAGCGTCGCGCTTCTTCGTTCAACACTCAGCGGGTAGACCAGATCTATCAGGACCCGCACGTGGATAACCGCAACTTTGTCCTGCATTACGGTGACCTGACCGATTCGTCCAACCTCACCCGCATCATTCAGCAAGTGCAGCCGGATGAGGTGTACAACCTCGGCGCACAATCCCATGTGGCGGTGAGCTTCGAGGCGCCGGAATACACGGCGGATGTGGATGCCACGGGTACCCTGCGCATCCTTGAAGCCATCCGCCTGCTCGGCCTGGGCAAGAAAACCCGCTTCTACCAGGCGTCCACCTCGGAGCTTTACGGGCTGGTACAGGAAGTTCCGCAGAAGGAAACCACACCGTTTTACCCGCGCTCGCCCTATGCGGTGGCCAAGCTGTACGCCTACTGGATCACGGTGAACTACCGCGAGGCCTACGGTATGTATGCCTGCAACGGCATCCTGTTCAACCATGAGTCGCCGCGCCGCGGGGAAACCTTCGTGACGCGCAAGATCACCCGTGGCCTGGCCAATATCGCCCAGGGCCTGGAGCAGTGCCTGTTCATGGGCAATATGGATGCCCTGCGTGACTGGGGCCATGCCAAGGACTATGTGCGCATGCAGTGGATGATGCTGCAGCAGGAACAGCCCGAGGATTTCGTGATTGCCACCGGGGTGCAGTATTCGGTGCGCGAGTTTATCCGCTGGTCGGCGGCCGAGCTGGGCATCAGCCTGCGCTTTGAGGGAGCTGGCGTAGACGAGCTGGGGATTGTCGAGCGCATCGAGGGTGACAAGGCGCCGGCGCTGAATGTTGGCGATGTGCTGGTGCGGGTGGATCCGCGCTACTTCCGTCCGGCCGAGGTGGAAACCCTGCTGGGTGACCCGGGCAACGCCAAAAACAAGCTGGGCTGGGTGCCGGAAATTACCGTGCAGGAAATGTGCGCCGAAATGGTCCGCGAGGACCTAAAGGTCGCCCAGCGGCATGCCTTGCTCAAGCTGCACGGGCATGACTTGTCGATGTCGGTGGAGAATTGAGCGTGAGTCGCAATCTGGCTGGAGAACTGTGAATGAACCGCAATCTGAATGAAGTTGTCTTTGTCGCCGGCCATCGCGGCATGGTTGGCTCCGCTATTGTGCGGCGCCTGCAAGCCCTGGGTTACACACGGGTGCTGACCGCCGGGCGTGATCAACTCGACCTGCTCGATCAGGCCGCTGTGCAGGGCTTCTTTGCCGGCAATGGCGTGCAGCAGGTGTACAT
This sequence comes from Pseudomonas sp. N040, assembly GCF_015637705.1. Classification (GTDB taxonomy): domain Bacteria; phylum Pseudomonadota; class Gammaproteobacteria; order Pseudomonadales; family Pseudomonadaceae; genus Aquipseudomonas. The sequence continues at coordinate 60,728 of NZ_JADOBE010000006.1, read as the reverse complement.
GGCGGCAGCCAGGGTGGGCGGCATCCATGCCAACAACACCTATCCGGCGGATTTCATCTACGAAAACCTGATGGTCGAGGCCAACATCATTCAGGCAGCCCATGTGCATGGTGTGCAGCGCCTGCTATTCCTCGGTTCATCCTGCATTTACCCCAAGCATGCCGAACAACCGATGCGCGAAGACGCGCTCATGACCGGCGTGCTGGAGCCGACCAACGAGCCGTATGCGATTGCCAAGATCGCCGGCATCAAGCTGTGCGAAAGCTACAACCGCCAGCATGGCCGCGATTACCGCAGTGTGATGCCGACCAACCTGTATGGGCCGCATGACAATTACCACCCGGAAAACAGCCACGTGATTCCCGCCCTGTTGCAGCGCTTTCATGCCGCCACCCAACGCGGCGATGCAGAGGTGGTGATCTGGGGCAGCGGTTCGCCGATGCGCGAATTTCTGCATGTGGATGATATGGCCGCCGCCTGCGTGCATGTGATGGAGCTGGAGGCGGAAACCTATCAGGCCAATACCCAACCGATGCTTTCCCATATCAATGTCGGCACCGGCGTGGATTGCAGTATTCGCGAGCTGGCGGAAACCCTTGTCCGGGTAACCGGCTTCAAAGGGCAGCTGGTGTTTGACGCAACCAAACCGGACGGCACCCCGCGCAAGCTGCTGGACGTCTCGCGCCTCAAGGCATTGGGTTGGCAAGCCAGCATCGGCCTGGAAGACGGCTTGCGTGATGCTTATGAGTGGTTTGTGGCGAATGTGGAGCAGGCGCGGAAGTGATGGGGTTGTGATGTGTTGATCGTTCCCAGGCTCCGCGTGGCAGCCATCAATGATAAGTGGCTTGTCGTAGGGTGGGCTTTAGCCCGCCAAGCCATTGAATGGATGATGGTCGTTACCTGGCGCTGGCAATCGAACAACCCTGATGGTTATGCACGCAGCAGCCAGGCGGTGCCGGCGACCCCTATTCAAGGAAGTGAATGTTGATTACCCCCGTTGTTATGGCTGGCGGTTCAGGCTCGCGCCTGTGGCCGTTGTCGCGCCAGCTGAATCCCAAGCAATTTCTTGCTATGGCCGATGCGCAGTTGTCCATAGTGGCACTCGCTACCAGGTCAAGCGTATTACGGTCAGCCCGGGCGCCAGGCTTTCGGTACAGATGCACCACCACCGCGCGGAACACTGGATTGTCGTCAGCGGCACAGCAAAGGTGACTCGCGGTACGGAAACCTTCCTGCTCGCGGAAAACCAGTCCACTTATATTCCCGTTGGTGAAATCCACTCGCTGGAAAACCCCGGCGTCATTCCGCTGGAACTGATTGAAGTGCAGTCCGGTTCGTACCTGGGCGAAGACGACATCGTGCGTCTCAATGACCGTTACGGCCGCAGTTGAAAAAGGTTGGCTACTTGAAAATTTCTATCGTTACCGTGTGCTACAACAGCGCCGCGACCATCCGCGACACCATTGAATCCGTGCTTGCGCAAAGCCATCCCGATACCGAATACATCGTGGTGGATGGCGCCTCCAAAGACGGCACCATGGCCATCGTCAATGAGTACCAGACGCGCATTGCCAGGATCATCAGCGAGCCGGATAGAGGCATTTACGACGCGATGAACAAGGGTGTGCAGGCGGCCAGTGGCGATGTAATCGGCATTCTGAATTCAGATGATTTTTATGAAACCGCAACCGTGCTGGCCGATGTCGCAGCCTGCTTTGAGCAGCACCCGGACAGCGATCTGGTGTTCGGCGATCTGGTTTATGTGCAACCGGAAAACCTTGAAAAGGTAGTGCGTTTCTATGGCGCGGGGCATTTCCAGCCGTGGAAATTGCGCTTCGGCTGGATGCCACCGCATCCGGCGACCTTCATCAGCAAGCGCGCCTACGAGCGCGTTGGACGCTATTCGCTGGAATACAAGATATCGGCTGATTACGAAATGTTTGTGCGGCTGCTGCTGGTGCACAAGATGCGCTTCACCAGTCTGGCAAAAGTACTGGTCAGGATGCGCGTAGGTGGTGTCAGTGCCTCGGGTTTCAGGAGCAAGCTCAACGGCACACTGGAGGACGTCAGGGCCTGTCGCAGCAATGGGGTGTATACCAATCTGCTATTTGTCCTCACCAAGTTGCCGTTCAAGCTGCTGGAATTGTTCCGAAAACCTGCGGGTGAGCGGGGTTGATAACACATCCGTATCCTGCCGGATGCGTGAGCAGTTTTGCGCGAGCCGCTAGGAGCCAGCTTGCTGGCGATGTTTTGCTCGATCCTGATCGCCAGCAAGCTGGCTCCTACATTGGTTGTGTGTTCACACTTAAGCCGTGCCGGTTCGACGGTTTGCCGCCTGGCCGCACGCAGACGCCTCGATGCGACAACCATCCCCGGGCTATCCGAACCAGTGGGGCTTGAGCCGCAAATAGTTTCAGCCGCGAAATCATCCTTTCAGTATTCCAATATCCAGGCACATGACCCAGTTTCTCTACCCCTTGCACCGTGCCGCGCTGGTGCCTTTGCTGGACAGCCCGGGCAGGGCGTTGTCGCCCGACTGTCTGGCAACCATCGGCGAGTTGGGTGAGCCGGCGTTTGCCGAGTTTGTCATCGCCCAGGGCCTGGCGCCGCTGTGGCATGAGCACCTGGCGGCGCTTGCCGAAGACCCGTTCAGCAGTGACTTTCACCAGCAGCTGAAGACCGAACGCTTCAATGCCGCGGCGGTGTACCTGCTGCAGAAAAATGCCCTGGCGACGATTCGTGGTGTGCTGGACGAAAAGGGTATTGCCCATGTGGTGTTCAAGGGCACGCATCTGCGCGAGTTGATCTACCGCCAGCCGGCACTGCGCGTTGCCACGGATATCGACCTGCTGGTGCAGCCTGCAGACCGGCAGGCGGCTGTCGAGGCATTAGGCCGGGCCGGTTTTGGCGCGGTTATCAGCCCGGAAACCATCAGCCACGAACTGACCCTGACCAAGGGGTGTCTGGACATAGACCTGCACTGGGATATTTTGCGGCCCGGGCGCACCCGTGTCCCGCTGACGGCTGAGTTTGTCCGGCAACGCAGGGATTTTTCGAGCCATTGGGGGCCGAGTCCGGAGGCCAGCCTGTTCCTGATGCTGGTGCATCCGGTGATCACCAAATACTGCACCACGCCCTATTCCTCGGTCATCCGCCTGCTGGATATCGTGCGGTGGATGGACCGGGAAAAACCGGACTGGGCCGGGGTGGCGGAATTGCTGGAGCGGGCGGGGCTGAAAACCGCTGCCTGGATCATGCTGGAGTGGCTGCGCTTGCTGACGGGCAAGCTGCCGCCGGAGGACTTTACTCGGGCAATTCGCCCGGGCGCCATGCGCCGGCGCTACCTGGCACACTGGATTGCGCAAAACTACTCAACGCGGCTGCTGGGGCGGCCGTTGCTGATTCAGCTGGGCTTTACCTTGCCGGCCCACGACCGGTTGAGCGATGTGATTCGCGCCGTCCGCGCCATTTTGAGGGCCCGGCGCGAGGCTGGTGGGTTGGAGTAAGTGGCTGAACGGGGTGAGGGGGGGGGTTGATCGTTCCCACGCTCCGCGTGGGAATGCAGGTGGCGGCGCTTTGCGCCGCTGCGACGCAGAGCGCCCCTGGATGGTTTCCACGCAGAGCGTGGGAACCATCAATGATAAGTGGCTTGTCGTAGGGTGGGCTTTAGCCCGCCAAGCCATTGCATCCGATGTGGTGGGCTGAAGCCCACCCTACGGGGGGACACATATTCAGCCTATAGCCGACACCAGGGTTTGGATGGTGCTGCCTTGCTTTTGTAAGCGCCGCCCCCGGCGCGAGCTTTTCGGTTGGTCGGATGGCGCGGAGCTGGCTTTATCGCGACGAGGGCGCCGCTCCTACAGGGTTTGTGGGGTTGCACAGGGTTGTGTGGCTGCTTTTGCTTTTGCGGTGCGTCGTCCCGGGCGCGAGTTTTTGGTGATTAGAGAAAACCTTGGTATGTCCCTTGCCTGCGATTTTTTGCATGGATAATCGGCTATTATTCGATTTTGCATGCAGAGAACTACAACCATGCGTTTGATCAAGCAGCTTCAGGCCTTTGGCAGCGTTCCCTTCACGCATGGGGCGCTGCTTTCTTATTTGGGGGAGTACCGGCGGCCCAATGACAAGATCGCCCGTCTGCTGGCGGCTGGTGATCTTGTTCAGCTAAAGAAAGGCCTCTATGTACTGGGTGCCGAACATCGCGCAACGCCGGTTTCGTTGCCGCTGGTGGCCAATTTGCTGTACGGGCCTTCCTGCGTTTCGCTGGATTTCGCCCTGTCCTGGCATGGCCTGATTCCCGAGGGGGTTTTTCAGCTCAGCTCGGTTACCCCGCGCCGCAGCAGGCAGTACGACACTCCCTTGGGCGTGTTTTCCTATGCGCACATTCCCGCCGGGCTTTACGGCATAGGCGTGCAGATGGAGCAAAATCCGGATGGCAGCAGTTTTTTGCTCGCCGGCGCGGAAAAAGCTTTGTGCGACAAGCTGCTGCTGACGCGCAACCTCTCGGCATATACCGCCGCCGCCATGCGCAGCTTTTTACTCGAGGATTTGCGGATGGATATCGAGGATCTGGCCAGGCTGGATTTGACGCCCGTTCGCCACTATCTGGCGGCAGGTTATAAGCCGCGTCAGCTGCAGGCCTTGTGCAAGCTGCTGGAGTCATTGCAGTGAAGGTCATTGAGCAGATGCTGCAGCGCTATCCACAGGACAGCCATGAAGCCCGGGCACATGCACTACGTGAGGTAATGCAGGAAATTGCGCTGGCGGGGCTCTATCGCGGCGGCTTTTTCGAGCGGGCTGCATTTTACGGCGGTACCTGCCTGCGGATTTTTTATGGTTTGCCGCGCTTTTCGGAAGATCTGGATTTTTCACTGCTGAACCCGGATCCGGAGTTTTCCCTGCAGCCGTATTTCAAGGCCATGCAGGACGAGTTCGCGGCTTTCGGCTTTGCGGTGGAAATTTCTGCCAAGCACAAGGCCGGCGTTTCCGATATTGCTTCGGCTTTTCTGAAGAAAACCGCCAGTGTGTATGACCTGCGGATCGCCGGGCAGAAGGTCATCAAGATCAAGTTCGAGGTGGATACCGATCCGCCTGCGGGCTTTTCCAGCCAAGAAAAACTGCTGTTGCAGCCGTACTCGTTCTTCGTCAAGTGTTTCAGCTTGCCGGATCTTTTTGCCGGCAAGATGCATGCGCTGCTCTTTCGCCAATGGCAGAACCGGGTCAAGGGGCGGGACTGGTTTGATTTCGAGTGGTATGTCCGTCAAGGGTGCTCGCTGAATCTGCAGCATTTTGCCGAGCGGGCCAGGCAAAGTGGTGATCTTGCAGCGCCAGTGCTTAGCGCAGAGGAGTTTCGCGCGCTGCTTGAAGCCCGTATCCACACGCTGGATGTGAACTCGGCCCGACAGGATGTCGTCCGCTTTATCAAGACACCAGAACAGCTGGACATTTGGTCGCAGGATTATTTTTTGCAGCTGGCCCGGATGATCCGGATTGATTGAACTGCGCAGGGCCTGCAGTTGGCTTTATCGCGCCGGGGACGACGTTCTTACAGGTTCGGCGGTGTTGCGCGGATTTGTGTGGTTGCATCGTGTTGCGGTGTTGCCTTGCTTTTGTATGAGCGCCGCCCCCGGCGCGAGCCTTTGCTTGTGCTTGGTTGTGCGGAGCTGTCTTTGCTTTGTTGTTGATCTGTTGCAGTCGCCCCGGGGCGGGAATCGGGCACACTGCGGTAGACTTTTTAATTGGCGCTGTACCCGTTAGCGGTTGCACGCGCTCCCGTAGGGTGGGTTAGGCCTGTGGCCGTAACCCACCAACCGGCCGCAAGGCCGGCAAGGGCGATACCTCTGCCATTGATGGTGGGTTACGCCGCGATGCGGCTAACCCACCCTACGGGAGCGTGTGCAGTAACGGGCACATTGGCTTTTTGATTGCGTTTCTGATTTCGGTACTTGCATGCACACGTTCATTCTGGCGTTTCTGGTCTCGGTGCTGGTCACCCTGCTGATTGTTCGTTACCAGCATCTGCACGAGCATTTGTCCGGTGACCACGATAATGACGGGGTGCAGAAGTTTCACCAGGGCTCGATCCCGCGCATCGGCGGGGTGGGCATTGCGCTGGGGATGATCGCGGTCGCCGTGATGCTGTATGTGCTGCGCCCCGCGGTGGCGGAATCCTTTGCCTTGCTGTTGCTGGCCTCGACGCCGGCCTTTTTTGGCGGGCTGGTGGAGGACTTCACCAAGCGGGTCGGCGTGCTGCCGCGCCTGCTGCTGACCATGCTGGCGGCGCTGCTCGGCTTCTGGCTGCTGGGGGCGCTGCTGTCGCGCTCGGATGTCGAGCTGGTGGATGCCTTCCTGGCGATCAGCGGCATGGGCCTGCTGATCACGGCGATGACGGTGGCCGGCGTGGCGAATGCGGTCAATATCATCGATGGCTTCAATGGCCTGGCGTCGATGGTCTCGGTGATGATTCTCGGGGCGATGGGCTACGTGGCCTACGTGCTGGGCGACCACCTGCTGTGGAATGTGTGCATCGCCAGTGTCGGCGCGATTCTCGGTTTCTTTGTCTGGAACTATCCGCGCGGGCTGATCTTCCTCGGTGATGGCGGTGCCTACCTGATCGGCTTCCTGATCGGCGAGGTATCGGTGCTGCTGGTGGCCCGGCATGCGGAGGTGTCGCCGTGGTTTCCGCTGCTGCTGGTGATCTACCCGGTGTTCGAGACGCTGTTCTCGATCTACCGGCGCAAGGTCTTGCAGGGCGTCTCGCCTGGCCGGCCGGATGGCCTGCATCTGCACACGCTGATTTTCCGGCGGCTGGTGCGCTGGGCAACCGGGGACCTGGGTCATCTCCGCACCCGGCAGAACTCGGCTACCTCGCCGTATCTGTGGTTGCTGTGTTCGGCTTCGGTGTTTCCGGCATTGCTGTTCTGGCGTAACACCGAAGCGCTGATGGCCTGCATTGTCGGGTTCATGGCACTGTATGTGTGGCTGTACTGGCGGATTGTGCGCTTCCGCACGCCGAAGCTGATGGTCAAGCGGGAGCGCTTGAATGGTGGTGCCGGGGCTGTCAGGAACGGGCCGCGGCCGGGGTCGCAAAAGCCGGAGGAGTGATTGGCCTGGTGCTGGCGGGGCGCGGTTTTCGCGGCGAGGGCGCCGCTCCTACAGGGGAGCATGGTTGCAGGTTTTTGTAGGAGCGTCGCCCCCGGCGCGAGGTTTGGTGGTTGAAGTATGCCGCGGAGCTGGCTGTATCGCGGCGAGGGCGCCGCTCCTACAGGGCGTGTGTGGTCGCAGGTTTTTGCAGGAGCGTCGCCCTCGGCGCGAGCTGTTGATTTTGTCGGTAGCGGTCGTCGCTGTTCAGACGTTGAAAAGGGTGATGAATGAGTGTGTTAGGACTTGCCTACCAGCTGCGCAGCCGCCTGGTGGCGTTGCCCCGGCGTTACAAGCGACTGCTGCAGATCGCGACCGATGTGCTGCTGCTGTGGGCTGCCCTGTGGCTGGCATTTGTCATCCGGCTGGGGGATGTCGACACGGTTGAGCCGCTGGGCGGGCATGCCTGGCTGTTTGTCGCCGCGCCGGCGCTGGCCATTCCCCTGTTCATCCGCTACGGCATGTACCGTGCGGTGATGCGCTATTTCGGCAACGAGGCGCTGATTGCCATCGCCAAGGCGGTGTCGATTGCCGCGTTGCTGCTGGCGCTGACGGTGTACTGGTATCAGGCGCCCACCTTGATTCCGCGTTCCATGGTGCTGATCTACTGGCTGCTCAGCCTGTTGCTGGTGGGCGGCCTGCGCCTGCTGATGCGGCAGTACTTCATGGGTGCCTGGTACTCGGTGGATCAGCCGTTCAGCTTCAAGCACAAGGGCAGGGTCAAGGATATTCCCCACGTCGCCGTCTACGGTGCCGGTGCGGCCGGCAATCAGCTGGTGGCGGCGTTGCGTTCTGGTCGCGGCATGCACCCGGTGGCCTTCATCGATGATGATCCGGGCATTGTCGATCGGGTGATCGCCGGGCTGCCGGTGTATGCCGCCAACGATATCCAGCAGATGCTCGATGACACCGACGCGGTGGAGATCCTGCTGGCCATTCCCTCGGCCTCGCGGGGCCGGCGCCGCGAAGTGCTGGAGCTGCTGCAGCGCTTCCCGTTGCGTGTGCGCAGCGTGCCCGGCTTCATGGATCTGGCCAGCGGCCGGGTCAAGGTCGAGGACGTGCAGGAGGTGGATATCGCCGACCTCCTCGGGCGTGACGCGGTGCCGCCGCGGCCGGCGCTGTTCGAGCGCTGCATCCGCAACCAGGTGGTGCTGGTGACCGGGGCTGGCGGCTCGATCGGCGCCGAGCTGTGCCGGCAGATCCTGGCCACCGGGCCGGCTACCTTGCTGTTGTTCGAGCACAGCGAGTTCAACCTCTACAGCATCCACGCCGAGCTGGAGCAGCGCATTGGCCGTGAAGCGCTGGCAGTCCGCCTGGTGCCGTTGCTCGGCTCCATTCGCGAGCCGCAGCGCCTGCTGGAGGTGATGCGCGGCTGGGGAGTCGATACGGTCTACCACGCGGCGGCGTACAAGCATGTGCCGATGGTCGAGCACAATATCGCCGAGGGCGTGCTGAACAATGTGCTGGGTTCGCTGTATACCGCTCAGGCGGCGGTGCTGGCCGGGGTCGAGCATTTCGTGCTGATTTCCACCGACAAGGCGGTGCGCCCGACCAACGTCATGGGCAGCACCAAACGCCTGGCCGAGATGGTCCTGCAGGCCCTCAGCCGCGAGCCCGCCCCCCAGCTGCTGGGAGCTGCGACGGGGTTGCCGGCGGTCAACCGGACGCGCTTCACCATGGTCCGCTTCGGCAATGTGCTGGGCTCTTCGGGTTCGGTCATCCCGCGCTTTCACGAGCAGATTCGCCGCGGCCAGGCGGTCACCGTGACGCATCCGGAGATCACCCGCTATTTCATGACCATCCCCGAGGCGGCGCAGCTGGTGATCCAGGCCGGCGCCATGGGGCAGGGCGGGGATGTGTTCGTGCTGGACATGGGCGAGCCGGTGAAAATTGCCGAGCTGGCGGAAAAGATGATCCTGCTCAGCGGCCTCACGGTGCGCTCGGCGAGCAACCCCGAGGGCGACATCGCCATCGAGTTCACCGGCTTGCGCCCGGGCGAGAAGCTCTATGAGGAACTGCTGATCGGCGAGAACGTCAGCCCTACCGAGCACCCGATGATCATGCGCGCCAACGAGGATCACCTGCCGTGGGCGACGCTGCGGACGACCCTGGACGAGCTGCTGGCGGCAGTCGAGCGCGACGATTACCCGCAGGTGCGCCAGCTGCTGCGCGACACGGTCAGCGGTTACACCCCGGATGGCGAGATTGTCGACTGGATCTATCGGCGCCAGGCGGGCAGGGATCCGGTGTAGGCGCGCCGGTCTTTCTTTTGCAGGAGCGCCGCCTCCGGCGCGAGCGCTTGATTTTGCCGGGTTTGGCCTTATCTCTGCCGGTCGATAAGCCTACAATTCGCCCTGCTGCCCGGTTAAACAAGGTTATGTACGCGTTATGGGTTGAAGACCTGCTTGTCGTAGGGTGGGCGTAGGGTGGGCTTCAGCCCACCGAAACACTGTGTCGGGCATTGCTGGGCTAAAGCCCACCCTGCGCGAGAAAAAGCACGTTCAATCACTAACGCAGACAGCGCCTTAAACAACGCTACGCCCCAAGAGCTGCCATGATCGACCTGCACAACCACCTGCTGCCCGGCATAGACGACGGCGCCCCCGACCTCGCCACCTCACTCGCGTTGGCGCGCATCGCGGTGGCCGATGGCATCACCCATCTGGTGTGCACGCCGCATATCCATCCCGGGCGCTACGACAACACGCCGGCGATCATCCAGGGTGCGCACGCGCAGTTTGTCGCGGCGCTGCAGGCGGCCGACATTCCCCTGCAAGTCGCCACCGCCGCGGAAGTGCGCTTCGGCGCGGAGCTGATGCTCGGCATCGGCGCCGGCCAGATTCCGTTCCTCGGCGAGTGGCAGGGCAAGCAGGTCCTGCTGCTGGAGTTCCCCCATGGCGAGGTGCCGTTTGGCGCGGAGCGCATGATCAGCTGGCTGCTGCAGCGCAACATTGTGCCGATGCTCGCCCACCCGGAACGCAACAAGGGCATCATGCGCGCGCCGGCCAGGCTCAAGCCGTTCATCGAGCAGGGCTGCCTGCTGCAGGTTACCGCGGCCTCGGTCGCCGGCGGCTTCGGCCCGGCCGCCGAGGCCATCGCCCACGACTTGCTGCGCGAAGGCCTGGTGACCATCCTCGCCAGCGATGCGCACAATCAGGAATATCGCCCGCCGATTCTCACCGATGGCGTGCGCCAAGCGGCCCGCCTGATCGGCGAGGCCCGGGCCGAAGCGCTGGTCAGCCACACGCCCTGGCAAATCGCCCAGGGCCATTTCCAGTGAGTGACACTGCCGCCAGCCTGGGCTTGCCGCGGCAGCCTGCGACTCGCCTCGGCCGGCGGGCGGCGGCGCTCGGCGTTGCGCTCGCGGCCAGTGCGTTGCTGCTGTTTGGTGGCCGCCTGCTGCTGGTGGGCATTGCCGACTATCAGGCCGAAGCCTTTCTCGGCGCCTGGGAAGCCGCCGCCGTGGAACCCGACGCGCGCGCCTGGAACATCGCCCACGGCGCGGCGCAGCGGGCGATCGAACTGTATCCGGTAGCGGATGGCGAGCGCCTGGACCGGCTCGGGCGCATCTACAGCTGGAAGCAGTTCCGCCAGCCGTATGCCGCCCCGATTGCCACAGAGTCGCGGCGTGCCGCACTGGCGGCCTACCGCGCCTCGCTCGGCGTGCGCCCGACCTGGCCGAACACCTGGGCGCGCCTGGCCCATGCCAAGTTGTACCTGCAGGAGTTCGACGACGAGTTCGCCAATGCCCTGGAGCAGGCGTTCAGCCTTGGCCCGTGGATTCTCGAGGTGAACCGCGAGCTGGCGGAAATCGCCCTGATCGCCTGGCCGAGATTGACTGCCGGCCAGCAGCAGGCCGGCCTCGAATCGGCCCGCCGCGTCTTGATATACAGCCCCGGCGAGGCGCAACGCCTGCTCGCCCTGGCCGGGCAGACCGGCCGGCTCGAGTCGTTGTGCGCGGCGCTGAGCCCCGAACTGAAGACGGCCCACAAGCTGAAGGCCTGCGCTGACTGAGGCTTCTGCAAGTGCAACTGTCTGCAGTGGCAGCGGCACTCAACCAGCAAACCAGCCGCCGCGACGAAAACCCCTCAGCTGGCGCAGAGGCTGGCCTTGGCTGCAGCGTATTCACGCTTCCAGCGCGCCACCAGTTCGGCGGTCGGCAGCACTTCGCTGATCGCGCCGATGCCCTGGCCGCAACCCCAGATGTCCTTCCACGCCTTGGCGCTGTTCGAGCCTTCGCCGCTGGCAAAGTTCATCTTGCTCGGGTCGCTTTGCGGCAGGTTGTCCGGGTCCATGCCGGCGTTGCGGATGCTGCCTTTCAGGTAGTTGCCGTGGATGCCGGTGTAGAAGTTGCTGTAGACGATGTCGTCGGAGTTGCTCGCGGTGATCATCTGCTTGTACTCCTCCACCGCGCGTGCTTCCTCGGTGGCGATGAACGCCGAGCCGATGTAGGCGAAGTCCGCGCCCATCGCCTGGGCGGCGAGGATGGCGCGGCCCGAGGCCATGGAACCGGAGAGTGCCAGCGGCCCGTCAAACCAGTCGCGGATTTCCTGGATCATGGCAAACGGGCTCTTCACGCTGGCGTGGCCGCCAGCCCCGGCGGCAACCGCGATCAGGCCGTCGGCACCTTTCTCGATGGCCTTGTGGGCGAACAGGTTGCTGATCACGTCGTGCAGGGTCACGCCGCCCCAGGCATGCACCGCCTGGTTGACGTCCTCGCGGGCGCCCAGCGAGGTGATGATGATCGGCACCTTGAAGCGGGCACAGACCTCCATGTCGTGTTCTAGGCGGTCATTGCTCTTGTGCACGATCTGGTTGATGGCGAACGGCGCGGCCGGCTGGTCCGGGTTGGCGCGGTCGTGCGCCGCCAGTTCCTCGGTGATTTCCGCCAGCCAGTCTTCCAGTTGCGCCGCCGGGCGCGCATTCAGCGCCGGCATCGAGCCGATCACGCCGGCCTTGCACTGGGCGATCACCAGCTGGGGCGTGCTGATGATGAACATCGGGCTGCCGATCACGGGGAACGGCAGGTTGGACAGAACGGGGGGCAAACGGCTCATGCATAGGCTCCGGGACTGATGGATGGCGGGGCCCTGCGGCGCCGCCGGTGCACTGCAACAGGGCTAACCATGCGACTTCGGGCGGGCTTGCGTCAACCGCCGGGGCCGCTCCAGTCGAGGTCAAAACCGCCGAGTTCAAGCATGCCGGGCGGCACATATTGCTGCGCGCCTTGAATAACCGGGCCGTTGAATACGCGCCGCTCTCGGCGAGAGGGTTAGTTGTTGGCTGATGGTTCGCTTCGCGGCGAGGGCGCCGCTCCTACAAGAGCAGCCTGGCGCCACCCTGGCCCGTAGGAGCGTCGCCCTCGGCGCGAGCTTTTGTTGTTGCCTGGCGGTTTGCGTCGCGGCGGGGGCGTCGCTGCTACTCAAGGGCCGTATCACTGGGCCTCGAGCGCCACCCGCAGGCCGGCCATGCGCAGGCGCGGCAAGTCCAGTTCCAGCAGGCGGCTGCCGCCGTGCTCGCGCAGCCAGTTGCCAACCGTGTCCTGTTGCGCGGGCGGCAGGTTGCGGTAGCCGTCGAGCACCCGCTGCGCCATCCACAGGCTGTAGGGCAGGGCGTTGCGGCGGAAGGTCTGCCCGGCCATGGGTATTTCGATTTCACCGAGGCTGCGCGGCAGCGGCTTGCCGGCCGGGTAGGTTGGCAGCAGGCGGTTGACCTGGGCGAGGATGGCTTCAAGCATCGGCACGAATTCACTGAACACACTGTGCAGCACCGGCAGCAGGGTGTCGGCGATGCGGTCATCCGCCAGCAGCGGCTGCTGCGCGGTGCCTGGCGCTGGCGGGCTGGCCATGCGGTCGATCCAGGCGCGCAGGTGACGGCGCGGCGCGACCAGCTCGCGGGCCGGCCAGGGGTCGCGGCCGAGATGGCCGTACATGCTGCCGACCAGGCCGAAGTCAGCCAGGGTCGGGTGCCCGCCGAGCAGGTAGGGGTGCTCGGCGAAGTGGCGGTCGAGGTGGTCGAGCATGTTCGCCGTCCAGTCGTTCATCAGCTGCGCCTGTTCCGGGCGCACGCCCACCGCATGCAGCATCACGCGCATCTTGCCGGCCGGGAAGGCGGCGATGCGCCGTTGCAGGAACTTCGGGAAATGCGGCAGCAGCGCCGGGCCGGCATCCTGCTCCCACAGCGCATAGTTCTCCGGGTAGCTCCAGCGCGTGTGCATGGCGATGGGAATCCACCATTCGTCGCCCCAGGCTTCGAGCAGGTAGGCGACGCTGCGCTGCAGCGGCGTTTGCGGAATCACCGGCGCCTGCGGGAAGCGCGCTTCCAGGCGGTCGATGATCAGGCTGGTGTCGTGCAGCCATTCGTTTTCCGGGGTGCGCAGGATCGGCATCACCACCACGCCGGTCTTGCGCTTGTTGCGGACCATCAGGTTGTACAGGTTGACCTGGTTGTCCTCGAACGGGATGCCCTTGTAGGTCAGGTAGCAGCGCGTCTTGCCGGAGAAATAGGACAGGTGCCAGCCATAGTGGACGAAGGGTTTGTGCATGTTGATCTCGCTGCGGTTGGTCGGTGACGGGGACAGCTCAGAGCATCTTTTTCCACAGGCCGTCGGGGATCAGGCCGAACAGCGGACGCAGGTATTTCCATGGCCAGGCCGGCACGATGCCGCGCGCCCGGCGCTTCTCGATCAGGTCGAGCATCTCGCGCGCGGCCTGGCCGGCGGACACGGCGAAGGGGTACTTCTCGACGTTGGGCATGATCCCGGTGGCGACGAAGCCGGGCAGGATGGTGGTCACGGCGATGCCCTTCGGCCCCAGTTCCATGCGCGTGCCGTCGAGGTACATGGAGAAGGCGGCCTTGCTCGCGCAGTAGGCGGCCTGGGTCGGGATGGCCTTGAGCGAGGCCAGCGAGGAGATCCCGACGATCTGCCCGGCGCCGCGTGCGAGCAGGTGCTCGGCGGCAGCGTTGACCGTGGCGATGGCGCCGATCACGTTGGTCTGCAGGATGTGGCGTTCCTTGGCGAAGTCGCCGCGGCCGACCTTGCTGAAGTCGTTGATGCCGGCATTCGCCACCACGATGTCGACCCCGCCCAGGCGCTCGAACAGCTCGTGCAGGGTCGGCCCCACGCTGTCGCTGTCGTCCACGTCGAGGCTGCACAGTTCGATGCGCTGCTGGCTCTGCGGCTGGCGCGCAAGCAGTTCGCCGCGCAGGCTTTTCAGGGCCTCCATGCGCCGCCCGGTGAGGCCCAGGTGGTAACCGCGGGTGAAGCATGCTTCGGCCAGTGCGCGGCCGATACCGGCCGACGCGCCGGTGATGACGATGGTCTTGTTCATGGATTTCCTTTGGCCCCGCCGGCTGGCGGGGCGTTATGCAGGGTTGGGTTGAGCGTGCGTACTGAGCAAAACGCAACATCTTAGGAGCCAGCTTGCTGGCGATATGAGCTGTCTGCCAGCGATCGCCAGCAAGCTGGCTCCTACAAAGAAACAGTGGTTTTCAGCTGTTGCGCATGAACGCGATCACCACCCGGGCCAGTGCCTCGCCCTGGTCTTCCTGGAGGAAGTGCCCACCGTTCTCGATGGTGGTGTGCGGCTGGCCGGCGCAGCCGGGGATCAGCTTGCGCAGTACCTTGTCGCCACCGGCGGTGATCGGGTCCTTGTCGCTGAAGGCGGTGAGGAACGGCTTGTCGAACTTCACCAGGCTTTCCCAGGCCTTGCGGTTGGCCGGGGCCGCCGGGTCATCGGGGGTGGCCGGCACCAGGGTGGGGAACTGCCGCGCGCCTTCCTTGTAGCTTTCATCCGGGAAGGGCGCGTCGTAGGCGGCGATCACCTCCGGCGGCAGGGTGCAGGTGACGGAGCGCTGGATGATCATGCCGGTGGGGAACACCGGCACCGTCTGGGAAAACTCGCGCCACTTGAGGAAGGCTTCGCCGGGGTGGTGATCGCCGGTCGGCAGCATGGTGTTGGCGGCCACCACCCGGGCGAAGCGCTCCGGGTGCTCGGCGACCAGGCGCAGGCCGATCAGGCCGCCCCAGTCCTGGCAGACCAGGGTCATGCCGGTCAGCTCAAGCTGCAGCAGCAGGGCGCGAATCCAGTCGACATGCCGCTGGTAGGTGTAGTCGCTGCGCTGGCTGGGCTTGTCGGAACGGCCGAAGCCGATCAGGTCCGGGGCAATCACCCGGTAGCCGGCCGCCACCAGCAGCGGAATCATCTTGCGGTACAGGTAGCACCAGCTCGGCTCGCCGTGCAGCAACAGCACCACGGGCGCATCAGCGGCACCCTCATCCAGGTAATGCAGGCGCAATTCGCCACCTTCGGTGTCGTCCACCTGCAGGTAATGTGGCGCGAAGTGATAGCCGGGCAGGTTGGCGAAGCGTTCATCGGGGGTGCGCAGTGACTGCATGTTCGAATCCTCGCTGGTTGTGCTCCCTCGCCCCTCCGGGCAGAGGGGTTGGGAGAGGGTGTCAATTGAGAATCAACGCTGCCGGCGGCGCCGGCGCAGCAGGTAAATGGCGGCCAGCACCAGCAGCACGGCGGGAATGCCCCACAGTTTCAGCTTGGGCAGATAGACATTGATCATGGCGTTGATGAACACCTGCTTGATCGGGTCATAGCCATCGGGCATCGGCAATACGCCGTTGGCGCGGGCGTAGTCGGCGTAGTCGGCAATCAGCTGCTGGAACAGCTCGGGCAATTGCTGCTGCAGGTCCGTCACTTCGCCGGGGTCGCGGCGGATGTCGTACAGGTGCCACTGGCCGTCACCGATGGGCGGCAGGTTGCGCAGCAGTTTGTAGTCGCCCTTGAAGATGGCGGCGTTGCCCGACAGCTCGTAGCCCACCGGCTGGTCGACCGGGTACACCGCGTCGGCCTGGCCGCGCAGGACCGGGAGCAGGTTGCGCCCGATCATGGGTTCGACCGCCCGGCCCTGGTAACGGCCGTCCGGCTGCTGGACGCCGGCCAGGGCCAGCAGGGTCGGCGCGATGTCGGTGACGTGGGTGAAGGCCGGGCTGATCCGGTTGGCCAGGGCGCCGGGCACGCCGGCGACAATCAGCGGCACGCGGATGCCGCCTTCGCCGGCCCAGAACTTGTAGGTGTTCAGCGGTGCCACCGCCGCGCTGGCCCAGCTCGGGCCGATGATCGAGTAGGCGCCCTTGCCGCCGAGGCGCTCGATGCTGCGGTCGTAGTTGTGATCCAGCCACAGGCGCCCGCTGAGCGTGGCATAGGGGTCGGAGCCCTCGGCGCCGTTGTCGGAGAGGAACAGGAATACCGTATTTTCGTACTTTTCGGTTTCCTTCAGGTAGGCGATCAGCCGGCCGACTTCATGGTCCATGGCTTCGGCCATGGCCGCATACACTTCCATGCGCCGAGCCTGGTAGGCCTGTTCCGCGGGGCTCAGGGCCGCCCAGTCGAGGGTGGTGGCCATCTCGGTCATCGGTGTGCCGGGCGGGATCAGGCCCAGTTCGATGGCCTTGTCGCGGCGTTGCTGGCGCAGGGCATTCCAGCCCTGGTCGTAGCGCCCCTTGTACTTGTCGATGAACTGCTGCGGTGCCTGCAGCGGAATGTGGTTGGCCTGGAAGGCGATGTAGGAGAAGAACGGCTGCCCGCTGTCGCGGTTGGACTCGATCTGCTCGATGGCCTTGCTGACGAAGAAGGTCGAAGAATAGAAATCTTCCGGCAGCGAATGCAGCCGCTCGCCGTTCTCGTACCAGGACACCTCCGGCTTGAGCG
The DNA here is from genome assembly GCF_015637705.1 of Pseudomonas sp. N040. Classification (GTDB taxonomy): domain Bacteria; phylum Pseudomonadota; class Gammaproteobacteria; order Pseudomonadales; family Pseudomonadaceae; genus Aquipseudomonas. The sequence continues at coordinate 43,866 of NZ_JADOBE010000006.1, read as the reverse complement.
ACAGGTAGGGCTTCATTTCCCAGTTGTCCGAGCCGCTGTCGGCCTGGATCACCGAACGCTCGAAGCCGCGCGCCGGCGGCAGGTTGTGCGGCTCGTGGCCGAGGTGCCATTTGCCGGAGATATAGGTGTGGTAACCACTGTCACGCAGCAGGCTGGCCACGGTGACCACATTGGTGTCCAGTACGCCGAGGTAGCCCGGCTGGCCCTGGTGGCTTTGCGGGATGGTTTCCGGCATGTTGCCGACGCCGTTGCGGTGGTTGTCCACGCCGGTCAGCAGCATGGAACGGGTCGGCGCGCAGGATGCCGCCACATGGAAGTTGGAGAAGCGCATCCCCTGTCCGGCCAGGGCGTCGAGGTTGGGCGTGGCCATCTCGCCGCCGAACGCACCGACATCGCTGAAGCCCCAGTCATCGGCCAGCAGCAGCACGATGTTCGGCTGCGCCGCAGCCGCCGGCCCGGCCAACAGCGCCAGCAGCAGGCCGAGGGTGTAACCGGCGAAAGGGATGCGCATCCCGGTCAGGCCTGGGTTTCGCGGGCTGCTTTGTCGGCCATGGGCTTCCAGTGGGCGAAGCCGAACAGCAGGGTCAAGGCAATGCTGTCCACCAACGGGCCCTGATAGAGACGGATCTGCTTCTGGCAAGCCAGGACTTCGCCCACGTGCGCGACCACGATCACCAGGCTGATGGTTTGCAGGACCGATCCCCCGGGTATGGCTACCAGCAGGGACAGGATGGTGATGGCGTACAGGGCCAGCATGACGACTTTGGCGTTGTTCATTGATTTACTCCGCCCCTTGGGGCTGTTGTCGTTATGGGAAAAGCGGGTTGCCGGACTTCCGGCTTGCGCAGTATTGCCGAAAATCTGACCGTGCCAAGCTGTTTGGTCGCAGAATGCACGAATTGGTTTTGCGCCACGTGCAGGCATCTTGTCAGTCCGCGCCGTGCCTGTCGATATAGTGTCACTTATAGTGCCATAACATTGCCGCAAATGTTTGTCGCCACCGTCGGGTGGCTGTTGTCGCCCACGAGCGCCGCCGCGACCAGCCAGCGCGCAGCCCACCCGCACCCCCAGGAGTTCAGCATGGCCAGCACCGAGCAACCCGCAGCACCGGCACCGTCAGACACGCTCGCCGGCACGCCGCCGGGCGACAGCGACAGCGGGGCGGATCTGCGCGGGGTCAGCCAGTTGATCATCAATGCGGTTGCCGGGGTCACCGACATCGTCGAGGACATGCACAGCACCATCGCCTCGCCCGTGGCGCTGATCGGCAAGGCGCCGGCAGGGCGCACGCGCGGCATTACCGGGATGGTCTACCGCAGCGTGCGCGGCGTGACCCGGGTGGTCGGTACGCTGCTCGACACGGCGCTGGCGCAGTTGCAGCCGCTGTTGCCCGGCCAGCCGTTTTCGCCGCGCCGCGAGGCCCTGCTGGCAGCGCTCAACGGGGTGCTCGGCGACTACCTGATCAGCACCGGCAACCCGCTGGCCCTGCCGATGCGCCTGCGCCAGGGCGGGGTGCCGCTGGAGCTCAGCGCGCCGGCGCTGGCCGGTCACTTCGCCGACTCCAACGGGCGCCTGCTGGTGCTGGTCCACGGCCTGTGCATGAATGACCTGCAATGGCTGCGCGAGGGCCACGACCACGGCCAGGCGCTGGCCCGGGAGCTGGATTGCACGCCGCTGTACCTCAGCTACAACAGCGGCCGGCATATCTCCAGCAACGGCCGCGAGTTCGCCGCCACCCTCGAGCAACTGGTCAGTCACTGGCCGGTGCCGGTGCGCGAGCTGCTGATCGTCGGCCACAGCATGGGCGGGCTGGTGACGCGCAGTGCCTGTCACTACGCGGCGGCGGCCGGCCACGGCTGGTTGAACGTGCTGACCCGCCTGGTCTTCCTCGGCACCCCGCACCACGGCGCGCCGCTGGAGCGTGCCGGCAACCGCGCCAACCTGCTGATCGGCATCAGTCCCTACAGCGCGCCCTTTACCCGCCTGGGCATGATCCGCAGTTCCGGCATCCGTGATTTGCGCTTCGGCAACCTGCTGGACGAGGACTGGCAGAACCACGACGGCAACCACCGGCACGATCCGCGGCGGCCGGTAGCGCTGCCCGCGGGCGTCGACTGTTATGTGCTGGCGGCGACCAAGCGCAAGGAGCCGGTCGCCCGCCAGCCCGGCGACGGCCTGGTACCGGTGCACAGCGCGCTGGGCCGGCACAAGGATCCCGCCCTGTCGCTGCCGATCGATGCAGCGCACCAGGCGGTGGTCTACGGCATCGATCACTTCGACCTGCTGTCCAGCCAGGCGGTCTACCAGCAGTTGCTCGGCTGGTTGCGGGCGCCCAGCCCGTAGGTTGGGATGAACCGGCAGGTTGGGTTGAACCGCGCAGCGGTGAAGCCCAACGCTCAGGTTACGCGCCGGTGTTGTTGGGCTTCGCTGTGCTCAGCCCAACCTACGGATTGTCTGGAGGTTTTATGGCTGCGCCGACGGTCGTTGCCTCCCGCTGCCGCCGCCACTGCGCCGGGGTCTGTCCGGTCCAGCGCTTGAAGGCGCGCCAGAAGGTGCTGGGCTCGGCAAAGCCGAGGCTCTGGCCAATATCCGCCAGTGCTTGCCGGGTTTCGGCCACGGCGTGCAGGGCGGCATCCCGGCGGGCCTGGTCGACCAGCGTGGAGAAATCCAGTTGTTGCGCCTGCATGCGCCGCGCCAGCGTGCGCGGGCTCAACCCCAGTGCCTGCGCGGCCTTGGCGCGGCTAGGCAGCTGGCCGTGGAGCTGGCTGCCGATCCAGCGGCGCAGGTCCTGTACCAGGGTCTCCGGCGGAGACAATGCCGCCAGCCGCGCTGCCGCGTACTGCTGGTGCACCTGCGCCAGTTGCGCGTCGGCCTGCGGCAGGGGCGCGTCGAGCAGGGCGTTGTCCAGCAGCACGCCGCTGAACGCCTGGTCGAATTCGACCGGGCACTGGAATACGCCGTGGTAGTCGCCGGGGGTGCCGATCGGCGCCTGGCTGAACTGCACTTTCAGCGGGCGCAGGGCAGTGCCCGACACCCAGCGGGCAAACGCCAGCATGGCCGCCAGCACCGCCTCGATCTGGTGCGGACTGAACGGCAGCTGGCCCTGGCGCGGGTGATAGACCAGCCAGCTCGACTGGGCGCCGGCGATCATCTGCAGGCGCCCGCCGTCGCTGATCAGGCGCTGGTATTTCTGCACCACGCTGATCGACGCGCGCAGCGTCGGCGCCGACTGCAACAGGTAGCTGACCACATTGAAGCTGGCCGGCCCGACCAGCGTACCGGCCTTGAGGCCGAAGCCCGGGTCGCCGGTCAGCTGGGCTGCCGCGCGCCACAGGCGGGTGATGTGGTCGATCGGCCAGCGCTCGGCCTGCAGTTCCGCGCTGGCAATCCCGGCTGCGGCGAGCAGGGCGTCGCGTTCCACGCCGAGGCGCTGTGCAGCCACCAGCACGGTGTTGACCCAGCTCATGGAGACGGTGGCCTGTAAAGTCAATCTGCGTGGCCTGTAAAGTCAAGTGTGTGTGGATGATATGCAGCTATCGTTGGCTTCGACAATGACTGCGGGCCATCCGGGCGCGCGTGTGCAAGGAGATCGAGGTTGGCAACGACGACTGTGCAAGCGGATGTGCTGGTGGCCGGCGGCGGGCTGGCCGGTATCGTCACCGCGCTGGAAGCCCTGCGCGCGGGCAAGCGCGTGACCCTGGTGGACCGCGACAGCCCCGAGCGTTTCGGCGGCCTGGCGTTGTGGGCCTTCGGCGGCATGGCCCTGGTCGGCACCGCGCTGCAGGCGCGCATGAAGATCCCGGACACCCCGGAAATCGCCCTGCGCGACTGGCTGCGCTTCGGCGAGATCGCCGCGGACGACCACTACCCGCAGCAGTGGGCGCGCTACTACGTCGAGCATTCGCGCAGCGAGGTCTACGACTGGCTGCTCGGTGAGGGCGTGAAGTTCATGCCGGCGGTGAACTGGGTCGAGCGCGGCCTGCAGGGCGACGGCAACAGCCTGCCACGCTACCACGTGGTCTGGGGCACCTCGCGCGAACTGACGCGGCGCATGATCGCCGCGCTGCGCGCCGCCGACAGCGGTGGCCGCCTGACGCTGCTGCACCGTCATCGCATCACCGCGCTGGAGCATCAGGCCGGGCAGCTCAATGGCGCCGTGGCGGTCTGCGAAGAGACCGGCGCCGAGGTGCGCCTGCAGGCGCCGGTGGTGGTGCTGGCCATGGGCGGCATCAACGGCAGCCATGCGCAGACACGGGCCAACTGGCCCAAGCACCGCGCCATTCCGGCGAGCATGCTCAACGGCGCGCATCCTTTCGCCGACGGCAAGCTGCATCACCTGGTGGCGGATGAGCTGGGCGGGCAGATCACCCATGCCGGCGAGATGTGGAACTACGCCGCCGGCTTTCCGCATCCCTATCCGCACTTCGAAGGCCATGGCCTGTCGACCATTCCGTGCAAGTCGGCGCTGTGGCTCGACCACCGTGGCCGGCGCATCGGCCCTGAGCCGCTGGTCACCGGCTTTGATACCCACTGGCTGTGCCAGCGCGTGGCCGAGCAGGAAAAACCCTGGACCTGGCACCTGCTGAACTGGCGCATCGCGGTCAAGGAATTCGCCATCTCCGGCGCCGAGCACAACCAGCGCATCCGCGACATGCAGTTCCCGGCCTTCCTCAAGGAAACCCTGCTCGGCAACCATCGGCTGATCCAGCAGATGCAGCGCGAAAGCACGCACTTCCTGGTCGACGACACGCTGGCCGGGCTGGCGGCGAAGATGAATGCGCTGACCTGCTCGCTGGACATTGATCCCGCCGCGCTGCAGGCCACCGCCGATGCCTTCGACGCCAACTTTGCCGGTGGCAACCGCTTGCACAATGACGACCAGCTGCGCCGCATCCTGCACGCCCGCCAGTGGGGGCCGGACCGCCTGCGCACCTGCAAGCCGGCGCCGCTGCAGCTGCCCGGCGCCGGTCCGTACATCGCCATCCACATGCAGCTGATCTCGCGCAAGAGCCTCGGCGGCTTGCAGACCGACCTGCACAGCCGCGTGCTGGACGCCCGCGGCCAACCCGTCAGCGGCCTGTATTGCGTTGGCGAGGCCGCCGGTTTCGGCGGTGGCGGCGCCAGCGGCAAGCGCTCGCTGGAGGGCACCTTCCTGCCCGGTTGCATTCTTACCGCCCGCGCCGCCGCGCGTTCGTTCAACGCCGGCTGACCGACCACTACTGTTTAGGAGAAACCCCATGCCCAATGGCGCCCAAGCCCTGATGAAGACCCTGGCCGATGCCGGTATCGAAGTCTGCTTCACCAACCCCGGCACCAGCGAAATGCACTTCGTCGCCGCCCTCGACAGCGAGCCGCGCATGCGCGCCGTGCTGGCCCTGTTCGAAGGCGTGGCCACCGGCGCCGCCGACGGTTATGCGCGCATGGCCGACAAGCCGGCCGCCACCCTGCTGCACCTGGGCTGCGGGCTGGGCAACGGCCTGGCCAACCTGCACAACGCGCGCAAGGGCAAGTCGCCGGTGGTCAACATCGTCGGCGACCACGCCACCTACCACACCCAGTACGACGCCCAGCTGCAGTCGGACATCGAGACGGTGGCGCGCAATGTCTCGCCGGGCTTCGTGCGCACCTCCAAGAGCACCGCCGAGCTGTGCCGCGACGCGGTGGAGGCGATCAGTGTTGCGCGCGGCTACCCCGGCCAGGTCGCCACCCTGATCCTGCCGGCGGACGTGTCCTGGGGCGAGGGCGGGGTGGCCTGCCCGCCGCCGCCGGAACCGAATCCCGCGGTGGCGGACGATGCTGCCGTGGCCGCGGTGGTGGCTGCGGTGCGCTCGGGGCGCAAGGTCGCCTTGCTGCTCGGTGGGCGCGCCCTGCGCGAGGCCGACCTGCTGGCCGCCGCGCGCATTGCCGCGCACAGCGGGGTCAAGCTGTACGCCGAGGTATTCCCCACCCGCCTGCAGCGCGGTGCCGGCCTGCCGGCCATCGAGCGCATCGCCTACATGGCCGAGATGGCCGGCGTGCAGCTGGCCGGGATCGAGGAACTGATCCTGGTCGACGCCAAGGCGCCGGTGTCCTTCTTCGCCTACCCGGGCAAGCAGAGCTACCTGGTGCCTGACGGCTGCAACGTGCTCACCCTGGCCACGCCGGCGCAGGACAGCACCGCCAGCCTGGAAAAACTGGCTGCCGCGCTCGGCGCCAGCCAGGTCCAGCCGGCGCTGCAGGCCGCCCAGCGTCCGCGGCGTCCGCGCGGCAAGCTGAGCGCCGCCAAGGTGTGCAAGGCGGTCGGCCACCTGCTGCCGGAAAACGCCATCCTGGTCGACGAGGCGATCACCTCCGGGCTGCTGCTCTCGGCCATGACCGCCGGCGCGCCGCGCCACGACCTGATCACCCTGACCGGCGGCGCCATCGGCCAGGGCCTGCCGAGCGCCATCGGCGCGGCCGTCGCCTGTCCGGAGCGGCCGGTGCTGGCGCTGATCGGCGACGGCACCGCGATGTACACCATCCAGTCGCTGTGGACCATGGCGCGGGAAAATCTCAACGTCACCTCGATCATCTTCAACAACGCTTCCTACTCGGTGCTGAATGTCGAGCTGGAGCGCGTTGGCGCGGAGGAGGCCGGGCCCAAGGCCAAGTCGCAGCTCGACCTGCGCGGCCCGGTGCTGAACTTCGCCCAGCTGGGCCAGGGCATGGGCGTGCATTCGGTGCGGGTGAGCACCGCCGAAGACCTGGTCAAGGCCATGGAGTACGCCTTTGCCCATCCCGGCCCGCACCTGATCGAGGCCGTGGTGCCGGAGTCGCTGAGCGGCGCCAAGCGCAAGATCCTGCCCTGGCTGCTGCGCGCCATGCCCAACCTGCCGCAGCCAGTGGCCAGCGCGCTCAAGCGCAAGCTGGCGCCCTGAGTCTGGCGGCAGTTCAAGCCGCCAGCTGCATGGCTGCCGGCCCGTCGCTCACTGCTCGACGATCCGGTTGCTGATCAGCCCCAGCCGATCGGCGCGCATCACTACTGTGTCGCCTGGCTGCAGGAAGCGCCCGGAGCGGTAGGCATCGCGCAGGAAGGGTTCGACGATGTATTGCGGCTGATTCCAGCGCAGGGTGAAGAAGGCTTCGGACAGCCCGGCGAACAGCTGGCGCAGGGCGGGTTTCTGATAGATCACGCCTGCGGGGGTGCCGGAAAGAAACAGGGTGCGTGGCGGGATGGTGCCATCGTCCACCGGCAGCGCCACCGGTTGCCCGTTCCATTGCCAGGTGCGGCCTTCGCGCGCGAAGGTTTCGCTGAGGATGCGCTGGATGCCCCAGGTCATCCTGGCCGGGTTGGCCTCCTGGCGTTTCTCGCCGTTGCACCAGAGTTCCAGCTGCAAGGTTTGGTAGAACGCCTGGTAGTCCCTGGGGATGACCAACAGATTGCCAACCGGCATGAATCCGGGCTCGCTCTTGCCCTGGGTGAAGCCAGCGCCGGAACCGACATCCATCAGGTTGACGTGGCGCATCAGCGCCGCCCGGTCGCTGTAGTCACTGGCCAGCACCAGGCCCATGTACTCGGGTGGCGTGCCGCGCTTGAGCGGCTCGAGGGTGACGAAACCGAGCTCGATCTCGTAGTCCAGCAAATAGTCGCGGGCGGGCACGCTGGCGTTGTGCGGCGTGGCGGCGGTCTGCTTGGGAAACACGAAGGAATCACCCAGCGCCACTTCCTTGCCGTGCTCCGGGTAGTTGATGCCGATGGCCACTTGGCTGGCAGTCCCGTCGAAGGGCAGCAGCAATGCGTCGGCGCTCACGCTGGTCTGCGCCCCGCGCAGCTGCTCCAGAGCCGCATAGCCCTGGGCATTGAACAGCGTGATCGGATCGTTCGCGCTGCCGGGCAAGGCCTGTTGCAGGTCAATGCCGCTGACCTGGCCGGCAGCGTAGCGCTGCACCAGCAGCAGGTGCGGCTCGCCGTCGCGCAGGAAGCGGGCGAAGGTCAATGCTTCGGCTGGCGCCGCGATGGCCAGGGTCTGCAGGCGCTGCGGCTGCAGGCGCTCGCTGAACAGCGGAGCGCCGGCGGGAGCCGGCCGGTCGGCAATTTGCCAGGCACTCGCCCAGGCCAGCAGCAGTACAGCAATAACCAGGAAGGTCTTTTTCATCGTGGGTCCCGGGGCGCTATGGCCCTGTCGAATGAGTTACCTGCGAGCCGTGCTCTCGCTGGCAGGGTGCGGCTCAGGGACCGCTTCAGTCCAGGCCGCGTGTGCAGTTGGTCTAGCGTGAAAATGGCTCCTGCGTGCAGCAGCAGGTGGCCGCTGACGCACCGAGGCGTGGTCATCCGTGGGCGGCGTGAAACAATGCATCACGGCAACCCCGGCAGCTCGATCAGGCCGGATCCCCGGGTCTGGTTGCCCATTCGCCTTTCTTGCCGCGCATGCCCTCCGGCAAGGCCAGCCCGACCCGGTGGCGAGACATGGCACTGTCACCGGCAAGATTGGCCAGTATCACGGCTGCCGCATCGGCGTAGGGAATGATCATCTGCGGTATGCGCAGGGCAAAAAAGGGCAATACCAGCGCGCCGGGCAGGTGCTGCACGAAGGTCGGCATTTGCACTGGCAGTTTGTCCAGCGACAGTCGCAGCTTGTCGATGCCCAGCGCCGGCCCTTCGACCATCGGCCCCGGACACAGCTCGCGCCAGTCCAGATCGGTGGCTCGAATGCGCTCGAAATTGACCCTGTGCGGGCCGTAAGTGCTGCCGACTTTAGGCAAATCAACACCCCTGCGCCCCGAGTCATCAATATCCAGCAGGCCCGCACCCGCCATGAACCAGCACACCGGCCGCTGACCTGGCGGGATGGATTCCAGGGCAGTCACCAGCCGATCGACCAGACGGACAAACGCCTGGCCCTCGGTTACCAGGCCGGCGGTATTGATCACGGCATCCTGGCCGCGGAAGGCCGCGCTGAGTTCGGCAAGCGGCAGCGTGGCAAGGTCCGCTTGTACCACGGTCATTTTGCCGCGCAGATCAGTCGGCAGTTTTGCCGGCGTGCGCACCAGCGCCGTCACCGCGTGACCGGCGGCCACCGCCTGCCGGGTTACATGCTTGCCCAGTGAGCCGGTGGCGCCCAGGACCATGATTCTTGCCATGCGGGTGGTTCTCCGTGTGTGTACCAGAAGGGGTGGATGAGTGTTCCTGAGCGCCGGCAGTGGCTGGATACGATCTCCAGCCGCCGCCAGGCAAGCGCGCTCAAAGCCTTGCCATTACCCGGCAGCGACGCGTCACGGCTGCGCTGCCGGCAGGCTGAGCTGCATGCCGTCCTCGCCGAGGCTGAGCTGGCCGTGGTACTTGTCGGCCATGCCGCGCACATACAGCCAGCGGGTGACGAAGTTGTCCGGGCTGGGGATCAGGTGGGTCAGCAGCAGGTGCTTGACCTTGGCCCGTTCGGCCAGCGCCGCCAGTTCCAGGGTGTCGGAGTGGTACTCGAGGGTCCGCAGTGCGCGCTCGGCTTCGACCGTCATGCCTTGCCGGCGCAAGGCTGCAGCGGCGTCCTCGACCAGCTGGCGGTTGATCGCTTCGTGCACCACCAGGTCGGCATCCTGCAGGGCCGGCAGGTAGATGTCGCTGACCCGGGTGTCGCCGCTGATGAACACCTTCTTGCCGCGGTAGCTGAGCAGGTAGCCGAGCGCCGGGTCGACCGGGCGGTGGTCGACGCGGTAGGCATCGACAGTGACGCCGCTCTTGTCATACACCCGCACCGACTCCACGCCCGTGTTGAACAGGATGGTCTGCGCGCGGGCGAAGGCCAGTTCCGGGTGCGGCACGAAATGGCTGCTGCGGAAGCGCGCATCGTCGGCGTAGGCCTGCTCCAGGCCCTTGACCAGCCCGGCGGTACCGAGCGGGCCGTAGACCGTCAGGGGTACCTCGCGGCGGTTGACCCAGGTGTAGTTGATCACCCCGCCGAGGCCGCTGATGTGGTCCGAGTGCAGGTGGGTGATGAACACGCTGCTCAGCTCGCTCAGCGGGACGTGGCTGTTCTCCAGGTTGCGCATGGCGTTCTCGCCGGCATCGAAGAGGAACAGCTGGCCGCCGGCCGCCACCAGGGTGCAGGCCTGGCCGCGCGGCGAATTGACCTGCGGCGTGCCGGTGCCGCAGAGAATCACGCGGATATGTTGCTTGTCGGTGAGCAGCGTGTAGTCGGTACGGTCCTTGACGATGTAGTCCATGGCCGTTTCCTGCAGCTTGTCGCAGCCGCCGAGCAGCGCAGTGACGAGCAGCAGGCCGGCGGGCAGAAGATGCCGAGAACGGGAGGCGTGGCGAGGGACTTGCGCGTGCATGGAATGCTCCGTTGTGTGGGTACTGTGGTGGCGTGGTTGCTGGGCGTGCTCAGCAGCCGGCCCATTGCGCGGCGCCTGCTTTCAGTTCGGCTTCCGCCGGGCTGTGCGCCACGATGATCGGCTCAGCCAGCTGGAAGCCCTTGCGCTCCAGGCCGGCGGCCAGGTGCCGGTAGGCCGGCGGGTAGTCGTCGAAGCCGGCGAAGGGGTAGATCAGGCTGAACAGCAGCGAGGGCGCGACCGGGTCGATGCGGTCCTTTTCGTAGATGGCGGTGCGTTGCACCACGCGCCACTGGCCGTCGCTGTCGCGGGCGAAGGTGTCGAGGAAGCTCGCGTAGCTGGTCACGTCGACCTCCACCGAGGCCACCTGGCTGCGCGCCATGATCGCCACATCGGTCTCGCTGACGGCGCGCTCGCCGCACAGGCGGATGCGCGGCGTGCCGATCCAGTGCTTGGACTGGGTGCCCGCGTCCTCGGCCATTTTTTGTGATGCCGCGATAAAGCCGTCGATGCTGCCGCGGTACCAGGTCACGGCGATCTGCCCGTCGGCACCAAACAGGTTGCGCAGGCCGGCCCAGTCGCCCTGGTCGCGCCGGGCGAAATTGGCCACGTTGGCGGCGATGGCCAGTTGGTCCTGCACGGCACTGGCGGCGCTCACCGCGGGACTGGCCAGCGCCATGGCGTAGGCGAACACCAGGGCCAGGCCGTGGCGGATAGCGATGCGGCGCGCAGCCGGCTGTTGATGAGGGTGCATGTGGACTCCGTGGCTGAGGGTTAACTAATTGCTCAGTGTCGTTATTGGTTGCACGCGCTCCTGTAGGGTGGGTTAGGCCAACGGCCGTAACCCACCAACCGGCCGCGAGGCCGGCAAGGGCGATGCCGTTGGCATCGATGGTGGGTTACGCCGCTGCGCGGCTAACCCACCCTACAAAATCGATCTGCAACCGTTGGCCGGGACATGGCCAGCATCATTCGGCCTCGTTACTTGCGCACCGGCGCCAGAAAACGGCGCAGGGCGCTCCAGTTCTGTGGCCGGTCCTGCTCGCGGTAAGCCGTCAGCATCTCCAGCTGTTCCTCAATCGAGCGGGCGACCTTCTCGCGCAGCGCCCAGACCCGTTTGGCATCGTCGGCCTTGCCGTGCAGGCGGGCGGTGGAAATGCGCTTGCCGAAGCCGAAGTAGAAACGCTGCGGGCGCGGTACCAGGCTGACGCCAATGCCGCGGGCGATGGGCGGGATCATGTCGCCGCCACGGGTGCGCTCGCTGAGCTTCAGGGTGCCGTCGAGCAGCTTCCACAGCCGTGAGCTGCTGATGTCCCTGGCATCGAGCAGGATGTCGAAGTTCTCGTCGGCACCCAGCGAACCGAAGGGGATGATGTCGTAGCCGTGCTCGATGGCCAGCCGCGCAAAGCCGCTGCGTTTCTTCCAGATCAACTGGTAATCCTCGCCCTTGCGCCGCATCACCTCGCGCCCACCGCCGGGGAACACCAGCACGTGCTGGCCGGTCTGCATCAGCGCCGCGCAGTTCTCCGGAGTACCCAGCACCATGCCGGCATTGACCAGCAGCTTGCTCCAGCCGGGCACCAGGAAATGCCCGCGGTCACCCAGGCCGCGCAGGAACACCCCGTGCTCGCGGTACAGGTGCTCGGCCAGCAGCGGCACGTCGAGCAGGCCGTACAGCGTGTGGTTGCCGACCCACAGCGCCGGCTTGCCCAGGTCCAGCTTGTCCAGGCCGAGGAACAGCGGGTTGAACCAGGCGTTGGCCACGCGCAGCGCGCGCTGCATCGACTGCACCGTGGGCGGCTGGAAATCGGTGACGCCGGGGATGTGCGCTGCTTGGCTGGTGGAGTCGTTCATGGCATGTCCCTGTTGCTTGCAGATTTTTTGTAGGAGCCAGCTTGCTGGCGATGTTCTTCGAGCACCGGATCGCCAGCAAGCTGGCTCCTACAGCAGCACGCTCAATCACTAAAGGGCTTCGCTGCGGAAGATATGCCGGCCCAGTGCGCTGGCCAGCGCGCTGCCGTCACCCTCGACGCGGTAGCGGGCCAGCATGCCGAGTTTTGGATCCTGCTCGACCGTCAGTTGGCTGAGCGTGGCACCGACCTGCGCCGCTTCCTCGCGTACCACCGACTCGATCTCGCGCAGGTTCAGCGCCGGCTTGAAGGTCTTGCCCACCGCGGTGACCGGCAGTGCGTCGAGAATGTGGATGGCCTTGGGCACCGCCGCGCGTTCGCTGATGTGCTGCGCGGCATAGGCCAGCAGTTCGGCTTCGCTGGCCAGTGCGCCCTGGCGCAGCTGCACGTAGGCCACCGGCACTTCGCCGGCGTAGGCATCCGGGCGGCCGACGGCGGCACACAGGGCCACGGCCGGGTGGCCGGCGAGCACTTCCTCGATGCTCTTCGGGTCGATGTTGTGGCCACCGCGGATGATCAGTTCCTTCTTGCGCCCGCTGAGCCAGAAGTAGCCCTCGGCATCCAGGCGCCCGAGGTCGCCGGTGTTGAACCAGCGCTGCGGGCGGCCGTCGGCCGCGCCGGTTTCCAGCCAGGCATCCTTGTTGTGCTGCGGGCTGAGGTAACCGGCAAACACGTTCGGCCCGCTCAGGCACAGCACCCCGACTTCATCCAGTGCTGCTTCGCCCTGCCAGTTGCCCGCGGCGTCGAAGCGCATCACGCGCATCTCCTGCCAGGGCAGGCGCAGGCCGATGGAGCCGATCCGCGATTCGCCATCCGGCGGATTGATCGAGGCGACGCAGGTGCTTTCGGTCAGGCCGTAGCCTTCGACGATGCGCATGCCGGTCTCGCGCTCGAAGCTGCGGAACAGCTCGACCGGCATCGGCGCGGCACCGCAAATGGCCAGTTTCAGGCTGGACAGGTCCTGACCGTCACGCGGCACCTGCAGCAGGGCGGCGTAGATGGTCGGTACCGCGGAAAAGCTGTTCACCCGGTGCCGCGCAATGATCTCCCAGAAACGCGGGATCAGCCCCGGGCTGCGGTAGCCGGCCGCCGGTGCCAGCAGCACATGGCCGCCGTGCGCGAACGGGGTCAGGCCGCTGCCCAGCTGGGCATTGACATGGAACAGCGGCAGGGCGGCCAGGGTGGTGCGCCCGGGCGCGGCGATCTGCGCGCCGGCCACCGCGGCCAGTTGCAGCGCATTGGCGACTTCGTTGGCCTGGCTGTGCTGGGCGATTTTCGGCAGGCCGGTGGTGCCGCCGGTGCAGAAGTAGGAGGCGATATCGCTGGCGACCGGCGCGGCAAAGCCGAGTGCGCGGGCGTCCTCGGCGGCCAGTTCGGCATGGAAGTCCAGCACCGGCACGCCTTCCAGCGTGGCCGGCAGGCTCTGTGCCGGCGTGTGCCCGGGCAGGTGATGCAGCGGGTCAACGGCGAGGATGCCCTGCAGGCCGGCCAGTCCGCCAATCGCCCCGGCCACCCGCCGCCAGATGTCCGCATCGGGCTGCGGGCCGAGGGTGACGATCCATTGCACGCCGGCGGCGCGCAGCAGTTCGGCCATCTGCGCACCGTCCAGCTGCGGGTTGACCGCAAACACCGTGCCGGCGGTTTCCGCGCCCCACAGGGTGAAATGGGTTTCCGGCAGGTTCGGCAGGATGCACGCCACCACGCCGCCGCGACGGATACCCAGGCGGTGGAACAGGTTGGCCGCGCGGGTGATCTCGCCCAGCAACTGGGCATGGTTCCAGCGCGCCGGGGTGGCGTGGTCTTCCACGCGGACGAAGAACGACAGCGCCGGCGCCTGCGGATCGATGGCCGCACCGCGGGCGAGCAGGGCGTAGGTGCTGTCCAGTCCGGCAGTCGGCAGCGGGTTCTGTTCCAGCGTCAGGATGTCCTGCAGGGTGCGTATGCTCATCGAATCAAATTTCCCGGAGGTGATGGGTTGAACAGGGGTTGCTCGCCGGTAGGAGCCAGCTTGCTGGCGATCAAGGCCAGGGGCATCGCGAGCAAGCTCGCTCCTACGCAAAATAGAGCATCAGGCTTCCGCCACGATACGGTTGTGCTGCACGCCCAGGTCGATTACGCCGTCGGCGCTGCGGATGCTGGTCTCGACCCGGTCGCCGACTTTCAGGTACTGCGGGCGCGCGGCCTGGGCCTTGAGGAACAGCGCCCATTTCTTGGCTTCCGGCAGCAGCGCGGCGATGCGCATCTTGGTCGGTGACGGAATGCTCAGCGCACAGCCGGCCGGGGTACCGGTGGCGAGCAGGTCGCCGGCGGCCAGGTCCTGCACCCCGGCCAGCTCGTTGAGGGTGGCCACCGGGCCGTGCACCAGGTTGGCGGTGCTGTCGTTCTGGCGCACTTCACCGTTGACCGTCAGGCGCAGTTGCAGTTTTTTCAGGTAGGGAATGTCTTGCGGTTCCAGCAGGCACAACCACGGGCCGACCGGGCCGAAGGTGCGGAAGCTCTTGCCCTTGTAGAACTGCATCTGCGGAATCTGGATGTCGCGTGCCGAGTAGTCGTTGACGATCACCAGGCCGGCGACAAAATCGTGCAGGTTGCCTTCGCTGATGGCGACCTTGCCGGTGATCTCGCGGCGCATGATCAGGCCCAGTTCCACCTCATAGTCGAGGAAGTTGACGATCGACGGTTTGATCACGTCGCTGTCGGCCGCGACGATGCAGCTCTGCGCCTTGGTGAAGATCATGTTGTAGTTCTTCGCGTCCGGGTCCATGCCCGACTCGATCATGTGCTGCCGGTAGTTGGCGCCCTGGCAGACGAACTGCTGGTTGCGCGTCACCGGCGAGAGCAGGGTGACCTGCGCCAGGCTCAGTTCGGAGGTTGCCAGCGTCTTCAGGGTGCTGATGTCGACGCCGCGAATCAGGTCGCCGGTGGTCGCGAAGTCCCCGGGGATCAGGGCGATCTGCTGGCCGCGCAGCACGCCCCAGTGGGTCTTGCTCAGGTGTTCGAAACGGACAATGTTGATCGCCATCTAAGTGCTCCTGTGGGTTTTTCGGGGCCGGCCCGAATAAGTAAGGTGTTCAATGCTGCAATTATTGTAGGAGCCAGCTTGCTGGCGATTCGCTGCTTGAAGAACATCGCCAGCAAGCTGGCTCCTACACGAAATCGATCTACGTGCGGGCCAAATGCATAGGGGCCGGCAGCGGTTAGTTGGTTGTTGCTCAGCCAAACAGGCGCTTGAGGGTGATCAGCTTGCGCAGCGTCACATCCGGGCTGTGCCGCAGGTTATGCCACAGCGCCTTGAGCGCGGCACGGTTCATCTTCGGCGCGGTAAAGGTTCTGGGCATGGCCGGCCCCCACTGGGCCATGGCCTCGGCGCTGACCGGATGGATGCCGGTCGGCACGTCCGCGGTGAACATGTCGCCGTCGCAGTAGTGCTCGTGCTTGTCGCCCCAGGGGTCTTCCCAGTAGTCGAACAGCTGGCTGCCGAGGATGTGCCGGCCGATGCCCCAGGCATGCCGGTAGCCCTGTTCGCGCAGCACCCGCTGGCCCATGCCGAGGGCATCCACATCGACCACTTCATAGGCACTGTGGTTGTAGCCATTCATGAAGCCCTGGGCGATCGCCAGCGTGTGGTGGTCGGCCGGGGTGTCGCCGAGGTTCAGGCGCATGAAGGTGACGATCGGTGAGCCGTCCGGCAGCACCTGCACGTCGCTGGGAATCAGCCCCAGGTGGCCGGTGTACCAGGCGCAGACGGCCTGGAAGTCGGCGACCTCGATGACTGCATGGCCGAGCTTGACGATTTCCGCCGCTGCGTGCGGCGGTCGCTGGGTGGCATTGATGCGCGGTAGCTGGTCGGTCTGGTTGGCCGGCAACGGCTGGCGATGGGGCAGCGCCGCGACCGGGGCCTGGCCGTGGATCACCTCGACGCTGAAACCGGCCGGATCGGTCAGCCGCACCAGTTCACCGCCACCGGGTGCGCTGCAGGCTTGCGGCCCCGAAGCACCGGGCAGGCTGGCCAGCTTCAGCAGGTCGGCGCGGCTGCCGGCGGCAAAGCCGAAGCCGACAAAGCGTGGCGCGGCGGCGCGGCGCACGACATAGCACCAGGGCGCCGTGCCGGTGCCGCGGAAGTACAGGGCATCGGCATCGCGGCGGGCCAGGCGCAGGCCGAAATCGCTGAGGAAGGTTTCGGCCACCTGCAGGTCCGGGCGTTCGAAGATCAGGTAGGCCAGCGCCTGTGCCTTGATGGTGGGGTTCGTCTGCCTGGCGGGTTGCGGGGTGCTCAACTGGACCATGGTCATAGCTCGCCTGAATAGAGGGTCGGTCGGGGTTGGAGTGCAGCAAACAAGTGTGTCGCTGCCCAATGAAATGAATTAAAACTCAATATTGAAACAAGTGTCAATATAGGCTATAAAATTAATCACCCCGCTGCCGAGCCGCTCCGCAGCGATCCGTCCGGTCCCCCGACCAGACCCCATCTGCCAGAGTCGAGTCGCCATGATTGAATCGTCCACCGCTGTGCTGCCTGCATCCACTACTGTCCTGGTGATCGGTTACGGGCCGGTCGGCGCCACCATCGCCGCGCTGCTCGGGCGCTATGGGGTGGCTACCTTGGTGATCGACCGGCTCGACGAGATCCTGCTGATCCCGCGCGCCATTGCTCTGGACAATGAAGCGCTGCGCATCCTGCAGATGGCCGGGCTGGGCGAGGATGCCTTTGCCCGCATCGCCATTCCCGAGGTGCGCATGCACAGCCCGCTGCTCGGCCAGTTCGCCCGCGCCAACACCGCCGGCAGCATCGACGGCCACCCACGCCTGGTGACCTTCTATCAGCCGGAGCTGGAACAGGCCCTGCGCCGGGAGGTGGCGCAGTGGCCGAACGTGCAGTTCTGCAGCGGCCTGGAACTGCTCGACCTGCAGCAGGATGCGCTAGGAGTCACGGCGATTCTCAAGGACGCCGCCGGCGCACGCCGAGAAGTGCGTGCCGACTATCTGATTGGCGCCGACGGCGCCAGCTCCAGGGTGCGCAACCTGATCGGCCAGGATTTCCAGGGCACGACCTATGCCGAGGACTGGCTGATCGTCGATGCCGGCCAGCGCGAGGGCAAGGCCATCGATCACGTCGAGTTCATCTGTGATCCGCGCCGGCCGGCCCCGCACATGCCGGCCCCGGGCGGTCGCGAGCGCTGGGAGTTCATGCTGCAACCTGGCGAGAGCGCGGCGCAGATGGAGCAACCGGAGCAACTGGCCGCGCTGCTCGGGCGCTGGATCCAGCCGCAGGACCTGCACATCGAACGCCAGGCGGTGTACCGCTTCCATGCCCGCTGCTGCGACAGCTTCCAGCAGGGCCGGGTGTTTCTCGCCGGCGATGCGGCGCACATCACCCCGCCGTTTGTCGGCCAGGGGCTGGTGGCCGGGCTGCGCGACGCGGCCAACCTGTGCTGGAAGCTGGCCTGGGTCTGCAGGGGCCACGCCGCGCCGGCGATTCTGGCCAGCTACGACAGCGAACGGCGCCCGCATGCGCACAAGATGATCAACCTGGCCAAGCGCATGGGCCATCTGATCATGCCGCGCAGCCAGCTGAAGGCGCTGCTGGTGCATGGCCTGATGCGCCTGGCCGGGCTGGTGCCGCCGCTGCGGCGGCTGTTCGAGGAGCTGAAGATCAAGCCGGCCAACCACTTCGCCAGCGGCCTGTTCGTCGCCGGCAAGAGCAGCGGCGGGCAACTGGCGCAGGGCCTGGTCAAGCCGCTGGGCAGCGCCATTCTGCTCAGCGACGAGGTGCTCGGCGACCAGCTGAGCCTGGTCGGCTTCGGCGTCGATCCGCAGGCCGGTCTCGATGAGCCGACGCGCACGCGCTGGCTGGCCCGCGGCGGGCAGTTCCTGCAGGTCGGCCTGCGAGGCCAGCGCCCGGCGGGCAACACCCGCTTCGTCGAGGACATGAGCGATGCGCTGGTACCGGCAATCAAGCCCGGGCAGCTGGCCGTGGTGCGGCCGGACCGGGTGATCATGCACAGCGCCCCGGCGGCACAGGCCCGGCAGTTGCTCGAGGAGTGCCTGGCGCTGCTGGATTGATGGCTGGAAGCGCCCACGTAAAGGACGATGACCTTGATCAAGGCGCTGTCGGCCTTCTTGGTTGTCAATGCACCCGTTAGCGGTTGCGGCTCGATTTTGTCGGTGGCCGTAGGGTGGGCGTAGGGTGGGCTTTAGCCCACCGATATCGGCCCGCGCTGTGTGGTGGGCTGAAGCCCACCCTACGCGCATCTTGCAAAAGCCCGTTCAATCCATAAGGAGCACAGGTCCTTGAACAACATCCCAATATTGGGACTTTCTCATTATCATGCAGCCAGCGACAGGCTCAGACAGGCAAGGCAATGAACTCCGTAACCGCGGCACCCGCGCATGATTCCGCAGACCAGCCGCTGACCCGTGGCCACAAGAAACGTGCGCGCACGCGGCAGGCACTGATCGAGGCGGCCCTGCGCATTTATGCGCACAAGGGCGTCGGTGAGCTGGCGCTGAACGAGCTGGCGGCCGAGGCCGAGGTGTCCAACGGCACCGTGTACAACTACTTCACCACCCGCGAGGAAGTCCTGTCGGCGGTCGGCGTGGCGCTGATCGAACAGTTTTCCAGCCTGATCGACGCCACCATGACCGGCATCGAGCCTGCACCGCAGCGGGTGGCCATCGCCATGCGCATGCTGATCGAACGCGCCTTCGTCGATCCGGACTGGGCGGCGGCCATCGTGCGGGTCATGCATTTCGATGAGGGCATGCGCTCGGCCGCCATCGAGTTCCTGCGCGCCGACCTGCAGGCCGGCTTGCGCCAGGGGGCCTTCAGCTACAGCGACGAGCAGGTGGCCCTGGAGCTGTTCATCTCCATCACCCTGGGCGGTTTGCGCAGCGTGGTGGAAGGCCGCGCCGCACCGGACCGGGCCAGCAAGACGGCGGAGATGACCTTGCGCGCATTGGGCGTCCCGGCCGAGGCCGCGCGGTACTTTGCTTTCCTGCCGCTGCCCGAAGCCAAAGCATTGGTCGAAGCAACACCGGTTCGCCGTCGTGGTCGCCCGCCGAAAACTGCTAGATCAGATTAGCGCCGCGTCATCCGGCAGCCCCTCTCATTCATCAAAGCCTTCCGGCATGGTCACCTTGAACGGGTTGCCGGTCGGGTAGAAGGTGCCGCCCGCTGAGTAATGCAGGGTGCGCAGATCATCGTCGGGGAAATGCCAGCGGCCATTGGAGAAAGCACGCGCATCGGCGTAGGCGGCAACTACTTCGGCTACGAACAGGTCATGTCGCTGCTGCACGCCCGGCTCGTCGATCACCCGGCATTCCAGATAGGCCAGACAGTCCGGCACGATCGGCGCCGTCACGACTTTCGCCCGCTGCGGCGTGATGCCGAACTGGGCGAACTTGTCCTGCCCCCGCCCGGTGCAATTGCCCACGGCCAGTGTCAGCTCCGCCTGCTGGCGTGCCGGCAGATTGATCACGAAGGCGCCCGAACCCTCCAGCAAGTCACGGCTGTAAGTGTTGCGATCAAGCACCAGCAGCAGCTTGGGTGGCTCGAAATCCAGCGGCATCACCCAGGAAGCCGCCATCACATTGCCGGCTCCCGCGTGTTCGAAGGTGACCAGTGAGACCGGCCCGTGATTAAGCAGGCGGTAGGCCTTGGCCAGTTCTACGTCGTGCAGATGATTCATTCTCGGGCTCCGTTTCAGTCAGCCAGTTCGGTAAGGAATTCGCCGACCACGCGCAGTCAGGTATCGACGTCAGTTTCGCTGTGGGCAAAGTTAGCTGTGGATAGACGGAAGTTTAATCGCGGAGGGGTTCTATGCCGATGGACGGGCTAAAAACCTTTAGCTGGCGAAGGCTTATTACAACCCGCAGCGACCCTGTCGCAGCAGGTGGGCAAGTAAACGTTGCCCACCCTACGGGCTGCAGGCTATTCCTGAGCCAGTGGCTCAGTCAGGCAAGTAGATTGGATTAAAGGGGGCGGCCTGAATTACCGCCGGCCCCTTTAATCCTTTAATCGGTCAGTCGTCACTGTCGCTGCTCGCCGATGGCGGGTTTCATGAAGTGAGAAACGGCCGCTTTGACGCTGGCATCCTCGGCGAGCGAAAAATGATCTGCGCCCGGAACTTCGAGGTACTCCCCTTGACCGAGAGCCGCTGCGAGGAGTGAGCCGCGACCAAGAACCATGTCGCTCTGTCCACTGATCACAAGTGTCGGGACAGTGATAGCGGCAGCATCTGTCGTTGATAGTGCTGGATAGCTTGCCTGCGCAAGCGCACGCAACGCCTGCTTGTCGCCACCCGTTGCAGCGACAAAGTTCCAATAAGTCGCCAGATGCTTTGGAAGGTCGCGCGGATACTCGTCCCTATCGAGTACTTGTTTCAAGGCCGGAAGAATGCTGTCGAAAATGTAAGGCGGATGCCCGATTAGTCCATCCCCGGTGGCGACCAGTGCGGCTCTGTCAAATCGCTCGGGTGCTACTTGCAGCAAGTGCAGTGCAACCGCCGTTCCAATTGAGTAGGCAACAATCGATACGCGCGCCAGCGACAGTTGGTCAAGGACGGCGAGGACATCGCTGGCCAGATTGGCCACGCCATACGACTCGATTTCATGGGGCTTGGCACTTTTGCCATGTCCGCGGAAGTCGAGGCCAATCACTTGTAGGCCAGCTTCATTGAGGGACTCGATCCAACCAAAATCCGCATAGTTGTGTTTGAAACTGACGGTGCCTCCGTGGAGAAGAACTACCGGGTGTCCGGTCCCGTGTACTTCATAGTGAATTCGGACGTTGCGGTTCTCAAGAGTGGGCACGATGGACTCCTCGGTGATGAAGCATGCGGGGTGGTCCTGTGAAGCCTAACTGTTTTTATACGACCTTGGTGACCAGAAAAAAACGACATGATTTTCGGGCGCAACACGGAATCATAGGCGTGGAGTCCACCATCCACTAATGGCGGTGTACAGCCAATCTTCCCCATGAAATCAATCCAAGCCTGCAGTTCAGCTTCCTTCCAGCTCTTCCAGGCTGAACGGCAGCGGCGGCTGCGGCCAGTGCAGCTGCAGGCTGTCGAGCTGGCGAGCGACCAGGCTGGCGAGCAGCAGGTTGCGCAGCCACTTGTGGTCGGCCGGCAGCACGTACCAGGGGGCGCTGTCACGCTGACTGTGGCGCAGCACTTCGGCCCATTCGGCCTGCAGTTGGGTGAACTGGCGGTGCGCCGGCAGGTCGCCGGCGCTGAGCTTCCATTGCTTGCGCGGGGCCAGCAGGCGCTGCTGCAGGCGCGCCTTCTGCTCGGCCTTGGAGATCTGCAGGTAGACCTTGAGCAGGTGGATGCCGCTGGCGCGGATCTCGTCCTCGAAGCGGGCGATCTGTTGCAGCCGGCCGGCAACATCCCCGGGCTGAATAAAGCCGTCGTGCAGGTCGCTGACCACGCCTTCATAGGGCGTGCGGTTGAAAATGCCGATGCGCCCGCCGGCCGGCAGACGCCGGCGATAGCGGGCGAGGAAGTCTTCGCTGCGCTCGGCGAGTGTCGGTTGCTGGAAATTGCACACCGTCACCCCTTGCGGATTGATGCCGCGAAACAGGTGGCGGATCACGCCGTCCTTGCCGGCACAGTCGGGGCCTTGCAGCCACAGCAGCACGGCGGGTGCGCGGTTGGCCCAGAGCAGTTGCTGCTGTTCGTCGAGGTATTGCTTGAGGGTGTCGAACTGCGCCTTGCTGCTGGCCTTGTCCAGCCCCAGCGTGCGTGCCGGATCGCCGCCCAGCGGCGCATCCGGATCGCAGCGGCAGCTGTCGAGCAGGGTGTCGGCCAGGCGCTCGAGCATCAGTCTTTCCTGCGCTTGAGCTGGTCGCGCAGCTGGGTCGGCAGCTGGCGGATGATCAGCAGGTCGCGGCTTTCGTCGTACTCGATCTTCGAGCCGAGCAGGTGCGCGTCGAAGCTGATCGACAGGCCCTCGCCGCGCCCGGTGAAGCGACGGAACTGGCTGAGGGTGCGCTTGTCCGCCGGAATCTCCGGCGACAGGCCGTAGTCCTTGTTGCGGATGTGATCAAAGAAGGCTTGCGGGCGCTCTTCGTCGATCAGCCCGGAGAGTTCGCGCAGGGTCATCGGCTCACCGATGCGCGCCTGGCTGCTGGCGTAGTCGACCAGCACGTCGGTCTTCTCGCGGGCCTGGTCTTCGCCGAGGTCTTCGCTTTCGACGAAGTCGCTGAAGGCCTTGAGCAGGGTGCGGGTCTCGCCGGGCGAATCCACGCCTTCCTGGCAGCCGATGAAGTCGCGGAAGTACTCCGAGACCTTCTTGCCGTTCTTGCCCTTGATGAAAGAAATGTACTGCTTCGAATTCGCGTTGTTGCGCCATTCGGAGAGGTTGATGCGCGCCGCCAGGTGCAGCTGCGACAGGTCGAGGTGCCGCGCCGGTTCCACATCCAGCGCCTCGGTGACGGTCACGCCTTCGCTGTGGTGCAGCAGGGCGATCGCCAGGTAGTCGGTCATGCCCTGCTGGTAGTGCGCCAGCAGCACGTGGCCGCCAACCGACAGGTTGGACTCCTCCATCAGCTTCTTCAGCTGCTCGACGGCCTTGCGGCTGAAGGTGGTGAAGTCTTCGCTGTCTTCCAGGTACAGCTTGAGCCAGCCGCTGAACGGGTAGGCCCCGGATTCCGCGTGGAAGAAGCCCCAGGCTTTGCCCTGCTTGGCGTTGTAGCTTTCGTTGAGGTCGGCCAGGAGGTTTTCCATGGCTGCGCTGTTGCCCAGTTCGGTGGCGCGGGCGTGCAGCACGGCGGGGGTGCCGTCGGGTTTCTTGTCGATCAGGTGGACGATGCAGTGGCGGATCGGCATGGGGTTTCGGTCATCGGGTCATCGGGAGCGGCAGTTTAACAGGCTGCGGCACGACTGCCTGTGTTGGCGCGGGTCTGTAGGAGCGGCGCCCTCGCCGCGATGGAGCCGGCTTCGCGCCGCCAGGCCAAAGCAACAGCTCGCGCCGGGGGCGGCGCTCCTGCAATTGCTGCGCGTGACCGTTCAGCCGTTCAGCCCCTGGCGCTGCTGCAAGGCCCGTAGACGTTCGACCACGTAGCGCAGGTGCACGTGCAGTTCGTACAGCTCGTTGGAGTAGGACAGCGGTACGTCGACCTTGGCCAGTTCATCCTCGAGCTGCTCCAGCTTGAGGATTTCCGCATCCAGGCGCTCGGGCAGGGTGCCGGCGTTGAGCTGCCGGTCGATCTCGCGCAGGTGCTTGTACCAGCGGTAGATGCGCGCGCGGATGCGCCAGCGGTACAGCGGGCCGACCGCCTTGAACAGCGGGATCAGCACCACCAGCAGCGGGATCAGCAGGATGATGTAGCGGTCGGCCAGCGAGGCGATGCGAAACGGCAGGTAACGCTGCAGCAGCGGCAAACCCTTGGCGTAGTAATGCGCCGCATCCGGCGACAGGCTGAAGGTGGTCGGTTCGGCGCTCGGATAGGCGCCGGGCGCATCGAGCAGGCTGCCCTCCTGCATGACCTCGCGCACGGCCTGCAGGAGCAGCGGTACCAGCGCCGGGTGGAACTGCTCGTTGCTGACCAGGGTGGCCACCGGCGCCAGCGTGAGGATGTCGCGGTCGGGGCTGTTCTGCGCCAGGTTGAGCAGGCCTTCACCGACCGCGACATGGCGCAGGAACGGGAGGCGCGCTTCATAGGCAGCGGTGCGGGTGAAACTGCCCAGGCGCAGTGCCGGGCTGAGCGCCAGCTGCTGCACCAGCGGGCTGTCCGGCGTGGCGATGAAGAAGGCCGCGTCGAGTTCGCCCTTGAGCAGTGCCTGGGCCGCCGTGCTGCCGCCGAGCGACTGCCAGCCCGGAGGATAGTCGGCGGGGGCGATCTGGTTGGCCTGCATGATCGCTTCGCTGACTTCCGCGGTGCCGCTGTTGCGGCCGCCCAGGCCGACGCGCAGCTGCCGCAGGTCGGCGATGCGGTCGACGTTGAGGTGCTTCTGGTGGAACAGCCACAGCGGTTCCTGATACAGCGCGCCAAGGCTCAGCAGGCGTTCGCGCTGGTTGGCATCGAGCTGGCGTTCCAGCCCGCTCTGCACCATCGCCAGGCTGATGCCGCTGTCTTCGTTGAGCAGGCGCTGCAGGTTGTCACGCGAGCCGCCGCTGTTCACCAGGGTCAGCTCGAAGCCCTGCCGGGCCAGCACCGCGCGCAATTTTTCGCCAAACTCGGCATAGGCGCTGCCGGCCTGGCCGGTGGCCAGGGTGGCCGTCATCGGTGGCGGTGGCGCGACGAAGAAGAACACCGCCCCCACCAGCGCGCCGAGTACCGGAATGATCCAGGCATTGGCCAGGAGCATGATCTTCAGGTCGTTGAGCAGGCGCGGCATGGGCTATTCCGGAGTGGTCGGTGGTTCTGCAAGAATAGTCAGTTGGCCCGGAAGCTGTCGAAGGCATTAACAGGCCGTTGAAAAACTACCTACGTTGCCCCTCTTGATTAAAGAAAGGGGGCGTTGAAAACAGGCTCGGAATGCTCATTTACCACTCGTAAACTGCGCTTTCTCGCCTGCTTTCGCCTTGTCTCGGCTGCCTCGCCAACATTTTTCAACGGCCTGTTAACATGGCGGGGTTTAACGCTCCGCGCCGGTGACGGCCGGCCGGTCATTTTTTCAATTGGAACCAAGAGAGCAGCCATGGGCGCACAGTGGAAGGTCAAAGGTAAAGAAGCGGCAGCCAATGCCCGCGGCAAGATTTTCGGCAAGCTGGCCAAGGAGATCGCCATCGCCGCGCGCGCCGGCGCTGACGTGGACATGAACCCGCGCCTGCGCCTGGTGGTGGAGCAGGCGAAGAAGGCCTCGATGCCCAAGGAGACCCTGGAACGGGCGATCAAGAAGGGCGCCGGCCTGCTCGGTGACGCGGTGCACTACGAGCGCCTGATGTATGAAGGCTTCGCCCCGCACCAGGTACCGCTGATCGTCGAGTGCCTGACCGACAACATCAAGCGCACCGTGGCGGAAATCCGCGTGCTGTTCCGCAAGGGCCAGCTTGGCGCCTCCGGTTCGGTGGCCTGGGATTTCGATCACCTGGGCATGATCGAGGCTTCGCCGACCAGCGCCGATGCCGATCCTGAGCTGGCCGCCATCGAAGCCGGCGCGCAGGATTTCGAGCCGGGCGAGGAGGGCGCGACCCTGTTCCTTACCGACCCGGCTGACCTCGACGCGGTGTGCCGCGCCTTGCCGGCCTTCGGCTTCAGCGTGAATTCGGCGGAGCTGGGCTACCGCTCGAAGAACCCGGTGAGCCTCAGTGGCGCCGAACTGGAAGAGGTCGAGGCCTTCCTCGCCGCCATCGACGCGCACGACGATGTGCAGAACATGTACGTAGGCCTGGCCGAGTAGGACCGCGCGCGGCGGGCCGCTGTGCCGGCCACCACCCTTCGTTCCGAGGTGCCACCGATGACGTTGCAGCAATTGCTGGGGATTGAACTGCCGGTCATCCAGGCGCCGATGGCGGGGGTGCAGGACCATCGGCTGGCGGCGGCGGTGAGCAACGCCGGCGGGCTCGGCTCGCTGCCGGCGGCCCTGCTCGGCCTGGACGCGCTGCGCGACGAACTGGTGGCGCTCAAGGCGCAGACGCAGCGCCCGGTCAACGTCAATTTCTTCTGCCATACCCCGCCGCCGCCGGATGCCGCGCGCGAGGCCGCCTGGCGAACCGCGCTGGCGCCGTATTACGCCGAGCTGGGCCTGGACCCGGCACAGATTCCCGCGGCTGCCGGGCGCGCGCCATTCAGCGCCGCGGCGGCTGCGCTGCTGGCGGAGTTCCGCCCGGCGCTGCTGAGCTTCCACTTCGGCCTGCCGGCTCCGGCGCTGCTGGCACAGGTACGCAGTTGGGGCAGCAAGGTCATCGCCTCGGCGACCACGGTGGCCGAAGCCGTGTGGCTGCAGGCACAGGGGGTTGACGCGATCATCGCCCAGGGCCTGGAAGCCGGTGGCCATCGCGGGCATTTCCTTTCGGCGGACCTGACCGAACAGGCCGGCACCTTTGCCTTGCTACCCCGCATCGTGCGGGCGGTCAGCGTGCCGGTGATCGCCGCCGGCGGGATTGCTGATGCGGCCGGGGTGCGCGCGGCCCTGGCCCTGGGGGCCGCCGGGGTACAGGTCGGCAGTGCCTATCTGCTGTGTCCGGAAGCCACGACCAGTGCGGTGCACCGCGCCGCCCTGCAGGCGCCGGGCGCCGGGCACACGGCGCTGACCAACCTGTTCACCGGTCGCCCGGCGCGCGCCATCGTCAACCGCTTGATGCGCGACTTCGGCCCGCTCAACCCGCTGGCGCCGGAGTTCCCGCTGGCCGGGGGTGCCCTCGCAACCCTGCGCAGCCGGGCGGAAAGCCTCGGTCGCGGCGATTTTTCACCGCTCTGGTGCGGGCAGAACGCCACTGGCTGCCGGGCGATCGGCGCGGCGCAGCTGACCCGGGAACTGGCCGGCCTGGCCTAGGTGTGCCTGGGCGCGCCCGGCCCGCCTGCGCGCACGCGGGCCGTCAGCCATTCAGATGGCTGCGCAGGGTCAGCCACTTCGGCATGCGCCAGTGCCGGTAGATCGCCAGTGCGCGGAAGAGGAAGGTGAACGCCACGCCGACCATGCTGGTCAGCAGGGTCTTGCCGCTCAGGCCGAGCAGGGCGAGGTAGACCAGGCTGCCGCTGATGATGGTGGTGGCATAGATCTCGCGGCTGAGCAGCAGGTTCGGGCGTTGCCCGAGCACGTCGCGGATCAGCCCGCCGCCGATGCCGGTGATGGTCGCCATTACCAGTGCCACCGGGGCGGAAAACCCCAGCAGCAGCGCCTTGTCGATCGACTGCACGCCGAACAGGGCGATGCCGAAGGCGTCCAGGTAGAGGATCGCCGCCCAGACATTCTCGTCGCGCAGGTACTTCTCCAGGAAGAACGCCAGCAGCGAGGCGCCGATGGCGATCCACACGTAGTTGAAATCCACTACCCAGAACACGCTGGTGTTGAGCAGCAGGTCGCGCAGGGTGCCGCCACCGAGGGCGGTGACCACGCCCATGAAGGCCAGGCTGACGATGTCCATGTCCTTGCGCGCCACGGCGAGCACGCCGGACATGGCGAAGGCGGCGATGGCGGTCATGCCGATCAGGTAATTGAGGGTCTGCATGCAGGGCTGCTCGCGGCTGGAGGGTACGGATGGCGCGGCACCCGCAGGTGGCTGCGCCGGGCTTGATTATGGCTCTGTCGGCGTTAGTGGTTGAACGTGCTTTTTCCCGCGCAGGGTGGCGTGGGGTGGGCGGGTG
>NZ_JADOBE010000006.1:0-16337 GCF_015637705.1 Pseudomonas sp. N040 | reverse complement strand
CACCCTACGCCCACCCTACGCGCACTCGGCAAACCCATAAGGGGTACTTGGCCTTGATTATGCCGTGGAACGGGGTGGTGGCGCTGCGTGCTGCTTGGCCCGGATCAGTTCGATGAAGTGCTGCGCGCCGAGGCCCAGCGGCCGGCTGGCGGACCAGATGACGTCGACCCACAGCGCCGAGAAGCTGGAAATGTTGTCCAGCGGCAGTTCCACCAGAGTGCCGGCGGCCAGTGGCGGGCGCACCAGCGATTCGGGCAGGAAGCCCCAGCCGAGCCCGGCCTGGAGCATGGTCAGGGCGGCGGTGTGACTGTCGGTCGGCCAGTGGTGATGGGCCTGCAGGAAGCGCGGCGGGGTGGCGTCCTGGGCACGGCCGGCGACCACGATCTGCCGGTATTCGGCCAGGTCCTCGGTGCGCAGGCTGCGTCCGCCGGTCAGCGCCGGATGGCTGGGGGCGATCACCGCCAGCAGGTTTTCCCGGGCCATTTCCTGGCAGCACTCGCGGCTGTCGTACTGCGGGCTTTCGAAGACCACCGCCAGTTGCACGCGGCCGGCATGCAGCAGGCGGATGGCATCGTCTTCCGGGGCGGCGAGGACCTCGACCTGCAGCGAGGGAAAGCGCGCGGCCAGATCGCCCAGCGGCGCGGCCCAGTCCGAGGCCAGCAGTTCCGGGGCGATGGCCAGGCTCAGGCGGCTTTCCAGGCCCTTGGACAGCGCCAGGGCCTGCGCTTCCCACAGTTCGAGCTGCTGCAGCATGAAGCGCGCCTTGGCCTCCAGGGCGCGGGCGGCAACGGTCGGTTGCGGCTCGCGGCCGCGGCGGTCGAACAGTTCGAGGTTGAGATCGGCTTCGAGGTTGGCGATGTTCATGCTCACCGCCGAGGGCACGCGCCCGATGC
The DNA here is from genome assembly GCF_015637705.1 of Pseudomonas sp. N040. GTDB lineage: Bacteria > Pseudomonadota > Gammaproteobacteria > Pseudomonadales > Pseudomonadaceae > Aquipseudomonas. The sequence goes on along the minus strand of NZ_JADOBE010000006.1, from coordinate 15,444 downwards.
GGCGGGCGGCGGCAGAGAAGGAACCGCTGTCGAGCACCGCGAGAAAGACCTGGATGGCATCCTTGGTCAGGCTCATCTATCAGCTCTCCTGAAAGAATCTGACTAATCGTTTCAGGGCATTAGACATACAGTGCGGGCATTCTGGCAATCGGTGAGTACGGCGAGATGCAGGGCATGCAGCGCAAGGTGGTGCAGGCGGTCAGCTACGAAGTGCTCGCCCTGCTGGTGGTCGCGCCGGTTCTGGTGTGGGTGTTCGGCAACAGCCTGCTGCTGTCGGGGCTGGTGGCGCTGGCCACTTCGCTGATCGCGGTGGCCTGGAACATGCTGTTCAACGCCTGGTTCGAGGCCTGGGAGGCGCGCCAGCGGCAACCGCGGCGCACGTTGCAGCGGCGCGTGCTGCATGCGCTGGGCTTCGAGGTCGGCCTGCTGCTGTTCACTACCCCGCTGCTGGCCTACGGCCTGGACATCAGCTGGTGGCAGGCGCTGCTCAGCGACCTGCTGCTGATGCTGTTCTACCTGGTCTATGCGTTTTTCTTCCAGTGGGGCTTCGACCTGCTGTTCGGCGCGCCGGCGGCCACGCTCGGGGTACCCGCCAGAATCCAGCCAGGCCGATGACTTGCCGGATCATTGGCCGTGCAGGCGTTCGCTGATGCACTCCTGCGAGCCCATTGCAAACTCCCGGCAAACCCAGGGGCGCACCTCGTAGATCGTGCAGAGCAGGGTGTCGCGATCCAGGGCGGCACACCAGCCGTCATCCAGCCGGCGCATGACTTCACCGCCCCACTGATCGGTTTTGATGAACCTGTCAGGGACGCCCGTATCGGAAATGAGCATGACTTCCAGGCGACAGCAGCAGGCCTGACAGCTGGCGCAGGTTATTGTCGGGGTGGGCAGGTTGGTTATGGGAATGGTCATGGATAGCTTCGAATAAATCGTCGGTGAGCCGAATCAGTGTGATCCTGCGCCAGGCGCCCAGCGCGCTTCTCGCCATTGTCGGCGCTGTGCGGCATCGAGAAAGGTCCAGGCGACGAAGCGACTCTGCTTGTTGCCCTGGGCCATGGCCACGGTGCGCACGGCGCAGGCGCCGAGCTTGTCCAGCTGCTTGTGGATGTCGGCCAGGTTGCCGCCCTTCGAGACCAGCGTGCTGAACCACAGCACCTGGCCGGCGCAGGCCTGGCTTTCGCGGAGCATGCGCTTGACGAAGGAGGCTTCGCCACCGGTGCACCAGAGTTCGTTGTGCTGGCCGCCGAAGTTCAGTTCCGGCAGCTTGCGCCGCGGATCGAGCTTGCCGAGGTTCTTCCATTTGCGCCGGCTGCCGCTGGCGGCTTCAGCGGCGCTGGCGTGGAAGGGCGGGTTGCACAGGCTCAGGTCGAAGCGCTCGGCGTCCTGCAGCAGGCCGGCAAAGATCTGCCCGCGCTGGCTTTGCAGGCGCAACTGGATGGCCGCCGCCAGTCCGTTGGCGGTCACAGTGGCCCGGGCGCAGGCCAGGGCGCTGGCATCGATGTCCGAGCCGAGAAAGTCCCAGCCGTAGTCGCTGTGGCCAAGCAGCGGGTAGATGCAGTTGGCGCCGACGCCGATGTCCAGCACCCGCACCTGCGCGCCGCGCGGGATCACCCCGGCATGCTCTTCGGCCAGCAGGTCGGCCAGGCCGTGCAGGTAATCCGCGCGGCCGGGCACTGGCGGGCACAGGTAGCCCTCGGGCAGTTCCCAGTGGGCGATGCCGTACAGGCTCTTGAGCAGGGCGCGATTGAACACGCGCACGGCGCTGGGGTTGGCGAAGTCGATGCTCGGCTTGCCGTGCGGATTGCTGATCAGGAACGCGCCGAGTTCCGGGCAGGCACTGACCAGTTGCGCAAAGTCGTAGCGCCCCTGGTGCCGGTTGCGCGGGTGCAGCGGGCTTTGTTCCGACGCGGGGGGCGCTGGTGGCTGCTTGGGGTGGCGCGGGGACTGGGACATGGCGGCGGGTTCGGCGGGCTGAGGTAGCGGATTTTCCCACAGGCCGGCCCGGGCTGCAGGGAAAGATTGGATGGGCTGCGCGGTGCCCGGCCCGAGCCGGTGGGTATGCCGTCAACAGGTTGGGTCTGGCGGAGAAATGCCGTTACATCTGCGCTGGCGTGACTGATTGCTGGTTGTGACCGTTGGTCATACCATGACCGCCGGTCACAATTTGCCCGGAAACTCGCATGCGCTTCCAGGATCAAACCTTTCAGCAGCGCGAGCGCAGCATTCTCGATGCGGCGACGCACCTGTTTCACCAGCAGCCCTGGGATCGCCTGACGATTGCCGAGGTGGCAGCGCATGCGCGGATCGGCAAGGGCACCGTCTACAAGCACTTCCCCAGCAAGGAAGCGCTGTATGCGCAGCTGGTGCTGGAATTCTCGCGCAACAACCTGCAACGGCTGACGCTGCAGGCAGCCGACTTGCCGGCCGCGGCAAGGCTGCGCCAGGTGATTCGCCTGGCGTTTGCCGAGCTGCACGCCGATCCGGTGATGGCCCAGCTGTGGATGCACTGCGACCGCCCGGACTTCCGCCAGCGCCTGGCGCCGCAAATGCAGCAGCAGTTTGCCGCGCTGGACGAGTTGCACCAGCAGGTGTTCATGGGCCTGTTGACGGATTTTCTGCACCCGCTGGTGCTTGATGAAGAGCAGTCGATTCGCCTGCTGTGGGCACTGGAAGCCAGCTTCCTCGGGGTCATGGCGCGGATTGCCACCGGCAGTTTTGCCTTCTGCGAGGCACCCTTCCGGGTCGAGGAATATTTCGACCAGATCAGCGATTTCATCATCGCCGGCCTGCAGGGCCAGGCGGCACAGTTTTCCCCACACTACCCACTTGAGAAGGCCTGAGCATGTTCAGTCTGATGAGTAAACGTCCCTGGCTGATTGCCGTTCTGATTGCGCTGCTGCTGGTGCTGTGGATGTTCAGCGGCAGTGTGTTGCAGAGCCGCGAGAGTGTCGATGTGGCCCCGCAGGCGGCCAGGAAGCACCTGTCGCAGGTTGCGGTGACCTGGCTGGAGGCCACGCCGGTGTCGAGTCAGCAGGTGCTGCAAGGCCAGCTCGAAGCCTGGCGCCAGGTCGAGATGCGCGCTCAGGTCAGTGGCACGGTCGAGCAGCTGGACCAGGAGAAGGGCGCCGAGGTGAGTGCCGGGCAATTGCTGTTGAGTCTCTCCGCGGAAAACCGTCCGGCCCAGCTGCAGCGCGAGGAGGCTGCCGTCCTGCAGCGCGAGGCGGCGGTCAAGGCTGCCCGCCAGTTGCGGACCAGCAAGCTGGTCTCGGCCAATGACCTGCTCAAGGTCGAGAGTGAGCTGGCCGATGCCCGCGCCAAGCTCGGCGCAGCGCGGCTGGCGCTGGAGAACACGCGGATCCGGGCGCCGTTCGCCGGGGTGCTGGATGAACGGCAGGTCGAGCTGGGCGATTACGTGCAGCCGGGGCAGGCACTGCTGACCCTGGTGGATATCACGCGGCTGAAAGTCAGCGCGCAGATACCGCAGCAACAGGTAGCCAAGCTGCAGCTCGGCCAGCCGGTGCGGGTCGAGTTGCTTGACGGCCGCCAGTTGCAGGGCCGGGTGCATTTCATCGCGGCCGCGGCCGAGCCCGGTTCGCGCAGCTTTCGCGTCGAGGTGAGCGTCGACAATCCGCAGCGCCTGCGCCTGGCCGGGGCCAGCGCCACGCTGCGCATCGATACCGGCGAGACGTTGGGTCATCCCTTGTCGCCGGCGCTGATCAGCCTGGACTCGGCCGGGCGGATGGGCGTGAAGTGGGTCGACGGGCAACAGCGGGTGGTGTTTACCCCGGTGCAGCTGCTCAGTGTCAATCGCGAGGAGGCCTGGGTCAGTGGCCTGCCGGCGAAGGTGGCGCTGATTACCCTCGGCCAGGGCTTTGTCGAGGCGGGCGAGCAGGTGCAGGTGATCGACGGCGGGGCGCGCTGAGATGAAGGCATTGATCTCCGCTGCGCTGGATCGCAGCAGCGCCACCCTGCTGTTTCTGCTGTTTCTGCTGATTGGCGGGATTGCGGCCTATGTGGCGATTCCCAAGGAATCCGATCCGGATGTCAGCATTCCCTACATCTATGTCGCCATGCAGCTCGAGGGCATCAGCCCGGAGGATGCCGAGCGCTTGCTGGTGCGGCCAATGGAGCAGGAGTTGCGCAGCCTGGCCGGGGTCAAGGAAATGACCTCAACCGCCAGCGAGGGCCGGGCCACGGTGACGCTGGAATTCGATGCCGGCTTCAATGCCCGGCAGGCGCTGGCCGATGTGCGCGAGAAGGTCGATAACGCGCGCAGCAAGCTGCCGGAAGAGGCCGAGGAACCAGAGGTGCAGGAGATCAACATCTCGCTGTTCCCGGTGCTGGCGATCGGCCTGTCCGGGCCGGTATCCGAGCCGGAACTGGTGTACGCGGCCAGGCGCCTGAAGGACAGTATCGAAGGCATTGGCGATGTGCTGGAAGTGGATATCGGCGGTGACCGCGAGGACCTGCTGGAAATCCTCGTCGATCCGCAGGTACTCGACAGTTACGGCATCGACTATGCCGAGCTGTTCAGCCTGGTCAGCAGCAACAACCGGCTGGTCGCTGCGGGCAGCCTGGACACCGGTGCCGGACGCATGAGCATCAAGGTGCCGGGGGTGATCGAGAACCTCGAGGACGTCATGTCGCTGCCGATCAAGGTGCGCGGCAACAGCGTGGTGACCTTTGCCGATGTCGCCACCATTCGCCGCACCTTCAAGGATCCGGTCGGTTTTGCCCGCCTGAATGGCCAGCCGGCGGTGGTGCTGGAAGTGTCCAAGCGCAGCGGCGCCAACATCATCCAGACCATCGAGCAGGTCAAGGCGCTGATGGAGCAGGCCAAGCCGTTGCTGCCCAAGGGGGTGGTCGTCAGTTATGTGATGGACGATTCCATCGAGATCCGCGAAATGTTGGCGGACCTGATGAACAACGTGCTGACCGCCATCGTGCTGGTGCTGATCCTGATCATTGCCACCATGGGCGTACGCCCGGCGCTGCTGGTCGGCCTGAGCATTCCCGGTTCGTTTTTCACCGGCATCCTGCTGATCTGGATGCTCGGCTACACCATGAACATGGTGGTGCTGTTCAGCCTGATCCTGGTCTCCGGGATGCTGGTGGACGGTGCCATCGTGGTTTCCGAGCTGGCTGATCGCTACCTCAGCCAGGGCCAGCCACCGCGCAAGGCCTGGGCAAATGCAGCAACCCGCATGGCCTGGCCGGTATTCTCGTCGACCGCGACCACCCTGATGGTGTTCCTGCCGCTGTTGTTCTGGCCGGGAGTGGTCGGCGAGTTCATGTTCTACATTCCGGTGACCGTGGTGCTCTGCCTGCTCGCTTCGCTGGCCATGGCGCTGGTGTTCATGCCGGTACTGGGCGCGGTTACCGGTGGCAAGGTTCAACCGCCGAGCAGCCAGGCCAGTGCCGGTGGTCTGGCCTATCGCCGCCTGCTGCAGAAGCTGGTGGCGCGTCCGGGGCTGACGCTGGCGGGCATGCTCGGGGTGATTGCGCTGATCTATCTGGCCTACGGGCGTTTCAACCACGGCGTGGAGTTCTTTCCCGAGGTCGAGCCAGACAGCGCGCAGGTGCTGGTGCATGCGCGTGGCGATCTGTCGATACACGAGAAAGACGCGCTGGTGCAGAAGGTCGAGGCCAGACTGCTGGGCATGCCGGAGCTGGAAGGCATCTATGCGCGCTCCATGGCCTTTCCCGAAGGTGGTCGCCTTGGCGAGGATGTCATCGGTGTGTTGCAGTTCAATTTCATCGACTGGCAGGAGCGGCGCCGCTGGTCGCTGATTCAGGCCGACATGTTGCAGCGCACAGAGAATTTGCCCGGAGTAAGGCTGGAGTTTCGTAAAGAGACCTCGGGCCCCGGTGAAGGCAAGCCATTCAACCTGAAAGTCAGCTCGCACGATCCGGCGCAGGCTGCCCAGTGGGTGGAAAGCCTGCGCGGGATCATGGACGGCTTGGGCGGCTTCAAGGATATCGAGGATGACCGTGCGCTGCCCGGGGTGGAATGGCGGATGAAGGTCGATCGCGAGTCGGCTGCGCGTTTCGGCGCCGATGTGCTGAGTGTCGGCAATGCCGTGCAGATGGTGACCAACGGCCTCAAGTTGTCCACCTATCGCCCGGAAGATGCCACCGACGAGGTGGATATCCGCGTGCGCCTGCCGGACAACTGGCGCTCGCTCGACCAGTTCGGTCGGCTGACCCTGCGCTCGGCCCAGGGCCAGGTGCCGCTGTCCAACTTTGTCAGCCTCGAGCCGGCGCCCAAGGTTGGTACGCTGCGCCGCGTCGATGGGCAGCGAACCATTACGGTGCAGGCCGATATTGCTGAAGACCACCGGCTGGATGAGCGCCTGCAGGCGCTGATGGAAGCCATCGGACAGCCCCCGGAAGGCATCATGCTGCGCGTCGGCGGTGAAGAGGAGGACCAGCAGGAGGCCGCCGACTTCCTCATGCTGGCGTTTGCCGTGGCGGTGTTCGGCATGGCGATGATCCTGGTGTTGCAGTTCAACAGCATCTACCAGGCCTTGCTGGTGCTCTCGGCCATCGTGCTGTCCACCGCCGGGGTGCTGCTGGGACTGCTGGTCAACAGCCAGGCGTTCGGCATCGTCATGGTCGGCATGGGCGTGATCGCGCTGGCCGGCATCGTGGTGAACAACAACATCATCCTGATCGACACCTACAACCACCTGCGCCAACAGGGGCTGGATTCGCCCCGGGCGGCGCTCGAGGCGGGCTGCCTGCGTCTGCGCCCGGTGCTGCTGACGGCGGTCACCACGGTGCTTGGGTTGCTGCCGATGGTCCTCGGGGTGAATGTCGACCTGGTCAACGCCAGCCTGGGCATCGGCGCGCCCTCGACCCAGTGGTGGACGCAGATGTCCAGTGCGATTGCCGGTGGCCTGAGCTTCGCCACCGTGCTGACCCTGCTGGTGACGCCATGCATGCTGGTGCTGGGGGCGCGTTTCGAGCCAGCGTTCAAGCCGCTGGATGTTGCCGATGCCGAGTTGCTGGATATTCCTGACGAGTTCAATGCGGCTTTGCGGCAGAAGCAGGCCATCTCGACTGTGCAGGAAAGGTAGGTCGGGTTGAGCGCAGCGAAGCCCAGCAGGTGGTTCCGCAAGCACGCTGTTGGGCTTCGCCGCATTGCGGCTCAACCCAACCTACGGTGCGGGTGCGATAACAATGCGCTGTCTGCAGCGCTGTGTAGGTTGGGTTGAGCGCAGCGAAGCCCAACAGGTGTAGACGCAGGAAGCCCTGCTGTTGGGCTTCGCGCTGCAGCTGCTCAACCCAACCTGCAGGAGCGAATGGTTAGGCTGAGCGCCGTTTACAGCACGAACGGCAGCAGCCACCAGCTGCGCTGCTTGTACGCCGCCCATTCCGGGTAGCGCGACATGCTGGCTTCCTTCATCCGCATGTTGACGGCGAACAGCCCCAGCCAGACCCAGGCCAGCACCAGCACGGGTAGCCAGTGCCAGACCAGCAGCGCGAAGCTGCCGTAGATCATCATTTCGCCCAGATAGTTGGGGTGGCGGATATAGCGGTGCACGCCATCGGTGATCAGCCCGCGCCTGACCCGCAGGGTGTAGAACTTCTGCGCATCGGCGGCAATCATCAGCACCATGCCCAGGCAGCACAGGCTGATGCACAGGCAGTACCAGGCGTAGTCGGGCAGCGGGTAGTCCGGTTGCGCGGTGCCGGAGATCAGCAGCCAGCCGAACACCCAGTACCAGCCGAGCACGCCGAGAAAGGCATTGAGGCCGCCGAGCAGGGTGATGCGTACCTGCCAGTTGGGGTCGGGAAAGGCCAGGTCCTTGAGCAGCCAGACCAGCCCGTAGGTGCCATGCAGGGCCAGGTAGATCCAGGCGCCGGTGGTGTGGTTGTCGTACAGCCAGATCAGCCAGCCGAGGAAGAAGAAGGTCCCGCCTTTCTGCAGGTTGATCACCCAGGAGAACTTCCACGGCCGCGGACCGCCACCGATGTCCTGGGTCAGCCAGTTGGTGAAGCGGCGCATGTTCTGGGCCCAGGCGGGGGCGTTCGGTGTACTCATGGCAGGCGTGTTCCCTGTGGGGTGGCGGAAGGGTTACGGGTAGCCCAGCAGCTGGCGCAGGCGGGGCAGGTGAGTCTCGACCCAGCGGCGGTCAATCGGCCCCCAGCTGGCGATACGGTAGTGGCCGCTGTTGTTGCGTGCGCCGGCGTCCTGCTCGAACACGCAGTCGATATCCAGCTCGGCCAGCGCGGCGAGGGTGTCCTGGGCGGTGCGCCGCGGCATGCCGGTGGCCGCCATCAGCGCCGGCACGCTGCAGGCCTGGCCACTGTCGATCAGCCAGGCCACGTACAGGCGGCGGTAGAAACTGCTGCGGGTCTTGCTGATTTCCATGGGCTTTGCTTGCCTCAGAACTGCGCCAGGCCGATATAGGTGGCGGCACCCGCCAGATAGCCGAGCAGCGCCAGCAGGCTGATCTTCTTCAGGTACCAGAGGAAGTCGATCTTCTCCATGCCCATCGCCGCCACCCCGGCCGCCGAGCCGATGATCAGGCAGCTGCCACCGGTACCGGCGCAATACGCCAGCAGTTCCCAGAAGGCGCCGTCGACCACAAAGCTGCCGAGCCAGCCGCTCTGGTCGCCCGCCGTTGCCAGGGCCTCTGCGCTGACCAGTGGATACATCTTCATGGCACCGGCCACCAGGGGCACGTTGTCGACCACGGCGGACAGCAGGCCAATGGCGATATTGATGGCGTAGACGTTGCCCAGGCTGTCCTTCAGGGCCGTGGCAACCTGGGTCAGGTGGCCGGCGGTAGCCAGGCTGGAGACTGCCAGCAGGATGCCGAGGAAGAACAGGATGCTGGTGGTGTCGATCTTGCGCAGCACGCCGACCACCGAGAGTTCGTGCCGGTCTTCGGCATTCTTGCTGCGGTGAAGGATTTCCGTGGTGACCCAGAGTACGCCGAGGCCGAACAGGATGCCCATGTAGGGAGGCAGGTGGGTCAGAGCCTTGAATACCGGAACGAACAGCAGGGCGCCGACGCCCAGGATGAACACCAGGTTGCGCTCGAAAGGGGTGGTGGGGTCGGGACTGTGCTCTTCCAGCACTTCCAGTGCGGGGCGCTCGAATTCGCCTTTCATGGTCAGGCTGAGGAAGATCAGTGGCACCAGCAGGCAGACCAGGCTGGGGATGAGCAGCTGGCCAATGATGCCGCTGGCGGTGATCTGGTTGCCGATCCAGAGCATGGTGGTGGTGACATCGCCAATCGGTGACCAGGCGCCACCGGCGTTGGCCGCGATGACCACGATGCCGGCATAGAACCAGCGTTCATGGCGATCCTTGAGCAGTTTGCGCAGCAGCGAAACCATGACGATGGTGGTGGTCAGGTTGTCCAGCGTGGCAGACAGGAAGAAGGTGATGAAGCCGATCAGCCAGAGCAGGGTGACCCGCCGGTTGGTGCGGATGCGATCGGTAATGACCTTGAAACCGTCATGCGCGTCGATCAGTTCGACGATGGTCATGGCGCCCATCAGGAAAAACAGGATCTCGGAAATTTCCCCGAGATGGTGGCGCAATTCGCCGCTGATGCCATGCGCCGCGGCGCTTTGCAGGGCTGGCAGGATGCTCTCGGCACCCAGCACCAGAACCGTCCAGCAGAACACCGCGGTAAGAATCGCCGAGGCTGCCTTGTCGATTTGCAGTGGGTGTTCGAAGGCGATGCACAGGTAGCCGGCAATGAAGATCAGTGCCATCAGGGCATACATGAGGTTTTTTCCCCTTGGTTTTAATTGTATTCAAAGGTTGCAGCATGCCCTAATCGGTACGCGCTTTGAAGGCGGATGCCCTGCTGGCGTGCCGGTGTCTCCTGCTGCCGGGCCTGCCAGTGACAGGCAGACTGTGGCCGGTATTGCCGGATAAATTAATGGCATTTCTGCCAAACATGCGAAATGTGGCGTGTGTGCCGTGGCTCTTCGGCGGTTTTGTCGCCGTGCCGGCGCATCCTGGCCTCCTACAATGCGGCCTGCTGTGTTCCCTGATGACTTGGTTGAATCCTTACTCGAGGTTGCATGATGAACAAGGCGATTCTGACCTGCGCGCTGACCGGCGTGCTCACCGATCCCAAGCAGCACCCGGTACCCGTGACCCCGGCCGAGATGGCCGCCGAAGCCCGCGCCGCCTATGACGCCGGCGCCTCGATCATGCACGTGCATGTGCGCCAGCAGGAGGAAGGCAAGGGGCACCTGCCGTCCTGGGATCCGCAAGTGATGTTCGAGGTGAGCGAGGCCATCCGGGACGCCTGCCCCGGGGTGATCATCAACCTGACCACCGGGGTGGTCGGCAAGGATATCTCCGGCCCGCTGGCCTGCATTCGCCGCCTGAAGCCGGAAATCGCCGCCTGCAACGCCGGTTCGCTGAACTACCTGAAGATCAGGAGCGACGGCAAGTGGGCCTGGCCGCCGATGGTCTTCGACAACCCGGTGGCGAAGATCCAGGAGTTCATCACGGTGATGGACGAGTGCGGGACCCATCCGGAATTCGAGTGTTTCGACGTCGGCATCATGCGCTCGGTGGGCATGTTCAAGAAGGCCGGCATGGTCAAGGACATCGAATACAACTTCGTCATGGGCGTCGCCTCCGGCATGCCGGTGGATGCCGAGTTGCTGGTCCTGCTCGAGCGCTGGCGCGAGCCGGGGACCTTCTGGCAAACCACGCTGATCGGCCGCGAGGAAATCTGGCCAGTGCACCAGAAGACCGCCGACCTCGGCGGCATGTTGCGCAGCGGCCTGGAGGATACCTTCTACCTGCCCGACGGTTCACGCGCGCGCGGCAACGGCGACCTGATCAGCGAACTGGCCGCCTGCGCGCGCCGCGCCGGGAGAGAGATCGCCAGCCCGGACGAGGCCCGCGCGATGTTGCAGCTCAAGCCGCGTCCCTGAGTATTTGCAGCGCTGAAACAAAGAGCCCCGCTCATCGGTTGTCTACCAGTGAGTGGGGATTATTTTGTGGGCTGTGATTTTCGCAGTTCATGAGTGGGGAATGGTTTGGCAATCCGCTGCTGATTTTTTGGCTGAGCCGGGCTGGTTATCGCAGTCGCTAGATCGCTTGGGTTGCGCCCCGCCGGGCGCCTCACTTTTCTTGACTCGCTATGCTCGCCCTGCGGGCCAGCCTGCGGCTGTTACTTCGCTGCGCTGCGTTTGCTTGTGCAAAGAAAAGTAAGCAAAAGAAACACCCCCCGGCATGCGGGTCTCGCTACGCTCGACTCCCCTCGTTCCGGCACTGTTCCGAGGGTCGTCACGAAGGGCCATCCATGGCCCATCGTTCCTCATTTGGCATCCCTGCCAAATGCCCCTCTGCACAGCACCTGCACTCGGCCTCCTGACGGGGACGGTCCGACTACCGAAGCCATTTGTTCGACTTGAGACCGAAAAAGCTGTTGGTGTGCACGGACTGACAGTCCCGTCAGGAGGGTGAGCGGAATCGGTGTGGAGGGGGTTGAGCGGCATGGATGCCGCGAGAGCTGCGATGGGCCAAGGATGGCCCTTCGCAGCGTGCCCCCGGAGCATCGATGGAGCGAACGCACCCGGCATGCAGCGCAGCGAAATGCCGGGCCGGATGCCGGGCGCGCTTTCTCTTTGCTTACTTTCTCTTTGCACAAGCAAACGTAGCGAAGCGGAGTAACAGCCGCAGGCTGGCCCGCAGGGCGAGCACAGCGAGTCAAGAGAAAGTAACTCGCCATCAAGGCGAAAAGGGGGGCGCAGGGACAAGGAAGACGCTGCGATGCAGCTCGCAATCTCACTGCCAGCCAAAAGCACAGCAGCGGATTGCCAATCCGCTACAACTCACCCACTTCCCCGCAACCTGCGCAGCACCTGAACGCCATCTTCAGGCCTGCTTCTGCTGCGTCAGCCAGTTGCGATAGCGGCGGGTCAGGCGTTGCACGCGCAGGCGGTCGAGGATCAATGACAGCAGCGGCGAGGCATCCGGCTTGCTGTTGCGCCGCGCGCCGAGGCGGCGCAACTGGCGCTTGATCACCGACATGGTGGCCAGTGCGGCCATGGTCTTGTCCGACCAGGTCACCGGCGGCAGGCTGGCTTCGGCGTCTTCGCCGGTACGCCAGCGCGCCGGCAGGTCGGGGGCTAGGGTCAGCGCCGTGGCCATGCCGACCATGGCCACGCCCTGGACGATGACTTGTTCGGCCACCGCACGGCGGCGGATGCCGCCGGTGGTCATCAGCGGCATGCGCGCGGCACCGGCCAGCTGCGCGGCAAATTCGAGGAAGTAGGCTTCGCGCGCCAGTGTGCGGCCATCGGTGGTACGCCCTTGCATGGCCGGGCTTTCGTAGCTGCCGCCGGACAGTTCGAGCAGGTCCACCGGCAGCTGGTTGAGCAGTTGCACGGTGGCCAGGGCGTCGGCAGCGTCGAAGCCGCCACGCTGGAAGTCGGCGGAGTTGATCTTCACCGCCACGGCAAAGCCGGGGGAGACCCGTGCCCGCACCGCACGGATCACCGCGCAGAGCAGGCGCGCGCGGTTTTCCAGCGCGCCGCCCCACTGATCGGTGCGGCGGTTGCTCAATGGCGAGAGGAACTGGGACAGCAGGTAGCCGTGGGCAGCATGGATCTGCACGCCATGGAAGCCGGCCTGCTCGGCCAGCTGCGCGCTGCTGGCGAAGCGCTCGATCAGCTCGGCGATCTCGGCCTCGTCCATGGCCTTGGGCTGGCCGAACAGGTGCGAGTGCTTGCCCATGTCCAGCGCCACCGCCGAAGGCGCCCAGCAGTTGCCGCCCATGCTGGCGAACACCTGGCGGCCCGGGTGGTTGAGCTGCATCCAGACCTGCGCGCCGCCTTCCTGCGCGGCTTTGGCCCAGCGCTTGAAGGGCTCCAGCGGCGTACCTTGCTGCAGCACCACGCCGCCCGGGCCGGTCATGGCGCGTCCGTCGACCATCACGTTGCCGGTGATGATCAGTCCGATGCCGCCCTCGGCCCAGCGCCGGTAGAGACCGGTCAGGGTGTCGCCGGGCAGCTGACCGGGCACCGCCATGTTCTCTTCCATGGCGGCCTTGGCCAGACGATTGGGAATCACCGCGCCGCAGGGCAGCGCGAGCGGGGTGAATAGCGCAGAGTGGGTCATGCTGGAATTCCGCTGTTGGCTTGAGTTGCCGCGATGCTAAGCTTGAAGCTGGCTTTAAGGTCAAGCGCGGAGCGTGTCATGCGGATTGGTGAGTTGGCGGGGCTGAGCGGAGTGGCCGCGTCGACCCTGCGGTTTTATGAAGGCAACGGCCTGTTGCCGGCCCCGCGCCGAGCCGGCAACGGCTATCGCGACTATCCGGTGGAAACCCTCGAGCGCATCGGCCTGATCCGCCTGGCGCAAAGCCTCGGCTTCAATCTGGAGCAGATCCGCAAGGTGCTCGCCAGCCAGGGCAGCGAAGGCTCGCACGCGATGATCGTGCAGGGCCTGCAGGCGCGCCTGGAAGAGATCGAGCAGTTGCAGGTCCGCCTTGGCGAACAGCGCCAGGGCATCCTGGAGATGCTCGACGGCCTGCGCAACAACCCGGCCGGTGCCGCTTGTGCTCACGCAGGCAAGCTGCTGCCGCGGCAGGCAGACAGGCGCGGATAGGGCGCATAGCCGGCTGTGCGGCAGCGCCGGCCAGCCAGGGAGCCGAAAAATGGGGCTTCCCTTACCAGGCGAAGCTGTAACGCAGCGTGATTGCCTGTTGCTGATTGCTGCTGTCGTCGCTGGCAAAACCACCGTCATAGCCCAGTCGCAAGCTGCCGTTGCCGCCCATGAACAGGGTTGCCGCCAGGCCGGCGCGCAGTTCATTGGGCGGCAAGTCAGCGGTTTCTTGCTGCATGTTGGTTGAGGTGTAATCCCCGGCATAGATGCCGGACAGAGTGGTGCTGGTGGGGTTGAATTCGTGCTGCCAGCCGAGGCTTCCTTCCAGCGTCAGGGGCATGTCCCCCAGGGCGCTGTCCCAGGCCAGTTCCGCTCCCAGCAGTGACTGCAGGCTGCTCTGCTGCTGGCCGTCTGCGGAGAAACTTTCGATGCTGCCGCCGTCTTCATGGTAGCTGGAACGGTTCAGCCAGGTCGCCTGCAGGCTTGCCAGCGGGCTGGCCCGCAGGTTGTTGCCGAGCGCGTACCAGTAGCGGCCTTCGATTGCCGCCATGCCCTGCCATGCGTGGTAGTCGGCCTTGGCTGCTGCGCCGAGCAGGGTGTCGCGCTTGCTGGATATGTCGTAGTAGCTGCCGCCCAGCCAGCCGCGCAGATCGACAGGACCGGCGCGCCACTGGCTCCACAGGTAGCCGCTGGTGGTGTCGCTGTCGGCATGTCCTGCACTGCTGTCATACAGGTTGGCATCGCCGCCGCCCAGCGCCACACCCAGCCACAAGTTGTCATTGGCGGCGAATCCCGCACCGATCAAGCCGTCAGCTGCATGGTTGTCATCGCTGGTCAGGCTGCCCGGTTCCGATTGCCTGGCCCACCAGCTGCTGCCTTGCATGAAGGTGCAGCGCGTGCTCGCCTCGCCAGCCCCGCTGTTCTCGTCGCAGCGCGGGCGCTGGCGAGCCATGCCAAGCACGGCTGCCTGCCACAGGCCCTGGTCGGCGGCGGCCAGGACGCTGGGCGCCTTGCCGGTGACCAGTACCGGCACCGGGGTGCGTACCACCAGTTCCACGTCCGTGGCGTTGGGGTATTCCAGCCGGACGTCACCGTTAGACAGGGCTACATATTGGGTGCCGCCCAGTCCGCCATCTGCGCGCAGCATCAGGTAGCGCATGGCCCGGGTCGGACTGGCGGCCAGGGCCGCATCGAACTCGGCAGTAGTACTCAGCGGTTGCAGCACCACTGAACCGCCGGCGAGGTTGCCGCTGCCGGTAACATGAATCAGATCGGCGTCCTGTTCGGCCAGCGTCGAGCCTTCCAGCATGTTGCGCCCACGCGACTGGCCCAGCGGTACGGCACGGTATTCGAACTGGTAAACCCCCTGCTGGGTGAAGTTGCCGTTGATGGTCAAAGTCCCGATCGAGTTGCCCGGAGCAATGCTTGCCCCTGATTGGACGAAGAGGTTGCCGATGCTGCCATTGCCCTTGATCAGCGCGCCCGAAAGCACATCGGTCTGACTGGATGCGGCGATGGAGCCGTTGACCTGCAACATGCCGGCGCTCACCGTGGTGGCACCGGTGTAGCTGTTCAGCCCGTTGAGACGCAGGGTGCCGCTGCCCAACTGGTTAAGTGTGCCGTTGCCGGCAATGATGCTGTCGATGTCGATGTCATCGCTGCGGTAGAAGTTCAGGATGCCATCGTTCACTACGTCCCCGTTGCCCAGACTGCCAGTGGTACCGCCACTCCCTACCTGCAGGGTGCCGGCGTTGACCGTGGTGCCGCCGCTGTAGGTGTTGGTGCCGGTAAGGGTGGTGGTGCCGCTGCCGGCCTGAACCAGTGCGCCGCTGCCGGAAATGCTGTTG
>NZ_JADOBE010000005.1 GCF_015637705.1 Pseudomonas sp. N040 | reverse complement strand
TATAACCCTATCCTGCAAAAGCAAACCCCCGACCCGCTTACGCGGATCGGGGGTTTGGGATAGGTGCTTGACGATGACCTACTCTCACATGGGGAAACCCCACACTACCATCGGCGATGCATCGTTTCACTTCTGAGTTCGGGATGGGATCAGGTGGTTCCAACGCTCTATGGTCGTCAAGCAATTTTGTTGCTGTCTCGGGGTTAGCCGCTACAGCGAATCGGGTATGTGATATCGGTTGGTAATGCGTGTTCTGGCAAACTTTCGGTTTGTTGTCGACTTCAACCATCGAGCACGCAAACTACAAATTGTTTGGGTGTTATATGGTCAAGCCTCACGGGCAATTAGTATTGGTTAGCTCAACGCCTCACAGCGCTTACACACCCAACCTATCAACGTCGTAGTCTTCGACGGCCCTTCAGGGAGCTCAAGGCTCCAGTGAGATCTCATCTTGAGGCAAGTTTCCCGCTTAGATGCTTTCAGCGGTTATCTTTTCCGAACATAGCTACCCGGCAATGCCACTGGCGTGACAACCGGAACACCAGAGGTTCGTCCACTCCGGTCCTCTCGTACTAGGAGCAGCCCCTCTCAAATCTCAAACGTCCACGGCAGATAGGGACCGAACTGTCTCACGACGTTCTAAACCCAGCTCGCGTACCACTTTAAATGGCGAACAGCCATACCCTTGGGACCGGCTTCAGCCCCAGGATGTGATGAGCCGACATCGAGGTGCCAAACACCGCCGTCGATATGAACTCTTGGGCGGTATCAGCCTGTTATCCCCGGAGTACCTTTTATCCGTTGAGCGATGGCCCTTCCATACAGAACCACCGGATCACTAAGACCTACTTTCGTACCTGCTCGACGTGTCTGTCTCGCAGTCAAGCGCGCTTTTGCCTTTATACTCTACGACCGATTTCCGACCGGTCTGAGCGCACCTTCGTACTCCTCCGTTACTCTTTAGGAGGAGACCGCCCCAGTCAAACTGCCCACCATACACTGTCCTCGATCCGGATAACGGACCAGAGTTAGAACCTCAAAGTTGCCAGGGTGGTATTTCAAGGTTGGCTCCACGCGAACTGGCGTCCACGCTTCAAAGCCTCCCACCTATCCTACACAAACAAGTTCAAAGTCCAGTGCAAAGCTACAGTAAAGGTTCACGGGGTCTTTCCGTCTAGCCGCGGATACACTGCATCTTCACAGCGATTTCAATTTCACTGAGTCTCGGGTGGAGACAGCGCCGCCATCGTTACGCCATTCGTGCAGGTCGGAACTTACCCGACAAGGAATTTCGCTACCTTAGGACCGTTATAGTTACGGCCGCCGTTTACCGGGGCTTCGATCAAGAGCTTCGCTTGCGCTAACCCCATCAATTAACCTTCCGGCACCGGGCAGGCGTCACACCCTATACGTCCACTTTCGTGTTTGCAGAGTGCTGTGTTTTTAATAAACAGTCGCAGCGGCCTGGTATCTTCGACCGGCATGGGCTTACGTAGTAAATACTTCACCCTCACCGGCGCACCTTCTCCCGAAGTTACGGTGCCATTTTGCCTAGTTCCTTCACCCGAGTTCTCTCAAGCGCCTTGGTATTCTCTACCCAACCACCTGTGTCGGTTTGGGGTACGGTTCCTAGTTACCTGAAGCTTAGAAGCTTTTCTTGGAAGCATGGCATCAACCACTTCGTCATCTAAAAGACAACTCGTCATCAGTTCTCGATCTTGAACGCCCGGATTTGCCTAAGCATTCGATCTACCACCTTAAACACGGACAACCAACGCCGTGCTGGCCTAGCCTTCTCCGTCCCTCCATCGCAGTAACTAGAAGTACAGGAATATTAACCTGTTTCCCATCGACTACGCTTTTCAGCCTCGCCTTAGGGACCGACTAACCCTGCGTCGATTAACGTTGCGCAGGAACCCTTGGTCTTTCGGCGTGGGTGTTTTTCACACCCATTGTCGTTACTCATGTCAGCATTCGCACTTCTGATACCTCCAGCCAGCTTCTCAACTGACCTTCACAGGCTTACAGAACGCTCCTCTACCGCATCACTTACGTGATACCCGTAGCTTCGGTGTATGGTTTGAGCCCCGTTACATCTTCCGCGCAGGCCGACTCGACTAGTGAGCTATTACGCTTTCTTTAAAGGGTGGCTGCTTCTAAGCCAACCTCCTAGCTGTCTAAGCCTTCCCACATCGTTTCCCACTTAACCATAACTTTGGGACCTTAGCTGACGGTCTGGGTTGTTTCCCTTTTCACGACGGACGTTAGCACCCGCCGTGTGTCTCCCATGCTCGGCACTTGCTGGTATTCGGAGTTTGCATCGGTTTGGTAAGTCGGGATGACCCCCTAGCCGAAACAGTGCTCTACCCCCAGCAGTGATACATGAGGCGCTACCTAAATAGCTTTCGAGGAGAACCAGCTATCTCCGAGCTTGATTAGCCTTTCACTCCGATCCACAGGTCATCCGCTAACTTTTCAACGGTAGTCGGTTCGGTCCTCCAGTTAGTGTTACCCAACCTTCAACCTGCCCATGGATAGATCGCCCGGTTTCGGGTCTATACCCAGCGACTAAAGCGCCCTATTAAGACTCGCTTTCGCTACGCCTCCCCTATTCGGTTAAGCTCGCCACTGAATATAAGTCGCTGACCCATTATACAAAAGGTACGCAGTCACCCAACAAAGTAGGCTCCCACTGCTTGTACGCATACGGTTTCAGGATCTATTTCACTCCCCTCTCCGGGGTTCTTTTCGCCTTTCCCTCACGGTACTAGTTCACTATCGGTCAGTCAGTAGTATTTAGCCTTGGAGGATGGTCCCCCCATATTCAGACAAAGTTTCTCGTGCTCCGTCCTACTCGATTTCACTTCTAAGACCTTTTCGCGTACAGGGCTATCACCCACTATGGCCGCACTTTCCAGAGCGTTCCGCTAAAATCAAAGAAGCTTAAGGGCTAGTCCCCGTTCGCTCGCCACTACTAAGGGAATCTCGGTTGATTTCTTTTCCTCAGGGTACTTAGATGTTTCAGTTCCCCTGGTTCGCCTCTTGCACCTATGTATTCAGTACAAGATAACCATCTTATGATGGCTGGGTTCCCCCATTCAGACACCTCCGGATCAAAGTCTGTTTGCCGACTCCCCGAAGCTTTTCGCAGGCTACCACGTCTTTCATCGCCTCTGACTGCCAAGGCATCCACCGTATGCGCTTCTTCACTTGACCATATAACCCCAAGCAATCTGGTTACTGTCTCGAACGTGAAGACGACATTCGCCGAAAATTTGCACTTGAGAACACGCAAATTTTACCTTGACTCAAACAATCACCAGTGAAAGAGATTGTTTGGTCACTTCTATCACATACCCAAATTTTTAAAGAACAGTTCTGGCGCAAAGACCAGAACTCAACATCTCAGCCTATCCAGGCAGATGCTCAGTTCTGAGCTTTCAGCGATTTCGAGTTAATGGTGGAGCCAAACGGGATCGAACCGTTGACCTCCTGCGTGCAAGGCAGGCGCTCTCCCAGCTGAGCTATGGCCCCATCTAATGATCTGGCCACGACCCTTGACAATTGGTGGGTCTGGGCAGATTCGAACTGCCGACCTCACCCTTATCAGGGGTGCGCTCTAACCAACTGAGCTACAGACCCAATCGTCTCTCTCGGGTCTATTAACCCAATCGCTTTTCGCAAGTGAATCAAGCAATTCGTGTGGGTGCTTATGAAGAAGCTGAAGTCTTCGATTAAGGAGGTGATCCAGCCGCAGGTTCCCCTACGGCTACCTTGTTACGACTTCACCCCAGTCATGAATCACTCCGTGGTAACCGTCCCCCTTGCGGTTAGACTAGCTACTTCTGGAGCAACCCACTCCCATGGTGTGACGGGCGGTGTGTACAAGGCCCGGGAACGTATTCACCGTGACATTCTGATTCACGATTACTAGCGATTCCGACTTCACGCAGTCGAGTTGCAGACTGCGATCCGGACTACGATCGGTTTTGTGGGATTAGCTCCACCTCGCGGCTTGGCAACCCTCTGTACCGACCATTGTAGCACGTGTGTAGCCCTGGCCGTAAGGGCCATGATGACTTGACGTCATCCCCACCTTCCTCCGGTTTGTCACCGGCAGTCTCCTTAGAGTGCCCACCATAACGTGCTGGTAACTAAGGACAAGGGTTGCGCTCGTTACGGGACTTAACCCAACATCTCACGACACGAGCTGACGACAGCCATGCAGCACCTGTGTTCGAGTTCCCGAAGGCACCAATCTATCTCTAGAAAGTTCTCGACATGTCAAGGCCAGGTAAGGTTCTTCGCGTTGCTTCGAATTAAACCACATGCTCCACCGCTTGTGCGGGCCCCCGTCAATTCATTTGAGTTTTAACCTTGCGGCCGTACTCCCCAGGCGGTCAACTTAATGCGTTAGCTGCGCCACTAAGTCCTCAAGGAACCCAACGGCTAGTTGACATCGTTTACGGCGTGGACTACCAGGGTATCTAATCCTGTTTGCTCCCCACGCTTTCGCACCTCAGTGTCAGTATCAGTCCAGGTGGTCGCCTTCGCCACTGGTGTTCCTTCCTATATCTACGCATTTCACCGCTACACAGGAAATTCCACCACCCTCTACCGTACTCTAGCTTTGCAGTTTTGGATGCAGTTCCCAGGTTGAGCCCGGGGATTTCACATCCAACTTACAAAACCACCTACGCGCGCTTTACGCCCAGTAATTCCGATTAACGCTTGCACCCTCTGTATTACCGCGGCTGCTGGCACAGAGTTAGCCGGTGCTTATTCTGTCGGTAACGTCAAATCAGCAACGTATTAAGCTACTGACCTTCCTCCCAACTTAAAGTGCTTTACAATCCGAAGACCTTCTTCACACACGCGGCATGGCTGGATCAGGCTTGCGCCCATTGTCCAATATTCCCCACTGCTGCCTCCCGTAGGAGTCTGGACCGTGTCTCAGTTCCAGTGTGACTGATCATCCTCTCAGACCAGTTACGGATCGTCGCCTTGGTGAGCCATTACCTCACCAACTAGCTAATCCGACCTAGGCTCATCTGATAGCGTGAGGTCCGAAGATCCCCCACTTTCTCCCGTAGGACGTATGCGGTATTAGCGTCCGTTTCCGAACGTTATCCCCCACTACCAGGCAGATTCCTAGGCATTACTCACCCGTCCGCCGCTCTCAAGAAAAGCAAGCTTTTCTCTACCGCTCGACTTGCATGTGTTAGGCCTGCCGCCAGCGTTCAATCTGAGCCATGATCAAACTCTTCAGTTCAATACTGATCGGGTTTTGAGAAAACCCTAAACTTGGCTCAGCAATCGCAAAAAACTCTCAAATTAACGAGTGTTACTTGTGATGCTGATAATCTTGCGATCCTCAGTCTTACTACACAAGCACCCACACGAATTGCTTGATTCAGTTGTTAAAGAGCGTTTGGCTGATTCGTTCGTCTCAACCAAGGCCGCGCATTCTACAGCAGCCTCTACTTCCGTCAAGCCTATTTCAAAGAATTTTTCGTTTCTTCTCAACCGCTTGCGCTACTAACACCAACACTGCATGCCGGTAGCGGGAGGCGAATTCTACAGACTTAACCACCCGTGTCAACATAACCGATCACTTTTGTTTAGGAATAGCACAAGAGTCAGTCAACGGCCAATTCAACAGCCAGCAGCCACAGGGCATCCACCCTACAACCCAACCACTGGATGCGCCGGCCCCCATCCGAAGCTCCTTCGCAGCCCCCTAAGCTACCGGCGAATTAATCACGACAGCCCGGACAGCTATACCTGCGACCTATTACGCTTACGCAGCCGCAACAAGTACTGAAGAGGCCCTGATGTTGCGTACGCCAGAAACGCCAGCAACAAAATCCGCGCGGGATCGCTAAAGACCACAGCAAACCCCAACACAATGGCCAGTATCGCCACGAAGGGCACTCGCCCCCGCAAATCAAGTTTCTTGAAACTGCTGTACTTGAAGTTGCTGACCATCAGCAGGCCAGCAGCAGCAACCAGTAAAGCAAACAGGACTACCACCACGATGGGCAGGTCTTGACCCGCAACGCCGCTTTTCTCGCCGAGCGTCCAGACCGCCCAGACCGTCCCGGCAACCACGCCCGCCGCCGCAGGACTGGCCAGGCCAATAAAATAGCGGCTATCCGCCTTGCCTATCTGGGTATTGAAACGAGCCAGGCGCAGCGCAGCGCAAGCCACATAAATGAACGAGACTGCCAGCCCGACATTCCCCAGCGCGGAAAGCGCCCACTCGTATGCCAGGATGGCCGGAGCCACGCCAAAGGCAACCATATCGGACAGGGAGTCATATTCAGCGCCAAAAGCGCTTTGCGTATTTGTCAGCCTGGCGACTCGGCCGTCAAGACTGTCCAGCACCATTGCGACGAAGACCGTTATGGCTGCAACCTCGAAGTTGCCGTTGACCGCATTGATGATCGCGAAATAGCCAGCAAACAAATTCGCCGTGGTGAACAGATTCGGCAACAGATACACGCCGCGATGGCGAACCTTGCGCCCCTCGGCATCACAGCCTTCTTCTACATGCTCATCAACGGGCAGCAACCTTTCCGAATCAGCAGCTTTGGGAGCACCTTCGGGACGTTCGTTCATCAACAGCACCTTTCGACGATTTGAGAAAAACAGACGATGGAATCTGTGCCATGGACCCGACAAATCTGAATCCAGCGTTACAGCTTTATACCAGAAGCCGGGGCAGACAATAAAAAACGCGGCATTCGCCGCGTTTTTATGACCTCGACAGTCGCGCTTAGTTCTTGCTCTTGTCGACCAGCTTGTTAGCCGCAATCCAAGGCATCATGGAGCGCAGTTTCTCGCCAACCACTTCAATGCCATGGGCTGCATTGTTGCGCCGATAGGCTGTCATCGATGGATAGTTGGAAGCACCCTCCAGGATGAACATCTTGGCGTACTCGCCGTCCTGAATGCGCTTGAGTGCATTGCGCATAGCCTGACGCGACTCGGCGTTGATCACTTCAGGGCCGGTCACGTACTCGCCATACTCGGCATTATTGGAGATCGAATAGTTCATGTTGGCGATACCGCCTTCGTACATGAGGTCAACGATCAGCTTCAACTCGTGCAAGCATTCGAAATAAGCCATTTCCGGCGCGTAGCCTGCTTCAACCAGCGTCTCGAAGCCGGCCTTGACCAGCTCGACACAACCACCACAGAGCACCGCTTGCTCACCGAACAGATCGGTTTCGGTTTCATCCTTGAACGTGGTCTCGATGATGCCGGTACGACCACCGCCGACGCCGGAAGCGTAGGACAGCGCAACATTCTTGGCATTGCCGGAAGCGTCCTGGAAGATCGCAACCAGGTCAGGAATACCGCCACCCTTGACGAACTCGGAACGAACGGTGTGGCCCGGGGCCTTGGGCGCGATCATGATCACGTCGAGGTCGGCACGCGGCACCACCTGATTGTAGTGAATGGCGAAACCGTGGGCGAAGGCCAGGGTGGCGCCTTTCTTCAGATTCGGCTCAACCTCATCACGATACAGACGACTCTGGAACTCGTCCGGCGTCAGGATCATCACCAGATCGGCAGCAGCCACTGCTTCGGGAACACTCTTCACCGTCAGGCCATGGGCTTGCGCCTTGGCAACAGTGGCGGAACCCGGACGCAGGCCAACCGTAACATCCACGCCCGAATCCTTGAGGTTGCATGCATGCGCATGGCCCTGGGAGCCGTAACCGATGATGGCGACTTTCTTGCCGCGGATGATCGAAAGATCACAGTCTTTGTCGTAATACACTTTCATGGATATTCCCCTATTCGACCCCTAGGGTCAGTTGTAAATGGTTTAAATGCTCAGAACCTTGTCGCCACGGGCAATGCCTGTAACGCCACTGCGTACGGTTTCCAGAATCGAGGCAGCGCCGATCGCCTCGATAAAGCTGTCCAGCTTGTCCGTCGTCCCGGCCAGCTGGATGGTGTAGACGCTGGTGGTCACATCCACGATCTGGCCGCGGAAGATATCGGTAGTGCGCTTGATCTCTGCGCGCTGGGCCCCAGTCGCCTTGACCTTGACCAGCATCAATTCACGCTCGATGTGTGCGCTTTCCGACAGGTCCACCAGCTTGACCACTTCAATGAGCTTGTTCAGGTTCTTGGTGATCTGCTCAATGACTTCATCGTGCCCGACCGTGGTCAGCGTCAGCCGCGACAGGGTCGCATCCTCGGTCGGCGCCACGGTGAGGCTTTCGATGTTGTAATTGCGCTGGGAAAACAGGCCTACCACGCGGGACAGTGCGCCTGGTTCATTTTCCAGCAAAAGCGAAATTATATGTCGCATATTCAGGTCCGCTCCGTCTTGCTCAGCCACATGTCGCGCATGGAGCCATCTCTGATCTGCATCGGATAGACGTGCTCACTGGTATCAACCTTGATATCGAGGAACACCAGGCGATCCTTCATGGCAAACGCTTCTTCCATCTTCGGCTTGAGATCCTTCAGCTCGGTGATCCGCATGCCCACATGGCCATAGGCTTCAGCCAGCTTGACGAAATCCGGCAGCGACTCCATGTAGGAGTGCGAATGACGGCTGCCGTACTGCATGTCCTGCCACTGGCGCACCATGCCCAGCGCACCGTTGTTCAGGTTGATGATTTTCACGGGCAGGCCGTACTGCAGGCAGGTAGACAGCTCCTGAATGTTCATCTGGATACTGCCTTCTCCGGTAACGCAGGCAACATCGGCATCCGGGAAGCTCAGCTTGACCCCCATGGCCGCCGGAAAACCGAAACCCATGGTGCCCAGACCGCCGGAGTTGATCCAGCGATTCGGCTTGTCGAACCGGTAGTACTGCGCCGCGAACATCTGATGCTGACCGACGTCCGAAGTAATGAATGCATCACCGCGGGTGACCTCGCACAGCACTTCAACTGCCGTTTGTGGCTTGATGATCGAGCCATCACCACGGTCATACGGGAACATCCCGCGACTGCCGCGCCATTCGTCAATCTGCTTCCACCAGCTGGCCTGAACCTCTTGATTGGGCTTCTCGCCAATCTCCTTCAGCGTTGCAACCATCTCGCTCAAGACACTGTCAACCGGGCCAACAATCGGGATGTCAGCCTTGATGGTCTTGGAAATCGAGGCAGGGTCGATATCGATATGGATGATCTTGGCGTTCGGACAGAACTTGCTCGGGCCGTTGATGACACGATCATCGAAGCGCGCGCCAACCGCCAGAATCACATCGGCATGATGCATCGCCAGATTGGCGGTATAGCTGCCGTGCATGCCCAGCATCCCCAGGAACTGGCGATCGGTTCCAGGATACGCACCAAGCCCCATCAGGGTATTGGTAACCGGCAGGTTCAGCGCCTTGGCCAGTTCGGTCAGGGGCGCCGAAGCACCGCCCATGATCACGCCACCACCGGAATAGATGATCGGACGCTTGGCGGCGAGGAGCATTTCCACAGCCTTGCGAATCTGCCCGGAGTGACCGCGGACAGCCGGGCTGTAGGAGCGCAGCTTGACCTTTTTCGGGTACACGTATTCGAACTTGTCGACCGGGTTGGTCATGTCCTTCGGAATATCGACGACAACCGGACCAGGACGACCGGACTGGGCGATATAGAAAGCCTTCTTCATGACTTCCGGAATTTCCGACGGGTGCTTGATCATGAAGCTGTGCTTAACGATCGGCCGGGAAATCCCGACCATGTCGGTTTCCTGGAACGCATCGGTACCAACCAGATTGCTGGGAACCTGACCAGACAGGATCACCATTGGAATGGAATCCATATAGGCGGTCGCAATACCGGTGATCGCATTGGTGGCGCCAGGGCCGGAAGTTACCAGCACGACGCCGGCTTTGCCGGTAGCACGCGCATAGCCATCAGCCATGTGCGTGGCGGCCTGCTCATGGCGCACGAGGATATGGGTCACCTCGGGCTCTTTGAACAAGGCATCGTAGATGTGCAGAAGGGCACCACCCGGGTACCCATAGATGTATTTAACGCCTTCGTCACGCAAAAAGCGGACGACCATTTCAGCGCCGGATAAAAGCTCCACGTTGTTCACCTCTAGAACGCCAGAATACCGCCCGAACCGAACGGCTATCGAATAGGTTTACTGCCAGACAGCAAGCATGAGCGACGGATGGTCACTGACTACGTCAGCTACTGAATGAGCAAGCACGGGAGCTACCAGAGTGTTGCGGAAGCATCCCACCCAGCGCGAGGTAACGCGTTGCGGGTGTTGCGGATCGGTGCGGGTACGCACCTCTATGTACAAGTGGCACAGGCGCGTGACGCCCCCATGTCCATCGAACCCGTAATTCTTCCGATTCAGGCAGTTGAAGTCAAGTTAATGTGCTCTGCCAAGGCCACCAGCACGCACCCCGAACTGCAACCCGCACGCAATGCCAACACCGCTGAAAGAGACTGATAATCCATTCCGATGCGAATAGACTGCAGCAAATATTGCCTTGCGCGCCGCAGCGACCCGGAAGCCATGACTGAAGCACAATCGATATTGACTGCCGTTCTGTGCAGCCTGACCCTGCTCTCCACCGCGCCAGCCCAGGCCGGCGGGATGCCTGATCCGTCGCTTGGGCAACACTACAGCCCGCTGGCGCTGATCAATCCTGACAACGTGGGGCAGCTTGTTCCTGCCTGGATTCACCAGAGTGGCGACCTCGCCAGCAACCCGGAAGCGATGAGCAACAGTGCCGGCCAGTCGACCCCGCTCCTGCTACCCGAAGCAGCAGGAGAATCTCTGGTGTATTGCACTCCGTTCAATCGCGTGATCGCCCTGGATCCGGGAACGGGCGCGGTGCGCTGGGAATTCGACCCGCAGATCAATCGGGACAACTCCCGCCCGTTTCGCTGCCGCGGCGTCAGTTACTGGGCAACCCCCGACAACCACCAGGACAAAACCTGCCGGCAGCGCATCTTCACACTAACGGCCGATCGCCGACTGATAGCGCTGGACGCCCTGGATGGCAAACCCTGCCCTGGCTTCGGCAGGAACGGTGAAGTGGCCCTGGCCGAACATGGCCGCTACAAGCCGGACGAAGTCGCCAGCAGCTCGCCTCCCGCGGTCGCCAATGGCGTGGTGGTGGTTGGCTCCTCAATCATTGACTTCGCCCTGGCCAAGGCACCGCGCGGCATCGTCGCCGCCTTTGACGCGATAAGCGGCGAGCCGCGCTGGCAGTTCGACCCGCTGGAAGGCATCGCCAACACCGGTGGGGCCAATGTCTGGGCGCCGATAGCCATCGATGCCGCGCGGGATCTGGTATTCCTGCCGACCAGCGCCCCATCGCCGGATTACTACGGCGTGCTGCGGCCCGGCAGCAACGGTAATGCCAATGCCGTGGTTGCCCTGCAACTGAGCACCGGCAAGCACGTCTGGAGCTTCCAGCACTCGCATCATGACCTGTGGGATTTCGATACGCCGGCACAGCCCATCCTGTTTGACTGGCCGGGCACCAACGGAACCATCCCCGCCCTGGTCCAGTTGACCAAGCAGGGCCTGGTCTTTGTCCTGGACCGCCGCAATGGCAAGCCGCTGCTGGGAATCGAGGAACGCCCGGTACCTTCCAGCACCATCCCGGGAGAAACCACCTCTCCGACCCAGCCCTTTCCGCTAAAGCCGCCACCACTGATGCCGGTATCACTGCGCCCCGAGGACGCCTGGGGCCTGACGTTCTGGGACCGCCAGAAGTGCCATGACAAGATTGCCGCACTGAACAATCAAGGCCTGTTCACCCCCCCTTCGGAGCAGGCCACCCTGATGTTCCCGGGCAGCCTGGGCGGAGCCAACTGGGGCGGTGGCGCCTACCTGCCGGCGAAACAGCTGCTGATGGTCAACGTCAATGCGGTGCCCTTCACCGGCCAGCTGATCCGCAATGTCGAGGCGTCAGGCACCCGCGACCATCCGACTGCCGGACAGACCATGCACGTGCGCATGCAAGGTACCCCCTACACCGTGGCCATCGGCGCCCTGATGTCCCCCCTCGGCATCCCCTGCAGTTCGCCGCCCTGGGGGCGGCTGGTGGCCGTCGACCTGGCCAGGGGCGAAATCGCCTGGAGCGTGGCCCTGGGTTCGGTACATGAAATGGGCCCGGTCAGCGCGCCCTTCCGTATCAACTGGGGCACGCCCAACCTGGGTGGCGGACTGGCCACCGCCAGCGGCATCCTGTTCATTGGCGCCACCATGGATCGCCTGTTCCGTGCCTTTGACGCCGGGGACGGGCGTGAACTGTGGAGCTACCAGCTGCCGGTGGACGCCACTGCCACACCGATGACCTATGTTTACCGGGGCCGCCAGTACGTGCTGGTCAATGCCGGCGGCCATGTCATGTTCAATCGCGCCGCAGGGGACTACCTGTACGCATTTGCCTTGCCCGAGTGAGGCCGGCAATCATCCAACCCGGAAAACCTGTACTGACTCCACAGTTTTACTGGCGCAGCCGCAAGAGCAGCATGCAGCTCAGCCGCTTTTGGTTATAGTAACCGCCTATACCGCATCGACTTTAAGGAACCAGCATGCGCCGCATCGCCCTTACCGGCAGTCTCCTGCTTGCCTTGTCCACCCAGCTCATGGCCGCGCCGCCGATTTACCAGTGGCTGGATGCCGCCGGCCAGCCCCATTACGGCGCACAACCACCGCAAGGCGTGCAGTCCACCCTGGTCAAGGCCGGCTCGGCCAAGCCGAAGCCTGCCCCCACAGCAGCACCCGCCGTGGCAAACCCGACCACAGCCGAAGACCCGCAGGCCGCGATTGACGCCAGGGTCAAGCAGGACGTGGCCAAACAGCAGGCAGAACAGCAGAAGCGCTGCGAATCACTGCGCACCAACCTGGCCCAACTGCAGAACAATCCGCGCATCAGCGTTGAGGACAAGGGCCAGGTCCGCCGCCTGGGCGAAGACGAGCGGCAGGCAAAAATTGCCCAGACGCAGAAAGCGATCCAGGAAGAGTGCCACTGAGGCCGTTGTACTTACACCGCGGAGCCAGCGATCAGCCGGTCAAAGGCTCCGAGCAACGCCAGCAGCGCCCTGGCCTGTTCTGGCCGATCGACGTAGACCATCTCACCCATCTGCTGAATTCCCGACACCGCGGGTAGCGGGTAACCCTGCTCGATGATCTCTTTCATGCGCGGCAGGAAAATCCACTGCAGCCATTGTTCGAAGGCCAGCGTATCGACACAGAAGGGTTGCTGGCTGGATAGCGCCTCGCTGCTCGGCGCCTCGGCAGACCACCAGCCCTGCACTTGCAGTTCATGCTCGATCAGCAGCAGATGATCGACCAGTTGCAGCACCCGCAAATCCATCAGAGAGCGACCTTGGCCCGCTCGCGGGCCTGCGCCGCCCCCTGCGGATCAGCCTGCCGCTCACGGGCCTGGG
Organism: Pseudomonas sp. N040; assembly: GCF_015637705.1. GTDB lineage: Bacteria > Pseudomonadota > Gammaproteobacteria > Pseudomonadales > Pseudomonadaceae > Aquipseudomonas. Next base: position 305,519 of record NZ_JADOBE010000005.1, on the reverse strand, counting down.
CAATCAGCTCCCACAGGCTGGCCTGCAGTTGTGGACGACCTCCGGCATAGGTCAGGCCGCGCCGTGCCAGCTGCTCGGCCTGCGCCGCATCACCCTGGGCTAGGCGAACTTCGGCCAGGCGATACAGCACCTGCGGTTCGCGCGGCGCAATCCGCTGGGCGCGCTCCAGGCTGGAGGCCGCACCGTTCAGATCACCACTGCCCTGCTGCTGCTGCGCGGTGGTCAACAAGGCCAGCACCGGCCCGTCCAGCTGCTCATCCGCACTCAGGCTGCCGGCACTGGGAATACCCGTGGGCGCCGCCGGGACAGGTGCCGCCGGCATGGCGTAGCCACCCACCGGCAGGGGCTCGCTGCTCAGTGGCGCCGACGTGCTTGACCCTGGCGCCGGGAAACTCTGGATCGGTGCCGAACTACTGGCCCCGGGCACCATCACCACCACGCCGGAATCCTGCTCCAGGCTTTGCCCGTCAGGTATCGAACTGCCACCGCCGGCAGCCGCATCGCCTTGGGCGGACAGCGGCCCGCCGGCATCGACCACCGGAATGGAGCCACGCTGCGGGCTGGCACAACCGGCCGCCAGCAATGCACTGATGCCCACCACGAAAAACCAGCTTCTGTTCACATGCAGTCCTCTTTGATCATTCAATCCAGCCACGCACCCAGTCCATCGCGGACTCTACGGGGGCGGACAGGCCACACGGCGAGCCGGCTGCAGGCTGACTGCCACGAATATAGGGTATCTGCACGGCATTCGGACAGCTCGGATCGGAGCCCTGCCCAGTCGTGGCATCGACCCAGGCCTGGATCACATTATCCGGCAACGGCATATCCAGCGACATCGGTTCGGCCTTGCGCATGAAGCTGGCCCATACCTGCAGGGCACCGGTCGCGCCGGTCAGCGGTGTCTTGCCATTGTCATCGCGCCCCAGCCAGACCACCGCGAGCAGGTCCTGGCTGAAACCGGCAAACCAGCTGTCGCGCGAATCATTGCTGGTACCGGTCTTGCCGGCCAGGTTGAGCGCAGCCGGCAACTGGCTGTAGACCGAGCGGCCGGTGCCCTCGCGCATTACCTTCTGCATGGCATTTTGCAGCAGGAAAATCGCCCCCGGATCAAAGCGTTGCTGGATCTGGAACGGATAACGCTTGAGTGGCTGGCCATCGGCGGTCAGTACGCTGCGAATACCGCGCAACGGTGTATTGAAGCCGCCATTGGCGATGGTCTGGTACATCGTCGCCACCTGCATCGGGCTCAGCCCGCCGGCGCCCAGCAGCATGGACGGGTAGGCCGGCCAGTCCTGCTCGACCCCCAGCCGGTCGAGGGTATTCAGTACCTTGGGTACGCCCAGCTCGAGCCCGAGCTTGGCGGTCGACAAGTTGTAGGAGTTGGCCAGCCCCTGATACAGGTAAATGTTGCCATGCGCGAGGTGATCATAATTCTGTGGCCGCCAGACCTGACCGTCCGCGCCCTTGATGGAAAACGGTTCGTCGACCAGCCAGCTGGTCAGGGTGTACTGGCTCGGGCGCTCCAGCGCGGTGAGGTAGACTGCCGGCTTGATCAGCGAACCGATCGGCCGCACGGCATCGATGGCCCGGTTGAAGCCGGCAAAGCGCGGCAGGCGGCTGCCGATCAGCGCCTGCACCTCGCCGGTCTCGGGATTGGTCACCACCATGGCCGCCTCGACTTCATCCACACCCTTGCGCGACCCCAGGCGCTTGAGCGTCTCGCCCAGGGCGGACTCGGCCTCCATCTGCCGGATCGGATCGAAGCTGGTGAAGATGCGCAGCCCCTCTTCGGTCAGGTCATCCTCATGGTAGTCCTGCCGCAGCTGGCGCTTGACCAGATCCATGAACGCCGGATAGGTGCTGTTGGCCAGGCTGCCGCGCTGGGTCACGCCCAGCGGTAGCTGCTTGGCCGCCGTGGCTTGCGCCGCCGTGATGACACCCTGTTCGACCAGCAGGTCGAGAACCAGGTTACGCCGCGCCAGTGCCCGTTCCGGATGGCGCCGCGGGCTGTAATAGGACGGCCCCTTGACGATGCCGACCAGCAAGGCCACCTGATGCAGCTTCAGCTCCGAAAGTGGTTGGCTGAAATAATGCTGGCTGGCGAGGCCGAAGCCATGCACGGCGCGCTGGCCGTCCTGGCCGAGGAACACCTCGTTGAGGTAGGCCTCGAGGATTTCCTGCTTGCTGTAGTGCATCTCCAGCAGCAAGGCCATCAGCGCCTCGGTCGCCTTGCGCGTCAGGCTGCGCTCGCTGGTCAGGTAGAAGTTCTTCACCAACTGCTGGGTCAGGGTACTGCCACCCTGGCGCAACTGGCCGGCCGCCGCATTGACCCAGATGGCCCGGGCAATCGACTTGGGCGAGACGCCAAAGTGGTTGAAGAACTCGCGATCCTCCACCGCCACCAGGGTTTCCAGCAGATAGGGCGGCGCCTGGTCGAGCTGGATCAGCACGCGATCCTCGTTGTGCGCCGGGTACAGACCGCCCATCAGCAGCGGCTCGAGCCGGGCTACCGCCAGCTTGCCGCCATTGGCGCGGCTCAGCTCGGCCACATAGTTGCCGGAAAAGCGCACGCGAACCTTTTGCGCAGGCTCCGCGCCTTCGTAGAACTGGAAGCCGCGCGTGTTCAGCTCGATCGTGCTGCCCGCCACCGAAACCGCACCCGGACTGCCGGCCACCGCCTCGCGACGATAGCCGAGGGCATCCAGCTCGGTAAGAAAGTCCTGCTTGTCCAGTTTCAGCCCGACGAACAACTCGAGCGGCCGGGCATAGACCTTGGCCGGCACTGTCCAGCGTTTCCCGGAAAATTTCTCCTGCACCACGGCATCGAAATAGACCATCAACCCGGCCAGCAAAACCGCGCCTACCAGCCCCAGCTTGAGCAGCCAGCCCACCCAGGCACGCGAGCCCGCAGGCTTGCGTCTGGAACGTGAGGGGGCTTTGCGGGAGGTGCGAGGGGGGCGGGGTCGTGTCATGGCGCGGCATTATACGCACTTTAACCCAGCCAAGAAGGCGCCTTCCGGCGGTTTGCAGGTCCCGTCACAAGCGCCATAATGCCCCGCTCAAACCGACGCCAAGCAAGGACTTACCGTGAGCCAGCAGCTGATCGACGCGCTACAGAACCCGGCCCTTTACCCGCACCCGGTAGACGGCTTCCAGCTGATCGAAACGCACATCTCCTGGGTTCTGCTCACCGGCCCCTATGCCTACAAGATCAAGAAGCCGGTGAACTTCGGTTTTCTCGACTTCACCACCCTCGAGGCGCGCAGGCATTTCTGCAACGAAGAGCTGCAGCTCAACCAGCGCCTGACCCAGGGCCTGTACCTGCAGGTGCTGCCGATTACCGGCAGCGTCGCAACGCCGCAACTGGGCGGTGACGGTGCGGTGATCGAGTACGCCCTGCAGATGCGTCAGTTCCCGCAAAGCCAGTTGCTGACCAATGTGCTGGCGCGCGGCGAGTTGCTGCCCAGCCATATCGACGACCTCGCGCGGCAGATCGCCACCTTCCACCAGCAAACCCCGCGCGTACCGCTCGAGCACCCGCTGGGCAGCGCCGAGGCGGTGATGGCGCCGGTACGGCAGAATTTCGAACAGGCCCGCGCCATGCTCAGTGACAAGAGCGACCTCGAGCAGCTGACTGCCCTGGAAGACTGGGCCGAAATCACCTTCGCCCGCCTGCGGCCGCTGCTCGAGCAGCGCAAGGCCGAAGGCTTCATCCGCGAATGCCATGGCGACATTCACCTGGGCAACGCGACCCTGCTCGACGGCCGGGTCGCGCTGTTCGACTGCATCGAATTCAATGAACCGTTCCGCCTGATCGACATTGTCAGCGACGCCGCCTTCCTCGCCATGGACCTCGAGGACCGCGGCCTGCACGCCCTGTCCCGGCGCTTTGTTTCGCAGTGGCTGGAACACACCGGCGACTATGCCGGCGTCGAACTGCTGAACTTCTACAAGGCCTACCGGGCCATGGTGCGCGCCAAGGTCAGCCTGTTCAGCCTGGCCCACCAGAGCAGCACCGAAGGCCGCGCGACCACCCTGCGCCAGTACCGCAGCTACGCCAACCTGGCGGAAAGCTACAGCAGCATCCCGGCGCCATTCCTGGCGATCACCCACGGTGTCTCGGCGGTCGGCAAAAGCCATGTCGCCATGCGCCTGGTCGAGGAGCTGGGCGCCATTCGCCTGCGCTCGGACGTCGAACGCAAGCGCCTGTTTGGCGAACAGGCCGGCGCGGCTACAGGCCAGCTGGACGTCGGCATCTACACGGCCGACGCCAGCGCCGCCACCTACCGGCGCCTGCATGAACTGGCCGCCGGCATCCTGCACAGCGGCCGGCCCGTGGTGATCGATGCCACCTACCTGAAGCAGGTGCAGCGCGATGCCGCCTGGCAGGTTGCCGAAGCCGCGGCGCTGCCGTTCCTGATCCTCGACTGCCGGGCACCGGATACGGTGATCGCGCAGTGGCTGGCGCAACGCACCGCGGCAGGCGGCGATCCCTCGGATGCGACCATGGCGGTCATCCAGGCCCAGCAAACCAGCCGCGAAGCGCTGAGCAGCGCGGAACTGGCCCATTGCAAGACGATTGACACCCATGACCGCGCCAGCCTTGACAGCTTGGTCAGCCGCATCCGGCAACACCTCGGCGGCCACTGAGCGCCCCGCCCATGCCGCCCCGCCGCCGGGTCGAGCGTTCTATACTGAGCGCTGGACCCCGCGAGGAGAACGCTCCGTGAAGCAGGCCTGCCACCTTGACGCCCGGCCAGCGCGCCGGCGCACACGACAGTACCGTACACCGGTCAGGCGGCAGCACCCATGAGCGATGTAACCAGGCTGTTCGGCGAAAAGGCCGGGGCCTATGCCAGCTTTCGCCCCGCCTATCCGGCCCAGTTGTTTGACTGGCTGGCCGCGCACAGCCCTGGGCGGCAGCGCGCCCTGGATATTGGCTGCGGCAATGGCCAGGCCAGCCAGGCACTACTCTCGCGCTTTGACCAGGTACTGGCCTGCGACAGCAGCCTTGCGCAACTGGCTGAAGCGCGGCGCCAGCCAGCCCTGCAGCTGTTTGCGGCGGATGCACGCAAGCTCCCGCTGCAGCCTGCCAGCCTTGAACTGGTGATTGTCGCCCAGGCCCTGCACTGGTTTGCCGGCCCCGCTTTCTTCGCCGAAGTCGGCCGGGTGCTCAAGCCCGGCGGGCTGTTCTGCGCCTGGTGCTACAGCCTGATGCAGATCAATCCGGCGCTGGATGCGCTGATCGAGGAACTGCATGGCGAACTGCTGAAGGGCTACTGGCCGGCAGGGCGCGCCAGCGTGGATGCCGGCTACAGCGATATCCAGAGCGGCTTTGCGCAGATTCCGGTACCACCCTTCAGCATCCAACTAGACTGGAGTTTCGCCCACATGCTGGGCTACCTGCGAACCTGGTCGGCAGTCCAGCTCTGGCAGCGCGAACACGCCAGGGATCCCCTGGCGTTATTTCGCACCCGGCTGAGCGAAGCCTGGGGTGACACGCAACAGCGGCATTTGGTCAGTTGGCCACTACACTTCGTGGCAGGACATCCGGGTAACTGAGCAGCGCGTTCTGCCAGACGGCACAAGGAGGGGATCGATGCACGATGAGTTGCAGGACCTGAAGAACCTCGGCAAGACTTCTGCCCAATGGCTGCATGCAGTAGGCATCCACAATGTCTCCGACCTGCGTCGGCATGGCTCCGTGTGCGCCTACCAGGCGGTAAAGTCGCGCGGCTTCCACGCCTCCAAGGTATTGCTGTATGCCATTGAAGGCGCCCTGCTGAATGTACACTGGAGCCAGCTGTCGCCCAGCCTCAAGGAAGCGCTCAACCGGCAACTGGATGACTTTTCCGCTCGCGGCAACTAGAGCCAGCTCACAACCAGCGCGATCAAGGATTTACCTGCAGCCCCGCGCGCCCTATTGTTAGGGGCGCTTATTCCACCCACTTTCTGCCAAGCCAGTTCAAGGAATTGCTGACATGTACTTACTCGGGGAGCAACCGGCCGACGCCGACCAGCTGATCAGTCGTCTCCAGGCCATTCCGGCGCAACTCCTCGCGGGACTCGATCCTTCGGGCGAGCCGATCACCATCGAAGAGAACCAAGACCTCGGGGCGAGCCTGCCGGGCAACCAGCTGTTTCTGATCGAGCAGGGACTGGTCAACGCGCTGATCGACGGCCGGCCGCTGTTCTACATGCAGGAAGGTGATCTGCTCGGCCTGCGCCAGGGCGTCGAGCTGCCGGGCTGCCGCTATGCCAGTGACGAAGCGGTCACGCTGATTCCCTACTCGCGCAGTGAAGTGTTCAAGCACATCTACGCCAACGAGGAGCGCCAGGAGCTGTTCGTGCAGTACCTGGCCGGGCAGACCGCCCTGCTGTCCAACGCCCTGGCCCTGCTCAAGCATTCCGAAGTTCGCCCGGCTACCGGCTTCCAGAGCTTCGCCGCCGGCGAAGAGCTGATCCTGCAGGGTGATAACGCCGAGCACGTATTCATCATCATCGAAGGCCATGCCGAAGCCTATGTCGACGGACACAAGGTCGGCGATGTGGAGAAGGACGAGATCTTCGGCGCGATGGCGGTGTTCACCCGTGAAAAGCGCAGCGCCACGGTGATTGCCAGCGAACCCTGCACGGTCATGGTGATTCCGAAGGAGCAGTTCCTCAGCCTCATGCAGAGCAATACGCGGATCGCCCACAGCCTGATCGAAAGCATGGCCAAACGCATCAACCTGCTGAACAAGGAAGTCACCCAGCTACGGCAGAAAGTCCTCGACAACTGAGCGGCAGATTGCACGGAAAACCCGGCCAGCGTGCCGGGTTTTTCATTTCAGCGGCGCAACTTCGCGCAGTGATCCTGCTCCGGCTGCGCGGCGGTGAACCAGACGAAATCGGCCTCGGCAGCGGTGACCGGCTGGCCGGCCTCGGCCAGCAGCAGCACCTGTGCACCGTCGGCACTGCCCAGGTCCTGCAGGTGCAGCGGCACCCCGAGATCGCGCCGTACATGAAACGCCCCGGCCAGCAGCAGCGCCGGCTGGGGGGCATCGTGCAGCTGCTCGGCCATGCGCCGGTCGCGTTGCTGCTGGACAGCCAGCATCGCCGGCAACTGGCTTTCCGGCAGCAGGCCGCAGTGCGACTGGCGGATCTGTTCCAGCAGCGCCGCGCGTACCGCCGGTGCGGTCGAAGCCCTACCCGCCAACGGCGGTGGCGCAGCGTAGATGGTCATTATTTCGCTGCGATCCAGGTTGGCTGACTGCAATGGCCAGGGCTGCTGCAGCGCATAAGCGACGATCGCCCCGTACAGTCCCCAGTCCCAGTTCGCCTGCCAGGCCAGCGCCTGATACAGATCGGCCGGAGGCTGGCCATTCGCATAATCCGCATGCACCTGGTCTACCGCCGCCTGCTGGTTCGGGTTAAGCATTTCCAGCAGCAGGCTGCCCTGTGGGCGCTGCGCAGCCAGCGCGCGCAGCAACCAGAGTTGCAGGGCGTGATGATCCGGGTTGTCGTGCTGCTCGCCGACCAGTAGCCGTGGCGCAGCAGCCAATTGCTCGACCAGTTGCAGCGGGGTCAGGCGCTGGCCGCTGCGCAGATCGAGAATAACGCCCAGATCGGCATGCTCGCGCGCTTCGGGCGCCTGCCAGGCCGGCAGCAGCGGCAGTTCGGGCGTCTGGGACTGGCAAGCAGCCAGCAAACCGGCCAGCGCCAGTAAAAGAATGCGCATAGGAATGACCTCAGCGAGCAATGATCAGCGGATGACCCAGCTCAGGATGGGTGTGAACCAGAACCTGCAGACCGAACACCGCTTCCAGCAGATCCGCCTGCAGGACTGCATGTGGACTGCCCAGTGCCTGTGCCTGCCCATCTGCCAGCAGCAGCAGGCGATCACAGTAACGCGCGGCCAGATTGAGATCGTGCAACACCACCAGCACCGCACAACCCGAAGCGGCGATTGCCCGCACCGCCCGCAGAGTGATGTGCTGGTGCAGCGGATCAAGCATCGAGGTCGGCTCATCCAGCAGCAGCACCTGTCCGCCCTGCCCCGGCCACAGTTGCGCCAGTACGCGCGCCAGATGCACCCGCTGCCGCTCACCACCTGATAGTTCCAGATAGTTACGTCCGCTCAGGTGTCCGGCATCTGCCGCGCGCAGCGCCGCCGCGACGATTTCGCTGTCCAGATGCGCCCCGCTGGCATGCGGCAGTCGGCCCATGCCCACCACAGCTTCGACACTGAAGGCAAAATTCAGCGTCGAACTCTGTGGCAACACGGCCAGACGCTGCGCACGCAATTGGCCATCCCACTGCGCCAGCGGGCGCCCGTCCAGACTGACCACGCCGGCGCTGGGCAGCAGCTCGCCACACAGTGCAGCGAGCAGGCTGCTCTTGCCGGCACCGTTAGGCCCGAGCACACCGAGCACCTCGCCGGGCTGCAACGCCAGATCAATGCCGGAAAGCACCAGACTGCTGCCACGGGTTACCGACAGACTTTCAGCGCGCAACATCGCAAGCCTCCGCAGGGCGGAAAACCGCGCAGCGCTTGCCACCGTCAACACCCAGGTGGAAAAGACCTGTGGCCGTTTTCCACCCTACAGTTAGGTCCAGACAGCACATCAACCACGCCCCCGCATCAACAGATAAAGGAAGAACGGCGCGCCCAACAGTGCCGTGACAATACCGATCGGCAGCTCTGCCGGCGCCAGCAGCAAGCGCGCCAGCAAATCGCTGAATAGCAGCAAGCTGGCACCCGCCAGCAACGAGGCCGGCAAGAGCACACGGTGATCGGGGCCGACCAGCAGACGCACCAGATGCGGCACCACCAGTCCGATAAAACCGATCATGCCGGCTGCCGCCACCGCCGCGCCCACACCCAGTGCGGTACACAGCACCAGTTCGCGTTTCAGCCGTTCGACATCAAAGCCCAGATGCCGTGCTTCGGATTCGCCGAGCAGCAGTGCATTCAGTGCCCGCGCCCGACGCGGCAACCACAGCGCCACGGCAATGGTCACCAGCAGCAGCGGCCACAAGCGCGCATAGCTGGCGCCATTCAGGCTACCCAGATTCCAGAAGGTCAGACTGCGCAGCGTGGCGTCATCCGCCAGATAGGTCAGCAAACCGATCACCGCGCCCGATAAAGCCGTCAGCGCCACTCCCGCCAGCAGCATATACGCCACGCTGGTCTGCCCTTCCCGCCGACCCAGGCGAAACACCAGACTGGTGACCAGCAGTCCGCCGGCAAACGCACTGGCCGACAGCAGATACGGCGCCAGCATTTCCGGTATCCCGCCCCAGGCCGCGCCCAGCACAATCGCGAAGGCCGCACCCATGGCGGCGCCACTGGAGACACCGACCAGCCCGGGATCGGCCAGCGGATTGCGAAACAAACCCTGCATGCTCACGCCGGTCAGGGCCAGCACCGCACCGACCGCCAGCCCGAGCAGGGTGCGCGGCAGGCGGATCTGCCCGAGGATCAGCTCGGCACGTTCCAGTCCGCCGCCGTCCAGCGGTACACCCAGCAGGCGCAGGCCAGCCCGCAGGGTCTCGCCCAGCGGCAGGCTGACCGGCCCGAGTGCCAGCGACAGCCAGATTGCCAGCAGCAACAACAGGCCCAATGCGATCAGCAGCAGGCGGGGATGAACAACAGGTTTCATGGTTGGTTCGACGCTTCAGCAACGGCGGGCGGGAGTGCAGGATAAAAGGCTGCTGTCAGGACTGCCAGCTGATCCGGCAGTCGCGGCCCTAGTCCGCCAACAAGCAAGGTCGGATCGACCAGCAACACGCGACCGTCACGCACAGCGCGCGTACTGGCCAGCGCCGGGTTCTGCTGCAACAGCGCAACCCGTGCCGCCTCACCCTGCAGGCTGCGATCCGCGATCAGCAGCACCTCGGGATCGAGCGCCACCAGCGCTTCCACGGACAGTGCCTTGTAGCCCTGATGCCTGGCCAGGTTGTGCCCGCCAGCCTGCGCGATCAGCCAGTTGCCCAGACTCGCCTGCCCGGCCGCCAGCGGACTGGCGCCGGCGTGCCCGAGCAACAGCAGCACACCGGGAGCGGGTTGCTGCTGCGCGGCTTGCGCAGTCCTGCGCTGTTGCTGCTGCAAACGGCCAGCATAATCCGCCGCCGCTTGCGCACCGCGTTGCGGCTCGCCCAGCAATTCGCCCAAACGCTGCAAGTTACTCTGCAACACCGCCATGTCTGCGCTGGCCGGCATGATTTCGACCTGCACCCCGGCGGCGCGTAGCTGCTCCAGCACCGGCAGCGGCCCCATTTCCTCGGAGCCCAGCAGCACATCCGGGGCGAGGGCAAGAATCCCCTCAGCCGCCAGTTGGCGCTGGTAACCGATCACCGGCAATTGTTGCAGCTGTGGCAGATGGCGGCTGGTGGTATCCACCGCCACCAGCCGGTCGGCGCCGCCCAGTTCGACCACCCATTCGCTCAGCGCACCACCGGCACTAATCCAGCGCTGCTCCGCTGGTTCAACTGCGTGCGCGGGCAGCCCCAGCAGCACACTGGCGAACAGGCTGCCAGCCGCAAACCATCCCTGCTTCATGCTGGCAGCGCCGCAAAGGATTCAGCCAGCTCACGCCAGTCAGCGCGCTCAGGGATACCCGGCTTACGCGCACCAAACAGCTGCACGATCATTTCGCCATTGGCATCGAAGGCTTCCCAGCTGGTGACGATGCCATCGCTGCTGGGCTTGCGCACCCGCCACAACGAAGCGACCGAGGTGGTTTTCAGGTGCAGGTTGAATTCAGGGTCCATGACATTGAACCAGGCATCCAGCCAGCGCAGGTTGCGCACCGGGCCACTGTGAATCTGGATGCAATGCTGATTACCGACGAACACCATGATCGGCACCTCGTCCGCACCGGCCTGTTCCAGCAATTGCGGCAACAACTCCGGCGCCAGCGGCTCGGCCCACTCGCGGCCAGCCAGACGCAAGGCCTGAGTACGTGCCGTACCGTACTTGCGCAGCAAGGCAAAGAAATGGTGGGTGTCCTTGAGTTGCGACCAGGCTTCACGCAGCGCGCCAACCTCAATCAGCTCGTCGGCCTTGATTGGCTCGGCCGCCGGCAGCGGCTGCAGATCCAACGCAGCGTTTTGCTCTTCCGCACGGAAGCGCTCGACCAACGGCGCCCAGGCTTCCAGCTGACTACTGGCGGTGAGGAACACCTTGTGCACCGCCGTACCCTGACGATCAAAAATCTGGATGCTGCGCTGGGTGCCACGCACGGTTTCTTCCTCGACCGCAAATACGCTGTCCCAGCCACCCATGAACAGACGCAGGTCGATGTCAGCAGAAACCACCATACCCATCTGACCATTGGGCATGACGCTTACTTCCCGGTAGTGGCCCTTGCGCTCATGCACGCAATGCTCATTGCGCGTCAGCGCCATCACATAACCCAGTGCTTCCAGCGCTGGCAGCAAGTCCGCCCACTCCGGGCGCAGACGCACGCTATCGATACCGATGCGCGAAGCGGTCAATTCCGCCTCACTGACCGACAAGCGCGCAGCGGCGTCACGAGCACGCAGCCCTGACTGCTGGCTGCGCAATTGTTGCCAGGCCTGGTACAGGGGAGTAGCGGTTGGCGTCAGCGGGGTTTGTGTTTGCATTTTTTGCTCCTTGATTAGCGACTCGCCAGCAGGGCGAACTCGATGGGTATTTGCACACGGCTGGGCACGCCCTTGCCGTTGATGGTTTCCGGGTGAAAGCGCCAGCCAGCGACAGCCTCCAGCGCCGCGCTATCCAGACTGGGGAACCCGGAAGAACGCAGCAGCTGGATGTCACGCTGAGCGCCCCGCTCATCCAGGCGCACCTCCAGCAGCACCACACCTTGCTGATTGCGCCGCCGTGCTTGCGCCGGATAACGCGGCTGCTGGGGCGGCAGGCGAAAGGCCGGCTGCCGGCTGAAGACCTCTGCCGGAGCAGATTGCCCGGCGACTTCGTGGTTTTTTGTGGGGGTCGGCACCTGCGACTTGGCCGCGACTTGTGGCGTGGCCGACGCCGCGGGTTTCGCTGCAGTTGCTGGAACTGAGGCCGCAGCAACTGGTTTTGGCCGCGGCTTGACGGCCGCTGTTTGCGCTTTTTCTGCTTTGGGCTGCAGCAACTGCTTTGCTGGACGTGGCGGCTGGCTGACTGGCGCAACTGGTTTGACCGCCAGCGCTGGCTGCACAGGTGCCGGCGCCAGCATCACCTGCACGACAGCCAGCTGCTGCGCGGCGCGGGCAGGTTGCGCAGCTGTAGCAACCGCCATATCACGCCCCAGCAGGAAAAATCCCGCGGCCGCATGCAGCAGCAATGACAACATCAAAAACAACGGAAGTAGGGGCATATGCAGCAAATCCACACAATGTAAACGCATTTGATAATGATTTGCATTTAGATGTCAAGCCGATTAAGGTCTGCCCCGAAATCAACCAGCCACCGTCATCCGACAGGCAGATTTACCGGGCAAGCCTCACGCAGCGCGCCAGTCCCGCAGATCTGATTTGCTTCACGCAAACCTCAAGCGTGCAGCGGTGGCCAATAACCCTGCCGTTCCGAGGAGCCCTTGCATGTACCCACCCTTCCCACGCCGCCCATGGCTGGCCCTGCTGTTGCTTTCACCGTCACTGGCGCTGGCCGCCGAGCCTGTCGCTGAAGATGAAAGCGCCCGTCCGACCCAGTTCGATACAGTCACTGTCACCGCGACTCGTAATGAAACCAGCGTGGGTGAAGTACCCAACGTGGTGTCCGTGATCAGTGAACGGCAGATCGACCAGGGCAACGTGAACAACATTGAAGACCTAGTGCGCTACCAGCCAGGCGTGTCCGTCAGCGGCACCGGCAGCCGTTTCGGCTTGTCCGGTTTCAACATCCGCGGCATCGACGGCAACCGCGTACTGACCCAGGTGGATGGTGTCAGCGTGCCGCAGGGTTACAGCTTCAGCCCGTTCCAGGACGTGCGTCGCGACTACATCGACCTCGACAGCGTCAAGCAGGTCGAGATCATCCGCGGTCCGGCCTCCTCGCTGTATGGCAGCGACGCCATCGGTGGTGCGGTGAGTTTCATGACCAAGGATGCCGCTGACTATCTGGATGAAGGCGATGATGCCTACGCCCGCCTGAAAACCGGCTACGACGGCAGCGATAACAGCTGGCTGACCAGCGGCACCGTGGTCGGCCGGCAGGACAACCTTGATGGATTGCTGCATATCGGCCAGATCAAAGGACACGACACCGAGACCTACAGTGATCGAGGTGGGATCGGCCTGCAGCGCGGCGAAGCCAACCCGCTCAACTACACCACCAATAACCTGCTGACCAAACTGGGCTGGGACTATGCCCCCGGCAGCCGCCTGCAACTGACCTATGAGCACTATCAGGATGATGCCGACAGCAATCTGCTGAGCAACGTGAACACTACCGCCACCATGGTCAGCCCGGCGATTCTCGATTCACAGGCCAAAGACAATATCGACCGCGACCGCTTCAGCCTGGAACACCGGATGCAGCTGGATGCGGCCTGGGCCGACAGCCTGCGCTGGCAACTCAGCCATCAGGACAGCGATAACCGTCAGCAGACCGCGCAGATCCGTGAAACCCTGTTTGGCGTCGAGCGTTACCGTTATCGCGACTCGCACTACAACGAAAAACTCTGGGATCTGAATGCCCAGCTGGACAAGGCATTCACCGCCATCGACAGCCAGCACCTGCTGGTCTGGGGCTTTGACGCCAAGCGCATCGACAGCAGCAACCTGCGTGAAGGCTACGAAGTACGCCTGGACACCGGCGCCACGGTGAATCCGCCAGAGAATTACCCGGTCAGCGACTTCCCGGACCCGACCAGCCATACCTATGGCCTGTTCGCTCAGGACAGCATCGAACATGGCCGCCTGACCCTTATCCCTGGCTTGCGCTACGACCACTACGAACTGAGCCCGGACGCCACTGACGAATACCTGCGCGGTAATCCACCGGAAACCGATCCATCCAGCACCAGCGACCATCACCTGTCGCCCAAACTTGGTGCCACCTGGCAGCTGACCAGCACGGAGAGCCTGTTCGGCCAATACGCCGCCGGCTTCCGCGCACCCAGCCCGGTGTACATGTTCGGCGAGTTCGACAACCCGGGGCTGGGTTACAAGCAGATCGGCAACCCCGATCTGCAGCCGGAAACCAGCAACAGCTATGAAGTTGGCGTGCGTGGTCAGCACCAGATCGGCAGCTATGAGCTGGCCGCTTTCTACAACCAGTACGATGACTTTATCGAGCAGGAACTGACTGCCGCGCCGGGTTACTACATCGGTCAGTACCAGTGGGTGAACGTCGACCGCGCAACTATCCGTGGCGCCGAAGCCAAGGGCGAACTGTTCCTTGACCGCTTTGCCCTGCCGAGCGGCAGCAAGGCCGTGGCCAGCATTGCCTATGCGCGCGGCAAGGATGAAGAAAGCGGCGCACCACTGAACAGTGTCGATCCACTGAAGGCCGTGCTGGGTGTCGCCTACGATGCCCCGAGTGGTGACTTCGGCGGCGCGTTGAACTGGACCCTGGTGCAGAACAAGACGCGCATCGACTACGCCGACAACCCCAACGGCACGCAGTTCGCCACCCCCGGTTACGGCACGCTGGATCTCAGCGGCTGGGTGCAGTTGACCGAGCAGGTATCGATGAATGCCGGGCTCTACAACCTGACCGACAAGCAGTACTGGCAATGGGGTAACGTGCAAGGCCTGACCGATACCAGCGCCAGTCTGGATCGCTTCACCCAGCCGGGACGCTATGCCGCAGCCAATCTGATCTGGGAAATCTGACTATCGCGCGCCCGCTGCGGGCGGGATAATCCCCCCCGCAGCCACAGGGTGAACCCATGCAGTTTATTTGTCCCGGCGCGGCACTGGGCGAAGGCCAGAGCCTCGGCCTCAAGCTCGCCGACCAGTCCCTGCTTGCCGTGCGCAAGCACGGCCAGGTCTATCTATACGAAAACCGCTGCCCGCACCGTGGGGTGCCGCTGGAGTGGCAAGCCGACCGCTTTCTCGACCACAGCGGCAGCCTGATCCAGTGCGCCACCCACGGCGCGCTGTTCCTCATCGACAGTGGTGAATGCGTCGCCGGCCCCTGTGCCGGTCAGGCGCTGCGCGCCCTGCCCTGCCGCGAAGACGCGCAGGGCATCTGGCTGCTGAAGCAGCCGCAGGCTGGTTCAGGCCAGCGGCCGTAACCCGCCAGACTTGGCCGTCCGCGCCTCAGCGCGGCAGCTGGTAGTCGTCCTGCGTCAGCAAATCCATGCCGCACTCCAGGCCGGCGATCCACTCGAGGAAGGCCTTGATCATCTGCGGGCCGACAAAAGGCCGCCCATGTTGCGGCACGATCATCGCCACATCCATGCCGCTGACCATCTGCGCCCACAGCCGGCAGACCTTGTTGCTCGCCATGTAGCGGCGGTGAAAGCCTTCCATGCTCGGCAGGTGCTGGGCAAAATCACTGACCGGCGAGGCATCCTCCACCAGCGAGGCGCCCATGTCGCCGGAGAACAGGATCTTGCTCACCGGGTCATACAGCTGGAAGTTGCCGACCGAATGCAGGAAGTGCGCCGGCACCGCCTTCAGCTCGGACTTGCCCAGGGTGATCGACTGGCCGCGATCCGGCAGGGCAATGACGCGGTCGAAGGTGTTCACGCCCATGCTCTTGGACAGGTAGCTGGCCGTCAGGTGCGGCAGGAAGCGCGCCCACAGCTTGGAGCAGATCACCCGGGCGCGCGTGTGCAGCAGCCACTTGTCCAGCGAGGCGATGATGTCCGGGTCCTGGTGCGAGGCGAAGATGTAGGTCAGGTCCTGCAGCGGGATGTGCTTGGACAGCTCCATCGACAGCGGCGCGTAGGTCAGGTCGCCGCCCGGATCGAGCAGCAGGTGCTGGTCGTGGTCGATGATCAGGAACTGGTTGGACTGGATCCCGTCACCGCTGACCAGGTCGTCGAACATCAGGCATTGGTGACTGCCGTTATCAAACAGCACTATCGGTTCACGACGCATGGCAAGCTCCCGGAAAAAGACCGGGCGCAGTAAAGCGGTTTGTGCGGGGCGGCTTACTGACCTGCATCAATACCGAGTGTTGCCAGCGCCTTCTGCAGACGCTTGGCACGCGCCGCCGCGGCCACCGTCAGCAGGTGCTGGTCGCGCTGCCAGAGCCGCGCCCAGTGCGGCGGGCCACCGGCAAAGGCGGCCTCCAGCTCGGGCTTGAGCGTCTGCTGCTGGGCAAACAGCCCGGCCAGCAGCAGGTGGGTGGCGGCCGCGGACGGGTCCTGCCGGGCCACTTCGGCACAGCCGGCAAGCAAGGCCAGCAGACGCAGCTGCAAGGCCTGCGGCCAGCCACACTCGCGGCCCAGGCCGTAATGCCAGGCAGTCAGCGCCGCCAGCACATGCAGGTCCTCGATGCTGCGGAACGGCTTCACGTAAGCGTCCCAGCCATCACCGGCCAGGCGTTCGCACTGGGCGTCGCGCAGGTGCAGGCGGGCATGGCCGATGTCGAGCATCAGCGGCAGCGCCGGCAGGTTTTCCACCTCGATACCCGGTGCCCCGGCCCGCAGCACCGCCAGCGCCAGGCGCGGCGCTTCACCGGCGGGCTCTTCGCGGGCAGCCACCAGCAACCAGTCGGCAGCATCCCCGGCGGTGACGAAATCCTTGCGCCCGTTCAGCCGCAGGCCATCCAGCCGCGTGCGCATGTCCGCCGGGCGGGTGCTCTTGTTCTCGGTCACGCAGAGCGCACCGAGGCTGGCCGGCGCCGATGGCCAGAGCACGCGCAACGCGCCCTGGTAACCGGCAAGAAACGCCAGCCCCGGGGTGGCCGCCCGGCAGCCGCCAAGCACTGCCAGCTCGAACGGCCCGGCCGTCGGGCATGCCAGCAACAGGCTGGCGAACCAGTCCTGCAGCGGCTCGACAAACAGACGTGGCTGGTCTTCCAGCAAGCGGGTCCAGGGCATCGCGGTTCTCCAAAAAGATATACATGCACAGTACCGCAGGCTGGGCTGAAACCCACCCGGCGGTTTGTCCCACGCGTCTGCCCATCATGCCGGTTGGCGCTGCCTCGCGGCAAACTCCTGCAGTTGCGGATAGAACTCGCGGAAATCCGCCAGCAGCGGCTCGTACAACTGCTCCAACTCAACCAGTGCGCCATCCAGGCCGGCCGGGCGCGACAGCCGGCGCTGCATGCCGGCCAGCACCTGTTCCAGGGTGGCAAACTCGCGATAGCTGCCGAGCCAGTCCTGAGCGGCCATGCGCGGCGCAATCAGGGCCAGGTGCCCGGGCAGTTGTGGCTCGTCGAGCAGGACCCGATACACCCGGCGGCTGAAGTGTGCCAGCGGTTCGTCGGCATAGTCCTGCCAGTGGCACGCCAGGCAGTGATCGAAGAACAGGTCGAGCAGGATCCCGGCATAGCGCCGCCGCGCCTGCGGAAAGCGCGCGCGGGAAGCCGCCAGCAGCGGGTGGCTGTCGGTGTAGGCATCGATCTGCCGGTGCAGGCGGATGGCCGCCTCGATGTCCGCCGGCCACTGGCCGCTCAACCAGCCCTTGACGAAGTCGCCGTACAGGCTGCCGAGCAGCTGCGCCGGCTGCGCGCCGCCCAGGTGCAGATGGGCCAGATAATTCATGCCCGCCCCGACGCCAGCGCCGGCGCCTTGCGGCTGGCGCGGAACAGGTTCGGCGGCATGCCCAGCCAGCGGCGGAAGGTCCGGCTGAAGTTGCTGGTGTCGCTGTAGCCGAGCCGCTCGGCCACCGCCTCCACGCTCAGCTCGGTATGCACCAGCAGCCAGCAGGCCAGCTCCTGACGGACCTGGTCGAGCAACTCCTGATACTGGCTGCCCTCCTCGCGCAGCCGGCGGATCAGGGTGCGCGTCGACAGGTGAAACTCTTCGGCCAGTTCGTCGAGTGTCGGGTAACGCCCCTCCGCAGACAGCAGGCGCTGGCGCACCCGGCCGCTCCAGCCATTGGCCTGGTCGAGGTGCTGCAGCTGGTATTCGCAATCGCGCAGCGCCAGGCGGGCCAGCTCGGCATCGGCGGTCAGGCAGGGCCAGTCGAGCCACTCCAGCGGCAGGCTGAAGCGGTACACCGGCGCATCAAACTCGACATTCGGCCCCAGCAACCGCTGGTACTCCGCCGCCCACTGCGGCCTGGCGAAGGGGAAGGCAAAGCGCAGCTGCTGCAGGTCAAGGGTGCCGCTGGCGGTCTCCAGCAGGCGCAGGGAAATCGTCGCCAGGTTGCCGTAGATGAATTCGCGGATGCGCTGCATTTCGAAGCGTTCCAGCGCCAGCAATTCGAAGCGCTCGCCGCGCTCGCCACCCTGCAGATGCAGGCCGCTCAGGCGCAGCGGGCTGAAGCGCTGGATGACCCCGATCAGGCTGCGCAGGTCCGGGCTGGCCACCGCCGCATAGCCCAGCTGGCCATGTGCCGCGACCTGGGTCATGGCACCGACCTCCAGCCCCAGCCATGGGCAGCCGCTGAGGGTTTCCGCCTGCAGCACCAGGCGGCCCATCTGCTCCAGGCTGAGCAGGCGGTTCTCGCTGTGCAGGGTCTGCCAGTCCAGCTGGCTGCCGGCCAGGATCTGCTCCTGGCTAAAGCCGCGCTTGCGCAGGTCCATGCACAGCAAGCGGGCGTAGACCGGATGCAGGGTCGGTTGCAGGTAATCGGCAGCGCGCGGCATGGTGACTCCGGGAGGAACAGCAGGCTGTCACAATATGACGATAAATTGCCCGGCACAACGGTGATCTTCCGTGCGCGGCAGGGGTCTACTCTGCAGACAAGCAGAGCATCAGGAGATGCCCCATGAGCACATTGACCGCAAGCCACACCACCGGCGGCGTTGCCTACCGTGACCGCAAGCGCTACCTCTGGCTGTTTTCCCTGCTGTCACCGGCACTGGCACTGGCCGGTCCGGCGCTGTACGTGCTGGTCGAACCGGCAGTGCTCTGGTTGTGGCTGGCGCCGGGCTTCTTCTATCTGGCGGTGCCACTGCTCGACTACCTGCTTGGCGAAGACCTGAGCAACCCTCCCGAAGAAGCGGTGCCGGCACTCGAAGCGGATCGCTACTACCGTCTGATTACCTACGCGCTGGTGCCCCTGCTGTGGCTGAACTTCATCGTCAGCGCCGCCTTTGTCGGCACCCAGACACTGCCCTGGTACGGTGTATTGGCCGTGGTCTTGAGCGCCGGCGGCACCCTCGGCTACGGGCTGAATCTGGGACACGAACTGGGCCACAAGAAATCCGCGCTGGAACGCTGGCTGGCGAAGATCACCCTGGCGCTGGGCTGCTATGGGCACTTCTTCATCGAGCACAACCGCGGCCATCACCGCGACGTGGCGACCCCGATCGATCCGGCATCCTCGCGCATGGGCGAAAGCATCTGGCGTTTCCTCTTCCGCGAAATGCCCGGCGGCTTCTTCCGCGCCTGGGACCTGGAAAGCGAGCGCCTGGAACGTGCCGGCAAGCCGGTCTGGAGTCTGCAAAACGAGATACTGCAACCGGCGCTGATCAGTCTGCTGCTGTACAGCGCGCTGCTCGCCAGCTTCGGCCTGCAGTTGCTGCCGTTCCTGCTGATCACCGCGTTCTGGGGGGCCTTCCAGCTGACCTCGGCCAACTACGTCGAGCATTACGGATTGCTGCGGCAGAAGCTGGCCAACGGCCGCTATGAACAGTGCCAGCCGCACCATTCATGGAACAGCAATCACCTGTTTTCCAACTGGGCGACCCTGCACCTGCAGCGGCACTCCGATCACCACGCCCATCCGACCCGGCGCTACCAGTCGCTGCGCGATTTCCCCAACCTGCCGACGCTGCCCAACGGCTACTTCGGCATGTTCCTGCTGGCCTATATTCCACCGCTGTGGTTCCGCGTGATGAACCCGCGGGTGATCGCCGCCTGCAACGGCGATGTCAGCCGTATTCACTTCGAGGCGGCCAAGCGCAACCGGCTGCTGCGCCAGTACGGCCTGAGCGAGGCGCCGGCACCAGCCGCCAGCAACGCCGCCGCGTAAATAGATCGACTCTGTGTGGGAGCCCGCTTGCTGGCGATGCTCTTCGAGCACCGAATTGCCAGCAAGCGGGCTCCGCCATCCAGTTCGGCAACAGTGGCCGGTATGGCTCAGGGACGCGGGGCGTTCTGCTGTTGCAGGGTCTGGATCTGCGCCTGCAGGGTATTCAGGTTGCGCGTGATCTGCGCGCGGAAGGCGTCGAACTCGGCGGTGCTGTTGCCCTTGGCCGCCTGGTTGTCCAGCTCGCTGCGCAAGATCAGCAGATCCTGCTCGATACGCGCAACACTCTTGCCCTGCTGCCTGAGCGCGGCGATCTCGCCGGCCTGGGCCTTGAGCTGGGCATCCATGGCGGCCAGCGCCGCCTGCGCTGACTGCAGCTTCTGCTGGGCGGCGGCCAGTGTCTGCAGCCGCGCATCCGCCTGCTGGAGATCGGCCTGCTGGGTTTTCACCTCCGCCGCCAGGACATCGCCGCGCTTCAGTTGCGTCGACTGCTGGGTGAGCAGGTTCTGCTGCTGCTTGCCGAGTTCGGCCAGCTTGCCCTCCAGTTGCTTGACACGCAGCTTGAGCGACTCACTTTCGCTGGTCACGCTGGATTCGGTCGCCACCACCTTGCCGGTGATCGCCTTGATCCGCCCGGCGGCCTCCTCGCTGATCTGCGCGAAGCTTTCCTGGGTTGCCACCAGCTGCAGGTTGAGCTGGGCAATCTGCTGGAAGCTCCACCAGGCCAGCCCGGCAAAGGCAATCAGCACGGCCCCGAGCAGCGCCCACAATGGCGCGGTACGCGCGGCCGCCGGCCGGCTGCCGGCGGGGGCTGCGGCATGCGCCGGGGCTTCGGGTTTCGCCGCATGGGCATAGTCGACGCGGTCGCGCGCATCGTTGGCCAGGCTGGGCACGACTTCCAGCTCATCGAGTGCATCGTTACGCATGGAGCAAACCTTCGGCCGGGGCCGCCAAACAGACAGGCGCGCAGTATACCGGCTTCGCCGCCTGTGCAGGCGCTGGCGGACGGCCCGGGATGACGAAGGGCAGCAACCTGCAAACGCAACGCCGGACGGTCGCCTGGCAGCGGCGCAGACGCTATGCTGCCGGGCTGAATCAACAGCGGCCTGGCCGCAGGAGCAGCAACATGACCGACAAAACTGCCTGGATGATCTACGGCGCCAACGGCTACACCGGCCGCCTGCTGGCCAGCGAGGCCCGAAACCAGGGTCTGCGGCCGATCCTCGCCGGGCGCAACCCCGCCGAACTGCAGGCCCTGGCTGCTGAACTGCAACTGGAGTGCCGGGTGTTCGACCTGCAGGACCGCGAGGCCAGCGTGCAGGCTTTGCAGGATGTGCGGGTGGTGGCGCACTGCGCCGGGCCGTTCAACGCCACCAGCCAGGCCATGATCGATGCCTGTCTGGCCAGCGCCTGCCATTACCTCGACATCACCGGCGAGGTGTCGGTGTTCCTCGCCGCCGAAGCCCGCGATGCCGAGGCCCGCCAGGCCGGCGTGGTGCTCTGCCCCGGCGCCGGCTTCGATGTGATGCCCACCGACTGCCTGGCCGCCACCCTGAAGCTGGCACTCGCGGATGCCACGCACCTGGCGCTGGGTTTCGACATGCAGGCCGGCATGTCCCCGGGCACCGCCAAGACCACCATCGAGGGCCTGGGCAATGGCGGCCTGGTCAGGGAAAACGGCCTGCTGCGCAGCACCGCCCTGGCCAGCGACTGCCGCGATATCGACTTTGGCCGCGGAGTCAGGCACGCCGCCTGCATTCCCTGGGGCGATGTGGCGACGGCCTATGTCTCAACCGGCATCCCGAACATCGCGGTGTATTTCGCCACGCCCAAGCCTGTGGCGCTGCTGATGCGCTGGCTGCTCAATCCGCTGCGCCCGCTGCTCCGCTCCGCCAGGGTGCAGGACTGGCTGAAGCAACA
This sequence comes from Pseudomonas sp. N040, assembly GCF_015637705.1. Taxonomy (GTDB): domain Bacteria; phylum Pseudomonadota; class Gammaproteobacteria; order Pseudomonadales; family Pseudomonadaceae; genus Aquipseudomonas. The sequence continues at coordinate 283,601 of NZ_JADOBE010000005.1, read as the reverse complement.
GGTCGAGCGGCGCATCAAGGGTCCGGACGAAGAGACGCGCCGGCAATGCCGTACCTGGCTCTGGGGCGAAGCACGCAACCCGGCCGGCCAGGTGGTCCGCGCCCGGCTGGAAACCGCCAACGGCTATGACGTGACGGTGCATGGCGTGCTGCTGGGCGTGCGCCACTTGCTCGACTACCAGGGCGCGGGAGGCTACTTCACCCCGTCGCGCCTGCTCGGGCCGCGCTGCATCGAGCAATTGCCCGGCAGCAGCCAAATCGTGCTGAGCTGAGCACCCGTTTTCCGGCCCGGCGCCAAAGGGGCGCACAGCAAGGATCAGGCCCCGCATGGCACTGACTCAAGGCGCTGTCTTGGCAAGTGGTTGAACGTGCTTGGTGCTGTGCAGGGTGGGCGTAGGGTGGGCTTCAGCCCACCATTTACGCGGCCTGTTTCGGTGGGCTGAAGCCCACCCTACGCCCAGCCTACGGCAAGCGGTTCTTCAACCCCATTCAGTCCTGGATGCCGGCGAGAAACGCCTTGTAGTCGGTCGCGGTTTCTTCGGCCCGCTCGATCATCGGCGCATGCCCGCAATCCTTCAGGACCACCACGCTGGGCTGCTTGAGCAGGGGCTGCATCACCTCGATGCTGGAGACATCCAGCAGGCGGTCCTGCTCCCCCCAGAGCAGCAGGGTCGGCACCTGGATCTTCGCCAGCTCGGGCTCCAGCGCGACGTAGTTGTCCATCAGCTGCTGGAAGATCTTCTCGTTGAACGCATGATTGGCGATGGCGCGCTCGGCGAAGTGCTGCTTGAGCGAGGCAGGAATCTCCGGCTGCTCGACGAAGACAAAGCGCATCAGCCGGTCGAAGTCTTCCGCACTGGTCACCACCAGCGGGTTGGGCTCGCCGCGCTGCAGGATCTGCATCAGCTCACTGGGCTTGGGCGAGGTGATGCCGGCATTGGCGAACAGCGCCAGGCTGCGCAGCTGGTCCGGATAGCGCGCCGCATACAGGGCAACGATATGGCCGCCCATGGAGTTGCCCACCAGGTTCGGCTGGCGCAGCCCCAACTGCTGGATGAAGGCCGCCAGGCGCTCTGTCTGTGCGCTTACGTCGTAGCTGGCGGCGGGCAGCTTGCTGCTCTCGCCAAAGCCCGGCAGGTCCAGGGCAATCACGTGGTACTGGTCGGTCAGCAGGCCGGAGAAACGCAGCCAGTTGTCCTTGTCGGCGCCAAAGCCATGCACCAGCAGCACGGTTTCGGCGTCCTGCGGGCCGCCTTCGTAGTAATGGATGTCGAACTCGCCCACCTGCACCTGGCGGGCGCTCAGCCCGGCTTGCTGCCGTTCGGCAAACTGCACCGTAGCCAGCAGCGCGGAGGGTGACAGGTAGAGAGTTCCGGCCGCAGCCGCGAGGAGTAGCACCAGCCCGATCAGCAGTTTTTTCATGGCAACGCCTTATTCCGAATGGTTGGTCAGAACGGGGGAAGTTAGCAGAGATGGCGGCTAATCGGCAGCCGCTAGCGGAATCAGGCGGTCGGCGGTGGCCTGGCGCAAATGCCGGGTGAGCGTGTCGAGCAATGCGCCACCCTGGCGCCAGTGATGCCAGTACAGCGGCACATCGACATGCCGTCCCGGCAGCAGCTCCAGCAGTTCGCCGCGCGCCAGCTGCTCGCGCACCTGCAGCGCCGGCATCAGCCCCCAGCCCAACCCGGCGCTGGCCAGCTGCACAAAGCCTTCGGAGGACGGGCACAGATGGTGGATGAAGCCGCCGGCCAGGCCCAGCGCGGCCAGGTAGCGGTGCTGCAGGCGGTCATCGGCACCGAACACGATGGCCGGGACCTGCGGCAGGCGCGCGGGCTGCAGGCCGTCCGGAAAGTGGCTGGCGATAAACCGCGGGCTGGCCAGCGCCAGGTAGCGCATCGCCCCCAGCGGCTCGCAGCGGGCGCCGCTGACCGGCACCCCGCTGTCGCACACGCAGCCAGCCACATCGCCGGCGCGCATGCGCTTGAGGCCCACCGCCTGATCCTCCATCACCAGCTCCAGCAACACCCGCTGGCTGGCGCAGAACTGGCTGACCGCCGGCGCCCACCAGGTCGCCAGGCTGTCCGCATTCAGGGCGATGCGCAGCCGCTCGGGCATGCCCTCCTCTGCCACTCCCGGCACCTGCCCCTGCAGGTTGCGTTCGAGCAGGCGCACCTGCTGCACATGGTTGAGCAGATGCCGGCCGGCTTCGGTGGGTTGCGGCGGCGTGCCGCGCAGCAGCACCGGCTGTCCCAGGCGCGCCTCGAGCAGCTTGATGCGCTGCGACACGGCCGACTGCGACAACCCCAGTGCCTGCGCCGCCCGCTCGAAGCCGGCCTGCTCGACAACGGCAGCCAGGGCGCTGAGCAATTTGTAGTCAAACAAATCAGTTTTCCTTATGACCGATCAGCAACATTTGTTTTCCTTATACTCGCCCGGCCCGCAGACTGACCAGCAGTAAAAACCTGACAGCGATGAAGGATTGAACAGATGGGGCAGAGTTACCTGAATGGCCTGCTGGTGTCGGTAGGCCTGATCATGGCCATCGGCGCGCAGAATGCCTATGTGCTGGCGCAAAGCCTGCGCCGCGAGCATCACTTGCTGGTCGCCAGCGTCTGCCTGGTCTGCGATGCCCTGCTGGTCGCCGCCGGGGTGTTCGGCCTGGCCAGCCTGCTGCTGCAAAGCCCGCTGCTGCTGGGCCTGGCGCGCTGGGGCGGGGCGGCGTTCCTGCTGTGGTATGGCGGCTGCGCCCTGTACCGCGCCCTGCGCCCGCAAAGCCTGGTGCAGGAGGAACGGCCAGCGGCGCAATCCCGGCGGGCGGTGCTGCTGACGACGCTGGCCGTCACCCTGCTCAACCCGCATGTGTACCTGGACACCGTGCTGCTGATCGGCTCGCTCGGCGCCCAGCAGGCCGAACCGGCCGCCTATGCGCTGGGCGCGGCGAGCGCCTCGCTGCTGTGGTTCTTCAGCCTGGCCCTGGGCGCGGCCTTCCTCGCGCCCTGGCTGGCCAGGCCGGCCACCTGGCGGGTGCTGGACATTCTGGTGGCGCTGATGATGTTCAGTGTCGCCGGGCAGTTGCTGCTCGGCTGAGACCCGGCTGCCAGCCGGGCCTTGCGGCTTTGACCACACAGTTGTGGCGTGGATATGCCCCCGGGCCAGGTGTATGATCTGGCCCTCGCGGTGCCCGGGGCAACCCGCGCGGCCCGCTGAACGGCCCCGCCACAGCCTTACCATCCAGATTTGTTAGGAGATCGACCATGGCTTTCGAATTGCCGCCGCTGCCCTATGAGAAGAACGCCCTCGAGCCGCACCTGTCCGCCGAGACCCTGGAATACCACCATGACAAGCACCACAACGCCTATGTGGTGAACCTGAACAACCTGGTGCCGGGCACCGAGTTCGAAGGCAAGTCCCTGGAAGAGATCATCAAGACCTCCTCGGGCGGCATCTTCAACAACGCCGCACAGATCTGGAACCACACCTTCTACTGGAACTGCCTGAGCCCGAACGGCGGTGGCCAGCCGACTGGCGCCCTGGCCGACGCGATCAACGCGGCTTTCGGTTCGTTCGACAAGTTCAAGGAAGAATTCAGCAAGACCTCCATCGGCACCTTCGGCTCCGGCTGGGGCTGGCTGGTGAAGAAGGCCGACGGTTCCCTGGCCCTGGCCAGCACCATCGGCGCCGGCTGCCCGCTGACCAGCGGCGACACCCCGCTGCTGACCTGCGACGTGTGGGAACACGCCTACTACATCGACTACCGCAACATGCGGCCGAAGTACGTCGAGGCGTTCTGGAACCTGGTCAACTGGGAGTTCGTGGCGAAGAACTTCGCCGCCTGATCCAGGCCCTGCAGCCACTGGCAACCTCCAGCGGTTGCCCTGCCGCCAAACAAAAAGCCCCGCCGAAGCGGGGCTTTTTGTTGGCTATTTACCCGTTATGGGTTGAAGCCCCGCTTGCCGTAGTGCGGGCGTAGGGCGGGCTTCAGCCCACCGCAACTATGTGTCTGGCATTGGTGGGCTAAAGCCCACCCTACGCGGGAAAAGCACGTTCAACCCCTAACGCAGACAGCGTCTTTTTGTTGGCACCCAGACTCAGGCCAGGGTCATCAGCGCCTCGCGGCTGAACGGCAGGATGTCGTCCTGGCGGCCGTCACGCACCTTCACCGCCCAGTCCGGATCGACCAGCAGGGCACGGCCCACCGCCACCAGGTCGAATTCCCGGTTGTTCAGGCGGGTCAGCAGCGCGCCCAGATCAGCCGGCTTGGCCACCTTGTCGGTGTTGACCATGAACTGCAGGAACTCGCCATCCAGACCGACACTGCCCACGGTGATGGTTGGCTTGCCGGTGAGCTGGCGGGTCCAGCCGGCCAGGTTGAGGTCGGAACCTTCGAACTCGGGCTCCCAGAAGCGCCGCTGCGAGCAGTGGAAGATGTCCACGCCGGCATCCGCCAGCGGCTGCAAAAACTCGCCCAGCGCTTCCGGGGTTTGCACCAGACGCGCGCTGTAGTCCTGCTGCTTCCACTGCGAGAACCGCAGGATGACCGGGAAATCCGGGCCGACCGCGGCACGCACCGCCTTGATCAGCTCGATGGCAAAGCGCGAACGGTTGGCCAGGCTGCCACCGTATTCATCGGTGCGCTGATTGGTGCCTTCCCAGAAGAACTGGTCGATCAGGTAGCCGTGCGCGCCGTGAATTTCCACGCCGTCCATGCCGATGGCCTTGGCATCCGCTGCGGCCTGAGCAAAGGCGGCAACGCATTCGTCGATATCAGCCTTGCTCATGCCGTGCACGACTTCCTTGCCGTCCTTGAGCTTTTCCATCGGACCATAGCCGGGCACGTCGCCGTCCGGTTCGGTACCGAGCTTGCGCACATTGCCCACATGCCAGAGTTGCGGAACGATCTTGCCGCCTTCGGCGTGCACCGCCTCAACGACTTTCTTCCAGCCAGCCAGGGCGTCCTCGCCGAAGAAGCGCGGCACGTTCGGATAACCGTTGGAGGCCTTGTGCCCAACCGTGGTGCCCTCGGTGATGATCAGGCCGACACCGGCCGCCGCGCGACGCCGGTAGTACTCGATGACCTTGCTGTTGGGCACGCCGCCGGGGGAGAAGGACCGGGTCATCGGCGCCATCACCACGCGGGTGGGCAGCTCCAGGGTACCAAGGCGAAAGGGTTCAAACAGGGCGGTTACAGTAGCGGTCATGGGATTTCCTTTGATGTCATCACGCAATAGGTGAAGGTTGAAAGATCAGGCCGTGAGCAAGCGCTCAAGGCGTTTTACGAAAGCTTCGACAGGTTCGGTCTGGCTGCCGACCTTGAGCCGGGTCAGCACGCCCTGCCAGGCATTGGCGATGAAGGCCGCGAGGTTGGCGCAATCCTCGCCGGCGGACAGCTCGCCGGCCCGTTGAGCCTCTTCCAGACAGCGCTGCAGAATCAGCGCGGACTCCTGCAGGATGGCTTCAACCTGCTCGCCGATCGCCGGCAGCAGCTCGCTCATCTCGAAGCTCAGGCTGCCAATGAAGCAGTGGTATTCCAGGCGTTCCTGCTGGCTGAAATGCTGCAACAGCCCGCCGTAATAGCCGAGGATGCGCGCCCGCGGACTCACTGCCGGATTGCCCAGCGCCTGGGCATAGCGCTGCAACCGCGGCTGGTAGGTGAAGGCCAGCGCCTGCAGGGCAAAGTCTTCCTTGCTGGCGAAGTAGTGATAGAACGAGCCCTTGGGGATGCCGGCGGCCTGCACGATCTCCTGCACCCCGGTGCCGTGATAACCGCGACGGGTCATCACCTGCGCGCCCTTGGCAAGAATCAGTTCACGCTTGTCGAGTCGAATGCTGGTTTTCATGGCGCAAGAATATGACCGGTCGTCTCGCCTGCCCAGCACTATTGATTTGCGTGATTGGCGGGCATGCACCCAGCAGCGGACAGGACGCCAGCCAGTCATGGCCACAAGCCGCCGGCCATCCTGGCAATAGACCGGCGCGAGGCGAATGAAGTAGTGTTCGAGGCGAACTGGCTCGCGCATCTGCACACAGCCGTGGCTTTGCATCCATGGCGTATAACTTCCCTTATACGGTCATCCTGACCGCTGCAACGCCCGGCCTCAGAGGTAATGCAAGGTAATGGGGTCAGACTCGATTTACAGGAATGAGCGAAAATCGAGTCTGACCCCCATTTCACTTTCAGCCCCTGCAACCGCCCATTCTCATTTCCACTGGTGACAAAACAAATGAAGAACATTGCGCCGGTATATCCGCTACTGCTTCTCGTATCTCTCGCCGCGAGTGCGCAAACGCCATCCGAATTTGATGCCCTGTATGGAAAATGCCTGGACAGGGCTGGATATATAAACAACGGGGTGGTTACAGAGTGTTCTGCTGAGGTTTCAGAAAAAGCAAAGAGCGAAATTACACGAAACTACAAATCAATCTATGCTCGGATTCTTGCCGAGAAACCGGAGGACGCAAAGAGATTTGAGTCCTCACAAAAAGCATGGCTTCAGTACCGGAACACTCACTGTGATTTGGCTGGCGCTTACATTGGTTCTCCAATGTATGCCTACTGCCCAATGAACTTGAATTCGGCAAGAGCACTTGAGTTACGTGAGCTCAACGGCGCATATCCCTCTGAAGACCCTAGCTCACTTGATGACGCAAACACTCTTACGGAGTCCAAAGAAGCGATAGCCAGTGCTGAACTGGTCCGCAAGGCACAAGAGCAGCAGGTCGAGAAAGATCAACGTTACGCTCAAGAAAAAGTCGAAGAAGAAACTCGGGCGCAAGAACGCCTTATGGCGGATTTCCCGAAGTGCGACAGTGAAGAAGCACAGACGGAGGTTTCCAGCGCTCTTGAGAACGCCCCGCTCGGCAGGGTCGCCGGTCTCTCCATTATCAAGATCAGAGACGCAAAGCAGGTGATCGGTTCCGCCGCCTCTCGCAATTGCACAGGCACAGCGTTGATGAACAATGCAGAGGCTTATCCTATTACCTATCGCTTCTACCTTGATGGCGATGATCCCATGATTGAGGCACAGGTGCATGGCATTGACGAGTAACGGGAGTTGAAGGGGGCGGAATGATTTATTTTCAATCCGCCACAACAGCACAAAGAGCGCAAACTAAATAACTCCGACCTTTTTATTTTGTTGCACTCAACCCGTTTCAGAACCCTCCCCCATACGAAAAGCTTGTCGGCGATTAGGCCGGCGCCTATTCGCGCCGCAGCAACATTCAGCACCGCATCGTGTATCAGGTCCTTGAGCATGAGCAGGTGGTCAAGGTGCTGCGGTTATGGACGCACTACGAATAATGCTGGCCGCGACCTCCCCACATTTGAGTAGCACGCCGCTTTAGAGCGCCTTCAACATACCCCCGGCACACCCCGGGAGAGCCTGACACTCACAGCCAGGTGACATGCTGCTCCAGCGGAAAGCGCAGGCGCGGATTGTAGATGCCCTTCTCGCCCTGCCGGCCGACTGCCAGCAGCATGATCGGCAGCGCCTGGCGCGGAATATCCAGGACCTTGCGCAGGCGTACCTCGTCGAAGCCTTCCATCGGGCAGGTCGCATAACCATGACTCTGGAACGCCAGCATCAGGTTCTCCGCTGCCAGCGCGGTCGACTTGACCGCCCACAGGCGCATCTGCGCCTTGCTGTTGGGCGTGCGCATCAGCGGCTTGCGCAGGGCCAGCAGGCGCACCAGCTGGCGCTTGAACAGGCCGAGCAGGCCGAGCGGGCCCTGGTTGTACTGGAACGGCGCGGTCTTGGCGTAGAAGCGGCTGATCCGCTGCGGTACCTGCGGCTCGGGCCAGTAGGTGACGATGTTCTGGCAGGCCTGTTTCCAGGTATCCGGCCGCGCCAGCACGGCAATGATCAGCGGCGCCAGGGCGGCGTTCTGGCTCATGCACACCAGGTGCAGCTGCTTCAGCAACGCCGGATCGCGGATCACCTGGAAGCTCCACGGCTGCAGGTTGCAGGAGTTGGGCGCCAGCACGGCCATTTCCAGGCAATCGCGAATCACCGCGTCCGGTACTTTTTCATCGGTGAAACGGCGCACCGCCCGGCGGCTTTCGATCAGCGCACGCAAGGCGGCGGGTGAGGCACAGGCGACCGGCGGGTCAACGGCTAAGTGGGTCATGGCGGAAGCGCTCCTCGGCAGGTCGGCGCATTAAGCCGCACCCTCCCCGCCGCGGCAAGCCATGCCGGCAAAGCAGCGGCTGGCTTGGCGCATATGGCCTGCACGACAGCGCTCAAACAGTTCCGGGCTGCTGGCCTTCAAGGATTTTTCAGCGGGTTGAGCACTGCAAGCGGTCAGGCGTCGAATACCATCCCGCCGCTGCGGCAGGCCCGGATAGCGGCAGGGACTGCCTTGAGCGGTTGCGGTGCTTCAGCAACCGCGCCGGGCGATGCCGTCGGCGACGTGGTGCGCCCAGGCGGCAATCGTGACCGAGGGCGGCCCGCCTGGCGCGGCGGGCAGGGCGGCGCCATCGACCACATACAAGCCGGGATTGCCGTACACCTCACCGCAGTGGTCGATGACGCCTTCGCTGGCGTTGGCGCCCAGACGCGCACCGCCGCCCATGTGCGGACTGAGGGGCTTGCGCAGCGGATAGGCCTTGTGCCCGCTGACCTCGCTGATGATGCCGAAGGCCTGGCGCAAGCGCGCATAAATCGGCTCCTGGCGGTAATCGTAATCGGAGCGCAGCCGACCCTTGACCCAGGTCACCGAGGCGCGGGTACTGTCGGCGCCCATGGCATAGACGAAAAACACCTTGGCCAGGAAGCGCTTGACGAAGCCGGGCAATGGCCAGGTTTCGAAGCCGGGCAGACCGCCGATGCCTATGACGTAGTCCTCATAGCCGGCGAGCGTCAGCGCGCCTTGCACCGGTGGCGAGTCGAAGCTCGGCAATCTGGCCGCGCGATTTACCCAGGCGCCGAGCATGTCGCCATTGGCGAAAAAGCCCCGGCCCAGCGCCGGCATGGGCGCCAGTCCCGCCTCTGCCTGCGCTCCGGCAAACAGCAGTTTCAGGGTGTTCAGGGTGCCGGCGGCGAGCACTACGCTCGGTGCGCGGACGCTGTGCGTGGTGCCCGCGGCCAGGTCCTTGTAGCTCACGCTATAGCCGCCATGGCCGTCCCGGGCCGGCGCGAGGTGCGTCACTTCGCACAGGTCGCGCACGCTCAGTCCCTTGCCCAGCACGGGCGCCAGGTAGATGAAATCGACCGAGGCCTTGGCCCCGCCGGGCGAACCGAGAAAGCTGTCGCCCCGGAAGTTGCAGTACTCGCGGGGCAGGCTGCCGGGAGGCTGCGGCGCCAGCGTGCCGGCCAAGGCGGCCGTGGGCGGGATCAGGCTGGCCAGCAGCGGCTGCGGGTCGGCAGGCTGACAGCGCGGATCGTTCGTAGGGAAGTGCTCCCAGACAGTTTGCGGCAGCGGTTGCGCCCTCGATATGGGCGCACCGCCCAGATCGCTGATCACTTTGGCGTAGTAGCGCTCAACCGCCTCCGCCTGCAACTGCGGATGCCGGTCATGCCACATCGCCGTGTTGCGCGGCGGTTCAACCAGCCCGCCATAGGCCAGGCTGCCGCCACCCACCGACGCCGCGGCGAGCGTGTAGAGCCCGGCCAGCGAACCGATCTCGTAAAACCCATTCTTGTTCAGGCGCAGACTGCAGCGCTGCCCATGCAGGGAATGCAGGAAGTGCGTCAGCGCCTTGCGCCCGTAGGGAAAGGGCGCGCGCCGGCTGATGCCCAGCGCCCGTACCGGCAACGAATCGCGCCAGGGCCCGCGTTCCAGCAACAGCACGCGCTTGCCGGCGAGGGCCAGGCGGTTGGCGGCGACAGCACCGCCAAACCCGCTGCCGATTACCAGAACATCGATGGACTCATCACTCATGGCGGCTGGCTCAGGCGGCGGCCCGGACTTCGGCCTTCTTCGGGTGCCAGATGATCAGCAGGATCGCGACCAGCGCGGCGAAGGGAATATCGGCCCACATGTGCGCATGTTCGTTCGGGTAGTAGAAGGCCATCGGGATCATGATGCCGCCATGCAGGATGCTCGAGTAGATGCCGTAATCGAACAGCCCGACATTGCGCAGCGGGTCGCGCGCACCGCGCAGCATCAGGAAGCCGAGCGCGATGTACATCGAGGCGAGCATGAAAAAGTACGGATGCAGGCCGTTATACGGCGACAGCGGATGCGCCGGGCCGATGTTGGGGAAGCAGACCTCGGGCGACACCTGGCCCCAGAGAACGCCCGGAGGATACAGCACGGCTGCTAGCGGCAGGCCGAGCAGGCAAGCCCAGCCGACGATCTTCATGGCCAGCGCTGCGCGCTGCAGGTGCTTTTCGGGGTTTTCCATGCGGTTTCTCCGGTTGTCGTCAGTGACACTTATGCTCAGCTGCCCAATCTAGGCGCTCGTAATGTGTCTGGCACCACTCGCGGAGAGTGGGATGACGACAGGCTGGCGCACGCTCAGGGTTGCGGATGGCAGCCGCAGCGATCTGCGCGGCGGGCTCGCGCAGCGGCGGAGAGGCGGGCGCCGGCGAGGACGCCGGCGATAGCGGGGCCGGCAAATGCCGCCGGCGGTTTCAGCCCAGTGCCTGCTCGATGGCCTGGATCAGCGCCGGATCATCCGGCGGGGTGCGCGGCGCGAAGCGCGCCAGTACCCGGCCATCCTTGCCGACCAGGAATTTCTCGAAGTTCCAGCTGATCTCGCCCGGAAACTCGGCGCCCTCGCCCGCCAGCAGGGTGTACAGCGGGTGACGCTCATGCCCGTTGACTTCGAGCTTGGCTGACAGCGGAAAGCTGACCCCGTAAGTGCTGCTGCAGAAGGTCTGGATCTCCTCCGCGCTGCCTGGCTCCTGGCCGGCAAACTGGTTGCACGGCAGGCCGAGCACACTGAACCCGCGCGCCTGGTAATCCTGCTGCAACTGTTCCAGGCCGGCGTACTGCGGGGTCAGGCCGCACTTGGAGGCGACATTCACCAATAACAGAACCTTGCCCTTGAACGGCGCCAGCGGCAGCTCGCGACCATCCAGACCCTGCAGAATCAGCTCGTGTATGGCACTCATGAGAACTCCTCGCACGCATCAGTTAAAAAGCACAGAGGGCAAAAAGGTGCCCTCAGGCACCCTTCTGTTGCAGCGGAAAACCAGCGATCAGTGGTGATGACCGCCTTCACCGTGCACATGGCCATGGGCCAGTTCTTCGGCATGCGCATCGCGCACATCAATCACCTTGACCTGGAAGGTCAGGCGCTGGCCAGCCAGCGGGTGGTTGCCGTCGACGGTCACTTCATCGCCATCCAGATCACGGATGGTCACGATCTGCATGCTGCCATCCGGGCCGGAGGCATGGAACTGCATGCCGACTTCCAGCTCGTCGACGCCCTCGAACATGTCGCGACCGAGCACGGCCACCAGTTCGGCGCTGAATTCGCCGTAGGCATCCTGCGGTTCAACGACCACCTTCAGCTCGTCACCGGCGCGCTTGCCTTCCAGGGCTTTTTCCAGCCCGACGATGATATTGCCGGCGCCATGCAGATAGACCAGCGGGGTACCACCGGCAGAGCTGTCGATGACCTCCCCGGCGTCGTTGGTCAGGGTATAGTCGATGGAGACAGCTTTATTGACAGCAATCAGCATGGGGCAAGACCTTTGCACTGGATAAGTAGAGCTTGCAAGTTTACCTGCGCAAACGTCTGATTGCGAACCAGGGCCGGATGGACGGCCAGCTGCGCGCTCTACTGTCATTCTTTCCAGCCGCCAAGGAGCCCCGATGCCGGCACGTCATATCCTGGTCATCAACTGTGGCAGTTCGTCGATCAAGTTCGCCCTGCTCGGGGAAACCGCCGAGCAGCCGCTGTTGCACGGCATCGCCGAGCGCCTGGGCAGCGCCGATGCCGTGCTGCGCTGGCAGTCCGCCGCGGGCCAGCAGCAACAAGCCGTCCCCGCCGCCGATCACCGCCAGGCCCTGGCCCGACTGCTGCCGCTGGTCGAGGCGGAGGCCGCCGGCAGGCTCGGCGGCATCGGCCATCGCGTGGTGCACGGCGGCGAGCATTTCACCGCCGCCCACCTGCTGGACCAGCCGACGCTGGCCGCAATCCGCCAGGTGTCGGCGCTGGCGCCGCTGCACAACCCGGCCTGCCTGCAGGGCATCGAGGCGGCGCTGAGCCTGTACCCCGCACTGCCGCAGGTGGCGGTATTCGACACCGCGTTTCACCAGAGCATGCCGCCACACGCCTTTCGCTACGCCGTGCCGGAGGCGTTGTATCGCGAGCACGGGGTGCGTCGCTACGGCTTCCATGGCAGCAGCCACCGCTACGTCAGCCGTCGCGCCGCGGAGCTCTGCAGCCTGCCGCCGAACCGCAGCAGCTGGCTGGTCGCCCACCTCGGCAATGGCTGCTCGACCTGTGCCGTCGTCGATGGCCACAGCCGCGACACCAGCATGGGCCTGACGCCCATGGAAGGGCTGGTGATGGGCACCCGCAGTGGCGATGTCGATCCGGGCCTGCACGGTCATCTGCTGCGCGAGTTGGGCTGGAGCGCGGAGCAGGTCGACTGCATGCTCAACCAGCAGAGCGGGCTGCTCGGCCTGTCCGGCCTGTCCAACGACATGCGCAGCCTGGAGCAGGCACGCAGCGCCGGTCACCCCGGCGCCACGCTGGCCATCGAGGTGTTCTGCTACCGCCTGGCCAAATCCCTGGCGGCCATGAGCTGCGCCCTGCCGCAACTCGACGGACTGGTCTTCACCGGCGGCATCGGCGAGAACTCCGCGCTGGTCCGCAGCAAGACCGTCGCGCACCTGCGCCTGCTGAACCTGGCGCTCGACCCCGAGGCCAACGCCCGCTGCGTCGGTGGCCCGGATGGCGAGATCCAGGCCGGCGGGCATCCGCGCGTGCTGGTGGTCGCCACCAACGAAGAGCGCCAGATTGCCCTCGACACCCTCGCCCTGTTGCCGAACTGACCGGAGTTTTCCATGCACACTTTCATCATCGTGCCGACCGGCTTTGGCGTCGGCCTTACCTCGATCAGCCTGGGCCTGGTCCGGGCCCTGGAACGCACCGGCCTGAAGGTCGGCTTCTGCAAGCCGATCGCGCAGAACCCTGCCGGCGACAATGGCCCGGAGCGCTCCTCCGAGCTGATCAGCCGCACCCACGCCATCCAGCCGCCCACCCCGCTGCCCCTGGCGCAGGTCGAGCGCATGCTCGGCGATGGCCAGCTCGACGAACTGCTCGAGCAGGTGGTGCACCTGTGCCAGCAGGCCCGGCTCGGCAAGGATGTGCTGCTGGTCGAGGGCATGGTCACCAACCGCCAGGCCAGTTATGCGGCACAGGTCAATGCGCGCCTGGCGCAGGGGCTGGATGCCGAGGTGATCCTGGTCGCGGCGCCGGACAGCGAGAGCATCAAGGAACTCACCGACCGCATCGACATCCAGGCCCAGCAATTCGGTGGCTGCGACAATCCGCAAGTGCTCGGGGTGATTTTCAACAAGGTCCGCGACAGCGACTTCACCACGCGCCTGCAGAACGAGTCGCCGTTGTTCCGCGACGCGCATTTCCGCCTGCTCGGCAGCATTCCCTGGAAAGACGAACTGAATGCGCCGCGCACCAGTGACGTGGCTGAACTGATGCATGCGCGGATTCTCAACGCCGGCAACCTCAAGGAACGCCGGGTGCAGGAAATCATCCTGTTTGCCCGCGCCGTGCACAACTCGGTCGAGCTGCTCAAGCCGGGAGTGCTGGTGGTGACGCCGGCCGACCGCAACGACATCATTCTGGCCGCCTGCCTGGCCGCGATGAATGGCGTGCCGCTGGCCGGCCTGCTGCTGTGCGGCGACTTCGCGCCCGACCCGCGGATTCTCGAACTCTGCCACGCGGCACTGGAAGCCGGCCTGCCGTTGCTGGAAGTCAGCACCGGCTCCTACGCCACCGCGCACAATCTGCAGCAGATCAACCGGGAGATTCCGCTGGACGACCTGCAACGCGCGGAGAAAGTCACCGAGTTCGTCGCCAGCCACCTGGACCACGTCTGGCTGCATGAACGCTGCGGCACCCCGCAGGTCAGCCGCCTGTCGCCGCCGGCGTTCCGCTACCGCCTGGTCCAGCGCGCGCAGGCAGCCAACAAGCGCATCGTCCTGCCCGAGGGCAGCGAGCCACGCACCGTGCAGGCCGCGGCCATCTGCCAGGCGCGCGGGATTGCCCGCTGCGTGCTGCTGGCCAAGCCGGAAGCGGTGGCGGCGGTGGCCCGGGCCCAGGGTATCGAGCTGCCGACCGGGCTGGAAATCCTCGATCCCGACCTGATCCGCATGCACTACGTCGCGCCGATGGTCCGGCTGCGCCAGGGCAAGGGCCTGAATGCCCCGATGGCGGCTGCCCAGCTCGAGGATCCGGTGGTACTGGGGACCATGATGCTGGCGCTGGGCGAGGTCGACGGGCTGGTCTCCGGCGCCATCCACACCACCGCCAACACCATCCGCCCGGCCCTGCAGCTGATCAAGACCGCGCCGGGCTACCAGCTGGTGTCGTCGGTGTTCTTCATGCTGCTGCCGGAACAGGTGGTGGTGTACGGCGACTGCGCGGTGAATCCGGACCCGACGGCCGCCGAACTGGCGGAAATCGCCCTGCAGAGCGCCGCATCGGCGGCCGCCTTCGGCATCGAGCCGCGGGTGGCGATGATCAGCTACTCCACCGGCGACTCGGGCAGCGGTGCCGAGGTCGACAAGGTGCGCGAAGCCACCCGGCTGGCGCGGGAGAAGAATCCGCAACTGCTGATCGACGGCCCGCTGCAGTACGACGCCGCCGCCATCGACAGCGTCGGCCGCCAGAAAGCCCCGGACAGCCCGGTGGCCGGACGTGCCACGGTGTTCGTGTTCCCCGACCTGAACACCGGCAACACCACCTACAAGGCGGTGCAGCGCAGTGCCGGGGTGGTCAGCGTCGGGCCCATGCTGCAGGGCCTGCGCAAGCCGGTGAATGACCTGTCGCGCGGCGCCCTGGTCGACGACATCGTCTACACCATCGCCCTCACGGCGGTGCAGGGCGATGTCCAGCCATAGGCGGAGCGCCCCTGCCGGCGGCGGCATAGCTGCGCGCATGGGCCGGCGCAGCGGGAGCGCGCGACCGGATGGTCACAATCAAGGCTTGCAGGTCGGTGTACAAGCGTTAACCTTTGGTCAGCCGCCGGCCTTGATGGCAGGCTTCCAACCGCCACCGAATGAGGCTGCCGCCCCATGTTGCGTTTTCTCCCCGCCCCGCTTCGCGGCGTTATCGCCACCCTGATCCTGGCCAGCAACACCCTGATTCTCTGCTGGCCGCTGTTCATCGGTGCGCTGTTCAAGGCCGCCCTGCCGTTTGCCGCTGCGCGCAAGGTCATCAACCACGTAATGCACCGGGTGGCCGAGACCTGGATTGCCATCAACAAGGGCTGGATGGACCTGGTGCAGCCCATCCAGTGGGACGTGCAGGGCCTGGAAAGCGTCGACCTGCGCCACTCCTACCTGATCACCAGCAATCACCAGAGCTGGGTGGATATCCTGGTGCTGCAATACCAGCTCAACCGCAAGGCGCCGTTCCTCAAGTTCTTCCTCAAGCAGGAACTGATCTGGGTGCCGGTGATCGGTCTGTGCTGGTGGGCGCTGGAGTTTCCGTTCATGCAGCGCTTCAGCAAGCAGTACCTGGAAAAGCACCCGGAAAAGCGCGGCCAGGACATGCTCACCACGCGCAAGGCCTGCGAGCGCTTCAAGACCAACCCGGTATCGGTGTTCAACTTCCTCGAAGGCACCCGCTTCACCACGGCCAAGCATGACCAGCAGGACTCGCCGTTCCGCTACCTGCTCAAGCCCAAGGCCGGCGGCATCGCCTTCGTGCTGGATGCGATGGGCGAGCAGCTCAGTGCGCTGATCAATGTGACCATTCATTACCCCGCCGGCAAACCCACGTTCTGGGACCTGCTCAGCGGCCAGGTGCAGAAGATCGTGGTGCGCTTCGAGAAGCTGGAGATCCCCGCCCAGTTCATCGGCCAGAGTTATGACCAGAGCGACGAGTACCGGCTGGAATTCCAGCAATGGGTCAACCAGCTGTGGGAACAGAAGGATGCCCTGCTGGACCGGCTGCATCGCGACTATCCGGCCTGACGGGCGCCGGCAAGGCGCCGGGTTGCTCGCGCAATTGCGGGAATGGTGGTGAGCTGTATCGGATTGGAAGTCCGGCACAAAAAAGCCCCGGCAGCGCTGGCTGCCAGGGCCTTTCCCTGCGCGCGGAAAACCTACGGCAGCAGCGCGCTGCCGATGGCCGGATCGCGCACCAGCTTGGTCAGGGCATCGCTGAGCACTTCGCTGACCAGTTCATTGTTGGTTTCCTCGTTCGGCGCCATTCCGGAACGCTGGTTCAGCGAGGCTGAATAACGACCGTTGTAGCGCCGACTGCCATTCTGCACATCCACGCCGAGGACGGTGCTGATGTTCGCCTCGGTCACATAGGCCTCATCCTTGGGCGACTGGTAGGTCAACGAACTGAGGGTAACGGTCAGTGACGGCGCATTGTAGGCGCCGGGTGACGGGGTAAAGCCCATCAGCCGCACCGCCGCCTCAACCTGGGCCTGCAGCTTGGGCAGGACGGTCGGCCCGGCGACACTGATGGTGCTGGTCTCGGGATACAGGCCGCCACGGGTGCCGAGCACCGGGGAAGGACGCCCATCGACTACCCGGACCTGAACCGGTTGGCCCTGGCCGACCGCGACAATGGCGCCCTTGATGACTGGCTGCGGGTTCAACTGCTGCGGGCTGAGACCGCAACCGGCCAGGGACAGTGCAGACAACACGAGGAGTGCGGACAACAGGCGGTGCAACATGCAGGAATCTCCAGATAAACCATGAAAGCGCAGGCAGTATAACCGTCGGGCGGCAGTGACCGACAGTAACGCCACAGAACTCCGAACCGCACAAGGGCAAAGGGTTCCTGGTCGCCGAGTACCGCACCCGTGTGCTCCGACCAAAGATAAAGCGCGGACACGGCGAAATTTGCCGATTTCATCGTTATAATCGCCGCCCAAATGACTGGACGATTTC
This sequence comes from Pseudomonas sp. N040, assembly GCF_015637705.1. Classification (GTDB taxonomy): domain Bacteria; phylum Pseudomonadota; class Gammaproteobacteria; order Pseudomonadales; family Pseudomonadaceae; genus Aquipseudomonas. The sequence goes on along the minus strand of NZ_JADOBE010000005.1, from coordinate 266,550 downwards.
CGCTCAGGCTTGTCCACAGGCCCTGCATGCTGCAGAGTTCGGAACAATTGAGCGGATTGCGCCAGCGCGCGCAGGCCCAACCGGCCGACCGCACACCTCCACCCTCCGTGCACGCTCCTGATCCGGTGCCACGCAACCCGTGCGACCGTAGCTGCAACGGCAGGGCAGAATTAGGATTCACGTTTCCAAAAGAGCGTGAGAAAACGGTTTTACACAACTTCAAAAGAGTGTGACTGGCAAATGGCAAACGACAACGCAACGGTAGATGTACTGCTGGTAGGTGCGGGAATCATGAGCGCAACCCTGGGCACCCTGCTCAAGGAGCTGGATCCCGGCCTCACGGTGGAACTGGTCGAACTGCTCGATCGCAGCGCGGCGGAAAGCTCCAACCCCTGGAACAACGCCGGTACCGGCCACGCCGGGCTGTGCGAACTGAACTACACACCGGCCGCGGCCGATGGTTCGGTCCCGTTCGGCAAGGCGGTGAGCATCCACAGCATGTTCGAGGTGTCCAAGCAGTTCTGGGGTCACCTGGTCGCCCAGGGCAACTTTGGCGACCCGAAGAAATTCATCAACCCGGTGCCGCACATGAGCTTTGTGCGCGGCAGCGACGGGGTGGCCTACCTGAAGAAGCGCTTCGAGACCCTGAAGAGCCATCACTGCTTCAGCAACATGGAATACACCGAAGACCGCAACACCCTGGCCGAATGGGCGCCGCTGCTGGTTCCGGGGCGCGACCCGGCCGAACCGGTAGCCGCCACCCGCGTCACCAGCGGCACCGACCTCAACTTCGGCGCCCTGACCGGCCAGCTGCTCAAGTACCTTGACCAGAAGCCCGACACCACCATCGACTACCACCAGCGCGTGGTCGGTCTGGAACGCAGCGAAGGCGGCTGGGAAGTCGACATCAAGGACCTGGAAAGCGGCAAGACCCGCAGCATCACCGCGCGCTTCGTGTTCCTCGGTGCCGGCGGCGCGGCCCTGCCGCTGCTGCAGAAGTCCGGCATCCCCGAAGGCAAGGGCTACGGTGGTTTCCCGGTCAGCGGCCAGTGGCTGCGTTGCGACAACCCGGAAGTGGTGGCCAGGCACCAGGCCAAGGTCTACAGCCAGGCCGATGTCGGCGCACCGCCAATGTCCGTACCGCACCTGGACACGCGCATGGTCGATGGCCAGAAGTCCCTGCTGTTCGGACCCTATGCCGGCTTCTCGACCAAGTTCCTGCGCCACGGCTCCTACATGGACCTGCCCAAGTCGATCCGCCCGGGCAACATCGTGCCGATGCTCGCCGTGGCCCGCGACAACATGGACCTGACCCGCTACCTGATCAAGGAAGTCATGCAGTCCACCGATTCGCGCCTGGATGCCCTGCGCAAGTTCTACCCGCAAGCCCGGGACGCCGACTGGCGCCTGGAAACCGCCGGCCAGCGCGTGCAGATCATCAAGAAGGACGAGAAAACCGGCGGCAAGCTGGAATTCGGCACCGAGATCGTCGCCTCGGCGGACGGCAGCATCGCCGCCCTGCTGGGCGCCTCGCCGGGCGCCTCGGTGTCGGTCTCGGCCATGCTCGACCTGCTCTACCGCTGCTTCCCCAACCAGATGGCTTCGGCCGCCTGGAAGGAGCGCCTGCACGGCATGTTCCCGGCTTCGGCCCAGCAACTGCAGGATGACGCCGAGCTGTACCGCACGGTGCGCACCGAGTCGGACCAGCGCCTGCAACTGACGCCAGCCGTCTGAGCCAACCTGGAAACGAAAAAAGCGCCCCCGGGGCGCTTTTTTCATGGGCCTTGCGCAGGGTGGAAAACGCCGCTGGCGGCTTTTCCACCGGACAGGGCCCTGATGGGTATCGCTACGCGCCACCCATCCTACGGTTGCCGAGCAGTTACTGCGCGCCGGGAATCGGCGTCAGATTGACCTCCACCCGACGATTGGCCGAACGTCCTTCGGCGGTGGCATTACTGGCAATCGGCTGGTCCGGGCCGGCGCCGCGGGTGGTCATGCGTGCAGCGCTGACCCCCTGGCCCTGCAGGTAACTGGCCACGCTCTGGGCGCGGCGCTGCGACAACTGCAGGTTGTAGCTGTGCGAGCCGGTACTGTCGGTATGCCCGACGATCTCGATATTGTTCTGCTGGTACTGCTGCATCGAGCTGGCAACGCTGTTCAACGGGCCGTAGAAGTTGCTGGCAATCTCCGCCGAATCGGTGGCGAAGGTGATGTTGCCCGGCATGATCAGCTTGATGTTATTGCCGTCGCGCTGCACCTCGACCCCGCTGCCCTGCATGCTCTTGCGCAGCTCGGCTTCCTGCTTGTCGGCGTAATAGCCATAGCCGGCGCCGGCGGCCCCCCCGGCGGCGGCGCCGATCAAGGCACCCTTGCCGCGGTTGTCATGGTTGATCAGCGCGCCGGCGGCGGCTCCGGCAATGGCGCCGATAGTGCCGTAGGTGGCGGTCTTGTTGGTGCTGCCGTCCTGGTCCTGGTAGGGATTCTGCGTTGTCGCGCAGCCAGCCAGCAGGGCGCCTGCGGTAGCGGCGGCGATCAGATGTTTATGCATGAACATGAACTGCACTCCTGTGAAATTCCACGCCCCTCATGGGGCCGCGGATTAGAGCATGGCCAAGCCGATAAATTCCTTGCTCAGGCCCGCACAAACGGATTTTCGCGCATCTCGTCACCCAGCCGGGTTTCCGGACCATGCCCGGTAACCACTGTGGCCTCCTCGTCCAGGGTGTACAAGCGCTGCCTGATCGAACGCTCGATGGTCGGGTAATCGCCGCCCCACAGGTCGGTACGGCCGATGCCGCGCTTGAACAGGGTATCGCCGGCAATCAGCAGCTTCGCTTCGGCAAACCAGAAGCTCATCGAGCCCGGCGTATGCCCGGGCGTATGCAGGGCCACACCACAACCGCAGGCCAGCTCCTCGTCATCGGCCAGCCAGCGGTCTGGCGCGGGTACCGGCGTATAGGGCACGCCGAACATGCGGCACTGCATTTCCAGATTGTCCCAGAGGAACTGGTCTTCCTTGTGCAGGTGCAGGGTGGCGCCGGTCTTCTCTTTCATCTGTCCGGAGGCGAGGAAGTGGTCCAGATGCGCATGGGTATGGATGATGCTGACCACCTGCAACCCGTGCTTCTCCAGACGCGCCATGATCAGCTCCGGGTTGCCGCCCGGATCAACCACTATGGCTTTTTTCGTCAGCGGGTCGCCAATGATGGTGCAGTTGCACTGCAAAGGCCCGACCGGGAAGGTTTCACGGATGAGCGCTGGCTGTTCGACTTGCATGGGTATTCCTTCAGCAGGATTAAGCGCGTGGCGCAGGGAGCGAATGTGAAAGTTCACCCCAAGCGTCCCTGCGTTTCAACACCTCTGTGCTTATTTCGCAGCGCAGCCAGCGCTGGCATGGAAAGGGTTTCTTGATTATCATTGAACACATATGTTCAACAGTCGACACGATTTTTTCCAAGAGTCCGCAATCATGACCCCGGTCCAGAAACGCCTGCACACCGCCGCCCTGCAACTGTTCGCCGAGAAGGGCGTCAGCGAGATCACCGTCAGCGAGCTGGCACAGGTGGCCGGCGTGGCGCGCGGCACCGTCTACAACAACCTCGGCTCGATCGAGTCGCTGTTTGCCGATGTGGCCAACCAGCTGAGCGCGGAGATGAACCAGCGCGTGGTGAAAAGCGCCGATCCGCAGCTGGAACCGGCCCAGCGTCTGGCCAACGGTATTCGCTTCTATATCCGTCGCGCCCATGAGGAGCCGCAGTGGGGCGGCTTCATCATCCGCTATGCCTCCTGCACCCAGTCCCTGCAGGAGCTCTGGACCGGCCCGCCGGTGCAGGACGTCCTCGCCGGGCTGGCGCTGTCGCGCTACACCTTCGACCAGTCGATGCTGACCAGCGTGATGTCAATGATCGGTGGTTCGGTGATGGCTGCCATTCTGCTGGTGCTCGACGGGCGCAAGACCTGGCGCGATGCCGGCAGCGAAACCGCCGAGCTGATACTGCGCGCCCTCGGCCTTGACCCGGCAGAAGCGCACCGCCTGGCCCACCTCGAGCTGCCGCCGCTGGCAGCCGCCGACTGATAAAAACCCTCCGTACCTGTTAGGTGTTGCATGAGTCCCCCCTACCCGAGCGGGAGAGGGCTGGGGAGAGGGCATTAGTCGGTGGCTGTTGCACTCCCCTCTCCCTAACCCTCTCCCCAAAGGGGCGAGGGGACAATATGCAGCTGTAGCCCGGATGCAATCCGGGACAATTGTCCTTGGCGGCGCTGACCCCGGAATGCCGGGCTACGCGGCTGACTGATACTCCCCTTGCTGCGCCTGCCTGACTCGCCGGCACCACACAGTTGACTGGCGCCCCCGCCAGCCTTGCGACATGCCTGCCCTGCGCGCCTGAAAGCCCTCCCCCGCCGCACTTCCCCCGATTGGCCCGAGCACTGCTCGCAGCCCTTCCGGACGGCTGACACTTTTATTTTTAAATGAACACTTGTGTTCAATTATGATCGTGTTAGTATTTTTAAATGCACTGGTGATCAGACGGCAATTCAGCCCAGCCCCGCCAGTCGCACCCCATGACCACCACCGCGATACTGGAGCCAAACATGAACCAAGCCGTAACCATTCCAGGGATGACCTCCCGCACCGTCACTGTCGGCAAACGGCAGATCTTCGTCAGCGAAGTCGGCACGGGCTATCCGCTACTCATGCTGCATGGCGGCGGCGGCGGTGCTTCGGGGCTGTCGAACTACTCGCGCAACATCGAGGCACTGTCGCGCCACTTCCGTGTGGTGGTGGCCGACATGCCCGGCTACGGCCAGTCGACCAAGGGCGTTGACCGCAATGACCCCTTTGGCGATCTGGCGCAGTCGATGCTCGGCCTGCTGGATGCGCTGCAGATCAAGCGTGCCCATGTGGCGGGCAACTCCCTCGGCGGCGCCTGTTCCCTGCGCATGGCGCTGGAGGCACCGAATCGTGTATCCGCGCTGGTGCTGATGGGGCCCGCCGGCGTCGGCATTACCCGCGCCCTGCCGACAGCCGGCCTGAAGCATTTGCTCAACTACTACAAGGGCAGCGGCCCGTCGCGGGAAAAGCTCACCACCTTCATCCGCGACTATCTGGTCTACGACGGCAGCCTGGTTTCCGACGCCATGATCGAAGAGCGCTACCTCGCCAGCATCGATCCGGAAGTGGTCGCCTCCCCGCCGCTGCGTTCGCCCAGCAGCCTGAAAATCGCCATACGCATGGACTTCACCCGTGATCCGCGGCTGCACACCTGTCCAGTGCCGACCCTCGCGCTGTGGGGCACCGAAGACAAGGTCAACCGTCCCAGCGGCGGCAAGGCCCTGCAGGAGCGCATGCCCGACTGCGACCTCTACCTGTTCTGCAAGACCGGCCACTGGGTGCAGTGGGAGCGCGCTGAAGAGTTCAACGGCGTGGTCACCAGTTACCTGATGGCGCGCACACCGCGCTAATCCATCGACGGCAGGAGTAGATGAACCATGGCAAAAGTGAACACCCCGCGTCCTGACCTGTTCGGCAAGGTCCGCATGGGCTATGTGCTGGTCGAGTCGCACAAGCTCGATGACTGGCAACGCTTTACCCGCGACGCCCTCGGCCTGGACGTGCAGCAGGACGGCGACAGCCTGGTCTGCCGCCTCGACGAACATGCCCGGCGTCTGGTCATCAGCCCCGGCGCGCTGGAAGACGTGGCGGCGCTCGGCTATCAGCTCGACGACCAGGCCAGCCTGGAAACCGTGCTGCAGCGTCTGCACCAGCACGGTGTGGCCGTGGAAAAAGGCGATGCCCGTGGCGCCGCCCTGCGCGGGGTCGAAGCCTACTGGCGCTGCATCGGCCCCAAGGACCTGCCGGTCGAGTTCTATGTCACGCCACTGCTGAGCGCTGCACCGCTGTCGATGCTGGCCAGCGGCTACCTGACCGGCAGCGCCGGCATGGGCCACGTGGCGATCACCTCGCGCAAACCGGAGGCCATGCTGGCGTTCTGGCAGGAAATTCTCGATGCGCGGCACAGCGACGACATCGAGCAGCAGATGGGCGGCCTGATGCTGGATATCCGCTTCCTGCGCCTGAACCAACGTCATCATTCGGTGGCTGTAGCCTGCACCCGCGGCAGGCGCATGGACCCGATACGCACCCGCGTCCAGCACATGAACATCCAGTGCGCGACGCTGGAGGACATGACCGCGGCGTTCCAGCGCTGCCGCAAGCTGGGCTACCGCATCATGATGGGCGTTGGCCAGCACACCAACGACCGCGAGCTGTCGTTCTACGTGCAGAGCCCGTCCGGTTTCGAGATCGAATACGGCTGGGACCCCATCGCGGTCGACGAGCAAAACTGGCAGCCGACCCTGCACCAGGGCATCAGCACCTGGGGCCACAAGCCACTCGACCACAACCTGCTTGATGAACTGCGCCAGGCCGCGCGCGCCGTGCGCTCGCTGCTGCGCCGCGAATACACCCCATTCGAACCCAAGCACTGAGGGTCCTGCACATGAACACTACACACCCTGATCAAACTGTTGACGTCGTTATCTCCGGGCTCGGCCCGACCGGCCTGACCTTGGCTCACCTGCTCGGCAAGCGCGGCCTGTCGGTCGTGGTGCTGGAGCGCGAGCCGCAGTTCTACGGCAATGCCCGCGCGGTCTACACCGACGACGAATGCCTGCGCATCTTTCAGGCCGCCGGCATCGCCGAAGAGCTGACCAAAGACATGCTGCTCAATGCCACCTTCCAGTGGGTGCTGCCCGATGGCGAGGTGCTGCACCAGCTGATCCAGACCGCCCGCCCCTATGGCTGGCCGGCCAACAACCTGTTCTATCAGCCACTGCTGGAAACCAGCCTGGCTGACGGACTGGCGCGCTACCCGCAGGTCAGCGTACGTCGCGGGCGCGAATTTACCCGTTTCACCCAGGATGCCAACGGCGTCAACGTGATGCACATCGCCAGTCGTGGCGCGCAGTACAGCAAGCAGGCGCCGGTGCAGGGCGAAACACCGGCAGCGCAGGAGGGCGAAGAAGTGCTGCGCGCCCGCTACTTCGTTGCCTGCGACGGTGGCCGCAGCGCCGTGCGTGCGCAACTGGGCATCAACATGACCGGCAAGAGCTTCCCCAACCCGTGGATCGTGGTCGACATCAAGCAGAAAGACGGCGAGGACTGCCTGCGCCACCTGCCCTATTTCAGCTTCATCTGCGACCCCGAGTGCCCGACCGTCAGCTGCCGCCAGCCCTACGGCCATCACCGCTTCGAGTTCATGCTGATGCCCGGCCAGACCAGGGAGTACATGGAGCAGCCGGAAACCGTGCGCGCCTACCTGAGCAAGTACGTGGACGTGAGCAAGGTCGAGATCCTGCGCAGCCTGGTCTACACCTTCAACGCGCTGGTCGCCGAGCAGTGGCGCGACGGCCGCGTGTTCCTCGCCGGCGACGCCGCGCACATGACCCCGCAGTTTGTCGGTCAGGGCATGAACGCCGGGGTGCGCGATGCCTACAACCTGGCCTGGAAACTCGACGCCGTGCTCCGTGGTCAGGCCCGCGACAGCCTGCTCGACAGCTACCAGAGCGAGCGCCGGCCGCATGCCAAGGCGATGATCGACCTGTCGATCCACATGAAGAATTTTGTCTCCACCGCCAACCCGCTGCTCGGTGCGCTGCGTAATGTCGCCACCCGCACGGCACGGCGCACCCCCGGCCTGCGCGAGTTCCTCAGCGAGGCCAAGTTCAAGCCGCGGCCACGCTACGAGGCGGGAGCGTATTTCGGTCTGCCGCGCCAGCGCCGCGCCGGGCTGGAAGGCGAGCAACTGCCACAGCCGACAGTGGTCGACCGGGAGAATCGCCCGCTGCTGCTGGATGAAGCCCTGGGCCAGGGCTATGCACTGATCGGTTTCGCCGTCGATCCGCGGCAGTCGCTGTCGGCTGCCGACCTGCAACAGCTGGCGCAACTGGATACCCGTTATCTGACCCTGTTCCCGGCCGGCGGCCGGCCACAAGGCAAGGCGGCCGCCAGCACCCCGGCCGGGCTCGGCGAGTGGGAAGACATGAGCGGCGAATGCATCCGCCGCTTCCGCGAAGCCGGTTATGCCGAAGGTGCCGTCGCCATCGTGCGGCCCGACCGTTTCGTGTTTGCCATGGCCAAACCGGGGCAGACGCAATCCGCAGTCCACAGCCTGCTCGAACAACTCGGTCTGCAGGCAGCCAGCCGCCAACAGGAGGCCTCATGAGCCAGCACTCTTCAGCCAGCGCAGCACAGATCGAAGCTGCCGCTTTGGCCTTGCGCGCCGCCCGTGCGGCACAAGCGCCCATTGCACCGATCGCCAGCACCTTCGGTATCACCAGTCTGGCCGACGCCTATGCCGTGCAGGAATTCAACACCCGCGCGGCGCTGAGCCAGGGCCGCCGGCTGGTCGGCCGCAAGATCGGCCTGACCTCGACCGCCGTGCAGCAGCAACTGGGCGTCGACCAGCCGGACTTCGGCATGCTGTTCGCCGACATGGAAGTGCTGGATGGCGGCGAGATCGACTGCAGCCGGCTGATCCAGCCCAAGGCCGAAGGCGAGATTGCCTTTGTCCTTGGCCGCGATCTGCTGCGCGAAGACACCACCCTGGCCGAACTGATGAGCGCGGTGGACTACCTGCTGCCGGCGCTGGAGATCGTCGACTCGGCCATCGAGAACTGGAAGATCAGTCTGGCTGACACCGTCGCCGACAACGCCTCCTCGGCGCTCTATGTGCTGGGCAAGCAGCCGACCCGCCTGTCGGCGCTGGACCTGCGTCTGGAAGGCATGTTGCTGGAAAAGAACGGCGCCCAAGCCTCGATCGGGGTTGGCGCCGCCTGTCTGGGCAACCCGCTGGACGCCTGTCTGTGGCTGGCCCGCACCATGGCCGCCGCCGGGCGCCCGCTGCTGGCCGGTGATGTGCTGCTGTCCGGTGCGCTCGGCCCGATGACCCCGGTGGTTGCCGGCGACCGTCTGCAGCTGCGCCTGACCCGCCTCGGCGAAGTCGGTTGTCGCTTCGTCTGACCCATTCCATTTTCTGACTGGCGCTGTGGAACCAACACGGCGCCGACACAGGAGGCTCACCCCATGAGCAGTCACCGCAAACTGAAAGTCGCCATCATCGGCTCCGGCAACATCGGCACCGACCTGATGATCAAGATCATGCGCAACGCCAAGCACCTGGAGATGGGTGCCATGGTCGGCATCGACCCGTCCTCCGACGGTCTGGCGCGCGCCACCCGTCTTGGTGTGGCGACCACTCATGAAGGCGTCGAAGGTCTGACCCGCCTGCCGGTGTTCGACGACATCGACTTCGTCTTCGATGCCACCTCGGCCACCGCCCACGTCAGCAACGATGCCCTGCTGCGCCAGCTCAAGCCGAGCCTGCGCCTGATCGACCTGACGCCTGCCGCCATCGGCCCGTATTGCGTGCCGGTGGTCAACCTGGACGCACACCTCGACCAGCCCAACGTCAACATGGTCACCTGCGGCGGCCAGGCCACCATTCCGATCGTCGCCGCCATCTCGCGGGTGGCCAAGGTGCACTACGCCGAGATCATCGCCACCATCAGCAGCAAGTCGGCCGGCCCCGGCACCCGCGCCAATATCGACGAATTCACCGAAACCACCTCCAAGGCCCTTGAGCAGGTCGGTGGTGCCGGCAAGGGCAAGGCGATCATCGTGCTCAACCCGGCCGAACCACCGCTGATGATGCGCGACAGCGTGTTCGTCCTCAGCGAAGCCGCCGATCAGGCCGCCATCGCCGGCTCCATCGAGGCCATGGTGCATGCCGTGCACAGCTATGTGCCGGGCTACCGCCTCAAGCAGGCAGTGCAGTTCGACGTCATTCCCGCGTCCGCACCGCTGCATATCCCCGGGCTGGGCAGCTTCTCCGGGCTGAAGACGTCGGTGTTCCTCGAAGTCGAGGGCGCCGCCCATTACCTGCCGTCCTACGCCGGCAACCTCGACATCATGACCTCCGCCGCGCTGGCCACCGCCGAGCGCATGGCCGAGTCGCTGATCAACCTCTGAGGAGAAGCGCCATGACCTTCAACCCCGGCAAGAAACTCTATATCTCCGACGTCACCCTGCGCGACGGCAGCCATGCCATCCGCCACCAGTACTCGATCCAGAACGTGCAGGACATCGCCCGCGCGCTGGACAAAGCCCGCGTGGACTCCATCGAAGTAGCCCATGGCGACGGCCTGCAGGGCTCCAGCTTCAACTACGGGTTTGCCGCGCACACCGATCTGGAGTGGATCGAAGCGGCTGCCGACGTCATCAGCCACGCGAAGATTGCCACCCTGTTGCTGCCCGGCATCGGCACCATCCACGACCTCAAGGCCGCCTATGATGCCGGTGCCCGCGTGGTGCGCGTGGCCACCCACTGCACCGAGGCGGACATCTCGCGCCAGCACATCGACTACGCCCGCGGCTTGGGCATGGACACCGTCGGCTTCCTGATGATGAGCCACATGATTCCGGCCGAGGAACTCGCCCGCCAGGGCAAGCTGATGGAAAGCTACGGCGCCCAGTGCATCTACATGGCCGACTCCGGCGGAGCGATGAACATGCAGGACATCCGCGAGCGCATGCGCGCCTTCAAGGCCGTGCTCAACTCGGATACACAAACCGGCATGCACGCCCACCACAACCTCTCCCTCGGCGTGGCCAACTCGATCACCGCCGTCGAGGAAGGCTGCGACCGCATCGACGCCAGCCTCTCCGGCATGGGTGCCGGCGCCGGCAACGCGCCGTTGGAAGTGTTTATCGCTGCCGCCGAACGCCTTGGCTGGAACCATGGCACCGACCTCTACACCCTGATGGACGCCGCCGACGACATCGTCCGGCCGCTGCAGGACCGTCCGGTACGGGTCGACCGCGAAACCCTCGGACTCGGCTATGCCGGGGTCTACTCCAGCTTCCTGCGCCACGCCGAGGCGGCCTCGGCCAAGTACGGCGTGAAGACCCTCGACATCCTCGTCGAACTGGGCAAACGGCGCATGGTCGGTGGTCAGGAAGACATGATCGTTGATGTGGCGCTGGATCTGCTGGCACGGCGCTGAATCGCCCCCAGACACCCCATTAAACTTCACCCAGGAGCAGCCATGCACAAGTCCAGCGTCCCTTTAGCAGAGATTCCCGGAGTCACCGATTTTCAGCCGCCACCGGTCAAGTCAATGCAGCGCACCCTGCGTGTGGCCAACGCCTACTTCAATCCGCTATTCCTCGGTCTGGATCAACTCGACCTGAGCAAGCCGGCACTCTGGGTAGGCAACCACACGCTCTATGGCTTGCTTGATGTACCGCTGATGTCCGAACACCTGTACCGCGAGCACGGCGTGTTCCTGCGCGGATTGGGTGACCGCGGGCATTTCGCGGTCCCTGGCTGGAGCAAATTGCTGGTCAGCGCCGGCATGGTGCTGGGTACCCCGGAGAACTGCGCCGCGCTGATGCAAAGCGGCCAGCATGTTCTGGTATTCCCCGGCGGCGGGCGAGAGGTGATGCGGCGCAAAGGAGAGGACTACCAGCTTATCTGGAAGAAGCGCACGGGTTTTGCCCGCATGGCCATCGAGCATGGCTACGACATCATCCCGTTTGGCTCGCTGGGAGCAGATGAGAACTTCGACATTTTGCTGGACGCCAAGGACGTGAGCAGTTCGAAACTATGGAAGTTGCTCGACGGCTACCTGAAGCTCAGCGAACGCACCCGCGGCGGCGATATGATTCCGCCGCTTGCCCGTGGCATTGGTGTCAGCCTGATGCCGCGCCCGCAGCGTTACTACTTCGGTTTCGGCAAGCGCATCTCCACCGCGCGTCTGCGCGGCAAATCCGATGACGCCAAGCGCGTCTGGGCGCTGCGAGAGAAGGTTGCCAAAGCCATCGAAGAGCAGCTGGACATGCTGACCGCCTACCGTGAGCAAGACCGCCCGCAGAACTGGAGCGCTTTACGCCGTTTTCTCGCACCCGTGCGCAAATAGCCCGCTATCAATGAGTCATTCGACCGGGTTCTGGACCTGATAGCGGCGAGCCCAGCATGTGCGCGCCGCAGTTCCTAGCCCAGATGCAATCCGGGGGAAATAGATCCTGAGGTGATTAACCCGGACTTCATCCGGGCTGCTCTGACTTAAATGTCTATGCCCAGGCTGAACAACAGAAAGTCCCGATCAGCTCGGGTGTTGAAGTCGCCGCCGAAGAAACTGCTGTAAGTCAGGCTGGCGCGGTAAATGTTCTGGTACTCGGCCTCAAGGCCGATGCTGGTGGCCTTGGCCCCTTCGCTGAGCAGCTCATCCGGGCCATAGCCGGCAACGTCCTGCGACCAGGCCAGATTGGGCTTCAGGGTCAGGCGGGGCAACACCTGCTGGTATTCCCAAGTGGCGCGGGTGCGGTAACCCCAGGCGGTTGAGGTGATGAAACCGTCACCTGAGCAATAGCGCGAAGCATTGTTCAACGGCGCACCGGCTGCATTCAGTTCGTTGGTATTGCGCATCACACAGCTATTGCCCGGCAGGCTGCCGGGGCCGTACACCGGATCGCGCCCGTAACGGGCCTGACTGCGGCTTTCCAGCCCTCCCACCCGCACCAGCGCCACCTCACCTTGCACGGTCATGTGCTGCGCGCCCAGTACCTGATCGAAGGTCTGGCTGAGCGAGCTCTGCAGCTGGCTGATGTCCTTACGCCGGTAGCCGGAGAGTGACTGACCGGGGGCCAGTTGCAGCGGCGACTGGCTGCTGTCGAGTGGCGTTTGTGCTGCGGCCAGCAGATCGACCGTGCTCAGTTGCAACGGCGCATTCGGCCGGTAGCTCAGCTCGCCGGCCCACAGCGTGCCGCTGCGCAGCAAGCTGGAAAAACTCAGGCCCCAGGTCTGCAAGTCTTGCGGATAGCCCATGAAGTACTGGCTGTTGCCGGCCACCACCAGCGGCGCCAGTGCGCCCTGCCCCTGCGCCGCGGTGTAGGTCGCCTGATCCGGCGCACGGATGCCCAGATACGCCTGCCGGCTGTGCACATGCAGGGCATACAAGCCGAAATGGGTGTCCAGCGGTTCGGCGAAATAATGCAGCGCCAGACCGAACTGGCCGCTGGCCGGGGCATCCTGATCGGCCGCACGCTGCACCAGCACCCCTTCATCGGGCACATTCCACTGCACGCCCAGACTTTCCAGCGTTGCCAGCGCGGGTTGACCGTACAGACCGGCGACCTGCTGGCGGGTTTGCAGTACGGCCAGATTGTCGTCACAGCCCTGCGCCAGATAATCCGCTTGAGCAAAGAACGTGCTGCAGTTTTCCGCCACATCCTCCGCACGGCTGAGTTGATAGAAGCCTTCCAGTTCCCAGCGCTCGTTCAGTGCCTGCGACAGATGCAGCAGATTGCTGGGCAGGAACCCCTCACCTAATGGTGTAACCGGCAAGCGATACGCAGAAGCCTGCTGCGGATTCAGCTCATTTAACGCATTGCTGATGAACAGTCCCTCGCCCCAGTTCAGCGTCTGCCGGCCAACACGTACTTCGCCGGGTTGCTGCTCCAAGGCATAGCGCTGGTAAGCGAAGGCTTCCAGCCATTCGCCGCCGGAGGATTTGGCACCCTGCTGACGTCCGCTGTTATCGATCTGGCGGAATGGCAGATGATCGTCCTGCAGGGCGAAGTCATACCAGTAGCGACCGCGCACATAGGCACCGCTGTCCTGATAGCGCAACTCAAGCGCACTGATGCCGCTGAGCTGGCGGCTGATGCTGTCGCCACTGGCATAGTTCAGGCGCGCATCGTCGGAGGCAGTGGACAAGCCACGACCACCGTTATTGGCGCCGATCAGATCTGCGTCCGGGCCCTGGGTTGACCACAGCAGCGCATAGTCCAGCGAGGTATCGAGCTGCGCTTCGACAGCGCCGATATTGAAGGGCACGCCCGCCATGCCAGGCGGACAGACAGCCGACAGCAGGAGCGCAGAAAGGTGGAGGGGAAAAGAAGGTTTCATCACAACCAGAAAGGTAACCGGCCGCATCCCGATGATGCGGCCGGCCCAGTTTACCGCGAAGACGGCTGTAACAAAGATGCTTAGAGCGAAGAGATCACCGAGCTCCCTTCTGTCTGCCACTGCGCGATCTGCAGGCGAATGACCTTCTTGTCGAGCTTGCCGACACTGGTCTTGGGAATTTCGCTGACCAGCGCGATCGAGCGCGGGATGCCCCACTTGTTGATCCGACCCTGGTCGACGAACGGCAGCATGTGCATCTGCAGGCTGGCAGCATCCAGGCTCTCGCCGTCACGCAGCACCACCAGGGCAAAGGGCGTCTCGCCCCAGCGCTCGTCGGGGATGCCGACCACCGCCACCTCCCGTACCGCCGGATGCCGACTGATCAGGTCTTCCAGCTCCAGCGAGGAAATCCACTCGCCACCGGTCTTGATCACGTCCTTGATGCGGTCGCGAATCTCGATCGCACCGCCGGTGCCGATGGCCGCCACGTCGCCGGTATGCAGCCAGCCGCCTTCCCACAGCTCGGCGCTCTTTTCCGGCTCGTTGAAATACGCCATGGTCAGCCAGGGCGCACGCAGTACCAGCTCACCCTGAGCATGGCCGTCGTGCGGCAACGACTTGCCCTCGGCATCGATGATGCGTGCCTGCACCAGCGGTACTGGCACGCCGGCCTTGAGCAGGCTGGCGGTGCGCTGGTCTTCAGTACCAGCCAGATCGCCATCATTGAGGTAGGCACCCGAGATGATCGGGCCGGTTTCCGACATGCCGTAGGCAGTGGTCAGGTGCATGCCGCGTTCCTTGGCGTTCAGGAACAGCGAACGATTGAGTGCCGAGCCACCGATGATCAGCTTCCAGCCCTTGAAGTCGACGCCCTGCGCGGCCTTGGCGTTGAGCACCATCTGCAGGATGGTTGGTACACAGTGGGAGAAGGTTACCTTCTCTTTCTTCCACAGCTCGACCAGAAACTCGGGATCGTAGCGCCCCGGATAGACTTGCTTGAGGCCCAGCATGGTCGCCGCAAATGGCATGCCCCAGGCGTGCACATGGAACATCGGCGTGATCGGCATGTAGACGTCGGAGTTACCCATGATCCGGTTGCCGTCCAGCGAACCGAGGGTAGTGCTGACCGCCAGGGTATGCAGCACCAGTTGCCGGTGGGTGAAGTACACGCCCTTGGGATTGCCGGTCGTGCCGCTGGTGTAGAAGGTGGTGGCCACCGAGTTCTCGTCGAAATCCTGGAAGTCGTAGCACGGGCTGGCGGCCGCGAGCAGGCTTTCGTATTCACCCACCAGGTTGAACAGGTCTGCGGTTTTTTCTTCGCCGTCAGTCAGCAGGATGGTCTTCTGCACTGAATGCAGGTGCGCAGCAATGCCATTGAACACCGGGATGAACTCACTGTTGCACAGGACGAATTTTGCCCCGGCGTGATTCATGGTGTAGGTGATCTGCTCGGGCGACAGACGGATATTGATGGTTTGCAGCACGGCACCGAGCATCGGAATGGCGAACATGCATTCCAGGTAGCGGTGGCTGTCCCAGTCCATCACACCAACCGTATCGCCAGCCTTGACGCCGGCCGCGCTGAGCACGTTGGCCAGCCGCGCGACACGCTCGATCAGGGTCGGATAGGTGTAGCGCACCTTGTCGCGGTAGACGATCTCGCGGTTGCGCTCGTAGCGCACACCGGAGAGCAGCAGGCTCTTGATCAGCAATGGGTACTGGTAGGCATTCTCGGCCGGAGGAATAACGCGCGTCTGCAGCATGACGGTCACCTTTGCATGGAGTTCTTGTTTGGAAGGCGTTACAAAAAAATGCACCGTACACCAATTTGGCGTTGGTTAAAACGAGGTTTTTGGGCGTGACTCTTTTTGCTTTTCCAGTCACATGATAGGATCAAGGCGCAAAACCAGTTTCGCATTCACCCCTTTAAGAGGTAATCCCAGATGTCCGATATCGTTATCGTCAGCAGCGTCCGCACCCCGATGGGCGGTTTCCAGGGCAGCCTTTCCAGCGTCCAAGCCGTCGACCTGGGCGCCATCGCCATCCGCGAGGCCGTTGCCCGCGCCGGCATCCAGCCTGCGGACGTGGAGGAAGTCATCATGGGTTGCGTACTGCCGGCCGGCCTCAAGCAGGGCCCGGCCCGTCAGGCCTCGCTGAACGCCGGCCTGCCAGCGGCCACCGGTTGCACCACCATCAACAAGCTCTGCGGTTCGGGCATGAAGGCGGTGATGCAGGCGCATGATGCGTTGAAAGCCGGCAGCAACACGGTGATGGTCGCCGGTGGCATGGAAAGCATGTCCAACGCGCCCTACATCCTGCCGAAAGTCCGCACCGGCCTGCGCATGGGCCATGCCGAGGTCAAGGACCACATGTTCCTCGACGGCCTGGAAGACGCCCGCACCGGTCGCTTGATGGGCTCCTTCGCCCAGGACACCGCCGACAAGTACGGCATCACTCGCGAGGATATGGACGCCTACGCCATCGAGTCGCTCAAGCGCGCCCAGGCGGCGATCGCCGACGGCTCGCTGGACAGCGAAATCGTTCCGGTCACCGTCGCCGGGCGCAAGGGCGATGTCGTGGTCAAGGACGACGAGCAACCGCTGAATGCCAATCTGGACAAGATCCCCACGCTCAAGCCAGCCTTCAAGAAGGACGGCACCGTTACCGCGGCCAACGCCAGCTCGATCTCCGACGGCGCCAGCGCACTCGTGCTGATGACCGCTGCCGAAGCAGCCAAGCGCGGCCTCAAGCCGGTGGCCAGGATTGTTGCGCATGCCACCCAGAGCCAGGACCCGAGCGAGTTCACCATCGCCCCGGTCGGCGCCTTGAGCAACCTGTTCAAGAAAACCGGCTGGAGCAAGGACGACGTGGATCTGTTCGAGATCAACGAAGCCTTCGCCATGGTCACCATGCTGGCCATGCGCGAGCACGGGCTGGATCATGCCAAGGTCAACGTGTTCGGCGGCGCCTGCGCCCAGGGTCACCCGGTCGGTTCCACCGGCTCGCGGCTGATCGTCACCCTGATCAACGCCCTGCAGCGCAAGGGCGGCAAGCGTGGCGTGGCGTCGCTGTGCATCGGCGGCGGCGAAGCGACGGCGGTGGCCATCGAGCTGCTGTAAGTCTTATCCGTGCATGACAAAGCCCGGCCATTGACCGGGCTTTGTCGTTTCAGGGCATCGCTGATTGTTGCCTCGCACCTGCAGATGTCCACGGATTGGCAATCCGGTGCTGATTTCTGTTCTGTGCCTGGCTGATTATTGCGGTTGATTGACTGTTCTTGTTGCGCCCCGCCGGGCGCCTCACTTTTCTTTGCTTGTGCAAAGCAAAGTAAGCAAAAGAAACACACCCCGGCATACGGGTCTTCGCTGCGCTCAGACTCCCCTCGCTCCGGTGCTGTTCCGAGGGTCGTCTCGAAGGGCCATCCATGGCCCATCGTTCCTCATTTGGCATCCATGCCAAATGCCCCTCTACACAGCACCTGCGCTCGGCCTTCTGACGGGGATGATCCGACTACCGAAACATTTGCGTAGGGTGGAAAACGCCGCTTGCGGCTTTTCCACCGGGCGCGTTTTTGGTGGATAACGCTGCGCGGTTATCCACCCTACTTTCGAATCTGCACGGACTGAAAGTCCCGTCAGGAGGGTGAGCGGAATCGGTGTGGAGGGGGTTGAGCGGCATGGATGCCGCGAGAGCTGCGATGGGCCATGGACGGCCCTTCGCAGCGGGCCCCTGAAGCGCCGATGGAGCGAACGAACCCGGAATGCAGCGAAGCGAAATGAAGGGCCGTATGTCGGGTGCGTTTTCTCTTTGCTTACTTTCTCTTTGCGCAAACAAAGAGGAAGTGAGGCGCCGTGCAAGGCGCAACCAGAGGTCGGGCATCGGAAAAAGCGCGGAGGTCTAGCTCGCAGATGCCAGTCAATAAAGCACCGGATTGCCAATCCTCACCTCAACCCACCTCACTAAACACCAGCCGCACCGCCAGCCCCACCAGCACCAAGCCCATCAGCCGGTCAAACCAGTGGCCCATGCGGGAAAAGCCGCTGCGTACCCGTGAATGACTGAACAGCATTGCTACCAGCGAAAACCAGGCTGCCGTGGCGCAGGCCAGATAAATTCCATAGCCGGCCTGGATCAGCAGCGGCGTGTGCGGATCAATCACCAGCGTAAACAGTGACAGAAAGAACAGCGTCGCCTTGGGATTCAGGCCGTTGGTAATAAACCCGCTGACAAAGGCCCCTCGCGGACTGCGCGCAACCTCCGGCAATTGCGTGCTGGCATCGGCTGCGACGCTCGGCCCGCTGCGCAGTGCCTTGATGCCCAGATACAGCAGATAAGCGGCCGCCAGCCACTTCAGGACATTGAACAGTACAGCCGACTGCGCCACGACCAGACCGATGCCCAGCAGCGAATAAGTGACATGCACGAGAATACCGGCACCGACGCCCAGCGCCGTCCAGGTCCCGGCAGTGCGGCCATGGCTAACGCTTTCGCGCACCACAATGGCAAAATCCGGTCCCGGACTGGCTACGGCCAGCAAATGCACAAACGCGACGGTTAGAAACTCTGTCCAGTACACCAAAGGCTCCTGCTTAAATGTGACGGCTGGCAGGCTAACCTACGCGATCACCCCGCAGCAGGTAAAACCCGTGAGCCAAAATATGCATGCCGTATTTCTCGACCACGCCTCACTGGACCTTGGCGACCTTGATCTGAGCCCGCTGCAGCAATGCTTCGCCAGCCTGCAATTGCACGCACAGAGCAGCCCGGAGCAAGTCAGCGCACGCCTGCACGGCGCCAGCGTGGCGATCAGCAACAAGGTGCCGCTGACGGCCGCCAGCTTTGCCGCCAACCCGCAACTCAAGCTGGTACTGGTTGCGGCTACCGGCACCAACAATGTCGACCTCGCCACCGCACAAGCGCATGGGGTAACTGTCTGCAACTGCCGCGCCTATGGCACGCCTTCGGTGGCGCAGCACACCCTGCTGCTGTTGCTCGCCCTGGCCACCCGCCTGACCGATTACCAGCAGGCGGTGCGCAACGGCGCCTGGCAGCAGGCCAGCCAGTTCTGCCTGCTGGATTTCCCGATCATGGAACTCGAAGGCAAAACCCTCGGCCTGCTCGGCCACGGTGAACTGGGCAGTGCGGTAGGACGCCTGGCCGAAGCCTTCGGCATGCGCGTGCTGCTGGGCCAGCTCCCCGGCCAACCGTTGCGTGAAGATCGCTTGCCGCTGAATGAGCTGCTGCCGCAAGTGGATGCCCTGAGCCTGCACTGCCCGCTGACCGAACAGACCCGCCTGATGATCGGTGCCCGCGAACTGGCCCTGATGAAGCCCAATGCACTGCTGATCAACACCGCGCGCGGGGGATTGGTCGACGAGCAGGCATTGGCTGACACGCTGCGGGCCGGGCATCTGGGCGGTGCCGCCTTCGACGTGCTCAGCGAAGAGCCGCCGCGCCACGGCAACCCACTGCTGGCCGGCGATGTCCCGCGTCTGATCATCACCCCGCACAATGCCTGGGGCAGCCGCGAAGCCCGCCAGCGCATCGTTGGTCAACTGGCTGACAATGCAACCGCCTTCATAGCCGGTGCGCCGGTGCGGATGGTCGGTTAATCTGGTCCAATACATTCAAGCCTGTTCCCTCTCCCCCAGCCCCTCTCCCACAAGTGGGCGAGGGGCGCAAAATACCATCGCCCCTTCAAACCCAACTTTCAGGAAGTTTCATGGACCCACGCAGTGAAGTGCTGCTCCGCCAGGCCGAACTGTTCGCCGGCAATGTCTTGCTCGCCGGGCTGCCCGCCGATGATTTGCTCGGCCGTCTGCCTGAAGCCCATGGGTGGAGCTGGCATGCCGGCGAGCAGGCACAACTGGAAGCACGCTTCCCCGGCCGTAGCCGCTTCGGTACGGCTCCCGACGCAGAGGATTTCACTGCTGCAGTGCTGTTTCTACCAAAATCCCGCGAGCTGACCGATTATCTGCTGCAGGCCCTGGCCTGCCGCCTGCCGGGCCGCGAGCTGTTTCTGGTCGGCGAAAAGCGCGCCGGTATCGAGAGCGCCAGCAAGCAGCTGGCAGCGTTCGGCAAGCCACGCAAGCTGGACAGCGCACGGCATTGCCAGCTATGGCAGGTAACCGTCGAGCAAGTCCCGGCGCAGCCTGTGCTGGAAACGCTGGGGCAACACTTCAGCCTTGAACTGGAAGACGGCCCGCTGCAGGTCATCAGCCTGCCCGGCGTATTCAGCCACGGCCGGCTGGATCGCGGTACAGCCTTGCTGCTCCAGCACCTTGACCGGCTACCCAGCGGGCACCTGCTGGATTTCGGCTGCGGTGCCGGGGTACTCGGCGCCGTACTCAAGCGCCGCTACCCGGCCAGCCAGGTCAGCCTGCTGGATGTGGATGCCTTCGCCATCGCCAGCAGCCGCCTGACCCTGGCGGCCAACGGCCTGCAGGCCGAAGTGCTGGCGGGTGACGGCATCCATGCCGCTCCGAGCGGCTTGGCGGCGATCCTCAGCAATCCGCCGTTCCACCAGGGCGTGCACACCAGCTACGCGGCCACCGAGCAGTTGCTCCGCGAAGCGGCCAGCCACCTGCAGGGCCGCGGCGAAATCCGCCTGGTGGCCAACAACTTCCTGCAATATGCGCCACTGATCGAGAAGCACCTGGGCCCCTGCCGCACCCTGGCGGCGGCCGACGGCTTTCATGTCTACCGGGCCGTGCGCCCTTGATGGGACAGCTGTCAGTCGGCAAAACCCGCCAGGCGCCCGCCTGCTGGCGATGTTTCACCGCACCTGATCGCCAGCAAGCTGGCTCCTGCAGGGGCGCTGTTGACGGTTAGGCGACCTTGCCGCAAGCCCACGGGCCGGGCATAATCCGCACCGTCCTAGGGGAGTAGTCTCCCGTGAGCGCCCGCTCACCCGGCATGCGTCAACATACTTGGTCAGCCGACCATGGTGCATGCGACCCCTGGCTCCTCGAGAGCCTTGGGTTTGACCAGACCTATGACACGCACACCTCACCCGGGGCGGGAAGGTCGTACGTGTCATAGCCAATCGTCAAACCCGCCCCCGAGGAACACCCTGATGCTCGAATCCCTGTTCGTTCCCACCGGCATCGTTGCGCTGGCCGAAATCGGCGACAAGACCCAACTGCTCGCCTTGCTGCTGGCCGCGCGCTTTCGCCGGCCCTGGCCGATCATCTGGGGCATAGCACTGGCCACCCTGGCCAATCACTTTGCCGCCGGCGCGCTTGGCAGCTGGGTCGCCAGCCTGTTCAGCGCCGCCACCCTGGCCTGGATCCTCACCGCCAGCTTTGCCGCGGTGGCTGCCTGGATGCTGGTACCGGACCAGCTCGACGCCGACAGCGAAGAGTCCATCCTGCGCCAGCACGGCCCCTTCGTCGCCACCCTGATCACCTTCTTTCTCGCCGAAATGGGCGACAAGACGCAGATCGCCACGGTGATGCTGGCCGCGCAGTACCCGCATCTGCTGATGGTGGTGCTGGGCACCACACTGGGCATGCTGCTGGCCAACGTGCCGGTGGTGCTGGCCGGGCACTTCAGCGCCGAGCGCCTGCCGCTGACCCTGATCCACCGCGTCGCCGCCGGCGCCTTCGTCCTGCTGGCCCTGTATGCCGGCTGGCAGGCCGCGCAGCTGAGTGGCCTG
Source organism: Pseudomonas sp. N040 (assembly GCF_015637705.1). Classification (GTDB taxonomy): domain Bacteria; phylum Pseudomonadota; class Gammaproteobacteria; order Pseudomonadales; family Pseudomonadaceae; genus Aquipseudomonas. The sequence continues at coordinate 244,923 of NZ_JADOBE010000005.1, read as the reverse complement.
GTCTAGTTGAAGCGGTCTGCATTGTGCGAGAAGGCCGGGCTATTGATCCGACCCTTAATATGTAAGCGGCGCGCCGCAGCGAACCATCAGGCAACAGCAAAAGCTCGCGCCGAGGGCGGCGCGCCTACAGGCCGGGATGCTTTTGTAGGAACCGCGCACCGTTCAGGCCGGGGTCAGGCATTCCGGCCCATCCACCCGCGGATCATTGACGATGCCGGCCAGCGCCCGTTCGAACAGCGCTGGCCGGGCATCCTGCAACAGTTGCAGGAGTGCCGCGCTGCTGGTGTCCGCGGCCAGCCAGGCCTGCTGTTCGGCGGCAGCGAGCACGATCGGGCGCCGCTGCGCGCCCGCTTCGCGGGTCAGCATGGCCACGCTCAGGTATTCCGCATCGCCTGCCGGATAGGCTTCCCAGATTGCCGCGAAATACAGCAGCGGCTCGGCCACGCTCAGCCAGTAAGGCCGCTTGCGCACACCGCGCCACTCGAAGAAACCGTTGGCCGGCAGCAGGCAGCGGCGCTTGCTGAAGGCTTCGCGAAACATCGGCTGCTGGGCGACGGTTTCCAGCCGGGCATGCGCCGGGGTGCGCGACAGGTCGGTGAGCCAGGCCGGGGTAAGCCCCCAGCGCGCCAGATCGACCCGCTGGCCGGCGGCCGTCTCGCGCAGCATCGGCACCCGGGTGGCAGGCAGCAGGTTCCAGTGCGGTTGCTGGTCAGCCGGAAAGCCCGGCACGGCAGTCAGTTCGGCCGTCCAGCGAAACAGGGCGTAGCGTCCACACATGGCTAAACGGGCTCGATGGAGTGTTCACGGAGAAGGGCTGCCAGGACGCAGCCATCAGCACAGCAGGCTGCCCTCACCTTCTGGCGGAGCTTCGCCCGGCAAGGGTTGCGCGGCATTGTACGCAGCGATCAGGCCGCTGGCGCGCTGCACCTCATCATCGGCCACCAGCAAGCCGAGCAGGCCGGCCACCGGCAACTCGCCGATCGCACCGAGCAGGTGGGTGCCGGTCAGGTGCGCACTGACCCCTTCGCTGGCCAGCATGCCCAGCAGCATCTGGGCTTCCAGCAGGTTTTCCGGCTCGTAGATACGCTGCATCAGTCATCCTCCCGGCGCACTTGAAGCTGCCAGCTTTCACCGTCGGTACGCAGTTCGAACAGGATTGGCCGGCAACACACCGGGCAATCCTCGATGTACTGCTGGTCACCGCCGGACAGATCGAGCAGGGCCTCGACCCACTCGCCACAATACGGACACTGGTAATCTTCGCTTTCCAGCATGCGCTTCTCCCAAGTGACTTGCGCCTATAATTGGCGCTCGCAATGACGTTCTAACCGGCGCAGCTCCTGCGCTCAACCCGGCCTCCTGCCACACAGAGATCATGATGGGCGAATTCGACAGTATCCGACCTTACCGTGATGACGAAGTCTCCGCCGTACTGGCGCGGCTGACCAGTGATCCGACCTTGCTGGGCTTGCTCACGCGCTTTCGCTTTCCGCGCCTGGCCGGTCCGCTCGGCTGGCTGCTGCGCCCGCTGGTGGCCTTCCGCCTGCGCCGCGAATGCGCCGGGATCGACTGCGTGGCCAAGCTGCAGGACAAGGTCGAGCCCTATGTCGACCGTACCATCGAAAAGGCCACCGACGGCGTCACCTACTCGGGCCTGGAGCAGATCCCGGCCGGCAAGGCCTGCCTGTACATTGCCAACCACCGCGACATCGTCATGGACCCGGCCTTCGTCAACTATGCGCTGTACCACACCCAGCACCCGACCGTGCGCATCGCCATCGGCGACAACCTGCTGCAGAAGCCCTTTGTCGGCGACCTGATGCGCCTGAACAAGAGCTTCATCGTGCCGCGCTCGATCAGCAACCGCCGCGAGAAGCTCGCCGCCTTCCAGCAACTCTCCGCCTATATCAATCACTCCATCTGCAGCGACCACGAGTCGGTCTGGATTGCCCAGGCCGAGGGCCGCGCCAAGGACGGCAACGACCGCACCGATCCGGCGATCCTCAAGATGTTCCACATGAGCCGCAAGGAGCAGCCGTTCAGCGAGGTCATCGGCCAGCTGCACGTGATCCCGGTGGCGATCAGCTATGAGTACGACCCTTGCGACCTGGCCAAGGCCCGGGAACTGTCGATCCGCGCCAGCACCGGCAGCTACGAGAAAGCCGTGGGCGAGGACGATGCCAGCATCGCCCTGGGTATCACCGGCTACAAGGGCCGCGTGCACCTGCACTTCGGTAGCGAGATGGGGGGTGAGTTCGCCGATGCCCGGCAGCTGGCGAGCGCCATCGACCAGGTGATCCTGACCCATTACCGGCTGTTCCCGGTGCACTACCTGGCCTATGCCCAGTGGGACAACCAGGACCCGGAAATCCAGGTACCGCCGCTGGTCGAGCTGTTCCCCGTCGATGAACTGCGCCGCGCCGAAGGCGAATGGCAACGCCGCCTGGACAAGTGCCCGGCCGAGCATCGCCCCAGCCTGATCCTGCAGTACGCCAACCCGGTACGCAGCCATTACCGCAGCAAGGCCGGCCTGCCGCTGTGAAGGACAGCCTCTGCCCCAATAGTTCCCACGCTCGAGCGTTGTAATCCAGTCCGTAGAGTGGGCTTCAGCCCACCGCAGTCAGCCGCTAAAACCGGTGGGCTGAAGCCCACCCTACGCGCAGCCCTGCAGCAGACTGATTAGTTCATCCAGCCACGGCTCGGCATCGGCCTCCGGATTGACACTCTCGCTGGCATCCAGACGCAGCATCGGCAGCACCTCGCGGATGCCCAGTTCGGCATACAGCTCGCGGAGCATCTCGCCGCCGGCACAGAAGGTCTCGCCATAGCTGGAATCGCCCAGCGCCAGCACCGCCCCGGGCATGCCGCGCCAGTCCGGCAGCTGCTCGCGAAGCGCGAAGTACAGCGCTTGCAGGTTGTCCGGCAGTTCGCCCATGCCGGTGGTGGCGGTCACCCCGAGAAACGCTTGCGGGGCGAAGGCCAGCAGCTCGTCCAGGGTCATCCGGGCCTGGTGCCAGGCCTCGAAACCGGCCGCCCGCAAGCGCTTCTCGGCGTGACGGGCCACTTCTTCGGCGGTGCCGTAAACCGAGCCGGATAAAATCGCTACCTTCATGCAAACTCCTGAAACAGAGGATCTGGCCCGGCATTATGCCGCAAGTGGACAGTCTGCTCCGATGCCTTAGAATGCAGCGCATAGTTATCATGCAGCGCACAGCCCTGATGCAGCGCATACCGAGCCGGAAGCCGCCCCAATGATCAATGCCAAACTGTTGCAACTGGTAGTCAATGCATCGAACGATGGCATCGTCGTGGCCGAGCAGGAAGGTGACGACAACATCCTGATCTATGCCAACCCTGCTTTCGAGCGCCTCACCGGCTACAGCGCCGACGACATCCTCTATCAGGACTGCCGCTTCCTGCAGAGTGGCGACCGCGACCAGCCGGGCTTGCATGCGATCCACGCGGCGATCCTCAACAACCAGCCGTGCCGGCAGATCATTCGCAACTACCGCAAGGACGGCAGTGCCTTCTGGAACGAACTGTCGATTACCCCGGTGTTCAACGAAGCGGACCAGCTGACCTACTACATCGGCATCCAGAAGGATGTCACTGACACGGTGGAGGCCCGCCAGCGGGTGGTCGAACTGGAAGCCGAAGTCGCCGCACTCAAGGCCCGCCTGGGCGAATGACTGCCTGGCTGGCGGCGTCCGGCCAGAAGGCACGGATGCCTGCCACGCCCTGGGCTCCCGCCTGCCAGGCCCGGTCCAGCTGCTCCGGACCAATGCCGCCGAGCAGATAGGCCGGCCGGTTGCAGCCGGCGAGCAGCTCTGCCGCCAGATCCCAGCCCAGCGCCGCAGCCCCCGGATGACTCTGCGTCGGCTGCACGGGCGACAGGGTGACGAAGTCCACACCCATCTGCTGCGCCAGTTCGAGCTCTTCAGCACTGTGACAGGACGCGGCCAGCCAGCGTTCCTTCGGGAACGGCCGGCCGGCGGCGGCATACTGGCGCAGCTGCGCGGCACTGAGGTGCCAGCCGGCTGCCGGGAAATCCCCCAGCCACTCCAGCGGCCCCTTGAGCATCAGCTGCGCCTTGCCGGCACACAGGCCCTGGGCGTCCAGCGCCAGCTCGCGATACTCCGGGCTGTACATGTTCGGCGCGCGCAACTGCACCAGGCGGATGCCCGCGGCCAGCGCCTGCCGCAACCCCGCCAGCAACTCGCCGTGACTCAGCCCGGTGGGGGTAATCAGGTACTGCTCGGGCAGGCGCGCGGCCGCCACGATCGGCTGGTTGGCGGCAGGAAAGGCATACTCCGGCAGTTGCCGCGGCGTGACCCAGGCCAGTGGCTGGCCCTCGGCGCCGTGCGGCTCGCCGCTGAAGCGGCTGACTTCCCAGACATCCAGCAGTACCTGCTTGTCCGGGTAATCATGGCTGACCTTGAGCAGCGGCCGTGCCTGCTGCACACGAATTCCCAGCTCCTCCAGCAGTTCGCGCACCAATGCCGCGCGGACGCTCTCGCCGGCCTCGACCTTGCCGCCGGGGAACTCCCACAAGCCACCCTGATGCAGGTGCTGCGGACGCCTGGCAATCAGGATCCGCCCCTCCGCGCCGCGAATCACCGCCGCTGCCACATGCACCCGCTTCATCCGCTGGCCTCCTCACGCGCCGCCTGCAGCCAGCGCTTGAAGGCCGGCCACTGATAGATGGTCTCGACATAGGCCGCCGCCACGGCCGGCAGTTCGATGCGGTAGCTGCGCAGGCGGCTGGCCACCGGCGCGTAGAAGGCGTCGGCGATGCTGGCATGGCCGAACAGGAAAGGACCGTCCGCGCCGAAACGCGCCCGGCAGTCGGCCCACAGCGCACAGATGCGCTGGATGTCCGCCTGCGCCTCCGCCGGCAATGCCTCCAGCGCCTGGTCCCGACAGAGGTTCATCGGCAGGTGCGTGCGCAGGGCAACAAAGCCGCTGTGCATCTCCGCGCAGGCACTGCGTGCGACTGCCCGCGCATATTCGCCGCGGGGCCACAGATGGGCTTCCGGATAGGTCTCGGCGAGGTATTCGGCGATCGCCAGGGAATCCCATACCGGACCTTCCTCGGTCTTCAGCAGCGGCACCTTGCCGGTTGGCGAGTGGGCGAGGATCTGCGCGCGGGTATCGGCCTGGTACAGGCGCACCGGCACCTCCTCGTAAGGCTCGCCGGTCAGCTCCAGCGCCAGCCAGGCGCGCAGCGACCAGGAGGACAGGTTCTTGTCACCGATGACCAATTGCATGGCTCACTCCTCGCACTGCTAGGGTGGAAAACGACCACAGGTCTTTTCACCATTATCCCGCCGCGTGGAAAAGCGCTGCGCGCATTTTCCACCCTACACCCCGCCACTCAGCTGCGGTATTCGGCGTTGATCCGCACATACTCATGGGACAGGTCGGTGGTCCAGATGGTTTCGCTGCAATCGCCGCGACCCAGCTCGATGCGGATGCCGATTTCCTCGCGCGCCATCACCGCCGCGCCCTGCGCCTCGGTATAGCTGGCCGCGCGACCGCCCCGGCTGGCGATGCAGACTTCGCCGAGGAACACGTCGATCTTGCTCACATCCAGCTCGGGCACCCCCGCGTAGCCGACAGCGGCGAGGATGCGCCCCCAGTTCGGATCGGAGGCGAACAGTGCAGTCTTGATCAGCGGCGAATGCGCCACGGCATAGGCCACGTCGAGGCATTCCTGATGATTGCCGCCGCCGTTGACCTGCACGGTGACGAACTTGGTCGCGCCTTCGCCGTCACGCACGATGGCCTGGGCCACCTCCATGCACACCTCGAACACCGCCTGCTTGAGCTTGGCATACAGCTCGCCGGAGGCGCTGGTGATTTCCGGGAGGGCGGCCTGGCCGGTGGCGATCAGCAGACAGCAGTCGTTGGTCGAGGTGTCGCCGTCGATGGTGATGCGGTTGAACGACTTGTTGGCCGCGTCGAGCACCAGATCCTGCAGCACGTCGCGAGCCACTTTCGCATCGGTGGCGATATAGCCGAGCATGGTCGCCATGTTCGGCCGGATCATCCCGGCGCCCTTGCTGATGCCGGTCACGGTGACGGTCACGCCGTCGTGCTGGAACTGCCGGCTGGCGCCCTTGGGCAGGGTGTCGGTGGTCATGATGCCTTCGGCCGCCTGCGCCCAGTGGTCCGGGGCCAGGTCAGCCAGCGCCGCCGGCAACGCCGCTTCGATCTTCTCCACCGGCAGCGGCTCGCCGATCACCCCGGTGGAGAACGGCAGCACCGCCGTTTCGGCTACGCCGGTCAGCGCAGCCAGCGCGGCACAGCTGCGCCGGGCGTTGGCCAGGCCGTCCGCGCCGGTGCCGGCGTTGGCATTGCCGGTATTGGTCAACAGGTAGCGCACCGCCCCCTGAAAGCGCTCGCGGGTGACGAGCACCGGCGCGGCACAGAAGGCATTGGTGGTGGTCACCGCAGCCACTCGCGAGCCTTCGGCACAGCGCATCACCACCACATCCTTGCGCCCGGGGCGCTTGATGCCGGCAGAGGCGATGCCGAGTTCGAAACCGGGTACCGGGTACAGGGTGGGCAAAGGACCAAGACCAACAGCCATGAGTGCGCTCCTTGAGCAAGACAGTTCGATCAATGCGCAGCAGGCTGCGCAGGTTGGAAAAACGCCGCGAGCGGCAGGGCCGGTCGCGGCGTTGTCAGCAGCCGGCGACGCGGATCAGCCCAGCTGCCCGTGGCAATGCTTGTACTTCTTGCCCGAACCGCAAGGGCAAGGCTCGTTACGCCCGACTTTCGGCTCGCTACGCACCGGCGCAGCAGCCACAGGGGCCGCGGCTTCCTGCTCGGTTTCCGCCGGCGGCGCCAGTGCCGAAGCGGCTTCGGCGTGCTGGAACTGCATGCGCTTGGCCATTTCCTCGGCCTCGCGGCGCAGGCGCGCCTCTTCCTCGGCCGGGTCTTCGCGGCGCACCTGGACGAAGGACAGCACGCGAATGGTGTCGTGCTTGATCGAGGCCAGCAGTTCCTGGAACAGGGTGAAGGACTCGCGCTTGTACTCCTGCTTCGGATTCTTCTGCGCATAGCCGCGCAGGTGAATGCCGTGGCGCAGGTGATCCATGGTCGACAGGTGATCCTTCCACAGGTCGTCCATCACCCGCAGCAGCATCTGCTTCTCGAAGGTGCGCAGGCCGTCGGCGCCCGCCAACTCTTCCTTCTCCTTGTAGGCCTTCACCAGCTCCTCGAGGATGCGCGCGCGCAGCGGTTCCTCGTAGAGATGCTCATCCGCGTCGAGCCACTGCTGCACCGGCAGCTTGGCGTTGAATTCGGTGAACAGCGCCGACTCGAGGCCGACGATGTCCCACTGCTCGGGCAGCGACTGCGGCGGAATATGCGCGTCGATGGCCCGGTTCAGGACCTCCTCGCGGAACTCGGCGATGGTCTCGCCGATGTCGTCGGCAGCCAGCAGGCTGTTGCGCATGTGGTAGATCACCTTGCGCTGCTCGTTGGCCACGTCGTCGAATTCGAGCAACTGCTTGCGCATGTCGAAGTTGCGCCCTTCGACCTTGCGCTGCGCCTTTTCAATGGCGTTGGACACCATGCGATGCTCGATGGCCTCGCCCGGCTTCATGCCCAGGGCCTTCATGAAGTTCTTCACCCGGTCAGAGGCGAAGATGCGCATCAGGTTGTCTTCCAGCGACAGGTAGAAGCGGCTGGAACCCGGATCACCCTGGCGCCCGGCACGGCCGCGCAGCTGGTTGTCGATGCGCCGCGATTCATGGCGCTCGGAGGCGATCACGTGCAGGCCGCCGGCCTGGATCACCTGCTGGTGGCGCTTCTGCCACTCGCTCTTGATCTGCGCGATCTGCTCTGAACCGGCCTGCTCCTGGCTGGCCAGCTCCAGCGCCGCCACTTCGGACTCCCAGTTGCCGCCGAGCAGGATGTCGGTACCGCGACCGGCCATGTTGGTGGCGATGGTGACCGCGCCCGGACGACCGGCCTGGGCAATGATCTCGGCTTCCTTTTCGTGGTACTTGGCGTTGAGCACCTTGTGCTCGATGCCGGCCTTGACCAGCAGTTGCGAGACATGCTCGGAACTGTCGATCGAGGCGGTGCCGACCAGCACCGGGCGACCCTTGGCCTGGCAGTCCTTGATGTCGACGATGATCGCCTCGAACTTCTCTTCCTGGGTCAGGTACACCAGGTCATTGAAGTCGGTCCGCGCGACCGGCCGGTGCGGCGGAATCACCACCACGTCCAGGCCGTAGATCTGGCGGAACTCGAAGGCCTCGGTGTCGGCGGTACCGGTCATGCCGGAGAGTTTCTTGTACAGGCGGAAATAGTTCTGGAAGGTCGTCGAGGCCAGGGTCTGGCTTTCGGCCTGGATCGGCAAGCCTTCCTTCGCCTCGATCGCCTGGTGCAGGCCTTCGGACAGGCGACGGCCGGGCATGGTCCGCCCGGTGTGCTCGTCGACCAGCAGAACCTGGCTGTCCTGCACGATGTACTCGACATTGCGCTGGAACAGCTTGTGCGCGCGCAGGCCGGAGTAGACGTGGGTCAGCAGCCCGAGGTTGTGCGCCGAATAGAGGCTCTCGCCTTCGGCCAGCAGGCCGGCCTGGGTCAGCAGCTCCTCGATGAACTGGTGCCCCTGCTCATTGAGTTCAACCTGGCGGGTCTTCTCGTCGATGCTGTAGTGGCCTTCCTGGGTGACCTGGCCTTCGACTTCTTCAATGTGCTGCTTGAGGCGCGGGATCAGCTTGTTGATCTCGATATACAGCCTGGAGCTGTCCTCGGCCTGGCCGGAGATGATCAGCGGGGTACGCGCCTCGTCGATGAGAATCGAGTCGACCTCATCGACCACCGCGAAATTCAGGCCGCGCTGGAATTTCTCTTCCAGGGCAAAGGCCATGTTGTCGCGCAGGTAGTCGAAGCCGAATTCGTTATTGGTGCCGTAGGTGATGTCGGCGGCGTAGGCGGCGCGCTTGTCTTCCGGGGCCTGGAACGGCACCACCACGCCGACGCTCAGGCCGAGGGCTTCGTACAACGGCCGCATCCAGTTGGCATCGCGACGGGCCAGGTAGTCGTTGACCGTGACCACGTGCACGCCATCACCCGACAGCGCGTTCAGGTAGACCGCCAGGGTAGCCACCAGGGTCTTGCCCTCGCCGGTGCGCATTTCGGCAATCTTGCCTTCGTGCAGGGTCATGCCGCCGATCAGTTGCACGTCGAAGTGGCGCATGCCCATCACGCGCTTGCCGGCCTCGCGGGCCACGGCGAAGGCTTCGGGCAGCAACTGGTCGAGGGTCTCGCCTTTGGCGATGCGCGCCTTGAACTCTTCGGTCTTGCCCCGCAGCTGCTCATCGGACAGCGCAATCATCTGCTCTTCGAGGACACTGACCGCCTGCACCGCCTTCTGCATGCGCTTGACTTCGCGGTCGTTCTTGCTTCCAAAAATCTTTTTCAACAGAGGGGCGAACATATGGACAGTATCTTCCAAGCTACAAAGGGGACGGCGGGCCGGTCGACACAGCCGTGCGGCCTGCTGGCCACGTGCAAGGGGCGCATTCTACTCGGATTCGCTGCTCTGGAAAGTAGCCAGCGATTCCGGCTGAGCGGACTCCCGCCAGACGGCGCGACAACCCGACTCGACGGCGCCGGACAATCCGCGGAATCTCCGGCTCTGTTAGCATGACGGTCACACCCGCTCGGCCCGCTCAGATGACTTATCGTCCGTTACCCGCCAAGGCTCCAGGCGCATTGTTGCGCGATGCCCGACCGCTGCAGTCGCTGTTCAAGGAGGCGCAGCGGATTTCCCAGTTGCAGCAACTGCTGGAGAGCCAGTTGCAACCGGCTGCGCGCGAGCATTGCAAGGTTGCCAGCTGGAACGCCGGCAAGCTGCTGCTGATCGTCAGTGACGGCAACTGGGCGACCCGCCTGCGCTATCAGGAGAAACGCCTGCTGCGGCAACTGCTGACCCTTGCCGAGTTTTCCGGCCTGCAACGGATCGTCTTCAAGGTGCGGCCGCTGCCCAGCCAGGCAGCGGCGTCGGGACACCAGGCAAACCTGTCGGCCAGTGCTGCCCGCTCGATCCAGGCCAGCGCCGAAGGCATCTCCGACCCGCGCCTGCGCGCGGCCCTGGAACGCCTTGCCAGCCACGCCAAGGCAAGCGACTGACCAGGCAACGCCGCAAGCACGGCCACTCAGGCATTGCCGCTCAGGCGCCGCGCCCCTGCGACAAACCGTACATCAGCAACAGCAGGTCCGGACCGGCCTGCAGGTCGACCACCCGCACCTGCGTTGCAGGAACCGGGCAGTAGCCACGGCCGTTTTCGGCGGAAAGCACGGTAAGGCCGGGCTCACTCCAGAGCATCGCGGCAGACGCGCAGACGGCGATCGCCAGGAGCCCCGCAAAAGCTCCAGTAGTTTCTAGCTTCATGACTATAACCCTATGATACAAATATAAAATGCAACATCATGACTCTAGTCCAGAGCCATGCCCTGGACGTTCCGCCGCGACGAACGGTCAAGCTCCCGCCCCGGCATCTGGCGACTGCCGGCGCAGACTAGGCGGGCACACGTGAGAATCCGGTCATGGCCAGGTGAAATTTGCGTCAAGGCACCTGCAGCCCGACCGCAAACCGGCAACCATGCGGTTGCACCGCAGACAACTCGATAGACCAGCCCTGGACGGCGCAGATCCGCCTGACGAGCGACAAGCCGACACCACTACCCTGCTCGATCGTCGTATGCCGGACAAACGACTCGAACACCTCGCTGCGCGCCTCGGCGGGAATGCCCTCGCCGCTATCGCTGACCACAAAGCCGCCACTGTTCAGCTCCAGCGAAATGCTGCCGTGGGCGGTGTAATACAGTGCATTGCGCAACAGATTGAGCAGCACCGTGCGCAGGAATACTTCATCGAACTCGCCCGCTGGCGCGTCATTCGCCTGATAGCTGAAGCGCAGCCCCTTGCCTTCGATCGTCTCGCGCCACTGTTCCACCAGCTCATCGGCAACGGCGCGCAGGCTTTTGCGGGCGGCCGTGCCAGGGCGGCCATGCTCGGCACGCGCCAGCAACAGGAAGGCCTCGGCCAGCAGCTTCATGTCGGCGCTGGCCTTGGCGATACGACGGACCTGCTGCTGCGCCTGGAGCGGGAGGGCCGGCTGGGCCTCGAGCAGCTCGCAGGAGCTGGCGATGACCATCAGCGGTGTGCGCAACTCGTGACTGACGTCGCTGGTAAACATCCGTTCACGCCCCAGGGCGCTGCGCAATTGCGCCAAAGCATGGTCAAAGGCCGTGGCCAGCTCGCCCACCTCGTCCTGCGCATAATCGGGTGCCAGCTGCGGCGTCACGGTCAGCATCTGCTCGCGATTGCGCACCTGCCCGGCCAGCCTGGCCAGCGGCTGCAGCACGCGGCGCGCGAGCAGCCAGCCAATCACTGCGGCCAGCAGGCTGCTGAGCAGGAAACCGCTGAGCACCACCATGAACAGCAATTGCTCGCGCGCCTCGAAGTCGCTCTGATCCTGCAGCAGGAAGTAGCGGCGCCCATCCACCTCGCGGACGATCATGTGATACGCCGAGTGGCCGCGGAACACTTCATGGAAGCCGGCGGCATAAGGCGCCAGGTCTTCGGGCATGGCAAAATCGCCCTGCCCTCCGCTGAAGTAGAACAGCTGTCCCGGGGCCGGTTTCAGGCTCCAGCCTTCCATGCTCTCCATGCGCAGCAGGCTGTCGAGCTCGCCACCCAGGTCGCTGGAAATCAGGCTCTCTTCGAGCATGTACACGGACGCCACGATACCGAGGGCGAAGATCCCCGCCACCATCACGGTCATCCCGGTAAAGGCGATGACGATACGCCGGGCCAGGCTGCGCTTAAATTTCATCGGGCTGTTCCAGCAGGCGGTAACCAAGGCCGTGCTGGGTATGCAGCAAGGGGCGGGCAAAGGGTTTGTCGATGGCCTGGCGCAGCTGGTGAATATGGCTGCGCAGGCTGTCGCTGTCGGGCAGGTTGTCGCCCCACAGGGCATCTTCCAGGGCTTCGCGGCGAACCAGTTGCGGGCTGCGCTGCATCAGCACGGCCAGCAACTTCAGGCCGATCGGATTGAGCTTGATCGGCTGACCGGCGCGCCTGACCTCCAGCGTGTCCAGGTCATAACTGAGATCAGCAACCTCCAGACGCCGCTGACTGTTGCCCTGGCTGCGGCGCAGGACCGCCTCGATCCGCGCCACCAGCTCGGACAGGGCAAAGGGCTTGACCAGATAGTCATCCGCGCCGCTCTGGAAGCCGAGCAACCGGTCGTCCAGGGTGTCGCGCGCAGTAAGCATGATCACCGGCGTGGCGATGCGCGCCTCGTCGCGCAGGCGGCGACACACACCATAACCATCCAGGCCGGGCAGCATCACGTCCAGCACGATCAGGTCGAACGGCTGGGACACCGCCAGATGCAAGCCGGACAGGCCATCCTGCGCGCAATCCACGCTATAGCCCTTGAGCTGCAGGTAATCGGCCAGGTTGGCCAGAATGTCGCGATTGTCTTCCACCAGCAGAATGCGCATCTGTTGCTCCGCAAAATTCGGAAAGTATGCCCGCCGATAGTTAACCGGCGCTTAACCCGGATGCCCGCGGGCACACGTTTTTTTCACACCTTACTGACAAACCCGTCACGCCGCCTTGGGCAGGCTGTTACGCAAATGACTGCCGCTTGGATTGCCCATGCCCCTGTTTCGTTCCGCACCCGTGCGCTACCTGTTGCTGCTCCTCGGCAGTTGGCTGGGCATCTTCCTGCTGACCCGCGGGGTGTTGCTGCTCAAGGACTGGACCAGCAGCGAGCCAGACCCTGTCGGGCTGCTGGGGCTGTTCGCCAGTGGCCTGACCTATGATCTCGGTTTTCTCGCGTATGCCGCCCTGCCACTCGGCTGCTGCCTGCTGCTGCTTCCGGCAAGCGGGTGGCGGCGCAGCAGTTTTCGCCTCGGCCTGGAACTACTGCTATTGGTCAGTCTATGCGTAATGCTGTTCAGTGCTCTAGCCGAATGGCTGTTCTGGGATGAGTTCTCGGTGCGCTTCAACTTCATCGCGGTCGACTATCTGGTCTACTCCGATGAAGTCCTGAACAACATTCTGGAGTCCTACCCGGTCTACGCACTGCTCTCGGCAATCGTCTGCCTGGCGCTGGCGCTCCTCTGGCTGCTGCATGCCCCGCTGCAAGCGGCACTTGCCAGCAGCCTGCCCGACTGGCGCGGGCGGGTTGCCGGCTTGCTCGGCCTGCTGCTGGCCGCCACCGCCAGCAACCTGCTGCTGGACCAGCAGTACCCGCGCGGACTCGACGGCAATACCATCCGCCGCGAACTGGCAAGCAACGGGCCCTACCAGTTCTTCGCGGCCTTTCGCAACAACGAGCTGGATTATCAGCAATTCTTCGCCAGTCTGCCGGCAGCGAGTATCGGTCCCGGCATCCGCAGCGAACTGCAAGGGCCTCGCGCGCGCTTCACCGGCAGCGACCCGCTGGATATCCGCCGGCTGATCGACAACCCCGGCCAGCCGCGCCAGCTGAACATCGTCCTGGTCACCATCGAAAGCCTCAGCGCCAAGTACCTCGGCAGCGTCGGTGACCGCCGCGGCCTGACCCCGAATCTCGACCGGCTGCGCCGGGAAAGCCTGTACTTCAGTAACTTCTATGCCACCGGCACCCGTACCGACCGTGGACTGGAAGCACTCACCCTGTCCGTGCCGCCGACCCCGGGACGCTCCATCGTCAAGCGCATCGGCCACGAAAGCGGTTTCGCCAGCCTTGGCCAGCAACTTGCGGCGCGCGGCTACGACAGCGTATTCGCCTATGGCGGGCGCGGTTATTTCGACAACATGAATGCGTTCTTTGCCGGCAATGGCTATCGCATCGTTGACCAGAGCAGCGTCCCCGAGCAGCAGATCAGCTTCAAGAATGCCTGGGGCATGGCCGACGAGGATCTCTACCGCCAGGCCATCAACCTCGCCGATAGCGACTATGCCCGCGGCAAACCGTTCCTGCTGCAACTGATGACCACCTCCAACCATCGGCCCTATACCTATCCGCAGGGACGCATCGACATCCCCTCGGGCGACGGCCGCGAAGGGGCGGTGAAATACACCGACCATGCCATCGGCCAGTTCCTCGCCGAGGCACGCCGCAAGCCGTGGTTCGACAAGACGATTTTCGTGTTCGTCGCCGATCATTGCGCCGGCAGTGCCGGCACCCAGGACCTGCCGGTGGCGAACTACCAGATTCCGCTGTTCATTTATGCCCCGGGCTTGATTGCCGCAACCGATGACCAGCAGCTGGCCAGCCAGATCGATCTCGCCCCGACGCTGCTCGGCCTGCTCAACATCGATTACCAGTCGACCTTCTTTGGCCGCGACCTGCTCGACCCGCAGACCCGCCAGCTACCGGCGCGCGCGCTGCTCGGCAACTACCAGCACCTGGGCCTGTTCGACGGCGAGAACCTGGCGATCCTCAGTCCGCAAAAACGCATGCGCCGGCACAACGCCGCGCTTGGCGCCAGCCAGGAGCAACGCCTGCGCAGCGCCGATCCGCTGCTGAGGCGCGACATCGGCTATTACCAGAGCGCCAGCCATGCCTTGCACAACCAGTTGCTCGCCTGGCAGCCGTTGCCGGATGCCAGGGCGAGCGCCACCGGGCTGCGCTAGGCCCTGCGGCGGCTGCCGGAGCGCTGCGCCGGGTACCTGCACGCGCCACTGGCCGGCAGGCGGATGCGCCCGTATACTGTACGAACAAACAGTATTTTCGTTGATAAAGGTATGGGGTGATGAATGGCCGTCGAAGTGGTGTACCGCAGCAGTCGCGATCCGGAGCGCTTGTTCATGGATAAGGCCGAAGCCGATCGGCATGACCGCATGCTGGAATTGGCCGAGAGCCTGGCGGCCGCGCTGCACAAGGCCGTGCCCTCGCTGGGCGAGGACCAGCTGGAAGAACTGGGCATCTACATGGCCCGTCATCGGGAAATCTTTGCCCGGGCCTTCAAGAACCAGCCCGAAGCGCTGACCGAACTGGGCAGCGACAAAGCCGAGTAAGCCTCCCGGCCCGCTGGCCGGCAGGCGCCGCAGGCAATTGCGCGGCAAAAAAACCGGCGATCGCAGGGGTGACGAGCGCCGGACCGTGCAGACAAACTGCAAGCAAGCATTCAGGCAGCAAACTCCTCCTCGCCGAAGGCCATCAGGGTAGCTTTGCCGGACAGCACCTCGGCCAACAGCGCCTCGGTCTCCACCAGCATGCGCGCCACGAAGAAATCCGCAGACTTGAGCTTGGCACCATAGAACAGGGTCTCAGCACTGCCCTGCTCGAGCTGCAGCTGCGCCACGGCGGCCATGCGCGACCACAACCAGCCCAGGCAGGTCAGGGCAAACAGGCGCAGATAGGGCGTGGCTGCGGCACCCGCCTGCTCCGGATCCTGCATGCCCTGCGTGGCAATCCACCCGGTGGCCTGTTGCAAGCGCGCCAGCGCCTGGCTCACCGCAGCGTGGTGCGGGGCAGCGGGATTGCTCTTCAGCCAGGCTTCAACCAGGGCAAAGAAGCCGCGCACGGCGCGCCCGCCACCCAGGGCCAGCTTGCGCCCCACCAGGTCCAGGGCCTGAATGCCGTTGGTGCCTTCGTAGATCATGGTGATGCGCGCGTCACGCACCAACTGTTCAATACCCCAATCCTGGGTGTAACCAGAACCGCCCAGCACCTGCAGCCCGTCGTTGGCGCATTGGAAGCCCTCGTCGGTGAGAAACGCCTTGACCACCGGCGTCAGCAACTGCACCAGGTCATCCGCCTGCTGGCGAACGGCCACATCCGCATGGCCATGGGCAATATCGGCATGCAGCCCGGTAAAGTAGGCCAGCGCGCGACAACCTTCGATCATGACTTTCTGCCGCAACAGGTTGCGCCGGACATCCGGATGCACAATGATCGGATCAGCCGGTTTATCGGCCGCCTTGGGCCCGGACAGCGAACGGCTCTGCAGGCGTTCCCGGGCAAAGCCAAGGCTGATCTGGTACGCCCTTTCGGCAATGCCCAAGCCCTGCAACCCGACCATCAGGCGTGCCGAGTTCATCATGGTGAACATGCAGCGCAGCCCTTCATTGGGCGCGCCGACCAGCCAGCCGCGGGCGCCTTCGAAGTTCATCACGCAGGTGGCTGAACCCCTGATGCCCATCTTGTGCTCGAGACCGCCACAGAAAGCCGGGTTGCGACTGCCATCCTGCAGAATCTTGGGTACCACGAACAGCGATATGCCCTTCACGCTGTCAGGCGCGTCGGGCAACTTGGCCAGCACCAGGTGCACGATGTTCTCGACCAGGTCATGTTCACCGCCGGTAATCCAGATCTTGGTGCCGCTCAGGGCATAACTGCCATCGGCCTGCGGTACCGCGCGGGTGCGAATCAGGCCCAGGTCGGTTCCGCATTGCGGTTCGGTCAGGCACATGGTGCCCGTCCACTTGCCACTGATCAGGTTCGGCAGGAAGCGTTCCTGCAAATCGCGGGCGCCGTGCTGGGTCAGGGCGTTGATCGCACCATGGGTCAAGCCGGGGTACATGCCCAGCGACAGGTTGGCGGAACAGACCATCTCTTCCACCATCATGTTCAGCACATGGGGCAGGCCCTGGCCACCGAACTCGGTGGCACACGCCAGCGCCGTCCAGCCGCCCTCGGCGAACTGGCGATAGGCTGCGGCAAAGCCGGCCGGGGTGCTGACCGTCCTGCTCGCGGGATGGAAATCACAGCCCTGCTTGTCGCCCGGGCTGTTAAGCGGCGCCAGGACATTTTCCGCCAGCCGGGCGGCCTCCTCGAGGATCGCCCCGCCCAGATCGGCACTGAACTCGGCTTGTTCGGGCAGCGCCTGCAAGGCCGAATAAGCGTCCAGCACTTCGTCGAAAACAAACTTCATGTCGCGCAGGGGAGCACGGTAGGCAGCCATACAAAGACCTCACTTCTATACAAAAACCATTAATGTACAGTTCTTGTATAGATATAAGCCGCACTTTGCAAGCCATCAAGCAATTCTTGTACAACTTTTAGCAAGCCAACCCAAGCCATGCACCGAGTGGCGGCCAGCAGCAAGCCTGTTGCGGCACACTCGGCGTGAGCCGGACTCAGGTATCCAGATGCCCTTCGAGAAACTGCTGCAGGCGCCGCTGCATGACCACGCCATCGCTGCCCAGACAGCCCACCAGAGAACCGGCCAGAATCTCGGCCGCCAGGTCAGCCGCCTCGCCGGCCAGTGCCACCGGACACTCCAGGCCCTGCGCCAGGCGCGCCAGACTGCGCTGCAGCTCTTCATCCGGCGCATGGTTGGAAAAAAGCACCAGGGCGCGCGGCTCAACCTTCTCGCACACCAGTGGCAGTTCGAGCAGCGGCTGACCCGGCGCCAGCACCATGACCGCGAGCTCCGCGCTGGCCAGCAGCAAGCCGGTCACCAGCAACTCCAGCTCATGACAATGCCCGGGGATCGCCACCAGCAGCACGCGCCGGCTCAACGCCGGCTGTCCCAGGGACAAGCGTGCGAGCACCCGCGAGCGCAGGAAGCTGTCGAGAAACAGCCATTCGCTGGTCTGACCAAAGTTGTCCTTGCGCACCAGCAGCTCGCGCCAGAGCGGCAGCAGGATCTGCTCGAACACCACGGTCAACGGATAGGTGGAAAACACATGGCCGTACAGCCGTGCGAGACCGGCATCATCAAAGTTGCCGACCGCGACCCGAAACTGCTCCTGCCAGTCATCCCACTCACTGCCCTCAGCCTCTTCGCCGCGCGGCGCGGCGACTGACCTGGCGGCATCCGCGCGGGCCAGAATCTTGCCGACCTTGCTCACCGCTACGCCACGCTCGATCCAGGCGAGAATGCTGCGCACGGCCTCGATATCGGCCTGGGAATACAGCCGGTGGCCACTGTCCGTGCGGGTCGGCTGGATCAGGCCATAGCGCCGCTCCCAGGCCCGCAGGGTCACCGGATTGACCCCGGTCAGCCGCGACACCTCGCGAATCGGAAACAGATCTTCCTGCTTGAAGGAAGCAGCAACGAAACTGGGTATTCCGGCGATATCAGTCATGGCAGCACATCAGGAGGACAGGGGTGGGCGGGATTCTAACCCAGGCTTACCGAGCTTACATTGTACAAGCCCTATACAGCTAACGAGATCAGTGCATGGATGCTCACCGCTCGCGGGCTCCTCAGGCCGCCTGGCGACCGCTGCCGGCTGGCTGCGCTGGCATCCGGACAGACCTGCCACGCACTAGCCCTGCCAGAAGCCGTCACAATACCTGTACAGTTAAAGCCGGTACGTACAAGATTTACCGTGATTCAACTGTCATCAGATTTATTTATAATTTCTATTTATTACAATGGATTAGAGCAGTTTACGGATGTCTACCGGGTTTTCCGTACAACTCGCATGGTTGTACAGATTGAAATTCTGGTATAAGTTTCAATCAAGCCTACGCACAAACACCCTTGTTCAACTACCGAGTCATCCTCCATGAGTCAACTTAATGCACCGGTGCTGATAACCGGCGCCAGCCAGCGCGTCGGCCTGCATTGCGCCAGGCGCCTGCTGCAGGATGGCCAGCGGGTGATCGCCAGCTATCGCAGCGAACGCAGCGGCATCCGCGAACTGCAGCAGCTTGGCGCAACAGTCCTGCATGCCGACTTTTCCAGTGAAGCCGGGATCCAGACGTTCATTACAGAACTGCACGCCAGCACCGACTCCCTCCGCGCAATCGTGCACAACGCCTCCGCCTGGCTGCCGGAACAGGACGCGGACCCGGCCGAGACATTTCGCCAGCTGTTCAGCGTGCACATGCTCGCGCCCTACCTGATCAACCTGCAGTGCGCCGACCTGCTGCGCCAGTCCACGCCCGCCGACATCGTGCATATCAGCGATGACGTGGTGCGCAAGGGCAGCAGCAGGCACATGGCCTACTGCGCCAGCAAGGCCGGCATGGAAAACCTGACACTGTCTTTTGCAGCGCGCCTTGCTCCGCAGATCAAGGTCAACGCGATTGCACCGGCCCTGGTCCAGTTCCACGCAAACGACACTGCCGAGTACCGGCAAGCGGCCCTGGCCAAGTCTGCCCTGGGCATAGAGCCCGGCGCGGAAGTGATTTACCAGAGCCTGCGCTACCTGCTCGACAATCCCTATGTAACCGGAACCACCCTGACCGTTAATGGCGGCCGCCACCTCAAGTAGGCTCGCTGCGAGGATCACTCCATGAATCAAGAACTCTCCACGCACTACCAGCAGATACTGGTCGGTCTCGGTGAAAACCCCGAGCGCGAAGGCCTGCTGGATACCCCCAAGCGCGCCGCCAAAGCCATGCAGTACCTGTGCAACGGCTACAGCAAGAGCCTCGACGAAGTCGTCAACGGCGCGCTGTTCGAATCCGACAATGACGAGATGGTGATTGTCCGTGACATCGAGCTGTATTCGCTGTGCGAACACCACCTGCTGCCCTTCATCGGCAAGGCGCATGTCGCCTATATCCCGACGGGCAAGGTACTGGGCCTGTCGAAAGTCGCACGCATCGTCGACATGTTCGCCCGGCGCCTGCAGATCCAGGAAAACCTGACCCGGCAGATTGCCGATGCCATCCAGCAGGTCACCCATGCCGCCGGGGTTGCCGTGGTGATCGAAGCCCAGCACATGTGCATGATGATGCGCGGGGTGGAAAAGCAGAACTCGGTGATGAGCTCCTCGGTAATGCTTGGCGCCTTCCGCGAGTCCTGCAACACTCGGCACGAATTTCTGCAACTGATCGGACGAGGCCGCTAAATGCCACGACTTGAACCTGGAATGGCACGGATTCGCGTCAAGGATCTGCGCCTGCGCACCTATATCGGCATCAAGGAAGAGGAAATCCTCAACCAGCAGGATGTCCTGATCAACCTGACCATTCTCTACCCTTCGGTCGAGGCGGTACGCGACAACGATATCGACCACGCGTTGAACTACCGGACCATCACCAAGGCGATCATCCGTCATGTGGAAGACAACCGCTTCGCCCTGCTGGAACGACTGACCCAGGAAATCCTCGATATCGTCATGCAGCATCAGGCCGTCAGTTATGCCGAAGTGGAAGTCGACAAGCCGCATGCCCTGCGTTTTGCCGAGTCCGTGTCTATCACCCTCGCCAGCCATCGCTGAACCTTGCCGGGAGCCCGCGCATGAACGAACAAGACCGCGTCAACCTGGAGGCAGCGGCCTTTCGCCGGCTGCTCGAGCACCTGCGCTCACGCCCCGACGTGCAGAACATCGACCTGATGAATCTGGCCGGATTTTGCCGCAATTGTCTGGGCAAATGGTACAAGGCGGCAGCCGATGAGCAGCAGATCGAACTGAGCGCGGAGCAGGCGCGGGAGCAGATCTACGGCATGCCCTATGCGCAATGGAAAGCCCTTTACCAGCGCGAAGCCTCGGCGGCGCAACTCGACGCCTTCGACAAGAGCAAACCCAATGACTGAGCTGCAGGATTTCCGCGCGCGCCTGCATGGCAATCAGCATCTGTTCAGCAACACGCTGCAATTCATCGCGGCGCACTACGACTACACGCCCAGCGCCTTCCGCAATGGCGCACTGCACAACCCTGCGGGCCAGAACGAGGGTTCCTGCAAACTGCTAGGCCTGGCACAGCTCGAAGGCCTGAGCCTTGAGGAAACCCTGCTGGCGTTCGGTGAGCACTATCGCAGCGTGCTGGACGCTCCGGAGGGGCAAGACCATGGCAACATCCGCGCCCTGATGAACAGCGGCCTGGCCGGGGTGCGCTTCGATACGCCACCCTTGAGACGCAGGACCTGACCCGGGATGCGCCCAGGCGCGGCGGATGGCTAGGCGTGATCCGCTAAAGCCGGTATGTTCTGCCGCACTCAACCGGTCCCGGAGCCCATCATGCAAGCACCCGTCCTGCGCGGACCCGACTACTTTACCGCCGGCTTGCGCCTGGTCATGCAACCGCGACTGCGCCTGTTCGTGCTGCTCCCGCTGAGCATCAATGTGCTGCTGTTCATCGGCCTGATCGGCCTGGCGGTGCAGCAGTTTGACCGCTTGCTCGAAGCCTTCATGCCGAGCCTGCCTGACTGGCTGGGATTCTTGCAGTGGCTGATCTGGCCGCTGTTTGCCCTGCTCGTGCTGGTGATCCTGTTCTTCAGCTTCACCCTGCTGGCCAACCTGATCGCCGCGCCGTTCAACGGGTTCCTCGCGGAAAAGGTCGAGGAGGTGCTTCGCGGCAACGCTGCCGCACCGCCCTTTTACTGGCGCGAACTGCTGGCCATGGTGCCGCGGACCCTTGGCCGAGAACTGCGCAAGCTGGCCTACTTCCTGCCGCGCGCCCTGGCCCTGCTGGTGCTCTCGCTGATACCCGGTATCAACTTTATCGCCACGCCCCTGTGGATCCTGTTCGGCGTCTGGATGATGGCGGTGCAGTACATCGACTATCCGGCCGACAACAACAAGCTGGGCTGGGACGAGATGCTCGCCTGGCTGCGCGAGCGGCGCTGGCAGTGCCTGGGCTTTGGCGGCATGACCTACCTGATGCTGCTGATTCCGCTGGTCAACCTGCTGGCCATGCCGGCGGCCGTTGCCGGCGCCACCCTGTTCTGGGTGCGCGAAGGCAATCCGCTGGAGCAACCGCCGCAGGCATGAAAAAGGCCACCCGCGGGTGGCCTTGAAGGTGTCGCGAGAGGGTCTTGCCTAACCTGCTGCCACGGGCCGCACGTAGGAAATCGGCGCCTGCGAGGCATCGTCAAAGGTGACGACTTCCCAGGCATCCTTCTGCTCGATAAGCAGCCGCAACAGCCGGTTGTTCAACTCGTGTCCCGACTTCACGCCGCGGAACTCGCCGATCAGGCTGTTGCCCAGCAGGTAGAGATCGCCGATTGCATCGAGGATCTTGTGCTTCACAAATTCGTCTTCATAGCGCAGGCCGTCCTCGTTGAGGACGCTGAACTCGTCCACGACAATCGCGTTATCCACGCTGCCGCCGAGTGCCATGTTCTGCGAACGCAGGTACTCGATATCGCGCATGAAGCCAAAGGTACGCGCCCGGCTGACTTCCTTGACGAAAGAGGTGCTGGAGAAATCGACACTGGCGGTCTGCGTGCGGCCGGCAAAAGCCGGGTGATCGAAGTCGATGGTGAAGCTCACCTTGAAACCATCGAAGGGCACAAAGGTCGCGCTCTTGTCGCCGTCCTGAATGCTGACTTCACGCAGCACGCGGATGAACTTCTTCGGCACATCCTGCTCTTCCAGGCCGGCCGACTGGATCAGAAACACGAATGGCCCGGCACTGCCGTCCATGATCGGCACTTCCGAGGCAGAGAGTTCGACGTAGGCGTTATCGATGCCCAGCCCGGCCATGGCCGATAGCAGATGCTCGACGGTATCCACCCGCACATCGCCCTTGACCAGGGTCGTCGACATGGTGGTCTTGCCAACGTTGCCAGCCAGCGCAGGAATCTGCACCACCGGGTCAAGGTCGGTACGACAGAACACGATCCCGGTATCGGCCGGCGCGGGTTTCAGGGTCAGGTAGACCTTTTCCCCCGAGTGCAAGCCAACTCCGGTAGCCCGAATAGTGTTCTTCAGTGTGCGTTGTTTGATCATGGATTCAGTCGACTTCAGGCGAGTTGAGAAAAGTTATCAACAATGGCCGGGAAATATAGCAGACCCGGCCTTTGCTGAACACCAATTGAACTGAACTCGTCTATAGAGAAAACTAATCCGCCTGTCGCCGCAGGAAGGCCGGGATATCCAGATAATCCAGGTCATCGTGCGGATTCAGCTTGGCCGCAGTAGCCGCACCGGGATGGCTCTGGCGCTGCACTGTGGGACGATCGTAGTCCTTGTAGTTGATCGTGGTTTCCTGACGAGCGGCAGGTTGCTGGGCTACTGCAGGAACCGCAGAAATCACCGGCACATGGACAGTGTTGTCGACCACCTTGACCGGCTTCTCGATGCGCGGCCCGAGTCCGGTAGCCACCACGGTCACATGCAGCTCATCGCGCATTTCCGGATCGATCACCGCGCCCACCTTGACGGTGGCATGCTCGGAAGCGAACGCCTCGATGATTTCACCGACCGCACCATACTCACCCAGCGACAGGTCCAGACCCGCCGTGATGTTGACCAGGATGCCGCGTGCGCCCTGCAGGTTCACATCTTCCAGCAGCGGATTGCGGATCGCCTCCTCAGTCGCCTCGCGCGCACGGTTGGGACCACTGGCGCAGCCGGTGCCCATCATCGCCATGCCCATCTCGCCCATCACGGTCTTGACGTCGGCAAAGTCGACGTTCATCAGGCCGGGACGCTGCATGATGTCGGAAATGCCGCGCACCGCGCCGGCCAGCACGTCATCCGCCTTGGCGAAGGCGGACAGCAGGCTGGCATCCTTGCCGAGGATGGTCAGCAGTTTCTCGTTGGGGATGGTGATCAGCGAATCGACGCATTCACCCAGCGCGCGAATACCGTCATCCGCCACCTGCATGCGCTTCTTCCCCTCGAAGGGGAACGGACGGGTGACCACGGCAACGGTGAGAATCCCCATTTCCTTGGCCACCTGGGCAATGATCGGCGCCGCACCGGTGCCGGTGCCACCACCCATGCCGGTGGCAATGAAGACCATGTCGGCGCCGGCCAGGATCTCGGCAATCCGCTCGCGGTCTTCCATCGCCGCCTGGCGGCCGATTTCGGGGTTGGTGCCGGCACCGAGTCCCTTGGTTACGCCTGGGCCAAGCTGCAGCACGCGTTGCGCGCCGACGTTCTTCAACGCCTGCGCATCGGTGTTGGCACAAATGAACTCCACGCCCTCAATGTTGCTGCGCATCATGTGATTGACAGCATTGCCACCGCCGCCGCCCACGCCAATGACCTTGATAACTGCACTTTGCGGGATATTGTCTACGAGTTCGAACATGGCCCCTCTCCTTCTTCTAGTTTTATAGCCTACAGCAACCGCGGTTAAAAATTGCCCTGGATCCAGCGTTTGAGCCGATCCAGAACGGGTGTCTTGGGTTCTTCACTGTACTGCCCGGCAGCCGCGGGAATGCCGTCGGCCTGCTTTTGCAGGCCGTAGAGCAGCAGACCGACGCTGGTTGAATAGATAGGGTTGCGCACCACGTCGGCCAATCCCTTGACTCCGTGCGGAATCCCCAAGCGCACCGGCATGTGAAAGATCTCTTCGGCCAGCTCGACGGCACCTTCCATCTTGGCGGTACCGCCGGTGAGGACGATCCCGGCCGGAATCAGGTCCTCGTAGCCGCTGCGCCGCAGCTCGGCCTGAATGAGGGTGAACAGCTCGTCGTAACGTGGCTCCACAACCTCGGCCAGAGCCTGGCGGGACAGCTCCCGCGGTGGCCGGTCGCCGACGCTGGGAACCTTGATGGTTTCCCCTGCACCGGCCAGTTTGGCCAGGGCACAAGCATACCGAATCTTGATTTCCTCGGCATACTGGGTGGGCGTGCGCAACGCCATCGCAATGTCATTGGTCACCTGGTCGCCAGCGATCGGAATCACCGCCGTGTGGCGAATGGCACCTTCGGTGAAGATGGCGATATCCGTGGTGCCACCACCGATGTCGACCAGGCAGACGCCAAGCTCCTTTTCATCATCGGTCAGCACCGAATAGGACGAGGCCAGTTGCTCCAGGATGATGTCGTCGACTTCCAGGCCGCAACGGCGCACGCACTTCTCGATATTCTGCGCCGCGTTGACCGCACAGGTGACTACATGCACCTTGGCCTCCAGGCGCACGCCGGACATGCCCAGCGGTTCGCGGATGCCTTCCTGGTTATCGATCACGTAATCCTGCGGCAAGGTGTGCAGTACCCGCTGGTCGGCCGGGATAGCCACGGCCTGTGCGGCATCCAGCACCCGCTCCAGATCGGCAAAACTCACTTCGCGGTCGCGAATCGCCACGATGCCGTGCGAGTTGAGGCTGCGAATATGGCTGCCGGCAACGCCGACAAAGGCCGAATGAATGCGGCAACCGGCCATCTGCTGGGCCTCGTCGATCGCCCGCTGGATGGACTGCACGGTGGATTCGATATTGACCACCACACCCTTTTTCAGCCCGCGCGACGGATGACTGCCGATTCCGACAATTTCCAGCTCGCCGTCGGCATTCAATTCGCCGACCAGGGCTACCACTTTCGAGGTGCCGATATCCAGGCCAACGATCATCTTGCTGCTATGTACAGTTGCCATGCGTTCCCTACTCCTCAATTCACAACTGCAGCAGGTGCTGCCGCGGGTACTGCTGGCACACGCCAGGCAACCGCCAAACCATTCGGGTAGCGCAAATCAACACGTTCGATACTGGCGAGCCGGTCCTTGAGCGCCTTGTTGTAAATGGCCACGAACCGCTGAACCTTTTCCACCAGATGGTCACGTCCCAGCAGCAACTCCACCCCCTGCGCCGTCGAGACGAACCAGCTGCCGCGCTCGCGCAGCTCCAGGCGGGTGATCGAAAAGCCCAGCGGGCGCAGCATCTGGCTGAGCATCTGGTACTGCTGCATGACCTGCGCCTGCGCCCGTTGCGGTCCCTGCAGCAGGGGCAGGTTCTGGTAAGGTTCCAGATCCTGCGGGGTAAAGGCTTCGCCGCTGTTGTTCAGCAGCGCAGCAGCGCCCCAGCGGGCCACCGGCAGCTGCTCTTCCAGCTGCACCAGCACCTGGTCGGGCCAGACCCGGCGCACTTCTGCCTGGGCAATCCACGGCATCTGCTCCAGCTCGCGGCGCAGGCGGGTCATGTCGGAGGCGAAGAAACTGGCGCCGGCATACGGGGCTACCAGTTGCTGAATGACCTGCTGGTTGGCCGGGCCGAGTTCGCCACGGACGCTGATCTTGCTGATCGGCCGGTCGACAAATGGCAACAGCTGATCGGGCAACTGAAAGGCGCCCACCACCAGCAACACCATCAGCACCGGCCAGACCAGGCGCTTGAGTGCGGAAAAATTGGTCTTGGGCACAGTCAGCTTGCGCGGTTCCTTGACCACCATGCGGCTTGCCCCGCGCGGCGCGGGCTTGCTGCGCAGGGGCGCGCGCAGTGGTGCGGCTGGATAACGAAGCGTTGCGCTGCTCATCGCCTACCCCCTCGCCTCGACGCTGTCGGCCAGGATCGCCAGCACCAGCTGCTGGAAATCCAGCCCGGCCGCCCGTGCCGCCATCGGCACCAGGCTGTGATCGGTCATTCCCGGCACGGTATTCACTTCCAGCAGCCAGAAGCGTCCGCTGGCATCCTGCATCACATCGGCGCGCGCCCAGCCGCGGGTACCGACAGCCTCGCAGGCGCGGGCGGTCAGCTCGATCAGCTCGGCTTCCTTGGCCGGTTCCAGCCCGCACGGAATCTGGTACTGGGTATCATCGGCCAGGTACTTGGCGTCGTAGTCGTAGAAGCTGTGCGTGGTCCCCAGACGGATGGGCGGCAACACCTGGCCGCGGAGCATGGCGATGGTGAACTCGGGGCCATTGATCCACTGCTCGACCAGCACCTGATCGTCGTACTGGCTGGCGCTTTTCCAGGCCGCCACCAACTCGTCGACGCTGCCCACCTTGGCCATGCCGATGCTGGAACCCTCATGCGCCGGCTTGACGATCAGCGGGAAGCCCAGCTCGGCGGCGGCCGCCTGGCAATCGGCCTCACTGCTCAGCGCCGCATGCCGCGGCGTGGATAGCCCGAGGCTCTGCCAGACCTGCTTGGTGCGCAGCTTGTCCATGGCCAGCGCGGAGGCCAGCACACCGCTGCCGGTGTAGGGAATCCCCAGGCACTCGAGCAGCCCCTGCATGGCGCCGTCTTCTCCGCCACGGCCGTGCAGCACGATAAAGGCCCGATCAATCTTCTCCGCCGCCAGGCGCTGCAGCAGGTCATCGCCCACATCCAGCGCAAAGGCATCCACCCCGGCGGCCAGCAAAGCCTCCAGCACTGCCTGCCCGGACTTCAGGGATACCTCACGCTCGGCGCTCTTGCCGCCAAACAGCACGGCAACACGGCCGAAGGCGCCGGGAGCCAGGGTCGACTTCAACTCGCCACTCATTTCGACTTCCTCTTCACTGCCGTTTTGCCGGCAGGCTTCGCTGCCTGGAACAAGGCACTCTGCACCAGCTGTGGGGCAACCCCGCCAATATCCCCGGCGCCCTGGCAAAGCAGGATGTCGCCGGGCCGCAGCAGGGGCTTGAGCAGCGGCGCCAGATCCACCCCGCGCTCGACATAGATCGGATCCAGCTGGCCGCGCTGGCGGATGCTGTGGCACAGGTGGCGGCTGTCGGCACCCGGTACCGGGGCTTCGCCGGCCGGGTAGACTTCCATCAGCAGCAGCACGCTGGCATCACCCAGCACCTGCACGAAATCGTCATACAGGTCGCGGGTACGGCTGAAGCGATGCGGCTGGTAGACCATCACCAGGCGCCGCTCGGGCCAGCCGCCGCGCACGGCCTTGATCACCGCCGCCACTTCGCGCGGATGGTGGCCATAGTCATCCACCAGCATCACGCTGCCACCGTCGACCGGCAGGTCGCCGTACACTTGAAAGCGCCGGCCAACACCCTGGAAGCCCGAGAGCCCGGCCACGATCGCGGCATCGGCGATGCCCTCGTCGGTCGCAATGGCAATGGTCGCCAGGGCATTCAGCACGTTGTGGTTACCCGGCATGTTGACCGAGACATCCAGCGGCGGATGATCCGGGCGCAGCACGGTGAAATAGGTCTGCATGCCCTGCTGGCGGACATTGATGGCGCGTACATCGGCCGCTTCGGCGAAACCGTAGGTAACGGTTGGCCGGCTGATCTGCGGCAGTATCTCGCAGACCACCGGATCATCGATGCAGACCACGGCCAGGCCGTAGAACGGCAGGTTGTGCAGAAACTCGACGAAGGTTTTCTTCAGCTTGTTGAAGTCGCCGCCATAGGTACTCATGTGGTCGGCATCGATGTTGGTCACCACCGACACCATCGGTTGCAGGTGCAGGAAGCTGGCATCGCTCTCGTCGGCTTCGGCGACCAGGTAGCGGCTGGCACCGAGCTGGGCATTGGTGCCGGCGGCATTCAGCCGGCCACCGATGACGAAGGTCGGATCCAGGCCGCCGGCGGCAAACACCGAGGCAATCAGACTGGTAGTGGTGGTCTTGCCGTGGGTGCCGGCCACCGCGATGCCGTGGCGATAGCGCATCAGCTCGGCCAGCATCTCGGCGCGCGGCACCACCGGAATGCGCCGTTCCAGGGCACAGGCGACTTCCGGGTTGCTCGTGTTGACTGCACTGGACACCACCAGCACATCGGCGCGGGCAACGTTCTGCGCCTGGTGGCCGATGAACACCTGCGCACCGAACTTTTCCAGGCGCTCGGTGACCGGGGAGGCCTTCAGGTCGGAACCAGACACCGAGTAGCCCATGTTGAGCAGCACTTCGGCGATACCGCACATGCCGGCCCCGCCAATCCCGACGAAATGGATGTTGCGGATCCGGCGCATTTCCGGCTGCTGGTAGGCTGCTGGTTGCTTAGGCATGCGCCACCTCCAGGCAGATGCTGACCACCGTCCGGGTTGCGTCGGGTTTTGCCAGGCGGCGCGCAGTGGCGCCCATGGTCTTGAGTTTTCCCGGCTGCATGAGCACCTCGGTCAGCTGCGCGGCCAACTGGTCCGCGTCGGTCTTGTGTTGCGGCAGCAATACGGCGGCGCCGGCATCGGCCAGGTAGGCAGCATTGCGGGTCTGGTGATCATCGATGGCATGCGGCAACGGAATCAGCAGGGCCGGCAATCCGGCAGCCGCCAGTTCGCTGACCGTCAGGGCACCGGCGCGGCAGATCACCAGGTCCGCCTGGCCATACGCCGCCGCCATGTCGCTGATGAACGGAGCCACTTCGGCCTCGACCTGCGCCTGCCGATAGCGTTCGGCGGTGATCTGCGCATGCTGCTTGCCGGCCTGGTGGAACACCTGCGGACGCAGTTCTTCCGGCAGTTTGGCCAGGGCCGCCGGCAACAGCTGGTTCAGCGGTTCGGCGCCCAGGCTGCCGCCAAGTACCAGCAGCCGCGGCCGGCGTCCGGCCAGGGGCGGCCGCGGAGTCTCCAGAAACAGTTCCTCGCGTACCGGGTTGCCCGTGGTGCAGAGCTTGGCGCTGCTGGCGAAGGTATTGGGGAAGGCTTCGCAAATGCGCTTGGCGAAAGCCGCCAGGCTGCGATTGGCGGTACCGGCCACGGCATTCTGCTCGTGGATGATCAGCGGTGAGCCGTTCAGCCAGGCCGCCAGGCCGCCCGGGCCGGTGACATAGCCGCCCATGCCGAGCACGCAGACCGGCTGCAGCTGGCGCACGATGCGGCGCGCCTGCAGCAGCGCAAGCAACAGCTGCAGCGGCGCCTTGAGCAGGGCCAGCAGGCCCTTGCCGCGCAGGCCGCTGATGCTGATGCGGTGCAGCGGCAGCCCGGCCGCCGGCACCAGTTCATTCTCGATCCCGCGCGGGGTACCCAGCCAGTGCACGCTGTAGCCGCGCGCCTGGAACTCGCGGGCACAGGCCAGGGCGGGGAACACGTGGCCGCCGGTGCCGCCGGCCATGATCAGGACATTACCGGGCATGGGTCAGCTCCTCCACGGTAAAGTCTTCTTCGCTGAACTCGACTTCGGCGCTGCCCAGGTAGGTCCGGCTCTCCCACTCGATGCGCAGCAACATGCCCAGGCTGGCACAGCAGATGATCAGCGAGCTGCCGCCGTAACTGAGGAACGGCAGGGTCAGGCCCTTGGTCGGCAACAGGCCGATATTCACCCCGATATTGATCAGGATCTGGCCGATCCACAGAAAGGCCAGGCCATAGGCCACATAGGCCGAGAAGAATTGCCGCGAGCGCTCGGCCCACAGGCCGACATACAGCGAGCGCACCCCGACGAAGACAAACAGCGCCACGGTCAGCAAGGCGCCAACCAGTCCCAACTCTTCGGCCAGCACGGAGAACACGAAGTCGGTATGCGCTTCCGGCAGATAGAACTGCTTCTGCACACTGTTGCCCAGCCCCACCCCCAGCCATTCGCCGCGGCCGAAGGCAATCAGGGCCTGGCTCAACTGGTAGCCGGCGCCGAACTGGTCGGCCCAGGGGTCGGAGAAGTTGGTGATCCGCGCCCAGCGATAGGGGTCCTGGACCAGCGCGTAAACCGCGGCAGCCGCCAGCAGAATCAGCAGGCCGAAGCGGAACAGCCCGACCCCGCCGAGGAACAGCATGCCGGCCGCGGCCGCGAGCATCACCACGGTGGCGCCAAAGTCCGGCTCCAGCAGCAGCAAGCCGGCGACCGGCAGGAGCACGAAAAACGGCGCGAAGAAGCCCATCCAGCTCTCGCGTACCTGCTTCTGCCGACGCACCAGATAAGAGGCGAGGAAGGTCACCGCAAACACCTTGGCCAGCTCGGAAGGCTGCACATTGAACAGGCCCACGCCGATCCAGCGCTTGGCCCCGTTGACTTCGCGGCCAAGGCCCGGCAGCAGCACCAGAACCAGCAGCACTATGGCAACCAGCAGCAGGCTGCCGCTGCGCTTTTGCACTTCGGCCATCGGCACCATCATGGTCAGCCCGCACGCAACCAGGCCCAGCGCCAGATAGACCAAGTGGCGAATGGTGTTGTAGTGGGTATTGCCCATATTCACCGCGGCAATTTCCGAGGAGGACGAGGCGATCATCACCAGGCCGAGGCCGAGCAGGGCCAGGCAACCGGCCAGCAGCGGGAAGTCCAGGTCGATCCCGCGCGAACTGAACAGTGGTGAGGGCGCATTGAACAGGGATGGCAGCATCAGCCGAGCCCTCCCACGGCCTGGGCGAACAGCCGCCCGCGTTCTTCGAAATTCTTGAACATGTCCAGGCTGGCGCAGGCCGGCGAGAGCAACACCGCATCGCCCGGCCGGGCCAGTTCGGCGCTGCGCCGCACGGCCTCCTCCAGGCTGCTTACCCGCACCTGCGGCACGCTGCTGCCGAGCGCCTCGGCCAGGCGGCCGGCATCACGACCGAGCAGCACCACGGCGCGGCAGAAGCGCGCCACCGGCGCCTGCAGCGCGGAGAAATCGGCACCCTTGCCGTCACCGCCGGCGATCAGCAGCAGCTTGCCGCTGATATCCGCGCCAAGGCCTTCAATGGCGGCCAGCGCGGCGCCGACATTGGTGGCCTTGGAGTCGTCGTAATAAGCGGCACCCTTGTGTTCGCCAACCCACTGGCAGCGATGGGCCAGGCCGGTGAACTGCTGCAGGGCCACGAGCATCGGCGCGAACGGCAGGCCGACGGCGTGGCCCAGTGCCAGCGCCGCCAGTGCATTGCTCTGGTTGTGCGCACCGCGGATCTTCAGTTCGCGCACCGGCAGCAGGGGCTCGAACTGGAATGCCAGCCATTTCTCGCCAGCCTCCTCGATCAGGCCAAAGCCCTTGAAATCCGGCTTGCCCAGGCCGAAGGTCCAGCACGGCAGCTGATCGGCCAGCAACGGCCGTGACAGCGCATCGTCACGGTTCACCACCACCTGGCGGGCACCCCGGAATATCCGGTGCTTGGCCAGATGGTACTGCGGCATGCCGGCGTAGCGGTCCATGTGGTCTTCGCTGATATTCAGGCAGGTCGCCACTTCTGCATTCAGCGATTCGGTGGTCTCCAGCTGGAAGCTGGACAACTCGACGACATACAGCTCGACGTCAGCGGCCAGCAGATCCAGTGCCGGCAGGCCGAGATTGCCGCCGACCGCCACCCGCTTGCCGGCCGCCCGGGCCATCTCACCGACCAGGGTGGTCACGGTGCTCTTGGCGTTGGAACCGGTTATCGCCACGATCGGCGCCTGCGCGTAGCGGGCAAACAGGTCTATGTCACCGGACAGCTTGACGCCACGCGCCGCCGCCACCTGCAGCGCCGGGGTGGCCACGGCCAGGCCAGGGCTGACATACAGCTCCGAGGCGCGGCAGAGGAACTCCGCGTCCAGCTCGCCGCAACGCACTTCCACCTGCGGATAGTCGCGCTGCAGGGTCGCCAGCTCCGGCGGGTTCGCGCGCGTGTCGGCCACGGCGAAGCGCACGCCCTGCTGCGCGAGGAAGCGCACCACGGACATGCCGCTCTTGCCGAGGCCGACAACGATACGGAACTGGTCGGAAGCGATCAGTGACACTGTCTATTACCTCAACTTCAGGGTGGCCAGGCCAACCAGGACGAGAATCACGGTGATGATCCAGAAGCGCACTATCACCCGCGGCTCCGGCCAGCCCTTGAGTTCGAAGTGGTGATGAATCGGCGCCATGCGGAACACCCGCTTGCCGGTCAGCTTGAAGGACGCAACCTGGATGATCACCGACAGGGTTTCCATGACGAACACCCCACCCATGATGAACAGCACGATCTCCTGCCGCACGATCACCGCGATGGTGCCCAGCGCGGCGCCCAACGCCAGCGCACCGACGTCCCCCATGAACACTTGCGCCGGATAGGTGTTGAACCAGAGGAAACCCAGCCCGGCACCGACCATCGCCGCGCAGAACACGATCAGCTCGCCAGCACCCGGCACG
Source organism: Pseudomonas sp. N040 (assembly GCF_015637705.1). Taxonomy (GTDB): domain Bacteria; phylum Pseudomonadota; class Gammaproteobacteria; order Pseudomonadales; family Pseudomonadaceae; genus Aquipseudomonas. Next base: position 212,420 of record NZ_JADOBE010000005.1, on the reverse strand, counting down.
TAGGGAATCAGCAGGTATTCGGCAAACTTCACGTTACCCGAGAGGTAACAGAAGATGCCCAGCGCGCCACCGACCATCACTGTCGGCATGATCGCCAGGCCATCCAGGCCATCGGTCAGGTTGACCGCATTGCTGGTGCCGACGATGACGAAGTAGGTCAGCACGATGAAGCCGGCGCCCAGCGGAATGCTGACATCCTTGAGCATCGGCACGATCAGGGTGGTTTCCACCGGGCTCTGCGCGGTCATGAACAGGAAGCCGGCGGCGGCAACCCCGAACACCGACTGCCAGAAATATTTCCAGCGGCTCGGCAGCCCGCGCGAGTTCTTCTCGATTACCTTGCGGTAGTCGTCGACCCAGCCAATCGCGCCGAACAGCAGGGTGACCACCAGCACGACCCAGACATAGCGGTTGGACAGGTCCGCCCAGAGCAGCGTGCTGATGGCGATGGCCGACAGAATCAGCGCACCACCCATGGTCGGCGTACCCTTCTTCGACAGGTGCGATTGCGGGCCGTCATTACGCACGGCCTGGCCGATCTGGCGGATCTGCAGGGTGCGAATCATCCACGGCCCCAGCCACAGGGACAGGGCCAGCGCGGTCAGCACGCCCAGAATCCCGCGCAGGGTCAGGTACTGGAACACGCCAAAGCCCTTGTAAAACTGTTGCAGGTACTCCGCCAGCAGCAGCAGCATTAGTGATTCTCCTCGGTGGATGCGCAAAGTGCGGCGACGACCTTGTCCATGGCCGCACTGCGCGAACCTTTGATCAGAAGCGTGGTGGAGGGTCCCTGCTCGGCCGCCAGCGCCGCGATCAGGCTGGCCTGATCGGCAAAGTGGCGGCCTTCGGCGCCGAATGCCGCCACGGCATGGCGCATCAGCGGGCCAACGGCATACAGCGCGCTGACTTTGCCGGCGGCATAAGCGCCGACATCGCGATGGCCCTGCTCGGCCCACTCGCCCAACTCGCCCATGTCCCCGAGGACCAGAACGGTGCGCCCGGGGAAGGCGGCGAGTATATCAACCGCGGCACACATCGAAATCGGGTTGGCGTTGTAGGTATCGTCGATCAATCGCACGCCATTCGTCGCCAACTGCGCTACGGCGCGGCCTTTGACCGGTTGCAGGCTTTCCAGGCCCTGGCGGATTCCGACCAGCGGCACCTTCAGGGCATGGGCGGCGGCGGCGGCGGCCAGGGCGTTGGCGACATTATGCCGGCCCAGCAGATTGAGCTGGATCCGCACCTCGTCCGCCAGCCCCTGCAGGGTAAACGCCGGGCAACCGCGGGCATCCAGCCGGATATCGCTGGCATGCAGGTCGGCTGCCGGGTTGTCCAGGGCAAAGCTGAGCACACGCCGGACGCCGGCCCGCGCGGCCCAGCGGGCAAAGGCCGGGTCATCCAGGTTGAGCACGGCCACCCCATCGGCAGCCAGCCCGTCAATGATCTCGCCCTTGGCCTCGACAATTTTCTCGGGGCCGCCAAACTCGCCGACATGCGCGTTGCCGGCATTGTTCAGAATCGCGACCTGCGGTCTGGCCAGGGCTACGGTGTAGGCAATCTCGCCGACATGGTTGGCGCCCAGCTCGATGACTGCTGCCACGTGCTGGCGGTCCAGTTCGAGCAGGGTCAGCGGCACGCCGAGATCGTTGTTCAGGTTGCCGCGGGTGGCCAGCACCGCACCACCCAGGCTGGCGCGCAGGATGCTGGCGAGCATTTCCTTGACCGTGGTCTTGCCGCTGGATCCGGTAATGGCCACCAATGGCCCGCTGTAGGCCTGGCGGTTGAGGGCGCCGAGCTGGCCGAGGGCGATGCGCGTATCGGCGACCTGCAGTTGTGGCAGGTCGACACCCGCCACCGGACGTTCGACCAGCGCGGCAACCGCGCCCTTCTCCGCGACGTCGCGCAGGTAGTCATGGCCGTCGAAATTCGGCCCGCTCAGGGCAATGAACAGCTGCCCCGGGGCAATCTTCCGGCTGTCGGTGGAAACTGCCGAGAACTGCACATCACGGCCCAGCAGGCGGCCGTTCAGGCTGGCCGCGATTCGGCTCAGGGTCAGCGCCTCAAGCATGCGCCACCTCCCATGCAGCCAGGGCCAGGGCGGCCTGCTGCAGATCCGAAAACGGCAGGCGTTGGCCGTTGATTTCCTGGTAATCCTCATGGCCCTTGCCGGCCAGCACCACCACGTCGCCCAGCCGGGCAGCGCCAACCAGCGCGTCGATGGCCTCGGCGCGACCATGCTGGAAGGTCACCGCCTGCGGTCGGGCAAAACCGCTGCGAATATCACTGAAAATCCGTGCCGGATCTTCGCTGCGCGGATTGTCGTCGGTGACCAGCACGCGGTCGGCCAGCCGCTCGGCAACTTCCGCCATCAGTGCGCGCTTGCCGCGGTCGCGGTCGCCACCACAGCCGAACAGGCACAGCAGCTCGCCACTCACCTGCGGGCGCAAGGCAGCCAGGACTTTCTCCAGGGCATCCGGGGTATGCGCGTAGTCGACCACCACCAGCGGCTGTCCAGCCCCGCCCAGGCGCTGCATGCGCCCGGCCGGGCCCTGCAGGTGCGGCATGGCAGCGAGGATTTCATCCTGCGGATAACCCATGCCGATCAGGGCGCCGATGGTGGCCAGCAGGTTGCTCAGATTGAAGCGCCCGAGCAGGGAACTGCGCAGCAAGCCATCGCCCTGCGGCGTGACGATGCGCGCCTCGATGCCCTGGTCGCTGAAGCGGGCATCCAGGCAATAGAGATCGGCGGCAGTATTTTCCAGGCTGTAGCCAATCAGCCGCGAAGGCAGCTTCTGGCCGGCCAGTGTGCGACCGAACGGATCATCCAGGTTGATCACCCGGCACTTGAGCTGCGGCCAGGCAAACAGCCGCGACTTGACCGCGGCATAGCTGTCCATCGAGCCGTGGTAGTCGAGGTGATCACGGGTCAGGTTGGTGAACACCGCCACTTCGAAATCGAGTGCCGCCACCCGGTCCTGATCCAGCCCGTGGGAGGAAACTTCCATCGCCACCGCACGCGCACCGGCTTGCTTGAGGTCAGCCAGGGTCGCCTGCACCGCCAGTGCATCCGGCGTGGTGTGACGACCGGCCTGCAGGGCACCATGAAAGCCGCAGCCCAGGGTGCCGACGATGCCGCACGGCTCGCCCAGACGATCCAGCGCCTGGGCAATCAATTGGGTCACGCTGGTCTTGCCGTTGGTGCCGGTGACCCCGACCAGGCGCATGGCCCGGCTCGGCTCACCATAGAAGCGCCCGGCGATCGCCGACAGCTGGGCCGACAATCCCTTGACCGGTATCAGCGCCACGCCGGGATTCGCCAGGACAAACTGCGCACCCTCGGCCTCATACACCACTGCCGTCGCGCCACGGCCGATGGCATCGCCGATATGCTCGCGGGCATCATGCAGGGCCCCGGGTACCGCGAGGAACAGGTCGCCCGGCAGCACCTTGCGGCTGTCCAGGGTCAGCTCGCGAATCAGCACCGAAGTCTCGGCCTGGGGCAGCAACTGGTTGAGCGGCATCGGCATCAGATCCGCCCCCCCTTGGCTGGCTGGGCTGCGCCCTGGTCTTCGGCGGCCAGCACCGGCAGGTTGTCCGGCGGCACATTCATCAGCCGCATGGCACTGGCCACGACCTTGCCGAACACCGGCGCCGCGACAAAGCCTCCGTAGTACTGACCGAATACCGGGCGCGGCTCGTCAATCACTACCACGCAGGCAATCCGCGGGTTGGAAATCGGCGCCAGGCCGGCAAACACCGAGCGGTACTGCTTCTCGGCATAGCCGCCGCCGGCGATGGTCTTGTGCACGGTGCCGGTCTTGCCGCCGACCTGGTAGCCGGGCACCCGTGCCTTGGAGCCGGTACCGCCGTCCTCGTCGACCACGGTGCGCAGCATCTGCAGGACCTGCCGGCTGACGTTGGCATCCAGCACCCGCACACCGCTTGCCGGCTGATCCACGCGACTCATGGACAGCGGCACGCTGATACCGTTATTGCCCAGCACGGTATACGCGTGGGCGAGCTGCACCGCGGTGACTGACAGCCCGTAGCCATAAGACATCACTGCCGTTTCAATCGGCTTCCAGACACGGAAGTTGGGCAGATTGCCGGCCCGCTCGCCGGGAAAGCCGAGGCCGGTATCCTGGCCCAGACCGACCTGCTGCAGGGTGTTGTACAGCTGGTCGCCACCGACCTCCAGGGCAATCTTGGCCACCCCGACGTTGCTCGACTTCTTGATCACCCCGGTAATGTCCAGCACCCCGTAGTTGTGCACGTCTCGCACGGTCTTGCGCCCAACCTGGAGCGAGCCGGGACGGGTATCCATGATGGTCTCCGGCTGGTACTTGCCGGAGTGCAGACCCATCGCCACGGTGAACGGCTTGACCGTCGAGCCCGGCTCGAACACATCGATCATCGCGCGGTTGCGCATCGCCGCCGGTTGCAGGTTGCGCCGGTTGTTCGGGTTGTAGGTCGGCTGGTTGACCATCGCCAGCACTTCACCGGTCTTGACGTCGACCATCACCAGGCTCCCCGCCTTGGCGCCGAACTCGACCAGGGCATTGCGCAGCTCGCGATGGGCCAGGTACTGCAGGCGCAGATCGATCGACAGCGCCAGGGTCTTGCCCGGCTTGGCGTTCTGGGTGACCTGCACATCCTTGATCAACCGTCCGCGACGGTCCTTGAGCACCTGCCGCTTGCCCGGCACGCCGGCCAGCCACTGGTCGAAGGCCAGCTCGACCCCTTCGCGGCCATGGTCATCCACATCGGTAAAGCCCACCACATGCGCGGCAACTTCGCCGGCCGGATAGAAACGGCGGAATTCTTCGATGCCATACACGCCAGGAATCTTCAGCTCCAGCACCTGCTGGCCCTGCTCGGGGATCAGGCCGCGCACCAGGTACATGAACTCGCGGCCCTTGTTGTCATTCAGGCGCTTCGCCAGCTCGGCCGGATTCTGCCCGACGGCAGCAGCCAGCTCGGTCCAGCGCGACTTGGCAGCCGCCAGCTCCTTCGGGTTCACCCACAGCGTGATGACCGGGGTACTGACGGCCAGCGGCTCGCCATTGCGGTCGGTGATCAGCCCGCGGTGCGCCGGGATCGGCAAGTGGCGCATGCTGCGGGCATCGCCCTGCTCCTGGAGGAACGCGCGATCCAGCACCTGCAGATCAACGATGCGCCAGACGATGGCCGCCACCATCAGCGCCAGCAATACCAGCACTAGGCGCAAGCGCCACGGATACATCGCGCCCTCGAGCCGCATCATGGCTGCACCAACTGCACTTCGGCCGGCTCCGGAATACGCATCTGCATCTGGCCGACGGCCAGATTCTCGATCCGGCTGTGCGCCGTCCAGGTGCTCTGCTCGAGAATCAGCCGGCCCCACTCGGCCTGCAGCTTGTCGCGCTCGCTGAGCTCGGCAAACAGCGCATTGAGCAGCTGGCGATGCACATGGGCGCTGTAGGACACCGACAGCGCGGAGACCAGCACGCCGACAAACAGCAGCAACAGCAGCAGGCTGCCGGCCGGCAATGGCTTGGCCAGACGGCGGCTCATCGCAGCTTCTCCGCTACACGCATGACCGCGCTACGCGAACGCGGGTTGGCGCGGGTTTCGGCATCACTGGCAAACTGCGGCTTGCCGAGCAGCTTCAGGCGCGGCTCGAAGGCCTGCGGAATGATTGGCAGGTTGCGCGGCAACTTGTCTGCCTCACCCTTTGCCTGCACCCGCATGAACTGTTTGACCATGCGGTCTTCCAGCGAATGGAAGCTGATCACCACCAGGCGGCCACCGATCGCCAGCACATCCAGGGCGGCCTGCAGGCCACGCTGCAAGTCGTCCAGTTCGCTGTTGACGTAAATGCGCAGCCCCTGGAACGCCCGGGTCGCCGGGTTCTTGCCCTTTTCCCAGGCGGGATTGGCTACCGTCAGGACCTTGGCCAGGTCGGCGGTACGCGCAAACGGCTGCTCGCTGCGCCGCAACACCACCGCACGCGCCATGCGCCGGGCAAAGCGCTCCTCCCCGTATTCCTTGAACACATGGGCGACCTCTTCTTCGCTGGCGCTATTGATCCACTGTGCCGCGCTGATCCCGCGCGATGGATCCATGCGCATGTCCAGCGGACCGTCATTCATGAAACTGAAGCCCCGCTCGGGGTCATCCAGTTGCGGCGAGGACACCCCCAGATCGAGCAGGACACCATTGATCTTGCCGGTCAGGCCAAGCGCCGCCACTTCTTCGGCCAGCTCGGCAAAACTCCGTTGCACAACGACAAAGCGGCCATCCTCGGCCGCCAGTTGCTGTCCCGCTGCAATCGCTTGCGGGTCCTTGTCAAACCCCAGCAACCTGCCCGCGGAGCCGAGCTGCCGGAGAATCAGCCGGCTATGTCCGCCACGCCCGAACGTCCCGTCCAGATAGCAGCCAGCCGGCGTTATGGCCAAGGCATTCACAGCCTCGTCAAGCAGCACGGTCACATGGTTATAGCTATTGGTCATCATCACAGGATCAGGTCGCGAAGTTCTTCCGGCAGGCTGCCGGATTGCTTGATTGCCGCCAGGTCTGCATCGGCCACAGCAGTCCAGGCAGCCTCATCCCACAACTGAAACTTGTTCAACTGGCCAACCAGCATGGCGTGCTTGTCCAGGCGCGCGTAGTCGCGCAGACGCGGCGGCACCAGGAAGCGGCCATTGGCATCCAGCTCGACATCCACGGCATTGCCGATCAGCAGGCGCTGCAAGCGGCGACTTTCCTCGCGCAGGGAAGGCAGTTCGCGCAACTTGGCCTCGATCAACTCCCACTCGGCCAGCGGATACACGCACAGGCAGGGGTCAATCGCATCAATGGTCACGATGAGCTGGCCGGCACAACGCGCAACGAGCTCATCGCGATACCGGCTTGGCATCGCGAGGCGCCCTTTGGCGTCGAGACTGATGGCGTTAGCTCCACGAAACACTGCTGCATTTCCCCTTATTTGACGGCTTTAGCGATCACAAAAACCACTTCAACCCACTTTTCACCACTTCCGCACACTATAGGAATGCAAAGGCCCCACCGTCAAGGCACTGAAATGAGGAAAAATCCTTACAGGACGGTGATTTAGCGAGGGGAAAGAAGGGATATACGGGGTTTTGACAGGGTGGTTTTCGAGCAAAAACCAGCGAACACAGGGCAATGAATCACGAACTTAAAGTGATTTGTTAAGAGTAAGATTTTTTTGGTATTAACTCAGTGGAAATGCAAGCGAAGCGGAAGGAGCAAAAAGGAGGAGAGTCGATCTGTAAGCCGGGTTCTGTCGAGGACAGTCATTCCTCTACGACGTACATCACTGCACGTCTTTAGCAACCTACCCGGTTCCAGCGCGGGCCACGCCAATGGAACCCTATTTGGTCTTGCTCCGAGTGGGGTTTGCCTAGCCACGAACTGTTGCCAGTCGTGCGGTGCGCTCTTACCGCACCTTTTCACCCTTACCGGCACTTGCGTGCTTAGGCGGTTATTTTCTGTGGCACTTTCCGTAGGCTCGCGCCTCCCAGGCGTTACCTGGCACTCTGCCCTGTGGAGCCCGGACTTTCCTCCCCCGCCTGTTGCAGAACAACCAGCGGCAGCGACTGTCCGATCGACTCTCCGGCAGCCAGAGTAACGGCTGAGCGGTCACAGGACAAGGTCAGGCGTCGCCCTGCCGCTCAAGCGCGGCCTGATACAGCAGATTCTTGCGCACCCCGCTAATCTCGGCAGCCAGCGCCGCCGCACGCTTGAGCGGCATTTCGGCGAGCAGCAGATCGAGCACGCGCAAAGCCTCGGTGCTGACTTGCGCGTCGCCCTCCGGCGCCTCCCAGCCCGCCACCAGCAGTACGCATTCGCCACGCTGCTGGTTGCTGTCAGCCGCCACCCAGGCGCACAACTCGCCCAGCGGCAGGCCCTTGAGGGTCTCGAAGGCCTTGGTCAGCTCGCGCCCCAGTACCGCCTGGCGCTCCGCTCCGAAAATCACCTGCAGATCCTCGATGCATTCAAGAATCCGGTGCGGCGCCTCGTAGAAAATCAGCGTGCGCGGCTCCTCCCTGAGCAATTCGAGCCGGGCACGGCGCGCCGCCATCCTGGCTGGCAAAAACCCTTCGAAGATAAACCGGTCCGACGGCAAACCTGCCGCGGACAGGGCAGCGATCAGCGCACAGGCACCGGGCACCGGAACCACCCTGATACCGGCGGCGCGGGCCTGACGTACCAGGTGATAGCCCGGATCGGAAATCAGCGGGGTGCCGGCATCCGAGATCAGCGCAACATCCTCCCCCGCCTGCAGGCGGCCGATGAAGCGTCCGCCCTGCTCGCGCTCATTGTGCTCATGGCAGGCCTGCAGGGGGGTGGCAATCCCGAAGTGCTGCAGCAGGCGTGCGGAGTGGCGGGTATCTTCGGCGGCGATCAATGCGACATCGGCGAGAATGCGCAGGGCTCGCGCGCTGATGTCGTCCAGGTTGCCGATTGGCGTGGCCACCACGTACAGGGTGCCGGCGGGCTTGCCGGGCATAGCGGAATCTTTCACCAGACACCTCGGTAAATCTGAAAATTGCGCCATTGTAGCCACAACTGTCACAGCAAGATCGCACCGGAGGCAGTGCTTGGGTACAATCGCCGATTCTTCAAGCGAGTAGCGGAATAGCTCAATGATCGTCAACCTGCGCCCCCTGACAGCACTCTTCCTGACCTGCCTGCTGGCTGCCTGCGCAAGCAAGCCAGGCCCCACCATCGGCGAGCTGCCGCGCACACCCGAAGGCAACATCGAACAGATCCTCGAGCAGGCTGCCGACAGTGATCCCGAAGAAGCCAATCCACTGCGCCTGTCCGCTGCCGACCTCGCTTACCAGCAGAAGGACTTCAACCGCGCCAGCAGCATTCTTCTGCAAGTCCCGCTGCAAACCCTGCCCCCCGCGGAGCAGATTTATGCCCTGACCCTGCAAGCCGAGCTGGAACTGCAGCGCAAAAAGCCCAAAAGCGCGCTCAACAGCCTCGACCACCCCAGTTTCCAGTACCTCGCACAGCTGCCTGTCGAGCAGCAGATCCGCAGCGCCATGGTCCGCGCCAATGCGCTACAGGCCGACAACCAGAACCTCGCCGCAGCCCGCGAGCGTGTGTTCATCGCGCCCCTGCTGAGCGGTCAGGCGGCCAGCGGCAACCACGAACGCATCTGGGTACTGGTTTCCTCCCTGCCTGACGATCAGCTTGCAGCCGGTAGCGATGCCGACCTGAACGGCTGGCTGGAGCTGGTGCGGATCTCCCGCGGCAGCATCAGCCTCGAGCAGCAACAAGCCGCCATCGATAGCTGGCGCAGCAAAAACCCCCAGCACCCCGCGGCAAAGCAGCTACCCCAGCCCCTGACTGAAATCGAGGCCCTCGCGGCACAGACGGTTACCAAAGTCGGCCTGTTGCTGCCTCAGGAAGGCCAGCTGGCCACGGTTGCCGAGGCCCTGCGCAACGGCTTCATGGCGGCCTACTATCAGGCACTGGCCAGCGGCGCCGCGGCGCCGGAAATCATTTTCTACGACAGCAGCCGCCTGACATCGATGGACGAGTTCTATCGGCAAGCCCAGCAAGACGGCATCCAGCTGGTGGTCGGCCCACTGGAAAAACCGCTGGTCAGGCAGCTGAATGCCCAAGCGAACCTGCCCATCACCACACTGGCACTCAACTACAGCGACACCGCCGAGCCTGGCCCGGCTCAGCTGTTCCAGTTCGGCCTGTCGGCCGAAGACGAAGCCCGCGAAGTCGCTCGTCGCGCCTGGGCCGATGGCATGCGCCGTGCGGTGGCGCTGGTACCCCGCGGCGAATGGGGCGACCGCACCCTGGCCGCTTTCCAGCAGGCCTGGCTGGCGCAAGGCGGCACCCTGATCGCCGCCGAACACGTGGAGCAGCCAGTCGAACTGGCGCAGCAAATCGCCAGCCTGTTTCAGCTACGCGATAGCGAAGCGCGAGCCAAGCGCCTGCAGTCGCTGCTGGGCGAAGAAGTTGCCTCGCAACCAGCCAGACGCCAGGACATCGATTTCATCTTCCTCGCCGCCACACCACAACAGGCACAACAGATCAAACCAACCCTGGCCTTCCAGTACGCTGGCGATGTGCCGGTCTATGCAACCTCGCACCTGCTGAGTGGAACCATTACTCAGCCACAGCCGGCAGACCTGAACGGGATTCGCTTCTGCGAGACGCCCTGGCTGCTCAATAGCGCGGCACCGCTGCAGCAACAAGTCATCGGGCAGTGGCCACAGGCTGCCGGCAGCATGGGCCGCCTGTTCGCCATGGGCAGCGATGCGTACCTGCTGACTTCGCGCCTGAACCAGCTCAAGAGCCTTCCCGAGAGCAACGCCCAGGGACTTTCCGGCCTGCTTAGCCTGAGCCAGACGCAACGTGTCGTGCGCCAGTTGCAATGGGCCGAGTTCCGCGACGGGCTGGTGCAGCCGCTGTAATGTCCAGCAGCCAGACGCGTGGGCAAACAGCTGAAAACCTTGCCCGCCAACACTTGGAAAGCCACGGCCTGACCCTGGTTGCGCATAACTGGCGCGGTCGCCGTGGCGAGCTCGACCTGATCATGCTGGACGGGACAACCCTGGTATTTGTCGAAGTGCGCATGCGCCAGCACCTTGGCTGGGGTGGTGCACTGGAAAGTGTCGACTTGCGCAAGCGCGGCAAACTGATCCTGGCTGCACAGCAGTTTCTGCAGAGCGAGCCGCGCTGGGCCAAGTCGCCCTGCCGCTTCGATGTCGTCGCCATTGAGCCCGCCCAGCAACAGGCAGCCCTGCGATTGAACTGGTTGAAGAATGCATTTGAGTGCTAAATGCGATTGATTGATTTTTTGCTGCTGGCCCGGAACATGAAGAGTCAGGTAAAAAGAGAGTCAAACATCTGCTGCAACACTGCCAGTGACCGCGCAAGCCAGCTAACCATGGCTGTATAAACCACTTACTAAGGTTAAACGTGATGGAAGTGCAAACCCGCATTCGCCAGCTTTTCCAGGCCAGCATCGAGACCAAACAACTGGCCATTGAAGTGCTGCCTTCAAGCATTGCCGATGCTGGCCTGCTGATGGTCAATACGCTGCTCAACGAAGGAAAAATCCTCTGCTGTGGCAATGGCGGCTCCGCCGGTGATGCGCAGCACTTCTCCTCGGAACTGCTGAACCGCTTTGAACGCGAGCGTCCCAGCCTTCCGGCGATCGCACTGACCACTGACAGCTCCACGATTACGTCGATCGCCAACGATTACAGCTACAACGAAATCTTCTCCAAGCAGATTCGCGCACTGGGCCGCCCCGGCGACGTATTGCTGGCGATCTCCACCAGTGGCAACTCGGCCAACGTGATCCAGGCCATTCAGGCGGCCCACGACAGGGAAATGCTCGTAGTAGCACTGACCGGCCGCGATGGCGGAGGCATGGCATCCCTACTGCTGCCGGAAGACGTGGAAATCCGCGTGCCCTCAAAAGTCACGGCACGGATCCAGGAAGTGCACTTGCTGGCCATCCACTGCCTGTGCGACCTGATTGATCAACAACTGTTCGGGAGCGAAGAATGATCCGTAATAGCCTGGTAATCGCCACTCTTGCCTGCAGCCTAGCCTTGGCCGGCTGCAGCAACCGCAGCCTTGGCAACAAGATCGATGACCAGTTTCTCGATCCGGATGTAAGCGCCGCCATCAGTGATGCCGCGCCCGACCTTTCCAGCCCGACATCCCACATCGTCACCAGCAGCTATAACGGTGTGATCCTGATTGCCGGACAAACGCCACGCCAGGAACTCAAGGACCGCGCAGGGCAGGCTGCACGTTCGGTGCAAGGCGTGAAAAAGGTCCACAACGAGCTGCAAGTTCAGGAGCCTACTTCCCTGCTGGTGCGCAGCAACGACTCGCTGATCACCTCCAAGATCAAGACATTGATGCTGGCGGATGCCAGCGTGCCAAGTGGACGCATCAAGGTCATCACCGAAAACGGCGTGGTTTTCCTCATGGGCATAGTGACCCGCCAGGAAGGTGCCAACGCCACCCGCGTGGTGGAAGACGCCGATGGCGTGCAAAAGATCGTCAAGTTGTTCGAATACAGCAATTAAGTGCTCTACAACCAAATAAAAAGGCGGCCTTTTGGTCGCCTTTTTATTTACTTGACCACTTTCAGGCTCGGGCGCCCGCTTGGCTTGGGTGGCTCACCGCCAGGCGGCTCATCGTGCGGACCAGCTGAATCCTCGAGGCCGGCATCTGGTTGCTCGAGCTCGAAGACCATGCCCTGACCATTTTCCCGGGCATAGATCGCCATGATCGCTGCTACCGGAATAAACAGGCTCTGCGCCACCCCGCCAAAACGCCCCTCGAAACTGACCGCCGCATTATCCATCAGCAGATGACGCACCGCGCTGGGGGAAACATTCAGGACAATCTGACCATCACTGGCGTAACCAGCCGGCACCTGCACGCCCTTGTAGTCGGCATTGACCAGCAGGTGAGGCGTGCAGTCGTTTTCAACGATCCACTCGTAAAGTGCACGAACCAGATAGGGCCGACTCGAGTTCATCTCTACCTCCTCAACGCAGAACACGCTCAGCAGCAGAAAGGCTGGTCTGGAAACCTGGACGCGCAAAACTGCGCGCCATGTAATCCAGCAAAGGTTTGGCGGGACGGGGCAGCTCGATCCCCAATTGCGGCAAGCGCCACAGGATCGGCAACAAGCAGCAATCCACCAGGCTGAACTCTTCACTCAAAAAGAACGGTTTGTCGGCAAACAGGGGCGAAACCCCCGTGAGGCTTTCGCGTAACTCCTTGCGCGCCTGAACCCTGGCGGGTTCCTTGGTCTTCGGATTGAGGATCAGATCCACCGCCGCACACCAGTCCCGCTGGATTCGATGAATCAGCAGGCGGCTGTTGGCTCGCGCCACCGGATAGACTGGCAACAACGGCGGATGCGGGTAACGCTCATCCAGATACTCCATCACCACGGTTGACTCATAAAGAGCCAGGTCCCGATCTGCCAGAGTAGGCAAGGTTCCATAGGGATTGATCTCTGCCAACTGCGGAGGGCACTGCCCGGCGGCAACCTCGATGTTGATGCAAGTAACCCCCTTTTCGGCCAGCACCAAGCGCACCCGATGACTGTAATGGTCTGTCGGATCAGAAAAACAGGTCAACTTGTTAATGGCGCCCACGACGCTCCTCCTCGAATTTACAGCTTTTGGGAGGCAGAAAGACAAGCGCGCCCCGAGGGGCGCGCGCTTCGAACGGCCAGTGTGTGCTTAGTGCACGTCCTTCCAGTACTCGCGCTTGAGCAGGTAGGCGAACACGAAGAAGAAGGCCAGATAGAGCAGAACGTAGACACCGATACGCTGGCTTTCCAGCTTGACCGGGTTTGCCGAGTAGGCAAGGAAAGTCACCAGATTCTTGATGGTTTCATCAAACTCGGCGGCAGTTTGCGACCCACTGTTCGGCACGATAGTAAGCTGATCACACGCTTCCTGAGTGATGGGCGTACCTGTCAGCGGATCGTACTGCTTCTTGCCATGCTCGACGACCTGAACCTGCTTGCAACCCAGCACCTGACGCCCCTGCAGGCCGGCGAGAACATTTGGCATGCCCACATTGGCAAAAACCTTGTTGTTCACACCCCATGGCCGCGCAGGATCCTCATAGAAGGTTCGCAGATAGGTATACAGCCAGTCATTGCCGCGTACACGCGCAACCAGCGTCAGGTCCGGCGGAGCTGCACCAAACCACACCTTGGCATCCTGCGGTCGCATGCCGATCTTCATGTGTTCGCCAATCTTTGCGCCGGTGAACACCAGATTTTCCAGCATCAAGCCTTCCGGAATGCCGAGGTCCTTGGCGACACGCTCATAGCGCTGATACTGGGCGCTATGGCAACCCATGCAGTAGTTGGCAAAGGTACGTGCGCCATCCTGCAGGGCAGCCTTGTCACTCAGGTCGATAGCGACAGGATCGTTTGGATACTCGAGGGCGGCCTGAGCCAAAGCAAAGGCTGGCAGTACAGCGAGTATCAGTGCGAGAAATTGCTTTTTCATCAGCCAGTCACCCTTTCCGGAACCGGTTTAGTCTTCTCCATCCGGGTGTAGAACGGCATCAGGATAAAGAAAGCGAAATACAGGATAGTGCAGGTACGCGACATCAACGTACCAAACTCCGATGGCGCCTGGGATCCGAAGTAACCCAGAATTACAAAGGACACCGTGAACACTGCCAACCAGATCTTGCTCAACAAACCTTTGTAACGGATCGATTTGACCGGACTGCGATCAAGCCACGGCAGCACGAACAGGATCGCGATTGCTGCCCCCATGGCCACCACACCCATCAACTTGTCGGGAATGGCACGCAGAATTGCGTAATACGGCGTGAAGTACCAGACCGGGGCAATGTGCGCAGGAGTCTTGAACGGGTTGGCCGGCTCAAAGTTCGGCTTCTCGAGGAAGTACCCGCCCATCTCCGGGAAGAAGAAGATCACCGCACAGAACACAAACAGGAAAACCACTACACCGACAATGTCCTTGACCGTGTAGTACGGATGGAAGGCAATGCCGTCCAACGGTACACCGTTGGCGTCTTTCTTTTTCTTGATGTCCACGCCATCCGGGTTGTTGGAACCTACTTCGTGCAACGCCAGGATGTGCAATACCACCAGCCCCAGCAGGACGATCGGCAGCGCAATCACATGCAGGGCGAAGAAGCGATTCAGGGTGATCCCGGAGATCAGGTAGTCACCGCGAATCCACATGGTCAGGTCATCGCCGATTACCGGTATGGCGCCAAACAGGGAAATGATCACCTGCGCACCCCAGTAGGACATCTGCCCCCAGGGCAGCAGATAGCCCATGAAGCCTTCGGCCATCAGGCATAGATAGATCAGCATGCCGAAGACCCAGACCAGTTCGCGGGGCTTCTGGTAGGAACCGTAGAGCAGGCCGCGGAACATGTGCAGATAAACCACGAGGAAAAACGCCGAGGCGCCGGTGGAGTGCATGTAGCGAATGATCCAGCCATAGTCGACATCACGCATGATGTATTCGACCGAGGCAAACGCCTCTTCGGAAGATGGCGTAAAACTCATCGTCAGCCAGATACCGGTGAGTATCTGGTTAACCAGCACCAGCAAGGCCAGCGAGCCAAAGAAGTACCAGAAGTTGAAGTTTTTCGGGGCGTAATACTTGCTGAGGTGCTCTTCCCACATCTTGGTAGCGGGGAAGCGGGCATCTACCCATTCCATGAACTTGCTCATCACGCTTTCTCCTGAGCCACGCCGATGACGATGACGTCATTCGACTCAAATGAGTAGTCGGGCACCGGCAAATTCAAGGGTGCTGGCTGACCCTTGTAGACCCGGCCGGACAAATCATAGCGGGAGCCATGGCATGGGCAGAAATAACCGCCCACCCAGTCAGCACCCAGATCAGCCGGGGCAACTTCGGGACGGAAAGTTGGAGAGCAACCCAGGTGCGTGCAAAGCCCGACCACTACCAGCAACTCTGGCTTGATGGAGCGCTGGGCAGGATTGACGTAGGCCGGCTGCACCGAATCCTTCGATTCCGGATCGGCAAGCTGGGGAGTAATTTTATCCAGACTACCCAGCATTTCCTGGGTGCGGTTGAGCACGAATACCGGCTGACCGCGCCATTCAGCAACGATCTGCTGTCCTGGCTGGATCTTGCTGACATTCACCTTAACCGGTGCACCTGCGGCCTTGGCCTTGGCACTCGGGAACCACGACCCCACAAACGGGACCGCGGCACCCACCGCTCCTGCTGCACCCACCACGGAGGTGGCTGCAACCAGGAAGCGACGCCGGCCAGCATTCACGCCGTCATTGCTCATTAAGTTGTCTCCCATCGGCTATGTCGCCTGAAACTCAGGCATCCACTAAGAAAATCTTGTTGCAGGAAATTTTTTGAATGGTAAAGAAAAGCCCCTTTGCTGACAAGGTAATAGCTGGAAACAAAATGGCTACATTCCCCGCCAGATCAGGCAGAACAGGCCGCGACACGCTGTCGCAGGCAAAAATCGAAGATAAAAAAAACGCCCAGTTCCGCAAGGACACTGGGCGTTCTTTTACAAGCGCAATTAACGCTTGGAGTACTGAGGACGCTTGCGCGCTTTGCGCAGACCGACCTTCTTACGTTCAACTTCACGGGCATCGCGAGTAACGAAGCCAGCTTTGCGCAACGAGCTGCGCAGGGTTTCATCGTACTGGATCAGTGCACGGGTAATGCCGTGACGGATCGCGCCAGCCTGACCGCTGACACCACCACCCAGAACGGTGACGTAGATATCAAACTTTTCGGTCATCTCAACCAGCTCCAGCGGCTGACGAACTACCATGCGGGCAGTTTCGCGACCGAAGAAACCGTCGAGGGTACGGTTGTTGATGGAAATCTTGCCAGTACCCGGACGCAGGAATACGCGTGCGGTTGCAGTCTTGCGACGGCCAGTGCCGTAATTTTGAGTCGCCGACATAATCAACTATCCCGTTAAATCTTGAGTTCTAGGGGCTGCTGTGCGGTGTGCGGGTGAACAGCACCCTTGTACACCTTCAGCTTGCGATACATGTCGCGACCCAGCGAGTTCTTCGGCAGCATACCCTTGACCGCAGTCTCGAGCACACGCTCCGGGGCCTTGGCGATCAGCTTTTCAAAGTTGATCGACTTGATCCCACCCGGGAAGCCGGAGTGCGAGTAGTACATTTTGTCGGTAGTCTTGGCACCGGTTACGCGCACCTGCTCTGCATTGATCACAACGATGTAATCGCCAGTATCAACGTGAGGGGTGTACTCGGGCTTGTGCTTGCCACGCAGACGGCTGGCAATTTCAGTGGCCAGACGACCCAGGGTCTTGCCGGCAGCGTCGACGACATACCAGTCGCGCTTAACAGTTTCCGGTTTTGCAGTAAAAGTCTTCATTCGCTATAGCCTCAGGGGCCGCCCTGAAAAATAAGACGGCGGATCTTACTGAATAGTGCTTGCTTTGACAAGTCAAAGACGGCCGATTACAGACGCTATCGGGGGCTCGAGTCAGCGCATCCGCTACGGCAGGGTTCGGCAGGCTAGGCATCCCTACCTTCCTTCTCAACGAGCTAGGCATCCCCGTCGAGAAAGGTGCGGAATTATGCCGATTGCGCAAAAAATAGCAACCTGCTTTGATCAACTAAGGCTAAACAAACCGGGAGCATGCAGATGAAATACCGAAAACTTGGCAGAACGGACCTGCAAGTCAGCGCTTTATGCCTTGGCAGCATGACCTGGGGCGAGCAAAACACCGAACAGGAAGGCTTTGCACAAATTGACTGTGCCAGGGCCTCCGGCGTCAATTTCATCGACACCGCAGAGATGTATCCGGTACCGCCGCGCAGCACCACCTACGGGGCCACCGAAACGATTATTGGCAACTACTTCCGGCAAAGAAAGAATCGCCCCGAATGGATTGTCGCCAGCAAAATTGCCGGACCAGGCAATGGCATTGATTACATTCGTGACGGCAAGCCAAGACACAATCGGGCTCACATTATGCGCGCGGTAGATGCCAGCCTGCGACGCCTGCAAACCGACTGGATCGACCTTTATCAATTGCACTGGCCGGAGCGACCGACCAACTACTTCGGCCAGCTAGGCTACCAGCACCGCGATGCGGACTTTACCCCGCTGGAGGAAACTCTCGAGGCGCTCGCCGAGCAGGTGAGCGCCGGCAAGATTCGCCACATTGGCCTGTCCAACGAAACACCCTGGGGCATGATGCGCTTCCTGCAGCTGGCGGAATCCCGCGAATGGCCGCGAATGGTCTCGATTCAAAACCCCTATAACTTGCTGAATCGCACGTTCGAGGTTGGCCTGGCAGAAGTTGCAATGCGCGAAGACTGCGGCTTGCTCGCGTACTCGCCAATGGCCTTCGGCATGCTCTCCGGAAAGTACGCCAACGGCGCACGCCCCGCCAACGCGCGCATCAGTCTGTTCAGCCGGTTTTCGCGCTACACTAACCCGCAAGCCGAAGCCGCCTGTGAGCGCTACGTGACACTGGCGCGCGAACACAATCTGGATCCGGCGCAGATGGCCCTGGCCTTCGTGACTGCCCAGCCCTTCGTTACCAGCAACATCATCGGCGCAACTTCGCTGGAACAGCTGGCCAGCAACCTGGCAAGCAGCGAACTGCAGCTCAGCGCCGAACTGCTGCAGTCGATCGAAGGCATTCACCGCCAGCAACCCAACCCTGCCCCCTGAAAAGGTCAAAGCCCGGCAATGGCCAGGCTTTGACAGTGCAACCGAACAGTTACAGCGCGCGGGAAATGATTTCCTTCATGATCTCGTTGGTCCCGGCATAGATTCGCTGCACCCGTGAATCCGCCCAGGCACGGGCAATCGGATACTCCCACATGTAGCCGTAACCACCATGCAACTGCACGCACTCATCGAGCACCTTGCACTGCATGTCGGTGGTCCAGTACTTGAGCATCGCGGCAGTAGGCACATCCAGCTTGCCCTGCAGGTGCAACTCGAGGCAGCGATCGACAAAGATCCTCCCGACCTGAACCTCGGTAGCGATTTCAGCCAGCTTGAAGCGGGTATTCTGGAAATCCGCGATGGACTTGCCGAACGCCTTGCGCTCACGGGTGTACTCAAGCGTCCACTGCAACCCCGCCTCCGCCGAGGCCAGCGCTCCCAGCCCCACAGTCAGACGCTCCTGTGGCAACTCCTGCATCAGGTAGATGAAGCCCATGCCTTCCTTGCCCAGCAGGTTTTCCTTGGGTATGCGCACATCCTGGAAAAACAGCTCGGAAGTGTCCTGCGCCTTCATGCCGACCTTCTCCAGACGCTTGCCCTTGGCAAAGCCCGGGGTTCCTGCCTCGACAAGGAACAGACTGGTGCCCTTGGCACCGGCCTTGGGATCGGTTTTGGCTACCACGATCACCAGGTCAGCCAGGAAGCCGTTGGTGATGAAGGTTTTCGAGCCATTGATCACATACTCGTCGCCATCCAGCACGGCCGTGGTCTTCACGCCCTGCAGATCGGAACCCGCACCAGGTTCGGTCATGGCGATTGCAGTGACCATTTCCCCCGAGACCAGTTTGGGCAGGTATTTCTGCTTAAGCGCCTCCGAGCCGTAATGCAGGATGTAGGGCGCGACAATATCCGAGTGCAGCGAAAACCCGATCCCGCTCAACCCGAGACGCCCAACTTCCTCGATCACCACCGCGCTGTAAAGAAAGTCCGCCGCCATGCCGCCATATTCCTCCGGCAGATGCGAGCAAAGCATCCCCGCCTCACCGGCCTTGTTCCATAGCGCGCGATCTATATGACCGTCCTTTTCCCATTGATGGTGGTAGGGCACTGCTTCCTGCTCGAGAAACTTGCGGACGCTATCGCGGAAAAGCTCATGGTCAGAGCTGAACAGGGTTCTGGGAATCATCGTGGCTCCTTGTGAATGCAGGGTGAAGAATCGACGAATGACTGTAGGCCCAACGACGAACGAAATGCACTGGACACATCCGCCAAAAAATAAGACGATCCAGCCGCCCGATGGCCAATTAACCCTAAAGCGTAACCTTATGCTTCCAACTACCCCGACCCAAACGCTGCATCGTGTCAGCATCCTGGCGACCGAAGGTGTGTTTGCCTCGACCCTGCTCCTGGCCAAGGACTTTTTTCATATGGCCAGCCTGCGCCATGCAAAGCAGCAGGGCCTGGGGCTCCAGCCTTCCTTCGAGATACATCTGGTCAACCCGGACGGATTGCCAACCAATACTTTCAGCAACGTGTTGATGCCGATCGATGGCGGTCTTGACGCCGCCGACCTGATCATATTGCCGGCATTCTGGGGAGACTTTGAAGCGCTGCGCACAAGGCATCCGCAGGTGCTCGACTGGCTGCGCGAGCGACACGCCTGTGGCAGCGTCATCTGCGGCGAAGCTGGCGGCGTCTTCTGGATGGCCGAGGCCGGCTTGCTCGACGGCAAGGAAGCCACCACCTACTGGCGTTTCTTCAGCGAATTTGCCGCGCGCTTCCCGAAGGTTCAACTGAATCAGGAAAAGCACCTGACGGATGCCGACAACCTGTACTGCGCCGCCGGCCCCACTTCTGCCTGCGACCTCTACATTTACCTGATCGAGCGCTTCTGCGGCGCTGCAGTGGCCCAGGCGGTAGCCCGGGAAATACTGCATGAGGTGCAACGCAGCTATTCACCCGGCCGAATTGGCTTCGGCGGGCAGAAGCTGCACCAGGACGTGGCCATCCTGCAGATCCAGCAATGGCTGGAAGAACACTTCACCGAGAAGTTTCGCTTCGAAGACATGGCTCGCGATCACGGCATGAGTATCCGCAACTTCATGCGCCGCTTTCAGGCGGCCACCGGCGATAAACCCTTGCACTACCTGCAGCGCCTGCGTATCGAGACTGCCAAGAACCTGCTTTCCGCCACACGCAAAAGCATCAAGACCATCAGCTATGAGGTGGGCTATGACGACGCCAGCTTCTTTGCCCGACTATTCCGCCAGCACACCGAGCAGTCGCCAAACAACTATCGCCGGCAATTCCAGCAGAAGGATATTTCCGCAACAGACAAGCGCTCCAGCAACTGAGCGCGTCAGGGCTTGTGCGGCCGGGAAAGAAACTCGTGGGACTGCATTTCCAGCAGACGGCTGAGGGTGCGCTGAAACTCGAACGCCAGCCGCCCTCCCGTGTAGAGGGCAGGCAACTCGACTTCTGCCGAGAGGATCAGCTTGACGTTACGGTCGTAGAACTCGTCAACCAGATTGACGAAGCGGCGCGCCATATCATCCTTGGTGGAATCCATCTGCTCGACATTGGCCAGCAACACGGCATGGAATATCTTTCCCAGCTCGATATAGTCGTTCTGGCTGCGCGGGCCATCACACAGCTCGCGAAAGTCAAACCAGGCCACGTCCTCGCCAAGCTTGCGCGCCAGAATCTGGCGATTCTCGATCATCAGCGGTTCGTTATCCTGCACCTCGCAGTGCTCGGGAATCAGGCTGCGGAAGCTTTTCTCCAGGCTGAGCTCGGCTGCTGCGTCCAGCGGCCAGTGATACAGCTCCGCCTGCTCCAGGGCACGCAGCCGGTAATCGACGCCACTGTCGACGTTGACCACCTCGGTGTGCTGCTTGATCAGCTCAATGGCCGGCAGAAAGCGTGCCCGCTGCAAGCCATCCCGATACAGGCCGTCCGGCACGATGTTGGAGGTTGCGACCAGCGTTACGCCGTTCTTGAACAGCTCCTCGAGCAGGGTGGCGAGAATCATCGCATCGGTAATATCCGAGACAAAGAACTCGTCGAAGCAGATCACCCGGGTTTCCGCGGCAAAGCGCTTGGCGATGATGACCAGGGGGTTCTTTTCACCCTTGAGAGTGGTCATTTCCTCATGCACGCGCTTCATGAAACGGTGAAAGTGGGTGCGCATTTTCTGCGGAAACGGCAAGGCATCGAAGAAGGTATCAACCAGATAGGTCTTGCCACGACCCACACCGCCCCAGAAGTACAGTCCCTTTACCGGCACCGGCTGCTTCTTGCCAAACAATTTCTGCAGCAGGACGCCAGGGCCACCCTGGGACTGCCGCACCAGATCTTCATACAGCCGCTGCAAATGGCGAACGGCATTTTCCTGGGCAGCATCGTGAAAAAAACCCGGACGCTGCAGGTCGGCTTGATAGAGGGAAAGTACCGTCATTTTGGGTAATTCGGTAACAGCAGGGGCGCACACTTTAGCCGCGACCCGCCCGCTTGGCAATCAGACCTCTGTATAACGCCTACACCGCTCACTCGCGAGGCGTCAATGCCTCACGCAAGCGGTCAATCGCCGCAGCGCAACCAGGCGCGTCGGCAAACTCCGGGCTGGTTGCCACGCACGCCTCATCCAGCCATAGACTGAAGCCACAGCCTTGCTGGCGAATATCCAGCGCCGATCCCGACTGCAAGCGCTTGCTGACCTGCCCCGCCGCCTTGCCATCGGCAAAGGCCACCGACAGCAGCAACTGCTCGCCCTCCGCATCCAGCAGGCGAAAGCGAAAGCTGCCATCCTCCTCGCGAAAGCTGACGAAGCGCGCACTCTTGGCGACCTTCTTCTGCGCCGTAGCGCCGGCCACCACCCGCTCGCGAAACGAACGCAGACCAACCGCCTCGCGCAACTCACCGAGGAACGGCGTGGCGATGCTCCGGGCCTTGGCGGCACCGGCCAGCAGGATGTCCTCGAGTTCGGCCGGACGCTCAATCAGCGCCTGGTAGCGTTCCCGCGCCTCGCCCAGCTCCCCTTCGAGCAGCTTGAACAGCGCTTGCTTGGCATCGCCCCAGCCCAGCCCGGCAATCAGTTCGGCGCGGAACTCGGCCTGCTGGGCGGCACTGGCAAAGGCCTGATAGAGGGTGAACAGGTGCGAGTTGTCCGGATCCTTGGCTTCACCGGGCAGCCTGGAGTCGGTGACGATGCGCGCAATCGCATCCTTCAACTGCCTGGCACTGCCAAACAGCGGAATGGTGTTGTCGTAGCTCTTCGACATCTTGCGCCCATCGAGCCCCGGCAAGGTCGCCACGCCCTCCTCGACCACTGCCTCGGGCAGGGTGAACAGCTCCTTGCCGTTGCCGAACAAGTGGTTGAAGCGCTGGCCGATATCACGCGCCATTTCCACATGCTGGATCTGGTCGCGCCCGACCGGCACCTTGTGTGCGTTGAACATCAGGATGTCCGCCGCCATCAGCACCGGATAGCTGAACAGGCCCATGGTGATCCCGGCATCCGGATCGACGCCTTCGGCGAGGTTCTTGTCCACCGAGGCCTTGTAGGCATGCGCGCGGTTCAGCAGGCCCTTGCCGGCCACGCAGGTAAGCAGCCAGGTCAGCTCGGTGATTTCCGGGATATCGGATTGCCGGTAGAAGGTTGCCCGGTTCACATCCAGGCCGCAGGCCAGCCAGGTCGCGGCAATTTCCAGGCGCGAGCGTTGAATGCGCAGCGGGTCATCGCACTTGATCAGCGCATGGTAGTCCGCCAGGAAATAGAAGGATTCCGCGCCAGGATCACGGCTGGCGATGATCGCCGGCCGGATGGCGCCCGCATAGTTGCCCAGATGCGGGGTGCCGGTGGTGGTGATGCCGGTAAGGATACGGGTGGTCATGGCTGAATCGCTTTGTTTGGAATCCGATAGGTAGTCTTGCGCGCCTGAGCCGGACAAGGCGCCACGTAGTAACCGCCAAGGGCTGGTCAAAACGGCGAGACAGTGGAGTTTACTAACGCTAAACGAGCATTCCGACCCCGCTTTGACGCAGGCCGGCCAGCGCGCAGCAGGTCATGGGCAGGCACTCAGAGGCGCGCCTGGACCAGCTCCTTCAGCTCGACCAGCTTGCCGTGAAAAAAGTGGCCGCATTCTGCCACTTTCAGTAGCTCATGGTCACGCGACAAGCCGGCCGACCAGGCATACACCTGGTCGGCACTGATGACCTCATCCTGTTCGGGTTGAATCAGGGTCAGGCGCATCTGCGCCGGCAACCCGACATCGGCGGGCAGGCGGCCAACCGCCGGCGCGACCATGATCAGGTGCTGCACTGTCTCTCCCCGTTGCGCCAGCCTTGCTGCCAGGGCGGCGGCTACATACCCGCCAAAGGAGAACCCGAGCAACGTCACCGGCAAGTCCGCCTGCTGCGCGCACAGCCAGGCCAGCGCCGTCTCGGCGTCATCCACCTCGCCGGTTGCCAGGCAGTGTCTGCCGGAACTGGCACCAACGCCGCGATAGTTGAAACGCAACGTACTGTAGCCAGCATCCCGGGCAGTGCGCTGCAGGGTTGAAACAACCTTGTTGAGCATGCTGCCGCCCTGCACCGGATTGGGATGGCACACCAGGGCAAGACCTTTGGCCTGGGGGTTATTCTGATAGCGCGCCTCCAACTGCCCGCAAGGGCCATCAAGCAGAAGCGGAACTTCCTGACTGGTCAAAACGACTACTCCGTGACCCCGACCCGGGGCAAAACGTCTTGGATTGGCACAATTGGACTTGCGTCGCGGTATACAGCGCAGGGATCAGACGCTAACGTAAAGCAAAGCCGTTGAGAGAGGAAGGATACGTGGAACAGTCATATAACATCTGGTTGCTGCTTGTACTCGCATTGGCAGCCGGGGCCGCGATCGGTTTTTTTATTTCCCGCCAGATTGCTGCAAGCAACCCCGAGCGCACCCAGCAACGCCTGGACGAGCTGCAAGAGCGTTTTGACAACTACCAGACCGACGTGATCACGCACTTCAACACCACCGCCACGCTGGTAGGCAAGCTGACGCAAAGCTACCAGGATGTGCAGCAGCACCTCGCGGACGGCGCCGATCGACTGGCACTGGACGAACTGACACGCCAGCGCCTGCTGGAATCATTGCGGGTGGATACCGCGCTGCCGGCTGCCCGCGAGCGCCTGTCGCTGCCGAAAAACGCCGAGCCACCGAAGGACTATGCCCCCAAGGACAAGGATGAGCCCGGCACGCTGGACGAGAGCTTCGGCCTGAAGGGCCACAGCAGCTGACCCCGCCGCGCATGCACACTGACAGATAAAACAAAGCCCCTGACGGGGCTTTGTTTTTAGCGCAGCAAACAGCTGCCGATCAGATCAGGCCGCGGCTGCGCAGCAGCTCGAGGACCTGCTTGACCCCCTCCTCCAGCGTGACCGCCTGAGTATCGATCAGCAGATCGGCGTTCAACGGGACATCATACGGGAACGACTCGCCCGGAATGTTGTCCTTGCCGGCGGCATACAGCCCCTGCGGGTCGCGCTCGCGGCACACTGCCGGGGACGCCTGGACATACACCGTCAGCAAGCGATCAGCACCAATCAGCGCCTTGGCCTGCTCACGCCCTTCGGCATCCGGGGCGACGAAAGCCGCCAGGGTCAGCAGACCCGCCTCGTTGAACTGGCGTGCCACATGCGCCGCACGCCGCCAGTTCTCCGTTCGCCCGGCGCGATCCTGCGGCAGGCCCTTGTTCAGGTCTTGGCGCAGGTTCTGGCCATCCAGCACATAGACCGCACGGCCCAGGTCAAACAGCTTGCGCTCCACGGCATAGGCCAAGGTGCTCTTGCCGGCGCCGGACAGACCGCTGAACAGCACGGTAGCCGGCTGCTGGCCGAAGCGCAGGGCGCGCTCCTCGGTCGACACATGGGCCAGCTGACCATGATGACTGCTGCCGTCCTGGCCACCCAGCGGGGCGGCGATGATCATGCCGGCGCCGACGGTACCGTTGGTCAGCCGGTCGATGACGATAAAGGCACCGGTGGTGCGATTGCTGGCGTAGCCGTCGAGGGCAATCGGCGCATCCAGGGCAACCTTGACCTTGCCGATTTCGTTCAGTTGCAAGGCGCTCGCCGGACCTTCTTCGAGCGTGTTCACATCGACACGGTTGACGATGCTGGCGATCGACCCCGGCACATAGCTGGTGGCGCGCTTGATGTCGTATTTCTTGCCCGGCAGCAGCGGCTCTTCGGCCATCCACACCAGCATGGCCTCGAAGCTGTCGGTCACCCGCGGCTGGTTGTCGGCGTGCACCAGCAGGTCGCCACGGGATACGTCGATCTCGTCTTCCAGGGTCAGGGTCACGGCCTGGCCTGGGCCGGCGTGCTCCAGCTCACCATCGAAGGTGACGATCGACTTGATCTTGCTGCCCTTGCCCGACGGCAGGACGACGATTTCGTCGCCCTTGCGCACGATGCCACTGGCCAGGGTGCCGGCGAAGCCGCGGAAATTCAGGTTCGGCCGGTTGACGTACTGCACCGGGAAACGCAGGTCGGTGAAGTTGCGGTCACCGGCCACTTCCACGGTCTCGAGAATCTCCATCAGCGACTGGCCGCTGTACCATGGCGAGCGCTCGGACTTGTTGACCACGTTGTCGCCCTTCAGCGCCGACATCGGCACGAAGTGCAGCGAGCTCGGCTTGAGCGCGATACCGTCGGCAAAGGCGAGGTAGTCGGCCTTGATCTGCTCGAACACCGCTTCGTCGAAGTTCTTCAGGTCCATCTTGTTGATGGCCACGACGATGTGCTTGATCCCCAGAAGACTGGCGATAAAGCTGTGGCGCTTGGTCTGGGTCTGCACGCCGTAGCGGGCGTCGATCAGAATGATCGCCAGGTCGCAGGTGGAGGCGCCAGTGGCCATGTTGCGGGTGTACTGCTCATGGCCGGGGGTGTCGGCAATGATGAACTTGCGCTTGGCGGTACTGAAATAACGGTACGCCACGTCGATGGTGATGCCCTGCTCGCGCTCGGCCTGCAGGCCATCGACCAGCAACGCCAGATCGATATCGTCTCCAGTGGTGCCGACTTTCTTGGAGTCTCGGGTGATGGCTTCCAGATGGTCTTCGTAGATCATCTTGGAGTCGTGCAGCAGGCGCCCGATCAGGGTGCTCTTGCCGTCATCGACGTTGCCGCAGGTAAGGAAACGCAGCAGCTCCTTGCGCTCATGCTGCGCCAGGTAGGCCTGAATGTCTTCGCTGATCAGCTCGGATTGGTGCGACATGTTAGAAGTACCCCTGACGTTTCTTGTCTTCCATGGAACCCGCACCATCGTGGTCGATCACTCGCCCCTGGCGCTCGGAGGTCCGGGTCAGCAGCATTTCCTGGATGATGTCGGTCAGCGTGGTCGCCTCGGACTCCACTGCGCCGGTCAGCGGGTAGCAGCCAAGGGTGCGGAAGCGCACCTTCTTCTTGACGATGCGGGCCTTGTCTTCATCGCTGAGGTACTCAAGGATGCGCTCGTCGTCGATCATGATCAGCGTGCCGTCCTTCTCGATCACTTCGCGCTCGGCGGCGAAGTACAGCGGTACGATCGGGATGCCTTCCAGATAGATGTATTGCCAGATATCCAGCTCGGTCCAGTTCGACAGCGGGAACACGCGAATCGATTCGCCCTTGTTGACCTTGCCGTTGTACACGTTCCACAGCTCGGGACGCTGGTTCTTCGGGTCCCAGCGATGCTTGCTGTCGCGGAACGAATAGACACGCTCCTTGGCGCGGGACTTTTCTTCATCACGGCGTGCCCCACCGAAGGCGGCATCGAAGCCGTACTTGTCCAGGGCTTGCTTGAGGCCCTCGGTCTTCATGATGTCGGTGTGCTTGGCACTACCGTGGGTAAACGGGTTGATGCCCTGCGCCACGCCATCGGGGTTGACGTGGGTGATCAGCTCGAGACCGTATTCCTCAACCATCTTGCTACGGAATTTGTACATCTCCTGAAACTTCCAGCGCGTATCCACATGCAATACCGGGAACGGCAGCTTGCCGGGGAAGAACGCCTTGCGCGCGAGGTGCAACATCACGGCGGAATCCTTGCCGATGGAATAGAGCATCACCGGGTTATCGAACTCGGCGGCGACCTCGCGGATGATGTGGATGCTTTCCGCCTCCAACTGTTTCAGATGCGTCAATTTGTCGAGCATGGCTACTCACACTGGCAATAGGACGGCCGACGGGCCGTGGACGAGGCGCGCACTTTATCACGGCTACATCTTCTAATCAGGCGCCTGGTTAGACCTAAAGGTTCTACTTATATGCCGCTTAAATGGGATTCGGACAATCAATGAACTGGTGTTCGAGGGCAAATCGCCGGGCCAGGTAATCGCCCAGCGCCTGGACACCGAAACGCTCGGTGGCATGGTGGCCGGCGGCAATGAAGCCGATCGCGTTTTCCCGGGCGCTATGGAAGGTCTGCTCGGAGGCTTCACCACTGAGAAACACGTCCACGCCAGCCGCAATCGCCTGCTCGATATAACCCTGGCCGCCACCAGTGCACCAGCCAATCCGCCGAACCAGCTCGGGTCCCTCGATGACCAGCGGCTGCCGCCCCAGCACCTGCTGCACCCGCCGCGCGAAATCGCTCATGCGCATGGGCTGCTCGAGCCCCCCGACGAGGCCCACGGTGCGTGGATTGCCCGGCTCCAGATCGCCCTCGATGGTGATCCCCAGCAGCCGCGCCAACTGCACGTTGTTGCCCACCTGCGGATGGATATCCAGCGGCAGGTGATAGGCCAGCAGGCTGATGTCATGACTCAGCAGGGTTTTCAGCCGGCGCTGCTTGATGCCGGTGATGCAGGCATCCTCGCCTTTCCAGAAATACCCGTGATGCACCAGCACGACATCCGCCTGCGCTGCAACGGCAGCATCCAGCAGCGCCTGGCTGGCGGTTACGCCACTGACGATCTTCTGCACCTGCGGCCTTCCCTCGACCTGCAGCCCGTTAGGGCAGTAGTCGGCGACAGCCGCGATATTCAGGTAACGATTGGCTTCTTCGACCAGGCTGGTCAGGGCAATGGCCATGGCATTTCTCCGCTGCAACAGGGCTGACTGCCATTTACCCGGCAGCCTCGTATAATGGCGCCACCTTAAAGGGGCGTGCGACGCTCCGACAACCCTCTGGACCGACACTCAATGCTCAAGGCAGCACGCTTCATCGGCTGGCCATTGCTGGCTGGCGTTCTCCTGGCCCTGCTGATCATTCAGCGCTACCCGCAATGGGTTGGCCTGCCGGACCAGGCGGTGCACCTGCAACAGGTGCGCCCCGCCGCCGCCAGCGGCCAGGGCCAGGCGTCCTATGCCGATGCCGTGAGCAGCGCGGCGCCGGCAGTCGCCAACCTCTACAGCACCAAGCTGGTGAACAAGCCGGCACAACAGCAGCCAACCAAGCCGGGACTCTACAGTGACGACGTGCCCAAGCAGCGGCGCATGGAATCCAGTCTGGGTTCGGCCGTCATCATCAGCCCGGAAGGCTACCTGCTGACCAACAACCACGTTATCGAGGGTGCCGACAAGATTGTCGTGGCGCTCATGGATGGCCGTGAAACCCTGGCCCATGTGGTCGGTACCGATCCGGAAACCGATCTGGCCGTCCTCAAGATCGACCTTGCCGACCTGCCCGTCATCACGCTCGGGCGCTCGGACCAGATTCGCATTGGCGATGTCGCCCTGGCCATCGGCAACCCGTTCGGCGTCGGCCAGACTGTCACCATGGGTATCATCAGCGCGACCGGGCGCAACCAGCTGGGCATCAACACCTACGAAGACTTCATCCAGACCGACGCAGCCATCAACCCCGGCAACTCGGGCGGCGCGCTGATCGATGCGCAGGGCAACCTGCTGGGCATCAATACCGCGATTTTCTCCAAGTCCGGCGGCTCCCAGGGCATCGGCTTCGCCATCCCGACCAAGCTGGCCATGGACGTGATGCGCGCGATCATCCAGCAGGGCCGGGTCATCCGTGGCTGGCTGGGCATCGAGATTCAGCCGATGACCCCGGAACTGGCGGAATCCTTCGGCATGGAAGGCCGCCCGGGAATCATCGTCGCCGGCCTGTATCGCAACGGCCCGGGCTATCTGGCCGGCCTGCAACCCGGGGATGTCATCCTCAGCATCGATGGCGAGCCGGCCAGCAATGGGCGCCGCTCGATGAACCAGGTGGCGCGCAGCAAGCCGGGGGAAAGCGTGGTGCTAGAGGTGTTGCGCAACGGCAAGCCGCTGCAATTCAAAGCGGAAGTCGGCCTGCGCCCGCAACCCAAGGCGCAGGACAGCAGCACCGACTAACAGGCTGCCGCCCTGCTCAGACAATCTGCCCGAGCGCCGCCAGCAAGGCCTGATTCTGCGCTGCGGAACCGATGCTGATGCGCAGGAACTGGGCAATCCGGGCCTGCTGGAAGTGCCGCACGATAATGCTGCGCTCGCGCAATCCGGCGGCCAGCTGCGCCGCATCGTGCTGCGGGTGCCGGGCAAAAATGAAGTTGGCTGCCGAAGGCAGCACCTCGAAGCCCAGTTGCTGGAGGCCGCTGACCACCGCCTCGCGGCTGGCAATCACCTGCTGACAGGTCTGCTGGAAATATGCTTCGTCCTCAAACGCCGCCGCCGCGCCGGCGATGGCCATGCGGTCCAGCGGATAGGAATTGAAGCTGTTCTTGATCCGCTCCAGCGCCTCGATCAGGTCAGGATGGCCTACCGCCAAGCCCACCCGCAGGCCAGCCAGCGAGCGCGACTTGGACAGGGTCTGGGTCACCAGCAGGTTGGGATAGCGTTCGACCAGGCTGATGGCGCTGGTGCCGCCGAAGTCGATGTAGGCCTCATCCACCAGCACCACCGAGTGCGGATTGAGTTGCAGCAGACGCTCGATCGCCTCCAGCGCCAGCAGGCAGCCGGTCGGCGCATTCGGATTGGGAAAGACAATCCCGCCGTTGACCCGCTGATAATCCTCGACGCGGATCTGGAACTGCTCATCCAGCGCAATCGCCTCGAACGGTATGCCATACAGGCCGCAGTACACCGGATAAAAGCTGTAGCTGATATCCGGAAACAACAGCGGACGGCCATGCTGGAACAAGCCGTGAAAGGCATGCGCCAGCACTTCATCGGAGCCGTTGCCGACAAACACCTGCGCCGCAGTCACGCCGTAGTAGGCCGCTACCGCCTGCTTCAGGCGCTCGCTGTTGGGGTCCGGGTACAGGCGCAGGTTATCGCCGAGTTCGGCCTGCATGGCGGCCAGCGCCCTGGGCGAAGGGCCATAGGGATTTTCGTTGGTGTTCAGCTTGACCAGATTGGCCAGCTTCGGCTGCTCGCCCGGCACATAAGGCACCAGTTGCTTGACGAAGGGACTCCAGAACCTGCTCATCTACCCTTCTCTCCTCGAGTTCGTTGCGGTTATCGGCGGCGCTGATGGGTATCGCTGCGCTCAACCCATCCTACGCACCCTACATTCAGTTCTTGATGCGGTACTCGGCGCTGCGCGCGTGCGCCGTCAGCGACTCGCCACGGGCCAGTACCGAAGCCGTCTTGCCCAGCTCGGAGGCGCCCGCCGCCGAGCAATGGATGATCGACGAGCGCTTCTGGAAGTCGTAGACCCCCAGCGGTGAGGAGAAGCGCGCGGTGCCAGAGGTCGGCAACACATGGTTCGGCCCGGCACAGTAATCGCCCAGCGCTTCCGCGGTGTATCTGCCCATGAAAATCGCCCCGGCGTGGCGGATCTGCGGCAGGTACTGCTCGGGATTGGCCACCGACAGTTCGAGGTGTTCCGGAGCAATGCGGTTGGCCACCTCGACGGCCTGGGCCATGTCCGCGACCTGGATCAACGCACCCCGGGCACCGAGCGAGGTCGCTATGATCCCGGCGCGCTCCATGGTCGGCAGCAACTTGTCGATACTGGCGGCCACCCGGTCGAGGAACCCGGCATCCGGACTGAGCAGAATCGACTGCGCATCTTCATCATGTTCGGCCTGGGAAAACAGATCCATGGCGATCCAGTCCGGGTCGGTCTGGCCATCACAGACCACCAGGATTTCCGACGGCCCGGCAATCATGTCGATGCCCACCTTGCCGAATACATGGCGCTTGGCGGTGGCTACATAGATATTGCCGGGACCGACGATCTTGTCCACCGGCGGCACGCTTTCGGTGCCGTAGGCCAGCGCGGCGACGGCCTGCGCACCGCCGATGGTGAACACCCGGTCGACACCGGCAATACAGGCTGCCGCCAGCACCATCTCGTTGATTTCGCCACGCGGGGTCGGCACCACCATCACCACCTCGGCGACACCGGCCACCTTGGCCGGAATGGCATTCATCAGCACCGAGGACGGGTAGGTCGCCTTGCCGCCCGGCACATAGAGGCCGGCACGATCGAGCGGGGTGACCTGCTGCCCCAGCAGGGTGCCATCGGCTTCGGTGTAGCTCCAGGAGTCCTGCTTCTGCCGCTGGTGGTAGCTGCGCACCCGCTCGGCTGCGACTTCCAGGGCCTGGCGCTGTGCCGGCGAAATTCGCGTCAGGGCCAGCTCCAGGCGCGCGCGCGGCAGGATCAGGTCGGCCATGGCGGCCACCGCCAGTCCGTCGAAGCGCTGCGTGTATTCAACCAGCGCCGCATCGCCGCGCGTACGCACGGCCCGGATAATCTCCAGCACCCGCTGATTGACCGCCTCGTCCGACACGCTTTCCCAGCTCAGCAGCTGATCGAGCTCGGCGGTAAAGTTCTGGTCGGTGGCGTTCAGTCGGCGAATCGTGATCGGAGCGGTCATGACAAATCTCGTGTTAGGCAATTCTCAGGCGCCACTAGAGTAACAAGCCCACCGTGCAGGCACCTGAGAAATTGGCTATGACACGGATAGGCTGCCGCGATCAGCGTCGCGGTGAGTGATTCAGTGGCGGTGGGACTCGACGGCTTCGCGCAGGGTATCGATCAAGGCCTGGATGCGGGCATGCTGGGTCTTCATCGAGGCTTTGTTGACGATCAGCCGCGAGCTGATTTCGGCAATCAGCTCCTGCGGTTCCAGCCCGTTGGCACGCAGGGTGTTGCCGGTATCCACCACGTCGATGATCTTGTCCGCCAGGCCCACCAGCGGCGCCAGCTCCATCGAACCATAGAGCTTGATGATGTCGACCTGACGGCCCTGCTCGGCATAGTAGCGCTTGGCCAGGTTGACGAACTTGGTCGCCACGCGCAGGCGTCCGCGCGGCTCGACAGCGCCAACCGCGCCAGCGGTCATCAGCTTGCAGCGGGCAATTTTCAGATCGAGCGGCTCGTACAGGCCCTGGGCACCGTACTCCATCAGCACGTCCTTGCCGGCCACGCCCAGATCGGCGGCGCCATGCTCGACGTAGGTCGGCACATCGGTCGCCCGCACGATCAGCAAGCGCACATCATCCAGCGTGGTGGGGATGATCAGCTTGCGGCTCTTGTCCGGGTTTTCGGTCGGTACGATACCGGCGACAGCCAGCAACGGCAGGGTATCATCGAGAATCCGGCCTTTCGACAGGGCAATGGTCAGCATGGATAAACTTCCTTAAAACGGGAACCTGCCCTCGCGGGCTGGTGGTCGGGCTTCGCCAGGCGCAGCCCGGACCTATCCCGGCACGCGCCGAATCTTGGCGCCGAGCAATTGCAGTTTTTCCTCGATGCACTCGTAGCCACGGTCAATGTGGTAAATGCGGTCGATCAGGGTATCGCCATCTGCCACCAGGCCGGCAATGACCAGGCTGGCCGAGGCGCGCAGGTCGGTTGCCATTACCGGTGCCGCCTTCAGTCGCGGTACACCGGTAACCACTGCCGTATTGCCCTCGACGAGGATCTGCGCACCCATGCGGTTCATTTCATAGACATGCATGAAGCGGTTCTCGAACACCGTCTCGATCACGGTGCCGGTACCCTCGGCAATCGCGTTGAGGGAAACGAACTGCGCCTGCATATCGGTCGGGAATGCCGGATATGGCGCCGTGCGCAGATTGACCGCCTTGGGCCGCTTGCCTTTCATGTCCAGCTCGATCCAGTCCTTGCCGGTGGTGATCTCGGCGCCAGCCTCCTGCAGCTTCGACAGCACCGCCTCGAGAATGGTCGGATCGGTGTCCTTGAGCTTGACCCGGCCGCCGGTCGCGGCAGCCGCAACCAGGTAAGTGCCGGTTTCAATCCGGTCGGGCATCACGCTGTAGCGCCCGCCACCCAGGCGTTCAACCCCGTCAATGACGATGGTGTCGGTACCGGCTCCGCTGACCTTGCCGCCCATCGAATTGATGAAGTTGGCCAGGTCGACCACCTCCGGCTCGCGCGCGGCGTTCTCCAGTACGGAGCGACCCTTGGCCAGCGAGGCCGCCATCATGATGTTCTCGGTGCCGGTCACGCTGACCACATCGAAGAAGAAATGCGCGCCCCGCAGGCCGCCGGCCGGGGCTTTGGCCTTGATGTAGCCACCCTCGACCGTGATCTCGGCACCCATCGCCTCCAGGCCGCGGATGTGCAGATCAACCGGCCGCGAACCGATCGCGCAGCCCCCGGGCAAGGCCACTTCGGCCTCGCCAAAGCGCGCGACCAGGGGGCCGAGCACCAGGATCGAGGCGCGCATGGTCTTGACCAGGTCGTAGGGTGCAACCAGCGTCTTGATGGTGCTGGCATCGACTTCGACGCTGAGCTTTTCGTCAATCACCGGCTCAACACCCATGCGGCCAAACAGCTCGATCATGGTGGTGATGTCATGCAGGTGCGGCAAATTGCACACCGTCACCGGATGATCGACCAGCAGGGTCGCCGCGAGAATCGGCAAGGCCGCATTCTTTGCGCCGGATATGCGGATTTCGCCATTGAGCGGAACGCCGCCGGTAATAATCAGTTTGTCCATGGAATAGGTTCTCGCTGCCAGTGGGCTCAGGTGCGCGCGGCCCAGGCGGCGCGACTGAAGAATTTCATGGTGACGGCATGGATGCTGCCATCGGCGATCCAGGCATTCAGATGGGCATATACCTGTTGCTGCCGTTTAACCGGACTCAAACTGGCAAGTTCGTCGCTGATCAGGTTCAGCTGAAAGTTGCAGCCCTCGCCCTCCACTTCGACCTGGACGCCCGGCAACCTGGCCTGGAGGAAATCTCTTACTTCTAGCGCCTGCATGCTTAACCTCGCTCTGCACTTCGGTGATCGGGCGCGCCGCGTTACCCCGGCAGACACCGCCGGCGGCGGGTCAGGTGAAGGGCAAGCAAGGCCCGCAAGCCCCGAAGTGTGGAAATCCTAATGCGCCGCCAGGGCGCTGAGGGCCGCCATGATACAAAAAACCGAAGCAGCCGGCGAATCGGCTCACGCCTGAACCGGCAGCAGCTCTTCCAGACCGGACACCTGCGCGATCTGGCGCATGTCTTCAGGCAAGCCGCGCAAGAGCAGTGTCTTGTCGGCTGCGGCGGCATCACGCATGAACGCCAGCAGCAGGGAAACACCCACGCTGCTGGACTTTTGTACGGCCGTACAGTCAAGCAGCAGCTCCCGGGCCTGGCTGGCAGCAATCACCTTCTTGCCGCTCTCGCGCAGTTGCGGCCCCGAGCGGAAATCGATCACACCCGACAGCTGCAGTTGGCCCGGGGCGGTCTCGACAATCGCTGCGCCGCTCACGCTGGCTCCTTGGTGGCTTGCTTGGCCTTGGACACGGTTTCCGCCCAGGTATCGATGACCTTGTCCAGATCGTTGCCATGATCCTTCATCGACTGGGCAAACTGGTCGCGAAACAGCTTGCCGATATTGATGCCATTGATGATGACGTTACGCATCCGCCAGCTGCCATCCAGCTCGACCATGGTGTAGGACAGCGGATAGACAGTGCCCTTGCCGTCCTTGATTTCCATGTTCACCGCCTCACGCCCCGGCTCCTGCTTGCCGCCAGCCGGCAGGACACGAATCTCCTGGTTGTCATACTCGAGCAGGGCGTTGCCATAAAAACGCATCAGGCTGATCTTGAAGCTCTCTTCGAAACGCTTCATCTGCTCAGGCGTAGCCGCGCGCGAATAGCGGACGGTCATCACCCCCTTGGAGAGCCCCTCGAGGTCGACCACCGGCCCAAGAATCCGGTCCAGCGCGCCATAGAAAGCCGAGGGGTTCTGCTTGTACAGCTGCTTGTTGGCTTTCAGGTCTGCCAGCAGGCCATCGGTAGTCTGCTGCACCACCTCGACCGCGGTCTGGGATGCCTGGGCTGGCACACACACGAGCGCAAAGGCCAGCAGCAGGCAAGCACGGCGAATTGCGGCAAAAAAATCCAGGGAACGCTGCAGGCTCATTAGTCTTTCTCCTCGTCCTTGTTAACCGAATTAAGCAGGAACTTGCCGATCAGGTCCTCCAGGACCAGCGCCGACTGGGTGTCGCGAATCACTCCGCCATCCTTCAGCACGGCCTCTTCGCCACCGATGCTGATGCCGATGTATTTCTCGCCCAGCAGGCCGGCGGTCAGCACCGATGCAGTGGAGTCTTCCGGCAGGTTATCCACCTGATCGTTGATTTCCATGGTGACGCGTCCGGTATAGCTGTCCCGATCCAGATCGATGGCAGTGACCTTGCCAATGATCACGCCAGCCATGGTTACCTTGGCGCGCACAGTCAGCCCGGCAATATTGTCGAAGTAGGCGTAGACCTTGTACGACTGGTCAACACTGCTGACGGTCAGGCCGCTGACGCGCAGCGACAGCAACAGCAATGCCAAAAAGCCGGCCATGATAAACAGGCCAACACCGATTTCCTGGGTGCGGGTTTGCATCAGAAGTCTCCAAACATCAAGGCGGTAAGAATAAAGTCCAGGCCCAGAACAGCCAGCGAAGCGTAAACCACGGTTCTGGTGGTCGCGCGGCTGATGCCCTCCGAGGTCGGATCGCAGTCATAGCCCTGGAACACGGCAATCCAGGTCACGACGAAGGCAAAAACCACACTTTTGATCATGCCATTGAGTACATCTTCCTTGAACTCGACACTGTTCTGCATATTGGCCCAGAACGAGCCGTCATAAACACCCAGCCAGTCCACGGCGACCATGGCGCCGCCCCAGATTCCCACCACGCTGAAGATCGCGGCCAGCAACGGCATGGAAATGAAGCCCGCCCACAGCCGTGGCGCAATGATGTACTTCAGCGGGTCCACCCCGATCATTTCGAGGCTGGACAATTGCTCGGTCGACTTCATGTTGCCAATCTCTGCGGTCAGCGCCGAGCCGGCACGGCCGGCAAACAACAAGCCTGTCACCACCGGCCCGAGTTCGCGCAACAGGGTCAGCGCCACCATCTGCCCGACCGCCTGCTCGGAACCGTAATCGACCAGGATGTTGTAGCCCTGCAGGGCCAGCACCATGCCAATGAACAGACCGGCCACCACGATGATCGGCAGCGACAGCACACCAACGAAGAACAGCTGCTTGATCAGCAGGCGGAAACCATTGCCCAGGCCGGTACGGCCAAACAGGGCACGCAGCAGAAACAGCACCGAGCGCCCCAGCGCCTCAACCACCTCGAGTCCCACACGCCCGATCAGGGCAATCCTGTCCAGATAAGAAATCTTGCGCATCAACCCTGCCCCAGCAAGTCTGTACGGTAATCCGCTGCCGGAAAGTGGAATGGTACCGGACCATCCGGCGTGCCCTGCATGAACTGGCGGATCTGCGGATTATCCGAATGCATCAACTGATCCGGGGTACCGTAGCCAAGCACCCGGGAATCGCCGACCACATAGATGAAGTCAGCGATGCTCGCGGTTTCCGCCAGGTCGTGGGAAACCACGATGCTGGTGAT
This sequence comes from Pseudomonas sp. N040, assembly GCF_015637705.1. Classification (GTDB taxonomy): domain Bacteria; phylum Pseudomonadota; class Gammaproteobacteria; order Pseudomonadales; family Pseudomonadaceae; genus Aquipseudomonas. The sequence continues at coordinate 175,395 of NZ_JADOBE010000005.1, read as the reverse complement.
CCCCAGCGCATCATTGAGCAAGCGGATCAGCCGCACCAGCACGCCCATGGCGATCGGATCCTGGCCAACGAAGGGTTCGTCATACATGAGAATCTGCGGATCCAGCGCGATCGCCCGGGCCAGTGCAACGCGGCGCTTCATGCCGCCGGAGAGCTCGTCCGGCATCAGGTCATAGGCACCCCGCAGACCGACCGCCTGCAGCTTCATCAGGACGATATCGCGGATCATCTCGCCGGGCAGCTTGGTATGCACCCGCAACGGAAAGGCCACGTTCTCGAATACATCCAGGTCGGTAAACAAGGCGCCGCTCTGAAACAGCACGCCCATCTGCTTGCGCATATCGAACAGCTCGGATCGCGACAGCCCCGGCAAGTTCTCGCCATTGACCCAGACCCCGCCGCTACTCGGCATCAGCTGCGCAGCAATCAGGCGCAGCAAGGTGGTCTTGCCGCAGCCGGAAGGGCCCATGATGGCGGTAATTTTGCCTCGCGGGATATGGATATCGACGTTATCAAAGATGGTGCGCGAGCCACGCTTGAAGGTTACCCCGCGCAACTCCACCGCATTAACGCTTTCGCTACTCATCTGCACTCCCTGGATACGGTAGCCCCGGCCACCTCCCGCATATCAAGGAGGCCCCCTAAAAAACCGGCGAACCGAACAAGCGCCGCAATATAGCATCGACCCGCCGCCATCCCAAAGTATCTAAACCACCGTTGTGCAACACCGCGAAGCGTGCAGCCGGCTCATTTGCAGCGCCTAGTGTAAGGTCGCTGCGGATTGTCGGTATAATCACCAGCCCTGAACTAACGCAATCGCCGCCGCCATGACCCAGCCAAACGCACTGATTCAGTCCGCCCAGCGCACCGTGCGCCTCGAACTGGAGGCGATAGAAGCCCTGCTGGAACGAATCAATGCCGATTTCGTGCACGCCTGCGAGCTGTTGCTGGCCTGCCGCGGCAGGGTCGTGGTGGTCGGCATGGGCAAGTCCGGACATATCGGCAACAAGATTGCAGCCACGCTGGCCAGCACCGGCACACCAGCCTTCTTTGTGCACCCGGCGGAAGCCAGTCATGGCGACATGGGCATGATTACCCGGGATGACGTGGTACTGGCCCTGTCCAATTCGGGATCTACCGCAGAAATCATCACCCTGCTGCCGTTGATCAAGCGCTTGGGCATCCCCCTGATCAGCATGACCGGCAATCCTGACTCGCCGCTGGCACTCGCAGCTGAAGCCAACCTGGACGCCAGGGTCGCGCACGAAGCCTGCCCGCTAAACCTTGCGCCCACCTCGTCGACCACGGCATCCCTGGTGCTGGGTGATGCCCTGGCAATTGCGTTGCTTGAAGCGCGCGGCTTCACCGCCGAAGATTTCGCCTTCTCTCACCCCGGCGGCGCCCTCGGCCGGCGCCTGCTGCTCAAGGTTGAACATGTCATGCATGCCGGCGACGCCCTGCCCCGGGTTGTCCGCGGCACCCTGCTCAGGGATGCCTTGCTGGAAATGACCCGCAAGGGACTGGGCATGACCGTGGTCCTGGAGCCCGACGGTCGTCTGGGCGGAATCTTCACCGATGGCGACCTGCGCCGCACACTGGATCGCGGCATCGATGTGCGCAACGCCAGCATCGACAGTGTCATGACGGTACACGGCAAGACGGCCAGAGCCGAGATGCTGGCCGCTGAAGCCCTGAAGATCATGGAAGACCACAAGATCAACTCACTGGTGGTGGTGGATGCCGCTGACCGCCCGGTGGGCGCCCTGAACATGCACGACCTGTTGCGCGCCGGAGTAATGTAAATGTCCACCGACCTGCTGCAACGCGCACGCGCCGTAAAGCTGGCCATCTTCGACGTGGATGGCGTGCTGACCGATGGCAAGCTGTACTTCCTCACCGACGGCAGCGAATTCAAGACCTTCAACACGCTGGATGGCCACGGCATAAAAATGCTGATCGCCTCCGGCGTCAGCACGGCAATCATCTCCGGCCGGACAACCCCGGTGGTCGAGCGCCGCGCACAAAATCTCGGCATCCAGCACCTGTACCAGGGCCGCGAAGACAAACTGGTGGTACTCGATGAACTGCTGGCACAACTGGACCTGGATTACACCCAGGTCGCCTACCTGGGCGATGACCTGCCCGACCTGCCGGTTATCCGGCGCGTAGGCCTGGGCATGGCGGTTGCCAGCGCTGACGCGTTTGTCCGCCAGCATGCACACGGCGTAACCCTGGCCCGCGGCGGCGAAGGTGCCGCACGCGAATTTTGTGAGCTGATCATGCGCGCACAAGGTAGTCTTGATCGCGCCCAAGCTGCCTATCTGTAGAACTGCCATGTCGAACAACCTACGCCAAGCCCTGCTCTTCCTGCCCATCGCGGCGCTGCTGATCGCGCTTGGCTACTGGAATATTCGTCCGGAAAGCTTCGGCGAAGCGCAAATCGGCGACAGCCCGGAAGCGTCGATTGATTTTTTCGTGGTGAATCCGCACACCCGGCAATTCAAGGCAGATGGCAGCCTCAATTACCGGGTCGAGGCCGACAAGCTGGAGCATGTCAAGGCCACCGACATCACCCTGATGAGCCAGCCTGACCTGTTGCTGTACCGCAAGGACGAGCAACCCTGGCATGTGCAAAGTCAGCTTGGCGAAGTTGCGCCAGGCGGAAAGCAGGTAGAATTGATCGATGCGGTCAGTGTTCAGCGTACCGACCTCCAGGGCCGCCAGACGCTGCTGACAACCAGCCGCATGACAGTATTTCCTGACCAGGAATATGCCGAGACCAAGCAAGCCGTTAAAATCGAGGCCGCCAATGGCGTAACCACGGCAAACGGAATGAAAGCGTATCTGAATGAAGGCAGGATGCTCCTGCTCTCCAACGTAAGAGGCCAGCATGAGCTTCGTTAAAACCCTTCCCCTGTTGCTTGTCAGCCTGGGCAGCCTGATTTCCGCCCCTGCAGCCCTGGCGCTGCCTACCGACCGTGACCAGCCGATCCGGGTCCAGGCCGACAGCGCCGAACTGGACGACAAGCAAGGCGTGGCGATCTATCGCGGCGCCGTGGTGATCACCCAGGGCAGCCTGAAGATCACCGGCAACCAGGTCACCATTACCCAGGATCAGCAGGGTGACATCGAAGTCTTCACCGCAGTCGGCGAGCCGGCCTATTACGAGCAGCAACCCTCGACGGACAAAGCCCTGGTAAAGGCTTACGGCAAGACCATCCAGTATTTTGCACCGACCGAGCGCATCGTCCTGATAGACCAGGCCAAGGTCGTTCAGGAAGGCAACACGTTCAGGGGCGAGAAAATCGTCTATGACACCCAGCGCCAGATCGTGAATGCCGGCAGGGCCAAGGACACTTCGATCAGCAGCCCGCAGCCGCGCATCGACATGGTCATCCTGCCGAAGAAAAAACCCGAACAAAAGGCTCCCTGATGGCGACTCTGAAAGCCCAGCACCTGGCAAAAAGCTACAAGGGTCGGCAAGTTGTCCGCGACGTCAGCCTGTCCATCGACAGTGGCCAGATCGTCGGCTTGCTGGGACCCAATGGTGCAGGGAAAACCACCTGCTTCTACATGATCGTCGGCCTGGTCCAGGCCGACCAGGGTCGCGTGCTGATCGATGACCTCAATCTCAGCCATCTGCCCATGCATGGCCGTGCCCGCGCCGGTATCGGCTACCTGCCGCAGGAAGCCTCGATTTTCCGCAAGCTCAGCGTGGCCGACAACATCATGGGTATCCTCGAGACACGCAAGGACCTGGATCGCGCAGGACGGCAGCTGGCCCTGGAAAACCTGCTGGAAGAGTTCCACATCCACCACATCCGCGACACCCTGGGGATGAGCCTCTCGGGCGGCGAGCGGCGGCGGGTGGAAATCGCCCGGGCACTGGCCACTTCGCCCAAGTTCATCCTCCTCGACGAGCCGTTTGCCGGGGTTGACCCGATCTCGGTCGGGGATATCAAGCAGATCATCCACCACCTCAAGTCCAAGGGTATCGGCGTGCTGATTACCGATCACAACGTGCGCGAAACCCTGGACATCTGTGAAATCGCCTACATTGTCAACGACGGCCAGCTGATTGCCGAAGGCGATGCGGAAACCATACTGGCCGATCAACTGGTCAAGGACGTCTACCTGGGGCACGAGTTCCGCCTGTAAACCCAGCGAACCATCAGCCCGGCCCGGGGAATACAGCCTGATAACGGCATATACTTTCCCCCAGCCCGGCAGCCAGCGACTCGAACCGGTTGACCACTATCCGTCAGCAAACAAGGCGTACCCATTCAAGTTATGAAACCTTCGCTAGTCCTCAGGATGGGCCAGCAGCTGACCATGACTCCGCAGCTGCAACAGGCAATCCGTTTGCTCCAGCTGTCGACCCTGGACCTGCAACAGGAAATCCAGGAAGCGCTGGAAGCGAACCCGATGCTCGAGCGCCAGGAAGAAGGCGAAGACTTCGACAATGACGATCCCCTGGCCGACCACGGAGAAACCGCCGCAGCGGCTCCCGCGGCCAACCAGGAAAACACCTTCCAGGAGCAGGCAGACAATGCCGAGCGCTTCGAAGAAGGCGACTGGAACGAGCGCATTCCCAGCGAATTGCCGGTAGACACCGCCTGGGAAGACATCTACCAGACCAGCGCCAGCAGCCTGCCCAGCAACGACGATGACGAGTGGGACTTCACCACCCGCACCTCAGCCGGCGAAAGCCTGCAAAGCCACCTGCTCTGGCAGCTGAACCTGACCCAGATGTCGGAAACCGACCTGCTGATCGCCGTCACCCTGATCGACTGCATCAGCAACGATGGCTATCTGGAAGAGTCCTTGCAGGAAGTGCTGGAAGCCTTCGATCCGGAACTGGATATCGAGCTGGACGAGATCGAAGCCGTGCTGCACCGCATCCAGCTGTTCGAGCCGATCGGCTGCGGCGCCCGCGACCTGCGCGAATGCCTGCTGATCCAGCTGCGCCAGCTGCCGGGCGACACCCCCTGGCTAGCCGAAGCGCAGCGCCTGGTGAGTGACTATCTCGAATTGCTCGGCAGTCGCGATTACACCCTGCTGATGCGCAAGATGAAGATCAAGGAAGCCGAACTCAAGCCGGCCATCGAGCTGATCCAGCAACTCAACCCGCGCCCCGGTTCGCAGATCGAGGCCAGTGAAGCGGAGTACGTGATACCCGATGTACTGGTGCGCAAGCACAATGACCGCTGGCTGGTGGAGCTCAACCAGGAAGCCGTCCCGCGCCTGCGGGTGAACCCGCAGTACGCCAGTTTTGTGCGGCGCGCGGATTCCAGCGCGGACAACACCTTCATGCGCAACCAGTTGCAGGAAGCACGCTGGTTCATCAAGAGCCTGCAAAGCCGCAACGAAACCCTGATGAAGGTTGCCACGCAGATTGTCGAACACCAGCGGGGCTTCCTCGAATACGGCGATGAGGCCATGAAACCACTGGTCCTGCATGATATTGCCGAGGCCGTTGGCATGCATGAGTCGACCATTTCGCGGGTGACCACGCAAAAATTCATGCATACGCCGCGCGGCATTTACGAGCTGAAATACTTTTTCTCCAGCCATGTGAGCACCGCCGAAGGCGGAGAGTGCTCGTCTACGGCGATCCGGGCCATAATCAAGAAACTGGTGGCTGCGGAAAGTCAGAAAAAGCCGTTGAGTGACAGCAAGATTGCAGGTCTACTGGAAGCACAAGGCATTCAGGTAGCTCGCCGGACTGTCGCAAAATATCGTGAATCCCTTGGCATTGCGCCTTCCAGCGAGCGCAAGCGCTTGATGTGAACTGGCTTGATCCAAGGCAACAGTGTCCCGGTGGCAGATTCAGTAATCTGTCACCAATACACGGCAACAAGGAGAATGCGGTATGCAAGTGAACATCAGTGGACATCAACTGGATGTGACCGACGCCATGCGTGACTACGTCGGGGAAAAACTTGGCAGACTTGAACGCCATTTCGACAAAATTACCAACGTACAAGTGATCATGCAGATCGAAAAGCTCAAGCAGCAGATCGAAGCGACCCTGCATGTCGCTGGACGCGAAGTCGTGGCCAGTGCCGAACACGAAGACATGTACGCCGCCATCGACCTGCTCGCCGACAAGCTCGATCGTCAACTGATCAAGCACAAGGAAAAGCAGCTTGACCACAAGCAGGGCGTTACCGCCCGATAAGCCCATATCCTACCCATGATCTCAATTGAGCAAATCCTGACCCCCGGCCGTTCTCTGGTGAACGTGCCGGGCGGCAGCAAAAAGCGTGTACTCGAACAAATCGCCAGTCTCGTCGCCCGTGACCTTCCGAACCTGGATACCCAGGATATTTTCGAGAGCCTGATTGCCCGCGAAAAACTTGGCTCCACCGGTTTCGGCAACGGCATTGCCATCCCGCATTGCCGCCTGACAGGCTGCCCGACGCCGATCTGTGCGGTATTGCGCCTGGATGCCCCGGTAGACTTTGATGCCATCGACGGCGCACCGGTTGATTTACTGTTCGTCCTGCTGGTACCCGAAACCGCCACCGATGCCCACCTGGAACTGCTGCGGCAGATTGCCAGCATGCTCAATCGCAGTGAAGTACGCGAGCGCCTGCGCCAGGCACAAAGCAGCGAAAGGCTTTATCAGCTGATTGTGGACGCGCAAAACGATCAATAAGGAGCAATGCCATGCGCCTGATCATCGTTAGCGGCCGCTCCGGATCGGGGAAAAGCACCGCTCTGGATGTGCTTGAGGACAACGGTTTCTATTGCATCGACAACTTGCCTGCCGGCCTGCTTATCGAACTGGCCGAGCGTGCGCTACTCAATACAGACCTCATGCAGCCGCAGGTAGCGGTATCCATCGATGCCCGCAACCTGCCCAGTCAGCTCGAACGTTTTCCCGAACTGCTCGAGGAAGTCCGCGCCAAGCATATCCACTGTGACGTGGTCTATCTGGACAGCGACGACGACACCCTGCTCAAGCGCTTTTCCGAAACCCGTCGCCGCCACCCGCTGACGTCGGATACCCGCTCGCTGGCCGAAGCCATCAAGGATGAGAGCATCCTGCTCGGCCCGATCGCCGATCTGGCCGACCTCAAACTCGACACCACCCACCTGAACCTCTACCAGCTGCGGGACAGCATCAAGCTGCGCCTGCTGAACAAGCCGGAACCCGGTACCGCCTTTCTCGTCGAGTCTTTCGGCTTCAAGCGCGGCATGCCGGTGGATGCGGACCTGGTGTTTGACGTGCGCTGCCTGCCCAATCCGTACTGGAAGGCAGACCTACGCAACCTATCGGGCAAGGATCGCGAGGTGATCGACTACCTGAACGGGCAGGCAGATGTGGAGGAAATGTTCGATGACATTTTTGCCTACCTGAGCAAATGGCTGCCGCGCTTTGCCGCCAGCAACCGCTCCTATGTCACCATTGCGATTGGCTGCACCGGCGGCCATCACCGCTCGGTCTATCTTGCCGAAAGGCTCGGCGCAGCGCTCAAGCCGGGCCTGAAGAACATTCAGGTCCGCCACCGCGACCTCAGCTAAGGAACAGCCCCGGCAATGCTCGCCTGCGAAATCACCATCATCAACAAGCTCGGCCTGCACGCCCGTGCCGCCGCCAAATTCGTCGGCGTTGCCGGACGCTATCCCTGCCAGATCAAGGTTGGCCGCAACGCGGATAACCTGGTCGACGGCAAGAGCATCATGGCGGTCATGATGCTGGCTGCCGGCAAAGGTACCAACATTCACCTGCAGACCGACGGCGAACAGGAAGCTGAAGCCCTGGCGGGGCTGAGCGAACTGATCAACAACTACTTCGACGAAGGCGAGTAAGCTCGCCCAGCCTCCGGCCGCCAGGGTCAGCTGCCGGCCACCGTCATCCGCTCGATCAGTACCGAACCGCTGCGAATGTTGCTGCGCATTTCCAGGTCGCTGCCCACTGCGACAATCTGGCGGAACATGTCGCGCAGGTTGCCGGCAATGGTCACTTCCTGCACCGGATACTGGATCTCGCCATGCTCGACCCAGAAACCGGCGGCACCCCGCGAGTAATCGCCGGTCACCAGGTTCAGCCCCTGCCCCATCAGCTCGGTGACCAGCAGGCCGCGGCCCATGCGCTTGAGCAGCGCGCGCTGATCCTCATGGCCATGGCTGACCAGCAGGTTATGCACGCCGCCGGCATTGGCCGTGCTCGGCAGGCCCAGCTTGCGCCCGGAGTAGGTGCCCAGCACGTAGGAGACAATCACGCCGTCCTGGACGAAGGGCTTGGCATAGGTCGCCAGGCCATCGGCATCGAACGCGGCGCTCGCCAGGGCCCTCGGAATATGCGGATTCTCGTGCAGGCTCAGCCACTCGGGGAACAGCTGCTGGCCCAGGGAATCCTCCAGAAAGGATGATTTGCGATAGAGGTTGCCACCGGAAACCGCCGCCAGGAAATGCCCGAACAGACCGCCCGCCAGCTCTGCGGAAAACACTACCGGTACCTCGCAGGTGGCTACCGGCCGCGCGCCCAGGCGGGCGACCGTGCGCTGCGCGGCACGCTGGCCAATGCTGGCCGCTGACGCCAGCGCCTCGCCCTGGCGGCTGACGTCGTACCAGTAGTCGCGCTGCATCTGGCCAGCGCTTTCGGCGATCATCACGCAACTCAGGCTGTGCCGGGTACTCGCATAGCTACCCAGAAAGCCATGGCTGTTGCCGTAGACCCGGCAACTGCGGTGAGTACTCAACGAGGTCCCGTCGGCATTGCTGATCCGCGCATCGCTGGCAAAGGCCGTCGCCTCGCACTCCAGGGCCAGCTCGACCGACTGCTCCGGAGTGATCGACCAGGGGTGGTAGAGGTCCAGATCAGGCAGTTCGCGGGCCATCAGGCCAGGCTCGGCCAGCCCGGCAAACGGGTCTTCCGAAGCATGCTCGGCGATCGCCAGTGCGGCACCGACGGTTTCGCGGATCGCCTCGGCGCCACTGGCCGAAGTGCTCGCCGAGCCTTTGCGCTGGCCGACATACAGGGTGATGCCAAAGCCCTGGTCGCGATTGAACTCGACGGTCTCGACCTCACGCTGGCGTACCGTGGTCGACAGCCCCTGCTCCAGGGAAACCGCCACCTCGCAGGCACTGGCTCCCTGCCGGCGGGCTTCGGCAATGATCTGCTCAACCTGCTCCTGCAACTTGGACAGCGCTTCCGGGCCTACATTTTCTACCGCACTCATCTGTTACTCCATCCCTCTGCAACGCTAGGCGGGCAAGCCGGACAAGCGGCCCCCGAGTGGTTATCATGGCAGCGTTATCTTCTGGATACGTCCCATGTCTGAAAAAAACGATGACTTCTCCGAGGAGAAGAGCAAAACCCAGGTCAAGCGCGAGTTGCACGCCCTGCAGGACCTGGGCGAGCGCCTGACCACGCTCAAGCCGGATCTGCTGGCCAAGCTGCCACTCACCGAGCCCTTGCAAAAAGCCCTGGCCGATGCGCCCAAGCACAAGGCGCATATTGCCCGCAAACGGCACCTGCAATACATCGGCAAGCTGATGCGCGATGCGGATGTCGAAGGCATCAGCGCGCTGATCGACCAGCTGGACGCTTCAACCCGCCAGTACAACGAACGTTTCCATGGCCTAGAGCGCTGGCGCGACCGCCTGATCGGCGGGGACGACGCCACCCTGGAAGCCTTTGTTGCCGAATATCCGGCGACCGACCGGCAGCAACTGCGCAGCCTGATCCGCCATGCCCAGCACGAAGCGGCCCACAACAAACCGCCGGCCGCCGCACGCAAGGTGTTCAAGTACATTCGCGAACTGGATGAAGTGCAGCGCGGGCTGCGTTAATTACTGCAGGGCGGGTTGGCCGCGCCGTCGCGCCGGCCAGCGCTACGCTCGACCCCGTCTACGCCCCGGTGCCACCCACGGTGATCGCATCTATCTTCAGGGTTGGCTGGCCGACCCCCACCGGTACCGACTGGCCATCCTTGCCGCAGGTGCCCACGCCGCTGTCCAGCGCCAGGTCATTGCCGACCATCGACACCCGGCTCATTGCCTCCGGCCCATTGCCGATCAGGGTGGCGCCCTTGACCGGCGTGGTGATGCGGCCGTTCTCGATCAGGTAGGCCTCGCTGGTGGAAAACACGAACTTGCCGCTGGTGATATCGACCTGGCCACCGCCCAGGTTGGCGCAGTAGATGCCGCGCTGCACCGAGGCGATGATCTCTGCCGGATCGCTGGCGCCGGCCAGCATGTAGGTATTGGTCATGCGCGGCATCGGCAGGCAGGAATAGGATTCGCGCCGGCCGTTGCCGGTTACCGCCACGCCCATCAGGCGGGCATTCAGCTTGTCCTGCATGTAGCCCTTGAGCACGCCGTTCTCGATCAGCGTGGTGCACTGCGTCGGCGTGCCCTCGTCGTCCAGACTCAGCGACCCGCGGCGTCCGGCCAGGGTGCCGTCATCGACGATGGTGCACAGGCTGGATGCGACCCGCTCGCCGATACGGCCACTGTAGGCCGAACTGCCCTTGCGGTTGAAATCACCCTCCAGGCCGTGGCCGACCGCCTCGTGCAGCAGCACCCCGGACCAGCCCGGGCCGAGCACCACCGGCAGGCTGCCGGCCGGCGCCGGCAGCGCTTCGAGGTTGACCAGGGCCTGACGCAGCGCTTCGCGCGCGTACCCCATGGCCCGATCCTGCTCCAGAAAGTAGCGATAATCACTGCGCCCGCCGCCACCGTGGCTGCCGCGCTCGCGTCGGCCATTCTGCTCGACGATCACCCCGACATTGAAACGCACCAGCGGCCGCACATCGGCGCCCAGACTGCCATCACTGGCGGCGACCAGGATGCGCTCCCAGACCCCCGAGAGACTGACGGTGACCCGCTGGATGCGCGGATCCAGTGCCCGGGTGGCGGCATCGATGCGCTTGAGCAGATCAACCTTTTCCGCGCGGCTGAGGACTTCCAGCGGATTCTGCGCCGGATAGAGGGGCACACAGGCTGCGTGGCGCAGCACCTCGACGCGGCCGTTCTGGCCGGCGCGGGCAATCGAGCGCGCGGCCTGCGAGGCTTCGCCGAGCGCCTTGCGGCTGATGGTATTGCTGTAGGCAAAGCCGGTCTTCTCGCCAGACTGGGCGCGCACCCCGACGCCCTGATCCAGATTGAAACTGCCTTCCTTGACGATACCGTCCTCAAGTACCCAGTTTTCCGAAATCTGGCTCTGGAAGTACAGGTCGGCGGCGTCGATGCCGGGACCGGCAAGTTCGCCCAGCACGTCGGGCAGCTGCTCGATGCTCAGCTCGCCGGGGTTCAGCAGATGCGCGCTGACCGATGACAACAAATCACTCATGGGTTCTCCTGGTCCACCGGCAAGGGAGCGCCTGGTGGAGAAAAGCGTCGCTGGCTGGCCAGCGGCATGTTTTGCCGAATGGCCTGCTGGGCGGCCGGATCACGCGCGGCCAGCAGCACTGCCTCACCCAGCGGCTGCTCGGCAAGGACCCGCCCCCAGGCATCGACAATCGCCGAGTGGCCGAAGGTCTCGCGTCCGCCGGGATGCTGCCCACCCTGATTGGCGGCGAGCAGGTAGCACTGGGTTTCGATGGCGCGGGCGCGCAGCAATACCTGCCAGTGCGCGGCCCCGGTAACCGCGGTGAAGGCGGCCGGGACACTGATCAGCTCGGCGCCGGCGGCACGCAGGGCCAGGTAAAGTTCGGGAAAGCGCAGGTCATAGCAGACGCTCAGGCCAAGGCGCCCGACCGGCGTATCGGCCACCACCACCCGCGCGCCATGGAGGTAATCCTCCGACTCGCGATAACGCCCGCGGCTGTCGGCCACCTCGACATCGAACAGGTGCAGCTTGTCATAGCGCGCTACCCGCTCGCCGTGCTCATCGATCAGCAGCGAGGTTGCGTGCGGCCGACCCAGCGGCTGCTCATCGGGTGGCAACGGTAGCGTCCCGGCCACGATCCACAGGCCAAGGTCGCGCGCCGCCTGCCGCAGCCAGGGCAGCAGGGGGCCCTCGCCGGCCGCTTCGGCACGCGCCAGCCCGGCCAGGTCACGACGGCCCATGGCGGCGAAGTTTTCCGGCAGCACTGCCAGCCGGGCACCGCTCTCCGCCGCACGCTCCAGCAGCCGCCGGGCAGCCAGCAGGTTGGCCGGTACAGCCTCCTGGCTGACCATCTGCAACACCGCCAGACTCATGAAAGCGCCCCTCCCGACATGCACGTCATCTCATGGCTTGAAGAAAGTGATCTGCGGATTATCCATGCTGCCCTGCACTTGGTACTGCACCCGGGCCAGGCTGGAAGTGCTGGTGCCAAACAGCTTGTCGGCGACCTTGTCGACGACGAAGAAGGCCCCGGCCACCGCCGGGCCGCCGGCCAGCAGCGCCGCCATGGTAACGGTATTGGACACCGGCAGGGTCACAAAGAGCTTGGCGTTGATTTTCTGGGTGACCATATCCAGCGTGCCATCCAGCTCCAGCTTGGCGGAAGGCCCCTTGACCTCCATCGGCTCGCGGGTAACGAACACCCCATCGTTGCCGACCAGCAGCACACCCACCCGGTCGTAGGCCATGCCCGTGCCAAACAGGTCGGAGAAATCCAGGCGTAACCGGCGACCGATCGCGCTCAGGTTGAGCAGGCCGAACACCCGCAGGGCATTGCTGCCGCCGCCCTGGACCTCGACGAAGCGGCCATTGTGCATGCTCCCGTCCAGGCTGCCGGACAGCCGGGCCAGGCTGACCCACGCCGGCGAACCCGGCCAGCGGGTATCGGCATCCACCCGGAAACGCTCGCTGGTGACCGAGGGCGCGAAGTTCCAGGCCTGCAGCACAGTCCCCAGATCCGCCCCCTGCAGCCGGCCCTTGTACCAGGAGCGCGTCGCCCCGAGCGGACCCTCCCAACCGGCAGCGCCAGTGACCAGCAAGCCCTTGAGGTTCAGCTTCAACTGGCTGAAGCGCACACCACCGGGAGCCGGACGCACCTTGAACGAGCTGGCCCCCAGTGCTTCGCCGCCGAGCAGGACCTGGTCGATCTTCACATCCATCGGTGGCAGGCTGGCGGGGGCAATCGCGGCCAGCGGATCAGGCTTGGCAATGGCCTCGGCATCGGTGCTGGCCGGTTCGGGCAGGCTGACACGCTTGAAGTCCAGGGCAACCGGCAGGTCGGCCTGGTCTGGCAGGCTGACCTGTCCCTCGGCTATCTCGCTGTTCAGCCCGACCAGCCAGGCGGCGTTCTGCCGGCTGAGGCTGAGGGCCAGATCACGGGCATCCAGGCCGAAACCGCTGAAATGGTCGACCTGCAGACTGGCCGAGCGCAGCATCGACGGATCGAGACCGGCGCCCTGGCTGGCGTAGCGCTTGGCCAGTGCCTGCCAGGCTGCGACATCCAGCTCGGCCAGCCGGCCACGCACTGCCAGCCCGGTGTCTGCCGGCAAACGCGCCGCCTGGCCACCCAGCACCAGCTCGGCGCGCGCGGCGTCCAGCTTGCCGCCAGGGATGGCCAGCGCCAGGCTGGCCAGCTCGGCATACTTCACCCAGTAGCTCGGGTCCCTGGCGCTGAGGGGCATGCGGAATTGCGTGGCGCGGATCTCACCGGCGGTCTTGCCGAACGGGGCCGGCAGCTCAACCGCCAGGCCCTGCAGGTTGGAATCCACCTGCAGTTGGCTGTTTTCATCGAGAATTACATTCAAACGGTACGGTATGCTGCCGCTCAGCGGCAACGGCTGTGCGGCGATACCCAGCCAGCCGGTCAGGTCGCCGAGGGCAATCTTGCTGTTGACCTCGATGCGGGTGCGGGTCCGCCCGCGCGCCCCTTCGGCGACGATCCTGCCACTCAGCGCCTCACCGAAGGCGCGTGCGCGCAGGCGCGGGGAGCTCAGGCCGGTGGCCGTGTTGTAGCGAAATGCCGCGCTGATCTGGGTCAGCTGCAGGGCCGGGGCGGGAATGCTCAGCTGTGCGCCATCCGCAGCAAAATCCACCACCGCCTGGGGCGCCGAGTGGCCATCCAGCGGAATATCCAGGGCCAGCTTGCCGGCCAGCGCACCCTCGCCGCGCCAGCCGGCAAAGGTCTGCGCGGCACCCAGCGGCGCCGTTTGCAGAATCGCCAGGCCATCCTTGACGCTGCTTTGCAACTGGGCGCTGACCTTCAGCCGCGGCGCCTGGCCGTTGCTTGCCGGCGCCACGCTGGCCAGCACCTGGCTGACCTGGCTATCCAGAACCTGTGCGCTGCCGACCTCCACCCGCACCCCGTTGGCGCCGACAAACACTTCGCCGGCCGCCTCGCGCAGGGCCGGCCAGCCCGGCTGATAGGCCAGCTCCAGGCCATGCAGCTTGAAGTACAGGCTCAGCGTGCTGGAATTGGCTGGCGCGCTGGCACTCAGCGTGCCCTGGTACTGGAAGATGCCCTCATCGATGGCGCCACTGACGAGCGCGCTTTTCAGCCAGCCGGCCAGCTCTGCGGAAAACTGCGCCGACGGCAGCGGCAGGTACTTGCTGGTAAAGGCGGCATTTCCCTCGCGCAGACCGACCCGCAGGTCCATGTAGCTGAACTGATCTGCCGCCAGCGGGATGGCAATCTTCAGGTCACCGGCAATCCGCCCCTCGTCGCCCTCGAGGCGGATATACGGGCTGTGCAGGGTGAACGCCTGCTCATCCAGGGTCCAGCTGAGCAACGCGCCAGCCTGCCGGTACTGCCAGGGCGCGGGAAATATCCCGGCCAGGTCGAGCACGAAATTCTCCGCGGCCAGGCGCAGTGCACCCTGGGCCAGATCGCCACTGATGCTGCCACTGACGTTTTCCAGCCCCGGGACATCGGCATGCGCCGTGATCCCCACGGCGGCAAGACTGGTCGCGAACTGCACGCGGTCGGCTGTGCTTTTCTGCGGTTCGAAGCTCACCTGGAGGTTGCGCAGCTGGCCATGCGGCTTGAGCCCGACCAGCCACTCATCGACTGCCGGCGCTGCTGGCGCCAGGGCCAGCGCCAGGCTGGCGAGCGGCGCCAGGTCCAGCCGGTCCGCCTGCAGGCGCCAGGTCTGACCGGAGGACGCAGTTGCCCCGCGCTGCTGCAATTCCAGTTGCACCGGGCCGAAGCGGGTCGGCCCGAGGCTCAGGGCCAGGGACTCCAGGCGCAGATCGTAGCCCTCGGGGCGCCGGTCCAGGTAGGCGGTCACCGCCAGATCCTCGACCGTCACGGCACTGCGCCCGTCTGCTGCGGCGATCAGCTCGGGCGCGTTCAGCCGCGCCACCACACGCTGCAACTGGCCGCCCTCGGCCGCCGCCCAGAACTCGCCACCGGCGACTAGCCGCGCAAGGCTCCAGCCGTGCAGCAGCGCCGCCGGGATACGTGCCGACCAGTCGCTCTGCGGCAGGCTCAGATAGAGCTGCGCCGGGCTGCTGCGCCAGTCCGCCGGGTTCAGCTTGCCGCGCAGGCTGAAGCTCGCGGGCAGGCCATCGGGCAGGGTCAGGTGACCATCCAGGCGCTGCTTGCGCCCATTGCGCAATTCAAATTCGACGTAGGTCAGGCTGACCGACGGCTCGGCATACGGCTGCAGGGTGATCTGGCTGTCCAGCAGCAGCAGCTGGGAAATCCCCAGCAGGTTTTCCAGCAGCGCCTGCGGGCCCGTGGCAGGGGCCGTCGCTGACGGCAATCCGGGGACCGACCAGGCGCCTTCCGCCGATTGGCGCAGGACCAGCTGCAAGCCTTCGACTTCAACCCGCTGAATTTCCAGGCGGCGCTCAAGCAAGCCGGTGAGCAGGTCCGGCTTGATGCGCAGGGTCTGCACATGCAAGCGTCCCTCGCCCACCCCCAGTTCGACGTCGTGCGCCACCAGCAGCGGCCCGAAGCCGCGCCAGCTGCCCTCCAGGCGGCCGATTCGCAGCGGCAGGCCGAGTGCCGCCTGCGCCTGCTGCTCGACCTCGGGTTGATACTCGGCGAGCAACGGCATCAGCTCGCGGCCGAGGCTGACATACAGCGCGAGCAGCACCAGCAGCAGCGCGCCGAAACCGATGACGGCACGCAGCAGGGCATTGAGCAGACGCAGCAGTCCGGCCATTCAGCGACTCACTCGCCTGAACCGCTCAGGCCCGCAGGCCGCGCATCACAGCAGAACGACATCGTATTGCTCCTGGGAATACATGGCTTCGACCTGAAAGGTGATGGTACGCCCGATAAACGCCTCGAGATCGGCGACATTGGCCGACTCCTCGTCAAGCAGGCGGTCGACTACCCGCTGGTTGGCCAGCACCCGGTAGGCGCCGGCCTGGTAGGCCCGGGCTTCGCGCAGGATCTCGCGGAAGATCTCGTAGCAGATGGTCTCCGGGGTCTTCAGCTTGCCGCGCCCCTGACAGCTGACGCAGGGCTCGCAGAGGATCTGCTCGAGGCTTTCGCGGGTGCGCTTGCGGGTCATCTGCACCAGCCCCAGCTCGGTGATGCCGATGATGTTGGTCTTGGCGTGATCACGCTCCAGCTGCCGCTCCAGGGTACGCAGCACCTGGCGCTGGTGTTCCTCGTCCTGCATGTCGATGAAGTCGATGATGATGATCCCGCCCAGGTTGCGCAGGCGCAGCTGGCGAGCAATCGAGGTGGCCGCCTCGAGGTTGGTCTTGAAGATGGTTTCTTCCAGGGTGCGATGGCCGACGAAGGCGCCGGTATTCACATCGATGGTGCTCATCGCTTCGGCCGGGTCGACCACCAGATAGCCGCCGGACTTGAGCGGTACCTTGCGCTCCAGGGCCTTCTGGATTTCATCCTCAACGCCATACAGGTCGAAGATCGGCCGCTCGCCCGGGTAGTGCTCGAGCCGGCTGGCAATTTCCGGCATCAGCTCGGCGACGAACTGCGAGGCCTTCTGGAAGGTTTCCCGCGAGTCGATGCGGATCTTCTCGCTGCGCGGATTGACCAGGTCACGCAGGGTCCGCAGTGCCAGCGAAAGATCCTCGTAGATCACCGAAGGCGTCGGCGCGGTTTGCCGCTGGCTGGCGATCTGCTCCCAGAGCCGCCGCAGGTAGCGGATGTCGGCGATGATGTCATCGGCGCCGGCACCCTCGGCGGCCGTGCGCAGGATGAAGCCGCCAGCCTCCTCGATGGCTTCCGTAGCCAGGCAACCAGTGACTATCGCCTTGAGCCGCTCGCGCTCGGCCTCATCCTCGATGCGCAGCGAGATGCCCACATGGCTGGTGCTGGGCATGTACACCAGGTAGCGCGAGGGGATCGACAACTGGGTGGTCAGCCGGGCGCCCTTGCTGCCAATCGGATCCTTGGTCACCTGCACCACCAGGCCCTGCCCTTCGCGCACTAGCTGGCTGATGCACTCGATGGCGCTGCCTTCACGGCTGGAGATTTCCGCCGCATGGATGAACGCCGCGCGCTCCAGGCCGATGTCGACGAACGCCGCCTGCATGCCCGGCAGGACGCGCACCACCTTGCCGCGATAGATATTGCCGACGATGCCGCGCCGCTGGGTGCGCTCGACATGCACTTCCTGCAGCACGCCGTTCTCCACCACGGCCACGCGCGACTCCATCGGCGTGATGTTGATCAGTATCTCTTCACTCATGTCACGCTTCGCTCATGCGTTATCGGGCAACTGCCAGCAGGAAATCCCGCGGCCAGCCAGTAACTCGGCAGTTTCGCACAAGGGCAGCCCGACGACAGCTGAATAACTGCCTTGCAGCTGGCGGACAAAGATCGCCGCCAGACCCTGGATGGCATACCCGCCAGCCTTGTCCTGCGGTTCGCCGGTAGCCCAGTAGGCGTGCATTTCCGCGCTGGTTATGTGCCGAAAGCTCACCCGGCTGGCCACCGTTCGGGACTCGCAGCCCAGCGCACTGGCCAGCGCCACGGCGGTGAGCACCTGGTGCTCGCGCCCGGACAGCGCCTGCAGCATCTGCCGCGCTTCCTCCCGGTCTGCCGGCTTGCCGAGGATCCGGCCATCCAGCACGACAGCGGTATCGGCCCCCAGCACACAGGCTTCGCCGGGTGCCTCGAGCATGTCCAGCCCGGCCTGCGCCTTGGCCCGCGCGAGGCGCTCGACGTACTGCTCGGGCGCCTCGCCGGGCAGTAGGCTTTCATCAACACTGGAAGACAGGAGCCGGCAGGGCACGCCGATCTGGGCGAGCAGTTCACGCCGGCGCGGTGAGGCCGAGGCCAGATACAACGGGGGCATGCGGGTACCTCCTGGAAAGGAACAGGCCCGGCGCACGGTCAATAGACGTGAAAGCGCTTGCTGAGGCCGCGCAGGATGGCGAACACCCACGGCCAGAGCAGCGCGCTGACCAGTGCTGGCAACAGGAACAGCAGGGTCGGCGGGCGGTTGCCGGACAGCGTGTACAGCCACAATTGCAGCAACTGGGCCAGGCCGAACACCACCAGCAGCACCATGGCCTGCTGCCACAGCGGGAACATGCGCAGGCGCCGGTGCAGGGTCATCACCAGGAAGGTGATCAGGGTCAGGATCAGCGCATTCTGGCCCAGCAGCGAACCGTACAGGACGTCTTCCGCCAGACCGAGAACCCAGGCCCTGGCCAGACCGAAACGGTGCGGCAGGAACATGGTCCAGAAGCTCAGGATCAGCGCCAGCCAGAGTGGCCGGCCGACTTCCATGAAACCCATTGGCAGCACGCTGAGCAGCATGCCCAGGGCAATGCTCAGCCAGATCAGCCAGCCGTTGTGGTAGCGCGCGCCGACCATCAGTGTGCCCCTTCTGTGGCTGTTGGCTGTGCCGGCGCTGCCGCGGTGCTGCCAGGTTGCACAGGCGCCGCCTGCAGGTCCGCCCGTTCCTGGGCCTGCGCGGCATCCTCGGCACGCTGCTCCGGTGAACGCTGGTCACTGACCACCAGCAGCACGTAGCGGCTGCGGTTCAGGCCCGCCGTGGGCTTGGCGCGGACCACGGCAAAGGGTTGTCCGGGATCATGGGTAACCCTGGTCACGATGGCCACCGGGTAGCCCGCCGGGAAACGCTGCCCGAGCCCGGAACTGACCAGCAGGTCGCCTTCCTTGATATCGGCGGTATCCGCCACGTGGCGCAATTCCAGGCTTTCCGGATTGCCTACGCCGGCGGCGATGGCGCGCAGCCCGTTGCGATTGACCTGCACCGGAATGCTGTGGGTCGAATCGGTCAGCAGCAGCACCCGCGCGGTATACGGCATGACTTCGACCACCTGGCCCATCAGGCCGCGCGCATCGAGCACCGGCTGGCCGATGAACACCCCATCCTTTTCACCCTTGTTGATCAGGATGCGATAAGTGAACGGATTGGGATCGACGCCGATCAATTCGCCAACCAGCACCTTCTCATCGACCAGTTCCGCCGAATTGAGCAGCTCGCGCAGACGCACATTCTGCTCGGTCAGGGTGGCCAGCTTCTGCAGGCGCCGCTCCAGCAGCAGGGCTTCGGCCTTGAGTTTCTCGTTCTCGGCCAGCAGCTCGCTGCGGCTGCTGATCGTCTGGGTCATGTCGCTCCACAGCCGCCCGGGCAGATCCGCCATCCAGTAGAACGGCGTCAGCACCAGGCCCAACTGGCTGCGCAGCGGCTTTAGCGTGTCAAAGCGGGCATCCACCACCATCAGCACAATGGACAGCACGCTGAGCACCAGCAGGCGCGTAGCAAGCGAAGGTCCCTTGGTAAATAGCGGGTTGATGATGGCGCCCTCATTGCGGTACGGCACAAATGCAAAGCCGGAAGATCAGGCTTCCGGCTTTGCTGTTACAGCGACAGGCTTACTCCGAGGAGAGCAGGTCCATGGAATGGCGATCCATCATTTCCAGCGCCTTGCCGCCGCCACGGGCCACGCAGGTCAGCGGGTCCTCGGCAATGATCACCGGCAGACCGGTCTCATGCGACAGCAACTTGTCCAGGTCACGCAGCAGCGCACCGCCACCGGTGAGCACCAGGCCGCGCTCGGCGATATCCGAGGCCAGCTCCGGCGGCGACTGCTCGAGGGCGCTCTTGACCGCCTGGACGATGGCGGCGAGGGATTCCTGCAACGCCTCGAGCACTTCATTGGAGTTCAGGGTAAAGCTGCGCGGCACGCCCTCGGCCAGGTTGCGGCCACGCACATCCAGCTCGCGCAGTTCGCCACCGGGGAACGCCGTACCGATTTCCTGCTTGATGCGCTCGGCGGTGGATTCGCCGATCAGCGAACCATAGTTGCGCCGTACGTAGGTCACGATGGCTTCGTCGAAGCGGTCGCCGCCAACCCGCACGGATTCGGCATAGACCACGCCATTCAGGGAAATCAGGGCGATTTCGGTAGTGCCGCCGCCGATATCCACGACCATCGAACCGCGCGCCTCATCGACCGGCAGGCCGGCGCCGATCGCTGCAGCCATCGGCTCCTCGATCAGGAACACTTCACGCGCGCCGGCACCCAGGGCCGATTCGCGGATGGCGCGGCGCTCGACCTGGGTCGACTTGCAGGGCACGCAGATCAGCACGCGCGGCGATGGTTGCAGGAAGCTGTTTTCATGCACCTTGTTGATGAAGTACTGCAGCATCTTCTCGCAGACGCTGAAGTCGGCGATCACGCCGTCCTTCATCGGACGAATGGCCTGGATGTTGCCCGGGGTGCGACCGAGCATGCGCTTGGCATCAGTACCGACGGCAACCACGCTTTTCTGGTTGTTGGCGCTGGTGCGGATGGCCACCACGGACGGCTCATTCAGCACGATACCGCGCTCACGCACATAAATAAGGGTGTTGGCCGTACCCAAATCGATCGACAGATCGCTGGAAAACATGCCGCGCAGCTTCTTGAACATGGGGAAACCCTAAGACTGAGCGTTTAGAACAAAACGCTGGGTGTAAAAGTGCGGCGAACTCTACCAACCATGAGCCTTTTGGGCAAGGTGCCCGATGTGTTAGATTGCCCGGCTTCCGCACTGAAACGCCCGCCGGCACGGCTGCAAACCGCCCGTCAAAAAAGCGACTTTTACCTGTTTCCCGTTCGCCCCGCCGGTTTTCAGCTGCCCGCTCAAATTCTGGAGACCCCAATGGCGCTCGAACGCTCCGACGTGGAAAAAATCGCCCACCTGGCCCGACTCGGCCTGAGCGAGGCGGATATTCCGCAAACCACCAGCACCCTGAACAACATCCTCGGCCTGATCGACGCCATGCAAGCCGTGGATACCGCCGGCGTCGAGCCGCTGGCGCACCCGCTGGAGGCCACCCAGCGCCTGCGGGCCGACGTGGTGACCGAAAGCAATCAGCGCGAGGCCTACCAGGCCATCGCCCCCGCCGTGGAAAACGGCCTGTACCTGGTGCCCAAGGTGATCGAGTAATGGACATGCAGCAACTGACACTCGCCGAGATCGGCCGTGCCCTGGCCGCCAAACAGTTTTCCGCCGAGGAACTGGCGCAAACCCTGCTGGCGCGGATCAAGGCCGTCGACCCGCAACTGAACAGCTTCATCAGCGTGACCGAGGAACTGGCGCTACAGCAGGCCAGGGCTGCCGACAGCCGCCGCGCCGCCGGCGAGAGCGGCGCCCTGCTTGGCGCGCCGATCGGCCACAAGGACCTGTTCTGCACCCAGGGCGTGCTGACCAGCTGCGGTTCGAAGATCCTGACCGGCTTCAAGGCCCCGTACAACGCCAGCGTGGTGGAGAAACTGGCCGCCGCCGGCAGCGTGACCCTCGGCAAGCTGAACATGGACGAGTTCGCCATGGGCTCATCCAACGAATCCAGCCACTACGGCCCGGTGAAGAACCCCTGGGACCTGACCCGCGTACCCGGCGGCTCCTCCGGCGGCTCGGCGGCGGCGGTGGCGGCACGCCTGATTCCGGCGGCCACCGGCACCGACACCGGCGGCTCGATCCGCCAGCCCGCCGCGCTGACCAACCTCACCGGGCTCAAGCCGACCTACGGCCGCGTGTCGCGCTGGGGCATGATCGCCTACGCCTCCAGCCTCGACCAGGGCGGGCCGATGGCGCGCACCGCGGAAGACTGCGCCCTGCTGCTGCAGGCCATGGCCGGCTTCGACCCGAAGGACAGCACCAGCGTCGAGCAGCCGGTGGATGACTACCTGGCCGCCCTCCACCAGCCGCTGGCAGGCCTGCGCATCGGCCTGCCGAAGGAGTATTTCGGCACCGGCCTCGACCCGCGGATCGCCGACAAGGCCCTGGCTGCAGTGGTGGAGCTGAAAAAACTCGGCGCCACGGTCAAGGACATCAGCCTGCCGAACATGCAGCACGCCATCCCGGCCTACTACGTGATCGCCCCGGCCGAGGCCAGCTCCAACCTGTCGCGCTTCGACGGCGTGCGCTTCGGCTACCGTTGCGCGGACCCGCTCAACCTCGAAGACCTGTACAAGCGCTCGCGCGCTGAAGGCTTCGGCGCCGAGGTCAAGCGGCGCATCATGGTCGGCACCTACGCGCTGTCCGCCGGCTACTACGATGCCTACTACCTGAAGGCGCAGAAGATCCGCCGGCTGATCAAGAACGACTTCGTCAAGGCGTTCAGCGAGGTCGACCTGATCCTCGGCCCGACCACGCCAAACCCGGCCTGGAAGCTCGGCGAGAAGAACAACGACCCGGTCGCCCAGTACCTGGAAGACATCTACACCATCACCGCCAACCTGGCCGGCATCCCCGCCCTGTCGATGCCGGCCGGCTTCGTCGACGGCCTGCCGGTGGGCGTGCAACTGCTCGCCCCGTACTTCCAGGAGGCCCGCCTGCTCAACGTGGCCCACCAGTACCAGCAGGTGACTGACTGGCATCAACAGGCGCCGGCCGGGTTTTAAGGCCTGACGCCGCCGCAGGATGGGTTGAGGCGCTTGCGCCGATACCCATCGCGGCTGGCTGATGGGTATCGCTGTGCTCAACCCATCCTACGGGCTTACCCTCGTCGGCGGGCCAAGGGCAGACCGCAATACATTTGAGGGACGTTCAAGATGCAATGGGAAACCGTAATCGGGCTGGAAATCCACGCCCAGCTCAGCACCCGCTCGAAGATTTTCTCCGCCAGCGCCACCACCTTCGGCGCCGAGCCCAATACCCAGGCCAGCCTGATCGACCTCGGCATGCCCGGCACCCTGCCGGTGCTGAATGCCGAAGCGGTGCGCATGGCCTGCAAGTTCGGCCTGGCGATCGACGCGCAGATCGCGCCGCAGAACGTCTTCGCCCGCAAGAACTACTTCTACCCGGACCTGCCCAAGGGCTACCAGACCAGCCAGATGGACCACCCCATCGTCGGCAAGGGGCATCTGGATATCACGCTGGAAGACGGCACCACCAAGCGCATCGGCATCACCCGCGCACACCTTGAAGAGGATGCCGGCAAGAGCCTGCACGAAGACTTCCACGGCATGAGCGGCATCGATCTGAACCGCGCCGGCACGCCGCTGCTGGAAATCGTATCCGAGCCGGACATCCGCAGTGCCAAGGAAGCTGTGGCCTATGTCAAGGCCATCCACGCGCTGGTGCGCTACCTGGGTATCTGCGACGGCAACATGGCCGAAGGCTCGCTGCGCTGCGACTGCAACGTTTCGGTTCGCCCCAAGGGTCAGGCCGAATTCGGCACACGTGCCGAGATCAAGAACGTCAACTCGTTCCGCTTTATCGAAAAAGCCATCAACCACGAAGTGCAGCGGCAGATCGAGCTGATCGAGGACGGCGGCAAGGTGGTGCAGGAAACCCGCCTGTACGACCCGAACAAGGACCAGACGCGCTCCATGCGCAGCAAGGAAGAAGCCAACGACTACCGTTACTTCCCCTGCCCCGACCTGCTGCCGGTGCTGATCGAGCAGAGCTTCCTCGACGAGGTGCGCGCGACCCTGCCGGAGCTGCCGGTGCAGAAGCGCGAGCGTTTCCAGGCGCAGTTCGGCCTGTCCGCCTATGACGCCGACGTGCTGGCCGCCAGCCGCGAACTGGCCAACTACTTCGAAGCCGTGAATGCCGTATGTGGCGACGCCAAGTTGGCCGCCAACTGGGTGATGGGCGAGCTCTCCAGCCTGCTCAACAGTGGCAATCTGGACATCGAGCAATCGCCTGTGTCTGCCGAGCAGCTGGGCGGCATGATCCTGCGCATCAAGGACAACACCATCAGCGGCAAGATCGCCAAGATGGTCTTTGAAGCCATGGCCAATGGTGAAGGCAGCGCCGACCAGGTAATCGAGGCCAAAGGTCTCAAGCAGGTCACCGACAGCGGCGCCATCGAGTCGATGCTCGACGAAGTGCTGGCGGCCAACGCCGAGCAGGTCGAGCAATACCGCGCCAGCGATGAGGCCAAGCGCGGCAAGATGTTCGGCTTCTTCGTCGGCCAGGCGATGAAGGCTTCGAAAGGCAAGGCCAACCCCGGCCAGGTCAACGAACTGCTGAAGAAGAAACTCGAGGGTTAAGCCCCACGCAGTCAATACGACCAGCAACGCCGGGCCTGCCCGGCGTTGTCACATCTACTCAGGAGAACAGCGATGAGCGACAGCTACGAACAAGGCCTGAAAACCCGCCGCGAAGTGATGGGTGACGCCTTTGTCGATCGCGCCCTCGGTAACGCCACCGAGTTCACCCAGCCACTGCAGGATTACGTCAGTGAGCATGGCTGGGGCGCCGTGTGGACCCGCGAAGGGCTGGAGCGCAAGACCCGCAGCCTGATCACCCTGGCCGCGCTGACCGCGCTGAAGTGCCCGCAGGAACTCAAGGGCCATGTGCGCGGCGCGCTGAACAACGGCTGTACGGTCGCGGAAATCCGCGAGACGCTGCTGCATTGCGCGGTGTACGCCGGCATCCCGGCCGCCGTCGACGCCTTTCGCGCCGCGCAGGAAGTGCTCGACGAGCAGCCGTAGGCTGGCTTGAGCGCAGCGCTACCCATCAAGCAGCGATGGGTAGCGGCGCCAAGCGCCTCGACCCATCCGACAGGTTCCTAGCGCCGCACCGGGCGCTTCTGCAGCTTGCGCTGCAGGGTGCGCCGGTGCATGCCCAGCGCGCGGGCGGTGGCGGAGATATTGCCTTCGTGATCGGCCAGCACGCGCTGGATATGCTCCCACTGCAGGCGGTCCACCGACATCGGGTTTTCCGGCACCAGGGTTTCCAGGTCGGCATGCTGGGAGATCAGCGCCGTCAGCACGTCATCGGCATCCGCCGGCTTGCACAGGTAGTTGCAGGCGCCGCGCTTGATCGCCTCGACCGCCGTGGCAATGCTCGAATAGCCGGTGAGGATGAGCACGCGCATCTCCGCATCCAGCTCCAGCAGCCTGGGCAGCAGCAGCAGGCCGGAATCGCCCTCCATCTTCAGGTCAAGCACCGCATAGTCCGGCAGGTCCTCGCGTGCCAGCGCCAGGCCCTGTTCCGCCGAATTTGCCACGCTGACGCGCAAGCCGCGGCTGGCCATGGCGCGCGCCATGACCCGGGTGAAGGTCGGGTCGTCATCGACCAGCAACAGGTGCGGCTGTTCTTCGTCGTCCAGCTGGGGTTCTTCGCTCATCGGTTCTCCTTGGGCCCGCTCAGGGCAGGGCAAATGCATGCGGCAACTTCATTTCGGTGAGGGTGCCACCTTCCTCCAGGTTGTACAGCTTCACCGTGCCGCCGGCACGCGCCACACTCGCCTGGGTGAGAAACAGACCAAGGCCGAAGCCGCGCCCCTTGCCCTTGGTGGTGAAAAATGGCCGACCGAGCTGTTCGGCGATAGCCAGCGGCACCCCGGCACCGCGGTCGCGAATCCCCAGCACCAGCCACTGGTGATCCCAATCCAGCTGAATGTCCAGCTTGTCCGGGCAGGCATCGGCGGCGTTGTTCAGCAGATTCAGCAGCGCCTGGGTCAGATCCGCCGGCGGCATCAGCCGTGGCGGTGCGCCAACCCCGACCAGCCGGTAGCGGTAGCTCGCCTCCGGGCGCATCAGGTGCCAGCGGTTCAGGCTGGTTTCCAGCCACTCGATGGCGGTTTGCTCGACCACCGACTGGCGGCGATCGGCCTCGGCCGCCCGCACCAGCTGTTGCAGGGTGTCCTTGCACAGCTTGACCTGCTCCTGCAGCAGCGCCAGGTCATCCTGCAGCGACGGGTCGTTGCGGTGCTCGCGGCGCAGCTCCTTGAGCAGCACGCTGATGGTCGCCAGCGGCGTACCCAGCTCGTGAGCCGCGCCGGCGGCCTGGGTCGCAACGGCGAGCAGCTGCTGGTCGCGCAGGCTTTCCTCGTGCCGCTGGGCGCGCAGCTGATCCTGGCGGCGCAGGGTATCGGCCATCTTTACCACAAAGAAAGTGATGAAGGCGGCGGACAGGGCAAAGTTCAGCCACATGCCGAACAGGTGCAGGCTGATCAGCGTGGCTTCCTGGTGATTGCCGCTGAGGTGCAGCGGGTGATACCAGATCAGCAGTGCGGTATAGCCACTCAGCGCCAGCCCGCTGAGCAGCATCGAATAGACCCAGGGCAGGGTCGCCGCCGCAATCGTCAGCGGCACCAGGTAATAGGACACGAACGGATTGGTCGAGCCACCCGAGTAGTACAGCAAGGCGCTGTGGATCAGCAGGTCGCAGCCCAGCTGCACGGCGTATTCGAGCTCGGTGACCGGCCAGGGGCCGCGCAGGCGCAAGGCGGTCAGCAGGCAGACCCCCAGCGACACGCAGAGCGTCATGCCCAGGGACAGCCAGGGCAGCGGCAACAGGTCGGACTGATAGGCGAACCCCAATGCCCCCGCTTGCGCTGCCAGCACCAGCAGGCGGATAAAGGTCAGGCGCCAGAGATTCTGCCGACTGGCGGACAACAACTGCACGGGGGTAATCATGAGCGCTCCAGGAAAACCAGCCCGGCGAGTATACCCAAGCGGCAACCTAGGCTGCTGCGCTGCGTCAACCCGCCACACGCTGGCGGAACCCTGCAGCCGTTCGCCAGTCAGAGCTGACGCCCGGCGTTCACGCCAAGACTGGCGAGTCTGCTTTAATCGCCTTGTCTGCCGTGACGACCGACTCCCAACCCGCAAAGGAAATCCCATGCGCAATTGCACTTCCGCTGCTGCCTGCCTGGCGTTCGCCAGCGCTGTCCTGCTGAGCCTGCCGGCAGTCGCCGACGACCTCCCGTACAACCAGGTCGCCCTGCGCGCCGAAGTCAGCCGCACGGTGGCCCATGACGACATGCAGGTGATCCTCTACAGCGAGGCCCAGGACCGCGATCCGGAGCAGCTGGCCAGCCTCACCAGCAAGACCATGAACAGCGCACTGAGCAAGGCCCGCGCGGTCAAGGACGTGCGGGTCAGCCTCGGCAGTCGTCACAGCTATCCGCTGTATGACGCCAAGACGCAGCAGCTCACTGGCTGGCGTGAACGCGCCGAACTGCGCCTGGAAAGCAGCAACTTTGCCGCCCTCGCGCAACTCGCGGCCGAGCTGGTCGGTGAGCTGAAGATGGGAGGAATGAGCTTCAGCATCGCCGCCGGAACCCGCCAGGCCACCGAGGACCTGCTGCTCAAGGATGCCATCCAGGCCTTCAACGCGCGCGCCGCACTGGTCAGCCAGGCACTGGGCGGCAAAAGCTTCCGCCTGGTCAGCCTGAACCTCAACAGTGCCGGCTTCCAGCCGCCTATGCCGATGCGCATGAGCGCCATGAAAGGCATGGCCATGGCGGACGCGGCACCGCCCCAGGAAATCGAGGCCGGCAGCAGCGAAGTACTGGTCACCGCCGATGGCGTGATCGAAGTGCTGATGCCATAGGCTGGTGTAACCCGGCGTGGCTGTCGTCAGGCAGCGCCGCGGAAGAACCGGTAGAAGCGCAACAGCTCGGCCTGCGCCTCGGCCAGGCTGACCGGGACGAAATTCAGCGAATGATGGGCCGGACACTGCGCCAGCCGGCCAAGGTCGAGCGGATGCAGCCAGCCCAGCAGCGGGTAGCCGCCCATGCTCTGGCGATCGGCCAGCAGGATGATCGGCTGGCCATCCGCCGGCAGCTGGATCGCCCCGTTGCTGACCCCCTGTGACCACTGGCGCGCTTGCGGCAAGCCGGGCAGCGTCAGGGCGGCACCATACAGACGGGCACCCATGCGGTCCGAGTGCGGGCTGAGGCGCCAACCGTGGGCAAAGAAACCCTGCAGCTGCGCCTCGGCAAACAGCGCGGCATCGCCACCGAGGATCACCCTCAGGGTCGGCGCCAGGCGGTAGTCCGGCTGGTAGCGGGCCGGCACGCTGGCGGCTGCCGGCAGTGCGCGCGATGCAAAGACCAGCCGATCCCCGGCTTGCAGGGCACGGCCGTCAGCGTGCAAACCACCAAGGCCTTCGCGTTGCTGGGTGGCCACACTGCCAAGCTGCGCCGGGGCGGCAAAGCCACCAGTCACGGCCAGATAGCCGCGCTGGCCACTGCGCGCCGACCCCAGCTGCAGGTGCTGGCCGGCATGCACGGCAAAGCGCGACCAGTTCAGCTGCGCCTGGCCGTCGAGGCTGATTGGCAGGTCGGCCCCCGTCACGGCAACCCAGCCGTCAGCCTGGCACTCCAGGCTCAAGCCGCCCAGCGCCACCTCCAGCAACGGGCTGCCCCAGGGGTTGCCCAGCAGGTGATTGGCCCAGGCCGCCGCGTGCAGGTCCGCCGGACCGCAGGGCGAGACCCCCAGATGCTGCCAGCGCGCCCGCCCGGCATCCTGCAACAGGCTCTGCGGCCCCGGCCGCAGTACCAGAAAACCGCTCACGGCTGGCCGCCCTCGGTCAGATAGGTGGCGTGATCGACCGGGACGAAACGCACCCGGTCGCCAATCGCCAGCCGGCAGGCCGGGCTGGCCTGCAGGTCGAACAGGCGCCACGGGCACAAGCCGAGCAGATGCCAGCCACCGGGCGATGCCTGCGGGTAGATTGCCGTCTGCCGCTCGGCGATCGCCAGGCTGCCGGCGGGCACGCGCAACCGCGGGGTGCTCCGGCGCGGCATGGCCAGGCGTGCATCCAGTTCGCCCAGGTAGGCAAAGCCCGGAGCAAAGCCGATGGCACCCACCCGGTACTCGACGGCACTGTGCAGGCTGATCACGGCGTCCACGCTCAGGCCGCACTGCTGCGCCACCAGGGGTAGATCCTCCCCGGCATACCACACCGGCAATTCCAGCAGCGGGCCGGGTTCGGTGCTGGGCGTCTCGCCCAGCCAGGTTTCGAGCAGCGGCTGGAGCTGTTCGAGCAGCTGCGTTTGGCTGATCTGCAGCAGGTCGTAATGCAACAGCAGGCTGGTCCAGGCCGGCACCAGGTCGACCAGCGCCGGCCCCAGCTGCGCCCGGATGCGCGCCGCCAGTGCGTTGATCCGCAGCGGCAGCGCGGCATCCGGCTGTTCTGCCAGCACCAGCAGCAAGGCTTCGGCGCCGGCCGGCTCGATACGGATCACAGGCTGTCCAGCAGCGCCCGCAACCGCCGCAGCACCGCCAGCGCGTGTGGATTGTCGCCGTGCACGCACAGGCTGTCGGCCTGCAGCCGCAGCGGCTGGCCGTCGATAGCGGCAAAGGCCGCGGCATGGGCGATGGCGCAGGCTTGGGCCAGGATCCGCTCGGCATCCTGATGCAGCGCACCCGCCTGCTCGCGCGGCGCCAGCCGACCGTCGGCCAGATAGGCGCGGTCGGCGAAGGCTTCGAACAGCAGCGGCACGCCCGCGACAGCAGCCAGTCGCTGCTCACGCCGGTTATCCGGCAGCGCCTGCAGCATCAGCGGCAAGTCCGGCCGCACGCAGGCGCACGCCCGCAGCACCGCCGCCAGCAGTTCATCACTGCGTTGCAGGTCGTGGTACAGCGCGCCGTGGGGTTTGACATAGTCGACACGCGTCCCGGCAGCACGGCAAAAGGCCTCCAGCGCGCCCAGCTGATAGAGCACCAGGGCTTCGACTTCCGCCGCCGAGCAGGCCAGGTGGCGCCGGCCGAAACCGGCCAGGTCCGGATAGGCCGGATGCGCGCCGATGCTCACCCCGTGCTGCACCGCCAGCGCCACGCTGCGTTGCATGGTCAGCGGATCGCCGGCATGGAAGCCGCAGGCCAGGTTGGCCTGGTCGATCAACGGCATGGCGTGCACATCGTCGCCCATTTGCCAGGCGCCGAAGCTTTCGCCCATGTCGCAATTGAGCTGTATTCGTGGCATTCAAATCCCTCCTTGATCGCCTAAGCACGATAGACCAGCACTACGGGCAAAAAGCACAAGGCCCGCAATAAAAGCGGGCCTTGTTGGTTGCACGGAACTTCGCAGGTTGGGTTGAGCGTAGCGAAACCCAACATGGCGGCACGACATCCCCGTGCGATCACTGCCGTTGGGCTACGTCGCTACGCGACTCAATCCAACCTACACGACACCCGCTTTACAAGTAGTAGGACTTCAGCGGCGGGAAGCCATTGAACTCCACCGCACTGTAGCTGGTGGTGTAGGCGCCGGTGGACAGCCAGTACAGGCGATCACCGATGGCCAGGTTGAGGGGCAGGCCGTACTTGTAGTTCTCGTACATGATGTCGGCGCTGTCGCAGGTCGGGCCGGCGATCACCACGTCTTCCATCTCGCCTTTCTTCTCGGTCCAGATCGGAAACTTGATCGACTCGTCCATGGTCTCGATCAGGCCGCTGAACTTGCCCACATCGACATACACCCAGCGCTCCACGGCGGTCCGCGACTTGCGCGCGACCAGCACCACTTCGCTGACCAGGATGCCGGCGTTGGCAATCAGCGAGCGACCCGGCTCGAGGATGATTTCCGGCAGGTCATCACCGAAGTCTTCCTTGAGGAAGCGGATGATTTCCTCGGCGTAGGTTTCCAGGCTGTTGGTGCGGGTGATGTAGTTGGCCGGGAAGCCGCCGCCCATGTTGATCAGCTTGAGTTCGATGCCGTCTTCTTCCTTGAGGCGCTCGAAGATCACCTTGACCTTGGCAATCGCCGCATCCCACACGGAGATGTCGCGCTGCTGCGAACCGACGTGGAAGGACAGGCCATAAGGCACCAGGCCGAGGTCACGGGCGAGGATCAGCAGGTCCATGGCCATGTCGGTCTGGCAACCGAACTTGCGCGACAGCGGCCAATCGGCGGTGGTCGAGCCTTCGGTGAGAATGCGTACATAGACTTTCGAGCCCGGCGCAGCCTTGGCTATGTTGCGCAGGTCGGCTTCCGAGTCGGTGGCATACAGGCGCACACCCTTCTCGTAGAAGTAGCGGATGTCCTTGGATTTCTTGATGGTGTTGCCGTAGCTGATGCGCTCCGGACCAACGCCGCGGCTCATCACCTTGTCCAGCTCGTAGATCGAGGCGATGTCGAAGCTCGAACCCTTGTCCTTGAGCAGATCGATGATTTCCACCGCCGGATTGGCCTTGACCGCGTAATACACCTTGGCGAACTCGAAACCGGCGCGCAGGTCATCGTAGGCCTGGCTGATGGTTTGGGTGTCGATCACCACGAACGGGGTTTCATGCTGGTC
Organism: Pseudomonas sp. N040; assembly: GCF_015637705.1. Classification (GTDB taxonomy): domain Bacteria; phylum Pseudomonadota; class Gammaproteobacteria; order Pseudomonadales; family Pseudomonadaceae; genus Aquipseudomonas. Next base: position 144,121 of record NZ_JADOBE010000005.1, on the reverse strand, counting down.
GGCGAATGCTTTCATTCGCTGGAAGGTTTCGCGCGGGTAGTAGTCTTCGACCTTGATAGGCATAGGGAACGCTCCATTGGCAGAACAATGTTGATTGAGGGGTGGCCGGCAATTGCCGGGCCGCGAACGCCTAATCCGTTTCCCCACTTTGGTTCGCCTACTTCCCAAGGCATGTCGCCGAGAACCCTGCGGGTCTCTCGTCGGCAGTACTTGAGCCGCATGGATCGTTTCCAGCATGGACGTTCGGGCGCGAACTTTAGGACCATGCTCCCGCGAGATCAATCAAAAATTGCCGCTTTTTGCGTACCGGTTGTCACCTGCCTGACCGGCTGTTTTTCATATCGCACAAGACGTTACGGAATACTGCACAAGCCGCAGCCATCAAGGCTTGCACGCATCCGCCTGCAGCGCCCGATTTACCGCTATAATCGCCGCCATTTTGCCATTCCAGACCAGGTTTTCCGCCCATGAGCATGCAGGCCGCCGAAGTTGCCAAACGCCGCACCTTCGCCATCATTTCCCACCCCGACGCCGGCAAGACCACCATCACCGAAAAGCTCCTGCTGATGGGCAAGGCGATTGCCGTGGCCGGCACCGTGAAGTCGCGCAAGTCCGACCGGCATGCCACCTCCGACTGGATGGAGATGGAAAAGCAGCGCGGCATCTCGATCACCACCTCGGTCATGCAGTTCCCCTACCGCGAGCAGATGATCAATCTGCTCGACACCCCCGGCCACGAGGACTTCTCGGAAGACACCTACCGCACCCTGACGGCGGTGGACAGCGCGCTGATGGTGCTCGACGGCGGCAAGGGCGTCGAGCCGCGCACCATTGCGCTGATGGAAGTCTGCCGCCTGCGCGATACGCCGATCGTCAGCTTTATCAACAAGCTCGACCGCGATATCCGCGACCCGATCGAACTGCTCGACGAGATCGAGGCGGTGCTGAAAATCAAGGCGGCACCGATCACTTGGCCGATCGGCTGCTACAAGGACTTCAAGGGCGTCTACCACCTGGCCGGCGACTACATCATCGTCTACACCCCGGGCCACGGCCACGAGCGCACCGAGGTCAAGATCATCCAGCATCTGGACTCCGACGAAGCGCGCGCCCACCTGGGCGACGAATACGAGCGCTTCCTCGAGCAGCTGGAGCTGGTGCAGGGCGCCTGCCACAGCTTCGACCAGCAAGCTTTCTACCAGGGCCAGATGACCCCGGTGTTCTTCGGCACCGCACTGGGCAACTTCGGCGTCGACCACGTGCTCGACGCCATCGTCGACTGGGCGCCACGGCCGTTGCCGCGGGTTGCCAACGAGCGGGTCGTCGAACCGACCGAGGAAAAGTTCAGTGGCTTCGTGTTCAAGATCCAGGCAAACATGGATCCCAAGCACCGCGACCGCATCGCCTTTATGCGCATCTGCTCGGGCAAGTACGAGAAAGGCATGAAGATGCGCCATGTGCGCCTGGGCAAGGACGTGCGCATCGGCGATGCGCTGACCTTCTTCTCCAGCGAGCGCGAGATGCTGGAAGAGGCCTACGCCGGCGACATCATCGGCCTGCACAACCACGGCACCATCCAGATCGGCGACACCTTCACCGAGGGCGAGACGCTGGGCTTCACCGGCATCCCGCACTTCGCCCCGGAACTGTTCCGCCGCGTGCGCCTGAAAGACCCGCTGAAATCCAAGCAATTGCGCCAGGGCCTGCAACAGCTGGCCGAGGAAGGCGCGACCCAGGTGTTCTTCCCCGAGCGCAGCAACGACATCATCCTCGGCGCGGTCGGTGTGCTGCAGTTCGACGTGGTCGCCAGCCGCCTGAAAGAAGAATACAAGGTCGAGTGCGCCTACGAGCCGATCACCGTGTGGTCGGCACGCTGGATCGACTGCAGCGACAAGAAGAAGCTCGAAGACTTCAAGGCCAAGGCGGTGGAGAACCTCGCCATCGACGGCGGCGGCCACCTCACCTACCTGGCCCCGACCCGGGTCAACCTGGCGCTGATGGAAGAACGCTGGCCGGATGTGAAGTTCCGCGCCACCCGCGAGCATCATTGAGCGCTAAAGCCCCTCTCCCCAGCCCCTCTCCCGCAGGCGGGAGAGGGGCTGGGGGAAAGGGCAGCTCTTGCTCCAGCCACAAGCGAATGGACTCCAGCACAGCCTCCCCCTGCTGCAACACATCGTCATTCCAGAATCGCAGCACCTGATAGCCCTGCGCATTCAGCCTGCGCGTTCGACTGTCATCATATTCAGCGCAATCCGCATGCTGCCCGCCATCCAGCTCAATGATCAGCCCGCGGGCATGACAGACAAAATCGACGATATAGGCGCCCATCGGCACCTGCCGTTTGAATTTCAATTCCATGCAGCGATGACCACGCAACTGCCGCCACAACCACCTTTCCGCATCGGTTTGCCGACTACGCAACCGGCGTGCGCGCTCCCGCTTCCGCTCATCCATGAGTTAACCTCTTTCCAGGCCTTCCAAGGCCATACCTCAACCTCAAAGCCAGCCCAACCCATGCACCTGATCGACACCCACACCCACCTCGACTTCCCCGACTTCGATGCCGATCGCAGTGAAGTCCTGGCGCGCAGCCGGGCGGTCGGGGTGCGGGAAATCGTCCTGCTCGGGGTCTATCAGGCCAACTGGCAGCGCCTCTGGGAGCTGGCGCTGACGGATGAAGGGCTGTATGCCGCCTTCGGCCTGCATCCGATCTACCTGCAGCAACATCGCGCCGAGCATCTGCGCGAGCTGCGCGACTGGCTGCAACGCCTGGTCGGCCATCCCAAGCTGTGCGCCGTGGGCGAAATCGGGCTGGATTACTTTCTGCCGGAACTGTCGTCGGCTGACCAGCAAAGCCTGTTCGAGGCGCAGCTCGGCCTGGCCGCGGAATTCGACCTGCCAGTCCTGCTGCATGTGCGCCGCGCCCACGCGGCAACCATTGCCACCCTCAAGCGCTACAAGCTCAAGCGTGGCGGCATCGTCCACGCCTTCGCCGGCAGTCTCGAAGAGGCGCGGGAGTACATCAAGCTGGGCTTCAAGCTCGGCCTCGGCGGCGCCCCCACCTGGCCGCAGGCCAACCGCTTGCGCAAGGTGGTCGCACAATTGCCGCTGGACGCCATCGTACTGGAAACCGATGCGCCGGACATGGCCCCGGCCATGCACCCGCAGCAACGCAACAGCCCGGAATACCTGGCGGACATCTGCGCCGCGCTGGCGCTGCTGAAGAATATCGACAGCGAAGAGCTGGCCCGGGCCAGTTCGCAGAATGCGCTGGCTGTATTCGGCTGGCCGCCCCGGTCTGATCACCCCGCACGAGAAGTGGCGGACTGAAAGAGCCGGCCGCAGGCACTAACCATTTACCACTGGCAGCAGACTCGAGGGCACGCATGCGAACCTCCCCACAGCTGGGCATCGACCTGGGTGGCAGCAAGATCGAAATCATTGCCCTGCAGGACGGCAAGCCGTTGCTGCGCGAACGCATCGGCACACCGCAAGGCGATTATCCGGGCACCCTGGCGGCGCTCTGCGGCCTGGTCAGGCGTGCCGAACTACAGTTGGGCGCCACCTGCAGCCTGGGTGTTGGCATCCCCGGCAGCCGCTCACCGGCGGATGGCCGGATCAGGAATGCCAATTCCGTGTGCCTCAACGGCCAGGACCTGCTGGGTGACCTGCAACAGGCCTTGCAACGTCCCGTGTGCCTGGCCAATGACGCCGACTGTTTCACCCTCTCGGAGGCCACCGATGGTGCCGGCGCCGGAGCGCCGAGTGTGTTCGGGGTGATTCTGGGCACCGGCGTTGGCGGTGGGCTGGTGGTCCATGGCCGCCTGCTGCAGGGCCCGAACGCCATCGCCGGCGAATGGGGGCATAACCCGTTGCCCTGGCGCACTGCCGCGGACGGTCCCGCACTCGCGTGCTATTGCGGACTGCAGGATTGCATCGAGACCTTTCTCTCCGGCCCCGGCTGGGCAGCGCGCAGCGGACTGGGGCTGGATGCCAGCCAACTGGCGCTGGCGGCCAGACAGGGCAATCCTCCGGCGAGACTGGCCCTTGAGCATTACTGCGAGCAACTGGCCCGCAGCCTGGCCACAGTCATCAACCTGCTGGATCCGCACGTGATCGTGCTGGGCGGCGGCCTGTCGAACATGCCCGAACTTTACCAGAGCGTTCCCTCGCTGCTGCCGCGCCATGTGTTCGCCGACCAGCTCAACACGCGCCTGCTGCCGGCCCGCCACGGTGACTCCAGCGGTGTGCGCGGCGCCGCCTGGCTCGGCGCAAAAGCTCGCTCGGCTATCTGAGCCAGAGCAGGGTCGCAATCGCCAGAGCGCCATACCAGACCACAGCGCAACGGATCAGCAGCTGCCAGATCGCATCAAGGCTGGCGACGCCCGCGTCGCCAGGCGCGGGCTCGGCAACTTCTGCACCGGCCAAACCGGTGTCGAGCAACAATCTGGCGGCCGGGATCTCCCAGCTGAGCAGCTCGTGCAGCAAGGTCTGCATCACCGCAACAAAATTACCCGCCAGACCAAAACTGAGCGCCAGCACCCGCACAGGTAACCAGTCCAGTGCATGCCGCAAGGCCATGGCCTGCTGGCGCAATGGTGGCTGGGCGGCATGCGCCTCGGTCATGGCCAGCAGACGGTAGGCCAGTGCCGGCAAAGGCCCGAGCAAGGCGTACCAGAAAATGACGGCGAAGAAGCCCTGATAGCCCTCCCACAGCAGATAGCCCTGAACATTGCGCAACAACTGGGCATCATCCTCGCCGTCGACCCCCAGATCACGCGCGGCAACCAGATAGGCCGCCTCCTCATCGCCACGCCGCCAGGCATCCCTGAACGGGCCCAGGGTAGCCAGTACATCGCCCCGCCCCAGGCAATACATCATCACCAGCAGATGCACCGGCAGCGCCAGCCAGCCATACAGCAGCGGTGCCAGGGCCAGCAAGAGCAAGCCGAGCAGGGCAACCGGAACCAGCACCAGCAAGCCCAGCGTCAACTCCGGGGCGCTGGCGAGCCGCGAGTTGGCTTCGCTACTGGCCAGCCAGTGCAGCCACAGGCCATCCCGCTGGATACGCTGGCGCCAGCCGGAGAATTTCTCCACCAGCAAGGCCAGCAAAAGCACCAGAAAGCTCATCGGTAATTCTCCTCAGTCAGGCCGGCAAGGAACTGAACAGTCGCGACCAGTCAAACGCCGGGCCGGGATCCGTCTTGCGCCCCGGCGCGATATCGCAGTGCCCGCAGATACGCTCGGCGGTGAGTTGTGGATAGTAGCTTTGCAGCTCTCGGATCAGGTTGCTCAGGGCAGCATACTGGAGATCGCTGTAAGGCTGCTCGTCCGTCCCTTCCAGCTCTATGCCGAGGGAGAAATCATTGCAGCCCTGCCGTCCGGCAAACGCTGACACGCCAGCATGCCAGGCGCGATCCAGGCATGACACGAACTGTATGAGCGTACCGTCGCGCTCGATCAGAAAATGCGCAGAAACCTGCAAGCTGGCAATCGCGGAAAAATACGGGTGCTCGCACGGATCCAGCCGGTTACAGAACAGCTCCTCGACCTTGCCCGTACCAAACTGGCCAGGCGGCAGGCTGATGTTGTGAATTACCAGCAGGGAGATCTCGGCGGCCGGGCGGGCGTTGAAGTTGGGTGAAGGACAATGCCGGATGCCTGCGCACCAGCCTGTCCGGGGATCCAGCTGCATAGTTGCTCCTTTGACAGGTGACAGGTGCTTACTCCAGGGTCTGTTGGCCCGGTCCCTGATTGGCAGGAGCGTCACCCTCGACGCGATGGGCCGGTAAGAGCTCGCGCCGGGGCCGGCGCTAGAAATCGCATGAATGTTCAACCTATTTAAGGGCCGGATCAATACGGCAGCGCATCCTGCAGGCCAAGCCGCAGAAACAACAAGGCCCGGCATGCACCGGGCCCTGCGACGGCCAGCAGAACGTCAGGCACCCTTGAGGCGTCGCAAGTTGCCGATCACCGACTCCAGCGCACGGTCAAACAACAGCGCATCATCCAGCAAGCGTACCGCTCCCCGGCGAAATTCCACGGCCAGGCCCATGCGGGTCTTTTCCAGGACCTTCATGCCCGCGCGGTTAACAAAGATGTATTTGCCCGAGTGTTTGAGAACGGTCGCCAGTTTGCAGCGAAGCTTGCGCTCGCCGGCTTCCTGCAACTCTACCCAGCTGCCTACATGCAGGTTATCTACCCGCTGCAGGGCTTCATCTTCGACACCCAGCACGATGTCCGGCTCAGTGTTACGCACTTCCCCAGGTGCCAGCAGGACGATTTCTTCCAGCACTTCGACCATTACCGGAGGCGCAGCCGCGACCAGGTGCATGGCCATGCCGACGAAGGCCAGGTCACCCTTGGCGAACTCATCCGGCACCTCGGCGTCCAGCGCCTCGACAGCAGATACCGGCTCATCCGCCACGCCCTCGCCCGTCAGATCTGCCGGCATGTCGCGGCGGAAGCCCTGAAACGCCTGCGCATGCAAGGCTTCCAACTGGGCAAAATAGTCACCATCGGCAACTGGGTCGAGCGCCGCGTCGGCCATCCCGGCGCGCAACGACTTCAACAGGTTCGGTACCAGCTGCAACAGGCGCAAGCGTACTTCCGCACCGCCGTCATGCGGCTCGACGCTCCAGATCAGATCATCCATGGTCTGCAGCGCGCCCTGCCATTCCGCAGAGTCCTGACCATGCTTGAGGCACGCCAGGAGCATGACCTTGCTCCAGGCCTCGTGCAGCAACGACACCACCACTTGCGGCAGCGTCCTGCCCACCAGCCTTGCGTTCAGCTCCTGCTCGACCTGCAAGCGCGCCACCTCGGCCTTGGCTCGTCCTTCCTCGGCATCCCTGGTGCGTTGCTCCAGCAAATCGGAACGCCGGCGTTCGTTACCGGTAAAGGCAATAAAGTCGGCTAGCAATTCGGAAAAGATCGCCGGATCGTCGACAAACTCGTTGAGCAGCCGGACCACCACCTGCTCGATCTTCAGGTACAGGCTGTCACGCCGGGTGTCGTCCTGATCGGCCCAGCCCAGCGAGGCCGAGGCAATTTCATTCAGCAGGCGGCGCGCCGGATGGCTGCCACGGCCAAAGAAAGTCTTGTCCAGCACCGCCACCTTGAGCATGGGAATCTGCAAGCGGCTGATCAGTGCCTTCAGCGAATCGGGCAGGCTGCGATCATCGAGAATGAACTCGAACAGCATGGCGACCAGATTGATCACATCGTCATCGACCCGCCCGACCACGCGCGCACGGCCGCTCTTGGCGCTGGCGCGGACCAGCAGCTGATCCAGGTGATCGCGCACATCCGCTTCCGCGGCATCCGCGGGCAGGCGCTGCTGCAGATGCGAAAGCAGGCGCATCAGGTCATTGCTGGAAATCGGCGCGGCATCGGCGGGCTGTGCCCGCTGCGGCAATGCCGTCCCGCGCACCTGCGACAGCAACTCCTGCAACACCCCGAAGGCATGCTGCATGCTGCTTTGATCTCCATCGGCAGGTGTTACTGCGGTCATGCCTGCTGCCGGGACCGATGCGTCAGCAGTGCGCGCCTCCTGAGTCTTGCGCGGCGGAGCCGACTTCAGGTCCGGCAGCACACCGGCTTCTGCCAGCAACTGGTTGGACTGTGCATACAGTTCCCCCAACTGGCTGAGCACATACTTCTCGAACAACTTGAAAATGATCAGCTTTACGCGGATCTCCACGCCCAGGCCACTGCAGGCCGCAAGAAAGCTCTCACACAGGGCTGCCGGACCAAGCGGATTGTTCTTGTCATCCAGCTTGCGGCTGATCAGCGCATTGAAACGGGTGGTAAGGTGTCCGAGGGCAACACCGTTAGCGCACAAGGCCTTGGTCACCATGGCATCGACTGCCACCGTTTCCTCGAGCACGTCGGTATTCATCAGCGACAGGTTGTCGAAGGAAATACTCTCGAGCACCGGGGGCCTGCCGATTTCGACCCGATTGAGCGCGGCGAAATTCTCGCGCACCTTATTCAGGAAGCCCTGCTCGATACCCTTGCGCTTGAGGCGCAAATCACGCATCGCCTCGAAGAAATCATTCTGCTCGCCGTTACTGTCAGCGCGGTCGACCATCTGGAACAAGGTGTCATCCGCGTTATCGAACAGCGCCTGGAGCGACTGCTTGAGCTGCTGGGTCGCCTTGTCACCAACCGACATGAGGGCCACGGGCAATCTGCCCACGGCTGAGGCACCCGGATGATCAGGGGCAACGCTACTGAGTTGCACCACTTTCGCGTCAGTCTGCATTGCAGTCTCCCGCAAACCATAGCCACCGATGGGTAGCCAAGGTCAGCATAGCATTCGAACAAAATCCCATAATCGCCATAAAATTGGCGTCAAAATAATTTACAACTGCATTATAGGCGGATCACGCAGGCGACCAAGCAGCAAGCAGCACTTCCATGCGCCAGATCACAAAATCGAGATAATTATTCCTTGCTCAACACACAAGAAACCCGGCGGACTCGCCGCATCAGCCATCCGGCGTACGTATAATCTGCCCCAAACCCAGCGGAGCACAGCATGCCCAACCTTACCCTTGCCGACCTGGCCAGCGAGATCCGCCTCAATGCGCAGCTCGCCCTGCAGGAAGACATCGGCAGCGGCGACATTACCGCCCAGCTGATCCCGGCCGAGCGCCAGGCCAAAGCCACGGTCATCACCCGCGAGAACGCCACCATCTGCGGCACCGCCTGGGTCGACGAAGTCTTCCGCCAGCTTGATCCGCACACCCGGGTCATCTGGCACGTCCGGGACGGCGACCAGGCCCGGGCCAACCAGACCCTGTTCAGCCTGGAAGGCCCCGCCCGCGTCCTGCTCAGCGGCGAACGCTGCGCGCTGAATTTCCTCCAGACCCTGTCCGCCGTAGCCACCCACTGCCACCACTACGCCGCGCTGGTGGCCGACACCCCGGTAAAACTGCTGGACACCCGCAAGACCCTCCCCGGCCTGCGCCTGGCCCAGAAGTACGCGGTCACCTGCGGCGGCTGCCACAACCACCGGATCGGCCTGTATGACGCCTTCCTGATCAAGGAAAACCATATCGCCGCCTGCGGTGGCATCGCCCAGGCAGTGGCTGCCGCCCACCAACTCGCGCCAGGCAAACCGGTCGAAGTGGAAGTGGAAAACCTTGCCGAACTGCAACAGGCGCTGGACGCTGGCGCCGATATCATCATGCTCGACGAACTCAGCCTGGCCGACATGCGCACCGCTGTCGCCCTCAGCGCCGGCCGCGCCAAGCTCGAAGCCTCCGGCGGCATCAACCAGGACACGTTGCGCAGCATTGCCGAAACCGGCGTCGACTATATATCGATGGGCACCCTGACCAAGGACATAAAGGCCATCGACCTGTCGATGCGGCTGTCGATGTGATCCATCCAGAAATGCCAAGGCCCCGCATGCGGGGCCTTGGTACATATGGTGCCGGAGACAGGAATCGAACCTGCGACCTTCGCGTTACGAGTGCGCTGCTCTACCGACTGAGCTACACCGGCGGCGGGGCATAACTTAGCAGCCAGCAGCAGGACAGGCAATTCCCGGGCCCGGCAAATCACCCGCCAATGCAAATCCGGCAATGCCGGACAGCACTCTGAATATCTAGCGCGCCGGCTCCTCACTGTCAGCCGGCAGCCCAGCCAGGAGAAAATCGAAGCCTGCGGATGGTTGCGCCCTAATCACTGCCTCGATCTGCCTGCGAAATTCATCCTTCGACTTGGGAAATACCGCTAGCATCTGGTCGCGAACGCGCAGGGCTTCCTCCTTGCGTCCCGCCATGGCCAAGGCCATCGCGTAACGTGAGCTGACCCTGTAAATGGGCCGATAGCGATACATTCGCGCCAGCTCTTCAAGCTCGATCGAGAGCATTCTCGGACTGAGCTCGTAGTACTTGTAATAAAGCTTCAAACCATCCGGCGCCAGCAGGGGATCCTGCACCATCCGGTCAATGAAGCGAAAATCCACCGCAATCGCATCGCCTGCCTTGAGTTCAGGGTTCAGGCCAGCGAAGTAAAACCTGACCAGTTCTGCAAAAATCCACATATAGAAGAAAAGCGCAGCCAGCGCCGCGACAATTACCCCGGCACCCAGCAGCCGGCCGCCTGAAACCTCGCGCGAAGGCATGCCCGCAGCCAGGACGAAAAAGCCCAGAACGAAAAACGACATCAGCCACAAGGGAAATTCGAAAAAGCTGTAGACCAGCAAGGCACTCAAAATGATCGCCTGAATCGGTTGATCCAGGCCTATCGCCCGCCATAACACACTGGCAATCATCACCCCCATGCCGAGCATCCAGAGCAAGCCGGGTATGCCGAATTCCAGCAAGAGCTGCAGGTAGGAGTTGTGCGAATGATTCCACAGCAGCGTCAGCGGGGCCTGCGCTTGCAAATGCATGGTGTAGCTGGCTCCTGCATACCCACCGGGCCCAACGCCCCAGGGCAAAGCCTCAAGCATTACCTGCCAGGCTATTCTCAACTCGCCAAAACGACTGTCGGCAAGAAATCCTTCGCGCGCCTTGAACAGATCAGCGGAAATCCCCGGCCAGGGCATCAATCCAATCGACTTCAGGTAAATCGTCAACTGCTGATCAAGCTCGAATACAGCTGGCCGGACCAACACAAACAGCAAGGCAAAAGCCAGCAACCAGCCAACCAAGCCATAACGCCTCACCCTTGACGCCTGAATCACTGCGATCAACACCACCACGGCATAGATCAGGTAGATCACCCGCGTCCCGCTAAGCACCAGGCCGTAGCAGTACAGAAGCCCCAAGGGCGCAGACAGCCAAACCGGTAGCTGGCGGACGTGCAACAGCCAGAGTCCGCTCACCCCGCCCAGCAACAACAACACCGCGAAATAGTTGCTCTGGCCGATCAGCCCCTGTAACCGCCCCGTACCTGGGTCTGGAAAGTAGAGCGCCAGCCACGCCCATACGCCATAAAACTTGGCCAGCCCCAGCACCAGCGACAGCAACGACAATCCGAACAGGAACCACGCCATGCGCCCTGCGAACAGCTGCGGCTCATGCTGCCAGCCATAGCAACCACCGAGCTGGATCACCGCCATGCCGACGATCCAGAATCCGGCATAGGCATACAGCGACGAGTCGAACGGATGAGCAACAGTGACACTGGAAACCAGCAACAACCCGCCGAAACCCAGCCACCACAGGCACAGGGCATTGACCAGGAAGCGACCGCGCAGCAACAACAGCACCCCGGCAAGCACCACTACGGCGGCACCCAGACCGATGTTTTCCAGGTGATTGGCGAACGGCCAGATATGCAGGGGCTGCAGGAATGCCAGAGCCACCACCAGCAGAAATGCCCATAGACACCAGACCACCGATACCGATTCAGGAGCAAAACTGCCGTTTTTTGTCACATCAACCTTGACCATTCCCCGCTTGACTCCCTGATAATTGCTCGCCACAGCCTCCAATCCCTGCCACCCAGGCCGGATTGGCCTGAATCGAAAGAAAACCACAAAGCTGGCAAGCTTTGTGCAATGACGTAATGGCCAATCGGCACTACGCCTAACCTAGAATGCTAACTAGCGGAGACTTCACATGAAAGCACAAAAGGGTTTTACCCTGATCGAACTGATGATCGTTATTGCGATCATCGGTATCCTGGCCGCCATCGCCATCCCCCAATACACTGACTACCTGACCCGCTCCTCCGAGCGCGCCTGTCTGGCCGAAACCAAGACTGCCGCCAACCAGGTAGCTGCGGCCCGCGCCGACGGCCAGTCCGATCCAACCACCTTCCAGACTGCCGCTTGCTCCGGAATCGTAGCTGCGAACACCACAGTGACTGGCACCCCAGCGCGTGCTGGCACAGCGGCCCAAGTCATCACTGTACCGGCTCCATGATGCATGCCTGACCACTCAAGTGGTCAGATTGCTTCACGCAGGTACAAGACAAGACCGCTTCGGCGGTCTTGTCTTTTCGATCAGTCTGTGCCGACTGGCCCACCCCATGCACAAGCCCACCCGACAGCCCGACATAGCTGCGGTGAAAACCGCCCGCTGCTGCAATACCCGCCAAGCTGCTAGGATGCGCCCATACACAGCAAGCAGAGCTACCCAGCACCCCATCTTGCCGATAAGCTCCTGCAAAAGCGCAGCAAACATCCGGGCCTCCTATGAACGATACCGTGACTACCCTCTCCGGCCTGGCAAGACAGATTGTGCTTGCCGAACTGCTTGACGAGAAATCCACCCTGACGGCGCAGAACCAGGCGCTGCGCAACAAGCAGTCGCTGGTGACCTATCTGGTGCAGAACAAGCTGGTCAAGAGCCGCGCGATCATCAGCGTGGTCGCCGAGCAGTTTGGCTCGCCCTTTCTCGACCTGAGCAGCGTCGAGCCCGACAACCAGCCGAAAGACCTGGTCAGCGAAAAACTGATTCGCCAGCATCGCGCCCTGCCGCTGTTCCGCCGCGGCAACAAGCTGTTTATCGGCGTATCGGACCCGACCAATCACCAGGCGGTCACCGACATCCAGTTCTCCACCGGCCTGACCACCGAATCCATCCTGGTCGAGGACGACAAGCTCGGCGATGCCATCGAAAAGTTTTTCGACCAGGCCAGCAGCGGCATGGACGATCTGGGCGACGTCGACCTCGACGGCCTGGATATCCAGGCTGTCGATGACGAAAAAAACGATGCCGGCGAGGGCAACGCAGCCGATGACGCCCCAGTGGTGCGCTTCGTCAACAAGATGCTGCTGGATGCCATCAAGTCCGGCTCCTCCGACCTGCACTTCGAGCCCTACGAAAAAACCTACCGGGTACGTTTCCGTACCGACGGCATACTCAGCGAAATTGCCCGGCCGCCGATCCAGCTGGCACCGCGGATCTCCGCCCGCCTCAAGGTCATGGCCAGCCTGGACATTTCCGAACGGCGCAAGCCGCAGGATGGCCGGATCAAGATGCGCATCTCGAAAAACCAGTCGATCGATTTCCGCGTGAGCAGTTGCCCGACCCTGTGGGGCGAAAAGATCGTCATGCGGATCCTCGACCCCTCGAGCGCGAAGATGGGCATCGATGCCCTCGGCTACGAGGAAGTGCAGAAAGATCTGTACATGAGCGCGCTCAAGCAACCCCAGGGCATGATCCTGGTGACCGGCCCCACCGGCTCGGGCAAAACCGTATCGCTGTATACCGGGCTGAACATCCTCAACACCGCCGACGTCAACATCTCGACCGCCGAGGATCCGGTTGAAATCAACCTGGAGGGGATCAACCAGGTCAACGTCAACCCCAAGCAGGGCATGGACTTCACCGCCGCCCTCAAGGCATTCCTGCGCCAGGATCCGGACATCATCATGGTTGGGGAAATCCGCGACCTGGAGACTGCCTCGATTGCGATCAAGGCGGCACAAACCGGCCACATGGTCATGTCCACCCTGCACACCAACAGCGCCGCGGAAACCCTGACCCGCCTGCGCAACATGGGCGTGCCCTCGTTCAATATCGCCACCTCGGTCAACCTGATCATTGCCCAGCGCCTGGCCAGAAAGCTCTGCAGCCACTGCAAGAAAGTGCTGGACATTCCGGCCAAGGCGCTTCTCGAAGAAGGTTTCCCCGAAGACCAGATTGGCACCTTCAAGATTTATGGTCCGGTCGGCTGCGATAATTGCAATGGCGGCTACAAAGGCCGTGTCGGAATATATGAAGTGGTTAAAAACACGCCGGCCCTGCAACGAATTATCATGGAAGAAGGCAACTCGATTGATATTTCAGTGCAGATGCGCAAAGACGGCTTTAATGATCTGCGAACCTCTGCGTTATTGAAGGCGATGCAGGGCATTACCAGCCTCGAAGAAGTAAACCGCGTAACCAAGGAATAAGCCATGGCCGTAAAAGCGACTCAACCCAGCACCTTCAGCTGGGAAGGCACCAACAAGTCCGGCGCCAAGATGAAGGGCGAAATGCGCGGAGAAAATCCGGCGCTGGTCAAGGCTCAACTCCGCAAGCAAGGCATCAGCGCGACCAAAGTCCGCAAGAAATCCGCCTCCCTGTTCAGTGCCGGAAAAGCAATCAAGCCGATGGACATTGCGCTGTTTGCCCGGCAAATGGCCACCATGATGAAAGCCGGTGTCCCGCTGCTGATGTCATTCGACATCATCAGCGAGGGTCTGGAAAACCCGAACATGCGTGTCCTGGTCGAGGAGGTTAAACAAAACGTAGCGGCTGGCAATAGTTTCGCCGCCTCGCTGCGCATGCATCCACTGTACTTCGATGACCTTTTCTGCAACCTGGTGGAAGCCGGGGAGCAGGCTGGCGCGCTGGACACCCTGCTGGATCGGGTGGCCACCTACAAGGAAAAGACCGAAGCACTCAAGGCCAAAATCAAGAAGGCCATGAAATACCCGATTGCCGTACTGGTGGTCGCGACGATAGTAACCTGCATTCTGCTGCTTAAAGTGGTACCCACCTTTGCATCGGTATTTAGCGGTTTCGGGGCCGAACTCCCGGCCTTTACCCTCTTCGTGGTCGGCTTGTCTGATGGCCTGCAGGAGTACTGGTATCTATTTATCGGCGTTATCGGTGGCTCCATCGTGGGATTCAGCGAGGCGCGCAAGCGCTCGGAGAAATTTCGTGACCAGCTCGACCATTTGATTCTCAAGATGCCGATTGTAGGCGACATCACTTTCAAATCTTCAGTCGCCCGCTTTGCGCGGACCCTGGCGACTACCTTTGCAGCTGGCGTCCCCTTGGTTGAAGCGCTGGACTCGGTGGCCGGCGCCACCGGCAACGTAGTCTTCAAAAATGCCGTACTCAGAATCAAGCAGGAAGTGAGTTCCGGCATACAGCTGAACTTCTCCATGCGCAGTACCGGGGTGTTCCCGTCCATGGCGATCCAGATGACCTCCATCGGCGAGGAGTCTGGCGCCCTGGATATCATGCTGGACAAGGTGGCCAGCTTTTACGAGGCGGAAGTGGATAACGCGGTTGACGGCCTGACCAGCCTGATGGAGCCGATCATCATGTCGTTCCTCGGCGTGGTGGTTGGCGGGCTGGTGATTGCCATGTATCTGCCAATCTTCCAAATGGGCAACGTCATCGGATAACCAATGAACCTACTTGATCTGCTGGCCGGCAATTTGCCGGCCTTTGTATTCCTAACATTCGTCTTCGGCCTGCTGATCGGCAGCTTTCTGAACGTGGTGATTTATCGACTGCCGAAGATGATGCAGCGCGATTGGGAAAATCAGGCGCGCGAATACCTGCAACTGCCCGAACAGGCCAGCGCTACAACCTTCAACCTGATTCTGCCGAACTCGCAATGCCCGCATTGCGGGCATGAAATCCAGGTATGGGAAAACATCCCGCTGCTCAGTTGGCTGGCCCTGCGCGGCAAATGCTCTGCCTGCAAGGCGCCGATCAGCAAGCGCTACCCCGCCGTTGAGCTGGCCTGCGGGTTGTTATCCGCGTATGTGGCCTGGCACTTCGGCTTCACCTGGCAAGCGGGCGGAATGCTGCTGCTTAGCTGGGGACTGTTGACCATGAGTCTGATCGACGCGGATCATCAGTTGCTGCCTGACGACCTGGTGCTGCCACTGCTCTGGCTGGGCCTGATCGTCAACAGCTTCGGCCTGTTCACCTCGCTGCCCGAAGCACTCTGGGGAGCAGTAGCCGGCTACCTGAGCCTGTGGCTGGTGTACTGGCTGTTCAAGCTGGTTACCGGCAAGGAAGGCATGGGCTATGGCGATTTCAAGCTGCTGGCCATGCTGGGTGCCTGGGGCGGCTGGCAGGTGTTGCCGCTGACCATCTTGCTGTCGTCACTGGTCGGCGCCGTGCTCGGGGTGATCATGCTGCGCTTGCGCAATGCGGAAACCAGCACACCTATCCCCTTTGGCCCCTACCTGGCCATAGCCGGCTGGATTGCCTTGATCTGGGGTGAGCAGATCACCGCCAGTTACCTGAAATTTGCCGGGTTCAACTAAGCGCCAGTTTCGCTAACGTTTGGCCGCAGCCATATCCCCAACGCGTGGAAGCCCCGATGAAACCCTGGATACTTGGCCTGACTGGCGGGATTGGCAGCGGCAAGAGCGCAGTCGCGAAACATTTCAGCGAACTGGGCGTGCACATGGTCGATGCCGATCACGCGGCACGCTGGGTAGTCGAGCCGGGGCGACCTGCACTGGAAAAAATTGCGCAACATTTCGGCCCCCGCATCCTGCAAGTCAATGGCCAGCTGGATCGCGCCGCCCTGCGCGAGGAAATCTTCCGCAACCCTGAGCAGCGCCGCTGGCTGGAAGCCTTGCTGCACCCACTGATCAGCGAGGAAATCAGCCAGTATCTGGCCAAGGCAGAGTCACCCTATGCCATCCTGGTTTCACCACTCCTGATTGAATCAGGCCAGCACCAACTGGCTCAGCGCATCCTGCTGGTAGACACCCCGGAGCAGCTGCAAATCCAGCGCACCGTTGCCCGTGATCAGGTAAGCGAGCAGCAGGTGCAGGCCATTCTTCAGGCGCAAGCCAGCCGGGAGCAGCGCCTGCGCATGGCCCACGACATCCTGCTCAATGATCGCGATCTTGGCTGGCTGCAGAACGAAGTCCAGCGCCTGCATGACTTTTACTTGAACCTGCGCGGAGGCCAGCCATGAACAAACCCACTACCGTTGAATGCCCGACCTGTGGCGCACCGGTTGAATGGGGTGCGCAAAGCCCCAGCCGACCGTTCTGCTCCGAACGCTGCAAGCTGATTGACCTGGGTGCCTGGGCCGCGGAGGAGCACGCTATTGCCGGCGACCTGGTGGATGATGAATTGTTTTCCAACGACCTGCCGCCACAGCGGCACTAAGGCCGCATGAAGCCATAGTCGCGTTCAGCGTCGAGATTCTCCGCCAGGAACAGCAATTCCTGGCGCAGGTCCTCGCAGTCACGCACCTGGCTGCTGCGCTCCACCAACACCCCAAGCAGCGCGCGCAGCGCCAGCGCCTCATCAAAGCCGGCAGCCCGCGCTTCCTCCAGTTGCTGCGCCAGCACCTGGCGCGCCCAGCCATGAACACTCATTGCCATCTCCCGAGAAACAGTACCCGCGCATGATCAGTTCGGCGCCAGGCCATGGGTTGACCCAGATCAAGCCGCAAGCCTGCATTCGGACCCCGAATCAGGCCTTATAACCGAGGCCGGCCCTCGTCTTTCCAGGGCGCCTGCAGGTAACGACTGCGATTGAAGGTCTCCAGCCAGTCCGGATAGAACACCACCAGCGCGCTGATAAAAGTGCCATTGATGAATGCTTCGGGAAACATCACCAGCAGGAGGTACGCGGCAAAGTCTTCCGGATCGGCGGCGGGCAACGCGTACACCCCGCCCCAGCAGAGCAGTAGCCAGCCAGACACACTGCACAGCGCCGCCACCAGGGCCGCCGGGAAAAAGCCGGCGCAGAAGATGAACACAAACAGATTGCGCGGCTGGAAGCGCTCGACCCAGCGCGCGCAACCCTGGGTAAGCAGAACCGGCAGGCCGACCAGCAGCAAGCCATTGACGCCAAGCGCAATTAATTCCTGGCGCCCCAGCAGCAGCAGGCCAAGTTGCGCCATAAATCCTGCGAGGATCGCCAGCGGCCAGTCGAGCAACAGCACAACCGCTGTCATGCCGATGAAATGGAACGACACGCCGGAGGGAAAGTCGCGGCGCAACAACCAGAGCAGAAAGAGCACCAGCACCGTGCCAAACAGCAGATGCTGGCGGCGCAGATCACTGAACAGCTCGACCCATGGCGCACGCCACAACGCCCACAGCAGTATCGGCAGGTACAACACCCAGCCACCCAGCAGGCTGGCTGGCGCCAGCAGCTGGGCTGCAATCATTGCCCTGCCTGCTGCAGCGCTTTCTCCAACTCAATCGGGTCGGAATACTCGCGCTGCGCCTTGACCAGACCATCCTGCAGGTCGACCCACAGCACAGTGTCGCTGGCGCCCGGGTAGCGCGTTACCACCCGCGGCTGCCGATCGAGCAGAACACGATAGGTGTAATCCTGCATCGCCGGAATGGCGAATAAAGTGGCAATCAACCCGGGCATCTGGCTCACATCCGCGACAAAGATTGCATTGCGCGCCTCAAGGTAGCCTTTGGTTTTACCTTCCAGCGCCTGCTTGAGGATTTTGGCGCCATCCATGCTGCGTGCGACCAGCAGGATGTGTAGCTCATCGTTCAAGGTATAGGCTTGATCGAACTGATCCAGCAGCGTCCAGGGCGCCCGCACCACGGCGGCTTCCTGGGCATGCAGCAGTCCGCTCAGCAAGATCAGGCCAACAGCGCCTGCTACTCGTTTCATCTTTAGCTCCTTTTGCGCAATGCGCCGCGACAGACTGTTGCAGTCTACAACGCGACGACCCTCCAGCCATTGCGGCAAATCAGCCTGGCGCGGCTAAACTGCCGACATGAACAGATCCGCGCACCTTTCACTGATGACATCCCCGCTACAACAGCACAACGGGTTTTTGCTCTGTCCATTGAACCACGCCTGCCGGCCCGCTGTGGGCGAACACCCGTGAGCCCACTGCAGGAGTTGCTCGCCGCTGTCCCGCAAAGGGGACACGTGCAATGGCTCGGCGTACGGCCGGCGGCGCACAATGACATGCTCGAAGTGGACGCGGTTGAAGCCCGCCATGCGGCTGGACTAACTGGCGATCATGCGCGGCCAGGCCCAGGCAACAACCGGCAAGTAACGCTGATCCAGTGGGAGCATCTGGCAGTGATTGCAGGTTTGCTGGGAAAGCCAGTCTCGGCAGCTGATCTGCGCCGCAACATCGCCGTTGCAGGAATCAATCTGTTCAGCCTGAAAGGTCGCAGGTTTCGTATTGGCAGCACGCTCCTCGAAACCACCGGCTGGTGCCAACCTTGCGCACGCCTGGAGGAACGGCTCGGAAGGGGCGCCTTTCAGGCCGTACGCGGTCATGGCGGCATTACTGCCAGGGTGCTACAAGGTGGAATAATTCGTCTTGGCGATCCAGTAATCGTCGAACCGGACTGAACCACCCAGCCTGAACATCGACCCCCAACATCGAGAGCCCGCATGACCAGTCGCCTTACCCCAGAAGACCAGTTGAAAGTAGACAGTTACCTGGCCGCCCCGCAGCATCAGGTGGAGCGCAAGCCCTTCCGACCGTGGCGGCTGCTGCTGATTGTACTGTTCATTGTCGTTGCGCTGGGCGTGGCCAGCCGGCTGTTGAGCCGACTGGTGACCTGACAACTGGCGGAACGCCAGCGCAAAGCCAAAAATAAAAAAGCCCCGACCTGATGGTCGGGGCTTTTATATGGTGGGTCGTGCGGGATTCGAACCTGCGACCAATTGGTTAAAAGCCAACTGCTCTACCAACTGAGCTAACGACCCAAAAATGGTCGGGGTAAGGGGATTCGAACTCCTGACATCCTGCTCCCAAAGCAGGCGCGCTACCGGACTGCGCTATACCCCGGTGAAAGTTTTGGCTCCACGACCTGGACTCGAACCAGGGACCCAGTGATTAACAGTCACTTGCTCTACCAACTGAGCTATCGCGGAACTTATGCTTCCTTCTCCTTTGCAGAACCGGGTAACCGTTTCCCGCATCAGAGGCGCGCCATTTTACGTTTCCACAGACTGCTGTCAAGCCTGAAAGACGTTAAAAGACTCAAGGATTTGCAGTTGCCATGCTCACTGGTATATGTGTCAATAGTTCGTCTCCATTGCAGAACGAGTCGCCGCAAGGCTTAACGCAGGGCAGTCCATGAGCAACCAGGACACTCCAAATACCCAACCTGGCGGCTATTCGTCACTGGCCAGTCGCGCAATACAGCCGCGCTTTACCTCCCTGGTGCAAAACTGCAAAAAACTGGTCTTGAACCAGCTCGCCGAACACCTCACCACGCTATTCAGCCACGTCGACGACACCCTGTTCGAGTGCGCCGAGAAAGCCGAGAACAATCAGATCCAGACCCTGTTCTTTGACAACATGCGTGACCTTCGCCGGTTGCGACCACAAATCGAACGCACCTATCACCAGCAGATCGCCCGCAACCTTGCGGCCTTCATGGATGGCAAGCTGAAACCGGCGACCAAGCCCACCCCAGCCGAGGCGAACGAACTTTCCCTGCTCGAGAATGAGGACTATGAGGAAAGTATCCAGCTGAGCAACATGGTCAACCGTGTGCGCACCCGGGCGGCCCAGTCGATTTACCCCTTGGAGCAACGCCTGGCCCTGCTGAATAACGGTCAGAAATTACTGGAAGACAGCAATCCCTTTGGGCCCCTGGCCATTATCGAAGCCTTTCGCACCGCCCTGGCCCCGCATTGCCTGCCGCTGCGGATCAAAACCATTCTCTATCTGCTGTTTGACCAGCACGTCATGGGCGGCTTGGATGCGCTCTACGCTGAGCTGAACAAGCTTCTGATCGAAGCCGGGGTACTGCCCAACCTCAAATACACTGCTCGGCGCCCGCCCGCCAAGCCGCGCCAAGCCCCTACTGCCCGCGCGACAAGCGCAAGTCCCGGGCAGGCGCCCGCCGACACGACAGCTGCAGTGCGCAGCACGCCAACTGCTGGCCGGCAACGCAAGACCGGCCCTGCCGATTCAGGCCTTGCGCCAACCGATCCAGCCGGGTTGTTCGCCGACTTGAGCAGCTTGCTGAAAGAGAATCGCCAGCACAGCACAGGCCTCCAGCTACCAGGCGGCACACCCAGCATCACCAGCTTTGCACCCACCGGCGCCACTCGAACCTATAGCGCCGATGAACTGCTGGACGCGCTGAACCGCCTACAGGCAGAGTCTGCGCACGACCTCACACAGCGCATGCACGAACCGCAGAAGGTCATAAACCTCAAGGCCAGCTTGCAGCGACAGCTCGAGATACACAGCCGCAATCCAGGACAGCAGAAACTGGCCGATCCCGAAGCCGATGTGATTGATCTGGTGGGCATGCTGTTTGACTTCATTCTGGATGACACCAACCTGCCAGACAGTTGCAAGACCATCCTGTCGCACCTGCACACCCCGTATCTGAAAGTTGCCCTGCTGGACAAGGCCTTGTTCACCCAGCCCGAACACCCGGCCCGCAAACTGCTCAATGCCATGGCTCAAGCGGGCGCACTGTACGGCAGCGAAGGCGATGCGCGCGGCCTGGTAGCGAAAATGCGCTGGGTCGTGGAGCGTGTCATTGCTGATTTCGCCGGCAACCTCACGCTGTTTGACGTACTGCTGGACGAATTCACCGAGCATGTTGCCACCCTGCAACACAAGGTCGAGTTGCGCGAGCGACGTGCCGTGGAAGCCGCCAAGGGCCGGGACAAGTTGCTCGGCGCCCGCCAGCAAGCTGCCGAGGTCATTACCCGGGCACTGCAGGAGCGCCAGCCACCGGCCCTCATTCGTGACTTTCTGGAACTGACCTGGATTGATGTCCTGGTATTCGTTTTGTTGCGTCACGGCACTGACAGCGCAGAATGGCAGCGTACTGGCGAAGTGGCCGAGCAACTGGCCTGGAGCGGAACCCTGCTGGATGCCGGCGGACTGCTGCGCCTGCAGGAATTGCGTCTGGCCTTGCTGGAAGATCTGCGCATGGGGCTGGAGCTGCTTGGCGGCCACCATCAGGACGGCATTCGCCAGCTCCTCAAGGACATCGTGGCCTGCCAGCAGGCGGTTCAGTCCAAACAGCCGGAAGTTGCGGCCAACCTGCATGCCACGCTGCCGGAAAGCCCCCTTGGCGCCATGCTCGGCGAGGATGCTGCATTGATGAAAGCGACAGCGCAGACGCCGATGCTGTCCTCCCGGACCCAGGCACTGATCCAGGAGCTGGAGCAGGTCGAACCCGGCACCTGGTTCGAGCTGACCGAAAACGGCAAAACCCGCATCCTCAAGCTTTCATGGCTAAGCCCTGGCACCCGCAACTACATGTTTGTCGATGGCAGCGGCCAGCGGGTCGCGATCAAGCCCGTTGCCCAGCTGGCCATCGAAATGGAGAACGGTGAAGCACGCATTATGCCGCAGGAACGCAACCTGCCCCTGGTTGACCGTGCGCTCACCGCCATTTACCGGATCCTGCAACGCCTGACTGTCCGCACCAAGGGTGACAGCAAATAGGGAGCCACCATGGACAACCGTCGCCAGCATGACCGGTACACCCTGAACCTGCAGGTTGAAGCCTACGAGCTGCATTCCGGCGAGCGCCTGGGACGCCTGGCAGATCTATCCAGCGAAGGCTTCATGCTGTTCTGTGAAGCGCCGGTAGAGGCCGACGCCGTGCTGCAGTTTCGCCTGGTGCCGGCACGTCCAGTGGAAGGCATTGGCTCGGTCACCCTGGAGGCTGACTGCCTGTGGAGCCGTGAGGGCGCTCACTCGCAGCATGGCTGGGCAGGCTTCCAGATCATTGACATGACGGGCGAGCAGGCAACCGCCTGGGGTGTGCTGCTACGCCATCTCGGCCAACCATGAGACGCTGTACCCGTTAACTGTTGCACGCGCCTCTGCAGGGGCGATGCCTTTTGCATCGATGGTGGGTTACGCCGCTTTGCGGCTAACCCACCCTACAGCACCGCTGCAAGCCAACACTTAACGATGACCTAGTCAAAACCCCGGCCCTGCCAACGGCGTGACCAGGGGAGCCCAGCACTCAGCTGAAGACGATTTCATCACCCTGAACCGTGCCGCTGATCAGCGTTTCCGGGGCAAACTTGCCCTGCAGGATCAGTTGCGCCAGCGGGTTTTCCACCCAGCGCTGCAGGGCCCGCTTCAGTGGCCGGGCCCCATAGACCGGGTCGTAACCGACGGCCACCAGCTTGTCCATCGCCTCGGGGCTCAGCTGCAGCCGCAGGTCACGCTCGGCCAGACGCTTGCGCAGGCGCTGCAGCTGGATGTCGGCGATACCGGCAATCTGTTCGCGGGCCAGCGCGTCAAAGACCACCACTTCATCGATACGGTTGATGAATTCCGGACGGAAGTGCTGGCTGATGGCATCCATGACGGCCGCTCGCTGTGCTTCGCGATCACCGACCAGCTCCTGGATCTGCGAGGAGCCCAGGTTGGACGTCATCACCACCACCGTATTGCGGAAATCAACCGTGCGTCCGTGACTATCCGTCAGCCGGCCATCTTCGAGCACCTGCAGCAGCACATTGAACACATCCGGGTGGGCCTTCTCGACCTCATCCAGCAACACTACCGAATAGGGCTTGCGCCGTACCGCTTCGGTCAGATAACCACCTTCTTCATAGCCGACATAGCCGGGCGGAGCACCGATCAGCCGCGCCACCGAATGCTTCTCCATGAACTCGGACATGTCGATACGAACCATCGCCTCCTCGGTGTCGAAGAGGAATTCGGCGAGCGCCTTGCACAGCTCGGTCTTGCCCACCCCGGTCGGACCGAGAAACAGGAAGGAACCGCTGGGGCGGTCAGGATCGGCCAACCCGGCGCGCGAGCGGCGTACCGCATTGGACACGGCCACTACTGCCTCATGCTGGCCGATCACCCGGGTGTGCAGCATGTCTTCCATGCGCAACAGCTTGTCCCGCTCGCCTTCGAGCATCTTGGCAACCGGAATGCCGGTCCACTTGGACACCACCTCGGCAATTTCCTCGTCGGTGACCTTGTTGCGCAACAGCTGATTCTCGGCCTTGCCATGCTGCTCAGCCATCTGCTGGCTGCGCTCGAGGTCCGGAATGGTCTGGTACTGGATGCGCGCCATGGCCTCCAGGTCGCCCTTGCGCCGGGCCGCCTCCATTTCCTGGCGGGCCTGCTCGATCTTCTGCTGAATCTGCGCAGAACCCTGCACCTCGGCTTTTTCGGCTTTCCAGATTTCTTCCAGGTCAGCGTACTCCCGCTCCAGCCGCGCAATGTCATCCTTGAGCTTTTCCAGGCGCTTCAAGGCCGCTTCGTCTTCTTCGCGCTTCAGCGCTTCACGCTCGATCTTCAGCTGGATCAGGCGACGTTCCAGGCGATCCAGTTCTTCCGGCTTGGAGTCGATCTCCATGCGGATGCGGCTAGCCGCCTCATCGATCAGGTCGATCGCCTTGTCCGGCAGCTGGCGGTCGGTGATATAGCGATGCGAGAGTTTGGCCGCGGCAATGATCGCCCCGTCGGTGATGGTGACCCCGTGGTGAACCTCGTAGCGCTCCTTGAGGCCGCGCAGGATGGCGATGGTGTCCTCCTCGCTCGGCTCGTCCACCAGCACCTTCTGGAAGCGGCGCTCGAGCGCCGCATCCTTCTCGATGTACTGGCGATACTCATCCAGCGTGGTAGCGCCGACGCAATGCAGCTCGCCGCGCGCCAGCGCCGGCTTGAGCATGTTGCCGGCATCCATGGAGCCTTCGGCCTTGCCGGCACCAACCATGGTATGCAGCTCGTCGATGAACAGGATTACCTGCCCTTCCTGCTTGCCCAACTCGTTGAGCACCGCCTTCAGGCGCTCCTCGAACTCGCCGCGGAACTTGGCGCCGGCGATCAGCGAACCCATGTCCAGCGAGAGCAGGCGCTTGCCCTTGAGGCCATCCGGCACCTCGCCATTGATGATGCGCTGGGCCAGGCCTTCGACAATCGCCGTCTTGCCCACACCGGGCTCGCCGATCAGCACCGGGTTGTTCTTGGTGCGCCGCTGCAGCACCTGGATGGTCCGGCGGATTTCATCATCGCGGCCGATCACCGGATCCAGCTTCCCCTCTTCGGCACGCTTGGTCATGTCGACGGTGTACTTGTCGAGGGCCTGACGGGACTCCTCGGCATTCGGGTCATTCACCGCATCGCCGCCGCGCAGGTTGGCAACGGCATTTTCCAGGGCTTTTTTCGACACGCCCTGGGCGAGCAGCAGCTTGCCCAGCGTGGTGCCCCCGTCCATCGCGGCCAGCAACACCAGTTCACTGGAAATGTACTGGTCGCCCTTCTGCTGGGACAGGCGGTCGGCCTGGTTCAGCAGGCGTGACAGATCCTGCGACAGGTTCACGTCACCGGTGGGGTTCTGGATCTTCGGCAGACGGTCGAGCTCGCGGGTCAATGCGCTGCGCAGCGCGTTGATGTCAAAGCCGACCTGCATCAGCAGCGGCTTGATGGCGCCGCCCTGCTGCTCGAGCAGAGCCTGCAGCAGATGCACCGGCTCGATGGCCGGATGATCCATACCGACAGCCACGGATTGCGCATCCGACAACGCCAGTTGCAGCTTGCTGGTCAAACGATCGATTCGCATGTAGTCACCCTCAGGTTATGGGCAGGCTGGAACGATGCGTGCTCCACACGAAAACCCGCCAAGATGAACACTAGATGAGGATGATTCTGCGCTATTCAAGCCGGAGGCTTTTGATATGCGTCAGTTGGCCAGCCAGATCAGGCTGGCAAAACGCCCGGTACGCGCCGCGCGCCGATAGGAGAAGAAGCGTGGATCCGAGTAAGTGCAGCCGCCGCCACCATAGATGGCGCTGACGCCGCAGGCCGCCAGCCGGATGCGTGCCAGCTGGTAGATATCCGCCATGAAGCGCCCCGGATTGCGGCTGGCAACGAACGCTTCGGCAGCCTGGGGGTGTTGGGCCAGGAAGATGTCGCGCACTTCGCCACCCACCTCGAATGCCTGCGGGCCAATCGCCGGGCCGAGCCAAACCAGCACCTGCTCTGCCGGCACCCCGAGGGCGTCGAGGGTTGCCTCCAGCACGCCAGCGGCCAGCCCGCGCCAGCCGGCATGGGCCGCGGCGACACGGGTACCGCCACGGTCACAGAACAACAGCGGCAGGCAGTCTGCGGTGAGCACCACGCTGGCAATCCCGGGGGTAGCCGTCCAGCTGGCATCAGCCTCGGCAACCCGCAGCGGATCAGCTTCGACGACCCGGATGCCGTGGACCTGCTCCAGCCAGGCCGGCTGACAGCCCAGCGTCGTAGCAAGCCGGCGCCGGTTCTCGGCAACGGCCTGCGGCTGGTCATCCACATGCGAGCCGAGATTGAAGGTAGCGAAGGGGGGCAAACTGACGCCGCCCGCCCGCGTGGTAATGCAACTGCGCACCCTGGCTGGTGCCGGCCAGTCGGGAATCAGCAGGTTGCCGCGCTCAAGCCCGAGGCTCATCCGACGAAGGCTTCACGATCCTGCCGCAACAGGGTCAGCAACCAGACAAAATCTTCCGGCAGAGGCGATTCCCACTTCATCCGCTCACCAGTCAGCGGATGCTCGAGTTCGAGGAAGCGCGCATGCAGGGCCTGGCGCGGAAACTCCTTGAGCGCCTGCAGCATGGTCGGATTGGCCGCGGGCGGGATGCGGAAACGGCCGCCATACAACTGATCACCTACCAAAGGGAAGCCGACGTGGGTCATGTGCACGCGAATCTGGTGGGTGCGGCCGGTTTCCAGCTTGACCCGTGCATAGGTATGCGAGCGAAAGCGTTCCAGCACGCGGTAATGACTGACGGCCGGCTTGCCGCCATCGCTGATCGCCATGCGCTGGCGCTGCGACGAACTGCGGCCGATCGGCGCATCAATCTTGCCGCCCGAGGTGATCACGCCGATCACGATGCATTCATAAATCCGGCTGACCGTGCGCTTTTGCAGCTGATCAACCAATTTGGTCTGCGCCTGCAGGGTCTTGGCCACCACCATCAACCCGGTGGTGTCCTTGTCCAGACGGTGCACGATTCCGGCGCGCGGCACATTGATGAGGTCCGGCACATGGTGCAGCAAGGCATTCAGCAAGGTGCCGTCGGCGTGCCCGGCAGCCGGATGCACAACCAGCCCGGCCGGCTTGTCGATCACCAGCAGATGCTCGTCCTCATAGACGATGTTCAGCGGAATGTCCTGCGCTATCCACTCGCCCTGTGCTTCCTGTTCGGCCTGCAGGCACAGCACGGCGCCGCCATGCACGATATCGCGCGGCCGCAGCACCGCACCATCCACCGTCAGCCGCCCGTCCTTGATCCAGCCGGACAGGCGCGAGCGCGAGTACTCGCCAAACAGCTGCGCAGCTATCTGGTCGAGGCGTTGACCACCCAGTGCAGTGGGCACTTCGGCGGTAAGTTCAATAAGCTGATCGGGGTCGTTGGGCATGGGCTACTGCGGAGGGAGGCGCAGCTTTTGGTTTCGGCCGCACGCTGTGGTTAAATACTGCGTCTTTGTCCCGGCGAGCCCGGGGCGCACATCATAACAGGACGGCACAGGCCAATATAGCCGACCGTCACAGGGACAACAGCCGCCATGCAAGTGAAACACCTGCTGCTTCTTGCCTTCATCGCCCTGACAGCTGCCTGTTCAAGCAGCGAGGTCGACGAGAACCTGAGCGAAACCGAACTCTACCAGCAGGCCATGGACGAACTGGATAGCGAAAGCTACACCACCGCCATCACCCGGCTCAAAGCCCTGGAGTCGCGTTACCCGTTTGGCCAATATGCTGCACAGGCCCAGCTGGAGCTTATCTACGCCTACTACAAGAACTCCGAGCCTGAAGCCGCACGCTCGTCGGCTGACCGTTTCATCCGCCTCAATCCACAGAACGCCAACGTCGACTACGCCTACTACCTGAAAGGCCTGGCGGCTTATGACCAGGACAGCGGCTTGCTGGCGCGCTTCCTGCCACTGGACATGACCAAGCGCGATCCTGGCGCGGCGCGTGACTCCTTCAACGACTTCGCCCAGCTGACCAGCCGCTTTCCCAACAGCCGTTATGCGCCCGATGCCAAGCAGCGCATGATTTACCTGCGCAACCTGCTGGCAGCCTATGAAATCCATGTTGCCGACTATTACATCCGCCGCGGTGCCTATGTGGCGGCTGCCAACCGCGGGCGCTATGTGGTCGAGAACTTCCAGGAAACCCCTTCGGTTGGCGACGGCCTGGCGGTGATGGTCGAGGCGTACCAGAAGCTGGGCATGGATGACGTTGCCGCCACCAGCCTGGCTGTCCTGAAACTCAACTACCCGGACAACCCAAGCCTGGTAGACGGCCAGTTTGTCCCGCGCGAGACGCCGGAAAGCGAACGCTCCTGGCTGGCCAAGACCACGCTGGCGCTGATCGAGAGCGATGAACCCCTGCCGCCGGGCGAAACCCGCGCCAGCCGCGACGTGATCCGCCAGTACGAAAATGCCCAGGAAGAAATCCCGGACGAACTGCAGCCGGAAAACCGCGAAGAGCTGCAGAAGAATGTCGAAGAGGCCGGTGAAGACATTGAGATGGAGGACTACAACATCCAATGGTTCGATGTCCTGACCTTCGGCCTGTTCACTGATGAGCCGGAAGAAGTGCAGGGCGTCACCGTTGAGGACCCCAACTTCGACGACGACCTCAACACCGAGACCGAACTCGACGAGAGAACCGGAGAGTAAAAAGAAGGGAGGCCGCGGCCTCCCTTCTCCATTCTCGACGCATGGCTTAGCGCAGTCTGGTTGTCAGCCGATGGACAAAGCAGACGCTCGCCCTGCCAAGCCACGCAAGACCCTGCCCCTTTCCAGCCCGAGTTCCGCCTCAGTCGCCCAGGCGCCAGCCAGAGGTGATCGGGTAGCGGCGATCCCGGCCAAAGCCACGCTGGGTCACGCGCACGCCAACCGCCGCCTGGCGGCGCTTGTATTCGTTCAGGTCGACCAGCCGCAGCACCCGGCGCACGGTGTCCTCGTCAACCCCCTCGGCGATGATGGCATTGGCGGACAGATCAAACTCGATATACAGCTTGAGGATCTCGTCGAGTACCGGATACGGCGGCAACGAGTCTTCGTCCTTCTGGTCGGGAGCCAGTTCGGCAGACGGCGGCCGATCGATTACCCGCTGCGGTATCACCGCACCCAGCGTATTGCGGTATTCAGCCAGGCGGAACACCAGCGTCTTGGGCACATCCTTGAGCACATCGAAACCACCGGCCATGTCGCCGTAGAGGGTGGCGTAACCGACGGCCATCTCGCTCTTGTTGCCGGTTGTCAGCACCAGGTAACCCTTCTTGTTGGACATCGCCATCAGCAGCGTGCCGCGACACCGTGCCTGCAGGTTTTCTTCCGTGGTGTCGCGCCCCAGCCCGCTGAAAACCGGCGCCAGCGTGGACATGAAAGCCTCGACCATCGGCGCGATCGGCAGCACCCGATAGGTCACGCCCAAGGCATGGGCTTGCGCTTCGGCATCTTGCAGGCTGATCTGGGCTGTGTAGTGATACGGCATCATCACCGCTTCCACGCACTCGGCGCCCAGCGCATCCACCGCCACGGCCAGCGTGAGTGCTGAGTCGATGCCGCCAGACAAGCCAAGCAGCACGCCCTTGAAGCCATTCTTCTGCACATAGTCGCGCACCCCGACAACCAGCGCCTGATAAACGCTTTGTTCCAGTTCCGGCAGTGCCGCACAACTGGCCTGCCGCGGACTCAGGCGCCCCCCTTCCACCAGCAGGTCAACCGGATGCAGGCCTTCGGCAAAACCCGGTGCGCGCTGGCGGATACAGCCATTGGCGTCAACCGCGCAGCTGCCACCGTCGAACACCAGCTCGTCCTGCCCGCCCACCTGGTTCACATAGATGATCGGCATACCGCCTTCGCGCGCCCGCTGCGCCAGCACCTCTTCGCGTTCGCGCTGCTTGTCCAGATGGAACGGCGAGGCATTCAGGCTGAGCAGCAGACGGGCGCCGGCTTCACGGGCCTGACGCACCGGCTCGGCAAACCAGATGTCCTCGCAGATGGTCAACGCCACCGGCACGCCCTTGATATCAACCACGCAAGGCTGATTGCCCGGAACGAAATAACGCTTCTCGTCAAACACCCGGTAATTCGGCAGGTTCTGCTTGAAATAGCTGGCCAGCAACTCGCCATCGGCAATCACTGCACAGGCGTTGAAGCGCTTCTCGTCCTCCAGCCAGGGATAACCAACCACCAGGTAAATGCCGTGAACCTCCTCACGCAGGCGCAGCAAGCCTTGTTCAATGCGACGCTGCATGCTCGAGCGCAACAGCAGATCTTCCGGCGGATAGCCACACAGCGAGAGCTCGGGGAACACAATCAGGTCTGCCTGCCACTGATCGCGCGCAGTCACCGCCGCCTCGATCATGCGCTCGACGTTCCCGTGCACATCACCGACCCGAAGATTCAGCTGGGCCATCACCACCCGCAAGATCTTGCTCATGAACCTCTCCATCAATGACCGCGGCAGCCGTAGAACAGCTGCTCCTGATCTGTGCATTGTCCCGCATCGTCGACCGCTTGAACAACGGCGCGTGCAGAAGCCTGTGCTGCGCCATGCAGCTTC
Organism: Pseudomonas sp. N040; assembly: GCF_015637705.1. Taxonomy (GTDB): domain Bacteria; phylum Pseudomonadota; class Gammaproteobacteria; order Pseudomonadales; family Pseudomonadaceae; genus Aquipseudomonas. The sequence goes on along the minus strand of NZ_JADOBE010000005.1, from coordinate 113,943 downwards.
GCTACACTGCGACCATCCCCCCCCACGAAAGGTCTTAGACCGATGTTTCGCCTGCTAATCTGGATTGCTCTCATTGTTGCCGCCGTCTGGCTCTGGCGACGCCTCAAGAACCCGGCAGCCGCTCAGCCGCCGAGCCAGAGCGAGACGCAACCGATGGTGCGTTGTGCCCATTGCGGCCTGCATGTACCGCAGCGCGAAGCGCAGGAAAGCGCCGGTAACTGGTACTGCAGCACCCGGCACCTGGAACTGGGTCCGCGCCAGAGTGACCAGTGAAGTCCTGACGCTGAGTGGTGAGCAAGGCCGGCGCGTCCTGCGCCTGTCGCATCTGTACCGGCTGATCATCGGCGCCGCACTGGTCGCCCTGACTTCGAGCAACTTCGATCTGGAGCTGCTCAACCTGACCAGCGCCAACCTGTTCCGCTATGGCAGCTGGGCTTACCTGATCAACAGCCTGCTGTTCACCATCGCACTGCGCAAGCCCGGCCACCTGCTGGCGGTTTTCAGCATGGCGCTGGTCGATGTGCTGCTGCTGTCCTGGCTGCTCTATGCCGCCGGAGGCATTACCAGCGGCATCGGCAACCTGCTGATTGTCTCGGTCGCCATCGCCAATATCCTGCTGCGTGGCCGCGTCGGCCTGCTGATAGCGGCGGTCGCCGCGATTGGCCTGATTTACCTGACGTTCTACCTGAGCCTGAGCCGACCCACAGCCAGCAACCAGTACCTGCAAGCCGGACTGCTGGGCCTGCTCAGTTTTGCCGTTGCCCTGTTCGTACAAAACCTGACCAACCGGCTGCAGCAGACCGAATCGATCGCCGCCCAGCGCGCCATCGATGTCGCCAATCTGGAAGCACTCAACACGCGCATCCTGCAGCGCATGCGTACCGGCATCCTGTTGCTGGATCCGCGCCTGAAACTGTTGCTGAACAACCCCAGCGCTACGCGGCTGCTGGGAGCCGAAGGCCGACCGGGCAGCGAACTGGCGGTCTGGCAACCGGAACTGCACAAGCGTTTGCGCGACTGGCAACAGAACCCGACACTGATCCCGCAGAGCCTGCACACCAAGTCCGGTACCTCGCTGCAACCGAACTTCGTCACTCTGCCGCACGGCAACCAGCTGCACACTCTGGTCTTTCTCGATGACATTTCACGGATCGCCCAGCAGGCACAACAACTCAAGCTGGTCTCGCTCGGCCGCCTGACCGCCGGCATTGCCCATGAGATCCGCAATCCGCTGGGCGCCATCAGCCACGCCGCCCAGTTACTGCTGGAGTCGGAAAGCCTGACCGCCGGCGACCAGCGCCTAGCACAGATCATTCAGGACCAGTCACGCCGCATGAATCTGGTCATTGAAAACGTCCTGCAACTGTCCCGGCGACGGGCGGCCGAACCGAAGCTGCTGGATCTCAGCGCCTGGCTGCACAACTACGTCCTCGAGTTTCGCAGCAGTGCACCGGCAGCGCAGACCATTCATCTCCTGGCTGACGAGCCTGGCCTGCATTCCCGCATGGATCCGGATCAACTGCATCAGGTGCTGACCAATCTGGTGCAGAATGGCTTGCGCTACAGCCAGCTGGACAACCCCGCTGCGCAGCTGTGGATCAAGCTGTTCATCGACCCGCAGAGCGAACTACCGGTCATGGAAGTGCATGACGATGGCCCCGGCGTGGCGCCGGAGCGCCTGGATAATATTTTCGAGCCGTTCTATACCACCGAGACCAAGGGCACCGGGCTTGGCCTGTACATCTCCCGCGAGCTGTGCGAAAGCAATCAGGCCCGGCTCGACTACAAACCCAGCGAGCACGGCGGCAGCTGCTTCCGCATCACCTTCGCCCACCCACGCAAACTGAGCCGAACATGACCAACCGGCAGAAAGCCCTGATCGTCGATGATGAACCGGATATCCGCGAACTGCTGGAAATCACCCTCGGCCGCCTCCGACTGGACACCCGCAGCGCGCGCAACGTCAAGGAGGCCCGCGAATGGCTGGCCACGGAAACCTTTGACCTGTGCCTGACCGACATGCGCCTGCCGGACGGCACCGGACTGGAACTGGTACAGCACATCCAGCAACGCCATCCGCAGACTCCGGTGGCCATGATCACCGCTTACGGCAGTCTCGACACCGCGATCAATGCGCTCAAGGCGGGCGCTTTCGACTTCCTGACCAAGCCCCTGGACCTGGCCCGCCTGCGCGAGCTGGTCGCCACTGCTCTCCGTATACCGGACAGCACCAACAGCGGCGCCCCGCTGGAGAATCGCCTGCTGGGCGAGTCACCACCGATGCAGACCTTGCGCAAGCAAATCATCAAACTCGCGCGCAGCCAGGCACCAATCTACATCAGCGGCGAATCCGGGAGTGGCAAGGAGCTGGTCGCGCGCCTGATGCACGAGCAGGGGCCACGGCATGAGCGCCCTTTCGTACCAGTGAACTGTGGCGCGATCCCCTCGGAACTGATGGAAAGCGAATTCTTCGGCCACCGCAAGGGCAGCTTCACCGGCGCCACGGAAGACAAGCAGGGACTGTTCCAGGCCGCCAGCGGCGGCACACTGTTTCTCGATGAAGTGGCCGACTTGCCCCTGCCCATGCAGGTCAAGCTGTTGCGCGCCATCCAGGAAAAATCGGTGCGCGCAGTGGGCAGCCAGCAGGAAGCCGTGGTCGATGTGCGCATCCTGTGCGCCACGCACAAGGATCTGGCCGCTGAGGTGGCTGCGGGCAACTTCCGCCAGGATCTGTTCTACCGCCTCAATGTCATCGAATTGCGCGTTCCGCCACTGCGCGAGCGCCGTGAAGATATGGGTTTGCTCACCGACAGCATGCTCAAGCGCCTGTCCGAAAGCACCGGACTGGGCGCGGCCATACTGAGCAGCGAGGCTCTGGACAAGCTCATGTGCTACCGCTTCCCGGGCAACGTGCGCGAGCTGGAGAACATGCTCGAGCGCGCCTACACCCTGTGCGAAGACAACCTGATCAAGGCAGACGACCTGCGCCTGACTGAAGCGTCAGGCTGCAAGGAGAATGGAGAGGCATCGCTGGCGCAAATCGACAACCTCGAAGACTATCTGGAAAGCATCGAGCGCAAACTGATCATGCAAGCCTTGGAAGAAACCCGCTGGAACCGCACGGCTGCGGCTGAACGCCTCGGCCTGAGCTTCCGCTCGATGCGCTACCGGCTGAAAAAGCTAGGCATCGACTAAACACAACCAAGTGTTGTAGGAGCCAGCTTGCTGGCGATTTGGATGAGCTGATCGCCAGCAAGCTGGCTCCTACCAACGCACAACATGCTCGGCAAAATCCGAATGTCCCCTCGCCTAGCAGCTAGAGGGTTAGGCGCAGGAACCAAGCCGCCCCGCCGGAGAATAAGGCCCCGGATCAACAATCGGCGACTCATCCAGCAGCAGGTTCTTCAGCAGCTCGCAGGAGGCCGGCGCCAGCACCAGGCCATTGCGATAATGCCCGCAGTTCAGCCAGAGCCCCGGAAAAGCGGGAACTTCGCCGATAAACGGAATTCCCTCCGGCGAGCCTGGGCGCAAGCCAGCCCAATGCCCGACCACTTCAGCTTGCGCCAGTGCAGGCAACAAGGCCTCGGCCGAAGCCTTTAGACTCGCCAGGGCATCCCCGGTGGGGGTCTTGTCGAAACCGGCATGCTCCAGCGTGCTGCCGACCAGCACATGGCCATCGCGGCGCGGTATCGCATAGCGGCCCTTGCCCAGCACCATCGCCGGTAAAAAGTCCGCGGCACACTGGTAGAGAATCATCTGCCCTTTCACCGGCTCGACCGGCAGCTGGATGTCCAGACCGGCAAGCAACTCGCCGCTCCAGGCCCCCGCCGCCAGCACCACTTGCCCAGCCCGCAGCTGTCCCTGACGGGTCTGCACGCCACAAACCCGGCCTGCTTCGGTAATGAAGCCGGTGACTGCAGCGTTTTCCTGCAGGCATAGATTCGGTAACTGCAGCAGTGCTACCCGTAGCGCCTTGAGCAGGCGCGGATTGCGCACATTGGCCAGCCCGGGCATATGCACTGCCCGAGTAAAACCGTCCCCCAGGGCCGGGATCACCGTCCTGACCTGTGCCATGTCGACCGGCACCAGCGGCTTGCCGAGCGCCTGCGCCCACTGCAGCGCCAGCATCTCATCTTCCAGGTCAAGCCAGAACAGCCCGGTGGCATGTACTTCCGGATCGATATTCGTCTGCGCCAGCAACTGCCCGGCCAGGCGCGGGTAGAAGGCCTGTGACCACTGCGCCAGCGCCGTCACCGCCGGGCTGTAGCGCCAAGGGTAAAGGGGGGAAATGATGCCGCCACCGGCCCAAGAGGATTCCTGGCCCGCCTGGGCCGCATCCACGAGAGTAACCCGCAGCCCCGCACTGGCCAGCTGTAGGGCAGAAAGCTGGCCGATGACTCCGGCACCAATGACAAGGATATCCTGCATCGACGGGTCCGTAAGTTGCTGGATCAGCGATTCAGCAAAACAACGAGCAAACTCGCGCCCGCCGCCGCCATCACGGGCAGCTGCCGGCGGCGGTTTTGGCCACGGAAGCCCTGCCCGTTGCGCTTATGCTCACCACCCGCTCCTGACTGCCGGCCGTCGGACTTTGCCGGCAAATCGTGAGGGCAGTTGCTGTCGAACCCACGCCGGAAGGCTGAAAGGCAATGTTTGTGGCATCGGCGTCGATGACGAAACCCGTCGCCGCCGCAGGATGACTCTGGATTACCGTACCGTCGCTGCTGACGACAATCCAGCCATCCGCCCAGCCACCGGAGCAGGATGATCCATCGCTCGAGGCACAAAGGTTAACCACCTGATTGCGCTTGATTGCCTCGCTGCGCGCCAGCACGGCACCCATCGACAGATCATTGGCCTGCGCCCGCAACTTGCTGCCCAGCGTGCTGTCATTCATCTGCGGAATGGCAATGGCGGCGAGGATGGCGATGACAGCAAGCACCACCATCAGCTCGACCAGAGTGAAGCCATGGGCACGCGCGCACCCATGACTGGAGCCAACAAGGCCAAGCCGTTCAACGCGATCAGATACAGCCTTCATTGCTCGATATTCCAGAAAACCCTGGACTTGGGCTGCTTGGCACCCGGCGGGCTCGGGGGCTCCGAGCCTTCCAGCGGCTTCTCACCGCAACCGATACAGAAGGGTACCGTGGTTCCATCGTCCAGGGTCACCAAACCGGCCACCGGAGAGGGTGGCAAGCCATCGCCGACCAGATCGACGTAGCGTGGACCATCCAGGCCTTCAGCATTCTTGTAACTGATGGCGTAGGCCCGCGACTCGCCAAGCTTGGCAGAACAACCTTCGACCAGGCCCAGATCGGGCTGGTGAGTACTGAAATACACCGTGCCGAAGATAGTCAGCGCCGAAGTCACCACCTGTTCCGAAGTGCTCAGTTGCAGATACCAGCCTTTCTTGGCGTCGATATCCGCCTGGGCAGGGGTTGCCGACGTTGTAATGGCCAGCAACGAGTTGACACAGATGATGTCCGCCGAACAGTTGGCATTTTCACTGGACAGCCAGGTCGAATTTGTCGGGACGTCCTTGAGCATGAAGAAGTAGTTATTCACTGCATTGGAATCGGGATAATCGACCGTCGGCTTCTCGCGATCCCCCGAGCCGAGCATGATGTAGTTCACCCCGTTATCGACCACCACATCCGGCCCGAACATGAACTTGCGCGCGCTGCCGCCCGTTCCACCCAGGCTGGCAATCTTGGTGATAACCCAAGAGCCGGGCGCTACTGAACCGATGGGGGCATTCGCTGTACCGGAGATACGGTAGACGTTGCCGCTCAGATCAGCCGCATAGGCATAGGTCGCCAAGCCGGCACTGTCCTTGAGCACCGTGATATCACCGATCACGCCCCCCATGTCGTCAGCGACATCCGAGCTGTCAAACGTCTGCAGCTCTTCGCCGGTTTCGGCATCCAGCAGATAGATGGCGTGCCCTGGGCTCGACGACGTGCAATCCGCTATATTCTTATCCTCGCAGCTGTCATAGCCGCCGCCGACGATAAGCATTGGCTTGCTCACGCCTGAGGCCGCATAGCCAGCCGATTTGATCACCGTGGGTACTGCCCAAGTTTGTCCGATGCCAGAAAATTTGCTGTCAGTACAACCGTTGTCGTCACAACCCACGCGCCACTTGAGTGTGGGGTTGGCCGGATTGGTGTCCGGCACATCGAAGGCATACAGCATCCGCCCGCCACGCCGCATGCTGGCATATACCCAAGCTGACGAAGCGGCCTTGTAGGCCGTCACCGGCCCATCGAAGCCATAATCCTTGGGCTCCCCACCAGAAACATTGGGGTAGCTGATCAACGGAGTCTTAGCCTTGAGTCTGGAGAAGATCCCGTAGGATGCCGGCGCAACGAACGACCACAACTCCTCGCCCGGCTGCTTGCCGCCCACGGCACTCCCACCGTCGCGGTTGCCATTCACTGCGCGCAGGATGCCGTCATTGCCGCCATAAAAAACCACAACCTCAGGATCTGCATCGGTTGAAAAATTAATTGCTACCGGCCGCGAATGCACTACGTCCCCGTGCGAGGAAGGTCGCATCTGAAGCTCAGCATCGGCTGCGTCCATCTTGGTCACATACCCGGAGCCATCCAACGTACTGTTGGCGATGTGTTCGGCGTCCACATTCAAGCCGCGCGCCCAGTTGATAACCTCATCCCGCTCGGCATCAGTCACGGCCAACGCGGCGGCAGTAATCGCGCCATTATCCACGTCAAAGTTGCCCAGGCTCCCGCAATCAGCATCCGCACAAGTCAGTACCTTGCGATCTGCCGGCGCGATAGTCCTGAGTTTGTAACCCTGCCCACCTTTTTCCACCATGTTGCCGTCGGGGGTCTCGGATGCCGGCAGGTAACCAATCGAGTTCGCAACGGCCAGATCGTACCAATACAAGGTACTCAAGGTCTGACTCGTCGGCGGTGTCCAGAAACTGCGCGCGTTTTCGGAGATGAAGCCGCTTTCACCGCTGGAGATGGCACCTGCGCCATCGGCGTCGAGCAGTTTCAGACTGTTGCCGAGATAACCCAGTTTGTACTGCTTAAGATTGCCAAACCAACGCGGCCCGGCTTTCTCATCCGGACGGAACATCCCGACAAACACCTGATTGAGATAGGTGCCCTGAGTGTTGACGCTCACCGGCAAGCTTACCGAAGCGAACACGCTGTTGACCGACTGGATTTCACTCAAGGCCGCGGCAAACGCTGTTTTTAGCTCCTCGAAATTATTTGTAGGGAAATACTTACCACCACCTACCTCGTCACCCATGATTTTAAGAAGGGCCTCGTATTCTTTCTTACACGCGGAACCCAACAAGCCAATGGTATAGGTGGTGATGTTTTGCGACGACATATAACGGGCCCACTCGGCGGCGTAGTGACCTCTGCTGGAGTGCTGGACAGCCCCGGACTGCAAGGTCTGAGAACCGCCACCCTCACAAGAAACCGGAACCGGATCGGTAATCAGGGCTTTCTGTAACGCAGTGGCTGCGGGGGAGGCATTCATCAGTGCGTTAGTGCCCGTCAGCGTCCCATTAAGGGCATCATCACTATTATTAGCCCCATCACCCGGGGTGCCGTTACTTCCGTCGGCATTACCCACAAAAACCACATAGTTATTGGCGCAGCTGGCCCCCGGTTTTATGGCGCTATAGTCGCGCCCGGAGACCCCTTTCTTTCCGGCAAAAAATGCCCAAGCTTCCTGCATTGCCTGGCCGTTTTTCTTGTTGTTTGTTTTGACATTGAGGGCACCAGCTGGCGCCTGCCCGTTGGTAATAACCCAAGTCTTCAACCAATCTAGCATCGCAGCTTTGTTGGTTGCCGTCATCTCGGTCATCGGATAAACCAAGCACCCTCCATCACCACCTGGGCAGGATGGGAAAAAGGAGTTGGCATTGAACATCATGACGCCCAGACTCACGGTGCCTGGATCCAGCGCTTCTATCACCTTGTACAGCGCACACTGCTCAAGGCCCGCGTTTGTACTGGACATGGTGGATGACAAGCCCGTGACTCCGGGACAAGTTGTGAACCCTGAACTGGTTGCCGAAGAGAAGTTGGCGGCGTTATCCAGTATCAACAAGACATTGGGCGGATCGCCGGCCGTGCCTTCACTCTTGACGAACAGGTCGATATCCTCGGCCTGGCTGGTTGCACTGACCGCAAACAGGATTACTCCCAGCAGGCTTCGAATAAAATTGCGTTTCATGTCCAATCTCCAGCCGCTAGAAGCAATGGGTGTTCTTTTCCGCATCGGTCAGCAATACCCTGACCCCCTCGCGCACCGTGACAGAAGTACCGTTGGCAGCGTCCGTGGCGGTTCCCTGAATCTGCCAGACGGTATTCCAGGTCATGCTGGACAAGGCTACTAGGTTGACGCTGCTGGGCGCGGTAGCCTCAGCCAGCGTGGCACGGATGCATTCAGGTTCATCGACATCCACGAGATACTCATTGGTACCGTCATTGTTCACATCCCAGCCGATGGCGCTCTGCGCACCGGAGCCGACAAAATCAGTGCTCAGGACCTGCTCGATGACCGCATTGGCGGCAGCCAGTGCCTCTTCCCGCATCTGCATGTTGCCCACCGCCTTGAGGTTGACCGTGCTCAGGGTGAAAGCCCCAGAAAGCAGCAGGGTAAACAGCAGCAGCATGATCATGGCGACCACCAGGGCGGCACCGCTCTGCGATTGACACTTAAAGGCACTCATGGCGTCTCCCTCCGCGCTGCAACATTGTGAAAGCGCACCGAGGTCGAGTAGACATGTCGCTTGAATCCGTCGTTGAAGGCTGCCACCGCCGTTGATCCCAGCGTATAGCTCTTGCTGTTGGTAAAGTCCGGCGTTGCCTCCGTGGCCCTGACCAGCAGATACAGCTTGGCCGCCACGGTATTGAGCAACTGGTCCACAGTGCAACCGGCAGCCGGGCAACGGACGAAGCCGCCATCCGGTGCGCCATCACCGCGGTTGGTGGGTGAGACCTTGTCCAGCGGGTCAGCCCAGGCGACCGCGGCGCTGTAATCGACGGCGCCCCCCGAGTCACTCACATCATCCACGCCCAGCTCAACCACCAGCGACTCGACGCCATCAATCAGCGGCTGCACACTCCAGACACCGCCAACGAACTCTGCGCGCATCAGGGTGTTGTCTGTGCGGATAAAGTAGATATGCGAGACGTAGGCGCGGATATCGGCAGTGGTCAGGCAGTCCCGCTTCTGCATGCTGAACCCGGAAGTACCAAGCACATAGGCATAGGCTGAAGCACCGGAGCAGAACGAGGGCTGGAAGTACACACTACCCGCTGCGGGGGATGCCACCACCGAGGTACCGGCATAGCGCACCACCAGCACATCGGTACCGGCCTTGCGATTTTGCACCACTCCCGAGCAACCGGCCGGGACCGCATTGAAGCTTTGCACCGGCATGCGCAGCAGGTTGTCCTTGTATGTCGCTGTCCAGGACGCCAGCGCCAGGCAGGGATCGGGAGCGACAAAGCTGGCGGGATACCCGGTTGGCGCGTCTGCGGCGGTCAGATCGTCGTAGTCGGGTAGGTAACCATCCCAGAATCCGGCATGCATCAGATCATTGCTGATTAACTGGATGGCAAAACGGCCGTTCTCGATCTGGGCGTTGGTGCGCGCCAGATCGTCATTGCTGCGAACAATGTCGAGAAACAACTGCAGGATGGCCACGGTCATCAGCAAGGCAACAGCCATCGCAACCATCAGCTCGATGAGGCTGAGGCCAGCCTGCCGGCGGCGGAACTTGATCGGATTCATAGGCTGGCCACCCGCACGATGGTGGTAACCACGCGACGGCACAGATCACCCGAGCAGACGCCTCCGTCATACAGATCCTTGCCGCAGGCCACGCTCGCCGGTGGCGCGCTCAGGGGATTGAGCCCCTGCCAGGCTACAGTGATCATGTACTCGCCGGGATTACCGGTTGCCTCCACGCAGCCGCGTCCGCCAATCATCGCGCCAGCCTTGCTGCTGCCAGAGGTTTCGCCGGCACCCTGCAGTGCGTTGCACCATTCACTGGCATCGCGGTCCACCTGGGTTGCCGTGTTTGTCGGACAAGCCGCACCCGACGCCGCCGCGGAAGTTGCCGCTTCATAGAGATCGGCAGAGTTGCGATTGGTTGCCAGCCGACTAGCCATGTCCTGCAACAGCATGAGGGCCTGGGAGCGCTGATAGGCTTCCATCTCCGACTGCTGCAGGCGTGCCTGCAGGCCGGCCATGCCGAGCAGGCCAACCGCGAGAATAAACACGGTGACCATTACTTCGATCAGCGTCATGCCGCGCTGGAGGCGGGCATTCGGCCCGCTTTTCTCTGTCGATGAGTACATGGCTACCACTTCGCGGCCGGGGACTTGGCCCCGGCATTATCGAGGCTGAGGTTGCCATCCGAGGACTGGGTGCCCGAAGGCGTGAAGGTGATAGTGAACGACGGTACCGTGCCCGTGCCAACGGTGATCGAATACCCATAGTATTTGGAGACTTCCGCCGGCAGCGAGTAGCCACTTGCCTCGATGGCGGACTTGCTGGCGTAGGCACGATTTGCCAGCAGGAACTGCTGTTCGCGATTGGCAATATCCATCATCTGCGACTGGGCTGCGGTACGCCGGGACTTGATCAGGTAGTTGGTGTAACTCGGGATGGCAATGGCGGCGATAATGCCTATGATCGCCACCACTACCATCAACTCGATCAGGGTAAAGCCCCGCTGCTTGGTTCGCATCATCACGTCATCCTGTTATTGGCAGTAGATAGCCAGTCAATCTGTGGAGAAAGTTTTCTTGAAAATCCCCATTTCCGATCTAGATATTAAACGTCGTGTGAATTTTACCGCTGGAAAGCTGGACGACCGGACTTTCTGGGCAGACGACAGGTAACTACCCCGGCAGGATCGCCAGGGAATGGACAATCAGGAGGCAAGGATGCCATGCCCCGCAACTCTCACGGCTTCACTCTGGTGGAAGCACTGGTGGTTCTGGCTGCAATCGCGACAATTTCCAGCACGGCCATCCCGGCGTTCGGCCGCATCATGCACGCCCAGCAATTGACCAGTGCCAGCAATCGCCTGGTCGGGGCCTTTATCCTGGCGCGAACCGAGGCGATAAAGCGCCGTACGGCGGTACTGATCGAAAGCACGGATGACGACTGGAGCAACGGCTGGAGCGTTTATGCCGATCTGGATGGCAATGGCAGCCAGGATAGTGGCGAGCCCTTGCTGCTGCAGGTGGCCGATTTGCCGGGAGGCCTGAAGATCCAGGGCAATTCCCCGGTACGCCGTTATATCCGCTACACCCCGGACGGCAGTGCAAAATTCCAGGGCGGTGGCTTTCAGGCGGGAACCCTGAACATCTGCGACCAGGCTGGCGAACTGCCAGCACGCCAACTAATCCTCAGCGCAACCGGGCGGGTACGCAGAAACAAGGCGCCGACCAGTGCTTGCCCCTGACCAGGGCTGGCGCCGCGTCGCCCGGCCAACAGCAAAAGCGCGCGCCATGGCCGACGCTTCTACAAAAGTACAACGCCGCAACGGCGGCGATCAGTCTACCGGCTTCAGCCGCAGCTCTTTGGGCATGGAAAAGGTCACATGTTCCGGCCGCCCTTCCAGCTCGACTGCGCCGGATGCACCCCAGGCCTGCAGCTGGCTAATCACCCCCCTGACCAGCACGTCCGGGGCCGAGGCGCCGGCAGTAATGCCAATGCACTGCTTGCCGTCGAACCAGGCCATTTGCAGATCCTCGGCACCATCGATCAGGTAGGCCGGCGTATTCAGGCGCTCGGCGAGTTCGCGCAGGCGGTTGGAGTTGGAGCTGTTCGGGCTGCCCACCACCAGCACCACATCGCACTCGTCGGCCAGTTGCTTGACTGCGTCCTGGCGGTTCTGCGTGGCATAGCAGATGTCATCCTTGCGCGGCCCGCCGATGCTGGGGAAGCGCTCACGCAGGGCATCGATCACCTTGCTGGTGTCATCCATGGACAAGGTGGTCTGGGTGACAAAGGCCAGCGATTCAGGATGACGCACCTGCAGTCCGGCGACATCCGCCTCATCTTCAACCAGATAGATCTCGCCACCATTGCGATGGTCGTACTGGCCCATGGTACCTTCTACCTCGGGGTGACCCTGGTGGCCGATCAGCACGCACTCACGGCCCTCCTGGCTGTAGCGCGCCACCTCCATGTGCACCTTGGTCACCAGCGGGCAGGTCGCATCGAATACCTTCAGGCCGCGGTTTTCCGCCTCCTTGCGCACTGCCTGCGACACGCCATGGGCACTGAAGATGACGATGACGTTGTCCGGTACCTGATCGAGTTCCTCGACAAACACCGCGCCACGGGAACGCAGGTCTTCGACCACAAACTTGTTATGCACCACTTCATGCCGCACATAGATCGGCGGGCCGAAGACTTCCAGCGCACGATTGACGATTTCAATGGCACGGTCGACGCCGGCGCAGAAACCGCGGGGATTGGCGAGCTTGATATGCATGATGGTTAGCCCCGGACGCTCGTTGCGACCTGCCTGTTTGGCTCATGTTTTCCTGTAGGAGCCAGCTTGCTGGCGATCACAGCATGCACGGATCGCCAGCAAGCTGGCTCCTACAGGACTGTTTTAATCAGTTGGTTTTCACTTCGATGATTTCAACGTCGAAGGTCAGGTTCTTGCCCGCCAGCGGGTGATTGAAGTCGATGATCACGCGCGCCTCGTCAAATTCTTTGACCACGCCCGGCAGCTCAGCGTTCGCGGCATCGTTGAAGATCACCAGCAAGCCTTCGGACAGCTCCATTTCGGCAAACTGGCTGCGCGGAATGGCCTGCACATTCTGTGGATTGGCCTGCCCGAAACCCTGCTCGGGGGCAATCGGCAAGCTGCGCTGGTCGCCGCCCTTCAGGCCAAACAGAACCAGCTCGAAACCCGGCAGCAGACTGCCATCACCAATGGTGAAGGTCGCTGGCTGCTTGTCAAAGGTGCTGTCGACCACCTCGCCATTTTCCAGCTTGATGGCGAAATGCAGGGTAACCCGGGCTCCCTCTCCGATACGTGATTCAGTCATGTGCCTGTCTCCTCCGACGGCTTGCTGCGAAACATATCCAGCGCAAGCATGATGGCGCCCAGGGTGATGGCGCTGTCGGCCAGATTGAAGGCCGGGAAATACCAGCGCTGCTGCCAGTGCACCAGGATGAAGTCGATCACGTGGCCGTAAACCACGCGATCGAACAGGTTGCCCAGCGCCCCGCCGAGCACCAGCGCCAAGGCTATGGCCAGCCAGTTTTCATGCGCTTTCAGCCCTTTCATCCAGACCACCAGCATAGCGCTTACGGCAACCGCGACACCGGCGAAGAACCAGCGCTGCCAACCGTCGGCATCAGCCAGAAAACTGAACGCCGCACCGGTGTTGTAGGCCAGGGTCCAGCTGAAGTAGTCAGGAATGATGACAATCTGCTGATAAAGGTTCAGCGCGTGTTCGAAGTACAGCTTGCTGAGCTGATCCAGCACGATCACCAGCAGGCTGAGCCAGAGCCAGCCAAGCTTGCCGAAACGGGCATTCATGCTCCGCCCTCCCGTAGGAGCCAGCTTGCTGGCAATTCGCCGCATAGCGCCAGCAAGCTGGCTCCCCGGGTAACCGTGCAATGAACATCATGCATAGTGCCGAACCTCGCCTGCACCCTCGATATTCTCCACGCAGCGCTCGCACAATTCCGGGTGCGCCGCATGCTGGCCGACATCGGCGCGGTGATGCCAGCAGCGGCCGCACTTGGCATGTGCGGACTTGAGAATCTGCAACTTCAACCCCGGCACCTCGGTGGCCACTGCAAGCTCGGTAGCCGCGCTCAAAGACTGTACTTCGGCGGTCGAGGTAATCAGCACAAAGCGCAGTTCGTTGCCCAGCCTGGCCAGCTTGGCCGCCAGTGACTCCTCGGCAAACAGGGTGACCTCCGCCTGCAGGCTGCCACCAATGGCCTTGGCGGCACGCAGGTTTTCCAGTTCCTTGTTCACCGCCACCTTGACCGTCATGACCTCATCCCAGTAGGCCCGATCCAGCGCGATGCCCGGCGGCAACTCGCTCAAGCCTTCGTACCAGGTATTCAGCATGACCGACTCGTTGCGCTCGCCCGGCAGGAACTGCCAGATTTCTTCGGCGGTGAAGGCCAGGATCGGCGCGATCCAGCGCACCAGGGCTTCGGCGATATGGAACAGTGCGGTCTGGCAGGAACGCCGCGCCACGCTGTCGGCGCGCGTGGTGTACTGGCGATCCTTGATGATGTCGAGGTAGAAGCCACCGAGCTCCTGCACGCAGAAGTGATGCACCTTCTGGTAGACGTTGAGGAAGCGGTATTCAGCATACGACTCGACGATCTCGGCCTGCAGGCGTGCGGCGGCATCCAGCGCCCAGCGATCCAGCTCGAGCATCTGCTCCGGCGGCAGCAGGTCGCGCGCCGGGTCGAAGCCGCTGAGGTTGGAGAGCAGGAAGCGCATGGTGTTGCGAATCCGCCGGTAGGCATCGGCACTGCGTTGCAGGATGACCTTGGATACGGCCATTTCGCCCGAGTAATCGGTGGCCGAGACCCACAGGCGCAGAATATCGGCGCCCATGCTGTCGTTGACTTCCTGCGGCGCGATGACGTTGCCGAGCGACTTGGACATCTTGCGCCCGCTCTCGTCGACCACGAAACCATGGGTCAGCAAGCCCTTGTAGGGCGCATGGTTGTCGATCGCACAACCGGTCAGCAGGGAGGAATGGAACCAGCCGCGGTGCTGGTCGGAGCCTTCCAGATAGAGGTCGGCGCGCGGACCGCTGAGATGCCCCAGCGGGTGCGAGCCACGCAGCACATGCCAGTGGGTGGTGCCGGAGTCGAACCAGACATCCAGGGTGTCGCTGATCTTGTCGTACTGCGCAGCCTCGCTGCCCAGCAACTCGCTTGCATCCAGCCTGAACCAGGCCTCGATGCCCTGCTGTTCGACGCGCCGGGCCACCTGCTCCATCAGCTCGACGGTACGCGGATGCAGGTCGCCGGTTTCCTTGTGCAGGAAGAACGGGATCGGCACCCCCCAGGTGCGCTGGCGCGAGATGCACCAGTCGGGACGCCCGGCGATCATGCCGTGCAGGCGTGCCTGACCCCAGCCCGGGACAAACTCGGTCTGCTCGATAGCGGCCAGCGAACGCTGGCGCAGGGTTGCACCGCTGGCTGGCTGGCGGTCCATGCCGACAAACCACTGCGCGGTGGCGCGGTAGATCAGCGGAGTCTTGTGCCGCCAGCAATGCATGTAGCTGTGGGTGATCTTGTCACTGGCCAGCAGGCAGCCGACCTCCGCCAGCTTGGCCACGATCAGCGGGTTGGCCTTCCAGACGAACTGGCCGCCAAACAGTGGCAGCGATTCGACATACACGCCGTTGCTTTGCACCGGATTGATGATTTCATCGTTGTGCATGCCGTAGCGCTTGCAGGAGTAGAAGTCGTCCTCACCGTAGGCCGGTGCCGAATGCACCAGGCCGGTACCGGCATCCAGCGCCACGTAGTCGGCCAGATACATCGGTGAGAACCGCTCATAGAACGGATGACGGAAGCGGATCAGTTCCAGCGCGGAGCCCGAACAGGTGGCCAGCACTTCGCCCTGCAGGCCATACCTGGCCAGGCAGCTCTCTACCAGTTCTTCGGCCAGCAGCAGCAGCTTGTCACCGACATCCACCAGCGCGTAAGTGAATTCCGGGTGAGCATTGAGGGCCTGGTTGGCCGGGATGGTCCAGGGGGTGGTGGTCCAGATCACCGCATAGGCGGTCCTCGGCAGGCTGGCCAGGCCGAAGGCGGCGGCCAGCTGGTCGGCGTCCTCCGCCGGGAAGCCGACATCGATGGTCGGTGATTGCTTGTCCTGATACTCGACTTCCGCTTCGGCCAGCGCCGAGCCGCAATCGAAACACCAGTTCACCGGCTTCAGGCCCTTGAACACGAAGCCCTGCTTGACCATTTCGCCCAGCGCACGGATCTCACCGGCTTCGTTGGCAAAGTCCATGGTCTTGTACGGTTTGTCCCAGTCACCCAGCACACCGAGACGGATGAAATCGGCTTTCTGCCCCTCGACCTGCTCGGTGGCGTAGGCGCGGCACAGCTCGCGGGTTTTGTCCGCTGGCAGGTGCTTGCCGTGGGTGACTTCAACCTTGTGCTCGATCGGCAGGCCGTGACAATCCCAGCCCGGCACATAGGGGGCGTCAAACCCCGACAGAGTCTTGGAACGGGTGATGATGTCCTTGAGGATCTTGTTGACCGCATGACCGATGTGAATGCTGCCGTTGGCGTAGGGCGGGCCATCGTGCAGGACGAACTTCGGTCGCCCGGCGCCCTGCTCGCGGAGCTTCTGGTAAAGACCGATGCTGTCCCAATGCTGGAGGATCTCCGGCTCGCGCTGGGGCAGTCCGGCTTTCATCGGGAATGCCGTTTCCGGCAGGTTCAGGGTCGCTTTGTAATCAGTCATCTCAAAGACTCTTCACGAATGCAGTTGGCCCTGCCAGAAGGCACGGGCGGCAACGATATCGGCAGCAATCGCCGACTTCAGGGCCTCAAGCGAGGCAAAACGCTGCTCGTCACGCAGCTTGCGGTGAAACACCACCGACACGCGCCGGTCATACAGGTCGCCGGCATAATCCAGCAGATGCACCTCAAGATGGGCAAAGCCATCACCTTTCACCGAGGGCCGCACGCCAATATTGGCCACCCCCGGCTGCAGCCTGCCATCCAGCTCGACGCTGACCAGAAATACCCCGCTGAGCGGAACCCGGTGGCGCTTGAGCTGCACATTGGCGGTTGGCGTGCCCAGCTGGCGGCCGAGCTTCTGCCCATGCACGACCCGCCCGGCGATGGCGAACGGGCGCCCCAGCAGCAGCTCGGCTTCGGCAAAGTCAGCTGCCTGCAGTGCCTCGCGCACCCGGGTGCTGCTGACCCGCGCACCGTTCAACTCGACCGTGGCCGCCTCTTCGACGGTAAAACCGTGGGCCTGCCCGGCTTTCTGCAGGAAGGCAAAATCACCCGAGCGGTCGCAGCCAAAGCGAAAGTCATCGCCAATCTCGAGGTGCTCGACCCCCAGACCATCGACCAGCACCGCCTGCACAAAGGCGGCGGCACTGAGCTCGCGCAAGCGCTGGTTGAACGCCAGGCACAGCACCAGGTCAACCCCGGCCGCCGCCAGCAGTTCAACCTTGTCACGCAGGCGCGACAGGCGCACCGGCGCAGAACCCGGGGCAAAGAACTCGCGCGGCTGCGGCTCGAAGATCACCACGCAGCTCGGTAGCTGCAGCTCGGCCGCCCGCTCGAACAGGCGCGCCAGTACGGCCTGATGCCCGCGATGCACACCATCGAAATTGCCGATGGTGGCAACGCAGCCCCGGTGCTGCGGACGTAGATTGTGAAGGCCTCGAACCAGCTGCATAGCGCGTATCTTGCGAGCAAAGTGGGCGATTATACGCACACCCGGCAACTGACGACAGGCAGCATATCGGCCAGGCCGGCGGTCACAGCGCCGTGCGCCGGGCAAAATCGCGCAACCGAAAACCCAGCAACAGCAGGCTGCCGAAATACGCTAGCAGCCCCGCCAACACCAGAGCGCCAAGACGTAGCAGGCGCAACGGCATGCCATCCTCGGCCCAGGCCGGCATAACGTGCATGACGCCGAGCAAAACCAGTGACATCACGCTGACCGCCAGCACCAGCTTGCCGAGAAACACCGGCCAACCCGGCTGCGGTTGGAACATCCCGCGCTTGCGCAACTGCCAGTACAGCAGCCCGGCATTCAGGCAGGCGCCCAGACCGATGGCCAGCGCCAGCCCGGCATGCGCCAGCGGCCCGATGAAGGCCAGATTCATCAGCTGCGTGACAACCAGGGTCAGCACCGCGATCTTCACCGGCGTGCGGATGTTCTGCTGGGCATAGAAACCCGGCGCGAGAATCTTCACCAGGATGATGCCCAGCAGCCCCACCGAGTAGGCCATCAGCGCCCGCTGGGTCATCAGGGCGTCATGCGCCCCGAACTTGCCGTACTGGAACAGGGAAACCGTCAGCGGCTCGGCGAGGATGGCCAGCGCCAGCGCACAGGGCAGTACCAGCAGAAAACACAGGCGCAGGCCCCAGTCGAGCAGGCGCGAATACTCGGCGCGGTCATCGCCGGCATAGGTTTTCGACAGCGCCGGCAGCAGAATTGTCCCCAGCGCGACACCGAGCACCCCGGAAGGCAGCTCCATCAGGCGATCCGCGTAGTACATCCACGACACCGAGCCGGCGACCAGAAAGGAGGCAAAGATGGTATTGATGATCAGCGAGAACTGGCTGACCGACACGCCGAAAATTGCCGGCCCCATGTTGCGCATCACCCGCCAGACGCCTGAATCCCTGAAGTTCACGCGCGGCAGCACGAGCATGCCGATCTTCTTCAGGTGCGGCAGCTGATAGAGCAACTGCAACAACCCGCCAACCAGCACCGCCCAGCCCAGCACCATGATCGGCGGGTCGAAATACGGGGTCAGAAACAGCGCAAACACGATCATGCTGACATTCAGCAGGGTTGGCGTGAACGCCGGAACCGAAAAGCGGTTCCAGGTATTCAGCACGGCGCCCACCAGCGACGACAGCGAAATCAGGAAAATATAGGGGAAGGTTACCCGCAGCAGGTCGGTGGTCAGGGCAAAACGATCCGCCTCGTCGGCAAAGCCGGGCGCACTGATCCAGACAATCCAGGGTGCCGCGAGGATGCCCAGGAGTGTCACCAGCGCCAGCACCAGGGTCAGCATGCCACTGATGTAGGCCACGAAAGTACGCGTCGCCGCCTCGCCCTGTTGCGTCTTGTACTCCGCCAGAATCGGCACAAACGCTTGCGAGAACGCCCCTTCGGCAAAGATGCGACGCAGCAGGTTCGGCAGCTTGAACGCCACCACGAAGGCATCGGTGGCCACGCCGGCGCCGAAGATCCGTGCGATCAGGGTGTCACGGACAAATCCCAGCACACGGGAAAGCATTGTCAGGGAGCTGACCGCGGCCAGCGACTTGAGCAGATTCATGAATTTCCAGGGGTTCCGGCAACAGCGCGCCACCGCAAAGAGCCGGGCGCAGTCAGGGCATCGAGTGTAGCGGTCTGCCGCAGGTCAGGCCAGCAGACTAAAACGCCAATGCGCTTGACATGTGTCCTCGGGCTCGGCATTATTCGCGGCCTTATTTGTTTCACCCCCCAGATTTTTTTCGAGGAGCTTGACGGTGGCCAATACACCTTCTGCCAAAAAACGCGCAAAACAGGCTGAGAAGCGTCGTAGCCATAACGGCAGCCTGCGCTCCATGGTTCGTACCTACATCAAGAACGTGGTCAAGGCTATCGAAGCCAAGGACCTGGAAAAGGCACAAACCGCTTACACCCTGGCTGTGCCGGTGATCGACCGTATGGCCGACAAGGGCATCATCCACAAGAACAAAGCAGCTCGTCACAAGAGCCGCCTGAACGGCCACATCAAGGCCCTCAGCGTTGCTGCTGCAGCCTAAGCTGCAAGTGTTCTGAAAAAACCGGCCGTAGGCCGGTTTTTTATTGCCTGCGCTTTTAGCCGAGCAACTGTTGACTGCAAAAAAACCGGAGCAATCTCCGGTTTTTTTATCTGACCGGCCAAGGCAGGATCGGGATCGCCGTCACCGAATTCTGCGGGCTGCCTTCGATCACCCGGTCGCTGTAGACCAGATAGATCAGGGTATTGCGCTTGCGGTCGAAGAAGCGCACCACCTGCATGCTCTTGAACACCAGCGAGGTACGCTCCTTGAAGACCTCCTCACCATCCTCGAGATCTCCCTGAATAGTGATCGGCCCCACCTGCCGGCAGGCGATGGCAGCCTCCGAGCGATCCTCGGCCAGCCCCAGACCGCCTTTCACGCCGCCGGTCTTGGCGCGCGACAGATAGCAGGTAACGCCCTCGACCTTGGGGTCATCGAACGCCTCGATCACCACCTTGTCGTTCGGGCCGAGCCATTTGAACACAGTGGATACTTCACCGATCTCCTCAGCACCTGCCAGCAATGGCAGCAGCAACGCCCCCAGCAACACCGTAGCCTTGCGCATCAACAGCACTCCCCGAGTATCAAACAACGATCAGATTATCCCGGTGTACCAGCTCCGGCTCGTCGATATAGCCGAGCAAGGACTCGATCGCATCGGAACTTTGACCGGCAATCTTGCGCGCATCGGCGGCACTGTAATTGGCCAGGCCGCGCGCCACTTCACGCCCATCCGGGGCCATGCAGATGACCATCTCGCCGCGCCGGAAATTGCCTTCCACGGCGGTCACACCAACTGGCAACAGGCTCTTGTGATCATCCAGCAGGGCCTTTACCGCGCCGGCATCCAGGGTCAGCGTACCGCGCGTCTGCAACTGCCCCGCCAGCCACTGCTTGCGCGCGGCCAGCAGGCCGCGTTCGGGAGCCAGCAAAGTACCCAGGCGCTCGCCCTCGCGCAGGCGGTCGAGCACCCGCTCGATACGGCCACCGACAATCATGGTGTACGCCCCCGAACGCGCCGCCAGCCGCGCAGCGCGCAGCTTGGTCTGCATGCCGCCACGCCCCAGCGCGCCACCGGTACCGCCAGCCACCGCATCGAGCGCAGGATCATCCGCCCGCGCTTCATGAATCAGCGCGGCATCGGGATGCTGCCGCGGGTCGGCATCGAACATGCCGTCACGGTCGGTGAGAATCACCAGCAGGTCGGCCTCGACCAGATTGGCCACCAGCGCCGCCAGGGTATCGTTATCGCCGAAGCGGATTTCGTCGGTGGCCACGGTGTCGTTTTCGTTGATCACCGGAATAACCCCCAGCTCGACCAGCGTGCGCAGCGTGGTGCGCGCATTCAGGTAGCGCTTGCGGTCGGAAAGGTCATCGTGGGTCAGCAGCACTTGCGCCGTATGCTTGCCGTGCCGCGCAAAACTGGACTCCCAGGCCTGCACCAGGCCCATCTGGCCGACGGCGGCCGCAGCCTGCAGTTCATGGATGGCACTCGGGCGCGTCTGCCAGCCGAGCCGGCTCATGCCCGCGGCGACCGCCCCGGAGGACACCAGCACCAGCTCGATGCCGGCCGCATGCAGAGCAACCATCTGCTCGACCCAGACCGCCATCGCGCCCTGGTCAAGCCCGCGGCCATCCGCCGTCAGCAGCGCACTGCCGATCTTGACCACCCAGCGCCGCGCACCACTTACCTTGTCGCGCATGATTGTCCAACCATAGCCATCCAACCCTAGCCGGGAGAGCAGCGCCAACACCCGCACACCGCCCTCGCAAATCATCGGCGCCGCTGCTCAAGCGGCATTCAGCGCCAGTTTAATCGCGAACGTAGATGATCTCCGGACCATCTTCTTCGTCTTCATAAGCGTCGAACTCTTCATCCGAGATGTCATCCACGCTCTTGACTCCAGCCCGCCGCAGGGCGCGCTGATCGTCCAGCGCCTGCAACCGCGCGCGCGCCTCGTCTTCGATGCGCTGATCGAGCTCGACCAAGGCCGCGGCAAACTCCGGATCCTCGGCAATGCGCAGGGCACGCTCGTCGAGATAACGCATGATTTCCTGCGTGAGCGCCTCGGTTCCTTCGCGCTCGAGTGCGGAGATGACGAACACCGGGCCAGTCCAGTTGATGCGCCGGATCACATCCTGCATGCGCGCTTCGCGCTCTTCATCGAGCACCTGGTCGGCCTTGTTCAGTACCAGCCAGCGATCACGATCGGCCAGCGCCGGGCTGAATTTGCTCAGTTCATGGATGATGGTTTCAGCCGCCACGGCCGGATCCGACTCATCCAGCGGCGCCATGTCCACCAGATGCAGCAGCAGGCGGGTACGCGCCAGATGCTTGAGGAAACGAATCCCCAGACCCGCCCCCTCGGAGGCGCCCTCGATCAGGCCGGGAATATCGGCCACGACGAAACTCTTGTAGCGACCAACGCTGACCACGCCGAGATTCGGCACCAGCGTGGTGAACGGATAATCGGCGACCTTGGGCTTGGCCGCCGAAACCGCACGAATGAAGGTGCTCTTGCCGGCATTCGGCAGCCCCAGCAGCCCGACGTCGGCCAGCACCTTCAGCTCCAGCTTCAGGTCGCGCGCCTCACCCGGCTTGCCCGGCGAAGTCTGCCGCGGCGCACGGTTGGTGCTGGACTTGAAGCGCGTGTTGCCCAGGCCGTGCCAGCCACCCTGCGCTACCCGCAAGCGCTGACCCGGCCTGGTCAAGTCGCCGATGATTTCCTGGGTGGCTGCATCGATCACGGTGGTACCGACCGGCACTGGCAGGATCAGGTCCTCGCCCTTGTGCCCGGTGCAATCCTTGCTGCCGCCATTCTCGCCGCGCTGGGCATCGAAGCGCCGGGTATAGCGATAGTCGACCAGGGTATTCAGGTTCTCGTCGGCTTCCAGGTAAATGGAACCACCATCACCGCCGTCACCACCGTTGGGACCGCCTTTCTCGATGAACTTTTCGCGACGAAAGCTCATGAGGCCGTTGCCACCGTCACCCGCCTTCACATGAATGGATACTTCATCAACGAATTTCATCAGGACGCCTCCCGCCGGATGACGGGTTAATGGATCAGAACACAGGGTAGCGCGATACCTTGCAGCAGCAGGGTTTCGGCACCACAGAAACAAAAAAGCCCCGTCGCTAGACAGGGCTTTTCCAGCGAAGACGCTATTAAGCGGCTACGACGCTTACGTAGCGACGACCGAAGGCGCCCTTCACTTCAAACTTGACCACGCCTTCCACTTTCGCGAACAGGGTGTGGTCTTTACCCATGCCAACACCGAAACCGGCGTGGAACTGGGTACCGCGCTGACGCACGATAATGTTGCCGGCCTTGATGGCCTGGCCGCCGAACAGCTTCACGCCAAGGCGTTTGCTTTCCGAGTCGCGGCCGTTGCGGGTAGAACCGCCAGCTTTTTTGTGTGCCATGAGTTCAATACTCCAAATTGAGGATCAGACTGAAAAAATCAGGCCTGAATACCGGTGATTTTGATCTCGGTGTACCACTGACGGTGACCTTGACGCTTCATGTGGTGCTTACGACGACGGAACTTGATGATGCGGATCTTGTCGTGACGGCCTTGAGCGACCACTTCAGCGACAACTTTTGCACCGTTAACCACCGGAGCACCGATCTGAACGTCATCGCCGTTGCCGATCAGCAGAACACGATCGAAAGTCACGGATTCGCCAGTAGCGATTTCCAGCTTCTCGATCTTGAGGAATTCACCCTCGGCGACTTTGTATTGCTTGCCACCGGTAACAATTACTGCGTACATGGATTTTCTCCGTAAAACCTGCTCACCCGACGCTTTATAGAAATAGGTATGGGTCGGCATGGCTGCATGGGGCCGGATTTGACACCCGTGCAATTGCGTAAGGCAGGAAAAATGCCCAGGGAAGTTCAGGGGCCGCGATTGTACGCAAGCCGGCAGCGCTCCGCAAGCACTGCAAGCACTTGCCTTGACACTCCAGCACCTGCCCCATAGCATGCCGCGCTACCCCACAGGAGCACCCGCGCCGATGCAACCCCAGGCTTTCTCCCAAGTAGTGGCCGACGACTTTCTCGCAGTCGACGGGATCATCAAGCTCCAGCTGACTTCGCGCGTGCCTCTGGTCGAGAAAATCGCCGCCTATATTACCTCCGCCGGCGGCAAGCGCCTGCGCCCGCTGCTGGTGCTGCTGTGCGGCAAGGCCCTGGGCAAGGACGGCGACGACCTGCGCCTGCTGGCTGCCACCATCGAATTCCTGCACACCGCCACCCTGCTGCATGACGACGTGGTCGACATGTCCGGCATGCGCCGCGGCCGGGCCACCGCCAATGCCCAGTGGGGCAATGCGCCCAGCGTACTGGTCGGCGATTTCCTGTATTCGCGCTCCTTCGAAATGATGGTCGAGCTCGGCTCGATGCCGGTGATGCAAATCCTTTCCCAGGCAACCCGCATCATCGCTGAAGGCGAAGTACTGCAACTGTCCAAGGTGCGCGACGCCAGCACCAGCGAAGCAACCTACATGGACGTGATTCGCGGCAAGACCGCCATGCTCTTCGAAGCGTCCACCCACAGCGCCGCGGTTCTGGCCGGCTGCAGCGCAGAGCAGGCAGAAGCCCTGCGCATCTTTGGCGATCACCTGGGCGTGGCCTTCCAGCTGATGGATGACCTGCTGGATTATCGCGGCGATGCCGAGGCGCTGGGCAAGAATGTTGGCGATGACCTGGCCGAGGGCAAGCCGACCCTGCCACTGATTCACGCCATGCGCGAAGGCACTGCGGCGCAGGCCGAGCTGGTGCGCAAGGCCATCCAGCAGGGCGGCAGCCAGGACCTGGAAGGTATCCGCGCAGCCGTCGAGGCGGCCGGATCGCTGGACTACACCGCTCAACTGGCTCGCGAGTATGCCGACCGCGCGATCACCTGCCTGGACAGCCTGCCCCCCAGCGAATACCGCAACGCGCTGATCGAACTGACGCACTTTGCGGTCGACCGCAGCAACTGATCGCAGCGCAGCGTTCACAAGCCCATCTCCGTGATGGGCTTTTTTCTGTCCAGCGGTTACAGATTTTCCTTGCATAAATACAAATAGGAATTATTCTCGATAAATCCTCAAGGAGAACAGCATGACCTATCTGATTGATGCCTGGCTGGAACGCTCGAACCCCTGTCTGCGTATTATTGAAAGTGCAACAGGTAACGTCTGCGCCAGGCTGGACGAAGCCGACTTGCTGGAAATGCGCGAACAGGGTGAGCTACACCTCGATGATTTGCTGACCAACGAACTGCTCAAGCTCAAGGGGTTGATCCGCCAGTTGTTCCTGTTTTGTCACGCCCGAACCTTGCGTCCGGCCCCCTAACAGGCCATTGAAAATGGCTATGTCCCAGTTACGTGTTGCGGAGCTTTTTTGTAGGAGCGAGCTTGCTCGCGATGCGCTGGCATAGCCTCTCGCCAGCAAGCTGGCTCCTACAGAAAGCGAGAAAGTGGCTAGCAACACATAACTGGGTCAGCACCATTGAAAAACGCTGGCGAGGCATTATCGGCCTGCCAGCCGCTGCGGACATCCTGCCCCGGATTTACTCAGTCTGCATGTTGCATGTGCGCTGCGGGCCACCCCGGCTTCATTACGGCGCCACGGCGGCCGGCTCGAGCTGGAGCAACGGCTGCATCGCGACCGGCCAGACCGGCTCCACCGGCGCACCGCCTTGTGGCTGCTCGGCGAACACCTTGCTGACACCGCGCTCCACCAGCAGCACCGCCAGCTGATTGGTATCGGCATTCCAGACCATGCCGGCGGCGCTGCGCAACACCTGCACCTGCTCCCGGGCCTGCGTGACCTGCTCCTGCAACTGGCCGACCTGCTCTTGCGCCTGCCGAACCTGCTCGACCTGCTCCTGCACCGCTTGCGCCTCTGCGGGCAGCGGCACTGTCGTGATCTCCTCAAGCACGCGGGACGTCACATAGATCAGCGCACCCTCCTGTTGGATCTTGTCGGCAGTACGCAGCAAGGCCACGGTTGGCTCATAGTAATCCCCGAGCAACTCCGTCATCCGCTCATGCACCTGCGGGATTTCGAACAGGTTTACCTGATTGGGATCGAAGCCCACCAGCGGCCTGAGCACCGCCCACATCAGGCGACTCTGCAGCTGGTTGCCGATCAGCAACGACGAGACGCAAGCGCAAAGCAGCAGGCACAGTGCAGCCGGGACAAACCATCGGGCGACGCGCATGGAGTCCTCACAACGGATGATGGCAGGGCCTCCGCCAGTGCAGCCCGACCCTGCCGGGGCTTCAGAGGATGTCGAGCAACTCGACATCGAACACCAGCGCGCTGTGCGGCGGAATGCTGCCTGCCGCCTGGCCGCCATAGGCCAGCTCGCTGGGTACGTACAGGCGCCACTTGCTGCCGGTATTCATCAGCTGCAACGCCTCGACCCAGCCGGCAATCACGCCGCTGACCGGAAACTCGGCCGGCTCGCCGCGCTCGTAGGAACTGTCGAAGACAGTGCCGTCAATCAGGGTGCCATGGTAATGCGTGCGCACCTGATCCTGCGGCCCGGGCCTGGCGCCTGTACCGGCCACCAGCACTTCGAACTGCAAGCCGGACGGCAGGACGGTCACGCCTTCACGCCGGGCATTTTCCGCCAGATAGGCACGGCCGGCACCCGCCGCCGCCTCGGCCTTGGCCGCCGCATCTGCCTGCATGATCTCGCGAATGACACGGAAACTGGCACTCAGCGCTTCTGCCGAAACCTGGCTGGCAGTGCCCGCATGCGCATCCTTCAGGCCTGCTACCAGAGCATCGAGATTCAGGCCGGGCGGCGGATTGTCGCGCAGCTGGTCGCCCATCTGGCGGCCAATGCCGTAACTGACACGGGTTTCATCGGTGGAAAGATCGACTGCGGACATGACCGGCTCCTGGGTGCATAAAAATGGCCGGCAAGACTAGCACAGCCAGCCGCCTTCCAAGCACCCCCGGCAGCCGGCATCTCACCAGGAAGAGCGCAGCGAGATGGGTACGCGCAAGGGTTCATGGGCAACCACCGGCATGCCGATCATTTCATCGTGTATCTCGGCGTGGACCAGATGGAAAGGCACCCGCGGAAAGTCATGCAAGAAATCACGGGCATGCTCGACAGAGCGAAAATGCAGGATCCGGCCCTGCTCGTCGCGGATCGACAGACGGCCGCCGAGCACCCTTGCCTCGAGGATATAGGTTCCCCCCTCAAGGGAGATCAGATCAAGAGCCGCTACGTCACCACGCAGGGCATTGAGGTGCAGCGCTGCAAGTTTCATGGGCGACCAATACCTCTACGCGCATTAGATTATGTACAAATATCGTATAGATAACCGGCCCTGTACAGCCAAAAGCAAACCGCCCGTCTGTTTCGCAACAGACGGGCGGCTTCCAGGCATTTCAACCAATCAATGATCGTGCTTGGTCAGCTTGTCCAGATAGCCCATGGCAAACGCTGACACGACAAAGGTCATGTGGATGATCACGTACCACATGAGCTTGGAGTCATCGATGTTCTTCGCATCCATGAACATCTTCAGCAAGTGAATCGAGGAAATCGCCACGATGGATGCGGCAACCTTCATCTTCAGCGAACCGGAATCCATCTTGCCCAGCCAACTGAGCTTTTCCTTGCCCTCCTCGACATCCAGTTGGGATACGAAGTTCTCGTAGCCGGAGATCATCACCATCACCAGCAGACCGCCGACCAGCGCCATGTCGATCAGCGAGAGCAGTTTGAGAATCAGCGATGCCTCTTCGAGGCTGAACACAGCCGGCAGGATATGAAAGATTTCCTGGAAAAACTTCAGCGCCAGCGCCAACAGCGCCAGCGACAAGCCAAAGTAGATCGGTGCCAGCAGCCAGCGCGAGGCATACATGGCGTTTTCAAGAATGCGTTCCATTGGGCTTCCATCGATCAGTCAAAAACGGCCTCGAGTATACCTAGCGCAAATGCGCTAACAAGGCTGCCTGGCGAAAGGGCTGAAACTAGCCGCCCGAGGCCTGTGGATAACTCTGTGCACAATATCCACAAATGCCGGCTGAAGCCTTGCCGGCAAGGCCGGCTGGCGCTCGACAAACAACGCCGGCTCAAGGGTCTGGGCGAAACTGGAAGTCACCCAGATGCTGGCAACGCTCGGCATTCAGCCGGCGCAGCTCGGCCTGCAGGTGCAGACACCAGATTGGCGGCTCTTCCGACACGACATAACCCTGCACGGCCAGGCTTGCCGCAACCGAGGCCAGCAGCCCCTCGGCGACGCAAGGCCCGTGAAACGGCCCCTGCGCCTTGATCGCGGAGGGCTGGGCGCCGGCCATTCCGGCCGCACAAAGCAGCGTCCACAGGCCGCGGTCACCGGCCAGCGGGCGAATCTCGCACTCGATCCGGGTACTGATACCGGAGCAGTTGCGAATCAGAATCAGGTTGCGCGGCATGGCTGCGACCCTCTGAGAACCCAGCTTTCAGGCTACACCCGCGCACCACACAGCGAAAGGCCGGCGGTTATCCCCAGCAGGTGTGGATAACCTTGTGGACGTCCTTCGGAAAACCAGCGGCGGCCCAGTCCTGCCTGGCATTGCACGGGATCGTACAGAAAACGCTCAGCCCGCCGCCGGTGGTGGCGTTTTCTTGCGCGCCGGCTTGCGGGCAGCCGCCACCGGCTTCTCCTCCGCAACCGTTGGCTTGTCCTCGTCATCCATGTCCATCTCGGCGATCTCGCGCAAGCGCTCGACCACCCGCGCATTCACGCTGCCTTCGGCGAACCGGCCCTGTTCGTCCAGCGCCCCGGCCGGTTCGCCGATCAGCAGGCTGAGCGCCTCGTCCACCCGTTTCACTGCATACACCTGGAAAATGCCGGCACGCACGGCCTGCAGCACGCGCTCATCGAGCATCAGGGTGGTCACATTGGAGCGCGGAATGATCACGCCCTGCTCACCGGTCAGGCCGCGCGCCTCACACAGACGAAAGAAGCCCTCGATTTTCTCGTTGACTCCGCCGACCGCCTGCACCTCGCCAAACTGGTTGATCGAGCCGGTGATCGCGAAGCACTGCTTCAGCGGCCGCCGCGACAAGGCGGAGATCAGCGTGCAGACCTCGCCCAGCGAAGCGCTGTCGCCGTCCACATAGCCGTAGGACTGCTCCAGCGCGATGCTCGCGGAAATCTCCAGCGGGAACTCCTGGGCATAACGGCTGCCCAGGTAGCCGGTCAGGATCATCACGCCCTTGGAGTGGATCGGCTGGCCGAGGTTGACCTCGCGCTCGATATCGACGATGCCCGAGCCGCCGGGATAGACCGTGGCGGAAATCCGTGCCGGCACGCCGAACGCCGAGTCGCCGACATCCAGCACCGTCAGGCCGTTGCACTTGCCGACGGCCGCGCCATCGGTATCGATCAGGATGATGCCGGCCAGCATGTCATCCAGGATGCGCGCCGACACCCGCCCGGTGCGGGTTTCCTTGGCGCGCAGGGCGCGTTCGATATGCCCGGCATCAGTGATCGCATCCCCCGCCAGATTGCGTATGAAGTCGGCCTCGCTGACCAGCTGGAACAGATCGCCGATACGCGCCGACAGGCGCCCCTGGTGCTCGGCCAGGCGCGCGCTGTAGGTCGCCAGGCGCGCCACCGCCGCGGCGGTCAGCGGCGCCATGCCTTCTTCCGAGGTGCGGGTTTTCAGCAACTGGGCAAACTGCTCAAGGCTGTCCTCGCCCAGCGGGATGTCCTCGTCGAAATCCACCAGCACGCGGAACATTTCCTGGAAGTCCGGATCGACATCCTGCAGCGTGTAATACAGCTGGCGGGAACCGATGATCACCACCTTCAGCTGCAGCGGAATCACCTGCGGCGTCAGGGTCACTGTCGCCAGCCGGCCCAGCTCGGCCAGTGGCGACTCCATCTTCAGCTGGCGCGAATGCAGGGCGCGCTTGAGCGCATCCCAGACAAACGGCTCGCTGAGCAGCTTCTCCGCCTCGACGATCAGGTAACCGCCATTGGCCCGGTGCAGCGCGCCGGAGCGCAACTGCCGGTAACTGGTATAGAGCGCGCCCTGGTCGGTGTTGTACTCGATGCGCCCGAACAGGTTGTCGTAGGTCGGATGCGGTTCGAACACCACCGGCGCGCCTCCGCTTACCGCGTGCCCGACCACCAGGCTGGGGCAGTACTGCTCTTCCAGCACCAGGCGGCGCACGGGGTCGGTCTTGCTGTCATCGACCAGCTGATCGATCACCGTCTTCAGCAGATTGACCTGCATGGCCTGCAGGTACGCCACCACCCCGGCATTGTCGGCATACTTTTCCGCCAGCGGCGAAAGCAGCGGCTGCAGGGCCTGGGTAATGGTTTCATCGTTGAGCTGGCGCAACTGGTTGCTGGTTTCGCGCTTCCATTGCGGCAAGCTGGCCAGCTCTTCGTTGAGGCGTTCCTCGAGCACGGCAATGTCATCATGGAAGCGCTCGCGGTCGGCTTCGGGCAGCTGGGAAAACTCGGCCTCGTCGAGCGCCTTGCCCTCGCGCATCGGGGTGAAGGCGATATTCGCACTGTCCCGGTACAGGGCTACTTCCTTCTCCAGCGCCAGTCGCTCGATGACGTCCAGGGCACGGTCGTAGCGCTGGTTGAACACCCGATCGATGGCACTTTTCTTCTGCTGGTAGCTCGGTGTCTCGAATACGGCCGGGAAAGTCGCCAGCAGGTTGTCGATCAGCTGGCCGATATCGGCGATCAGCCGGCAACCTTCGCCGGAAGGCAAACACAGCGCGCGCGGTTCGCGCGGCTCATCGAAATGATTGACGTAAACCCAGTCGGCCGGGGTCGGCAGGCGCTTGCCTTCGGCCCGCAGATAGCGCTGCACGAAGGAGAAGCGCCCGGTACCAGGCTCGCCCATGACGTAGACGTTGTAGCCGGCACGCGGCATCGCCACACCAAACTGCAGGGCGGCAACCGCGCGCTCCTGGCCGAGGACTCCGCGAAACGGCTCCAGATCCTCGGTGGTAACGAAATTGAACTGCTCCGGAAGGAATGGCCGGGTCAGTTCATCAGGGCTGAGCGGGGGGTGGAGTGCAACAGGAGCAGCCATGGTGAGTCCTTGCGTGGCAGGCGGCACAGGGCCAGCGGTATGGCCGCATTCTGCTGCCGCCCCGCCATCACTGGCAAGGTGCTCTCCAGGGCAAACTCAATCGGCGCAGTTCAGGCAGCACTCGGCCATCGGCAGGGCCGCCAGCCGCGAAGCGCCAATGGCTTCACCACACTTGCTGCAGATTCCGTAGGTGCCTGCCCGCAGGCGCTCGCGGGCACGCTCGACCTGGCGCAGGGCACCCTCGGTTTCGGCCAGCAACGCCTCAAGCACCTGGTCGTTCTGCCGCTCGGCCGCCTGCTCGGCGGAGTCGGTCGAATGGCTGCTCGTCAGGTCACGCCGAATTGCCTCAATGCGCCCGCGGTATTCGAGCGACAGTTGTTCCAGCGCGCTGGCGGGATCGAAACTACTCATGGCGCATCTCCTTGTAGGTCTGCATGCAGTGTGGACAACAGCACAGGATTAGCACTGACCTGCATCAACTGCAGCAAGTTTCTCCGCAACTTGACGTCTGGCGCCTTGACAGCAAGTCAGCTAAAGAAAATGCTGTGTGCAGCGCAAGGATGATGTCTGCGCCCAATCCCCCGAATTCAACAAGAGAGATTACCCATGAAACGGATTCTGCTAGGTACCCTGCTCGCCGCCGTATCGATCAACGCCTTCGCCGAAGCACCCGGCGGCCCGAATTGCGGCTGGGGCAACATGCTGTTCAAGGGCCAGCGTGGCGGTGTTGCCCACTTCCTCGCTTCCACCACCAACGGCACTTCCGGCAATGCCACCTTCGGCATGACTTCGGGGACCAATGGCTGCTCCACCAACGGCACCCTGACCTATGGCGGCCGGCCAATGATCGCCCTCAACGGCATGATGGACGAACTGTCCGAAGACATGGCCAAGGGCAACGGCGAAGCACTGACCACCTACGCCGTGGTACTGGGTGTGGCACCGGAAGACCGCGACCACTTCGCCAGCGTCACCAGCGAACACTTCAGCGAAATCTTCACCTCGTCCGACGCCACTGCCGTGGATGTCTATTCCGCGACCCTGGCTGTTCTCAAGCAGGACCAGCGTCTGGCCAAATACGCCAACCCGGTCTGACCTGCACCGGCCCGCCCGCCATGGGCGGGCCACCCCTCTCCCCCTGTAAGCGACATTCATGCTCAGATGCCTTCCCGCAGGACTGGCGCTGTGCCTGTGCCTGAACCTGCCGGCCCAGGCCGCAGCAACGCTCCCCGACGCACGTGTGCAACAACTGGCCAGCGATCCGTACTGGATAAACCTGGGGCATTACGAAACCGGCAAGCTCGGCGGCTGGCGCAGCTATGTCGACGACCGCGCGTTCTTTCTCTCCGCCAGCGGCCCCGACGATCCGGCCGCCGAACTGCAGGCTACCCTGCAGGCCATTCAGTCACCGGACAACCCCGGCGATCGCCACGCCCAGTGCGTCTTCCCGGCCCGCACCCGCTGGCTGCGCGAACAGCTGTCCCTTGCCGACCTGCCCGTCGTGGATTGTGCCGAGTACCGCGCCTGGTATGCCGACATCAACCCGCACAGCAGCGTGCTGATCTTCCCGGCCGCCTACCTGAACAGCCCTTCCTCGATGTTCGGCCATACCCTGCTGCGCATCGACCCGGCGGACGCCGCCAGTAACAACACCGCCATGCTCAGCTATGCGCTGAATTTCGGCGCCTTTATCGAAGGCGACGACAACAGCATGCTGTATGCGTGGCGCGGGCTGATGGGCGGCTACCCGGGCGTATTCGCCCTGGTGCCGTACCGCGACAAGATGAAGGAATACAGCCGCCTGGAAAACCGAGACCTGTGGGAGTACCAGCTGAACCTGACCCCGGAGGAAACCGGGCGCATGGTCGAGCATGTCTGGGAGCTGCGGCAGATCCAGTTCGACTACTACTTCTTCGACGAGAACTGCTCCTACCGTCTGCTCGAACTGCTGGAAGTCGCCCGGCCCGGGGTGGAACTGACCGACGATTTTCCGATCACGGCAATCCCGACCGACACGGTGCGCAGCGTGAAACAGGCCGGCCTGATCGAGCAGATCGAGTTTCGCCCGTCCCGCGAACGCGAACTGCTGGCCCGCGCCGACCCCCTCGCCCCCGAGGAGCAGGCGTGGGTGCTGCGCATCAGCGTCGACCAGCAGGCGCTCGCCGACCCGGCATTCCAGGCCATCCCGCGCGAACGCCAGGCGCAGATCCAGGATGCCGCATTTCGCCTGTTGCGCTATGGCGCAGAAAATCAGGAGCGCGACGCAGCCCAGGCCAAACGCAGCTATGACCTGTTGCGCGCGATCAACCAGAATCCGCCCGAGCCGCTGGACATCCCCCGCCCCGAACTGCCGGAAGAAGGGCATCCGTCACGCACCTGGCAACTCGGCGGCGGCAGCCGGGACCATGATGCATTCGCCGAGTACGGCCTGCGCATGGCCTACCACGACCTCAACGACAATATGGCCGGCTTCCCGCTGGGCGCCCAGATCGAGATCGCCCAGCTGAAACTGCGCCAGTACCAGGGCAACGACTGGAAACTGCAACAGCTGGACTTCGCCACCATCCGCTCGCTGACACCGCGCAACCAGTTGCTCAAACCCTGGTCGTGGCAGGTCAATGGCGGTTTCCAGCGCGTCCTCGGTAAAAACCAGAATGATGTATTAGTCAGCCAGGTGAATGGCGGTGGCGGTGGCAGCTGGGCACTGGGTGACAACAGCCTGCTGTTTGCCCTGGCCACCGCGCGGGTCGAACACAACCACGAGTTCGCCCCGCTGGTCGCGGCGGCCGGCGGCTTCAACAGCGGCCTGCTGTGGCGCAACCCACTGGGCAACCTGAGCCTGGAAGGCAGCGCCGACTACTTTCTCAACGGCGAGGTACGCCGCAGCCTGTCGCTCAACCAGCAGTGGGAGCTCAACCGCAACCTCGGCCTGCGCCTCAGCGCCGAGCGCGCCTTCGCCCAGCGCAGCAGCCCGGTGAACGAGGTGCTGCTGGAACTCAAGTGGTACCACTACTGAGCCGCTTGCTCAGCTTGCGGAGCAGTCCGGCTGGCTGGTGAAGGTCTGCGACACATCGACCGCGCCAAGGTGCTCGAGAGTGCGTCTGCCGATCAGGATCGGATAGAGCATCTTGCTGCGGTTGTTCAGTGAAAACTCTTCATCGAGCAGCTGCTTGCCGATACACACCTGCATCCGCACCACCGGCCGATGGTCTGCACCACCGGCGCCACGCACCTTGATGTTGCGCTCGACGCGGCGCTCGAACGGCAGCACCAGCCACTCGCCGCTTTTGGTGTCCTTGACCTCGACATTGAAGCGCACCCAGCGCTCGCCATCCTTGGTGAAGCGCTTGAGCGCCTGGGCATCCATGGACGAGGTCAGCGCACCGGTATCCAGTTTGAGCTTGACGTTCACATGCTCCGGCTCAAGCACGCCGTCCTCAACCCAGCCATAGATCCTCGGCGCGGCAGCAAAGACCTGCAACGGCAAGCCGCAGAGCAAAGCCAGAGCTATGCGCAGCAGTATTCTGGTTTGCCTGTTCATTCATATCTCCTGAAAGGGCGCACAAAGTCAGTACGTTGAAGGCTGGGGTTGCAGCGAATGCTGGGCATAGACGCCCTCCGGTTCGGGCCGGCAGCTGCGGAACAAGTCGAGGGCCGGCTGGTAGGCTTTCGTGTGAACATCCATCAGCCCGAGTACCGAGTGAAACAGGTTGTCTTGTGATGCAGCCTGATCCAGCTTGCCATCCAGACAGCTGACGGAAATGTCCTGACGTTTCTCCATGCCTTTGGAGAGCCAGAGCAGCATCGGAATGTGCGTCTGCTCCTGCGGCGCCATGGCGTAGGGCAATCCGTGCAGGTAGATGCCATTCTCGCCGAGTGACTCGCCATGATCGGACAGGTAGAGCATGGCCGTATCAAGGCGCCCGGCGTTGTGCTGCAGCAGGTCGATGGTCTGCGCCAGTACGTGATCGGTATAGGTCAGGGTGTTGTCATAGGCATTGATGATACTTTCCCGCGAGCATTGATCGAGCTGGCTGCTGCGGCATACCGGCGTGAATTTCTCGAAAGCGCTCGGGTAACGCTTGTAGTAGGCCGGGCCATGACTGCCCTTCATGTGCAGGACTATCACCGCATCACGGTCAATGCCATCCAGGTAGGCCTGCAGCCCCTTGAGCAGAACCCCGTCATGGCACTCGCCATCCGCACACAGCGCCTGCTGATCAATGTGTGACACGTCCTCGTACTGGACCCGGCTGCATGCCCCCTTGCAGCCTGAGTTATTGTCACGCCAGAGCACGGCTATACCGGCGCGCTGCAATACGTCCAGCAGGTCCTCGCGGCTATCGGCGTAGCTGTCCTGATAATTCTCCCGCCCCACATCCTGAAACATGCACGGCACCGAGGTCGCGGTCGCCGTCCCGCATGAACTGGCATTGGTAAAGTTCATCACGCCGCGCTGTGCCAGCTCGGGATTGGTGTCACGCGCGTATCCATTAAGCGAGAAATTGGCCGCACGTGCGGTCTCCCCGACCACCAGCACGGTGACCTTGGGCTTGCCACCGGGCAGCAGGCGATAAGCATCCGCGCCAACAGCCTGGAGCTTGTGCGGGCCGCTCAGGTTGCGTTTCAAATAGCCGTGGGCAGCCGCCACCAGATTGGACGGCACCAGCATCAGGCGAATTTCCCGGTTATTGCGCACCAGCGAGGAATACGACTGGTAGCTGCTGCCGACCATTGTGCCGATGCAGACCAGTGCCAGTGCGATGCCACCCAGCTTGCCCCACAGCTCGCGTTTCCAGCCCCGCTGCAGCAGACGGGCACGGCTCAGCACCACGACGGGCAATACACCCAGCAGCGCCATCCAACCGACCAGCCGCCAGGTCAGCAGGTCCGCGACTTCCGCCGGATCGGTCTGCAACAGATTGGTCAGCATGCTGTAGTCGATGACGACGCCATAGCTCGACATGAAGTAGCTGCCAGCGGCCGAGATCAGCAGAAATGCCGCAAGCATCACCTTGGTTGCGCGCCCCCAGCAGAGCAGGCTCAGCAGACCGAACAACCAGAAGAACACCACCAGCGGCAGACTGACGAGAAACCACGTGTTGCCGTTCGACCAGCCATCGACGCCTTGCCAGACCGTACTCCAGAAAGTCGCATTCATGGTCAGCATCAGCCACAACGCAACCAGCATGGTCAGGGTGTTCCGGCTGAGGTTGAAGGTCCAGCGCGCGGATGAGCGATTGGATGGCAGCGGTAGTTGCACAAGAACCTCGGGGACAGTTTCGAATACTGCTCGCGAGGTTAGGCAGTGGAGGGTGAAGCGGATGTCAGGCAGTCGTGAAAAAAGCGTTACACGGCGCTTTATGGCTGGCGCCCGGAAACGCCGGAACCAGAGTAAGCCTGCGCAAGAGGCACGCCCCTGTGCTGGACACAACTCGCAGGGTGGGCTTCAGGCCACCCTGCGTACAGCCTGCAGAATCGATCCGCAAAGTTGACGGGCACCCAGCCCTGCACAATCAAGCCCCAACCTTGCGGCCGGGGCTTTGCTTGCCAGCCGGGATTACTGCGCCAGCTTCTTGAAGCGCACCCGGTGTGGCTGGGCAGCGGCCTCGCCAAGGCGCTTCTTGCGATCAGCCTCGTACTCCGTGTAGTTGCCCTCGAAGAACACCGCCTGCGAGTCGTCCTCGTAAGCGAGGATGTGCGTGGCCACGCGGTCGAGGAACCAGCGATCGTGGGAGATCACGATGGCCGCGCCGGGGAAGTCCAGCAGCGCCTCTTCCAGCGAGCGCAGGGTTTCCACGTCGAGGTCGTTGGACGGTTCGTCGAGCAGCAGCACGTTGGCGCCCTGCTTGAGGGTCAATGCCAGGTGCAGGCGGCCGCGCTCACCGCCGGAAAGATCCTTGACGAACTTCTGCTGGTCGCCGCCCTTGAAGTTGAAACGGCCGACGTAGGTGCGCGAGGGCACTTCATAGTTGCCGATCTTGATCATGTCGGAGCCGTCGGAAACCATTTCCCACACGGTCTTGCCGCCTTCCAGATCATCACGGCTCTGGTCGACGCAGGCCAGCTGCACGGTTTCGCCGATCTCGATGCTGCCCGAGTCCGGGGTTTCCTTGCCCATGATCATGCGGAACAGCGTCGACTTGCCGGCGCCGTTGCCGC
Organism: Pseudomonas sp. N040; assembly: GCF_015637705.1. Taxonomy (GTDB): domain Bacteria; phylum Pseudomonadota; class Gammaproteobacteria; order Pseudomonadales; family Pseudomonadaceae; genus Aquipseudomonas. The sequence continues at coordinate 77,179 of NZ_JADOBE010000005.1, read as the reverse complement.
CGATCACGCCGACGATGGCGCCCTTGGGCATGCTGAAGGTCAGGTTGTCGATCAGCAGGCGGTCGCCATAGCCCTTGCACACGTTCTTGAACTCGATGACCTTGTCGCCCAGGCGCGGACCGGCCGGGATGTAGATCTCATTGGTTTCGCTGCGTTTCTGGAATTCCTGCGACTGCATTTCCTCGAAGCGCTGCAAGCGCGCCTTGGACTTCGACTGCCGCGCCTTGGCGCCCTTGCGCACCCACTCCAGCTCGTCCTTCATGGCCTTCTCATGGGCCGACTGCTGCTTGGATTCCTGCGCCAGGCGGTTGGACTTGGCCTCCAGCCAACCGGAGTAGTTGCCCTCGTAAGGGATGCCCTGGCCACGGTCGAGCTCGAGGATCCAGCCGGCGACATTGTCGAGGAAGTAACGGTCGTGGGTGATCGCCACCACGGTGCCGGGGAAGTCATGGAGGAAGTGCTCCAGCCAGGCCACCGAGTCGGCGTCCAGGTGGTTGGTCGGTTCGTCCAGCAGCAGCATGTCCGGCGCCGACAGCAGCAGACGACAGAGCGCCACGCGGCGCTTCTCGCCACCGGAAAGATGTTCTACACGGGCATCCCAGGCCGGCAGGCGCAGGGCATCGGCGGCCACTTCCAGCTGGCGCTCAAGGTTGTGACCATCGCTGGCCTGGAGGATGGCTTCCAGCTTGGCCTGCTCGGCGGCCAGTGCGTCGAAATCGGCATCCGGCTCGGCATAGGCGGCGTAGACCTGGTCCAGGCGCGCCTGGGCGTCCTTGATCACGCTGACCGCTTCTTCCACCACTTCGCGTACGGTCTTGTCCGGATCCAGCTGCGGCTCCTGCGGCAGGTAGCCGATATTCAGCCCGGGCATCGCCCGCGCCTCGCCGTCGAACTCGGTGTCGACCCCGGCCATGATACGCAGCAGGGTGGATTTTCCCGAGCCATTGAGGCCGAGCACGCCAATCTTGGCGCCAGGAAAAAACGACAGGGAAATGTTCTTCAGAATTTCCCGCTTCGGCGGTACTACTTTGCACAGCCGGTGCATGGTGTAAACGTATTGAGCCATGGAATAGTGCTTGCCCGTGACAGGAGAGGGAGCGCGCCAGGGCCGCAAACAGCCTGGCGCAGAGGCTGCAAAGCTACCGGAATGCACTGCCCAGGGCAAACCGGCGAGGCCGCCGCGCCACCCTGCCCGGCACCCGGAAAGCCCCCGAAGCGGCACGCATGAGCACTGTTCGTCTGACACATGACCCGTGCTCATGTGCCAGCGGGCGGCTGATAGGGTAGAATCCGCGGCCTCAATTATTCCCGCCCCGCTGATTTTTCCAGGTGACTGCCATGTTCAGCCGTGATTTGACCCTCGCCCGCTACGATGCCGATCTGTTTGCCGCCATGGAGCAAGAAGCCCAGCGCCAGGAAGAGCACATCGAACTGATTGCTTCCGAGAACTACACCAGCCCGGCGGTGATGGAAGCCCAGGGCAGCGTGCTGACCAACAAGTACGCCGAAGGCTATCCGGGCAAGCGCTACTACGGTGGCTGCGAGTTCGTCGACATCGTCGAGCAGCTGGCCATCGACCGCGCCAAGCAGCTGTTCGGCGCCGACTACGCCAACGTCCAGCCGCACGCCGGTTCCCAGGCCAACGCCGCGGTGTTCCAGGCGCTGGTCAAGCCGGGCGACACCGTGCTGGGCATGAGTCTGGCCCACGGCGGCCACCTGACCCACGGCGCCAGCGTCAACTTCTCCGGCAAGATGTACCACGCCGTGCAGTACGGCATCACCGATGCCGGCCTGATCGACTATGACGAAGTCGAGCGCCTGGCCGTCGAGCACAAGCCGAAGATGATCATCGCCGGCTTCAGCGCCTACTCGCAGGTGCTGGACTTCCCGCGCTTCCGCGCCATCGCCGACAAGGTCGGTGCCTACCTGTTCGTCGACATGGCCCACGTGGCCGGCCTGGTCGCCGCCGGCGTGTACCCGAACCCGGTGCCGTTCGCCGACGTGGTCACCACCACCACCCACAAGACCCTGCGCGGTCCGCGTGGCGGCCTGATCCTGGCCAAGGCCAACGAAGAGATCGAGAAGAAGCTCAACTCCGCGGTGTTCCCCGGTGGCCAGGGCGGCCCGCTGGAGCACGTCATCGCGGCCAAGGCGGTGTGCTTCAAGGAAGCCCTGCAGCCCGAGTTCAAGACCTACCAGCAGCAGGTGGTGAAGAACGCCCAGGCGATGGCCAGCGTGTTTATCGAGCGCGGTTTTGATGTGGTGTCTGGTGGCACGCAGAACCACTTGTTCCTGCTCTCGCTGATCAAGCAGGACATCACCGGCAAGGACGCCGACGCCGCCCTGGGTCGCGCCTTCATCACGGTGAACAAGAACAGCGTGCCGAACGATCCGCGCTCGCCGTTCGTCACCTCCGGTCTGCGCATCGGCACCCCGGCCGTCACCACCCGTGGCTTCGGCGAAACCGAGTGCCGCGAGCTGGCCGGCTGGATCTGCGACATCCTGCAGAACATGGGCGACGAGTCGGTGATCGACGCCGTGCGCGAGAAGGTCAAGGCCGTCTGCGCCCGCCTGCCGGTATACGGCAACTAAGCCCGCAGCAAGCGGCCGGCCCAGCCGGTCTGCGTGCGCACAAAAAACCCCGCCTCGGCGGGGTTTTGTTTTGGCGTGCCGCGCGCAGCGCAACGGGCTGCCAGCAAGGGCTACGGGTTGTCCTGGCGGCCCTTGAGCAAGTCACGGATTTCGCCGAGCAACTGCTGGTCTGGCGTGGGGCCTGCCGGTTCGGCGGGGGCGGCCGCGTCTTCGCGCTTCAGCCGGTTGATCGCCTTGACCCCCATGAAGATGGCGAAGGCCACGATGATGAAGTCGAAAATCGTCTGCAGGAACTTGCCATAGCTGAGCAGCACGGCGGGTAGCGCACCTTCCGCCGGCTTGAGGGTAATCGCCAGGTCGGTGAAATCGACACCGCCGATCAACATGCCGATTGGCGGCATGACCACATCGCCGACAAAGGAACTGACAATTTTGCCGAACGCGGCGCCGATGATGATACCGACCGCCATGTCGACCACATTGCCCTTCACGGCAAAGGCTTTGAACTCACTGAGTATGCTCATGCAAAAAATCCTGCTCGTTAGTGGATAAGTCAAATAACGGATGCGCCTGTGCGCCGGCCGCGCGGACACTGTCGAGTGTAACCAGCCAACCGCCAGGCTGCCATGCGTTCACGGCGAAGCGTGCGCTTGACCGGGATCAATATGGTCCGCTCTGGCAGGCGCTACGGTGATGCCATCCGAACAGAGGAGCTCAACCCCATGCATGTAGACCACCACCCACTGATGACCGACTTCCCCGAACTGCGTGAAACCTTGCACAACCTGCGCCAGAGCGACCAGCACTTCGCCCGCATTGCCGGCGAGTACGAGGAGCTCGACAAGCGCATCTGCCGTGTCGAGGACGGTGTCGAACTGCTAGACGAAAACGGCCTGAACAGCCTCAAGCAGCAGCGCGTGAGCCTCAAGGATGATGTTGCGCGCATGTTGCGCAAGTCCAAGGGCGAGTGCTGCGGCAGCTGCGGCGGCTGATTACCCGTAGCTCACCGGCAGCCAAGAAAAAGCCCGACCAGCCCCGCTGGCCGGGCTTTTTCTTGGCGCTGTCTGTGTTAGTGGTTGAACGGGCTTTTCCCCGCGCAGGGTGGACGTAGGGTGGGCTTTAGCCCACCAATACCAGATACATTCCTGCAGTGGGCTAAAGCCCAGCCTACGCCCACCCCACGCCCAACCGACAAGCGGGTCTTCACCATAACGCGTACATAGCCTTTTTCTCGGGCGCTGCGCTACAGTTCCTGCCCCTTTCGCTCTCGCCGCCGTTTGCCATGCCCGAGCCGACCAGCCCTAGCGCCCCAGCACACCCATCCTTCAGGCAGGCACTGCGCTTCTGGCTCAAGCTGGGCTTTATCAGCTTTGGCGGGCCGGCCGGACAGATCGCGATCATGCATCAGGAGCTGGTCGAGCGCCGGCGCTGGATTTCCGAACGGCGTTTCCTGCACGCGCTGAACTTCTGCATGCTGTTGCCCGGCCCGGAGGCCCAGCAACTGGCAATTTACCTGGGCTGGCTGCTGCACCGCAGTTGGGGCGGGATTGTCGCCGGTGTGTTGTTTGTCCTGCCCTCACTGTTCATCCTGATCGGGTTGTCCTGGCTGTATATCGCCTTCAGCGATCTGCCACTGGTGGCCGGGCTGTTTTACGGGATCAAACCGGCGGTCACCGCGATTGTCTTGCAGGCCACCTACCGCATCGGCTCACGCGCCTTGAGAAACCATTGGTTGTGGGGTATTTCCGCCGCGGCGTTTGTCGGCATCTTTGCCTTCAACCTGCCGTTCCCGCTGATCGTGCTCGGTGCGGCCCTGATCGGCTTTATCGCTGGACGGTTGGCGCCACAGGTCTTTGCCCTTAGCGGCGGGCACGCCGCCAGCCAACAGGATTTCGGCCCGGCGCTGATCGGCGACCGGACGCCCGCCCCGGAACATGCGCGCTTTCGCTGGTCACGCCTGCTTGGCCTGCTGGTAATAGGTGGCTTGCTCTGGCTGCTGCCCATGGGCGTGCTGTGCGCACTGTTCGGCTGGGACGGCACGCTGACGCAGATGGCCTGGTTCTTTAGCAAGGCGGCGCTGCTGACCTTCGGTGGCGCCTATGCAGTGCTGCCGTATGTCTACCAGGGCGCCGTCGAGCACTATGGCTGGCTGACGCCGACGCAGATGATCGACGGCCTGGCCCTCGGCGAAACCACGCCGGGGCCACTGATCATGGTGGTGGCCTTCGTCGGCTTCATCGGCGCCTACGTGCAACCGCTGTTCGGCCCCGACTCGGCCTTTCTCGGCGGCGCCCTGGCGGCCATGCTGGTCACCTGGTTCACCTTCCTGCCATCGTTCCTGTTCATCCTGGGCGGTGGCCCACTGGTCGAATCGACTCACGGCGAGCTGAAATTCACCGCTCCCTTGACCGCGATCACAGCGGCGGTCGTCGGGGTGATTCTTAATCTGGGGCTATTCTTCGCCTGGCATGTGCTGTGGCCGCAAGGCTGGACCGGGCACTTCGAGTGGCCGGCGGCACTGATTGCCCTGGGCGCACTGCTGGCCCTGCTGCGCTTCAAGCGCGGCGTGCTCGAAGTGCTGGCGCTGGCAGCCCTGAGCGGGCTGTTGCTACAGTTCTAGCAGTCACGGAACGGCCGCGAGGCCCGCTTCAACCACGGAGATTCAATCATGCGACGTGCGCTCTGTTACCTGCTGTTCAGCCTGTTCCTCATCGGTTGCGACCAGGCCGAGCCGGGCAAGGCCCAGGCCCAGACTGCGGAGCAGCAGCTGCCGGAACAAGTCGCGGAGTTGCCGCCGGCGCAGTTGACGGCCGCGGAAGAGTCCGAAGTGGACTCGATGGTCCTGCCGGTACCGCCGGCCTGGATCGGCGACCTCGACGGCATGCGCGCGAGCCGCACGGTGCGCATCCTGGTGCCCTACAGCAAGACCTTCTATCAGGTCGATCGCGGCCAGCAGCAGGGCATTGCCTACGAATACGGCAAGGCCCTGGAAAAGTGGCTGAACCAGCATCGACCGTTCCCGGAGAAGTCCCAGCGCTGGCAGGTGATGCTGATTCCCACTGCGCGCAACGAACTGTTGCCCAAACTGGTGGCCGGCTATGGCGATTTGGCGGCTGGCGGGCTGACGATCACCGAGGGCCGCCTGAAGACGGTCGACTTCATGGATGCGGCGGTCAGCAACGTCCGCGAGGCGATCGTCACGGGGCCCGGCGCGCCGCCCATCAGCAAGCTGGAGGACCTGGCCGGGCAGGAAGTCTATGTGCGGCCATCGAGCAGCTACTTCGAGCATCTGGTCGAGCTGAACAAGCGCTTCAAGGCAGAAGGCCTGGAACCGGTTAAGATCATGCCGGCCAACGAGAACCTGGAAACCGAGGACCTGCTGCAGATGGTCAATGCCGGGTTGTTCGGCATCACCGTGGCGGATAGCTATATCGCCGAGCTGTGGCAGCCGCTGTATACCGACATGGTGATTCATGACGGCTTCTACCTGAATGAAGGCGGTCAGGTGAGCTATGCGATCCGCAAGAACAGCCCGCAGCTGAAGGCGGCGCTGAACGAATTCGGCAAGCAGCACAAGGCCGGCAGCGAGTTCGGCAACATCATGCTCAAGCGCTACATCAAGAACAGCAAGCGCGTGCTCAATGCCACCTCCGAAGCCGAGATGCAGAAGTTCAATGCCCTGGCCGGGCTATTCGAGAAGCATGCCGGCACCTACGACTTTGATCACCTCATGCTGATGGCCCAGGGCTTCCAGGAGTCGCAGCTGGATCAGGCCGCACGCAGCCGCGCCGGTGCAGTCGGGGTGATGCAGCTGTTGCCGAGCACCGCCGCCGACCCCGCGGTGGGTATCAGTGGCATCGACAAGAGCGCCGACAAGAACATCGAGGCCGGCAGCAAGTACCTGCGCCTGCTCTCCGACACCTACCTGGATGATCCGGAGCTGACGCCGGTCAACCGCACCCTGCTCAGTTTCGCTGCCTACAACGCCGGCCCGGGCAACCTGATGAAGTTTCGCCGGCTGGCGAAGAAGTCGGGCTTGGACCCGAACGTCTGGTTCGGCAACGTCGAGCAGGCGGCAGCGCGCATCGTCGGCCGCGAGACGGTGGATTACGTGGGCAACATCTACAAGTACTACGTGGTCTACAAACTGGCCGAGGAGAAGCTCGCAGCGCGCGAGAAGGCCAGGCAGAACTGAGCGTCCGCCAGGCCGTGCAGGCGCCTGGCGACTTCCTTCAGGCCTTGCCGGTCATGCCGAGCACGCCGCGCCCACTGAGCTCGCCGCAGCGGCTCTTCATCTGGCACGCCGTCTGGGCGGAAGGGTTCGCCAGTCGGCGGCGCTGACGCTTGCGTCGGCCGGGACAGACCGCAACGGGCCACACCGGAGCCGGTCACTGCCAGGCTCAGCCCGCCGCCGGCTCGCGCAGGGCCAGACTCAACGCATCGACCACTTCGGCCCAGTCGGCATCCTCGCTGATCGCCTCGCGCAGCAGACTGGCCTGGGCCGGGGTCCAGAACGGCGCAGCGGCCAGCTCCAGGTGCTCGGCGAGCGGGCTGTTGGCCTTGAGAAAAGCGCGGATAGCCGCGTCGTCGCTGGGCAGGCCGAGCTGCTCGAACAACTGGTGGAAGGGGTGGGCCGGCGAGTGCATGGGAGACCTCCTCAGCGAACGCTGTATGGCTGCTGCAAGCAACGCAGGGCAGTCTTGCAGGGCATTGGTCTGATTCAGGATAGTCGACCCGGGGTCTTTGCACAGCCGCTGCGCAGTTCGCTCGTGAGGGTTTGCCGGCGGGCCTGTATGATCGCTATTTTTCCGTCCAGGAGCGACCGATGGCCAAGGCCAAGCGCATGTATGGCTGTACCGAATGCGGCGCCACCTTTCCCAAATGGGCGGGCCAGTGCGGCGATTGCGGGGCCTGGAACACCCTCAGCGAAACCCTGATCGAAGCGCACACGGCCGCGCCCAGCGGGCGGGCCGGCTGGGCCGGGGAGCAAGCGCAACTGAAGACCCTGGCCGAGGTCAGTGTCGAGGAAGTGCCGCGCTTTTCGACCTCCTCCAGCGAGCTTGATCGCGTACTCGGCGGCGGCCTGGTGGACGGTTCGGTAGTGCTGATCGGCGGCGACCCGGGCATCGGCAAGTCGACCATCCTGCTGCAGACCCTGTGTAATATCGCCCAGCGCCTGCCGGCACTCTACGTGACCGGCGAGGAATCCCAGCAGCAAGTAGCGATGCGCGCGCGGCGCCTGGACTTGCCACAGGACCAGCTGAAGGTGATGACCGAGACCTGCATCGAGGTGATCATCGACACCGCCAGGCGCGAGCGGCCCAAGGTGATGGTGATCGACTCGATCCAGACCATCTTTACCGAACAACTGCAGTCCGCCCCCGGCGGCGTGGCCCAGGTCCGCGAGAGTGCGGCACTGCTGGTGCGCTACGCCAAGCAGAGTGGCACGGCGATCTTCCTGGTCGGCCATGTGACCAAGGAAGGCGCGCTGGCCGGGCCGCGGGTGCTGGAGCACATGGTCGATACCGTGCTGTATTTCGAGGGCGAGTCCGACGGCCGCTTGCGTTTGCTCAGAGCAGTGAAGAACCGCTTCGGCGCGATCAACGAACTGGGCGTGTTCGGCATGACCGACAAGGGCCTCAAGGAAGTCACCAACCCCTCCGCGATCTTCCTCACCCGCGCCCAGGAGGAAGTTCCCGGCAGCGTGGTGATGGCCACCTGGGAAGGCACCCGGCCGATGCTGGTGGAAGTGCAGGCGCTGGTCGACACCAGCCACATGGGCAACCCGCGGCGGGTCACCCTGGGCCTCGACCAGAACCGCCTGGCCATGCTGCTGGCCGTGCTGCACCGGCATGGCGGTATTCCGACCTACGATCAGGACGTGTTTCTCAACGTGGTCGGCGGGGTCAAGGTGCTGGAAACCGCCTCCGACCTGGCGCTGCTGGCGGCGGTGATCTCCAGCCTGCGCAACAAACCGCTGCCACACGACCTGCTGGTGTTTGGCGAGGTCGGCCTGTCCGGCGAGATCCGCCCGGTGCCGAGTGGCCAGGAACGACTCAAGGAAGCGGCCAAACATGGCTTCAAGCGTGCCATCGTGCCCAAGGGCAATGCGCCGAAGGAGGCCCCTGCCGGCTTGCAGGTGATCGCCGTTACGCGCCTTGAGCAGGCCCTCGATGCGCTGTTTGAATGAGTACCGCCACCCCGAAGCAACCCCGGCGCTGGCCGGGCTTCAGCTTTCCTGCCCGAAGATCGACAGTTCGCGCTCCAGCAGGCGCTCATCGCCGAGGTTGAGTTCGACCAGCCGGCGCAGATGCATCATCGAATCCAGGTCGATGTGCCGGCAAACGAAGCCGAGCTGGTCTTCCTGCTGGCGTGCCAGCTGCACCTCCATCTGGATATGCGCGTCTTCACTCAACTCGATATCGGCAATGAACGGTTGTTCCGGGTCGCCATCCCAGCCCGGCGGGCATTCCACCAGCAGGCCCTTGAATGACATGTCGTACAGCTCGACGGGCCAGCTGCGTTCACCCTGGAACAGGTGGATGCGGGCATCGAAGTCGATGCGCCGAAAGCGCCGGCGTTCTTCACTGGCTGAGTCACTCATGGCAAAACTCCTGAAATAGTCCCACTCCGGCAAGGGCCGGCATCGGCAAAGCGCTGCTTCAGTGTAGTGGCAGATCCCGACAAATTCGTCGGCGCGAAGCAACCGCCGGTGTTCCGCACTGGCGTCACTCCACCAGCAGGCCATCCACCCGCTGGAAGCCCCTCGGCAGCTTGTTGCCACGCCGCCCGCGCTCACCCTTGTAGTGTTCCAGGTCGTCGGCCTTGAGCGACAGGGTACGCTTGCCGGCCTGTAGCACCAGGGTTGCGCCACCCGGCAGCACGGCCAGGCCGGTCAGGTATTCCTCGCGGCTGGCCACCCGTTCACCGGGAATGCCGATGATCTTGTTGCCCTTGCCCTTGCCCAGTTGCGGCAGGTCGCGGATCGGGAACACCAGCAGGCGACCTTCAGTGGTCACCGCCGCCAGCCAGTCCTCTTCACGGTTGCCGAGCAGCCTGGGCGGTACCACCAGGGCACCGGCCGGCAGGCTGAGCAGGGCCTTGCCGGCCTTGTTCTTGGCCTGCAGGTCCTCACCCTTGACCACGAAGCCATAGCCGGCATCCGAGGCGATCACGTAGAGGGCCTCGTCATCCGGCAGCAACAGGCACTCGAACGTAGCGCCCGGCGGCGGCATCAACCGGCCGGTCAGCGGCTCGCCCTGGCCACGCGCCGAGGGCAGCGAATGAGCGGGCAGCGAGTAGCTCCTGCCGGTCGAGTCGATGAATACCGCGTACTGGTTGGAGCGCCCCGGTGCAGCGGCCTTGAAGCCGTCACCGGCCTTGTAGGAAAGCCCCGTCGCGTCGATGTCATGGCCCTTGGCGCAGCGCACCCAGCCCTTTTCCGAGAGCACCACGGTGACCGGTTCGGTCGGCAGCAGCTCGTTTTCCGACAAGGCCTTGGCCTCGGCGCGGGAAACGATCGGTGAACGCCGATCGTCACCGTACTTCTCGGCATCGGCGAGGATTTCCGCACGCACCAGCTTCTTCAATTTGGCTTCGCTGCCGAGCAGGGCCAGCAGCTTGTCGCGCTCCTTGGCCAGCTCGTCCTGCTCGCCACGGATCTTCATCTCTTCCAGGCGCGCCAGCTGGCGCAGGCGGGTGTCGAGGATATAGTCGGCTTGCAGTTCGCTCAGGCCGAAGCGGGCCATCAGCACCGGCTTGGGCGAGTCTTCCGTGCGGATGATGTGGATGACTTCGTCGAGGTTGAGGAAGGCGACCAGCAGGCCTTCCAGCAGGTGCAGGCGCTTCTCGACCTTGTCCAGGCGGAACTGCAGGCGCCGGCGCACGGTGCCGACGCGGTACACCAGCCACTCGCTCAGCAGGGTACGCAGGTCCTTGACCGACGGCTTGCCATCCAGGCCGATGACGTTGGTGTTGACCCGGTAGCTGGATTCGAGCTCGGTGGTGGCGAACAGGTGGGTCATCAGCTCGTCGGCATCCACCCGGTTGGAGCGCGGGATGATGACGATGCGGCAGGGGTGCTCGTGATCGGACTCGTCGCGCAGGTCGGCGACCATCGGCAGCTTCTTCGCCTGCATCTGCGCGGCAATCTGCTCCAGCACCTTGGCCCCGGAGACCTGGTGCGGCAGCGCAGTGACCACGATGTCGCCGTCCTCGACGCGGTACACGGCGCGCATGCGCACCGAGCCGCGGCCGCTTTCGTAGATCTTCAGCAAGTCGGCGCGCGGGGTGATGACTTCCGCCTCGGTGGGGAAATCCGGCCCCTGGATGTGCTCGCAGAGCTGCTCGACCGTGGCGCCCGGCTCGTCGAGCAGGCGAATGCAGGCGCTGGCGACTTCGCGCAGGTTGTGCGGCGGCACGTCGGTGGCCATGCCCACGGCGATCCCGGTGGTGCCATTGAGCAACAGGTTGGGCAGCCGCGCCGGCAGCGTCGCCGGCTCATCGAGGGTGCCGTCGAAGTTCGGCACCCAGTCCACCGTGCCCTGACCCAGTTCAGTCAAGAGTACTTCCGAATAGCGCGACAGCCGCGCCTCGGTGTAGCGCATGGCGGCGAAGGACTTCGGATCGTCCGGTGCACCCCAGTTGCCCTGGCCGTCGACCAGGGTGTAGCGGTAGCTGAACGGCTGGGCCATCAGCACCATGGCCTCGTAGCAGGCCGAGTCGCCGTGCGGGTGGAACTTGCCGAGCACGTCGCCGACGGTGCGCGCCGACTTCTTGTGCTTGGAGTCGGCATCCAGGCCCAGCTCGCTCATGGCGTAGACGATGCGCCGCTGCACCGGCTTCAAGCCATCGCCGATGTGCGGCAGGGCGCGGTCCATGATCACGTACATCGAATAGTTGAGATAAGCCTGTTCGGTGAAGTCGGCCAGCGAGCGCCGCTCCACCCCATCCATGCTCAAATCCAGAGACTCACTCATAAGGTCATTCCACTTCTTCAGGTAACGCAGCGTTCTGGCGCAGCACCAGGCTGCCGTCACGCTGGGTAAATTCGAGTTGTTTCAGTGCGCTCATGCCCAGCAGCACCTGGCCGCCCGGCATCTTCGGCACGATGATCGCGGCCACCTGCTGCAGGCGGATATCCCCCAGCTGCAGGCTTTGTATGCTGGTGCGCCAGCCGGTGGCGCTGCCATTGGCGGTGTGCACCCGGATCGGCGCGCCCTTCTGCAGGCCGAGTGTCTCGGCCACTTCCAGCGGTATCGCCACCTGAGTCGCACCGGTATCCAGCAGGAAGGTCACGCCGCTGCCGTTGATCTGCCCGTCGAGCAGGTAGTGGCCGCCCTTGCCGCTGGCCAGCTGCACCTCGATGAAGCCTTCGCCATGCCGCGACTGCGGCGCCTGGTTGGGATTGCGCCGGCCATCCTCCCAGTTGCCGAACAGCCAGGCCGCCAGCAGCAGCGCCACCAGCCAGGCAATGATCAGCATCACCCGGCCGGCACGCTGGCCGGGCAAGGGTTCATCGATCAAGCCAGCACCTCGGCCAGGTTGCCCTTGTCTTCCAGCCAGGACTTGCGGTCGCCGGCGCGTTTCTTCGCCAGCAGCATGTCCATGATTTCTTCGGTGGCGCTGAAATCCTCCAGGGTCAGCTGCACCAGCCGGCGGGTATTCGGGTCCATGGTGGTTTCGCGCAGCTGCGGCGGGTTCATCTCGCCGAGGCCCTTGAAACGGGTGACTTGCGGCTTGCCGCGGCGCTTCTCGGCCACCAGCCGGTCGAGGATGCCGTCACGCTCGGCTTCGTCGAGGGCGTAGAAGATTTCCTTGCCGAGGTCGATGCGGTACAGCGGCGGCATCGCCACATACACGTGGCCGGCGTCCACCAGCGGGCGGAAGTGCCGCACGAACAATGCACAGAGCAAGGTGGCGATATGCAGGCCGTCGGAGTCGGCGTCGGCGAGGATGCAGATCTTGCCGTAGCGCAGCTGGCTCAGGTCGCTGGAGCCCGGATCCAGACCGACGGCCACGGCGATGTTGTGCACTTCCTGGCTGGCCAGCACTTCGCCGCCGTCGACTTCCCAGGTGTTGAGGATCTTGCCGCGCAGCGGCAGGATCGCCTGGAATTCCTTGTCGCGCGCCTGCTTGGCCGAACCACCGGCGGAATCCCCCTCGACCAGGAACAGTTCGGCGCGCATCGGCTCCTGCCCCGCGCAGTCGGCCAGCTTGCCCGGCAGTGCCGGGCCCTGGGTGATCCGCTTGCGTTCGACCTTCTTGCCAGCCTTTAGACGGCGCCCGGCATTGCTGATGGCCAGTTCGGCCAGCTGCAGGCCGAGCTCCGGGTTGGCGTTCAGCCACAGGCTGAAGGCGTCCTTGACCACCCCGGAAACAAAGGCGGCGGCCTCGCGGGAGGACAGGCGCTCCTTGGTCTGCCCGGAGAACTGCGCCTCCTGCATCTTCATCGACAGCACAAAGGCTATCCGCTCCCAGATGTCCTCCGGCGCCAGCTTGACCCCGCGCGGCAACAGGCTGCGGAACTCGCAGAACTCGCGCATGGCATCCAGCAGGCCCTGACGCAGGCCGTTGACGTGGGTGCCGCCCTGCGCGGTGGGAATCAGGTTGACGTAGCTTTCCTGCACCGCCTCGCCACCTTCGGGCAACCACAGCAGGGCCCAGTCCACCGCCTCCTTGTTGCCCTTGAGGCTGCCGCAGAACGGTTCGTCGGGCAGCCGCGGATACTCGCTGACCGCATCGATCAGGTAGGAGCGCAAGCCGTCCTCGTAATGCCATTCGACCTGCTCGCCGCTGTTCTTGTCGGTGAAGCTGACCGTCAGCCCCGGGCAGAGCACGGCCTTGGCCTTGAGCACATGCTTCAGCCGGCTGAGGGAAAACTTCGGCGAATCGAAATACTTGCCGTCCGGCCAGAAACGCACGCTGGTGCCGGTGTTGCGCTTGCCCACCGTGCCGATCACTTCCAGGTCGCTGGCCTTGAAGCCATTGGCGAAGGTCATGCGGTATTCGTTGCCGTCGCGCTTGACGCGCACCTCGACCTGGGTCGACAGCGCATTCACCACGGAAATGCCGACCCCGTGCAGGCCACCGGAAAACTCGTAGTTCTTGTTGGAGAACTTGCCCCCGGCATGCAGCTTGGTGAGGATCAGCTCGACCCCGGAAACGCCCTCCTCGGGGTGGATGTCGACCGGCATGCCGCGACCGTCATCCAGCACTTCCAGCGAAGCATCCTCGTGCAGGATGACCTGGATCGAGCGGGCGTGGCCGGCCAGCGCTTCGTCGACGCTGTTGTCGATGACTTCCTGGGCCAGGTGATTGGGCCGCGTGGTATCGGTGTACATGCCGGGGCGCTTGCGCACCGGGTCAAGCCCGGAAAGTACCTCGATGGCATCGGCGTTATAGGAACTGCTGCTCATCTCAACGCACTCCTGCGCGCTGGCGGCCAGCGAGGCCCTGCGAGACTGATTTCAACAAACCGGTGTCCTCCCTGTGGCCAACCAGCCGGCTGGCGTGACGAATGTATTGAACCTGCTGCAGCGACTCGCGGGACGGGCCCGGCACTGCCTCAGTGTGAAAAATCGGTATCCCGCCAGAGGCTGTGCTCCAGCCCGGCGAAGGCAAACAACGCCGGCAGCCGCTCCGCGAAGCCGGCAAAGCCGTGATCGCCACCGGCCTGGATGCGCAGGGCGCAGGCCCGGTAGTAGTGCTCGGCTTCACGGTAATCCAGCGTCTGGTCGGCCGTCTGCAGCCACACCTGGCAACGCTGCGGATCCTGCGGGGCGGGCACTTCCAGCGCGGCCAGCGCCTGCAGGTGCTCTTCGGTCGGCAGCCAGCGCTCACCGGTGTAGTAATTGGTCTGCCACTCATGACAGCCATCGAAACACAGATGCGGGCGCACCGACGGGTTGATCAGCAGCGCTTTCAGGCCATGCCGGTGGGCGAGGAAGGTCGCATAGTAGCCACCCAGCGAACTGCCGACCAGCACTGGTTGGCCGGCCCCGGCAATGATGGCTTCGAGCTGCTCGACAGCCAGCCGCGGCTGATGGTGCAAGGCTGGCAGGTAAAGCCGCTCGGCGATCCCCATGCGGTGCATGGCATGCAGCAATTGCTGGGCTTTGGTGGAAGCAGGCGAACTGTTCAAGCCGTGGATATAAAGTATTTTTATCATGGCACCGGAGGCTACAAGCTATCGGGTGCAGCCGGCAAGCGCAGTCATGCGCAGCGCCGGTTCAGTAGCCCTTGATGGTGTAATCGATCTCGAAATCGATGTCCCGGACGCGTGACACACCGGTTTCCAGCTGCCCGTCGGCAAACAGGCGCAACCAGCGATACCCGGGGGCTTCGTGATCTACCTGAAACTCCTCGCTGCCCGGGGCGAACTGCACGCAGGTAGATGGCGACGCCAGCAGGCGCACGCCATTGCGCTGCTGGTCGATCTCCTGATGGATGTGCCCCCAGAGCAGCGCGCGCACCTGCGGGTAGCGGTCGAGCACGGCAAACAGGGCGGCCGGATTGCGCACGCCGATGGGTTCCAGCCAGCGACAACCGACAGCCACCGGGTGGTGGTGAAAACTGACCAGCACATGCCGCGTACCGGCGTCGGCCAGCGCCTGCTCGAGCAAGGCCAGCTGCTGCGCGGAGAAATGCCCGGGGACTGCGCCGGGAATGCTGGAGTCGAGCAGGATGATGCGCCAGCCGCCCAGATCGACCACCGGATCCAGCTCGGGCGAGCCGGCACAGACCTGGCGCATCGTCGGCAGATCATCGTGATTGCCGGCAACCCAGCGCTGTGGCGCCCGGATCTGCGCGGCCATCTGGCGAAAGCGCTGATACGCCTGCTCGCTGCCATCCTGGGAGATGTCGCCGCTGGCCAGCAGCAGGTCGACCTGCGGCTGCTCGTCCAGCACTCGCTGAATCACCTGCTGCAGGCTGTCGCGGGTTTCCATGCCCAGCAGGCGTCCGTCTGCGTCAGCAAACAGGTGGCTGTCGGATAATTGGACCAGCAGCACCGAATCGGCCGCAGGGGCGGTTCTGCTCGGCAAGCGCCATCTCCTGAAAGGGATCGGGCGAATTATGGTGGCTGGCGCCAGCGCAGGTAAACCCGCGAAGCGGGAAAACCTCACAGATTAAAAACATCGGCAAGAATTAATTGGCGCCGCGAGCCTTCCCGCCAACGGAATGACGCCAACAGTTGTCAAAAATGTGATTCAAGCTCATGGCCGCAAGCCAGGCAGTGGCTCAACCACTCGCCGAGGAACACGTTGAGCTGGGTCTTTTCATCCGGCTGGTGCATGGCTGCATTCGGGTAGGGATAGTGGCTGAGCAAACGCCGGGTGTTGTCCGCCACCACCACCTCGGCCATCCGCGCATCGTGGTAGACCCGCACCTCCAGGCGCGGCAATGGCAACCAGGGCAATTGCTGCTCCTGCTGCACGTGCAGCGTGGTGGTATAGGGGCTGACCTCGAGTACTTCCAGCCTGAGCACGCCGAGCAGATGCTCGCCGCGACTGACTGCCACGCGTCGCGAAACCTGCCCGGCGCGCATCTCCGGCAACAGCCGCATGAGGCGCACATAGTTGCGCTCGCAGGTACTTTGCAGGCCGGCCAGATCGACCCGGTAGCGCTCGCGCAGCAGCGTCATTGCCACAGCCCCCTGACCTCGGCCCGGTTCAGCGCCAGCCATTGCAGGGCAATGATGCTCGCGGCATTGTCGATGCGGCCATCGCGGACGGCCTGCAAGGCATCCTCGAGCGACCATACATGCACGCGAATGTCCTCGCCCTCCTCCGCCAGCCCATGAATGCCGCCAGCGCCGGCACTGTCGCAGCGTCCGACGAACAGGTGCACGCGCTCGTCCGAGCCGCCCGGCGAAGGATAATAGGCGGTGATCGGCCACAGCGCACCCAGGCTCAGGCCGGCCTCCTCGAGCGCTTCACGCCGGGCCACTTCTTCGGGTTGCTCGTCCTTGTCGATCAGCCCGGCCACCAGTTCCAGCAGCCAGGGATTAGGGCTTTTGTCGAGGGCGCCAACGCGGAACTGCTCGATCAGTACCACCACATCCCGCTGCGGATCATAGGGCAGCACGCAGACCGCATCATGCCGCACAAACAGCTCGCGACTGAGGCGCGGGCCCATGCTGCCGTCAAACTGGCGATGCCGCAGGTGCAGTCGATCGAGCCGGTAGAAGCCGCGGAAACACGGCTCACGCTCGATCACCTCGACATCCTGCTGCGACATCTGCCCGGTCATGACGGCACCCCTGAACAGCGCAGGCCGCTCGACCCGCGCATGAATTATTCTGTCTGCGTGACCCTATCAGACCTGGTGCCGCCCTGCACAGCCTCAACGCGGCGCATTGCTACACGGCAGCCACGGGTGGCTCCGCCAGCAGATCGCCGAGCAGCTCCCGGCTGGCCTGCAGCACCTGCTCCTGCCGCTGCGGCGTGGCCAGCATGCGCGCCAGCAGCAGGGCGCCGACGCACTGGGCCAGGATCGCCCAGGCCAGCGCATCGTCTTCCAGGACTTTCGCCCAGGCCTGTTGCAGCTGCAGCAGCCAGTGCTCGGCCTGTTCGCGAACGGCAATGTCCGCCCGGGCAATTTCGGCACCCAGCGTCGGAATGGCGCAGCCGCTGTCCGGCTGGCGGACATGCGCCATGCTCAGATACAGGTCGAGGCAGCGCTGCAGCTTGTCGCGCCCGCCCTCGGCCTTCTCCCCCAGCCGTTCGAGGCTGTGGCTCAGCTCGCGCTCGACGATCGCGGCGAACAGTGCATTCTTCGAGGCGAAGTGGCTGTAAAACGCGCCGCCGGTCAGGCCGATGGCCTGCATCAGGCCATCCACGCCGGCGTTGGCGAAGCCCCCCTGCTTGGCGATTGCACCACTGCTGCGCAGCAGTTTTTCGCGCGTCTGCGCCTTGTGCTCGGCCGAATAGCGCATGGCTTCACCCTCTTTTGATTTGTCGCTTGACCATATGCTGATCGTAGCATAACGTTCGTTCACCTAACGATCGTTTATTAAAGGTGCTCCATGACTTCACAAGCCAATGAAAAGAAAGTGGTACTGGTGGTGGGTGCCGGCGATGCCACCGGCGGCGCGATTGCCAAACGCTTCGCCCGCGAGGGCTACATCGCCTGCGTGACCCGGCGCAGCGCGGACAAGCTGCAGCCGCTGGTCGAGGAGATCTGCGCAGCCGGCGGCGAAGCCCACGGCTTTGCCTCCGACGCGCGCAAGGAAGACGAAGTAGCCGCACTGGTCGAGCAGATCGAAAGCACGATCGGCCCGATCGAGGCGTTCGTCTTCAATATCGGCGCCAACGTCCCCTGCAGCATCCTTGAGGAAACCGCGCGCAAGTACTTCAAGATCTGGGAAATGGCCTGCTTCGCCGGCTTTCTCACCAGCCAGGCCGTGGCGCGGCGCATGGTCAAACGCGGGCGTGGCTCCATCCTGTTTACCGGCGCCACCGCCGGCCTGCGTGGCGCCGCCAACTTCGCCGCCTTCGCCGGGGCCAAGCACGGCATCCGCGCCCTGGCGCAGAGCATGGCGCGCGAACTCGGCCCGCTGAATATCCATGTCGCCCACGTGGTGGTGGATGGCGCCATCGACACCGCCTTCATCCGCGACGGCTTCCCCGAACGCTATGCGCTGAAGGACCAGGACGGCATCCTCAACCCGCAGCACATCGCCGACAATTACTGGTTCCTGCACAGCCAGCCACGCGACGCCTGGAGCTTCGAACTGGACCTGCGCCCGTGGCGCGAGCACTGGTAAGCCAACGCCCTCGCCCTGTCAGCTATAGGCCTCAGCAGAAAAGGAAACCTTCATGAGCAAATCCGTCGAGTTCTATTTCGATTTCGGTAGCCCGACCACCTACCTGGCCTGGACCCAGCTGCCGGGCATCTGCGCCGCAACCGGTGCCACGTTGATATATCGCCCCATGCTGCTCGGCGGGGTGTTCCAGGCCACCGGCAATGCCTCACCTGTAACCATCCCCAGCAAGGGCCGCTTCATGCTGCAGGATCTGCAGCGCTACGCGAAACACTACAAGGTGCCCATGCAGTTCAATCCGCACTTCCCGATCAATACGCTGACCCTGATGCGCGGCGCCACCGCCGTGCAAATGCACCTGCCGGAGCGGTTCGAAGCCTTCATCGCGCTGATCTTCAATGCCCTGTGGGTGGATGGCCTCAATCTGGGCGACCCTGAGGTGCTGGGCAAACTTCTGAGCAGCGCTGGTTTCGATGCAGCGGCACTGTTACGCATGGCAAACGCGCCGGAGGTGAAGGAAGCACTGAAGACCACCACCGAAACAGCGGTGAAACGCGGCGTATTTGGCGCACCGAGCATGTTCGTCGGTGATGAACTGTTCTTTGGCCAGGACCGCCTGAATTTCGTCAGGCAAGCCCTGCAGAGCAAGTAGCCTGCAGCACAGGGTGGGCGTAGGGTGGGCTTCAGCCCACCAAACCAGGCAGCGCCAAATGGTGGGCTGAAGCCCACCCTACGGTCCCCCTGCGCTCACCCAAAAGACCGGCAACGACCCACAAGTCCAGCGCCTGCCATCACCCCCTCTGCCGGCCCAGCGCGCCGAAAACGCCCTGCAACACGGCGGCAACCACCAGCGCCGGCAGGGTGGCGCCGAGGTCCGCGGCGAAATTCGCCAGCAGGTGATACACCGCCACGCCACAGCCCCAGGCCAGCAAGGTGTCCCAGCGCAGCGCGACGCGCGGCGCCAGCTCGGCACGCCGGCGGCGCAGGATGAAGTGATCGACCAGCACTACGCCGAACAGCGGCGCGAACACCGAGCCGATCAGCAGCAGGAAGCCCTCGTACTCGCTGAGCGGTGCCAGCCAGGCGATCAGCGTGCACAGCGCACCGATGGCCAGGGCCAGGTGCTCGACCTTGAGCGACAGCAGGGTGCTGCCGGTCACCGCCGCCGAGTGGATATCGGCAAAGGCCTTCTCCGACTCGTCGAGCAGGATCAGCAGCAGCGGAATACCCAGGCCGGCGCCGGCCAGCGCCAGCAGCAGGCTGTTGGCTTCATCCGGGCTGGCGAACGCCAGGGTGTAGGCCACGCCCAGCCCCATCAGCCACACACAGCCGAGCAGGAAGCCCAGCGCCGAACCGACGAAGACACTGCCGGCACGCTGGCCGAAGCGCGAGTAGTCGGCGATCAGCGGCAGCCAGGACAACGGCATGGCGATGGCCAGGTCGAAGCCCAGGGCGAACGACATCGAGCCATCGCCGCGGGTCGCCAGCAGTGCAGTCAGGTCGGCGCGACTGAACAGGTTCCAGCTTAGCCAGGCGCAGGCGCCGAGCAGCAGCCAGATACCCCAGCGGCGCAGCACGCGCCGCACGAAGGCCAGCGGCCCGGCCACCGCCAGCAGGGTGGCCAGGGCGCCGAACACCAGGGTCCACAGGCCCGGGTTGCTCCAGCCGCTGGCCGCGCCGAAGGCCTTGCCGGCCAGCAGGCTGGCGGCATCGCGCATGACCATGATTTCGAAGGCGCCCCAGCCGACCAGCTGCAGCAGGTTGAGCAGCGCCGGCAAGGCGGCGCCGTGATGCCCCAGGCTGAGCCGGAGTGCGGCCATCGAGGCCAGGCCGGTGTCGCTGCCGATCACCCCGACCGCGCCGAGCAACAGCGCGCCCACCGCCACGCCAAGCAGGATCGCCAGCAACGCGCTGGCAAAGCCCAGGCCCGGCGCCAGCAGCGCACCAGCCTGCAATACCATCAGCCCCATGCCCAGCGAGAACCACAGGGCGAGCAGGTCACGGGCACCGAATACGCGCTGGGTCAGCGGCACGGCAAGGCTGGGAGAGTAATCGGGTTTGTTCACGGGCATGGCCTCAGAGAAATAGAAAAGCCCTTCCGCGCAATGAAGGGCTGGAGTCAGCGCAGGTTTTATACCTGCTTGTAGATCACCGCGCCCTCCTCCCTGAAGCGCTCGGCTTGCTCCTTGAAGCCGGCCTC
The DNA here is from genome assembly GCF_015637705.1 of Pseudomonas sp. N040. GTDB lineage: Bacteria > Pseudomonadota > Gammaproteobacteria > Pseudomonadales > Pseudomonadaceae > Aquipseudomonas. The sequence goes on along the minus strand of NZ_JADOBE010000005.1, from coordinate 56,624 downwards.
GACGGCCTTGCTCTCATCGCTCAAGCCTTTGTCCCTGGCATAGTCGCGCACTTCCTGGGTGATCTTCATCGAGCAGAACTTCGGCCCGCACATGGAGCAGAAGTGCGCGACCTTGCCCGAGTCCTTGGGCAGGGTCTCGTCGTGATAGCTGCGCGCGGTATCCGGGTCCAGGCCGAGGTTGAACTGGTCATTCCAGCGAAACTCGAAGCGCGCCTTGCTCAGGGCATTGTCGCGGATCTGCGCGCCCGGATGGCCTTTGGCCAGGTCGGCGGCATGCGCGGCGATCTTGTAGGTGATGATGCCGGTCTTCACGTCATCCTTGTTCGGCAAGCCCAGGTGCTCCTTGGGCGTGACGTAGCAGAGCATGGCGCAGCCGAACCAGCCGATCATCGCCGCGCCGATGCCACTGGTGATGTGGTCGTAGCCCGGCGCGATGTCGGTGGTCAGCGGGCCGAGGGTGTAGAACGGTGCCTCGTCGCAGCACGCCAGCTGCTTGTCCATGTTCTCCTTGATCAGCTGCATCGGCACGTGCCCGGGGCCTTCGATCATGGTCTGCACATCGTGCTGCCAGGCGATTTTGGTCAGCTCACCGAGGGTTTCCAGTTCGCCGAACTGGGCGGCGTCGTTGGCGTCGGCAATCGAGCCCGGACGCAGGCCGTCGCCCAGCGAGAAGCTGACGTCGTAGGCCTTCATGATCTGGCAGATTTCCTCGAAGTTCGTATAGAGGAAGTTCTCCTTGTGGTGCGCCAGGCACCACTTGGCCATGATCGAGCCGCCACGGGAAACGATGCCGGTGACGCGCTTGGCGGTCAGCGGCACATAGCGCAGCAGTACACCGGCATGGATGGTGAAGTAGTCCACACCCTGCTCGGCCTGCTCGATCAGGGTGTCGCGGAACAGCTCCCAGGTCAGGTCTTCAGCCACGCCGTTGACCTTCTCCAGCGCCTGATAGATCGGCACGGTGCCGATTGGTACCGGAGAGTTGCGGATGATCCACTCGCGGGTCTCGTGGATGTGCTTGCCGGTGGACAGGTCCATCACCGTGTCCGAACCCCAGCGGATACCCCAGGTCAGCTTGGCCACTTCCTCCTCGATGGAGGAACCCAGCGCCGAGTTGCCGATATTGCCGTTGATCTTCACCAGGAAGTTGCGGCCGATGATCATCGGCTCCAGCTCGGTGTGGTTGATGTTGGCCGGAATGATGGCGCGGCCGCGGGCGATTTCCTCGCGAACGAATTCGGCAGTGATCTCTTTCGGGATGCTGGCGCCGAAACTTTGCCCCGCATGCTGGGCCTCCAGTAAGCCGGTGGCGCGGGCTTCCTGCAGCTTCATGTTTTCACGGATGGCCACGTATTCCATCTCTGCGGTAATGATGCCTTTGCGCGCGTAATGCATCTGGCTGACATTGGCTCCGGCCTTGGCCCGGCGCGGGTTGCGCACATGGGCGAAACGCATGGCGGTCAGCTCGGCGTCGTGCAGGCGGCGCTGACCGAACTCGGAGCTCAGCCCCGGCAGCTTCTCGGTGTCGCCACGATCGTCGATCCAAGCACTGCGCACATCGGCCAGACCCTGGCGCACGTCGATCTGCACGGCCGGATCGGTGTAGGGGCCGGAAGTGTCGTACACGGTGACCGGCGCGTTGATCTCGCCAAGCCCATTTCCAGAAAAGCCGGTCGGCGTCACGTCCAGGCTGATCTCGCGCATCGGCACGCGGATATCCGGGCGCGAACCCTGCACATAGATTTTCTGCGAGCGCGGAAACGGTTGTACGGATTGCTGGTCAACCCGCGCGCTCTCGCTGAGGTGCTTGGGGCTGAGATTGTTTTCGTGTGCACTCATCGGATGACTCTCCATCATTGCGGCCAGGGCAAGAATTGTCGGAGTCAACCTGAGGGCGGGGGGGGGGGGCGCCGGAGCCGGCGCGAGAGGTCTCGGTACTGCTGCGTCGCAAAAACCGAGAAATCTTGTTCCCTACGCAGGCGTTAACCTGATCAGGTTCAACGGGATCCGAAACATTTCGATCTCAGCCTCGACACAAGGCACCCCGACAAGAACCTGCACAGTCTAATCAAGCACAGCGGCTTAAGCCATGCCGGTGGACACCGGCAGGCCATTATCTGTAAAAACAGACAAATCCAGGCCGGCAGCCGATGATTGTTGCGCTCAGGCAACATAGCTTGTTGCAAACCAGTCACCCATCCTTGGCCGCCCGGCTTGACCCCCGCAGCCGGCGCCCGTAGCCTTGCGCATAACCTCGAATATCAGGAATTCCGCATGTTGCGCAGACTTTCACTGGCCATGGCCATTGCCTCCATTGTTTCCACGCCAAGCTGGGCAGAACCAACACCGGCCGCCCAAACCAGCCTGATGGGTGTTTACAAGGCCGCGGTGAAAAACAACTCCGACCTCGCTGCAGCCGGCGCCGAACTGGCCGCCCGCCAGGAGTCGGTACCGCAAGCCATGTCGGCCTTGCTGCCGCAACTCAATGGCGCGCTGATCAACCAGAACAACCGCACCAGCCTCGACCAGCCGGCACTCACCCTCGAGCGCAGCGGCAACAGCTACCAGGCCAACCTCAGCCAGCCACTGTTCAACGCGGCCGCGTGGTTCCAGCTCAAGGCTGCCAACGCCACCAGCGAACAGGCTGCCGTGGAGTTTTCCGCCGTCCAGCAGAACCTGATCCTGCAAACTGCCGAAGCCTATTACAACGTGCTGGAGCGGCAGGACAACCTGGCCGCCAGCAAGGCCGAGGAGGCTGCGTTCAAGCGCCAGCTCGACCAGGCCACCGAGCGCTTTGACGTGGGGCTGTCCGACAAGACCGACGTGCTCGAGGCGCAAGCCAGCCATGACACGGCGAAGGCCAACCGGTTGCTCTCCGAACGCTTCGTCGAAGATGCCTTCCAGGCACTCACCACCCTGACCAACCAGACCTATCCGGGTATCTCCGGCCTGATGCACACGCTGCCAATCCTGCCGCCAGCCCCCCTCGATGCGCAGGCCTGGGTCGACACCTCGACCCGCCAGAACCTGCAACTGCAAGCCAGCAATTTCGCCCTCGAAGCCGCCCAGCAGAGCCTCAACAAGAGCAAGTCCGGCCACGCACCAACGGTCAACGCCGTGGCCAGCTATGCCAAGGGCGACAATGACAGCCTGGGCTTTGTGAATTCCGGCATGTCGCCCCTCACCACCATTGCCCCCTATGGCAGCGATGCCGAGCAAAGCTCGATCGGCGTGCAACTGAACGTGCCGCTCTACAGCGGCGGGCTGACCAGTTCGCAGGTTCGTCAGTCCTATGACGTCCTGCAACAGACCGAATTCCAGCAGGAAAGCCTGCGCCGCCAGGTGGTGCAGAATGCCCGCGACCTGTTCCGCGCGGTCAACAGCAACGTCGAACAGGTCGGCGCACGCAAGCAGACCATCGTTTCCAACAAGAGCGCCCTGGAAGCCACCCAGATCGGCTATGAAGTCGGTACCCGCGACATCGTCGACGTGCTCGATGCCCAGCGCCAGCTGTTCGCCTCGGTGCGCAACTACAACACCGCGCGCTACGCCTACATCCTCTCCAACCTGCGCCTGAAGCTGACCGCCGGCACGCTCAGCCCGTCCGACCTGCAGGAACTGGACAAGTACCTCAGCGCGACCTACGACCCGGACAAGGACTTCCTGCCGCCAGACGTGGACAAGGACGCCAAACTGCAGCTGCAGGCCGATCCAGGGATCTGAGCCTTGCCCATAAAAAACGCCGGCGCTGCCGGCGTTTTTTATTGCTATGTCGCGGTTACCTGTTGGGCACAGAACGCAGGCTGGGCGTAGGGTGGGCGTAGGGTGGGTTAGGCCAGAGGCCGTAACCCACCAACCGGCCGCAAGGCCGGCCACGGTGATGCCGTTGGCAGCGATGGTGGGTTACGCCGCTGCGCGGCTAACCCACCCTACAAACGCACGTTCAACGGCTAACGCGGACAGAGCCTGGCCAGCCCATCCAGCAGGCGCTGCAAGGCGCCCTGGTTGCGCTGCAGCACCTCCCGGCCGGCATCGCGCATCTGCTGCGCCACTGCCGGCTGCTGCCAGACCCGCGCCACCGCGCCCGCCAGCTCCCCGGCGTCGCGCACTTCCAGCAGCGCGCCAGCCGCACGCAACTGCGCGGCAATCTCGAGAAAGTTGAACAGGTGCGGCCCCGCCAGCACCGGCAGTCCCAGCGCCGCCGGTTCCAGCAGGTTGTGCCCGCCATTCGGCACCAGGCTGCCGCCGACAAAGGCGCTATCGGCCAGCGCATAGAGGAACAGCAGCTCGCCCATGGTGTCGCCGAGCAGCACCTGGGTATCGGCGTCTGGCGCCTCGCCGCGGGAGCGCCGGCGCGTGGCAAAACCTTCGCGCTGGCACAGCTCGAGGACGCCGTTGAAGCGCTCCGGGTGGCGCGGCACCAGGATCAGCAGGGCATCCGCCTGCTGCGCCAGCAACTGCCGGTGGGCGGCCAGGACGATTTCATCCTCGCCGGCGTGGGTGCTGGCGGCGATCCACAGCGGCCGTTGCGCGGCACCCCACTGCTGGCGCAGCGCCGCCGCCCGCTGCGGCAGTTCCGCCGCAATACTCAGGTCGTACTTGATCGAGCCGGTCACCTGCACGCAGTCGGCGCGCGCGCCGAGGCTGCGAAAGCGCTGTGCTTCGGCCTCGGTCTGCACCGCAATCAGGCTCAGCTCAGCCAGCATCGGCGCGGTCAGTTTGGCAAAGCGCGCATAGCCTCGCGCCGACCGCTCAGACAGCCGCGCATTCGCCAGCGCCAGCGGAATGCTCCGCAGCGCGCACTGGTGCACGTGATTGGGCCACAGCTCGGTTTCCATGATGATCGCCAGGCGCGGCTGCAGCCGGCGCAGAAAACGCCGGGCCGCCCACGGCAGGTCGTAGGGCAGATAGCAGTGCTGCACGCTGTCGCCGAACAGCGCGCGGATGCGCTCGGAGCCGGTCGCGGTCATGCAGGTGACGGTGACCGGCAGGTCCGGGTAGCGCGCCTGCAGCTGGCGTACCAGCGGCGCGGCGGCAATGCTTTCGCCCACCGACACCGCATGCACCCAGATGCCGCCGGGGCGCAGTGGTGGCAAGCCGCAGGCGAAACGCTCGGCGATCCGCCGCGCATACGCCGGCGCGCGCCAGGCACGCCAGAGCAGGCGCAGGACGATCAGCGGCAGGGCCAGGTGCAACAGCAGGCTGTAGAGAAATCTGTTCATGGGCCGCAAGCTTAACAGGCGCCGCAACAACGGCCTACGCCGCCACCAGCCTCGCGGCAGCCGTCAACTGCCTGCTACCATGCCCGCCCTGTGCAACCCGCAACGGAGCAGTCAATGCCCGGCTACCTCTACCTGACCATCGCCATCGTCCTCGAAGTCATCGCCACCAGTTCGATGAAGGCCCTCGACGGCTTCAACAAGCCGCTGCCCCTGTTGCTGGTGGTGGTCGGCTATCCGGTGTCGCTGTTCCTGCTCAGCCTGGTGGTGAAAACCGTGCCGGTGGGAGTCGCCTATGCCATCTGGTCGGGCATGGGCATTGTCCTGGTGAGCATTGCCGCGGTCGTGCTGTACCAGCAGAAGCTCGACCTGCCAGCGCTGATCGGCATGGGCATGATCGTTGGCGGCGTCACCGTCATGCAGCTGTTCTCCAGCACCACCGTGCACTGAGCACGCCATCGGCGCAGCGATCAAGCCGCGCAGTGCGGTTATACTGCCGGCCTGTCAGTTCCAAGTAAGGCGGCGCACGGCATCATGCCCCAGACCCATTCCACCGATATCCTCATCGTCGGCGGCGGCATCGCCGGCCTCTGGCTGAATGCGCGCCTGCGCCGGCTGGGCTACAGCACCCTGCTGGTCGAGCGCGACAGCCTCGGTGGCGGGCAGAGCGTGAAGTCGCAGGGGATCATCCATGGCGGCGCCAAGTACGCCCTGCACGGCGCCCTCACCGGCGCCTCCGAGGCGATCGCCGACATGCCCCGGCGCTGGCGCGAAGCGCTGGCTGGCAGCGGTGAACTGGACCTCTGCGGCGTGCGCATCCTCTCCGAATCGCACTATCTATGGTCGCCGGGCACCCTCGCCGGCAACCTCACCAGCTTCTTCGCCAGCAAGGCCGTGCGCGGCCGCGTCGACCAGGTCAAGGGCAGCGACCTGCCGCCCGCGCTGCAGCACCCGAAGTTCAAGGGCAAGGTCTACCGGCTCGCCGAGCTGGTGCTGGATGTGCCCAGCCTGATCGCCCGGCTGGCCGAGCTGGCCGGCGACAGCCTGGTCGCGGCCAGCCTCATCGAGCCGCTGCGGGACAACGGCGAACTGTGCGGACTGCTGATCGACGGCATGCCGGTACGTGCCCAACGCATCGTGCTCAGCGCCGGCGCCGGCACTGCCGAGCTACTGGCTTCGCTCGGCGTCAATCAGCCAGCCCAGCAACTGCGCCCGCTGCACATGGTGCTGGCCAAGGGGCCGGCACTGAAGCCGCTGTACGCGCACTGCCTGGGCGGTGGCCCGAAGCCGCGCGTCACCGTGACTACCCATCCGGCCGCCGACGGCCAGTGGGTCTGGTACCTCGGCGGCGACCTGGCCGAAGCCGACGGTGTCGCCCGCGACGCAGCCAGTCAGATCAAGGCCGCACAACAGGAAATGGCCGAACTGCTGCCCTGGGTAGACCAAGCGCAAACCCGCTGGGCCACCCTGCGCGTCGACCGCGCCGAGCCGGCGCAATCCGGGCTGGTGCGGCCGGACAATGCCTTCCTCGCCGACCAGGGCCGCTTGCTGGTCGGCTGGCCGACCAAGCTGGCACTCGCCCCGGATCTCAGCGAGCGCGTCTGCGCGGCGCTGCAGCGCGACGGCATCCGCCCCGGCCAGCACCCGGCCGCTCCGCCGCTGCCCAGGCCACCACTGGCGCGGCCGGCTTGGGAAGAGCTGCTGCCATGAGCCTGCACGACCTGCACCGCCCGCTCGGCGCCAGCGGCCTGCGGGTTTCTCCGCTGGGCCTGGGCACCGTCAAGCTGGGCCGCGACCAGGGGGTCAAATACCCCGGCAGTTTCCGCATTCCCGATGACCGCGAGGCGCGTGCCCTGCTGCAACAGGCCCGCGAGCTGGGCATCAACCTGATCGACACCGCCCCCGCCTACGGCAACAGCGAGGAACGCCTCGGTCCGCTGCTGCGCGGCCAGCGCCAGGACTGGGTGATCGTCAGCAAGGTCGGCGAAGAGTTCGACAACGGCCAGTCGCGCTTCGACTTCTCGCCGGCGCATGCGCGCTTCTCGCTGGAGCGCAGCCTGCGCCGCCTGCACACCGAGCACATTGACCTGCTGCTGGTGCACTCCGACGGGCATGACGTGGAGATCCTGCGCAACAGCGGCATCTACGAGACCCTCGCGGCGCTCAAGCAGGAAGGCAAGATCGGCGGCTACGGGCTGTCCGGCAAAACCGTCGCCGGCGGGCTGCTGGCGCTGGAACAGGGCGACTGCGCGATGGTCACCTACAACCTCGTCGAGCAGACGGAAAAACCCGTGCTGGATTACGCCGCCGCCCACGGCAAGGCGATCCTGATCAAGAAGGCCCTGGCCAGCGGCCATGCCTGCCTGGCCGAGGGTGGCGACCCGTTGCGCGCCAGCTTCGAACTGATCTTCGGCCACCCCGGCACCAGCAGCGCGATCATCGGCACCATCAACCCGCAGCATCTGGCGCACAATGTGGCGACCGCCGCCGCCGTGATCCGCGCGCGCGGCTGAGCACCCACTACCGAGGAACTGCGCGCATGCCCAGAACCCTGGCCCGCAAGGACCCCGCCGCCTTCAAGACCCTGCCGCTGCGGGTCGAGGCGCGTGCCGGCAGGCTGAGCTACCAGGGCCACGGACTACCCCTGAACTTCGCGCAGATGCTCGAGCGCCGCTGCCCGCTGGAAGTGGCCGATGCCCGCCAGTTCAGCGTGCAGCTGGCCAACCTTGGCGTCTCGGTGCGCCTGACCCTGCACTGGCGCGGCCGCGACCACTGGGTGCTGGTACGCCAGCGTCGGCCGGATCGCGGCGACACCGTGCTCAAGCTGATTTCCGGCTACGTGCCGGCCCACGAACTCAACCTGCCCCTGCTCACCGCCCTGCAGGAAGTCGCCGAGGAATGCCTGGTCGAGACGTCGCAGGGCTGGCTGGACGGCCGCTTCGCCGAGACCTGGCTGCCGACCCCCTACCGTGGCCACCTGCATCACCGCGACGACTGTCACTACCGGGTGGTACCGCTGTCTGGCGCCGCGCATGCGGTGCATGCCGGCAGCCTGCCGCTGCTCGAGCGCCCGCGGGCCTATGTGCACCTGCCCACCGCGTCCCTGCAGCTGGTCTACGACATGCGCCTGGAGCTGCCGGGCAAGGCCCACCTGCCGAGCCTGTATCACGTCGACGAGCAGCTGGAGAATGGCCAGTTGCTGGCCCGCCTGGATCGCCGCCGCGGCGACCTGTTCCTGCTGCCGCTGCAGCAGGATCACCCCGGGGGCGAGCTGTTCCGCCTGGCCAAGGGTCAGCTGCAAGCGGTCTCCTGCCGCGGCCTGTGGCTGTCGGAAAGCTTTGCCGAGCAGGACGGCTGGTTGGTCCGCGCGCAACGCATCGCCTGGAAGGACTGGCTCGCCCGCCAGCGCGGCTGACCGGGCAGCCGCTTCAGTAACGGTACAGCGCCAGCGCCGCCGGCAAGCCCCACAGGCTGTAGACCGCCAGCAACAGCGCGACCGGCAGCAACCCGTACCAGACCCGCGCCGGCAACGCCGGCAACGGCGAATGGCGCTGCACCAGCCACAGGCTGCCGGCACACAGGCCGCCAGCGAGCAGCGCGCCGGCCAGGATATCGGTCGGCCAGTGCACCCCCAGATAGACCCGCGACAGCGCCACCAGCAGCGCCGGCATGCCCGCCAGCAGCAGCCAGGTCACCCGCCAGCGCCCGGGCTGTCCGCGCCCGGCCAGCACCCCGAGCACCAGGAACAAGGCAAAGGCCGCCGCACTGTGCCCGCTGGGCAGGCTGAAACTGCCCAGCGACTCGAGCAGCACTGCCGGCCGTGGCCGTTCCAGCAGGCGCTTGAGCAGGCTCACCGCCAGTGCGCTCGACAGCAGGCTGGTGGCGGCGAACAGCGCCGCGCGACGCTGCCTGCCGAGCAGCAGCAACAGCACCAGCAGCAATCCCGCCAGCGTCTGCACCTGGCGATCGCCAATGGCGGTCAGCAGTACCATCCACTGATCGAGGCGCGCACTGCGCGCCGTCTGCAACAGGTCGAACAGCCCCTGATCGAGGGCGCCCAGCTGCCGCCAGCCAAGCAACAGGCCCAGCACCAGCAGCAGGCTCAGCCCCGCCGCCAGCCGGGTAACCTGGCGCTGCTCGCGCAGGCTGCCGTGCACCGCCAGCGCGATGAGCAGCCCGAGCCCGGCCGCCACGCCGGCCAGCTGCGGCCAGAAACCCTCCGGCAAGGGCAGGCGCAAGGCGGCACCGGTCGCCCAGCCAGGCAGCAGGTAGGCCACCGACCAGCCCGCCGCAGCCAGCAGGCTGACCAGCAGAAAGCGCAGGAACGGCATGTCGAACATCCCCGCCACCATCGGCAGCAGTGGCCGCAGCGGGCCGATGAAGCGGCCGATCAGCAAGCTCAGCACGCCATAGCGCTGGAAGTATTGCTCGGCCGCGCGCAACCATTGCGGATGCTCGCGCAGGTACGGCAGGTTGCGGATCTGCTGGTGCTGCCGGCGGCCAAGCAGGTACGACAGCAGATCACCGCACAGACCGCCCAGCCAGGCCAGCAGCAGGGTCTGCCAGAGTTCCAGCACGCCGCTGCCAGCGAGCACGGCAAGGGCAAACAGCAGCACGGTACCGGGCACCAGCAAGCCGGCAATCGCCAGGCACTCGGTCAGCGCCGCGAGGAAAATTGCCAGGCCCAGCCAGTGTGGCTGCCCTTGCAGCGACAGCATCCAGCCGCTCAGCCACTCACTCATCGGCCGGCTCCTGCCACCACCAGTAGTCGCGCCCGGCTTGCTGGCCGCGGCGCAGCGGATTGCGCGTACAGCAGTGCGCATAGCCGGCATCGACGAAGCGGTAGGCCAGGTGTTCGTCGCGGCCCTGCGGAATGCCCAGCCGGCGCGCCTGGATGATCGCCTGCGGGCGCTCGCCGACATCCTCCACAATCAGCCGCGCCGGATCGAGTGCGCGGGCGTTCCATTCCGGCACTTTCAGCCCGAGCGCACGACACAGCAGGGTCTGCCCGGCGCACAGCTTTGCCAGTGGGCGCGGCCGGCCGCCGGCATCCGGATTGTTGCGCAGCATCTGCTGCAGCGCGGCCGGGCCGGACAGCGCATCCTGCCAGGGATGCGCCGACTTGATCAGCACCGCGTTGCCCGCCCCCAGCGCGCTGAAGTTCAGCGAATCGCCGCCACGCGCGTAATACATGTAGATGGTGCCCCCCTCGAGAAACAGCGCCCGCCGCTTCTCGGTATAGCCGAGCGAAGCGTGGCTGCCCTTCTCCGCCGCATAGTAGGCCTCGGTCTCGATGATCCGCGCAGCCAGCCAGAGATCACCCAGGCGATGGCGAATCACCTTGCCCAGCAACTGTCGCGCCAGCAGTTGCGCATCGCGGGCAAAGAAACGGCTATCAAGCAGTGCGCCAGACGGGCGCAGGGGCGACAGGGAAGCGGACATGCACTCATCCAGCAGCTGCAAAAGAGCAAGCTTAACAGCCCACGCGCGCCGGCCGAATCCCCGCCAGCCACCAGGCAAGCGTGCCGCCCGCCGGACAATGCTGGGCGCATAGCCCCGCTACGGCTATAATCGGCGCCTTTTTCCCATTAGCCAGACAGCCAAGACCATGACCGAGTCCGTACTCGACTACATGACCCGCCTGGGCCGCGCCGCCCGCGAGGCTTCGCGGGTGCTCGCGCGCGCCAGCACGGCGCAGAAGAATCGCGCCCTGCAGGCCGCCGCCACGGCGCTGGATGCTGCTCGCTCCGAGCTGGCGCAAGCCAATCAACTCGATCTTGCCGCCGGCCGCGCCAACGGCCTGGACGAAGCCATGCTTGACCGTCTGGCACTCACCCCAAAAGTCATCGACGGCATGATCGAAGGCCTGCGTCAGGTCGCCGCCCTGCCCGACCCGATCGGCGAAATCCGCGACATGCGCTACATGCCTTCCGGAATTCAGGTCGGCAAGATGCGCGTACCGCTGGGTGTGATCGGCATCATCTACGAGTCGCGCCCCAATGTGACCATCGATGCGGCCAGCCTGTGCCTGAAATCCGGCAACGCCACCATCCTGCGCGGCGGCTCCGAAGCCATTCACTCGAACCAGGCGATTGCCCGCTGCGTGGCCCTCGGTCTGGCCGAGGCCGGCCTGCCAGAGGCGGCGGTACAGGTGGTGCAGACCACCGACCGCGCCGCCGTGGGCGCGCTGATCAGCATGCCGGAGTTTGTCGACGTGATCGTGCCGCGCGGCGGCAAGGGCCTGATCGAGCGCATCAGCCGCGAGGCCAAGGTGCCGGTGATCAAGCATCTGGACGGCGTCTGCCATGTGTATATCGACGTGGCCGCCAACCTCGACAAGGCCATTCGCGTGGCGGACAACTCCAAGACCCAGCGCTTCTCGCCCTGCAATACCATGGAGACCCTGCTGGTGCATGCCGCGGTCGCCGCCCAGGTATTGCCGCCACTGGCGGCGATTTATCGCGCCAAGCAGGTAGAGCTGCGTGGCTGTGAACGCACCCGCAGCCTGCTCGGCAGTGACGTGCTGGAAGCCACCGAAGATGACTGGCATGCCGAGTACAACGACGCCATTCTGGCCATCCGCATCGTCGACTCACTGGATGCGGCCATCGCGCACATCAACCACTACGGCTCGCAGCACACCGACGCGATCATCACCGAGAACTTCAGCGACGCCCGGCGCTTCCTCACCGAAGTGGATTCCAGCTCGGTAATGGTCAACGCCTCGACGCGCTTTGCCGACGGCTTCGAGTACGGTCTGGGCGCGGAGATCGGCATTTCCACCGACAAGCTGCACGCCCGCGGCCCGGTCGGCCTGGATGGCCTGACCAGCGAGAAATACGTGGTGTTCGGCGACGGACATATCCGTACCTGATGGGCAGGAAAATCGGCATTCTCGGTGGCACCTTCGATCCGATTCATATCGGGCATCTGCGTGCCGCGCTGGAAGTCGCCGAAAGCCTGCAGCTGGACGAGCTGAAGCTGGTACCCAGCGCCCGTCCGCCGCATCGCGACGCGCCGCAGGCAAGCGCGGCGGACCGCCTGGCGATGGTCAGGCTGGCGATCGCCGGGGTCGCCCCGCTGACGCTGGATGACCGCGAACTGCAGCGCGCCAGCCCGTCCTGGACCATCGACACGCTGGAGGCACTGCGCGCTGAACTGCAGGCCGATGACCAGCTGTTGCTGCTGCTCGGCTGGGATGCCTTCTGCGGCCTGCCCGGCTGGCACCGCTGGGAAGAACTGCTCACCCATTGCCACCTCCTGGTCCTGCAACGGCCGGACGCCGATGCCGAAGCCCCCGAAGCGCTGCGCGACCTGATCGCCGCCCGCAGCATCAGCGACCCGCTGGCGCTTACCGGCCCCGGCGGCAAGATCGCCTTTGTCTGGCAGACGCCCCTGGCGATCTCGGCGACCCAGATCCGTCAACTGCTGGCCACCGGCCGCTCGGCGCGCTTCCTGCTGCCGGACGCGGTACTCACTTATATCCATGCGCACCGGCTGTACCGGGCGTCACACTGATTCACGAGGGCTCCTCATGCAAAGCAAGCAACCCATGCAAAATGAACAACTGGTGCAGATCGCCATCGCCGCCCTGGAAGACCTCAAGGCCCAGGACATCACCACCATCGATGTGCGCGGCAAGACCAGCATCACCGACTTCATGGTGATCGCCAGCGGCACCTCCAGCCGGCATGTGAAGTCGCTGGCCGACAATGTGCTGGAAAAGGTCAAGCAACAGGGCGTGCGCCCGCTCGGCAGTGAAGGTCTGGACGGTGGCGAATGGGCCCTGCTCGACCTCGGCGACGTGGTGGTGCACGTGATGCAGGTCGCCACCCGCCAGTTCTACGACCTCGAGCGGCTGTGGCAGGGCGCCGAGCAGAGCCGCGCGCAGCACAGCCCCGAGCAGGAATAAGTTCCTCAAGTGCGTATCCGGCTGATCGCCGTCGGCTCGAAGATGCCGCGCTGGGTGGAGGATGGCTGGCAGGAATATGCCAGGCGCCTGCCGCCCGAGCTGCCGCTCGAACTGGTGGAAATCCCGCTGCATACCCGCGGCAAGAATGCCGACGTGGCACGGCTGATCCGCCAGGAAGGCGAAGCCATGCTGGCCAGGGTGCAGCCGGGGGAACGCATCGTCACCCTGGAGGTCGAAGGCCGTGCCTGGAGCACCGAGCAGCTGGCCGGCGAACTGCAGCGCTGGCGCCTCGAGGCGCGCAACGTCAACCTGCTGGTCGGCGGCCCCGAAGGGCTGGCCGCGGAAGTCTGCGCGCGCAGCGAGCAACGCTGGTCGCTGTCGGCCCTGACCCTGCCACACCCGCTGGTGCGCATCCTGGTGGGCGAGCAGCTGTACCGCGCCTGGACCCTGCTGTCCGGGCACCCCTATCACAAGTGAAGCCAACCGGTTCCGTTGACCCATGCCGCAGATACAGCTGAAGGACCACGAGAAGGACGACCGCCTGGTACGGCGGCGCGTGCTCGCCGGTGCTGTATTCGTCCTGCTGCTGAGCGTTGCGCTGGTCGCGCGCATGTATTTCCTGCAGGTGGTGCAATACCAGCAGCATGTCACTCTGTCGGAAAACAACCGGGTGCATGTGCAGCCGATCCCGCCGACCCGCGGCCTGATCTATGACCGCAACGGCGTGATCATCGCCGACAACCGGCCCAGCTTCAGCCTCACGGTGACCCGCGAGCGGGCCAAGGACTGGCCGGCGATTCTCGACACCCTGAGCGAAGTGCTGGAGCTGACCGCCGAGGAACGCGCGCTCTACGACAAGCGCATGAAGCAGGGCCGCCGCCCCTTCGAGCCGGTGCCCATCCAGTTCGAGCTGAGCGAGGAGCAGATCGCGCGGATCTCGGTCAACCAGTTCCGCCTGCCCGGCGTGGAAATCAGCGCGCGGCTGGTGCGGCATTACCCGCGGGGCGCCAGCTACGCGCACTCGGTGGGCTATGTCGGCCGGATCAACGAGCAGGAACTGCAGAAACTCGACCCGGTCAACTACAGTGGCACCCACCACATCGGCAAGACCGGCATCGAGCGCTTCTATGAAGCCGACCTGCACGGCTCGGTGGGTTACGAGGAAGTCGAAACCAATGCCCGCGGCCGGGTGCTGCGCGTGCTCAAGCGGACCGACCCGATCAACGGCAAGGACCTGCACCTGACCATCGACTCGCGCCTGCAGGCCGCGGGGGAAGCGGCACTCAGCGGCCGGCGCGGGGCACTGGTGGCGATCCAGCCGGCGACCGGCGACATCCTCGCCATGGTCAGCGTGCCCGCCTTCGACCCCAACCCGTTCGTCACCGGCATCGGTTTCAATGCCTACAAGGAACTGCGCGACTCGATCGATCGCCCGCTGTTCAACCGCGTGCTGCGCGGCCTGTATCCGCCCGGCTCGACGATCAAGCCGATGGTCGCCGTCGCCGGCCTGGATGCCGGCGTGATCACCCCGTCGAGCCGGGTCTACGACCCCGGCTTCTACCAGCTACCCGGCCACAGTCACAAATACCGCAACTGGAACCGCGACGGTGACGGCTCGGTCAACCTGGAGTGGGCCATCATGCGCTCCAACGACACCTACTTTTACGATGTGGCGCACAAGCTCGGCGTCGACCGCCTGCACGACTACCTGAGCCGCTTCGGCATCGGCCAGAAGGTCTCGCTGGACCTGTTCGAGGAATCCGCCGGGCTGATGCCCTCGCGCGAGTGGAAACGCGCGCGCTACCGGCAACCCTGGTACCCGGGGGAGACCCTGATCCTCGGCATCGGCCAGGGCTACATGCAAACCACCCCGCTGCAATTGGCGCAGGCCGCCAGCCTGATGGCCACCCGCGGCAAGTGGGTGCGCCCGCACCTGGCGAAAATGGTGGGCGAGCAGGCCCCGGTTGACCCCAACCCCATGCCGGACATCGAATTGCGCGATCCGAAACTCTGGGATTACTCGCGTTTCGGCATGGAGCAGGTGATGCACGGCCCGCGCGGCACGGCGGCCAAGGTCGGCGCCACGGCGGCCTACCGGATCGCCGGCAAGAGCGGCACCGCCCAGGTGGTGGCGATCAAGCAGGGCGAGAAATATGACCGCTCCAAGCTCAACGAACGGCATCGCGACCACGCCCTGTTCGTTGCCTTTGCCCCAGCGGAAAGCCCACAAATCGCCGTGGCGGTGATGGTCGAGAACGGCGAGTCCGGTTCCGGCGTGGCCGCCCCGATCGTCAAACAGGTGCTGGATACCTGGCTGCTCGACGAGCAGGGCCAGCTGAAAGCCGAGTACCGCAGCATGCCAGACCTGGCAGCCGGGAGCAGCGCGCCATGAATGGCAATTTTGACCGCACCCTGTCCACTGAAGACGTGCTGCGCCGGCGCGCCAGCCTGCTGCAGAAGCTGCATATCGACGGCTGGCTGCTGCTGATCCTGCTGGCACTCGCCAGCAGCAGCCTGTTCATCCTCTACTCGGCCAGCGGCAAGAACCTCGATCTGCTGCTGAAACAGGCCGGCTCCTTCGGCATCGGCCTGCTCGGCATGTGCATCATTGCGCAGATCGAGCCACGCTTCATGGCACGCTGGGTGCCGCTGGCCTATCTGGCCGGCGTCGGCCTGCTGCTGGCGGTGGAACTGGCCGGCCACACCGCCATGGGCGCCACGCGCTGGATCAACATCGGCGGGGTGATGCGCTTCCAGCCCTCGGAATTCATGAAGATCATCATGCCGGCCAGCATCGCCTGGTACCTGGCCTCGCGCAGCCTGCCGCCCAACCTGAAACACATCGTGGTGACGCTGCTGCTGATCGGCATCCCCTTCGTGCTGATCCTGCTGCAACCGGACCTGGGCACGGCCCTGCTGATCCTCGCCTCGGGCGGTTTCGTGCTGTTCATGGCCGGCCTGCAATGGCGCTGGATCATCGGTGCCATCGCCGCGGTGGTGCCCGTCGCGATCGGCATGTGGTTCTTCGTCCTGCGCGAATACCAGAAGCAGCGCATCACCACCTTCCTCGACCCGGAGAGCGACCCGCTGGGCACCGGCTGGAACATCATCCAGTCGAAAGCCGCGATCGGCTCCGGCGGCGTCTGGGGCAAGGGCTGGCTGCTCGGCACCCAGTCCCACCTGGACTTTTTGCCGGAAAGCCATACCGACTTTATCATTGCCGTACTCGGCGAAGAGTTCGGCATGGTCGGCGTCTGCCTGCTGCTGCTGGTCTACCTGCTGCTGATCGCGCGCGGCCTGTACATCACCGCGCAGGCACAGACGCTGTTTGGTAAGCTGCTGGCCGGTGGCCTGACCATGACCTTCTTTGTCTACGTGTTTGTTAACATCGGCATGGTCAGCGGACTGCTTCCGGTGGTCGGCGTGCCGCTGCCCTTCATCAGCTATGGCGGCACCTCGCTGGTGACCCTGCTGAGCAGTTTCGGGATACTGATGTCGATTCACACCCACCGCAAATGGATTGCCCAGGTCTAACGAGAATGCCTTCAATGCCAGAACCCGCGCGCCAAATCCTCTGCAAGCTCCTGCTCGGCACGCTGACCCTGCTGCCGGGCAGCGCGGTGCTGGCCGGGAACTACCAGGACTCGCCGCAAGCCGCGGCACTGGTCAGCGAGATGACCCGCGAGCATGGCTTTGCCGAAGAACAGCTGGTTGCCGTGTTCAGCGCCGCCGAGCGCAAGCAGGCGATTCTCGACGCCATCTCGCGTCCGGCCGAGAAGGTCAAGCCGTGGAAGGAGTATCGGCCGATCTTCATCACCGATGCGCGGATCAGCAAGGGCGTGACCTTCTGGCAGCAGCACGCCACCGCCCTAGCGCGGGCCGAAGCGGAATATGGCGTACCGGCCCAGGCGATTGTCGCGATCATCGGCGTGGAAACCTTTTACGGCGGCAACACCGGCAGCTGGCGGGTGGTGGATGCGCTGGCCACCCTGTGCTTCGACTACCCGCCGCGTTCGGCGTTCTTCTGCCAGCAGCTCAAGGAGTTCCTCCTGCTGGCCCGCCAGGAACAGGTCGATCCGCTCTCGGTCAAGGGCTCCTACGCCGGCGCCATGGGCCTGCCGCAATTCATGCCGAGCAGCTTCCGCGCCTATGCCGTGGACTTTGACGGCGATGGCCATATCGACATCTGGAACAATCCGGTCGATGCCATCGGCAGCGTCGCCAACTACTTCAAGCAGCACGGCTGGACCCAGGGCGACGCCGTGGTCAGCCGTGCCAGCGTCAGCGGCGCGCAGGCCGCCGAAGGCCTGACGGTCGGTATCGAGCCGCAGCTGACCATGCGCCAGTTGCGCGAACTGGGCTGGACCAGCAGCACGCCGGTTGCCGACGACCTGAAAGTCACCGCCTTCCGCTTCGAGGGTGCCGAGGGCGAGGAATACTGGCTCGGCCTGCCAAACTTCTACACAATCACCCGCTACAACCGCAGCCCGATGTATGCCATGGCGGTTTACCAACTGTCCCAGGCCCTGCTGCAAGCCAAAGGAACGCCTTGATGAGCGGAGCCGCCCGCCTTGCCGCACTGGGCCTGCTCGGCCTGCTGCTGGCCAGCTGTACCAGCAGCCGCGCACCGGAGCCGGTTCAACCGGGATCTGGCGGCCTGTCGGGGCCTGCCGATTATTCGCAGCCGCACCGCGATGGCGCGCCCTGGTGGGACGTCGACGTGTCGCGCATCCCCGACGCCGTGCCGATGCCGCATTACGGCAAGTACAAGGCCAGCCCGTACAGTGTCATGGGCAAGACCTACTACCCGATGAATGATGCGCGGCGCTACCGGGCCACCGGTACCGCGTCCTGGTATGGCACCAAGTTCCATGGCCAGGCCACCGCCAACGGCGAGGCCTATGACCTGTACGGCATGACCGCGGCGCACAAGACCCTGCCCCTGCCCAGCTATGTGCGGGTCACCAACCTGGACAACGGCAAGAGCGTGGTGCTGCGGGTGAATGACCGCGGCCCGTTCTATTCCGACCGCATCATCGACCTGTCCTTCGCCGCGGCGAAGAAGCTCGGCTATGCCGAAGTCGGCACGGCGCGCGTGCAGGTCGAGGGCATCGACCCCGAGCAGTGGTGGGCGCAGCAGGGCCGCCCGGTGCCGCTGATGATGGCCCCGCCGAAGCTGGCGGCGGCCCCGGCCGCGCAACCCGCCGCGCCCGCGCAGCCCATGCAGATCGAGCAGTACACGCCGCCGCCGGAGCAGCATGCCGCCGCCGTGCTGCCGGCGCAGATCGACTCAAAAAAAAACGCTTCAGCCGCAGTGTCTGGCCTGTTTCTCCAGGTTGGAGCCTTCGCCAACCCCGACGCTGCGGAACTCCTCAAGGACAAGCTGAGTCAGATGGCCGCTGCCCCGGTTTTTATCAGCTCGGTGACGCTCAACCAGCAAATCCTGCACCGGGTACGCCTGGGGCCGATCAGCACGCCGGATGAAGCACAGCAACTGCAGAACAGCATTCGCCTGGCCAACCTCGGCCAGCCGACCCTGGTGCGCCCCTGAGCACCAGCCACTTCACACCATCAGCCACCTCAGAGAACCGGATGAACATCACCAGCTTTGCGCAACGCCTGACCCTGCTTGCTTCGCTCTTCCTCGCCACCAGCCAGGTGCAAGCCGCCATCGCCATCCCGGCGCCGCCACAACTGGCGGCCAAGTCCTACGTGCTGATGGACGCCGCCAGCGGCCAGGTGCTGGTGGAAAACAACGGTGACCAGCGCCTGCCGCCGGCCAGCCTGACCAAGCTGATGACCGCCTACATCGGCACCCTGAAGATCCGCTCCGGCGAGATCGGCGAACAGGATCCGGTACCGATCAGCGAGCACGCCTGGCGCAACGGCGGTGCCGCCTCCGGCGGCTCGACCATGTTCCTGCCGCTGAACAGCCAGGTGCCGGTGGACGCCCTGCTGCACGGCATCATCATCCAGTCCGGCAATGACGCCAGCATCGCCCTCGGCGAATACATCGCCGGCAGCGAGGAAGCCTTCGCCGACCTGATGAACAAGACCGCGCAACAGCTCGACCTGCAGAATTCGCACTTCATGAATGCCACCGGCCTGCCGGACCCCGAGCATTACTCCAGCGCCCATGACATGGCCAAGCTGGCGCGCGCGATCATCACCGTGGACCCGGCGCACTACGCCATCTACGCGCAGAAAGACTACACCTGGAACAACATCAAGCAGGGCAACCGCAACCTGCTGCTGTACCGCGACAAGACCGTCGACGGCCTGAAGACCGGGCACACCGCCGAGGCCGGCTACTGCCTGGTAGCTTCGGCGGTACGCGATGGCACCCGCCTGATCGCCGCCGTGTTCGGTACCGCCAGCGAGTCCGCCCGCGCCGCCGAGACGCAGAAGCTGCTGACCTACGGCTTCCGCTTCTTCGAGAGCAAGACCTTCTACCAGAAGAACCAGGAACTGGCCCAGGCCAAGGTCTGGAAAGGCGCCAGCGAGCAGGTCAAGATCGGGCTGGCGCAGGACCTGACCCTGACCCTGCCCAAAGGCCAGCTGGAAAAACTCCAGGCCGGCCTGGTCATCGACCCGCTGCTGGTGGCCCCGCTGGCCCAGGGCGCAACCGTCGGCAAGGTTGAACTCAAGCTCGACGGGCAGGTCGTACACACGGCCAACCTGGTTGCGCTGGAAGCCGTGGCGGAAGGCAGCCTGTTCCACCGCCTGTGGGATGCCATCCGCCTGTTCTTCTTCGAACTGTTCAACTGAAACCGGCGCGGATCGCCCGCCCGGGCGATCCCGCGGCCATCGTCAAACTGGAAAGCGCATGACTGACTCCGACGTGCAGGCACCGAAAATCGAGTTCCCCTGCGAACGCTACCCGATCAAGATCATCGGCGAGGCGGGTGACGGCTTCACCGACATCGTGGTGGAAGTGATCCAGCGCCATGCGGCGGATTTCGACTCGACCACGCTGAGCATCCGCGACAGCAAGAACGGCCGCTACCTCTCGGTGCAGGTGCTGATCACCGCCACCGGCATCGACCAGCTGCAGGCCATCCACAGCGACCTGCGTGCCACCGGGCGCGTGCACATGGTGCTGTAATGAGCGAGCTGCCGGCACCCGCCCTCGGCTTGCGCACCCTCGGTTTCCGCGAGCTTGGCCGGGTCGATTACGAGCCGGTGTGGCGAGCCATGCAGCGCTTCACCGATACCCGCGACGCGCACACGACCGACGAAATCTGGCTGCTCGAGCATCCGCCGGTGTTCACCCAGGGCCAGGCCGGCAAGGCCGAACACGTGCTGTTCCCCGGCGCCATCCCGGTGGTGCAGGTCGACCGCGGCGGCCAGGTCACCTACCACGGCCCCGGCCAGCTGGTCGGCTACCTGCTGCTCGATGTGCGCCGTGCCGGGATGGGTGTGCGCGAGCTGGTCACGCGCATCGAACAAAGCCTGATCGACCTGCTCGCCAGCTACGGGGTCAGCGCCTGCGCGCGCAGCGATGCGCCAGGCGTGTATGTCGACGGCGCGAAGATCGCCTCGCTCGGCCTGCGCATCCGCCGTGGCTGCTCGTTTCATGGCCTGGCGCTGAATGTCGACATGGACCTGCAACCGTTCCAGCGCATCAATCCCTGCGGCATGGCCAATCTGCCAATGACCCAGTTGTGTGATCTGCTCGGTCCGGTGAGCATCGCAGAGGTGCAGGCGCGGCTGCGCCAACAACTGGTTAACTCGCTCGGCTACGCCGACCACATGACCCTCACGGGAGGGCTGGAACTGACATGAGCACTGCAGAACCCACGGGCAAAGGCCCGGCCAAGGTGGAAACCGGCGTGAAACTGCGCGGCGCGGAGAAAGTCGCGCGGATTCCGGTGAAGATCATTCCGACCGAAGAACTGCCGCGCAAGCCGGACTGGATCCGCGTGCGCATGCCGATCTCGCCGGAAGTCGACCGGATCAAGCAGTTGCTGCGCAAGCACAAGCTGCACAGCGTGTGCGAGGAAGCGGCCTGCCCGAACCTGGGTGAATGCTTCTCCGGTGGTACCGCCACCTTCATGATCATGGGCGACATCTGCACCCGCCGCTGTCCGTTCTGCGACGTCGGCCATGGCCGGCCCAAGCCGCTGGATGCCGACGAACCGCACAACCTGGCCACCGCCATCGCCGACCTGCGCCTGAAGTACGTGGTGATCACCTCGGTGGACCGCGACGACCTGCGCGACGGCGGCGCCCAGCACTTCGCCGATTGCCTGCGCGAGATCCGCCGGATGGCCCCCGGTACTCAGCTGGAAACCCTGGTACCGGACTACCGTGGACGCATGGACATCGCCCTCGACATCACCGCCACGGAACCACCGGATGTGTTCAACCACAACCTGGAGACCGTGCCACGCCTGTACAAGGCCGCGCGTCCCGGTTCAGATTTCGAGTGGTCGCTGGATCTGCTGGAGAAGTTCAAGCAGCGCGTCCCCGGCGTGCCGACCAAGTCCGGGCTGATGCTCGGGCTGGGCGAAACCGACGCGGAAGTCATCGAGGTGATGCAGCGCATGCGCGAGCACCAGATCGACATGCTCACCCTCGGCCAATACCTGCAGCCTTCGCGCAGCCACCTCGCCGTAGAGCGTTTTGTACACCCGGACACCTTCGCCTGGTTTGCCGAGGAAGGCGCGAAGATGGGCTTCAAGAATGTCGCCTCGGGGCCGCTGGTGCGCTCGTCCTACCATGCCGACCAGCAGGCCAAGGCGAAGAGCTGACGGGCATCAACGCTTGAGTAGATGGCTTCATCCATAATTATTTTTTTGTCCGGGCACCGAGGAATCACCATGAAAAAACGTGACTACAAGATCGAAGTTACTGCTCCCGAAGACAAGCCCGCCGGCAAGCTCAGCGGCAAGGAATACGACAAGCAACTGCGCGCGCTGCATGTCGAACTGGTCAAGTTGCAGCAATGGGTAGTGGCAACCGGCGCCAAGGTCATCGTGGTATTCGAAGGGCGCGACGGCGCCGGCAAGGGCGGCACCATCAAGGCGTTGACTGAAAGAGTCAGCCCACGGGTGTTCCGCGTGGTCGCACTGCCAACTCCGACCGAGCGGGAAAAGAGCCAGATGTATGTGCAACGCTACATCAAGCACTTTCCCGCTGCTGGCGAGATCGTCATCTTCGACCGCAGCTGGTACAACCGCGCCGGCGTTGAGCGGGTCATGGGCTTCTGCAGCGAAGAGGAGGCCAAGGGCTTCCTTGATCAGGTCTCGGGCTTTGAGAAAAACATGATCAAGTCGGGCATCATCCTGCTCAAGTACTGGCTGGAAGTCAGCCCTGAAGAGCAGGCCAGACGCCTGGAAGACCGCATCGATGACGGTCGCAAGACTTGGAAACTGTCGCCCATGGACGTCAAATCGTTCACCCGCTGGGACGACTACACCCGAGTCCGCGACGAGATGTTTGCCGCCAGCGATACCTCCTGGGCACCCTGGTTTGTTGCGCGTTCCGAAGACAAGAAGCGCGTACGGCTGAATCTGATCACCCACCTGCTCGGGCAGATTCCTTATGTGGAAATTGAACAGCCCAAGGTCAAGCTACCCAAGCGGACGATCGGCAAGTACAAGCCCAGCAACTACCCGTTCCATTACATCGCCGAACCTTTCTGAGTGCCTCC
The DNA here is from genome assembly GCF_015637705.1 of Pseudomonas sp. N040. Lineage (GTDB taxonomy): Bacteria > Pseudomonadota > Gammaproteobacteria > Pseudomonadales > Pseudomonadaceae > Aquipseudomonas. The sequence continues at coordinate 33,838 of NZ_JADOBE010000005.1, read as the reverse complement.
GCTGCGGCAGCCGGGTCGCTCCGGCGGCCGCAGCGGCCTGACTACAGCAGCTTCTGCGGTGGCAGCGGCAGGTTGAGCTCGTCAACCTCGCGTACCGCGCGACTGAGCAGCTGGTCGGCCTGCACCGGCCCGAACAGCTCGCACAGGCCGCCGTAGATCAGGCTCAGCAACGTGCGCAACTGCTCCAACTGCAGCACGATGCGTTCCAGTTTGCCGCCCTGCTCCAGCCAGGTGCGCAGGCGCAGGCGCAGCTCGGCATCCACGTTCAGCCGCGACAGGTCGCCCGCCGCCAGGCGCCGCAAGTCTTTCTGCCGGGCGTCCGGAAGTGCCGCAAACAGCCGGCTGCTGAGCTCGACAAAGGTCTGCCGGGCCTGCGCGTCCGGGCCGCTGACCTCCGCGGCAACCGACCCGGCACCGCTGCGCCAGACCTGCAGCTGCACCAGCGGATCCGGCAACAGCGCCGTGCTCGGTCCGTTCATGATGCCCAGCAGTTCACGGTACAGGCTGGCGCGCTCGAGCTTCTGGCTGCAGCGCCTGGCCACCTCGGCGAGAAACTCATTGAGGGCGAAGGCCGGCTTTTCCGCGTAATGCGCTTCCCAGTAGGACAGCATCGGCAGCAGCTCGTCTTCCGGCAGATGCCTGGCCAGGCCGGTATAGATGGCCCGCCGTCGGTTCACCAGACTCATCTCAGACCCTCCTGCCCAGTTCACTGGTGTCGAAAGTCACCGCCTGGCCAAACTCCGGATAACCACTCTCGGCATGCTCGGAGAAATCCAGGCCACGCTGCTCGTGCTGCACCGGCACGCGCAGGCCGAGGGTTTTCGACAGCAGGAAATACATCACCAGCGCCAGCGGGAACGCCCAGACGAAGGCGGCGCCGATCCCCAGCAGTTGCACCTGGATGCGCTCGGGGTTGAACAGGTCGCCGTTGAAGAACAGCCCGGCCGCCAGGGTGCCCCAGATGCCGCAGATGCCATGCACCGGTACCGCGCCAACCACGTCATCCAGGCACAGCTTGTCCATCAGCGCCATGCCGTAGACCACCAGGAAGCCGGCCAGCAGCCCGGTCAGCAGGGCAAAGCCGGGGGCCATGCTGGCGCAACCGGCGGTAACCCCGACCAGGCCGCCCAGCGCGCCATTGACCGTGGTGGTCAGCAGGATCGGGCTGGACGAGGTGCGCAGCGCCAGTATCGCGCCCAGCGCACCGGCAGCGGCGGCCAGGTGGGTATTCAGGGCGATCAGGCCCAGGTTGACGTCGACCTTGAGCGTGCTGCCGGCGTTGAAGCCGAACCAGCCGACCCACAGGATGAAGGCGCCCAGCGTTACCAGGCTGAGGTTGTGCCCGGGGATCAGGCGCGGCGTGCCATCGGCGGCAAAGCGGCCGAGACGCGGGCCGAGCACCATGATCCCGGCCAGCGCGCACCAGGCGCCGACACTGTGCACCACCGTCGAGCCGGCGAAGTCGATGAAGCCCAGCTTGGCCAGCCAGCCCTGACCGCCATAGGCACCACCCCAGGCCCAGCTGCCGAACACCGGATAGATCAACCCGCAGATCACCACCGCCCCCACCAGGTAGGCGCCATAGCGGGTGCGCTCGGCCATCGCGCCGCTGGCAATGGTTGCCGAGGTAGCGGCGAACATCATCTGGAACAGCAGGAAGGTGAAATCCCAGGGTTCGCCGGTATGCGGGGCGAAATGGCTGGTGCCGAACCAGCCGCTGAGGTTGGCGCCGAACATCAGGCCGAAACCGACCAGCCAGAACACGATGCTGCCGACCGCGCCGTCCATGAAGTTCTTCATCATCACGTTGACCGCGTTCTTGGCCCGCGACATGCCGCTCTCGAGCAAGGCGAAACCGGCCTGCATGAAGAACACCAGGGCACTGGCCAGCACCACCCAGGCCGTGTTGATCGCTTCATCACTGGCGGCCTGCGCCAGCGGTGCGAAGGCCAGCAGGCCGATTAACAGCAGATGTCGTTTCATGACGCGCCCCTTCCTTTCAAAGATGCAGGACACTTTGCAACTCTTGCGCCAACTCCATGCAGGCCTTGCCGATCAAGCCGGGGCCACACGCCAGCGGCGCGGTCGCCGACACGCCGGGAGGCAAAACGCTGCAGGTGTGCGTCAACACGGGGCAAGGAATTGGCGCCAGCGCCGTGGCGCAATGCCGCGGGCGGCCACCGGAGTGCCGCTAGCCGGCTGCCGGGCTGCGCTGGGACTGGGACTGGGACTGGGACTGGGACTGGGATTGCGCCTGGAGCAGCGGCAGCTCGTCCAGCGGGATCACCGTCACCCGCACCTCGGGATCATGGCTGCCACCACCAAGGATCACCCCGCGCAGCGGCGAGACATCGGCGAAGTCGCGGCCCCAGGCCAGGGTGATGTACTCCAGGTCCGGCAACAGGTTGTTGGTCGGGTCGAAATCCACCCAGCCGAGCACCGGGCAATACACCGAGACCCAGGCATGCGAGGCATCGGCCCCGAGCATGCGCGGCTGCCCCGCCGGCGGATGGGTCAGCAGGTAGCCGCTGACGTAGCGCGCGGCGAACCCGCGCGCGCGCAGGCAGGCGAGCATCAGGTGGGCGAAGTCCTGGCACACCCCGCGACGCTGCTCCAGCACTTCCAGCAGCGGCGTGGCCACCAGGGTGGCTTCGCCATCGTAGGTGAACTCGCGGAAGATCTTGTCCATCAGCCTGGCCACCACTTGCAGGTAGGGCCGCTGCGGCACAAAACAGTCCGCGGCGTAATCGGCGAAGGCCTGCTTGAGCCGCACAAACGGCGACTCGACCCGATAGCGCGCCGCTTCCAGCGCCTCCTCATCCAGCGCGCCGCCGTGATAGGCCAGCTGTTCGCGCACCTGCTCCCAGGGCGGCGAGGCGCCGAGGTCGACCGCAGCGCGAGCCAGCACTTCCACCTGCAACCGGGCATTGACCCGCAGTTCGCCATGCGGTCGCTCGAAGGCCAGACGGCTCATGGGATTGCCGAACACATCCAGGCCATCGCGGCGCTGACTGGGCGCGGGCAGAACCTCGAGTTCGTGAAACAGGCAACGCTGCCGGGCACAGTCACGCGGCCACAGATGTGCCAGTTGCTGCGCCAGCGACACCGGTGCGGCATAGCGGTAATGGGTGTCGTGGAGAATCTGGTAGCGGCGACTGTTGGTCATGGGCATCTCAGGAAGAAAGCGTTTGCTGGCTGACATCGTCAACATGGGCGAAATGCCGCAGCGCCAGCCGATCGGACAACAGCCCGGCAGCTGCCGAGATCGCCTGCAGCAGATCCGCCAATCCTGCCAGCACGGCGCGCACGCCGACATCGCCAAACAACGCCTGTTCATCCAGGCTGCCCAGATCGACAGCCTTCAATTGCACACTCAGCGCCTGCAACGGATTGTCATGCGCTACGGCAAAGCGCTCGTCGAGCAGGGCCAGCGAGCGCTCCAGCTCGACCAACTGGAAAGCCAGTGAGTGCGGGTTCTGACTATCCAGCAGGAGCAGGTCGAGCACCGCAATCAGCTGCGGCGCCGCCAGATAACGTGAGCGGTAGGTGATGATGCTGTTGCCCAGTTCCAGCATCCACTCCAGCGCCGCCTGATCGCGCACGGCAGCACCGCGCAGAAACACCGCCAGGCTGTCGGCGAGAAACTGCAGACGCTCGATGCGCCGCCCGAGCATGAGAAAGCGCCAGCCGTCATCGCGGGTCATGTCATCCAGGGCAAAGCCCGAAAGCGCGGCCAGTGACATCAACAGGCGGTTGAGGAAATCCAGCAACTCACCCAGATCGGCCTGCTCGAATTCGAGCATGTGCGCTTCGCGCTGCAGCTCGACCAGCGCCTGCCAGTTTTCCTGCGAAAGCTTGCCGCGCACCTGACTGGCCGCCCATTGCAGATGCTGCAAATTGGCTTTCAGGCTATACGGCCAGTCCTCGCCCAGCAGGCCGCGGCGCAAGCGCTGCTCCAGATCCTTGCCCGGTGGCAGCCAGCCAGTTTTGTCGCCCAGCTCCACTGCGGCGCGCAAGGCCTGCGGATCATCACCATCATCCACATAGCGGCTGAGCAGCACACGCAGCAGGCGCGCGCCGTCATCACAGCGCTCGCTGTAGCGGCCGAACCAGAACAGGTTCTCCACCACCCGCGACGGCAGATAGGGGTCGCTGCGGATCAGGTCATGTACGCCCAGCGGCTTGGTCCAGTTCCACGGCTCACTGCCCGGCGCGCGCTCACCCAGCACCCAGGTGTCCTTGCTGCCACCACCACGCTGCATGGAGACCACTTCAGCTCCCGGCTGCCCGGCCACCCGGGTCAAGCCACCCGGCAATACGCGATAGCCCTCGGCGCTGGCCACCGCATACACGCGCATGCCAATCGCGCGCGGCTGCACGGTCAGACCATCCCAAACCCCGGCCTGCGACAGCTGCGCCAGTTCCTGCGCCACATAGGCATAGGGCCGGGCCTGCAGACGCTCAGCCAGTTCGTGCAGACCATCCTCGTCCAGATCACGACCAAACACCGGCTCGAAACTTTGCGAAGGAAACGCCGGCTTGATCACCAGCTCAGCCAGTTTTTCCAGTGCCTCCTCAAGCACCGGTGGCTCGCCGCACCACCAGGTGGCGATGGAGGGCAGCAGCAATTCTTCACCCAGCCACTGTTTGCTGATCGCCGGCAGGAAACCCAGCAAACCAGGCGACTCCAGCACCCCGCTGCCGAGCGCATTGGCCACCAGCACGCGGCCCTGACGCACCACCTCAAGCAGACCGGCGACACCCAGCGCGGAGTCCGTGCGCAGCTCCAATGGGTCGCAGAAGTCATCGTCCAGCCGCCGCAGCAATGCATGCACGCGCTTGAGACCATCAAGGGTCTTCAGGTACAGAGTGTTGTCGCGCACCGTCAGATCGCTGCCCTCGACCAGCGGAAAACCCAGCTGACGGGCGAGGTACAAATGCTCGAAATAGGTTTCGTTGAAGCGCCCCGGCGTCAGCAATACCACCAGCGGCGTTTCGCCTTCGGCCGGCGCCTGCTGGCGCAGAAATTCCTGCAGGCTGCGGAAGAAGCCGGCCAGGTACTGCACCCGCAGGTCCCGGTACAACTCCGGAAAAGCACGCGAGACGATCTGCCGGTTCTCCAGCGCATAACCGGCGCCGGAGGGTGCCTGGGTACGATCGGCCAGTACCCACCAGCGCCCGTCAGGCGCCCGCGCCAGATCCACCGCGTACAGGTGCAGCCAGGTATCGCCGGGCACCTGCATGCCCTGACAGGGCCAGAGAAAGTTGTTGTGGCCGAACACCAGCTCGGCCGGCAGCAGGCCTTCACGCAACAGTTGCTGCGGGCCATACAGATCGGCCAGCACGCGATTGAGCAGGTCAGCACGCTGCGCCACCCCGGCCGCAATCGCCTGCCACTCATCGGCGGGAATCAGGTTCGGCAACAGGTCCAGCGCCCACGGGCGGTCGGTACCCTTGGGGTCGGCGTAGACGTTGTAGGTCACGCCGTTTTCCTGGATCTGCCGCTCGACCAGCGCCTGGCGCTGGTTCAGCTGCGCCGCACTGCTGCGCTCCAGCGCCCGGAACAGGCGCTGCCAGTGCGGGCGTACCGCACCCGTGGCGTCGAGCAGTTCGTGGTACACCGTGTCAGCAAACGGGTAATTGGCAAGCAGGTCAGGCATGGAAGTCTCGGCAAGTACGGGTTGCTCCCCGCTCCCACGGGTGGGAGCGGGGCTGGGGCAGAGGGTGCAGCGGCCGGTCCTCTCCCCAACCCTCGCCCGCAAACGGGCGGAGGAGCTAGCAGCGCCGCAGGTCCAGCGTCATCGGCAGTTCGTCATTGTGCATGCTCGCACGCGGCGCCAACACCCCCGGGCTGTGGCCATGGCGGAAGAAACGCGCCAGCCGCCGGCTTTCCGCCTCATAGGCATTCACCGGCAGGGTCTCGTAATTGCGCCCGCCCGGATGCGCGACATGATACTGGCAACCACCCAGCGAACGCTGCATCCAGGTATCCAGCAGATCGAACACCAGTGGCGCATGCACACCGATGGTCGGCTGCAGGCAATTGGCCGGCTGCCAGGCGCGATAACGCACGCCGCCGACGAACTCGCCGACCTTGCCGCTCGGCCGCAGAGGCACCGGCACCCCGTTGCAGGTCAGCACATAGCGGTCCGGCGCCATGCCTTCGAGTTTGACCTGTACCCGCTCCAGCGAGGAATCCACATAGCGCACGGTGCCGCCACCGCCGCCCTCCTCGCCCAGCACATGCCAGGGCTCCAGCGCCTGGCGCAGTTCCAGGCTGATGCCCTTGACCTGAAAATCACCGATCTTGGGAAAGCGGAATTCGACATGCGGGGCAAACCACTCCGGCCGCAGGCGATAACCGTCGGCAGTCAGCTCCTGCAGCACGTCAGAGAAGTCCTGTTCGATAAAGTGCGGCAACAGGAAGCGGTCATGCAGTTCGGTACCCCAACGGGTCAACTTGACCGGCGCATAGGGCTTTTTCCAGAACCGCGCGACCAGTGCGCGCAACAGCACTTGCTGCGCCAGGCTCATCTGCGCATGCGGCGGCATCTCGAAGGCGCGCAACTCCAGCAAGCCCAGACGACCGCTGGCCGAGTCCGGTGAATACAGCTTGTCGATGCAGAACTCCGCACGGTGGGTGTTGCCGGTGACATCGATCAGCAGGTTGCGCAGCAGACGATCAACCAGCCACGGCGGGCAATCCTTGCCGGGTTCGGGCATCTGCGCAAAAGCGACTTCCAGCTCATACAACGCATCGTTGCGCGCCTCATCCACCCGTGGCGCCTGCGAGGTCGGGCCGATAAACAGGCCGGAAAACAGGTAGGACAACGATGGATGGTTGTGCCAGTAGCTGATCAGGCTGCGCAGCAGATCCGGCCGCCGCAGGAACGGCGAGTCGGCCGGCGTGGCTCCCCCGAGCACGAAGTGATTACCGCCACCGGTGCCGGTATGTCGGCCATCGATCATGAACTTCTCGCTGGACAAGCGCGTCTGCCGCGCGGCCGCGTAGAGAAACTCGGTGCGCTCGACCAGATCGTCCCAGCTGGCCGCCGGGTGGATATTCACCTCGATCACCCCCGGATCCGGGGTCACGCGGAAATGCCGCAAGCGCGGATCGCTGGGCGGCTCGTAGCCTTCCAGCAACACCGGACACTTCAGCTCGGCAGCGGTGGCCTCGATGGCCGCGACCAGCTGCAGGTAATCCTCCAGCCGTTCCAGCGGCGGCATGAACAGGTACAGCCGGCCATCACGCGGCTCAGCGCACATCGCGGTACGGGTGATCTCGCTGGCCGAACGCCCGGCTTGCGGACGGCTGTTGGCCGCCGACGGTATGCCGCTGACCGGGCTTGGCGAGCAGACGCCACGCACCTGCTGCTGGATGGTTGCCGCTGCCGGCAACTCGGGCAGTGCCACCGACGGGTCGACCGGGTTGATATAGGGGTAATCGCTTTTCTTCACCCACGGCTGCGAATCCAGCGGTAGCCGATAACCCAGCGGCGAATCGCCCGGCAGCAGCCGGCAATGCTCTTCGCGCAGGTACCAGGAGCCGGTCTGCCAGGCGGTTTGCCCGGCGTTACGGGCCAGCGGCAGGACATGCCCGACCACCTTCTGCAGCCCTTGGCCGAACACCTTGCGCAGGCGCTCGCGCTCCAGCGGGTCACCCAGGCGGGCATCTTCCGGCGTCACGTTGACCGGCAGGCTGCTCTCGCGCCACAGGTAATACAGCCAGTCTTCATAGGCCGGGAATACATGCTCGCCGGTCAGCCCCAAGCGGCTGGCAATCCCCGCGAGAAATGCCGCAGCCATGTCGGCATCGGCACCGTAGTCGGCCTGCTCATCGGCCAGCAGCTGCGGATCGTGCCAGATCGGCTCGCCATCGCGACGCCAGAAACAGTTCAGTGACCAGCGCGGCAGCTGCTCGCCGGGATACCACTTGCCCTGGCCGAAATGCACCAGCGCCTGCGGCGCATACTCGGCACGCATGCGCTGGAACAGCTCAGTGGCCAGCCGCCTTTTGTTCGGCCCGAGCGCGGCGATATTCCACTCCGCATCATCCGGGTAATCCAGCGCCACAAAGGTCGGTTCGCCGCCCATGGTCAGGCGTACATCGCCCTGCTTGAGCTCGTCATCGATCTGCCGGCCAAGGGTCACGATGGCTTGCCACTGGGCCTCGCTGTAGGGCTTGGTGACGCGCGGTGCCTCCCAGACCCGTTCGACCTGCATCAGGTGGTCGAACTCGCATTCGCATTTATCCATCATGCCGCTGATCGGTGCTGCGGAGGATGGCTCCGGGCTGCACGCCAGCGGGATATGGCCTTCGCCGGCAAACAACCCGCTGGTTGGGTCCAGACCGACCCAGCCGGCACCGGGCAGATAGACCTCGCACCAGGCGTGCAGGTCAGTGAAATCAACCTCTGTACCGGACGGGCCATCCAGCGATTTCACATCCGCCTTGAGCTGGATCAGGTAGCCGGAGACAAAGCGCGCAGCCAGCCCCAGATGGCGCAGCAGCTGCACCAGCAACCAGGCCGTGTCGCGGCAGGAACCGGAGCGCTTGGCTAGGGTCATCTCCGGCGTCTGCACACCCGGCTCCATGCGGATCAGGTACTTGATGTCATGCGCCAGCCGCTGATTCAGCGCGACCAGGAAGTCATTGGCGGGCAGCGGCTCGCGGGAAATACTCGCCAGATAGCGGTTGAATTTTGGCGGCGCCGGCAGCTTGACCAGATACGGCGCCAGCTCGACGGCTTCGCCTTCGGTGTAATTGAACGGGATCTTTTCCGCGTACGGCTCCAGGAAATAGTCGAACGGGTTGAACACCGCCATCTCGGCGACCAGATCAACCTCGACCTTGAACTCGCGGGTCTTCTGCGGAAACACCAGACGCGCCAGGTAATTGCCCTGCGGGTCCTGCTGCCAGTTGATGAAGTGGTCAGCCGGAGTGACCTTCAATCCGTAAGACAAGATCCGCGTACGGCTGTGCGGTGCCGGACGCAGGCGCACGATTTGCGGTCCGAGCTGGACCAGTCGGTCATAGCGGTAGTGGGTAACGTGGTGCAACGCGACATGGATCGACACGGCAGGCCTCCTGCAGGCCAGGGCAATAGCCTGACACCGCAAGACTTATGCCAGCCTGCAGACCGCCGCTTTCAAGGGCTGCAGCGCACCCCCGGCACCACAACAGGGCCGCGGCAGCGGCCCCGGGCGGGCCGCGCACCAAAAGCGCCCACCCGCCCGCGACTGCGGCTTAGCGCGGTACCGCCGGCCGCTTGAACGGCTTCTTCTTGCCACTCTTCTCGTCAGCACGGGCCCGTGCTTCGGCCTTGCTGCGGGCCTCGGCCGCGGCCTTGGCCTGCTCGCGCTTGTCCCATGCATTGCCAGCACCGCTGTCGCGCGGCGGCAAGCCGGTGTGCTGGGTCAGCAGGGTCTGGGTTTTACCCACCTTGTGGCTACCCGCCGGCGTGGAATTCTTGCGGCGCGCACTCTGGTAGCTGTCCGTCGCCGGCTGGTGCAGCGGAATCAACTGATTCTTGCCCGGCCCGATCAGGTCGGCACGCCCCATGCGGATCAGCGCCTCACGCAGCAGCGGCCAGCCCTTGGGATCGTGATAGCGCAAAAAGGCCTTGTGCAGGCGGCGCTGGGCATCGCTCTTGACGATGGCCACGCTGTCGGATTTGTAGGTGACCTTGCGCAGCGGGTTCTTGCCCGAGTGGTACATCGCCGTAGCCGTGGCCATCGGCGAGGGGTAAAACGCCTGCACCTGATCGGCACGGAAACCGCTGCGCTTGAGCCACAAGGCCAGATTGAGCATGTCTTCATCACTGGTGCCGGGGTGGGCGGCGATGAAGTACGGGATCAGGTACTGCTCCTTGCCCGCCTCCTTGCTGTACTGCTCGAACATGCGCTTGAACTTGTCGTAGCTGCCGATACCCGGCTTCATCATCTTGTTCAGCGGGCCTTCTTCGGTATGCTCCGGGGCGATCTTCAGGTAGCCACCCACGTGGTGGGTGACCAGTTCCCTGACGTACTCCGGCGATTGCACCGCCAGGTCATAGCGCAGGCCGGAAGCGATCAGTACCTTCTTCACCCCGGGCAGGGCCCGTGCCTTGCGGTACAGCTCGATCAGCGAACTGTGGTCGGTGTTCAGGTTTTCGCAGATACCCGGGAAGACGCAGGACGGCTTGCGGCACGCGGCCTCGATTTCCGGCGTCTTGCAGGCCAGCCGGTACATGTTGGCCGTCGGCCCGCCGAGGTCGGAGACCACCCCGGTGAAGCCCGGCACCTTGTCGCGCATTTCCTCGATCTCGTGGAGGATCGACTCCTGGGAACGGTTCTGGATGATCCGTCCTTCATGCTCGGTGATCGAGCAGAAGGTGCAGCCGCCGAAACAGCCACGCATGATGTTGACCGAGAAGCGGATCATCTCGTAGGCCGGGATTTTCTGTTTGCCATATGCCGGGTGCGGCACCCGGGCGAAGGGCATGCCGAACACGTAATCCATTTCCTCGGTGGTCAGCGGAATCGGCGGCGGGTTGAACCAGACATCCACCTCGCCGTGCTTTTGCACCAGCGCACGGGCGTTGCCCGGATTGGTTTCCAGGTGCAGCACGCGGTTGGCGTGGGCGTACAACACCGGATCGGACTTGACCTTGTCGAACGACGGCAGGCGAATCACCGTCTTGTCGCGGGTCAGCCGCGGGTGCGGCAGCAGTTGCACCACCCGGGCTTCGTTCGGGTCTTCGCCTGCTCCCGAGACAGTCGCGCCTTTTTCCTGCTCGATGGCGCAGGCTTGAGTGTCCTGGGTATTCACATAGGGGTTGATGATCTTGTCGATCTTGCCCGGCCGGTCAATCCGCGTCGAATCGATCTCGAACCAGCCCTCGGGGGTGTCCTTGCGCACAAAGGCGGTGCCGCGAATATCCGTGATCGCTTCGATCTTCTCGCCGTAGGACAGGCGTTGGGCGACTTCGACAATCGCCCGCTCGGCATTGCCGAACAGCAGGATGTCGGCGCAGGCGTCGATCAGGATCGAATGGCGCACCTTGTCCTGCCAGTAGTCGTAGTGGGCAATGCGCCGCAATGACGCCTCGATGCCGCCGAGCACAATCGGCACGTGCTTGTAGGCTTCCTTGCAGCGCTGGCTGTACACCAGGCTGGCCCGATCCGGGCGCTTGCCGGCCAGACCGCCCGGGGTGTAGGCGTCGTCGGAGCGGATCTTCTTGTCGGCGGTGTAGCGGTTGATCATCGAATCCATGTTGCCGGCCGCCACACCGAAGAACAGGTTCGGCTCGCCGAGCTGCATGAAGTCGTCTTTCGACTGCCAGTTGGGCTGGGCAATGATGCCGACACGAAAACCCTGGGCTTCCAGCAGACGGCCGATGATCGCCATGCCGAACGACGGATGATCGACATAGGCATCGCCGGTGACGATGATGATGTCGCAGCTGTCCCAGCCGAGCAGCTCCATCTCCTGCCGGCTCATCGGCAGGAACGGCGCCGGGCCGAAACACTCGGCCCAGTACTTGGGGTAGTCGAACAGGGGCTTGGCAGCGTGCATGGCGGTGACCGGAGGTGGCGGACAGGGATGGAAAATCGCGGGCGCGGAATATAGCACAAAAAGTGATCAATTCCGACTGGCATGCTCGGCCTTGCCGCCTGCCTCCGGCGGCACTCCGGCCAGCCGGCCAGGATCGTCGAAGTGCTTTTGCCTGCTGGCCAATTGTTATACTCGCCGCCTGCTCGCCCCCTTGCGATTGGTTTCCCCGAAGGAGTCCCGCCCCGTGCGCCGGCCGCTTTCCCATCTCCTGCTGACTGCCTGCCTGCTGGCTGGCTTCGCCCCGGCACAGGCAGAACTGCTGACGCTCGGCGCCGCCAGCAGTGGCCAGCAAATCAACGACAGCGTCGCGCTGTTCGAGGACACCGGCGGGCAGCTGACCATCGAAGATATCCTGCAGCCGGACGTACAGCAGCGCTTTCAGCCCGCCAATGGCCGCGCCAGTGTCGGCCAGAGCCGCAATCCCTGGTGGATCAGGCTGCAGCTGCAGGCCGGCAGCCAGGCGCCGCAAGACTGGTGGCTGGAAGCCGGCGGCGCCAATCTGCTGGATCTGCGCCTCTACCTGGCGGACGGCAACGGCGGCTGGCGCGAGCGCCGCAGCGCCGAGGCGGCGCCCTTTGCCGAAGGCCGCGACTACCCGTATCGCCGCAGCGTGTTTCACCTGCCCCCGCTGCAAGAGGCCACGACCCTGTATCTGCGCAGCTACGACCCGGCCGGCAATGCGTTCCCCCTGCACCTCTGGCAACTGGCTGACCTGCAGCAACAGCAGGTCGAAGAAAACCTGGTCTTCGGCCTGATCTTCGGCGTGATCCTCGCCCTGCTGCTGTACAACCTGTTCATCTTTGTCAGCCTGCGCGACAGCACCTACTTCCTCTACGTGCTGACCACCGCCTGCGCCCTGCTGTTTATCCTCAGCGCCACCGGCTATGGCTTTCAATACCTGTGGCCGCAGCAGGCGGTACCGGCCTGGCTCGACCGCATCACCATTCCCTCGCTGTGGAGCCTGTTTGTCAGCCTGTTCACCATGGCCCTGCTGCAGACGCGCCGCTACGTCCCGCGCCTGCATTACGTGCTGGTGGCCGGGGCGGCACTCTATGCGCTCGCCGTGGGCTGCGGCCTGCTCGGCTATCGCGAGACTGGCGCCATGCTGCTCAACATACTGACCTTCAGCAGCATTCCAGCGGCGTTCATTGCCGCGCTGATCCGCAGCCGCCAGGGCTTTTTCCCGGCGCGCCTGTACCTGCTCGGTTATGGGCTGGTACTGGCCAGCATCGTCCTGCTGACCTTGCGTGCCATGGGTCTGGTGCAGCCAACCCAGCTCAACTCGATGCTGTTCCCGCTGGCAGTGGCCGCCGAAACCATCCTGTTCTCGTTTGCGCTGGCCTACCGCATTCAGCTGCTCAAACAACAACGCGCCGACGCACTGGAAAAGGCCGACCAGGAAAAGAGCGCCCGCCTGGCCCAGATAGAACTCAACGCGAGCAACCTGCAGAGTGCGGTTGACCAGCGTACGGCGGAGCTGGCGGCGACCAACCTGCGCCTGTGCGAGCGTGAACGTGAACTGCAGCATGCCGCTTTCCATGACCCGCTGACCAACCTGCCGAACCGTCGCTACCTGATCGAGCGCGCCGAAGCCACCCTGGCAGAAGCGCAGCGGCGCCATGAAACCCTGGCCTTGTTGCTGATCGACCTCGATCACTTCAAGCCGGTCAATGACCAGCATGGGCACCAGGCCGGCGATCATTTGCTCTGTGAAATCGGCCGGCGCCTGCAACAGCACATCCGCCGCAACGATATGCCGGCACGCCTCGGCGGTGATGAGTTCGCCATCCTGATCGGTGGCCCGGATGCCCAGCAGCAGGCCAACGAAGTCGCCGCCCGCCTGCTCCAGGCGCTGGCCGAGCCGGTGCCCTATCACGGCATCGCCCTGCAGGTCAGCATCAGCATCGGCGGCGCACTCTATCCGGCCCACGGCCAGCACTTCAGCGACCTCTACAAATCGGCCGACCATGCCTTGTATCAGGTGAAGAATCAGGGGCGTTCCGGCTTCAGCCTGTCGCCCTGCCCGGCCCCGCCGTAAGTCCTGCGCTGCGTTCAACCACCAGCGGCAAAACCCAAGCCCGGCCCGCTTACGCTTGCGCGGCCGGCAACAGGCGCGCCCGCAGCAGCCCCCAGGGCATCAGCGCGGCAACAAACAGGCCCATCAGCAGGCCGCGAAGGCCCTGCCAGACCACCGGCTCGAGGCCCAGCGCCAGGTCAATCCGCTTGAGCAGCGCCTGGAACAGCAGGAAAGCCACACAGCCGATCAGCGCTACCAGAGCCCGGCGCCAGAGCACTGCCGGGGTACGGAAGCCCAGCCAGCGCTCCTCCTGCCAATAGCCGGCCACTACCCCGAGCAGCAACCCGGCCAGCAATGGCACGTAGGTTGGCGCGGTGCCCGGCCAGGCGAGTTGTGCCAGCAGGGTGACCGCCACGATCAACGCCAGATGCCAGGGTGCGTTGTCCCGGCTCCAGAACTGCCAGTCCCTGACCAGGGCAAACACCAGCAGTGTTGCGCCACCCAGCGCGGCCCCCGCCAGCACGTCTTCCAGGTCGTGCACCCCCAGGTACATGCGGCTGAACATCACGCCCACGGCGATCAGCCCGCACAGCAGCCACAACCAGCCACGGCGCATTTCATAGGCCAGCCACAGCCAGAGCACCACGGCCACCTGCGAATGCCCGCTGGGCGCGCCAAAGCTGTCGCCGACCTCGCCGTCCAGGCGCAGTGCCAGGTCGGGCCGCGGGTTTTGCCAGAGGTCCTTGAGGTAGGCATTCAGCAGGGCGGTGAAGGCCACCAGCACGAACAGGCGGAGAAACACCGGCTTGTTCCAGGCCCAGTAGCCCAGCGGCAGAAACAGCAGGATGAACTTCTCGTAGCCGAGCAGGGTGAAGCCGTACATCAGCGGCGTCAGCAGGTCGCTGCGCAGCGGCAGCACCCATGACAGGTCGTGGAGAAGTTCGGACATGGGGGGTACTCCGGCAGGCAAACGGGGTACCAGTGTGCCAACTGCCGCGCAGCCGACGCAACCGCACCAGCCGTCATTGCCCGGGGTTATGCCGCGGCATGCGCCAGCCGCATGCGCTGGCGCCGGGCAAACAGCTCAGGGCAGACTGCGGGGATCCCCCGCCTGCCCTGGAGAATCCGTCGTGCAACCGCCCTTTTCTGCCGTGCTGATCGCCAACCGTGGCGAGATCGCCATCCGCATTGCGCGCGCCTGCGCCGACCTCGGCTGCCGCACGGTGGCGGTGTTTGCCGAAGACGACAGCGCCAGCCTGCACACACGCAAGGCCGACGTTGCCGTGCCTCTGCGTGGCAGAGGAGTAGCCGCCTACCTGGACATGGATCAGCTGATCGCCCTGGCGCTTGAGCAGCAGTGCGAAGCCATCCACCCTGGTTACGGCTTTCTCGCCGAAAGCGCCGAGTTCGCCCGCCGCTGCGCGGCCAGCGGACTGTGCTTTATCGGTCCGTCGCCGGAGGTGCTGCAGCTGTTCGGCGACAAGGCGGCGGCGCGCGCACTGGCCGAACGTTGCGCGGTGCCGCTGGTACGCGGGATCAACCAGGCCGTCACGCTGGAACAGGCGTGGGCATTCATGCAGTCACTTGGCAGTGGCGCTGCGGTGATGCTCAAGGCCTTGGCCGGCGGTGGTGGCCGCGGCATGCGCGCGGTACACGGGCTCGACGAGCTGGAAGCCGCCTACGCGCGCTGCCAGTCGGAAGCCCTCGGCGCTTTCGGTAACGGTGCGCTGTATATCGAACAGCTGGTCAGCCGGGCGCGGCATATTGAAGTACAGATCATTGGTGACCGTGAAGGTCAGCTCAGCCACCTGTGGGAGCGCGACTGCAGCCTGCAGCGGCGCAACCAGAAGCTGGTGGAAATCGCCCCCAGTCCCGACCTGCCGGCCGACACCCGTAACGCGATCATCACTGCGGCGCTGCAATTGGCCGGTGCAACGCGCTATCAGGGCATCGGTACTTTCGAGTTTCTCCTCGATCTCGATCAGCCCGGGCAGTTTTATTTCATGGAGGCCAACCCGCGGATTCAGGTCGAGCACACGGTTACCGAGATGGTGACCGCCGTCGACCTGCTGCACACCCAGTTGCAGCTGAGCGCCGGGCGCACCCTCGCTGAGCTGGACCTGCAGCAGCCGCCGGCCCTGCACGGCTGCGCCATCCAGCTGCGGATCAATCTGGAAAGCCAGCACGCCGACAGCAGCATCCGCCCGGCCGCCGGCATGCTGACCGCCTACGAACCACCCAGCGGCCCCGGGCTGCGGGTGGACGGCTATGGTTACACCGGTTACCCGGTGAGCCCCAGCTACGACTCCCTGCTGGCCAAGCTGATCGCCCACGGCAACAGCTATCCGGCGGCGCTGCAGCGGGTTTACCGCGCGCTCTGCGAGTTCCGCCTGGAGGGCGTGGCAAACAACCTGCACCTGCTGCAGAACCTGCTGCTGCGCCCGGAAGTGGCGGCCAACCGGGTCAGCACCGGGTTTGTCGAGCAACACCTGAACGAGCTGCTGGCGGCACAGCCACAGGCGCATCCACACCTGTTTTTCCAGACGCCCGGGCCGGCTTCGGGTCTGCGCAATCAAGGCCCGGCAGCACCACCCGGCAGCCTGCCGCTGAGCACGCCGAGTGCCGGCGTGGTGGTCAGCCTGGAAGTGGCCGAAGGTGACGCCGTAGCCAGTGGCCAGCCGATTGCCGTGCTCGAAGCGATGAAGATGGAGTTCGTGGTCAAGGCCAGCCAGAGCGGCATCGTCCGCCTGCTGGTGGCCCAGCCCGGCGCCAGTCTGGCTGAAGGCCAGACTCTGCTGTTCCTCGAACCGGCGGAAGTCGAGGGCAGCTCGGCGCTCAGCGAAGAAAGCCTCGACCTCGAGCATATCCGCGCCGATCTGGCGGAAGTCCTGCTGCGCCATGAGCAACTCAGCGATGCCCAGCGTCCGGCAGCGCTGGCCAAACGGCGCAAGACCGGCCAGCGCAGCGCGCGGGAGAACCTCGCCGACCTGCTCGACACGGACAGCTTCATCGAATACGGCGCCATGGCCCTGGCCGCACAGCGCCGGCGGCGCAGCGAAGAGGAGCTGCGCGAACTGAGCCCGGCCGACGGGCTGGTCAGCGGCATCGGCACGGTGAATGCCGCACAGTTCGGCCAACAGGCCTCGCGCTGCATGGCCATCGCCTACGACTACACGGTGTTCGCCGGCACCCAGGGCATGATGAATCACAAGAAGACCGACCGCATGCTCGGGCTGGCCGAACAGTGGCGTCTGCCGCTGGTGCTGTTCGCCGAAGGTGGCGGCGGGCGTCCCGGCGACAGCGATTTTGTCGGCGTCGCCGGCCTCGACTGCCACACCTTTGTCGGCATGGCGCGCCTGTCCGGGCTGGTGCCGCTGGTCGGGGTGGTCTCCGGGCGCTGCTTTGCCGGCAATGCCGCGCTGCTCGGCTGCTGCGACGTGATCATCGCCGCCAAAGACGCCAGCATCGGCATGGCCGGCCCGGCGATGATCGAAGGTGGCGGCCTGGGCCGCTTCACGGCAGAACAGGTCGGCCCGGTCAGCGTGCAGGGACCGAACGGGGTGATCGACATCCTGGTCGAGGACGAAGCCGCGGCCGTGCAGGCCGCCAGGCAGTACCTGAGCTACTTCCAGGGGCCCTTGCGCGACTGGCAGTGCGCCGACCAGCGCTGGCTGCGCCAGCTGATCCCGGAGAATCGCCTGCGCGTCTATGACATCCGCCAGGTCATCGACACCCTCGCCGACAGCGGCAGCGTGCTGGAACTGCGCCGCCAGTTCGCGCCGGGGCTGATCACTGCGTTCATCCGCATCGAAGGCCGGCCCTTCGGCCTGCTGGCGAACAACCCGGCGGTGCTCGGTGGAGCAATCGATGCCAGTGCCGGCGACAAGGCCGCGCGCTTCATGCAGCTGTGCGACGCCTTCGATATCCCGCTGCTGTCGCTGTGCGACACCCCCGGCTTCATGGTCGGCCCGGAGGCGGAACAGCAGGCCACGGTACGCCATGTGTCGCGCATGTTCGTCACCGCCGCCAGCCTCAGCGTGCCGTTCTTCACTGTGGTGCTACGCAAGGGCTATGGCCTGGGCGCGCAGGCCATGGCCGCCGGCAGCTTCCATTCGCCGCTGTTCACCATCGCCTGGCCCAGCGCCGAATTCGGCGCCATGGGCCTGGAGGGCGCGGTGCGCCTGGGCTTTGCCAAGGAACTGGCGGCCCAGCCGGACGAGGCGACACGCCAGGCACTGTTCGACAAGCTGGTGGCCAGGGCCTACCAGCAGGGCAAGGCGCTGAACATGGCCAGCTTTCTGGAAATCGATGCGGTGATCGACCCGCAGGAAACCCGCAGCTGGCTGCTGCGCGGGCTGGCAGCGACACCCCCGCCAGCACCGCGTACGGGCAAGAAGCGCGCCGTGGACACCTGGTAGGCGCAGCCCGGAGGCAATCGGGGGCTTGGCTATCTTGTGTCCCGGATTGCATCCGGGCTACATGAGCCGAACCTTGTTTGGGCAGTTTCCGGCGCTTCGGGTAAACTGCCGCATCTTTTACGCCTGAACGATCCGCCCGATGCCGACGACTTTCCACGAGATTCCCCGCGAGCGCCCCGCCACGCCCCTGCTCGACCGCGCCGAAACGCCGGTGGGCCTGCGCCGCCTGGCTGAAACCGAGCTGGAAACCCTCGCCGACGAATTGCGCCAGGAACTGCTCTATTGCGTCGGCCAGAGCGGCGGGCATTTTGGTGCCGGGCTCGGTGTGATCGAGCTGACCATCGCCCTGCATTACGTCTTCGACACCCCGGACGACCGCCTGGTGTGGGACGTCGGCCACCAGGCCTACCCGCACAAGATCCTCACCGGACGCCGTGAGCGCATGTCCACCCTGCGCCAGAAAGACGGCCTGGCCGCGTTTCCGCGGCGCAGCGAGAGCGAATACGACACCTTTGGCGTCGGCCACTCCAGCACCAGCATCAGCGCGGCGCTGGGCATGGCCATCGCCGCGCAGATGCAGGGCAGCAGGCGCAAGAGCGTGGCGGTGATCGGCGACGGCGCACTGACTGCCGGCATGGCCTTCGAGGCGCTCAATCACGCCTCCCACCTCAAAGCCAACATGCTGGTGATCCTCAACGACAACGACATGTCGATCTCGAAGAACGTCGGCGGGCTGTCCAATCACCTGGCCAAGATCTTTTCCAGCCACACCTACGCGAACATGCGCGAGGGTAGCAAGAAGGTTCTCTCGCGCCTGCCGGGCGCCTGGGAGCTGGCGCGCAAGACCGAAGAACACGCCAAGGGCATGCTGGTCCCCGGCACCCTGTTCGAGGAACTCGGCTGGAACTACATCGGCCCGATCGACGGCCACGACCTGCCCACCCTGCTGGCCACCCTGCGTAATATGCGCGAGCTGGAAGGCCCGCAGTTCCTGCATGTGATCACCACCAAGGGCAAGGGCTTCGCTCCGGCCGAGGCCGACCCGATCGGTTACCACGCGATCACCAAGCTGGAACCGCTGACGCCCAACCCGGAACCGAAGAAAGCCTCCGGCCCCAAATACTCCAGCGTGTTCGGCCAGTGGCTGTGTGACATGGCGGCCGATGACCCGCGCCTGGTCGGCATCACCCCGGCGATGAAGGAAGGCTCCGACCTGGTGGCCTTCAGCGAACGTTTCCCCGAGCGCTACTTCGACGTGGCGATCGCCGAGCAGCACGCGGTGACCCTGGCCGCCGGCCTGGCCTGCGACGGCATCAAGCCGGTAGTAGCGATCTACTCGACCTTCCTGCAACGCGCCTATGACCAGCTGATTCATGACGTCGCCGTGCAGAACCTCGACGTGCTGTTCGCCATCGACCGCGCCGGACTGGTTGGCGAAGACGGCCCGACCCACGCCGGCAGCTTCGACCTGACCTACCTGCGCTGCATCCCCGGCATGCTGATCATGGCGCCGAGCGACGAAAACGAACTGCGCCGCATGCTCACCACCGGCTACCTGTTCAAGGGCCCGGCGGCGGTGCGTTACCCGCGCGGCAGCGGGCCGAATGCACCGATCGAAACCGCGCTCGAGCCGCTGGAAATCGGTGTCGGCGTGGTCCGCCGGCAAGGCCGCAAAGTCGCCCTGCTGGTGTTCGGTGTGCAGCTGCAGGAAGCACTCAAGGTCGGCGAAACGCTGGACGCCACAGTGGTCGACATGCGCTTCGTCAAGCCGCTGGACCAGCCGCTGCTGCGCCAGCTGGCCGACAGCCACGAGCTACTGGTGACCATCGAGGAAAACAGCATCATGGGCGGTGCCGGCAGTGCCGTCAGCGAGTTCCTCGCCGCCGAGAACCGCGTGCAGCCGCTCCTGCACCTGGGCTTGCCGGACCGCTACGTCGAACACGCCAAACCGGCGCAGATGCTCGCCGAGTGCGGCCTCGATGCGGCAGGTATCGAAGCCGCGGTGCGCGCCCGCCTAGCCCGGCTGCAGGGCTAGTACCGCTCATCCGCTGCCGGGCAGGCCCCGGCAGAGCGGCTAATCTTCATCTATCCAGTGCGCTTGGCGCCCCGCTCGGGGCCACAGTGCCGCCTGGAGGTCTTCCGCCCCCGCGGCACTGGCCGTCGTCCCGGTCTGCTGCATTGTTCAATCAGCCTTGCCCGAGGTGAAAGTCATGCCCAAATACGTGATCGAACGCGACATTCCCGGTGCCGGCCAGCTCGACAGCGCCGCCCTGCACGGCATCTCCGCCAAGTCCTGTGGCGTCCTGCGCGAGCTGGGCTCGTCGATCCAATGGGTCGAAAGCTACGTCACCGACGACAAGATCTACTGCGTGTACATCGCGCCCAATGAGGAGCTGGTGCGCGAGCATGCGCGCCTGGGCGGCTTTCCGGCCAACCGGGTCAGCGCCGTGCGGCGGATGATCGACCCGACAACCGCCGAGTAGCCCTGCCAACCTGCCGCGCCCGTGCATGAATAGCCGGCATGGGCGCCTGAAGGATTTTCGCTTGCCTTTGCCCTGGGCCGGACTTAAGGTGCGCGTCGTTTTGCTTCCACCCCGGTGCAGCTGCAGCCATGCAGGTGTTAAACGGGAAGCCGGTGCGCCCCTCGGGGCCATTCCGGCGCTGCCCCCGCAACGGTAATCGACCGCAGCCCCATGGCTGCACGTCCGCTCACAGGCCACTGGGTTCGCCCGGGAAGGCGAGCTGACGGGGATATTTCCAGTCGAGAGCCCGGAGACCGGCCAGGGTGGATACGACAGGTATTGCGGAGGGCAATCACCGTCAAGTGCTGACGGCTGCCCGGCCATTTCACCTCCGCGGCATCCTTTCGTGCTTGTTGCGGCCCTCCTCAAAGGAATTCATCACTTTGAGGATTGTTCATGAAACGTCTTTCCCTGGCAGCGGCGCTCGCCCTGCTGCCACTCGCGGCCCCGGCCGACTCGTCCAGCGACCCGCGTGACGCCATGACGGCGCCGGCGCTGGTGATCACCTCCGGACGCCAGGCCGAACCCAGACTGACCGCCGTGTCTGCCACCAGCGTGTTCACCCGCGCCGACATCGAGCGCCTGCAGGCGCGCAACGTGCCCGACCTGCTGGCCCGCGTGCCTGGCGTGGTCACCCGCAACAGCGGCGGCCTGCTCAGCTATTCGGTGCGCGGCACGCGCAGCTCGCAGACCCTGGTGCTGGTCGACGGCCAGCGCATCGCCTCGGCAGCCAGCGGCATCGCCCGCCTCGACTACCTGAGCATCGACAACATCGAACGGGTCGAGGTCAGCCGCGGCGCGCGCTCTTCGCTGTACGGCGCCGACGCCATCGGCGGGGTGATCCAGATCTTCACCCGCCGTGGCGGCCAGGGCCTGCAACCTTCCGTGCGGCTGGCCGCCGGCAGCGCGCAGACCTGGCAGCGCAGCGCCAGCCTGTCCGCGGGCGACGCGCGCAGCCAGCTCAGCCTGGGCGCCAGCCTCGACGAGAGCAATGGCCACGACAGCACGCGCGACAACCTCGGCGCCGACAGCGATGCCGACGGCACACGCAACCAGGCGCAATACCTCAACCTCGACCACTGGTTCAACGCCGACTGGCAGGCCGGGCTAAGCTACAACGAGCAGTTCGGCAAGAACGAATATGACGATGCCTACGAGCAGGCCCCGGCCACGCCGAGTGACCAGTTTCGCGTCGGCAGCGCCAGCAGCTACCTGCAGGGGCAGCTCGGCGAAGCCTGGCAGAGCCGCCTGGAACTGGGCCGCAGCTACGACCGCAACAAGGCGGTCGACGCCGCCTCGCCGTGGAGCAATGGCCTCAACGCCACCACCCGCCATTCCGCCAGCTGGCTCAACCGCCTGGCCCTCGCCCCTGAGCAGCAGTTGACCCTCGGCGGCGACTGGTACGAGGACCGGCTGGACAGCAGCACCGCCTACGCCGAGGACAGCCGCAGCAACCAGGCGGCCCTGTTCCAGCACCGTTTCAGCGGCGAACAACTCAGCAGCGAGATCGGCCTGCGCCACGACGACAACCAGCGCTATGGCAGCGAGAACAGCTGGAACGGCATGCTCGGTCTGCCGGTGAGCGCCGAGCAGCAGTGGCTGCTCAGCTACAGCGAAGGGTTCCGCGCGCCGACCTTCAGCGACCTCTACTATCCCGGCGCCGGCAACCCGCAGCTGCAGGCCGAAACCAGCCAGACCTGGGAACTGCAGTGGCGCGCCGCGCTGGGTGACAGCCAGCTGGAAACCTCGCTGTACCGCAATGACATCGACAACATGATCGTGTTCAGCGGCATGCAGCCGGAAAACGTCGGCCAGGCGCGGATCAACGGTTTCGAAACCGCGCTCAGCCGCGAGCTGTTCGGCTGGCAGGCCAGCCTCGGCCTGAGCCTGCTCGACCCGCGCAACCGCGACAACGGCCAGACCCTGCAACTGACCCCCAGGCGCAGCCTGAGCCTGGACCTCGACCGCCGCTTCGGCGCGCTGGCGGCTGGCGCCAGCTGGCGCGCGGTCAGCCAGAGCTACGACTACAGCATCATCGACGCCAGCTACGCCAGCGACCGGCAAAGCGTGCCGGGTTACGGCCTGGTTGACCTGCGCGGCAGCTGGCAGGCCGCCAGCAGCCTGCGCTTCGACCTGCAGCTGAACAACCTGCTGGACAAGGACTACTACACCGCGCTGTACCAGCGCTTCGACGCCAGCTACATCCAGCCGCCGGGGGCGCCGCTGGGCTATCAGGAGCCCGGACGGACGGCGCTGCTGGCGCTCACCTGGACGCCATGAGGCGCCAGCCTGGGCCGGTGCGCGGTCGGCTCAACCGCGGCCGGTACGGGCACAGCCGCGGCCCGGTCGCGCGGGGTGGCATGCCGCGGTTGGCCCGCGCTCAGCGCCCGAGCTGACGCAGCTCATCCGACTCGACGATGCGCACGCCCTTGCCCTCTTCCAGCGCCAGGCGCCAGAGGGCCCGCGCCAGCACGGCGGCTTCGATACTGCGCAACTTGCCGGGGATCAGGCGCATGAGGGGTGCCGCCAGGCGCTCGCCGAGACGAAACTCGCGGCGCGCGCCATCCAGCAGGGAGGGCCGCACGATGGTCAGCTGGGGCCAGCCCTGCGCCTGCAAGGCCTGCTCCATCTCGCCCTTGACCCGGTTGTAGAACACCCGCGAGCGGGCGTCGGCGCCCAGCGCACTGATCACCAGAAAATGCCGCGCGCCCAGTTCCCGGGCCCGCCGGGCAACCGCCAGGACCAGGTCGTGGTCGACCGCACGGAAGGCCCCCTGGGAGCCGGCGGCGCGGATCGTGGTGCCCAGGCAGCAGAACGCCGTATCAACCTTGCCACTCAGGGTCGGCAGCAGCGCGGCCAGCTCGCCCACCGGATTGACCAGATGCGCGTGTTCCGCCAGTGCCCGGCGGCTGGGTGCAATCACCTGGGACACCGCCGGGACGCTGAGGATGCGATCCAGCAAGTGCTCGCCAGTCAGGCCGGTGGCACCGGCGAGGAGGACGTGCTTGGGCGTGTGGGACATTCGGGGGACTCCGCATTGACTGCGCACAGACTAATGAATCGGCACCAATCTGTCTTGCTTTCTTGCTGCGCCGGAAGCGTCTGCCGGCGGGCTCCCGGCCGCCGCCAGGGCCGGCTTGGCCGACTGCCCGGCGCGCAGTTTGCGCCACTGTGCCAGCACTGCCGGCGCAGCCGATAGCTGCGGCTCGGACGGCTCGAAGCCGGCGTCCTGCTCGCGCGCGGCAACTGCCGCGAGCGCCAGCCGGAAAGCCTGCTCCAGGTCGTCGGTCTGCTGCAGTGCCTCGGCGAACAGGGCGCGGCCGAAGTAGGTGAAGTCCGCTTCTTCGGAACAGCCGAAGGACACCCGGTCGGCCCTGGCCGCAGTCATGATCAGGGTCTTTGCATCTTGCAGCGGGGCGACAAAGCCGCCGGAAAAGCAGGCCGACACCACCAGCACCTTGTAACGCTGCTGCAGCGGCCGCAGCAGCTCGGCCAGCTCGCTGGCCGGCAGGTCGGCCAGCTGCAGGCGCGGTTGCTGCAGGGCCAGTTCGTGCTCGGGCGAGCCGTGGCTGCTCAGGTAGATGAACAGCACATCCTCCGGCCCGCTCTTGCTGGCCAGGGCCTGCACGGCGCGGGCGATGCTTTCCCGGGTAGCCAGGGGGCGATCCGCCAGATGCTCGCGGTGGTTGACCAGGCTGATCTGCCCATGGGCAGCGAAGCGCCCGGCCAGCAGCCGGTTGACATAGTCCACCTCGCGCAGAAACACGCTCTGGTTGCCGTCGCCGGCCACGGTCAGGCTGTACAGCTCGATGGCCGGCGTCGACGCCGGCACTGCGGCGAGCGCCCGCTCGAGCAGCGCGCCCTGATCCAGCAGGGCCAGTTCGAGCGGATCCGCCAGCCACGCACCCGACTCATCCCGCACGCGCCGGCCCTGACGCCACTCGCCGCCGGCCGAACGGCCATCGGCCGTGCTCAGCACCCCTTGGCCGTCGTACTCCCAGTTCTTGAAATGCCCGCGATAGACGCTGCCGTCGCTGTCATGCAGCTCGCCAGGACCCTCCAGCGCGTCCTCGCGGAAGGTGCCCGACCACACCGCACCATCGGCACTGGTATAGCGACCCTGGCCGTGGAACTGGTCGGCACGAAAGTCTCCGCTGTAGTGTTCGCCATCGGCGCCCAGGTAACTGCCGTGGCCGTTCAGCTGGCCGCCACTGAACCGGCCGCTGAGCCGGGCCCCATCGGCATCCACGCGCAGCCCTTCACCCTCCGGCTGGCCACGCGCAAAGCGGCCCTGGAAACTGCTGCCATCGACCCGCTGCAGGCGGCCCTGGCCGTCGAACAGGCCCTGGTGGAACCCGCCCACGTAGTGTTCGCCGGCCGCCCCGTGCCACTCGCCGGGACCCTCCGCCTGGCCATCCTGGAAGTGCCCGGCCAACCAGCTGCCATTGGCATAGTCCAGGCGGCCGGTCCCGTGCAGCAGGCCACCGACCAGCTCGCCCTGGTACAGCGCACCGTCGGCCAAGCGCAGATTGGCCGGGGTCGGTGGCGCCCCCTCGCCGCAGGCGCTGGTCAACAGCAACAGGGCAAGCGGCAGGAGGGTTTTCAGACGAAACACAGCGAGAGCATTTCCGCGATATAGGCCGGCTTTTCCTGCCCTTCGATCTCCATCACCGCCCGGGCCTTGAGCAGCCACTGGCCAGGATTCTTCTCGTGCGCGTCGATCAGGCTGAGCACCAGGCGCACCCGCGAACCGACTTTCACCGGCTGGATGAAGCGCAGGCTGTCCAGGCCGTAGTTGACCGCCATCTTCAGTCCCTGCGGCATGATCATGATGTTTTCCATCAGCATCGGCAGCAGCGACAGGGAGAGAAAGCCGTGGGCAATGGTCGAGCCAAAGGGTGTCTGGCTGGCCTTTTGCGGATCGACATGAATGAACTGGTGATCACCCGTGCATTCGGCAAACTGGTCGATGCGCTGCTGATCGATCACCAGCCAGTCGGAGCAACCCAACTGCTGGCCGATGAAGTCCTTGAGCTCGGTAACCGGTACAAATGGCATGGCAACTCCTGTGTGCAGAATCCAGCCGGCGGGAATGCCTGCTGGGTCCGTGTAGATCAGCATGCGGGCGGGTACCGGTCAAGCCTGCTGCCTGGCTGCGAATGACGGTATATAGGCAGGCGGATGCCAGCCTATAATGCCCGCAACCCGACCCCGGAGATCCCCATGCTGCTGCGCGGCCTGACCCTGCTGGTGCTGATGCAATTGCTTGGCACGGCCATCAACATGCTGTTGCTGCCGATGATTCCGGGGCAGGTGCTCGGCATGCTGCTGCTGTTCGCCCTGCTGGTGCTGCGCGGCGAGGTCAGCCCGCCACTCGCCGAGGCCGCCGGCAGCCTGCTGCGCTACCTGCCGCTGCTGCTGATTCCCACCGCGGTCGGCTCGATCCTGTTCATCGACACCATGGCCGGCCAGCTGCTCGCGGTCAGCGCCGCCATGCTGCTGTCGCTGGTGCTGTCGCTGCTGTTCTGCGGCTGGCTGATGCAGAAACTGATCGTGCGCCAGCAGCGCCGCCAGGACCGGCCATGAACCTGGCGCTGCAGGCGGCCTGGCAGGCGGTGATTCATCACCCGCTGTTTGGCATCGGCATTACCCTGGCCACCTACCAGCTTGCGCTGGCCGCCTACCAGCGCCTGCGCTGGCCGCTGCTGCAGCCGGTGCTGGTCGCCATGCTGCTGGTGATCGGCATCCTCTACCTGGTCGAGGTCGATGTGCGCGAGTACCTGCAGGCCACCGCCATCTTCAGCCTGCTGCTGGGCCCGGTGATCGTGGCCCTGGCCGTGCCGCTGTACAGCAACCTGCGGCATATTCGCCAGCTGTGGCGACCGGTGCTGCACACGCTGCTGCTCGCCGGCCTGCTGGCCACCCTGATGGGCTCCGCCCTGGCCTGGCTGTTCGGCGCCAGCGAAGAGATGCAGCGGACCTTGCTGACCAAGTCCGTCACCTCGCCCTTCGCCATCCTGCTGGCCGGCGAAGTCGGCGGCATCCCGGCACTGGCGGCGATCTTTGCCATCCTCACCGGGGTGATCGGCGCCATTCTCGGGCCAAGCCTGCTGCGCCTGATCGGCGTCGGGCATCCCGCCGCCATTGGCTTGGCCATGGGCGTTACCGCGCATGCCGTCGGTACGGCCAGGGCACTGGAGGATGGCGAGCAGTGCGGCGGCTTTGCCGCGCTGGGCATGAGCCTGATGGGCGTATGCACCGCGGTGCTGTTGCCGCTGGTTGTCAGTCTTGTCACATGAAGGTGCGCCGCCCATGAGTCTGCCGCTGTTTCCGCTTTCGACGGTACTCTTCCCCGGCTGCCAGCTGGACTTGCAGCTGTTCGAGGCGCGCTATCTGGACATGCTTGGACGCTGCATGAAGCAAGGCAGCGGCTTCGGCATCGTGGGCATTCTCGAAGGCCAGGAAGTGGGCATGCCGGCCAGCCAGATTGCCCTGGTCGGCTGCGAGGCACTGATCCGTGACTGGCAGCAGCGGCCGAATGGGTTGCTCGGCATCCGGGTCGAGGGCGGACGGCGCTTCCGGGTCAACTCCAGCTGGGTGCAGCCGGATCAGCTGACCTGCGCCGACGTGGAATGGCTCGACGAGGCCCCGGACCTGCCCCTGCTCGGCGAGCATGCGGATCTCGCCGCCCTGCTGCAGGTGCTGGCCGAGCACCCGCTGGTCGATAACCTCGGCATGTCCGGCAACGCCAGCAGCCAGCAGGCGCTGGCCAACCAGCTGGCGTATCTGCTGCCGTTCAGCATCGAGGAAAAAACCGCGCTGCTGGAACTGCGCAGCCCGGCGCAGCGACTTGCGCAGATTCAGCTATTGCTCGAGCAACTGCAGGGCACGCTCAGCGCCTGAGCGGCTGGCGTCCGCCCGACTCGCCGATCCTGCGACCCCGAGCAGTGCCGGAAACTCAGCTCGCTGCGGGAAACACCAAGCCGCCATCACAGACCAGGAAGTCGATGCGGTTGTCCGCCAGGGCTTGCAGCGCTTCCTCCGGGGTATTGATGATCGGCTCTTCATGGGCATTGAAACTGGTGTTGACCAGGGTCGGCAAGCCGGTGATGCCTTTGAACGCGGCGAGGATGTCGTAGTACAGCGGGTTCATCGCGCGCTCGATGATCTGCGGCCGGGCCGTGCCGTCGACATGTACCACCGCGGCAATCTTGTCCGCCCACTCCGGCTTGACCCTGGTGGTGATGGTCATGAAGCGGCAGGCGTAACGGTTGCGTGCATCGACGTCGTAGACCGTTTCGGCATCCACATCCAGCACATAGGGTGCGAACGGCATGAACTCGGTACGCTGCAGGCGCTTGTTGATACTGTCGTTGACTTCACGCTTGGCCGGGCTGGCCAGGATGGTGCGCGCCCCCAGGGCGCGCGGGCCCATCTCCATGGCGCCGTAGAAGATTGCGCCGACCCGGTTGTCGGCCAGCAGCTGCGCGGTCTGCTGCACATGTTCGGGGCTGCGCTCGACACGGAAGCCCAGGCGCTCGCCGGCGCTCAGCAGGTCCTCGCCGCTGTAGGGCCAGCCGTAGTACAGGTGGGTCAGGCGATCGCGGGTCAGCCTGGCCAGGCCCTGGCTGGCAATCCAGTAGTCGACGCAGGCGCCGACCGGCAGGCCCTCATCGCCCATGGCCGGGAAGATGAACACTTCCTCGATACCCGGCAATGCCGCCACCAGCTGGTTGAGGCGCACGTTGGAGAATACCCCGCCGCTCATGGCGATGTACCTGGCCGGGTATTTCTTCAGCAGGGCCTGCAGCCAGTTGACGATGACCTGCTCGGTCGCCACCTGGATCGAGGCGGCGATATCCTCGTTCGACAGGCCCTCGAACAGTTGCGCCAAAGCATCGTGCAGCGCGCGGTGGTTGGCCAGCTCGCTGTGGATATGGCCATTGTCGTCGACCGGGAACAGCGCAACGATCTGCGCCGCCACCAAGGGCTGACCAAAGGCTGCCAGGCCGGTCAGCTTGCCCTCATGCCGATTGGGCTTGAAGCCGCACGCCGAGGTGGCATAGGCGTAGGCCAGACCGATGGACGCCGCAGAATTCTGTGGCTGCTCGAGCAGGGTTTCTTCACCGCCCCAGATCTGCTCGAGCTGCTGATTGGCCAGGCGGCAGGCCGAATACTCCGCCGCATCGCCGCCACCGTCGCAACTGACCAGCAGCACGTCGTCGTTCCAGTCGCAGTAACGCAGCGACGACAGCACGTGGGCGCGGTGGTGGTTGCTGAAATGCAGGGCCACATCGGCGCGCAGGCCCATGTAGCGGCGCAGCTTGTCGAAGTCGAGGAAGACACTGGCATCCAGGTTCTTCTGCTTGATCATCAGGCTCGCCAGGGAGCGCTCGCGCCGCTGGCCGAGCACCTTGCGGCGGATATCCTGAAAACCCAGCACCGCGTTCCTGAAGCACGACACCGGGAACTTCATCCGGGTGAAGGCCACCGCATCGACCTGCTGACGCGTGATACCGGCGATGCGCAGCACCTCATCCACCGACTGCAGGTCGAAGAAGCCGCCATCGTTCTTGATCCGGTTGAGCCGCTCTTCCTTGCAGAAGGCCAGCAGCTTGTCATCGGCAAACAGGCAGGCGCCGGCATCGTGGCCGGTGTGAATTCCCAGGATATACATAAAATGTGACTTCCTTGATTCTCGGAGCGGACCCAGCCGCCCAGATCGATCTCTTAGTTGTTGAACCGTTGAAAAGGGCTGCCGAACGCAAGACTCAGGAGCGCTCGCGAATCTTCTCGACGATGGCCGTGGTCGAGCTGTTTTCCACCAGCCCCAGCACCCGCACTTCACCACCATAGGCACGCACGATGTCGGCGCCGACCACCTGGTCGATGCCGTAGTCGCCGCCCTTGACCAGCACGTCGGGCTGCACCGCGCGCAGCAGGTTTTCCGGGGTGTCTTCACTGAAGCTGACCACCCAGTCCACCGCGCCGAGACCAGCGAGCACCGCCATGCGCCGATCCACCGAATTGATCGGCCGGCCCGGGCCTTTCAGGCGGCTGACCGAGGCGTCGTCGTTGACCGCCAGCACCAGCCGGTCGCCCTGGGCGCGCGCCTGTTCCAGGTAGGTCACATGGCCGGCATGCAGGATGTCGAAGCAGCCATTGGTGAAGACGATCTTCTCGCCATGCGCCCGCGCATCCTCGACGGCCAGCCGCAACTGCTCGAGGCTGACCACGCCGCGCTCGGAGCCTTGCTCGCGCTGCACGGCGCGGCGCAGCTCGGGGGCACTGATCGCCGCCGTGCCCAGCTTGCCGACCACGATGCCGGCCGCCAGGTTGGCCAGGCCGACCGCGTGCGGCAACTCTTCGCCCGCGGCGAGACTGGCGGCCAGGGTGGAAATAACGGTATCGCCGGCACCAGTTACATCGAACACTTCGCGCGCCCGTGCCGGCAGGTGCAGGGCCGGATGCTCCGGACGCAGCAGGGTCATGCCGTGCTCGCCGCGGGTCACCAGCAAGGCGCCCAGGTCCAGCTCGCGCATCAGTTGCGCGCCCTTGCTGACCAGCTCCGCTTCGTCCGCGCAGGGGCCGACCACCACTTCGAACTCGTGCAGGTTGGGGGTGATCAGGCTGGCGCCGCGGTAGATCGAGAAGTCCTTGCCTTTCGGATCGGCCAGTACCGGGATACCGCGCGCCCGCGCGGCCTGGACCAGCAGCTGATGGTTCTGCAGCGCACCCTTG
Organism: Pseudomonas sp. N040; assembly: GCF_015637705.1. GTDB lineage: Bacteria > Pseudomonadota > Gammaproteobacteria > Pseudomonadales > Pseudomonadaceae > Aquipseudomonas. Next base: position 3,541 of record NZ_JADOBE010000005.1, on the reverse strand, counting down.
CCGTAATCGGACAGGACCAGCACCCTGACCCCGCTCAGCAGTCCCTCGACCTCGGCGGCCAGCGCGGCCGCATCGGTGTTGAACATTTCCTCGAAATCCATGCGCAGCAATTGCTGGTGACGGCTGAGGACGCGCAACTTGACGATGGTCGGCTGGCTGGCGATCTCCTGGAAATGCGCCTTGACCCCGGCCGCAGTCAGGCTGTTGCGCAGGCTCTGCGCCGCCTCATCGACCCCGGTAACCCCGACCAGAATGGCCTGCGCCCCCAGCGCCGCGATGTTCAGGGCGACGTTGGCCGCGCCCCCCGGACGATCCTCGATGTGCTCGACCTTGACCACCGGCACCGGCGCTTCCGGCGAGATTCGCGAAGTGCCGCCGTGCCAGTAGCGGTCAAGCATGACATCACCGACCACCAGCACGGCAGCCTGATCGAAACGGGGCATGGACAGCTTCATGAGCACTCCGGCAGCGGGAAAAACGCCGCGAATCATAACATGGTCGACCTGGCCGGGCTGCTACAGCAGCGCTACCGCCACCACTGCACGGCACCGGCGGGTTACGGCCTACAAATGGCGCACCCAGAACAGTTCATGGCGGCGCACTGCCTTGCGAAAGAACTCGTCTTCCCCGGTCGGCGGCCAGCGGCGGCCGGCGAGTACGCGCTGGATCAAGCGGCGCCAGCGCTTCTTGGCCGGCAGCGGGCCCTGCAGGTCATGCTGCATGGCCAGCACCATGGCCTTGTCCAGTTGCTGTTGCGCAGTCAGGCACGGGCTCCACAGCCCATCAGTGGGCAGCGTGCCGAAGGCTGGCGGCAGGGCGATGCCGTTGCCTGCCGGCCCCATCGGCCAGCGATCATTGTCATGCAGGTGGTTGGCATACAGCAGCAGCGCCTGCGGCTGCCAGCTGCCGGCCTGAATCGCCTCCAGCAGCGCATTGGTAGCCGCGACATGGTCACTGTGCGGGTCGAGCTGCGGGTGTGGCGTGACCACCACTTCCGGGCGGAAGTGTTCCAGCAGGGCGGCCAAGTCCGCGCACAGATTATTCCAGGTCGGCAGGCCGTCTGCGTCGCCGGGCAGGCGCAGTGAATTATGCTGGCGGGCCACCCGGATATCCGTTTCACCCGACTCCAGCGAAGGGCACGGCAATGCTGGCGCCGCCGCCATCGTCTGCAGCTGCAGGCAGTAGTAGCCCAGCTGTACACAGCGTTGCTGCGGCACGCCGCCCCACAGCGGAATGGCCAGACTGTCCCAGGCGCGCAAGCGGCCTTTGAGCTGCGCCGCCGCGGCCATTTCCAACCCCAGGGCCTGGTAATTTTCCGCCTCGATCTCGCCCTGGGTCAGGGTGACAATGCTGGCGTCGGCAGCCTGGGCATACAGGCCGAAGGCAGCCAGCTCGGCATCGTCGGCATGCGGCGCAATCACCATCACCCGCCGCTGGCGGAAGTCCGGATTAGCGAAGGCATACAGCGTGGCGTTCTCCGCCAGCCGGCAGAAGCGGCCGCGCAGGCGCAGCTGCCCGCCCCTGAGTGCATCGAGCTGGCCCGACAGATTGAGATAGCGTTGGCCACGCACCCCGCGCTCGAAATCCTGGCGATCATTGCCGACCAGCACGGCCGGATCGAGCCAGCGCCCCAGCCAGGTGCTGCGCAACTGCAGCTGCAGAATCAGGGTATCGGCAGCGGGCAACTCGCCCTCAACCTGCAACAGGCCATCCTGCAGGCGCACCGGCACAGCCGGCGTGCCCGACGCAAAGGCGTACTGATAATCCTCACCCGGCGCATAGAACAGATGGTCGGCGAACCAGGCTTCATGGGCTATCCAGGCCAGCAGCAACAGCGCGGGCGGCAGCCACCAGGCCACGCACGCACCGAGCAGCAACAGCACTACAGCACCAGCCAGCATGGCCAGGCGCTTGTGCCGGCGATGACGTCTCAACAGCTGCTGCTTGCGCCCTTCCATGCCGTGCCCTCCGTCAGGACTGATAGACCGCCACGCGATTGCACCAACGGTCCTTGTATTCACGGTCGGCTCGTCCGAACGAGTAGCGCAGCGGCTTGCCCAGGGCACGCGCCTCACTCCAGGCCTGCTGCGTATTGATGTAGCTCAGCACGCTACCGGGGCTGAACTCGCGATTCTGCGGGTCGACTCCGCCATTTATGTACTCGACACTGATCCACTTGGGTGATTCGACGCGGTAGAGAATCTGGATCGCTACCGGCTCTTCATTCAGGTAAATCAGCGATCCGGTCATGAACTCGCGCAGCAGCGCAAACACCTCCTGCAGATGCTCGTTGCCGGTCGCCTCGAAACCCCAGCGCCGCTTGAACAAATCGGCATAAATGCGGGCCTGCTCGGCGGCCGTCAACTCCAGCATCGGCCGGACAATGCCCCCCGCCTCTTCCAGCAGGCGCTGCTCGCGACGCTGGTTGTAGCGGAACTTCTTGCTGTACTCCTCCGGCTCGCGGGCCAGCGCCAGGCCTTCAGGCTGCTCGCGCAAGGTACTGAACTGTGCAGCATTCAGAACCGAGACATAGCGCGCCTTGTGGCGCAATGGAACACAGACCCCGGAGGCTGCCGGCAAGATAATTTCGGCATTGCCCAGATCGAACAGCCCGCGCTGGCCATATGGCTTGAGCACATCCTTGGACAGGGCCAGAAACCGCCCCCAGGTTGGCAGCGCCGCCTGCAACTCGGCGCCCGCGAACCATCCCAGATAACGCACCGGGATGTTCGCCAGACTGGCCAGTCGCTCGATCACCAGCGGATGCGTTGCCACGCTGCCGCCAAACCGCTGCCAGGCAGCGCTGTAGGTCGCCGCATCGATCGGCGTCCAGCCCTTCTCGCGAAACCAGCGCAGGCGATTAAGCATCGACTACGGACTCGACAACCGGTTCTTCGCCGCCCTCTTCAAACTGGCGGGCGTGCAGGCGGGTGTAATAGCCATTCTGCGCCAGCAACTCGGCGTGGGTGCCGCGCTCGACGATCCGCCCCTGGTCCATCACCAGGATCAGGTCGGCTTTCTCGATGGTGGTCAGGCGGTGCGCGATGACCAGCGTGGTCCGCCCGCTTACCACCTTGTCCAGCGCCGCCTGGATGTGCCGCTCGGACTCGGTATCCAGCGCCGAGGTGGCTTCGTCGAGAATCAGCAGCGGCGCATCCTTCAGCAGCGCGCGCGCAATCGCCAGACGCTGGCGCTGGCCCCCGGAGAGCAGCACGCCGTTTTCGCCGACCAGGGTCTCGTAGCCCTTTGGCATGTTCGCGATGAACTCGTCGGCATAGGCATCCTCGGCAGCCTTGCGCACGGCCTCGGCAGGCGCGCCAGCCAGGTCGCCGTAGGCGATGTTGTTGCTCACCGTGTCGTTGAACAGGGTGACGTGCTGGGTCACCAGGGCAATGTGCCGGCGCAGGTTGCGCAGGGTGTATTCCTCTATGTCCAGGCCATCCAGCAGGATCTGCCCTTGTTCATGGTGATAGAAACGCGGCACCAGGCTGGCCAGGGTCGACTTGCCGCTGCCCGAGCGGCCGACCAGGGCGACCATCTG
>NZ_JADOBE010000004.1 GCF_015637705.1 Pseudomonas sp. N040 | reverse complement strand
GTGTTCGGACCGGAGACATCGTGGACACGTGTGCGCCGACATAGTTGACGGATTATGTACCGGTTTCCTGATCCCGTAGATCAATCTGCATCAGCTTGTGATGAACGAAGAACACATCGAATAAACCATCTGTTTTAGGTGTTGGCCGGATGGCTACCGGCTGACCGCGTAATGGGTTGGAGAGCTTGAAGCGTCGCCCCCTGAAATTCAGTTCTCCGAACCACTTCACGGTCACGACGGTGTCATCGGGGCCGTATTCGATTTCAGGCAGGCGCTCGTCATAGGAGCGCGGGCTGACGAGGTAGCGTGTCACTGGTGTAGCCATATGCAGAGCCTCATGAGGGCGCTGGTGGTTGTAAATTTGCCGCCACTTATCGAAGGCCTGCTGGGCATGATCCAGCGTTTCGAAACTACGTCCGTTGAGGACCTCGGCCTTGAGAGAGCGGTGGAAGCGCTCCTCTTTGCCATTGGTCTGTGGGTGGTACGGGCGACTGAAGCTCAAGCGAATGCCCAGTCGAATTAGCCAAATGGCCAGCTCCGTCACCTGTCCAGGCTGGCGTGCGCACCCCCAAGGGGCACCGTTGTCCGTATTCATCCGCACTGGCAGGCCGTAGCGCTGAAAAATGCCTGTCAGTTGCTCTTGCACCGTGCGGTAGCGTTGTTCTGAGCAGGCTCGCAGCCCTAGGTTAAAGCGTGAGTGGTCGTCCAGCACCGTCAGGGGATGGCAGGGGCCTTGGGATGTATGAAAGTGGCCCTTGAAATCCATCTGCCAAAGATCGTTGGGATGGTCATGCTCGAAACGTTGCCAGGGCGCAGCCGCTTCCGAGGCTCGCGGATCAATAAGGTCATACCTGTGCAGGATATTGGTGATAGTGCTCGGGGCTAGGGAAGCATGCCCTAGGTCCGTCAAGCGCCGGCTCAATTTACGACCGCCCCACGCCGGGTGCTGCTTGCGCAGCTCGATCACCGTTCGCTCGATCTGTGCATCGGTCAAGTGAGGGCTGTTCTTGGGTCGCCTGGACTGCTCGACCAAGCCGGATGTTCCTTGCTGCGCGTAACGGGTCAGCCATTTGTAGGCCGTTTGTGGACTGATTCCGAACCGCCGGCACAATTCGCGGCGGTTGGCACCTTCCTGCCGGGCAAGCAGGACAAATTCTTCTTTCAGGCTCATAGCGTCTCTCGCATTCCAGGGCATAGTGGTTTCCCGGCAAGGTTGGCTCGCCGGAAGTGTCAACCATGTCCCCGCACACCTGTCAGCTATGTGTCCGGTCTATACACACAAGCAAAGAAAAGTGAGGCGCCCGGCGGGGCGCAACAGAAACTCTCAATCAACAGTGATAATCAGCCCGGCAAAGGAAATAACCACATCATCGGATTTTCAATCCGAATACCCGCTGCAACAGCCACCATCTAGAGTCTCAGCACAATGCTGGCCAGCTTTAGGGCGATGTATCAGCGCCCCGCCAGCAATGCCTTGCCGCGCTCCACCGCCGCCCGCACCTGATTCGGTGCCGTGCCGCCAATATGGTCGCGGGCATTCACCGAGCCTTCCAGCGTCAGCACGGCGAACACATCATCGGTGATCTGCTCACTGAACTGACGCAGTTCGTCGAGGCTCATCTCGGCCAGGTCCTTGCCGCTCTGCACGCCGTACTTAACGGCGTGGCCGACGATTTCGTGGCAGTCGCGGAACGGCAGGCCCTTGCGTACCAGGTAATCGGCCAGGTCGGTGGCGGTGGAGAAGCCGCGGCGGGCCGCTTCACGCATGATCTCGCGCTTGGGCTTGATCGCCGGGACCATGTCGGCGAAGGCACGCAGGCTGTCGCGCAGGGTGTCGGCCGCGTCGAACAGCGGTTCCTTGTCTTCCTGGTTGTCCTTGTTGTAGGCCAGTGGCTGGCCCTTCATCAGGGTCAAGAGGCCCATCAGCGCGCCGAACACGCGGCCGCTCTTGCCGCGCACCAGTTCGGGTACGTCCGGGTTCTTCTTCTGCGGCATGATCGAGCTACCGGTGCAGAAGCGGTCCGGCAGGTCGATGAACTGGAACTGGGCGGAGGTCCACAGCACCAGCTCTTCGGAGAAGCGCGACAGGTGCATCATCGCCAGCGAGGCGGCGGCGCAGAATTCGATGGCGAAGTCACGATCCGATACGCCGTCCAGTGAATTGCCGCCCACGGCATCGAAACCCAGCAGTGCGGCGGTGACTTCACGCTGGATCGGGTAAGTGGTGCCGGCCAGCGCGGCCGAGCCCAGCGGCATGCGGTTGACCCGCTTGCGGCAGTCGACCAGGCGCTCGTAGTCGCGGCTGAGCATCTCGAACCAGGCCAGCAGGTGGTGGCCGAAGCTCACCGGCTGGGCGGTCTGCAGGTGGGTGAAGCCGGGCATGATGGTGTCGGCTTCGGCCTCCGCCAGCCCCAGCAGGCCCTGTTGCAGGCGGGTGATTTCGGCGAGGATCAGGTCGATCTCGTCGCGCAGCCACAGGCGGATGTCGGTGGCCACCTGGTCGTTGCGGCTACGCCCGGTGTGCAGTTTCTTGCCGGTAACACCGATGCGGTCGGTCAGGCGCGCCTCGATATTCATGTGCACGTCTTCCAGGTCGACGCGCCAGTCGAACTGGCCGGCCTCGATCTCGCCCTGGATCTGCTTCAGTCCGGCCTCGATGGCGTCACGTTCTTCCGCGGTGAGCACGCCGACCTTGGCCAGCATGCTCGCATGGGCGATCGAGCCCATGATGTCGTGGCGATACAGGCGCTTGTCGAAATCCACCGAGGCGGTAAAGCGGGCGACGAAGGCATCGACGGGCTCGCTGAAGCGGCCGCCCCAGGACTGGTTGGTCTTTTCTTGGCTCATGGCTGACTCGTGACAGGGGCAGGCGCATTGCCTGCGGAACGGATAAAGTGGGCCGATAATAACAGGCACAAGGCCGCCTTCGCGCGTCCCTCTGCCGGAATGCCCCGGACAAGCGAGCGCTTGCCAGCCCAGCTGCATGCGAGGACAGCCATGCACATGAACAAGAACTGGTTCAAGCCACAGCCAGCGCCGGTCGTCGAGGACGATTTCTTCCTGCCCGAGCTGTGCCAGCCCGAAGCGCTGTTCAGCATGATCCTGCTGGCCGAGCTGCTGGTGCTGGTACTGGTACTGGCCGAGCCGATCATGCAGGGTTTCGACTGGGTGCGCCTGGCCCTGGCCTCGGTGTTCGTGCAGTGGATCGTGCTGCTCTCGGCGGCACTGCTTTGCCGCCTGCGGCCATTGCTGGCGCGTCTGCCCGCGGCCGCGGCCGGGATTTTGAGCTGCGCGGTGGTGGTCGGGCTGACGCTGGGCTGCTCGGCGGTCGCCGACTTTTTCAATCTGGGTGGGCAGCTGCAGCGCAGTGGTGAAGTCAATTTCTACCTGCGCCACGGGCTTATCGCGCTGATCATGTCGGCGCTGTTGTTGCGCTACTTCTACCTGCAGAGCCAGTGGCGCCGCCAGCAGCAGGCCGAACTCGGGGCGCGCATCGAGTCGCTGCAGGCACGCATCCGCCCGCACTTCCTGTTCAACAGCCTGAACAGCATCGCCAGTCTGGTGGCCAGCGATCCGCACAAGGCCGAGCAGGCGGTGCTCGACCTTTCCGACCTGTTCCGCGCCAGCCTGGCCCGGCCGGGGGTGCTGGTCGCCTGGCATGATGAACTGGAGCTGGCCCGGCGCTACCTGTCGATCGAGCAGTACCGTCTCGGCCCGCGCCTGCAGCTGGAGTGGCAGGTCGACGAAGTGCCGGCCCAACTGCCGATTCCCCAGCTGACCCTGCAACCCTTGCTGGAAAACGCCCTGATCCACGGCATTCAGCCGCGCATCGAGGGCGGCCTGGTGCGGGTCGAGGGGCATTATCGCGACGGCATGTTCGAACTGTGCGTGAGCAATCCCTATGATCCGCTGGCCGAAGAGCGGCCGTCACGCGGCACCCAGCAGGCCCTGCACAACATCGAGGCGCGCCTGGCGGCGATTTTTGGCCCGCAGGCAAGATTAATTGTCGATCGGCGTGACGGTCGCCATTTCACTTGTCTACGCTATCCTTGTGCGAGTTTGCCGCAGGAAGCATGAGCTCTATGAATGTCCTGATTGTCGATGACGAACCCCTGGCCCGCGAGCGCCTGGCCAGACTGCTGGCACAGATTCCCGGTTGCCGGGTGCTGGAGCCGTCTGCCAGCAATGGCGAAGAGGCGCTGCTGCTGATCGACAGCCTGAAACCGGACGTGGTCCTGCTGGATATCCGCATGCCGGGCATGGACGGCCTGCAGGTGGCGGCCAAATTGTGCGAGCGCGATGCGCCGCCGGCGGTGATCTTCTGCACCGCACATGACGAGTTCGCCCTGGAGGCCTTCCAGGTCAGTGCCGTGGGTTATCTGGTCAAGCCGGTGCGCCCCGAGGCGCTGGCCGAGGCGCTGAAGAAGGCCGAGCGGCCGAACCGCGTGCAACTGGCCGCGCTGACCCGCCCGGCACTTGATGTCGAGGGTGGGCCGCGCACGCATATCAGTGCGCGCACGCGCAAGGGCATCGAGCTGATTCCGCTGGAACAGGTGATCTTCTTCATCGCCGACCACAAGTACGTCACCCTGCGCCATCCGCAGGGCGAGGTGCTGCTCGACGAGCCGCTGAAGGCCCTGGAGGACGAATTCGGCGAGCGCTTCGTGCGCATCCACCGCAACGCGCTGGTGGCCCGTGAGCGCATCGAGCGCCTGCAACGCACCGCTCTCGGGCATTTCCAGCTGTACCTGCGCGGCCTCAACGGCGAGCCACTGACCGTCAGCCGGCGGCACGTGGCCGGCGTGCGCAAGCTGATGAACCAGCTCTAGCAAGCACTGTCCAGCTCCCGCCCGGAGGGTCGCACGGTATCCCGGCGGCCGCTGGCGGTGCTGCCTTGGTGGGCGGGCGGCCTGTTATGATGCCGGCTCCTCATCGTCCGAGAGTCACCATGTCCTTCCGCCCGATCCGCATCGCAACCCGCAAGAGTGCCCTGGCCCTGTGGCAGGCCGAATTCGTCAAGGCTGCCCTGGAACGGGCGCATCCGGGCATCCAGGTCAGCCTGGTGCCGATGGTCAGTCGCGGTGACAAGCTGCTCGATGCGCCGCTGGCGAAGATCGGCGGCAAGGGCCTGTTCGTCAAGGAACTGGAAACCGCGCTGCTGGACAACGAGGCGGATATCGCGGTGCATTCGATGAAGGACGTGCCGATGGATTTTCCCGCGGGGCTCGGCCTGTTCTGCATCTGCGAGCGCGAAGACCCGCGCGATGCCTTTGTCTCCAACACCTATGCCAGTCTTGACGCCCTGCCGGCCGGCAGTGTGGTCGGCACCTCCAGCCTGCGTCGCCAGGCCCAGTTGCTGGCGCGGCGGCCGGACCTGCAGATCCGCTTCCTGCGTGGCAACGTCAACACCCGCCTGGCCAAGCTGGATGCCGGTGAGTACGACGCCATCATTCTCGCCGCGGCCGGGCTGATCCGCCTCGGCTTTGCGCCGCGCATCCGTTCCTCGATCAGCACCGAGGACAGCCTGCCGGCGGGCGGCCAGGGCGCCGTGGGCATCGAGTGCCGCAGTGCCGACAGCGACATCCATGCCTTGCTCGCCCCGTTGCACCACGCCGAAACGGCGCTGCGGGTGACTGCCGAGCGGGCGCTGAACAAGCACCTGAATGGTGGTTGCCAGGTGCCGATCGCCTGTTATGCGCTACTTGAGGGCGATCAACTGTGGCTGCGCGGGCTGGTCGGTCAGCCGGACGGCGGCCAGCTGTTGCGTGCCGAGGGGCGTGCTGTCGCCGAGGCTGCCGAGGCGCTGGGGGTGCAGGTGGCCGAGGCGTTGCTGGCGCAGGGCGCGGCGGACATCCTCAAGGCCGTGTATGGCGAGGCCGGCCATCCGTGAGCGCTTGGCGCCTGCTGCTGACGCGCCCGGCCGAGGAGGCCAAAAGCCTGGCCGCGACCCTCGCCGAGCACGGCGTATTCACCAGCAGCCTGCCGCTGCTGGCGATCCAGGCGTTACCGGAAACCCCCGGGCAGCGCGCCCGGATGCTTGACCTGGAGCGCTATGCCGCGGTCATCGTGGTCAGCAAGGCCGCCGCCCGCCTGGGCCTGGAACGGCTCGCCCGCTACTGGCCGCAACCCCCGCAGCAGCCATGGTTCAGCGTCGGCGCGGCAACCGGCCGGCTGCTTGCCGATCACGGGCTGAATGCCTGCTGGCCAGCGTCCGGCGAGGACAGCGAAGCATTGCTGCAGCTGCCGCAACTGCGCAGTGCCGTGCAGGTTGCCGAGCCGCGGGTACTGATCATCAAGGGTGAGGGCGGACGCGAACTGCTTGCCGAACGCTTGCGCGCGCAGGGGGTCACGGTTGACTATCTTTGCCTCTACCGGCGCACCTTGCCGGACTACCCGGCAGGCAGCCTGTGTGAGCGGATCCGCGCAGAACGGCTCAACGGCCTGCTGGTCAGCAGTGGCCAAGGGCTGGAGCACTTGCGCCAACTGGCGGCTGGCGACTGGCCACAGCTGGCGGGCTTGCCGCTGTTTGTGCCCAGCCAGCGGGTCGCGGCACAGGCCCGGGCCGCGGGTGCGCAACATGTTGTCGATTGCCGTGGCGCCAGCGCCGCGGCCCTGCTGGACGCGTTGCAGGCAGAACCTGTCCCGGCGCACTGAAGCGAGAAGGATAAGACCGTGAGCGAAGCAGCCATACCCGTCGAACCAGCCGTTGTGTCTTCTCGTCCGCCCGCCGCGGCCCGTGCCAGGGTTCCCGGCCGCGGCCTGGCCTGGCTGGCGTTGCTGGTGGCGTTGCTGGCGGCGGCTGCCGCCGGCTGGGGCATCTGGCAACAACAGCAACTGCAAGCCCGCTCGACGCTGCAGGCACAGCTGGACGCCCTGCACGAGCAGGTCAGCGGGCTGGACGGCCGCGGCCGGCTGCTGCAGGACAGGCTGGCCAATTTTGCCCCGGTCGCCGAACTGGCGGCCCAGCAGCAGCTGCTGACCCAGCTGCAGGGCGACCAGCAGGCGCTCAACCAGCGCGTGTCGCGCGTGCTCGGCGCCAGTCGCCAGAGCTGGCGGCTGGCCGAGGCGGAGCACCTGCTGCGATTGGCCAGCCTGCGCCTGGTGGCCCTGCAGGACATCAACAGTGCGCTGGTGCTGGTGCAGGGCGTCAACGAGATTCTGCGCGAACAGGATGATCCGGATGCGTTCGCCGCCCGCGAGCAGGTGGCCAAACTGTTGCAGTCGCTGCGCAGCGTCGAGCAGCCGGATCGCAGCGGGCTGTTTCTGCAGTTGGCGGCGCTGCGCGAGCAGGTTCCCGGCCTGCAGCCGCTGGCGCCGGTGTTCACCAGCAGCGGCGAAGTATTTGCCAGCGCCGCCGCCGAAGGCGATGGCAGCAATCGCCTGGCCCAGTGGCGGGAGCGCCTGTCGCGGTATTTCCGCATCCAGCTGGATGCCAGCCAGGATGTACGTCCGCTGCTCGCCGGCGAGCAGCTCGATCAGGTGCGCCTGGCCCTCAGTCTGGCTCTGGAGCAGGCGCAGTGGGCGGCGCTGAATGCCGACGCCAAGGTCTATCCGGTGGCCCTGCGCCAGGCCGCGGCCATCCTCCAGGCGACCTTTCAGCAGGACAATGCCCAGGCCCGCGCGCTGCTCGCCAGTATCGAGCAGCTCGCCAGCCAGCCGGTCTCGATCAGCGTGCCCGACCTGCAGCCGGCCCTGGCGGCGTTGCAGGCCTATATCGCGCGGCGCTTGCAGGCGGAGGAGCAGCCAGCCGCAGCTGCCCCGGGAGAGCAGCCATGAACCGCCTGGCCCTGCTGCTTCTGCTGGTGGTAGCCGGGGCGGCGGCACTGGGTATGGCCATCGCGCAGAATGCCGGCTATGTGCTGGTTGCCTATCAGGGCTTTCGTTTCGAGGCCAGCCTGTGGGCAACGCTGGGACTGGTTGCGGCGGTCTGGGCGCTGTTTTATGGCCTGCGCTTTCTCCTCGGCCTGCTGCTCGGTTCGATCGGTCTGGTCAATCCATGGTCGGGGCGCAACCGGAGCCGCCGTGCCCGCTTGTCCGCCGAGCAGGGTTTCATGGACCTGCAGGAAGGCCGCTGGGTGCGCGCGCAGCGCCATCTGTTGCGGGCCGCCGAGGGTTCCGAGCAGCCGCTGATGTATTACCTCGGCGCGGCGCGGGCGGCGCAGCAGCTGGGCAAGTCCGCGGAGGCCGATGCGCTGCTGGAGCGGGCGCTCAACCGCCAGCCCAGGGCGGAGCTGGCCGTGGCCCTGGCGCATGCTGAACTGCAGGTGACGCGCGGTGATCGCGCGGCGGCCCGCGAAACCCTGCAGGCCATGCAACAGCGTTACCCGGAGCATCACCAGGTCTTGCGCGAACTGGCCTGGCTGTATCGCGACAGCCGTGATTTTTCTGCGTTGCTCGGCCTGCTGCCGCAACTGCGCAAGAGCAAGGCACTGAGTACGCAAGAGCTGTCGACGCTGGAGTTGCAGACCTGGCAGGGCCGCCTGGACGAGGTCGCGCAGGAGGGCGGCGATACGCTGCAGGCGCTCAACGCCGCCTGGCAGCAGGTATCGGCGAGCCTGCGCCAGCAGCCGGAATTGCTCCTCGGCTATGCCGGGCAGCTGCACCGGCTGGGCGCCGATGCCGAAGCCGAACAACTGCTGCGCAAGGCCATCAGACTCAACTATGACGCGCGTCTGGTGCGTCTTTACGGCCTGCTGCGCGGCAGCGATGCGTTGCAGCAGCTGCACACGGCCGAAGGCTGGCTGCCGCAGCAGCCCAAGGATCCGCTGTTGCTGCTCAGCCTGGGTCGCCTGTGTCTGAGTGCCGGCCTGTGGGGCAAGGCACGGGACTACTTCGAGGCCAGCCTGGTCTTGCAGCCGGCGGCGGAAAGCTGCACGGAACTGGCGCGCCTGCTCGGTCGCCTGGGCGAGGTCGAACGCAGCCATCAGCTGTACCAGCAGGGCCTGGAGCTGCTCGGCCAGGCATTGCCGGCGCTGCCGTTGCCGCCGCTCGGCAAGCTGGCGGGCTGAACCGCTTGCGGCCTTTGATCGGCTGCCTGGCCGGTTTGATCCGCCGGCCGGTCCTTCAGCCTTGAAAGCCTGGCGGGCTTTCCTTACCGTAGCGGTCTTCCTGCCCTTTCCGGAGCCACCATGCCCTTTGTCAGTTCGCGTGCCCTGTTTCTGCTGGCCTTCATCGGCTGCCTGCTGGTCATGCTCGGTGCGCTCTACCTCGAGCATGTGGTCGGCCTGGAGCCCTGTCCGCTGTGCGTGGTGCAGCGCATCTGCGTGATCCTGTTCGGCCTGGTGTGCCTGCTGGCCGCCCTGCAGGGTCCGGGCCTGCTCGGCCAGCGCCTGTACGCCCTGCTGCTGTTGCTGTTGGCTGCCGCCGGTGGCGGTACCGCGGCGCGCCAGGTCTACCTGCAGACAGTGCCGGCCGACCAGTTGCCCGCCTGCATCCCGCCGCTGGATTACCTGATGGACGCCCTGCCGTTCCAGGAAATCGTCCGCGTGGTGCTGCATGGCAGCGCCGACTGTGCCGAGGTCAGCTGGACGCTGTTTACCCTGAGCCTGCCCGAATGGAGTCTGCTGGCCTTTGCCGGCATGCTGCTCTTCGGCCTGGTGCAGTTGCTGCGCCGGGCCTGACGCTGGCCGGCCATGCGCCGCTTTATCGAGGTCATCCACCATGTGTCGCCTTGTCGTGGTCTTTGTCTTTTGCCTGCTTGCCGGCTGCAGCAACCATTCGATTGAGCGTTATGCGCAGCAACAGCCCGCGCTGCAGCTGGATGAGTATTTCAACGGCGAACTGGAAGCCTGGGGCATGTTCCAGAACCGCTCGGGCGAGGTGGTCAAGCGCTTCCATGTGGCCCTGACCGGCAGTTGGCAAGGCGATGTCGGGACTCTGGACGAGCGCTTCACCTACAGCGATGGCACCACCGAGCGGCGCGTCTGGACGCTGCGCCGGCAAGCCGACGGGAGTTGGCGCGGCACGGCTGCCGATGTGCTCGGCGAAGCCATTGGCGAGCTCTCCGGCAATGCTTTGCACTGGCGTTACCAGCTATTGCTGAAGGTCGACGGGGACACCTATGTGGTCGACTTTGACGACTGGATGTTTCTGCTCGATCAGCGCGTGATGCTGAACCGCGCGCGGATGTCCAAGTGGGGGGTTGACCTGGGCGAGGTGACCCTCAGTTTCACCAGGCCGCTGCCGCGATCTGCCCGGGATTAAACAGCCGTATGAAACTTTCCGCAGGGCCCGGGTTGTAGGCGTGCGCCGTGCGGAATACTCTGTTTTCCCGCGCTGTTTGCCAGCGCTGCGCCGATCACGCCTTCCCAGGCGATCTTGCCTGAGGCATCTTGAGCCCTGAGGATCGGCAATAAAATCAAGACACCAAGGGAAGCGAAAGCATCATGTTAGAGAGCTGCCAAAATGCCCAGGAACGCTGGGGTGGGTTGCACCTGATGATTGATCGCTGGCTACAAGAGCGCCGTCAGCTGGTTAGCACCTACAAAGAGCTGAATGTCGACCAACATGCCCCGGCGGCCAATGCCGTTGACCTGCAAGGCTTCTGTGAAGTGCTGGTCGACTATGTCTCGGCCGGCCACTTCGAAATCTACGAGCAGCTGCTGCAGGAAGCGCGCGCCTTTGACGATCAGCGCGGCCTCGAGCTGGCCCGGCAGATATACCCGCGGATCGAGGCAATTACCCAGGCTGCACTGGCATTCAATGATCACTGCGACAACGGCGACTGTCGTGAGAGCAAATCACTGCACGACGAGCTCGAGCAGCTGGGCCGCTTGCTGCAGGAGCGTTTCGAGCTGGAAGACTGCCTGATCGAGGTGCTGCACAACGCGCACCAGCAGAAGGCCGTACAGCCAGCCTGATGGCTGGCGGCCGTACGCGGTCGTCGAGCATTTCAGCAGGCCAGCCGGCGGCATGCCGGGGGTTTTTGCTGCGCGGCTACCGGTGTGCCGGCAAGCCCCGGGCTTGGCCGGTTTTACGGCCTGTAGCAGCCCGGCCAGCCGCGAAGATGACAGTCTCGTGAAGATGCACCCGGGATGGCCGAGAATTACGCCGGCTGTTCTGGTCTGGCCGACACTCCGGGGCTACTATGAAAAAAACCAACGCGCCAGGAGGCGAGTCATGCCGGCAAAGAAAAAAGCTCTTCCAACCCCCCTGCACCTGCTGCAGGATCTTTCCACCAGCCTTGTTGCCCATCTGGAAAACGCCTGCGCGAAAGCCATGGCCGATGCCGAGTCGATCCTCGGCAAGCTGGAAAAGGAACGTGGCAAGGCCCAGGAAAAGCTGCACAAGAATCGGCTGAAGCTGCAGGATGCCGCCGCCGCCGGCAAGGCCAAGGCCCAGGCCAAGGCGCGCAAGAGTGTTGCCGAGCTGGAAGACATGCTGGACTCGCTGAAGGATCGGCAGGCGCAAACCCTGCAGTACATTGCCGATCTCAAGCGCGATGCCCAGGAAAGCATGACCCTGGCACAGGGCGTGAGCAAGGTCCGCGAGGCCGTCGGCAAGGCGCTGAACCTGCGTGAAGCCAAGCCTGCTGCAGCCAAGGCGCCGGCAGCCAAGGCCGCACCGGTAAAGGCTGCAGCCAAACCCGCCGCCAAGGCAGCGGCCAAGCCGGTTGCCCGTGCCGCAGCAAAACCAGCGCCAGCCGCTACCGCCAAGCCGGCGACCAAACCCGCCGCCAAGGCACCGGCGAAGGCTCCGGCCAGGCCGCGCACACCCGCTGCCGCCAAGCCAGCAGCGGCCGCCGCCAAACCGGCTGCCGCCAAGCCCGCCGTGGCCCGCAAGCCCGCCGTGCGCAAGCCTGCCGCCAAACCCGCCGCCGCTCCCGCGGCTGCGACACCCGCTGCTACGCCAGCAAAGCCGGCCGTTTAAGCGGCACTGGCCGCGATGCGCAGTTCCTCCAGCGCATCGCGGTTATCCCTTCCGGCAATCCCGGCGAGGCTGCCCAGCCAGTCGCCGGCCTCTTCTGCGGGCCAGTCCCGGCTGAATTGTTCAAGCTGCAGCAGCAGCGAGCGCTCGGCTTGCAGTTCGAGTGACTTTACCTGTTCGCGCAACTGCGCCAGTTGCTGATCCTGCTGCGCCGCATGCCGCCAGTTCAGGCGCAATTGCCGCAACGGCTTGACCACCTCGTGCTGCCAGGGGCGGGCCAGGGCCTGCAGGGCCGCGCAGCGTTCCTCGGTGCACGTCGCCTGGCGCCGTTCCAGCCAGAGTCCGGTCAGTAGCAGGCAGACATCGGCGCCACTGGCCTGCAGGCGCAGGCAGGCCCTTTCCGTGGCGGGATGGGCGTACACCGTTTGGGCAAAGCCCCACAGATCAATCGACATGGCGTACTCCGGACGGTATGGCTCTGAAAGCTGATAAACTCCGCCGCCGCGACGGCCTGTAGAGTGTTATCTGCAGCGGCTGTTGAACCCTTTTAGCGTTCGGCACACCGCGCCGACAGCACCTCCCGGACTGGATCAGATGATTCGACTGCAAAATCTTGTTCTCCAGCGCGGCCCGCAGCGTTTGCTTGATGGCGCTGAGCTTACCCTGCATCCGGGGCAGAAGGCGGGTTTGATTGGGGCCAATGGGGCCGGCAAGTCGAGTTTGTTCGCCCTGTTGCGCGGCGAACTGAGCGCCGACGGCGGCGATTGCCTGATGCCGCCGGACTGGCGCATCGCCCACATGCAGCAGGAAGTCAGCGATCTCGAGCGCCAGGCGGCGGACTATGTGCTGGATGGCGACCAGCACCTGCGTGCGATCCAGCGCGAGCTGGCCAGCGCCGAAGCGGCGCATGACGGTGCGGCGATCGCCCGCCTGCATGTCGATCTGGACAGCGCCGACGGCTACAGCGCCGACGCGCGGGCGCGCAAGCTGCTGGCCGGACTGGGTTTCAGCAACGAGCAGATGGAGCGCCCGGTCGGCGACTTTTCCGGTGGCTGGCGCATGCGCCTGAACCTGGCGCAGGCACTGATGTGTCCGTCGGACCTGTTGCTGCTGGATGAGCCGACCAACCACCTAGATCTGGATGCCATTCTCTGGCTGGAAGACTGGCTGAAAAGCTATCCCGGCACCTTGCTGCTGATTTCCCACGACCGCGACTTCCTCGATGCGGTGGTCGACCACATCGTGCATCTGGAACAGCAAAAGCTGACCCTCTATCGCGGTGGCTATTCGGCCTTCGAGCGCACCCGTGCCGAGCGCCTGGCCCAGCAGCAGCAGGCCTTCGAGAAGCAGCAGGCGCAGCGTGCGCACATGGAAAAATACATCGCCCGCTTCAAGGCACAGGCGACCAAGGCCCGCCAGGCGCAGAGCCGCATCAAGGCGCTGGAGCGCCTGGAAGAGCTGGCGCCGGCGCATGTCGATTCGCCGTTCGACTTCACTTTTCGCGAGTCGCAGAAGATTTCCAGCCCGTTGCTCGACCTCGCCGAAGGCCGCCTCGGGTATGGCGACAAGGCCGTGCTGGACAAGGTCAAGCTGCAGCTGGCGCCCGGCGCGCGGATAGGCCTGCTGGGCCCCAACGGTGCCGGCAAGTCGACCCTGATCAAGACCCTCGCTGGCGAGTTGCAGCCGCTGGGTGGCCGGTTGCAGCGTGGCGAGAATCTGTCCATCGGCTACTTTGCCCAGCATCAGCTGGACTCGCTGGATGACCAGGCCAGTCCGCTGCTGCACCTGCAGCGGATTGCCGCGAGCGAGCGCGAGCAGACCCTGCGCGACTTTCTCGGTGGCTTCGATTTTCGCGGGCCGCGCTGTGACGAGGCGGTGGTGAATTTCTCTGGTGGCGAGAAAGCCCGGCTGGCGCTGGCGCTGATCGCCTGGCAGCGGCCGAACCTGCTGCTGCTGGATGAGCCGACCAACCACCTTGATCTGGAAATGCGCCTGGCTCTGACCATGGCGCTGCAGGACTTTGCCGGCGCGGTGCTGGTGGTCTCGCACGACCGTCATCTGCTGAAAAGCACTACTGACGAGTTCCTGCTGGTGGCCAATGGTCGCGTCGAGGTCTTTGATGGCGACCTTGATGACTATGCGCGCTGGCTGGTCGACTACCGCGCGCAACAGGCGCCTGCCGTCAGTGGCGAAGCGGCTGCCGACAAGACCGACAAACGCGCCCAGCGCCAGGCCGCGGCGGCCCTGCGCCAGCAGCTGGCACCGCACCGGCGCGAGGCGGAGAAGCTGGAAAAGTCCCTGGGGCAGCTGCATGAGCAGCTGGCCAGCGTGGAAGCCCAGCTGGGCGATGCAGCTATCTATGAAGCGGCGCGCAAGGATGAGTTGCGCGATCTGCTGGCCGAACAGGCGCGCCTGAAAAGCCGCGAGGCGCAGCTGGAAGACTCCTGGATGAGCGCGCTGGAACTACTCGAAACACTGGAACAACAACTGGCTCAGGCCGACTAGACTCGATCAATTACTTTATATGTGAGGCATACACCCATGGATTTGCTGATGACCCCGGAACTCTGGGTCGCGTTTCTGACCCTGACTGCACTGGAAATCGTCCTCGGGATCGACAACATCATCTTCATCTCGATCCTGGTCAGCCGCCTGCCGAAAGAGCAGCAGGCGCGCGGGCGGATCTTCGGCCTGGGCCTGGCGATGTTCACCCGGATCGCGCTGCTGCTGTCGATCACCTGGGTGATGCGCCTGACCAATGACCTGTTCGAGGTGTTCGGCCAGGGCATCTCGGGACGCGACCTGATCCTGTTCTTCGGCGGCCTGTTCCTGCTGTTCAAGAGCACCATGGAGATCTACCACAGCATGGAAGTGGCCGAGGAAACCGAACAGAACGTCGGCAAGGCCTACGGCTTCATCGGCATCATCGTGCAGATCGCCATCATCGACATCATCTTCTCGCTGGACTCGGTGATCACCGCCGTCGGCCTGGTGCAGAACGTGCCGGTGATGATCGCCGCCATCGTGATTTCGGTGTTCGTGATGATGCTGGCCTCCGGCACCATCAGCGAGTTCATCGACAAGCATCCGTCACTCAAGGTGCTGGCGCTGTCCTTCCTGATCGTGGTGGGTACCGTGCTGGTGGCCGAAGCCTTTGAGGTGCATGTGCCGAAGGGTTATGTGTATTTCGCCATGGCCTTCTCGCTGGCGGTGGAAGCCATCAACATTCGCCTGCGTGCGGCGATGGGCAAGAAGTCCAGTCCGGTGCAGTTGCACAAGGGCTCGCCGGACTGAGGTGTGCCGGCTGGCTGGTGGTTGCGTTGAGCCGTTGCAGGCGGCGGAGGTATACCTCTAGGCAGGTTGCCGCCGCTCTATGCTGTGTCGGGGAGGATGTGATGCTTACTCGGTTGCCCAGATTGCTGGTCCTGTTGCCATTCGGTTGCGCCGGCTTGTTCATGTTCCTGCAACCGGCTGTAGCGGCGCCGGTTTATCAGTGGAAGGATGCGTCCGGCCAGACCGTTTTCTCCGATCAGCCACCGCCGGCCGGGGTTGCGGCAGAACAGCTGACGATGCCGGCACCGCCCTCTGCGGCTGATGTCGAGGCCTCACAGCAACGCACCAAAGCCATGCAGCAGCAAGCGGATCAGCTCAGTGCAGAGCGCCGCCAGCGTGAGCAGCGTGCCGCAGAGGCGGCAAAACAGGCGGCGGCACAGCAGCCCGAAGAGCCCGAAGAGCCCGAGCAAAATACCTACTACGACCCGCAAGCCTACTACCCGGACCGGCAGCCGATCTCCCGGCCACGGCCGCCACGCGGGGATCTCCCGGTACGGCCAGCGCAGCCCATCGTCATCCCGGGAGGAGCACGCAGGTGACTAGCAGATGACTCTGGAAACCTGGCTGGCGTTCTTCGTTGCCTGCTGGATCATCAGCCTGTCGCCCGGCGCCGGGGCGGTGGCGTCGATGGCGTCCGGCCTGCAGTTCGGCTTTCGTCATGGCTACTGGAATGCCATCGGCCTGCAGCTGGCGTTGTTGCTGCAGATCGCCATTGTCGCGGCCGGCGTTGGCGCCCTGCTGGCCACTTCCGAACTGGCGTTCAGCCTGATCAAGGGTTTTGGCGTGGCCTATCTGGTTTATCTGGGCTGGAAGCAGTGGCGGGCCGAGCCGGCACCGGTGTCGGAGGCGAGCATGCCGCACCCTTCCGGAAAGCGTGGTGCGCTGGTGCTGAGTGGCTTTCTGGTGAATGCCAGCAACCCCAAGGCAATCATCTTTATCCTGGCGGTGTTGCCGCAGTTTCTGGATCCGCAGCAGCCGCAACTGGGCCAATACCTGCTGATGGCCCTGACCATGGTGGCGGTCGATCTGCTGGTGATGGCCGGTTACACCGGGCTGGCCGCACGCGTACTGCGGGTATTGCGTTCACCCGAGCAGCAGCGCCTGCTCAACCGCACCTTTGGCGGCTTGTTCATGGTGGCTGCCGGGCTGCTGGCGATGGTCAGCCGGGCCGGTTGATTACCACTCGATCGGCTGACCATCCCAGCTCCAGAAGCTGCCGCTGTCGGCCGGCGTCTTGCCGGCCAGCACGAGCAACAACTGGCTGGCGGCAAAGGCGGGGCTGAACAGCTTGTCCGCCGCGACATTGGCCTGAAATGGCCGCGACAGGGCGGTGTCAGTGGTGCCCGGATGCAGGCTGAGCACGCAGGACTGCGGATTCAGCCGGGCCAGTTCAATGCTGGCACAGCGCAGCAGTTGATTGAGCGCCGCCTTGGATGCGCGATAGCTGTACCAGCCACCCAGGCGGTTATCGCCGATCGAGCCGACCCGTGCGCTGAGCATGGCTATCTGGCACGGATGATTGCCACGCAGCAACGGCAGGCAGTGCTTGAGCAACAGCAGCGGGGCAAAGGCATTGTGCTGAAAACTCGCGTGCAGGCTTTCCAGGCTTACCTGACTGAGGGATTTCTCGGCCCGTGCGCCTTCGCCCTGCAGCAGGCCGATACAGCTCACCAGCAGGGACAGCTTGATGCCACGGGCCTGCAATTCGCCACTGAATACCGCCAGAGCAGCTTCGTCCAGCGCATCCAGGCTGATCGTCTGCAAGCGTCCGGCATGCTGTCGGCCTAGTTCAGCCAGTTCCGGCGTGTCTGAGTGGCGCGCCAGAGCCCAGAGCTGGCCGACCTCCTTGCGTGCCAGCAACTGCGCGCAGAGCGCCAGGCCGATACCGCGACTGGCGCCGGCCACCAGCACATGGATGGGCGGCGTGCTGTTCTGGGCAAGGCTGGTGGGCATGGACTACTCCGGGTATCGAGCGGGTGGTTCCAGTGTGCCTGCAATTGTCTGCCAGAGACTGACCGCCTGGCGCTTGCGGCAATTCGACGCGAGCCGGTGCGCTGATGGCTCTTTTCCACAAGGAGTATAGGGGCGTAGAATCAGACGATATTAATTCTCGTTTGTGATTGAAATATGCGTGCATCCCTCCGCTTCTCCGCCCGTTTGCTGTCCGTCTTCCTGCTATGCATTTCTTTCTCGTTGCAGGCCGCAGTGCCGGATGGCAGCGCGCGGGCACTGCATCTGCTCGGCTATATCGGTGCGGATTATCCGCGCACCGTGATGGCCGGCGAGGTGATCGACGCGGCTGAATACCAGGAACAACTGGAATTTCTCGGTGTCCTGCAGAACTTGCTGGCCGGCTTGCCCGACCAGCCCGGTAAGGAAAAACTGCAACTGGGCCTGCAACAACTGCATGCAGCCGTCAGTCAGCGTCAGGACGGCCCGCGGGTCGCCAGTCAGGCGCGCCAGCTGGCAGCCGCGCTGGTCGAGCTGTATCAGGTACAGCAGGTTCCGGCCATCACCCCGGACCCGGCCCGTGGTGCGCCGCTGTATGCCGAGCATTGCAGTGTCTGCCATGGCACCAGCGGCGCGGGTGATGGCCCGGCCGGTATCGGTCTGCAACCGCCACCGTCCAATCTGCGCGATGCCGCGCGGCTGGATCAGTTGAGCCTGTATGACCTTTACAACACCATCGGACTGGGTGTGGATGGCACGGATATGGTGGCCTTTGCCGATCAGCTGGATCAGCGCCAGCGCTGGGATCTGGCCAGCACGGTAGCGGGCTTCAGTGCGCAACCGACGCCCCCCGGAGAACCGTTCAGCGCGCTCATGCTGGCCGGTCAGACTCCCGCCGAAATAGCCCTCAGTCAGGGTGCGGATGCCGCCGCGCGCTTTCGCGCCCAACGTGCCAAGCCGCCGTTGCAACCCCGCAGCCCGCAGCAATTCATCGAGCACACCCGCAGTACGCTGGCGGCGAGTCTGGCCGCCTATCGGGCGGGCCAGGCGACCCAGGCTTACGAGCTCTCGGTGGCGGCTTATCTGGAAGGTTTCGAGCTGGTCGAAGGGGCGTTGAACAATATTGATGCGCAGCAGCGCAAGGCTACTGAGAAGGCCCTGATGGCCTATCGGCAGGCACTGCAAGATCGGGCGCCGGTAGAGCAGGCTGAGCAGGCGCTGGCCAGCGCCGAACAGCAGTTGCAGGCCTCCGCCGGTTTGCTGGCCAGGGGCGGCATGTCAGCCTCGCTGAGTTTCATTTCCAGCTTGTTGATTCTGTTGCGTGAAGGTCTGGAAGCCATACTGGTGCTGGCCGCGATTCTGGCGTTTCTCAACAAGACCGGCCAGCAGCACGCGCTGCGCAGCGTGCATCTGGGTTGGGGACTGGCGGTACTGGCGGGCGTTGCGACATGGGCCGTCGCCGCCTGGCTGCTGGATATCAGCGGTGCCCAGCGTGAAGTGCTGGAAGGTGCCAGCGCGCTGTTTGCCAGCCTGATGCTGTTGTGGCTCGGCGTGTGGATGCATGGCCGCCGGCAGGCAGATGCCTGGCAAGCCTATCTGCGCGATTCCATGCTCGGTTCCGGCGGGCGCATGGGCTTTGCCGTGCTGGCGTTCATTGCGGTGTATCGCGAACTGTTTGAAGTGATCCTGTTTTACGAGACCCTCTGGTTCCAGGCCGGCAGCTCGGGCCATCCGTGGGTGTTGCTGGGCGCGCTGGCGGCGCTGGTGCTGCTGTTCGGTCTGGCCTGGATCATTTTGCGCGGCTCGGCGCGACTGCCGCTGCAGGCCTTCTTCAGCGCCAATGCATTGCTGATGTGTGCGCTGGCGGTGGTCTTTGCCGGACATGGCGTAGCGGCTCTGCAGGAAGCCGGACGCTTGCCGCTGGAGCCGGTCGCGTTCTTCGAGTTCAGCTGGCTGGGTATACACCCGGATGCCCTGGGGCTTGCAGCCCAGGCGCTGGTATTGCTGCTGATTGCGCTGTTTTATGGGCGGGACTGGTGGCGTGCCCGGCAACGCGCGGCGCTGGTCGACCAATGAACCAGACGCCGCAGACTTTGCGCGTGTGGATCGACGCCGATGCCTGCCCGCGCGGGGCGCGTGATCAGGTAGTCAAGTTCGCCCTCAAGCGCGGTTTGCAGGTGGTGCTGGTGGCGGGCCAGGCGCAGAGCAAACCGGCGTTTGCCTGTGTGCGGCTGATCGTCGTGCCCAGCGGCCCGGATGCGGCGGACGACTATCTGGTTGAGCACGCCGTGCCTGGCGAGCTGGTGATCTGCTCGGATGTGCCGTTGGCCGACCGCCTGGTCAAGAATGGTGTGGCCGCGCTGGATCCACGCGGTCGCGAGTTTGATGCCAACAACATGGGCGAGCGTCTGGCGGTGCGCAACCTATTCACTGATCTGCGCGAGCAGGGCCAGGCAGGTGGCGGGCAGGGCGCCTATGGTGATCGCGAGCGACAGGCGTTTGCCAATGCCCTCGATCGCATTCTGACCAGGCTGGCCCGCTCAAGCTACTGATTCGAGCGGCACCCGCGCCGCGATGGGGCCGGCTCTCCGCTCGGCCGGAGCAAAGCAAACGCTCGCGCCGGGGGCGATGTTCCTGCAGCCAGCACGGCTGGTCTGCAAGCGCCGCACATACACACTATTCAACGGCCGGATCAGTAGCCGGACTCAGCCGCACAGGTAGGTGCCGGTGCCCACGGCAATCAGGGTGCCATCGTCGGCATGCAGTTCCGAGCGCACCACCGCGACCTTGTTGCCCGAGCGCAGCAGCACGGCGGAGGCGTTGAAAGCCGCGCCCCGGCCCGGGCGCAGGTAGTCGATGCGCATGTCGATGGTGCCGAGCTTGGCCAGCTTGGCCATGCGCTCGGCGGCCGGCAGGTGCTGGTGACGGGCGAAGGCGCCGACCATCGCCATGGCGCCACCGACCACGTCAAGCACGCTGGCGATCACTCCGCCATGCAGGATGCCCTGGGAGAAGTTGCCGATCAGTTCGTTCTTCATCGGCAGGTGCATGATTGCCCGTTCACTGGTCAGCTCGGCCAGTTGCATGCCCAGCAGCTGATTGAACGGGATGCGCTTGAAGTAGCTGGCAATGCCGTCGTGCAGCTCGGGTTCGATCTCAAGTTTGATGTTGGACATGCACACCTCGGCGGTCTGGATGCAGTCACGCTGCCGCATTTGCGCCGCCCTGGCCAGAGGGGCGGCGCGAATGTCCTGCGCAATGGCGCAATCGCTGGCTCAGCCAACCATCTCCAGCACCCGGTCGACCAGCTTGTTGATGCCGCTCGCGGCTTCGCTGATCGAGCCGGCGAGCATGTAGGCCGGAGTGGTTACCAGCTTGTGCTGTTCATCGACGACGATGTCTTCCACGGTGCTTTCGATATGCAGCGCGCCCATCTGTTGCAGGGTGCTGGCGGTTTCGTGGTCGCTGCCGATGGTGCAGTTGACCCCCGGGCCGAAGATTTTTGCCGCCAGTGCCGGGGCGATGCACATCAGGCCGATGGGCTTGCCGGCCCTGGCGAAGGCCTGGCAGGCGTTGAGCACGTCGGGCTGCACGCTGCACAACGCGCCGCTGATGGCGAAGTCGGAAAGGTTCTTTGCCGCGCCAAAGCCGCCGGGCAGGATCAGTGCGTCGAAGTCGCCGACGTGCAGTTCACGCACATCCTTGATCTTGCCGCGGGCGATGCGCGCGGACTCGACCAGCACATTGCGCGTTTCGTCCATTTCATCGCCGCTGTAGTGGTCGACCACGTGCAGTTGTGGGATGTTCGGCGCAAAGCACTGCACCTGGGCCCCGCGCTGGTCGAGGCGCAGCAGGGTCAGCACGCTCTCGTGGATTTCCGCGCCGTCATAGACGCCGCAACCGGAAAGGATGACTGCGATCTTCTTCTGCATGGTGTTCTCCTGATTACTGGGCTGGCTGCAGGTGCTTGCGCAGGAAAGCCAGGGTCTGCCGGTGGGCGTCTGCCGCCAGCGCGGGTTGATAGGTGTGCATCGGGCTGGGCTGGTCGAACACGTGATCGGCCGCCTGGTACTGCACCAGCTGGATCTGCGCCAGGCCCAGTGCATCCAGGCTGTCCAGGCATTGCCGGTGGCTGGTCACGCTGTCCTGGCCGGCCAGCAGCATCAGCAGCGGGATCTCCGGCGGCGCCTGGCTGTCCAGCCGCAGGTGGGCCGGGTAGCCGCAATAGGGGTAATAGGTGACGGCGGCCTTGATCAGTTGCAGGGTCTGCGGACCCGGTCTGGCGAAGCCGTGCCCGGCTTCGCCGCCATAGGCCAGCGCGTCGAGAATCGCCCAGCCGCCGTGGGAAAAGCCCATCACGGCGAGGCGCTGGCGATCCACCTGGGGCATCGCGGCGGCCAGGTCGAGGGCGGCATACACGTCCTGTGCGCGCTCGTTGCCCCAGAACAGCTTGCCGTCACACACCGGCTGCCAGTCGGTGATCCCGCGCGCAGCAAAGCTGTCGACATAGAGCACGGCAAAGCCGGCGGGGAGCAGCCAGCTGTCGAGGTTTTCGCGCATCGACTGGCGTTGTCCGCCACAGCCATGAAAGGCCAGCACGGTGGGGAAGGGGCCTGTGGCGTTCGGCGGGGTGACCAGGGTCAGGTGCGCCGCCAGGCGCTGCTTGAGTTGCTCGGGTTGTCCGGCGG
This sequence comes from Pseudomonas sp. N040, assembly GCF_015637705.1. Classification (GTDB taxonomy): domain Bacteria; phylum Pseudomonadota; class Gammaproteobacteria; order Pseudomonadales; family Pseudomonadaceae; genus Aquipseudomonas. The sequence goes on along the minus strand of NZ_JADOBE010000004.1, from coordinate 322,598 downwards.
CTGGCAGCAGCGCGGCACGGTAGGGATAGAGCCCGAGCAGCAATGCGCAGCTGAGCAGGGTCAGGATGGCCAGGGTGTAGCGCAGGAATGTCCGCATTTTGTCGCCAATGGTGATGCAAATTGTCGTTTGTGGCCGCATGTCCGCAGGCCGTGTTGCGCTAGGATGCGAATATGTCTGAACGTCTGTGCGTGAAAGCCATCCTAGCCGCTGGGTGATGGTAACTCTATGGGTGAAGCATGAACTACGTCCTCTATGCGATTCCGTTTTTCTTCCTGCTGATCGGTCTGGAGCTGCTCGCCGATCGCTGGCGCGGGATCAGTACCTATCGCTGGTCGGACAGTATCAACAGCCTGAGTGCCGGCGTGCTGTCGCAGGCCAGTGGTTTGCTGGTCAAGGGATTGGGGCTGATTGTCTATCTGTTGATCTGGGAACACATTGCGCTGTTCGAGCTGTCCACCGACGCACTCTGGGTCTGGGTCTTCGCCTTCTTCTTCTATGACTTCTGCTATTACTGGGCGCACCGCCTGGGCCATGAGCGCAATGTGCTGTGGGCCGCGCATGTGGTGCATCACCAGAGCGAGGACTACAACCTCACCACCGCACTGCGGCAGACCAGTACCGGCTTTATTTTCGGTTGGATCTTCTACCTGCCGATGGCGCTGGTGGGGATACCACCGGTCGTGCTGATTACCGTGGGTGCGCTGAACCTGCTTTATCAATTCTGGGTGCACACCCGCCATGTACCCAAGCTTGGCTGGCTGGAGTGGATCTTCATTACGCCGTCCAATCACCGTGTGCACCATGCCCAGAATCCGATCTACATGGACCGCAACTACGGCGGGGTGTTCATCATCTGGGATCGTCTGCTCGGCACTTTTCAGGAAGAGCTGGATGAGGAACCGGTGGTGTTCGGGGTGACCACGCCGCTGGCCAGCTGGAACCCGCTGTGGGCCAACCTGCACTTTTATGTGCAGCTCTGGCGCGACGCAGTGCACGCGTCGTCCTGGTGGGACAAGTTGCGCATCTGGTTCATGCCTACCGGCTGGCGTCCGGCAGATGTGGCGGCGCGTTATCCAATGGTCAAGCCGGAGCTCAGCCAGTTCGTCAAATTCGACGTGCCGCTGAGTGCCGGGCAGAAGCGCTATGCGTTGCTGCAGTTCGCCGGTTATGTGCTGGGCACCACCTGGCTGCTGATAGTGGCCGCAGAGCATGGCTTCAGTGATGTGCTGATTGGCTGGTGCTGGGCGGCATTCGGGCTGTACGCGATTGGCGTGTGGCTGGAAAACCGCCCGTGGGCGTTCGGTCTGGAAGTGGCGCGCCTGCTGCTGAACGTACCGGCCCTGTGGCTGATGCAGCAGGCCGGGTTACTGCCGGCGGGCGAAACGGCCTGGCTGGTGTTGCTGGCTTACAGCCTGCTCAGCGGCATTTTTCTCTGGTTGCCGCGCCGGCGTGAAGCGCAGCTGGCCTGATCAGGTGCTGTGCCGGTTGCGGTAGCGGCGCCACAGCCAGAGCAGGCTGCCGGCGCTGATCAGGGCGCCGATCACCCAGATTTCGTAACGCTTGATGTTGTCCAGCAGCAGCTCCAACGCTGCGCCCAGATGAAAGGCCGCAGCGCCGAGGACCACGGCCCAGATAACTGCGCTGACCGCGTTAAGCAGCAGAAAGCGCAGCGGCGGGTAGCCGGAAATGCCGATGGCCACCGGCATCACCGTGCGCAGGCCGTAGACGAAGCGAAAGCCCAGCACCCAGATGTCCGGGTAGCGCTGCAGGTGCTCCAGCGCCCTGGCGCCCAGGGCTTCCCAGTTCGGCTTGCGCGCCAGGATCTGCCGGCCCTTTCGGCGGCCGAGAAAGTACCAGAGCTGGTCGCCTGTGTAGCCGCCACTGGCAGCCGTCAGCATCACCCAGTAGATATCCAGGTAGCCGCGCGAGGCGAGAAAGCCGGCCAGCACCAGGATGGTTTCCCCTTCGAAGAAGGTGCCGATGAACAGCGCCAGATAGCCGTAGTCTTGCAGAAATGCTTGCAGCATGGCGGACCCGCGGTTGGGGAGATGGCGCAGCCTACGCTCTGGCGCTTGCCCTGGGAAGCGCTGGTCGGCGACCCGCGCGGCCGGGAAAATGCAGATTTGTCCGGGGAGCTGCCGACAACTTGGTCATGCATTGGTCATAATGCACAGCTATAACTGTCACGCTGTGTCCGCCGCGCGGATTCTGGAGCCACTGTGAGCATTACCCCCGCCAATCGCCTGTTCCCCGGTACCCGTCTGCGCCGCAACCGGCGCGACGAATTTTCCCGCCGGCTGGTCCGGGAAAACCGCCTGAGCGTGGATGACCTGATCCTCCCGGTGTTCGTGCTGGATGGCGAGAATCGGCGCGAAGCCATCGCGTCGATGCCGGGCATCGAGCGCCTGTCGATCGACCTGCTGCTGGAGGAGGCCGAGCAACTGGTGGCACTGGGCATTCCGGCGCTGGCGCTGTTCCCGGTGACGCCGCTGGAGCAGAAGTCCCTGGACGGCAGCGAGGCGTGGAACCCGCAAGGGCTGGCGCAGCGGGCCACCCGCGCCTTGCGTGCGCGTTTCCCGGAGCTGGGGATCATCTGCGATGTGGCGCTCGATCCGTTTACCACCCACGGCCAGGACGGCATCATCGACGACAGCGGCTACGTGCAGAACGACCTCACCGTCGCTGCGCTGGTCAGGCAGGCGCTCTCGCATGCCGCCGCCGGCGCCCAGGTGGTGGCGCCCTCGGACATGATGGACGGCCGCGTGCAGGCGATCCGTGCGGCACTCGAGCAGGGCGGTTATCCGAACGTGCGCATCATGGCCTACTCGGCCAAGTACGCCAGCGCCTATTACGGACCGTTCCGCGATGCCGTCGGTTCGGCCGGCAATCTCGGCAAGGGCAACAAGCTGTCCTACCAGATGGACCCGGCCAACGGCGACGAGGCCCTGCACGAGGTGGCGGCCGACCTGTCCGAGGGCGCCGACATGGTCATGGTCAAGCCGGGTATGCCCTACCTGGACATTCTCTGGCGGGTCAAGGAGGAATTCCGCGTGCCGACCTTTGTCTATCAGGTCAGTGGCGAGTATGCCATGCACATGGCGGCGATCCAGAATGGCTGGCTCGGCGAGGCGGTGATCCTCGAATCGCTGACCGCCTTCAAGCGCGCCGGTGCCGATGGCATCCTGACGTATTTCGCGAAACGGGCTGCCGAGCTCATGCAAGCGGGCTAGAAGCCCCCCAGGACTGGCAATGAACACGCAAGAGAACGTACCTGTTGAAGTGCTCGAAACAACCCCGCCGGCAGTGCCGCCGGCCGCCGTGGAAGCGCCCGCGCCGCTGGTGATTCCGGGGGTGGATGACAGCTGCATGTACCTGCATCGCGAACTGTCGCAGCTGAAGTTCAATATCCGCGTGCTCGAGCAGGCACTGGACGAATCCTACCCGTTGCTCGAGCGGCTGAAGTTCCTGCTGATTTTTTCCAGCAATCTCGACGAGTTCTTCGAAATCCGCGTCGCGGCGTTGAAGAAGCAGATCACCTTTGCCCGCGAGCAAGCGGGGGCGGACGGCCTGCAGCCGCACCAGGTGCTGGCGCGGATTGGCGAGCTGGTGCATCAGCAGGTGGATCGCCAGTACGCCATTCTCAATGATGTGCTGTTGCCGAAACTGGCGGAGAAGCAGGTCAACTTCATTCGCCGGCGCCACTGGTCGGCCAAGATCAAGGCCTGGGTTGGCCGCTATTTCCGCGACCAGATCGCGCCGATCATCACCCCGATCGGCCTCGACCCGACCCACCCGTTTCCGTTGCTGGTGAACAAGAGCCTGAATTTCATCGTCGAGCTGGAGGGCGTGGATGCCTTCGGCCGCGATTCCGGCCTGGCGATCATTCCGGCGCCCCGGCTGCTACCGCGGGTGATCAAGCTGCCGCCGGAAATCGGCGGCCCGGGGGATAACTTCGTGTTCCTCTCGTCGATGATCCATGCCCATGCCGACGACCTGTTCAACGGCATGTCGGTCAAGGGCTGCTACCAGTTCCGCCTGACCCGTAATGCCGACCTGTCGGTGGATGCCGAGGATGTCGAGGATCTGGCCCGCGCCCTGCGCGGCGAACTGTTTTCGCGGCGCTACGGCGATGCGGTGCGCCTGGAAGTGGTGGACAGCTGCCCGGACAACCTTGCCGACTACCTGCTCAAGCAGTTCGGCCTGGCGCCAGGCGAACTGTACCGCGTCAATGGCCCGGTGAACCTGACCCGGCTGTTCAGCGTCACCGGGCTGGAAAGCCATCCGGAGTTGCAGTACGAACCCTTTACCGCGTCCATCCCGAAAGTCCTGCAGGACAGCGACAACCTGTTTCAGGCCGTGGCCAAGCAGGACATCCTGCTGCTGCATCCGTTCGAGTCCTTTACCCCGGTGGTCGACCTGCTGCGCCAGGCGGCGAAGGATCCGCAGGTGCTGGCGGTGAAGCAGACGCTGTACCGTTCCGGAGCCAACTCGGAGATCGTCGACGCGCTGGTGGATGCCGCGCGCAATGGCAAGGAAGTCACCGTGGTGATCGAGCTGCGCGCGCGCTTCGACGAGGAGTCCAACCTGCAGCTGGCCAGCCGCCTGCAACAGGCCGGCGCGGTAGTGATCTACGGGGTGGTCGGCTACAAGACCCACGCCAAGATGATGCTGATCCTGCGCCGCGAGAATGGCGAACTGCGCCGTTATGCCCACCTGGGCACCGGCAATTACCACGCCGGCAATGCCCGCCTGTATACCGACTACAGCCTGCTGACCGCCGATGTGGCGTTGTGCGAGGACCTGCACAAGCTGTTCAACCAACTGATCGGCATGGGCAAGACGCTGCGCATGAAGAAGCTGCTGCACGCGCCTTTCACCCTGAAGAAGACCCTGCTCGACATGATCGCCCGCGAAACGGCCTTCGCCGCGGCGGGCAAGCCGGCGCACATCATGGCCAAGGTCAATGCGCTGACCGATCCGAAGATCATCCGCGCGTTCTACAAGGCCAGCCAGGCCGGGGTGAGGGTCGATCTGGTGGTGCGTGGCATGTGCTGCCTGCGTCCCGGTGTGCCGGGGGTCTCGCATAACATCCAGGTGCGTTCGGTGATCGGTCGCTTCCTCGAGCACAGCCGCATCTACTACTTCTGCAACGGCGGCGAAGAGGTGCTGTACCTCTCCAGTGCCGACCTGATGGAGCGCAACCTGGACCGGCGGGTGGAGACCTGCTTCCCGATCGAGGGCAAGAAACTGATCCTGCGGGTGAAGAAGGAGCTCGAGGCCTATCTGGCGGACAACACGCACGCCTGGATTCTGCTCAGCGATGGCACCTATGTACGCCAGCAGCCTACCGGCAACCAGCACGCGCGCAGTGCCCAGGCCATGTTGCTGGAGGCCCTGAGCAAGCCGCTGGCGCGCTATCGCAGTGGCAGCCCGGTTCGCCTGCGCACCTTGCCGAGCTGATGCTGCCGGTTGCGTGAGGCCGGGCGGCGTCCCGGCGGGTCCCGCGGCGTTTGCGCGAGCAAGGCGCGCGGCAATGGACAGGCGCAACCTGCGTCGGCTGGCGCGGGCTCAACTGACCTGCAGGCGAAATCCGGCCTTGGCCAGCCACTCGGCTTCCTGGGCGAAGTCGGCCATCGTCAGCGGGTGGTTTTCCAGCCAGCCATCCGGGAAGCGGATGCTCAGGTGCTGGGCTCCGGCCTGCAATCGCACGGTCGGCATGTCGTGGCTGCCGCGAATGTGATGAAACAGGATGGCAAAGCGCAGCAGCACGCACAGGCGCAGCAGCTTTTCACCTTCCGCCCCCAGCTCGGCGAAGCGTTCCCGTGGAATGCTGCGGCGGTGCCCGCGCACCAGCAGGGCGAGCATCTGCTGGTCCTGGCGGGAAAAGCCGGCCAGCTCGGAGTGCTCGATCAGGTAGGCGCCATGCTTGTGATACTGGTAGTGCGCAATGTCCAGGCCGATTTCATGCACGCGCGCCGCCCAGACCAGCAGGTCGTAGTGCCATTCATCCTGAATGCCCCAGTCGGCCGCGACCTGGCGCAGCGCCGAAATGGCCTTGGCTTCGACCCGGGCAGCCTGTTCTAGGTCGACGTGGTAGCGCTCCATCAGCGCCGAAAGGGTGCGCTCGCGCACGTCTTCATGCTGGTGGCGGCCGATCAGGTCATAGAGCACGCCTTCGCGCAGGGCCCCTTCGGAGTGGACCATCTGCGCCAGGCTGAAGGCGTCGAAGATGGCCTCGAGAATGGCCAGTCCGGCGGGAAAAATCGCCCGCCGATCATTCTTGATGCCATCCATGTCGATTTTTTCCACATCCCCGAGCTTGAGCAGCTTGCGCTTGAGCCAGCCGAGTCCGTCCGGATTGATTTCGCCGTTGCCCAGGCCGGCGGACTTGATCGCCAGGCCGATGGCGCGCACGGTGCCGGAGGCGCCCACGGCTTCCAGCCAGCCATGCCGCTGCAGGCCATATTCGATGCCCATCAGCTCCAGGCGCGCCGCGGTATAGGCCTGGGCATAGCGGCCGGGGGTGATTTTGCCGTCGCGGAAGAAGCGCTGGGTGAAGCTCACGCAGCCCATCTGCAGGCTTTCCAGGATCAGAGGCTCGAAGCGCTGGCCGACGATGAACTCGGTACTGCCGCCGCCGATATCGACCACCAGGCGATTGCCCTGGGAGGCCGGCATGCTGTGCGAGACCCCGAGATAGATCAGGCGTGCTTCCTCGCGGCCGGAGATGACCTCGACCGGATGGCCGAGCAGGGCTTCGGCGCGCTGGATGAAGGTATTGCGATTGACCGCCTCGCGCAGCGCATTGGTGCCGACGATGCGCACCGCGCCCTGCGGCAGGCCGTTGATCAGTTGGGCGAAGCGCCCCAGGCACTCCAGGCCGCGGAGCATGGCCTCTTCGCTGAGCTCGCGCTGCTCGTTCAGGCCGGCCGCCAGTTGCACCTTGTCACCCAGCCGCTCAAGCGCGCGGAGCTCACCCTGATCGGTCTTGGCCAGAATCATGTGGAAACTGTTTGAACCAAGATCAATGGCGGCGATCAGGGGAAAATTCTCGGCGGGCGTGTAAGGCATGCGTTGGCTTCCGGTGAATAGGCTGGTCATCCTGCCACGATAGGCAACCCGAGCCAACGCGCAGCGTACGATTTTATGCCTGTCCGGCGCGTCATTGGCGTTCTCGTGGCGGGCCATAGGCAAGCTCAATCGCCAGCCGCTTTCGATCAGGACGCCAGAGGGCTATGATGGCGAACACTTTTAGCTTCGGTAACGGAGAGTTTTATGAGCGATTTCATCACGAATGTCAGCGATGCCAGCTTCGAGCAGGATGTGCTCAAGGCCGATGGCGCTGTTCTGGTCGATTACTGGGCTGAATGGTGCGGTCCGTGCAAGATGATTGCACCGGTACTTGATGAGATAGCCCAGACCTACCAGGGCAAGCTCAAGGTCTGCAAGCTGAACATCGACGAGAACCAGGACACCCCGCCGAAGTTTGGCGTGCGCGGGATCCCGACGCTGATGCTGTTCAAGAACGGCAATGTCGAGGCGACCAAGGTTGGTGCGCTGTCGAAATCCCAGCTGGCGGCGTTCATCGACGCCAATCTCTAAGCTGTTTTGGCAAAAACCCCGCATTAAAGCGGGGTTTTTGCTTTGTGGGCTGGACGCCTCCCGCCGCCGGTGCTAAATTCCGGCTCGCAACCCGTACTGCGGTTGCTTCCCGCAAGCCGTCGCCGACGCATCCCTGATTCGATCACGCACAGCGACCCAGTCGCCTTTCGCGCGCCGCGGCTTCCCAAGCTCAATGCTTCCCTCCTCATTCAAAACTAACGTCAATCTATGAATCTGACCGAACTCAAGCAAAAACCGATCATTGAACTGCTGGAAATGGCCGAGCAGATGGGCCTGGAAAACATGGCCCGTTCGCGCAAGCAGGACGTGATCTTTGCCCTGCTGAAAAAGCACGCGAAAAGTGGCGAAGAGATTTCCGGCGATGGTGTGCTGGAGATTCTCCAGGATGGCTTCGGCTTCCTGCGCTCCGCCGATTCGTCCTACCTGGCCGGCCCCGACGATATCTACGTCTCGCCCAGCCAGATCCGCCGCTTCAACCTGCGTACCGGCGACACCATCATCGGTAAGATCCGTCCGCCAAAAGAAGGCGAGCGTTACTTCGCCCTGCTCAAGGTCGACACGATCAATTTCGACCGTCCGGAAAACGCCAAGAACAAGATCCTGTTCGAGAACCTGACGCCGCTGTTCCCCACCGTGCGCATGAAGATGGAAGCCGGCAACGGCTCCACCGAGGATCTCACCGGCCGCGTGATCGACCTCTGCGCGCCGATCGGCAAGGGCCAGCGCGGCCTGATCGTGGCGCCGCCGAAGGCCGGCAAGACCATCATGCTGCAGAACATCGCGGCGAATATCTCGCGCAACAACCCCGAGTGTCACCTGATCGTCCTGCTGATCGACGAGCGCCCGGAAGAAGTGACCGAGATGCAGCGCACCGTGCGCGGCGAAGTGGTGGCGTCGACTTTCGACGAACCGCCGACCCGCCACGTGCAGGTGGCCGAGATGGTCATCGAGAAGGCCAAGCGCCTGGTCGAGCACAAGAAGGACGTGGTCATCCTGCTCGACTCCATCACCCGTCTGGCGCGGGCCTACAACACGGTGATCCCGAGCTCCGGCAAGGTCCTCACCGGCGGTGTCGATGCCCACGCCCTAGAGAAGCCGAAACGCTTCTTCGGCGCCGCGCGCAACATCGAGGAAGGCGGTTCGCTGACCATCATCGCCACCGCGCTGGTGGAAACCGGCTCGAAGATGGACGAAGTGATCTACGAAGAGTTCAAGGGCACCGGCAACATGGAATTGCCGCTGGAGCGGAGGATTGCCGAGAAGCGGGTGTTCCCGGCGATCAACATCAACCGCGCCGGCACCCGTCGCGAAGAGTTGCTGACCGATCCGGACGAGCTGCAGCGCATGTGGATCCTGCGCAAGCTGCTGCATCCGATGGACGAGATCGCTGCCATCGAGTTCCTGCTCGACAAGCTCAAAGACACCAAGACCAACGATGAGTTCTTCATGTCGATGAAGCGCAGCAAGTAAAACCTGCGGGTTTTAACGTGCAGCAATGAAGGCCGGGGCAACCCGGCCTTCTGCTTTCCGGCTTTTGCTTTCTGAATAGCCGAGTTCAGCGCTAAACTTTGCCACCTTCAACCTGCACCGCCGAGACGAGGCAACTGCATGCAGTATCGCGATTTGCGCGAATTCATTCGTGGGCTGGAACAGCGCGGCGAGCTCAAACGGATTCACACAGCGGTTTCCCCGGTGCTGGAGATGACCGAGATCTGTGACCGGACTCTGCGCAAGGGCGGGCCGGCGCTGCTGTTCGAGAACCCCGCCGGTTTCGATATGCCGGTGCTTGGCAATCTGTTCGGCACGCCCAAGCGGGTAGCGCTGGGCATGGGCGCAGAGGCGGTCAGCGAGCTGCGTGAAATCGGCAAGCTGCTGGCCATGCTCAAGGAGCCGGAGCCGCCAAAAGGCTTCAAGGACGCCTGGTCGAAGCTGCCGATGTACCGCAAGGTACTGGCCATGGCGCCCAAGGTACTGAAAGACGCGCCCTGTCAGGAAGTGATCGAAGAGGGCGATGCTGTCGATCTGGGCAAGTTGCCGGTGCAGACCTGCTGGCCGGGCGATGTCGCGCCGCTGATTACCTGGGGCCTGACCATTACCCGCGGGCCGAACAAGGAACGGCAGAACCTCGGCATCTACCGCCAGCAGGTGATCGGCCGCAACAAGGTGATCATGCGCTGGCTCAGTCACCGTGGCGGTGCGCTGGATTTCCGCGAGTGGTGCGAGAAATTCCCCGGCAAGCCCTACCCGGTATGTGTGGCGCTGGGAGCGGATCCGGCAACCATTCTCGGCGCCGTGACGCCGGTGCCGGACAGCTTGTCCGAGTACGCCTTCGCCGGCTTGTTGCGCGGGCACAAGACCGAACTGGTCAAAGCGATTGGCAGCGACCTGCAGGTGCCGGCCAGTGCCGAGATCGTCCTGGAGGGGCATATTTACCCCGGCGAGATGGCTGACGAAGGGCCCTATGGCGATCACACCGGCTACTACAACGAGGTTGACCGTTTTCCGGTGTTTACCGTCGAGCGCATCACTCGCCGGCAGCAGCCGATCTACCACAGCACCTACACTGGTCGGCCGCCGGATGAGCCGGCGATTCTCGGTGTGGCGCTGAACGAAGTGTTCGTGCCGATCCTGCAGAAGCAATACCCCGAGATCACCGACTTCTACCTGCCGCCCGAGGGCTGCTCGTACCGCCTGGCGGTGGTGACCATCAAGAAGCAGTATCCCGGCCATGCCAAGCGCGTGATGCTCGGCGTGTGGAGCTTCCTGCGCCAGTTCATGTACACCAAGTTCGTCATCGTCACCGACGATGATGTCAACGCGCGCGACTGGAACGACGTGATCTGGGCCATCACCACGCGCATGGACCCCAAGCGCGACACGGTGCTGATCGACAACACGCCGATCGACTACCTCGATTTTGCTTCGCCGGTCTCCGGCCTGGGCAGCAAAATGGGCCTGGATGCCACCCACAAGTGGCCGGGCGAAACCAGCCGCGAATGGGGCCGGGTGATCGTCCGGGACGAGGCGGTCAAGCAGCGCGTCGATGCGTTGTGGGCCGAGCTGGGGATCGATTGATGCGGATCACCCTGCAACCCTCCGGTGCGGTCCTCGAGCTGCAGCCCGGTGAACGCTTCCTCGATGGCGCGCGGCGCCTCGGCTACGACTGCCCGCAGAGCTGCCGCAACGGCAATTGCCATATCTGCTCGGCCTTGCTGCTGCAGGGGCGTGCGCGCCAGGCCGGGGTCGAGCTCGAGCATGGCGAGCTGCAGACCTGCCTGGCCGAACCGCTGAGCGACAGCGTGCTGCAATGGTATGGCGTGCTGGCGCCCGGAGAACTGCCGCGCCGGCGCCTGGCTTGCCAGCTGATCGACTGTTGCGCGGTGGGTGGCGATGTCTGGCGCGTGCGCCTGCGGGCGCCGGCCGGCAAGCTGCCGCGCTACCATGCCGGGCAGTACCTGCTGCTCGAGCGTGCGGATGGCGAGCTGTCGGCATTCTCCCTGGCTTCGGCGCCACACACTGGCCGCGAACTGGAGCTGCACATCCTGGCCCGCGAGCCGGGCACCCAGGTGTTGCTCGAACAACTGCAGCGCGAGCAGGTGGCGCGGGTGCAGCTGCCGTTCGGCGACACGCACCTCGCCGAGCTGCCGGATGGCCCGCTGCTGCTGCTGGCCGCCGGTACCGGCATGGCGCAGATGCACAGCCTGCTCGAGCATTGCCGCGCCAGCGGCTTCCGCCATCCGGTACACCTGTACTGGGGTGCCCGCCGGCCGGAGGATTTCTACCAGCTGGCGCACTGGGCCGACTGGGAGCAGATGGCCAACGTGCACCTGCACCGGGTGGTCAGCGACCAGTGTGGCTGGGGCGGGCGCTGCGGCCTGCTGCACCAGGCGGTGCGTGAGGATTTTGCCGATCTGGCAGGCCTGCACGTGTATGCCAGCGGTTCGCCGGCGATGATCTATGCCACCCTCGATGCGCTGGTCGAGGCCGGCATGGATCCCAGCCAGATGCGCGCCGACGTGTTTGCCTACGCACCCCGCAGCTGACGCGCCGGCTTGTTTCGCGCCGGCTCAGGCCATTTGCGCCAGGGTCTTGCGGAAGCGGGTCATCGCGCCGAGGAAAAACAGCGAGCCGATTCCGGCAATCGCCAGCAGTTGCGGCCAGACGATCGACAGCCCGGCGCCGCGGTAGAGGATGGCCTGGGCCAGGTCGACAAAGTGGGTGGTGGGTGCCACCAGCATGAGGTGCTGGATCAGTTTCGGCATGCTCTCGCGTGGCGTGGTGCCGCCGGAAAGGATCTCCAGCGGGATCAGCACGATGATCACCAGCAGGCCCAGCTGTGGCATCGAGCGCGCCAGTGTGCCGAAGAAGATGCCCATCGAGGTGGTCGCAAACAGGTGCAGCGCGGCGCCGCCGAGAAACAGCGCCAGCGAGCCGCTGAGCGGTACCTGCAGCCAGCCCTGGACCACCAGCAGCAGTGACAGGCTGGTTGCCAGCAGAACCACCAGGCCCATCGACCAGACCTTGGCCAGCATGATTTCCAGCGGCGTCACCGGCATCACCAGCAGGTGCTCGATGGTGCCGTGCTCGCGCTCGCGGATCAGGGCGGCACCGGTGAGGATGATCGACAGCATGGTGATCTGGTTGATCACCTCCATCACCGAGCCGAACCAGGTGCGGGTCAGGTTCGGGTTGAATGCCACGCGCACCTCCAGTTCGGCCTGTTGCGGCAGGTCGCCGCGGTAGCGGCGGACGAACTCGGCGACCTCGCTGATGCCGATGTTCTGGATATAGCCGGAACCGGTGAAGGCCTGGCTGACCTGGGTGGCATCCACATTCAGCTGGATCGCCGGGCTGCGTCCGGCCAGCACGTCGCGCTGGAAGTCTGGCGGAATGTTCAGGGTGAAGGTATAGCGCCCGGCATCCATGCCGCGGTCCATCTCGCCCAGGCCGATGCGCTGCGGGGTACGGAAGTAGGGTGGCTGGAAGGCGTTGATCAGGCGTTCCGAGAGCTGCGAGCGGTCTTCGTCGACCACCGCGATGGAGGCATGGTGCAAGCTTTCCGGGATGCTGGTCGCCGCCGAGTAGATGCCCAGGCTGAAGGCCCAGACGATCAGGATCACCAGGGCGATGTCGCGCTGCAGGCTGCGCAGTTCCTTGAGGCCGAGATGGAAGATGTTCGCCAGGCGCTCCATCTCAGGCCTCCTGCTTCTTCAGGAAAGCCACGCACAGCGCCAGCAGCAGCGGAATGGTGATCAGCAACGGGACGAAGTATGCCGACAGATCGGCGAAACCGAGCGCCTTGGAGAACACGCCGCGGGAGATCACCAGGAAATGCGAGGTCGGATAGAGCTGGCCGATGAGGGCGCCGATGCCTTCCAGTGAAGACACCGGATAGATCAGTCCGGAGAACTGGATGGCTGGCAGCAGGGTGGCAATGGCGGTGCCGAACACGGCGGCGATCTGGCTCCTGGTGAAGGTCGACATGAGCAGGCCGAGTGCCGTGGAGCAGCCCAGGTAGAGCAGGCCGCCGACCAGCAGGGTCAGCGGGTTGCCCTTCAGCGGGACGCCGAACACGCTGATCGCCAGCAGCACCAGCAGGGCGAAGTTGAGCATGCCCAGGCCGATGTAGGGCAGCTGCTTGCCGAGCAGGAATTCCAGACGGGTCACCGGGGTCACGTAGAGGTTGATGATCGAGCCCAGTTCCTTCTCGCGCACCACGCCGAGGGCGGTAAGCATGGCCGGGATCAGCATCAGCAGCAGCGGGATCATGGCCGGCACCATGGCCTGGCGGCTCTCCACGTCCGGGTTGTAGCGGTAGCGGATTTCCAGCGTGGCCGGGCTGGCGGCCTGCGGCTGGGCAGAGCGCCGTGCCAGTGCCTGCAGGTAGTCCTGGTGCATGCCCAGCACGTAGCCCTTGATGGTTTCCGCGCGGGTCGGCATGGCGCCGTCAATCCACATGCCGATCTGCGGGCTGTCGCCGCGCTTGAGGTCGCGGCCATAGTGCGGCGGGATTTCCACCGCCAGGCTGATCTCGCCGCTGCGCATGCGCCGCTCCAGTTCGGCGTAATCATGCAGCGGCGGCTGTTCGACGAAGTAGCGCGAGCCAGCCAGGTTCAGGTGGTACTCCTGGCTGGTGGTGGTCTGGTCGCGGTCGAGCACGGCGAAGGTCAGGTCTTCCACGTCCAGGCTGACGCCGAAACCGATGATGAACAGCAGCAGCACGGTGCCGAGCAGGGCCATGCCGCCACGGATCGGGTCGCGGCGCAGCTCGAGGGACTCGCGGCGGGTGTAGCTGAACAGCCGGCGCAGGCTGAAGCGCTGGGGTTGCGCCGGGCGCGGTTCGGCCCGCCGCGGCGCTGCCGGGGGGCTGTCGGTGCTGGCTGCCGGATCCTGGGCGACGGCATCCTGGAGATAGGCGATGAAGGTGGCTTCCAGGGTCGGCAGGCCGCGCCCGGCCATCAGCCCGCGCGGGGTGTCGCTGGCGAGAACCTTGCCGGCGTGCATCAGCGAGATGCGGTCGCAGCGCTCGGCCTCGTTCATGAAGTGGGTGGAGATGAAGATGGTCACCCCGTCCTGGCGCGACAGGTCGAGCATCAGCTGCCAGAAGCCGTCGCGCGCTACCGGGTCGACCCCGGAGGTGGGCTCGTCGAGGATCAGCAGTTCCGGCTGGTGGATCACCGCCACGGCCAGCGACAGGCGCTGGCGCAGGCCCAGCGGCAGGCGCTCGGGGAGCATCTCCATGACCGCGCCGAGATCGAAGCGCGCGGCCATCCTGGCCACCCGTGCCGCGATCTGCGCGCTTGGCACATGGAACAGCTGGGCGTGCAGCACCAGGTTCTGCCGCACCGTCAGCTCGCCATACAGGGAGAACGATTGCGACATGTAGCCGACCCGCCTGCGCGTCGCCATGTCCTTCGGCTGCACTTCCTGGCCGAACAGCAGGGCTTGGCCCTCGCTGGCCGGCAGCAGGCCGGTGAGCATCTTCATGGTGGTCGACTTGCCGCAGCCGTTGGAGCCGAGAAAGCCGAAGATCTCGCCGCGCTCGATGCGGAAGTCCACCCGCTCGACCGCGACGAAATCGCCGAAGCGCATGCTCAGGCCGCGCGCCTCGATGGCGATGTCCTGCTGCCCCGGCGCGCGCGGAGGGATCTGCAGGGCGAGATGGCCCTTGCGCCTGGCTTCCGGCAGCAGGGCGATAAAGGCCTCCTCGAGGCTGCTGCAGGCAGTGCGCTCGCGCAGCTGCTGCGGGCTGCCGGTGGCGAGAATACGCCCGCCATCCATGGCCAGCAGGTGGTCGAAACGCTCGGCCTCCTCCATGTAGGCGGTGGCCACCAGCACGCTCATCTGCGGGCGCTGGGCGCGGATGCGGCCGATCAGTTCCCAGAACTGGTTGCGCGATAGCGGGTCGACCCCGGTGGTCGGCTCGTCGAGGATCAGCAGATCGGGGTCGTGGATCAGTGCGCAGCACAGCCCGAGCTTCTGCTTCATGCCGCCGGACAGCTTGCCCGCCGGGCGTTGGCGAAACGGCGCCAGGCCGGTGCTGTGCAGCAGCTGGTCGATGCGTTGCGCGCGCTCGGTCGCGTCCTGGCCGAACAGGCGACCGAAGAAGTCGAGGTTCTCGAATACCGACAGCGTCGGGTAGAGGTTCTTGCCCAGGCCCTGGGGCATGTAGGCGATATGCGGGCAGGTGCGCCGGCGATGACTGCTGCTGGCCATGTCGCCGCCGAGCACCTCGATCTGGCCCTGCTGGATCCTGCGCGCACCGGCGAGCAGGGCCAGCAGGCTGGACTTGCCGACACCGTCCGGGCCGATCAGGCCGACCATGCACTGTGCCGGGATCTCCAGGCTGACCGCATCCAGCGCGCAGGTCTTGCCATAGCGCAGGCTGACCCCGGTCACTCGCGCCACCGGCACCGCCACTGCGCTCATTGCGGAACCTTGATCGCCAGCTGTTCAGGCCATGCCAGCGCCGGGTCGAGGCGCAGGTAGGCCATGCCCGGTACGCCGGTCTTGACCTGTGCCAGGTGGCGCTGCAGCAGTTCGGGATCGATGCGCGCCTTGATGCGAAACATCAGCTTCTCGCGCTCGTTGGCGGTTTCCACTGTCTTCGGGGTGAACTGGGCGACGCTGGCCACATAGCTGACCCTGGCCGGAATCACATACTGCGGCGCGGCGTCGATCACCAGGCGCACCTCGCTGCCGAGAGCGACCCGGCCGGCCTGGCGTTCAGGCAGGAAGAAGGTCATGTAGACATCGCCGAGGTCGACCAGGTTGAGCACCTTGCCGCCGGCGCCGAGCACCTCGCCCGGCTGGGCCACCCGGTACTGCACGCGGCCGGCGCGCGGCGCCTTGAGCAAACTGTCGTCGATGTCGACCTGCAGGCGGGCGACGCTGGCCTTGGCCGCTTCCATCGCCGATTGCGCTTCGATCACCTGCGACTGCGCGGCGACGATGCCGGCGGCCGCCGAGTTGACCTGCGAGCGCGCCGCGGCCAGGGCCGCCTCGGCGCTCTGCAAGTGCGCCAAGTCGTCATCCAGTTGCTGGCGGGCCATGGCGTCGCGCTTGACCAGTATGGCGGTGCGCGCATGGCGCTTTTGCGCAGCGGAAACCTCCGCCTCGCGCTGGCGTACCACCGCTTCGGCGGTGACTTTTTCGCTTTCGCGCAGGCTGACCACCGCGCTGGCGGTCAGCTGGCTGTTCTGCGCCTGGCGCAGCTGGGCCTGGGCCTGGGCCAGCTGCGCTTCGAGCGCCTGGGTGTCCATCCGCGCGACTATCTGCTGCGGCTGCACGAAGTCGCCCTCATCGACCGCGATGCTGGCGATGCGTCCGCCGAGTTTGCTGGCGACGTCGACTTCAGTGGCCTCGATGCGTCCGTTGCCGCTGGCGAAACCTTCGCCCGGGCCGCGCGGGTGCAGTTCATACCAGAGCAGGCCGGCAGCCCCGGCAAGCAGCAGCGTGGCCAGGCCGAGGCGGGTGATCCAGATATTGCGCGTAGCCATGAAAGTCCTTCTGCGCGATGGGAGTGGGGGAAAGGCCGGGAACCCGCTTTATTGTGCGGAGCTGGCAGGTGTTGGCGGTTGATGCAGGTCAAGCCAGCATCCGCCTTGCAGCTTAGTCGTTATCCGTGGCCGGTCGGCAACCGCAGCAGCTCTGGCGGCCAGCAAAAAGCCGCCCGGGCAGAGTCTGCCGGGGCGGCTTTTTGGGGGCGGTGGGGTGCTGCTCTAGCGCACTTCCACCACGACCTTGCCGACCGCCTTGCGCTGGCCCAGGGCGTTGATCGCCGCGGCTGCCTGTGCCAGCGGGAAGGTCTGCGAGACCAGTGGTTTCAGCTTGCCTTCGGCATACCAGACGAACAGCTGCTGGAAGTTCGCCAGGTTGTCCTGCGGCTGGCGCTGGGCGAAGGAACCCCAGAACACCCCGACCACCGCCGCGCCCTTGAGCAGGGTGAGGTTGACCGGCAGCTCGGGAATCCGCCCGCTGGCAAAGCCGACCACCAGCAGGCGGCCATTCCAGGCGATCGAGCGAATGGCCTGATCGAACAGGTCGCCGCCGACCGGGTCGTAGATCACGTCGGCGCCCTGGCCGCCGGTCAGTGCCTTGATGCGCTCCTTGAGGCTTTCCTCGCTGTAGTTGATCAGCTCGTCGGCGCCGGCCGCCTTGGCCACGGCGAGTTTTTCCGCGCTGCTGGCGGCAGCGATCACCCGCGCGCCGAGGGCCTTGCCGATCTCCACCGCCGCCAGGCCAACCCCGCCGGAAGCGCCGAGCACCAGCAGGGTTTCCCCCGGCTGCAGGTGGCCGCGGTCTTTCAGTGCGTGCATCGAGGTGCCGTAGGTCATGCCGAAGGCTGCGGCCGTGTTGAAATCCATGCCCTTGGGAATCTGCATGACGTTGTAGGCCGGCACCGCCACCTGCTCGGCGAAGCTGCCCCAGCCGGTAAGCGCCATGACCCGGTCACCCGGTTGGACATGGGTGACCTTCTCGCCAACGGCGGCCACCACGCCGGCCGCTTCTCCGCCCGGCGAGAAGGGAAAGGGTGGCTTGAACTGGTACTTGCCTTCGATGATCAGCGTGTCGGGGAAGTTGACGCCGGCGGCATGCACCTCCAGCAGGATTTCATTCTTCTTCGGTTCCGGGCTGGCGATTTCTTCCAGCACCAGGTTCTCGGCAGGGCCGAAGTTCTTGCAGAGTACGGCTTTCATCGACAGGGCTTCCTTTGGGCGGATGGGCCGCAGCAGTGTAGGGCAGCGGCCGCGAGGGTCAATCAGCATGGGCTGGCCTGATGAGCCGGCATAAGGCCGGATGCAGGCTCAGCGCTGTGGCGCCGGTGCGGCCAGGGCCAGCACCGCCTGCCATTGCGCGGCGCTGACCGGCATCACCGACAGCCGCGTGCCTTTTTGCACCAGCGGCAGTTCGCTCAGCGCCGGGCAGGCTTTCAGGCTGGCCAGGCGGATCACGGCGGGGAAGGCTTCGACGAATTCGACGTCGCGCGCGCTCCACGGGTTGTTGGCGGCGCTGGCCCTGGCATCGAAGTAGTGGCTGTGCGGGTCGAGGGCGGTCGGGTCGGGGTAGGCCTCGCCCAGGATCCGCGCAATGCCGGCAATGCCCGGCTCCGGGCAGCTGGAGTGGTAGAAGAAGAACAGTTCACCCGCCTGCATGCTGCGGACAAAGTTGCGTGCCTGGTAGTTGCGCACGCCGTCCCAACGCGCCCGGCCGAGGCGCTGCAGGTCGTGAATCGACAGTTCGGCGGGTTCCGATTTCATCAGCCAGTGGGGCATTGATGCGGCCTCTCCGTTCGGGGTAGGATTGCGGGCCAATATTCTGGCGCCAATTGTGCGGCTACTCACGTTGCCAGTTGTTCTTGATCTGTATGCTCTAACGTAACGCAAGGCAATTAAAACAATAAACTCCGCGCCCGCCTGTGCTGAGCCTCTCTGGGGGGCCGCGGAACTGCTTTGGATGCATCGATGAAACGCAAGCCTGATCTACTGTGGGTGCTGGTTGTTCTGTTCGGCCTGGGGGTGGTCACCACCGGCTATACGCAGACGTTCTGGGAACGTCAGGCCAGCGAGCCGGCCAGCCACACCAGAGCCTACTGAGCCGCGGCGCTGGCCTGGTACCAGCGCCGGTCGGTCACGCACGCCGCGAGCGGCACATCCAGCGGACCCAGCAGCAGGCGGTCGACTTTCTGGCACTCATGGGCCAGGCCGAGCAGTACCGGCGTGCGCCAGTCCTGGCGCCGCGTCAGGCATTCCAGGCTGCGGTCATAGAAGCCACCGCCCATCCCCAGGCGTCCGCCAAACTCGTCGAAGCCCACCAGCGGCAGCAGGATCAGGTCGAGTGACCAGCAGCGGCGCTGCCGCGCGGTTCTCGGCGCCGGCTCGGGAATGCGGAAGCGGTTGCGCTGCAAGGCCTCGCCGGGCTTGATCTGCTGGAACACCATGTGGGTTGCCGGCCAGCGCCGCAGCAGCGGCAGGTACACGCGCTTGCCGCGTTGCCAGGCTTCCTCGAGCAAAGGACGGGGATCGATTTCGCCGTCACTCGGCAGGTACAGGGCAATGCTGCGGGCGCGACGGAACAGCGGATGCTGCGCCAGTTGCCGGTACAGCGCGCGGGCGGCATTTTTCTGTTCGGTGGCGGAAAGGTTGCGCCGGGCCTGGCGCAGTTGCCGACGCAGTGCCGGGCGGGAAAGGCTGCCGGCGCAGATCATCAAGTAAGACTCCCCGGAGGTGCCGCTGTCGGTTTAGCCCTTGAACCCGAAAGTTCAAGGTGGAGGTTGCAGGAGGCGTTAAGGCTTTCCGTCAGGCGGACATGCACACCGGCCCCAACGTGCAACCCCCGTGGTTGTGCGTATCGGCTCAGGGACATCACCAACTGGCAAACACACCAGGGAGCTGTGGCGAGTATACGCCCAATCCGGCGTCCGGCAATTGCCGCCAGGCGCAGCGCAGTGTCCACTCTGTAACCGGATTGGTCAGCTGCTGTGCGGCGAAAACAGGTCCGGACCGCTGTCGGTGGCCAGCGCATCGTTGACCCGGTCCAGCAGGTTGCGCACCTGGTCGCGGGCGACACTGACCTGTTTTTCCTGGCGTTCCTGCTTGTGCAGCAGCTCGTGGGTGATGTTCAGGCCGGCCATCACGGCGATCCGGTCGGAGCCGATGACTTTGCCGCTGGAACGGATCTCGCGCATCTTGCCGTCCAGGTAGCGCGCCGCGTTTTCCAGGTTGTCGCGTTCGTCGTCCGGACAGGCGATGCAGTATTCCTTGTCGAGAATATGCACGGTGACAGTCTTGGTCTGGGTCATGTGTCCTGCTCCAGGGCTTTCAGGCGAAGGATCATCGATTCCACCTTCTGCCGGGCCAGTTCGTTTTTCTCGATCAGGTGTCCGCGCTCTTCGCGCCAGGCCTTGTCGTTGGCCAGCAACTGCCGGTTGTGCGCCTTCAGCTGCTCGATGCGCTGGATCAACTGCTCGAACTTGGCTGTGAGTTTTTGCAGGTCGGCGTCTTCCATGGGCTCTCTTATCTGGCCGTTGCGTGTTCGCGATATATAGGCTGCTTGCGGGGCTGGGTCAAACCTGGCGGCGGCCTTGGATAGTCTTGGCGCGCCTGCCGGTGCTAGGATACCAGCCCTTCATTCTAGACAGTGCGCCTCGTTGCGCCTAGCCGCCCATGCCTATCAGCCGTTCGCCCTACACTGCCTTCGCCACCCTGCTCGCCACCAGCGGTCAGCCCGTTTCGCCCGCCGAACTGCACGGCCTGCTGCTCGGCCGCAGCTGTGCCGGGGCCGGCTTCGAGCCGGAGCCCTGGATCGCCGATGCCGCCGAACTGCTCGGCGAGAGCCTCCCGGAAAACCTGCGCCAGGCGCTGATCGGCCTGCAGGAGATGGTCCGCGGCGAACTGACCGGCGCCGACATGGCGGTGGTGGTGCTGCTGCCAGCGGATGACGTGCCGCTGGCGGAACGCGCGCTGGCGCTGGGGCAGTGGTGCCAGGGCTTTCTCGACGGCTTCGGCATGACCATCGGCGACGAGGCCCTGAGTGCCGAAGCCATCGAAGTGCTGCAGGACCTCGCCTCGATCGCCCAGGTGCAGGGTGCCCTGGAAGAGTCGGAAGACGGCGAGAGCGATTACATGGAGGTGATGGAGTACCTGCGGGTTGCTCCCTTGTTGTTGTTCACCGAGTGCGGCAAGACCGCTCCGGCGCAGTCCAAGCCCTCCCTACACTGACGGCGGTCTCCCATGTCGCGCATCCCCAGGACCGAATATGCCCGTCGGCGCAAGGCGCTGATGGCGCAGATGGAACCCAACAGCATCGCCATCCTGCCGGCGGCGCCGGTGCATATCCGCAACCGCGATGTGGAACATGTCTACCGCCAGGACAGCGACTTCCAGTACCTCTCCGGCTTTCCCGAGCCGGAAGCGGTGCTGGCCCTGATTCCCGGGCGGGCGCATGGCGAATATGTGCTGTTCTGCCGCGAGCGCGACCCGCAGCGCGAACTGTGGGACGGCCTGCGCGCCGGCCAGGATGGCGCGATCAGCACTTACGGCGCGGATGACGCCTTTCCGATCGGTGACATCGACGACATCCTGCCGGGCCTGATCGAGGGGCGCGAGCGGGTGTACTACGCCCTCGGCGCCAACCCCGAGTTCGACCGCCACCTGATGGAATGGATCAACGTGATCCGCTCCAAGGCGCGCCAGGGCGCGCAGCCACCGAACGAGTTCGTCGCCCTTGACCACCTGCTGCACGACATGCGCCTGTACAAGAGCGCTGCGGAAGTGAAGGTGATGAAGGAAGCGGCTGCGATCAGTTCCCGCGCCCATGTGCGTGCCATGCAGACCAGCCGCGCCGGGCTCTTCGAGTACCATCTGGAAGCCGAACTGGATTACGAGTTCCGCAAGGGCGGGGCGAAGATGCCGGCCTATGGCTCGATCGTCGCAGGCGGCCGCAATGCCTGCATCCTGCACTACCGCGAGAACGACGCCGTGCTCAAGGACGGTGACCTGGTGCTGATTGACGCCGGCTGCGAGATCGACTGCTACGCCAGCGACATTACCCGCACCTTTCCGGTCAACGGCAAGTTCTCCCCGGAGCAGAAGGCCATCTACGAGCTGGTGCTCAAGGCCAACCAGGAGGCATTCAGGCACATCGCCCCGGGCAAGCACTGGAACGAGGCCCACGAGGCCACGGTGCGGGTGATCACCGCCGGCCTGGTCGAGCTGGGCCTGCTCGAGGGCGAGGTCGACGAGCTGATCGCCGGCGAGGCCTACAAGCCGTTCTATATGCACCGTGCCGGCCACTGGCTGGGCATGGACGTGCACGACGTCGGCGAATACAAGGTCGGCGGTGAGTGGCGGGTACTCGAAGCGGGCATGGTGATGACTGTCGAGCCGGGCATCTATATCGCCGTCGACAACCACGATGTGGCCCGCAAGTGGCGCGGCATCGGCGTGCGCATCGAGGACGACGTGGTGGTGACCAGGACCGGCTGCGAGATTCTCACCGACGGCGTGCCCAAGAGCGTGGCCGCCATCGAGGCGCTGATGGCGCCGCCGGCACCCGCGCCCGCGGTGCTTGGCGCATGAGCCGGGTGCAGCTGGCGATCATCGGTGGCGGCCTGGTCGGCGCCAGCCTGGCGCTGGCGTTGCAGGACGGCGCCCGCACCCGCGGCTGGCGCATCGTGCTGATCGAGCCGTTTGCCCCCGGCAGCAGCTATCAGCCCAGCTATGACGCGCGCTCCTCGGCGCTGTCGTACGGCACCCAGCAGATCTATCAGCGCCTGGGCGTGTGGGCGGAACTCAGCCAGCACGTGGCAGCCATTGCGCAGATTCACGTGTCCGAGCGCGGCCGCTTTGGCGCTACCCGCCTGAGTGCCGCGGAAGAGGGCGTGCCGGCGCTGGGCTACGTGGTGGAGAACGCCTGGCTCGGCCAGTGCCTGTGGCGCGCCCTGGACCCGGCAGTGGTCGAGTGGCGCTGCCCGGCGGAAGTGACGGCGTTGCAGGCGCTGGATGACGGCTATCGGTTGAGCCTCAACGATGGTTCGCAGCTGGATTGCGAGCTGGCCGTGCTGGCGGATGGCGGGCGCTCCGGCCTGCGCGAGCAACTGGGCATCGAGGTGCAGTCAACGCCCTACCGGCAGACCGCGCTGATCGCCAATATCACTCCGGCCGAGCCGCACGCCGGGCAGGCCTTCGAGCGCTTCACCGAAGAAGGCCCGCTGGCCCTGCTGCCGCTGCCGGACAACCGCTGCGCGCTGGTCTGGACCCGGCCGGGCAAGGATGCCGAGCGTTTGCTCAAGCTCGGCGACCGCGCGTTTCTCGCTGAATTGCAGGACGTGTTCGGCTATCGGCTGGGTGCGCTCACGCAAGTGGGCAGTCGCCATCTGTATCCGCTGCAATTGATCGAGGCCTGCGAACAGGTGCGCCCGCACCTGGTCCTGCTCGGCAACGCCGCGCACAGCCTGCATCCGATAGCGGGACAGGGTTACAACCTGTCGCTGCGCGATGCCATGAGCCTGGCCGAGACCCTGCTGGGCAGTTCCGCGCCGCTCGGCGACTTCACCACCCTGCAGGCCTACCTGCGCCGGCAGGCGCTGGACCAGGACCTGACCGTGGGCTTTTCCGACCGGGTCACCCGGCTGTTTTCCAATGACCAGCCGCTGCTGGCGGCCGGGCGCAATCTGGGCCTGCTCGGCCTCGACCTGTTTCCGCCAGCCAAGCGCTGGTTTGCCCGTCAGGCCATGGGCCTGGGCATCCGTCCCGAATAGGAGCTTCGATGCAAGCCGATCTGATCATTGTGGGTGCCGGCATGGTCGGCAGCGCACTGGCGCTGGCGCTCAAGGACAGCGGGCTGAACATCCTGCTGCTCGACAGCGGCACGCTGACGCTCAAGCCCTTCGATCCGCAGTCGGCGTTCGAGCCGCGCGTCAGTGCCCTGTCGATGGCCAGCCAGCGCATTCTGGAGCGTCTGGGTGCCTGGGACGGCATCCTGGCCAGACGCTCAAGCCCGTATGCAGAAATGCAGGTGTGGGACGGTAGCGGTACCGGCAATATCCACTTTGCCGCGAGCAGCGTGCATGCCGAGCTGCTCGGGCATATTGTCGAGAACCGGGTGATCCAGGACGCCCTGCTGGAGGCCCTGCTGGCCAGCCGCGTGCAGCTTCTGCCCGGCGCCAGCCTGGAAGCATTGCAGCGCACCGCCAGCGGCTGGCAGTTGCGCCTGGCTGATGGCCGCGAGCTGCACACGCCGTTGCTGGTTGCCGCCGACGGGGCCAATTCGGCGGTGCGCCGGCTGGCCGGTTGCGCCACGCGCGAATGGGATTACCTGCACCATGCGATCGTCACCAGCGTGCGCTGTGCCCAGCCGCACCAGCGCACCGCCTGGCAGCGCTTCACCGATGACGGCCCGCTGGCCTTCCTGCCGCTGGCCCGCGATGGCGACCAGCACTGGTGCTCGATCGTCTGGTCCTGCGTGCCGCAGCAGGCCGAGCACCTGATGGCGCTGGATGCCGCGGGGTTTGCCGACGAACTGGGCAAGGCCTTCGAACAGCGCCTGGGCGCGGTGCTGGAAGTCGATCCGCGCCTGTGCATCCCGCTGCGCCAACGGCACGCCAAGCGCTATGTCGAGGCCGGCCTGGCGCTGATCGGCGACGCCGCGCACACCATCCACCCGCTGGCCGGGCAGGGCGTCAACCTCGGCTTCCTCGATGCTGGGGTGCTCGCCGAAGTGCTGTTGCATGCGCAGCAGCGTGGCGAACGCTTGGCCGCTGAGCGCGTGCTCAGCCGCTTCGAGCGCCGGCGCATGCCGCACAACCTGGCCATGATGGCGGCGATGGAGAGCTTCGAACGGCTGTTCCAGGCCACTCCGCCGCCGCTGCGCTGGCTGCGCAACGCCGGGTTGAGCCTGGTCAACGGCCTGCCCGAGGCCAAAGCGCTGTTCGTGCGCCAGGCGCTGGGCCTGAGTGGCGATCTGCCGGCGCTGGCGCGCGTCTGAAGGCCTCCGGCGCGACAGGGCGTCACAGGGCCTTTTTCGGGTAAATGATATTTGCTATCATTCGCAAACAAATTATTCACCGAGGTATTCCGCATGTCGCTGCGCAACCGTTTGCTTGCCGTCCTGTCCGTCAGCCTGTTCAGTGCACCGGCGTTTGCCGCCGAGGAAATCGTCGTCTATTCGGCGCGTATCGACGAGCTGATCAAGCCGGTGTTCGATGCCTATACCGCCAAGACCGGCGTGCCGGTCAAGTTCATCACCGACAAGGAGGCGCCGCTGCTGGCGCGCCTGCAGGCCGAGGGCGCGAACACCCCGGCCGACCTGCTGATCACCGTGGATGCCGGCAACCTCTGGCAGGCCGAGCAGCAGGGTGTGCTCAAGCCGCTGCAGTCGCCGGTCATCGAAGCCAACATCCCGCCGCAGTACCGCTCGCCCACCGGCGCCTGGACCGGCCTGTCGCTGCGCGCGCGGACCATTGCCTACTCCACCGAGCGGGTCAAGCCGGCAGAGCTGTCCACCTACGAGGCGCTGGCCGACGCCCAGTGGGAAGGCCGCCTGTGCCTGCGCAGCAGCAAGAAGGTCTACAACCAGTCGCTGACCGCCACCCTGATCGAAGCGCATGGTGCGGCCAGGACCGAAGAGATCATCAAGGGCTGGGTCGGCAACCTGGCCACTGACGTGTTTGCCGACGACACCGCGCTGCTGCAGGCGATCGACGCCGGCCAGTGCGATGTGGGGTTGGTCAACACCTACTACTTCGGCCGCCTGCAGAAGCAGGACCCCGACCTGAAGGTCAAGCTGTTCTGGCCGAACCAGAATGACCGCGGCGTGCACGTCAACCTGTCCGGCGCCGGCGTGACCAAATACGCGCCGCATCCCGCCGCGGCACAGGCGTTGCTGGAGTGGATGAGCAGCACGGAAGCGCAGGGCCTGTTCGCCAGCCTCAATCAGGAATACCCGGCCAATCCGGCAGTCAAGCCCTCTGCCGAGGTAGCGGCCTGGGGCGAGTTCAAGGCCGACAGCATCCCGCTGGAAGTCGCCGGCAAGCGCCAGGCCGAGGCCACCATGCTGATGGATCGTGCCGGCTGGAATTGACCGCCCGCGTCTAGCGCCAGCGCTGATCAAGCACCTTGCGGCTGATCGGCGCTTTGCTGCAGGCATCGGGCGCTGCTCGTTGCAGCATGGCGCTGACCGCCGGGTCGTCCAGCCAGGCGCAAACCTGTTGCTGTTGCGGCGGCTGCAAAGCCTGGAAGCGTGCGCGTAAGCGCTGCCAGCAATGGCGTTGATACGGGCTGCTGGGGGTAGTGAAGCCGACGCCCTGTGCTTGCCAGTGCACGTGCTTTTCGCCGCGCTCGACGGCCTGCTCATTGGCTTGCAGGTAGGGCAGGTAGTCGCGGCAGAGTGTTTCCCGCAGACTCTCCAGCCCTTCTGGTATGCGGGTTAGCGCTGGCTGATCGGTGAATTGCTCTGGTGTCAGGTGCCATAGTCGTTCGACCCAGGCGCACACCTGCGGGGCGCGTTCGCGCATGATGCGTGCGCCGGTCGGGTCGCTATAGAAGTGGCGGAACATCGAACCGAAAAAGCCCATGTCGGCCTGGCTCGGGCGCAGGCCCAGCAGAAAGGGCCGGTCGGCCAATGCGCTTTGCAGTGCAGCGAGGATTTGCGGATACAGCGCCTCGACCAGCGGAGCGGTGTGCCGGGTGATGCCATCGCCCTTGAGAAACAAGCGGCGCTGACGGCGCTTGATCCACCCGCGCCGGAGCACCAGCGGCAGCGGCACATCGCGCAGCAGGCCGCGCGCCAGACCCTCGCTGAGCTGCCGCGCATCTTCGGCGAAGGCCCAGCGGTAGTACATGGCCGGCCGCCATAGCCATTCATCGCCGAAGTCTTCCAGCAGATCAGCGATGAAGCACAGGACCGGATCACTTGGATAGATTGCGGGTTCGCTGAACTCGCGCTCGAACTGCTCGATGATCGCCGTGCTGTCGGTCAGCCAGCGACCATCAGGTAACTCGAGTTGCGGCATCTGCGCGACACCGGTGATCCGTGCACAACGCCTGAACGCGCGGGTGCCCATTTCGACCAACTCGTAGGCCAGCCCCTTGGCGCGCAGATAGCCTTCGAGCTTGCCGGTGAAATAGGACAGATCGAGCCCGTGGACCCTGAGCAATCCTCGCTGATCTGGCGCGTTCATTGGACAAACACGCGCGCCAGCCGGCCCATGGATGACCAGTACAGATCGCGGTTCCAGCCGCTGCTGGGGAACACCACGCCCTGGGTCGGACCGCCGCTGCGCACCCGCGCCAGTTCGGCACCGGTTTCGATATTCAGTACCACCACTTCTTCGCCACGCCGGCGGTAGTCATTGACCACTAGTTCGCCGCTGTCGGGGTAGCTGATCATATGGCTGGCGCAGCCGAAGCCATGCTTCTCCCACAGCGCGGTCAGTTCATGGGATTGCGCATTGAAACGCCAGGCCCGCAGATAGCTGTTCGCCGAGTCGTAAGCCACGACGATCTGGCGCTGGCGGTCATACAGCGGCGGGTTGGTGACACTGCCGCCGGCCAGCCCGCTGATCGGCAGGATCTGCTGCTTGCGCGAATCATCCAGTGCGACCCGGATCAGCCGGTTGGCGGTCGGGCTGACCCCGGCGCCGATCATGCGGGTGCGGTAGCGATGCTTGCCGTTGTCCATAAACCAGGCGTGCCCGCCATCCAGCACCACGTCCCAGCCGTAGGTCTGGGTGCTGTCGCCGATGTAGTCGAAGTGCCAGTCAGGATCGCGCAGCAGCGTGTGCCGGGTTGCATCCCAGTGGTAACGCATGATCGAGCGCACGCCGACCACATACAGGGTGTTGCCGCTGCTGCTCAGGCGGGCAATCGAGGGTTCGGCGCATTCAATGTCGGCACACACCGGCTTGAGTGTCTGCGGGTCAAGTACGCTGATACGGGCCTTTACGCTGTCCGAGAGGTTTTTCGTAACCAGCAGGCCGTTGTCCAGAATGACAAACGAGTTGTACGGCAGATCGACCGGCAAGCGCTGCATGGCCAGCGGTTCGCAGGCGCGGTTCAGGCGATGGGCGTGGCGGCCGTAGACCACGTAAATATCACCATTAGCGTGAATCGCCATGCCGCCCGGCCACATCGGCCCGCCTTTCAAGCGCGGGGATTTGCAGCGGGTCTGCAAGGTCAGCGGGTCGATCAGTTCCACACAGGCGCTGGTCGGCAGGCCGAGGTTGGCGCGCAGTGCCGAGTGGGTCAGCAGGTATACCTCGCCGGGCGCGCCGAGCACGGTCATGGTCGACAGCAGCGTGTTGCGGGTCACGCAGCCGAGCGTCTCGCCGGGCTGCAGGGCCAGTCCGCTGCCGCTGCGGGGGCGCTGCAGGCGCTGCGGGCCGCCGTCTTCGCCGGGCCATGGGCTGTTCAGGTAGGCCGAGTGGGTCATGCTGGGTGCTCCGGGCTGGGGTGCGAGCCTCAGGGTAATCCATCGCCGCGGCACGCGCGGCCTTGAATACGGCGGCATCAGTGCGCTTGATCTTGCCGGGGGAGACCCTGGCGGCGAGCAGTCGTTATACTGCCCGCGCGTCCAGCGAATGCCTGCGGCGCTGTCTCGTCAAGGAGCCTGTGTGTCCCATTCCATCCAGCGCCGCTGGTATCTGCCGGCGTCTGCCATTGCCGCCCTGGTGGTGTTGCCGCTGAGCGTGCTGCTGCTCAGCTGGCAGCAGGTGGACACGGTGATCTGGGCACACCTGTGGCAGACCCAGTTGCCGCGCCTGCTCGGCAATACCCTGCAGCTGGTGCTGGGGGTTGGCTGCGGCGTAGTGCTGCTGGGGGTCAGTCTGGCCTGGCTCACCGCGCTCTGCGAGTTTCCCGGGCGGCGCTGGCTGGACTGGGCGCTGATGCTGCCCTTCGCCATTCCGGCCTATGTGCTGGCGTTCGTCTTCATCGGCCTGCTGGACTTCGCCGGGCCGCTGCAGACCCTGCTGCGCGAATGGTTCGGCAGCGGCCTGCGCCTGCCGCGGGTGCGCTCCAGCGGTGGGGTGACCGTGGTGCTGGTGCTGGTGTTCTACCCCTATGTCTACCTGCTCGCGCGGGCCGCCTTCATGGCCCAGGGCAAGGGCTTGATGGAAGCGGCGCGGGTGCTTGGCCTGTCGCCGTGGCAGGCGTTCTGGCGGGTAGCCCTGCCGATGGCGCGGCCAGCGATCGGTGCCGGCCTGGCGCTGGCAACCATGGAAACCCTGGCCGATTTCGGCGCGGTGGCGGCCTTCAACTTCGACACCTTTACCACGGCCATCTACAAGACCTGGTACAGCCTGTTCAGCCTCAGCAGCGCCGCCCAGCTGGCCAGCCTGCTGCTGCTGTTCGTCATCCTGGTGATCTATGGCGAGCGCGCCGCGCGCGGGGCACAAAGGCCGGCGCAGGAGCGCGCGCGCAGCCGCGCGCTGTACCAGCTCAAGGGCTGGCGGGCGCTGGCTGCCAGCGGCTGGTGCGGCCTGGTGTTCGCCTGTGCCTTCGTCATTCCGTTGTTGCAATTGCTGGTGTGGTTCTGGCAGCGCGCCCGTTTCGATCTGGACGAGCGCTACGTCGACCTGATCCTGCATAGCGTCTATCTCGGCGCGCTGGCCGCCCTGCTGACGGTAAGCCTGGCGCTGCTGCTGGCGTTCGCCCGGCGCCTGGTGCCCGGGGGGCGCATGGGCGTGCTGGTCGGCATCGGCAACCTCGGCTACGCCTTTCCGGGCTCGATCCTGGCGGTGGCGATCATGCTGTCCTTCAGCTACCTGGACAATCAGCTGGTGATTCCGCTGCTGCAGGCGTTCGGCGCGGTCGGCAAGCCGTTGCTCACCGGCAGCCTGCTGGCCGTGCTGCTGGCCTACCTGGTGCGCTTCATGGCGGTGGCCTACAGCCCGCTGGAAAACAGCCTGGCGCGGATCCGCCCGTCGCTGCCGGAAGCCGCGCGCAGCCTCGGCGTGAGCGGCCGCCAGCTACTGCACCGGGTGTATCTGCCGCTGCTGCTGCCGGGCACCCTGAGCGCGGTGCTGCTGGTGTTCGTCGATGTGCTCAAGGAAATGCCGGCTACCCTGCTGCTGCGTCCGTTTGGCTGGGATACCCTGTCGGTGCGGGTGTTCGAGCTGACCAGTGAAGGCGAGTGGGCGCGGGCTGCGCTACCGGCCCTGACCCTGGTGCTGGTCGGCCTGTTGCCGATGATCCTGCTGATCCGGCGCTCGGCCAGAAGGCCGGGTTAGTCCATTCCGCCGACGGAAGGTGCTGCTGTGCCGTGCCTGGCCGTGAATGCCGGGATGACCGCCGGCGCCCTTGCCGCTACAATGCGCGCCTCTCGAAACATGCCAGCGCATTGCGGAGCCATTCATGGGACAACGCACCCCTCTCTACGACCAGCACCTTGCCCTGGGTGCCAAGATGGTCGACTTCGGCGGCTGGGACATGCCGCTGCACTATGGCTCGCAGGTTGAGGAGCACCATCAGGTGCGCCGTGACTGCGGCGTCTTCGATGTGTCGCACATGACCGTGGTCGATGTCAGCGGCAGCCAGGCCAAGGCCTACCTGCAGCACCTGCTGGCCAACGACGTCGAGCGCCTGAAGACACCGGGCAAGGCACTGTACAGCGGCATGCTCAATCAGGACGGCGGGGTGATCGACGACCTGATCGTCTACCTGACCGATTTCGGTTACCGCGTGGTGGTGAATGCCTCCACCCGCGACAAGGACCTGGCCTGGATGCGGCAGCAGGCTGCCGGCTTCGCCGTCAGCCTCGACGAGCGCGCCGACCTGGCGATGCTCGCAGTGCAGGGCCCGCATGCCCGGGCCAAGACTGCCGAGCTGGTGACCCCGGCGCGCGCCGCACTGATCAACCAGCTCAAGCCATTCCAGGGCTTGCCCGAGGGCGACTGGTTTATTGCACGCACCGGCTACACCGGTGAAGACGGCCTGGAAATCATGTTGCCGGCCGAGCAGGCCCCGGCTTTCCTCAGTGAGCTGGTCGGTGCCGGCATCGCCCCGATCGGTCTGGGCGCCCGCGATACCCTGCGCCTGGAGGCCGGCATGAACCTCTATGGCCAGGACATGGACGAGAGTGTCTCGCCGCTGGCCGCCAACATGGGCTGGACCCTGGCCTGGGAGCCGGCCGCGCGTAACTTCATCGGCCGCAGCGCCCTGCAGCGGCAGCAGGCAGCCGGCAACCTGCCCAAGCTGGTCGGGCTGGTGCTGGAAGAGCGTGGTGTATTGCGCGCCCATCAGGTCGTGCGGGTCGAGGGCGTCGGCGACGGTGAAATCACCAGCGGCAGCTTCTCGCCGAGCCTCGGCAAGTCGATCGCGCTGGCCCGCGTACCGGCTTCGACCGGCGACCGCGCGCAGGTGGAAATCCGCGGCAAGTGGTTCCCGGTGCGCGTGGTGCAGCCGAATTTCGTGCGTCACGGCAAGGCCCTGATTTAGTAGCGCAGGTGGCCAACCGCACAGCGTTGTCCACCGGATATCCCGGTCAATGGGTGGACTAGCTGCGCGTTGTCTACCCTACAGGTTAAAGTTTCCGGCAGTCCCCGCTGCCAATCACGTTTGAGGAATGACACATGAGCAATGTACCCGCTGATCTGCGTTATGCCGCCAGTCATGAATGGGCCCGCCTGGAAGCCGATGGCAGCGTTACCGTAGGCATTTCCGACCATGCCCAGGAAGCCCTGGGCGATGTGGTCTTCGTCGAGCTGCCGGAAGTCGGTGCCAGCCTGGCTGCCGGCCAGGAAGCCGGAGTGGTCGAGTCGGTCAAGGCCGCTTCGGATATCTACGCACCGATTGCCGGTGAAGTGATTGCGGTCAACGAAGCGCTGACCGACAGCCCCGAGCTGGTCAATGCCGACCCCTACGCCAACTGGTTCTTCAAGCTCAAGCCGGTTGCCGCATCCGATCTGGACCAGCTGCTCGACGCGGCTGCCTATCAGGCGGCTGCTGACGCCTAAGCGAACCTCCCTCTCCCGCTGGCGGGAGAGGGGCAGGGGAGAGGGTGGCGCATTGCCCCCTCTCCCTAGCCCTCTCCCCGCTGGGGCGAGGGAACTAAATCAAAAGCTCCGCCAGCCCCTGGCCTGATGGGGCTTTGTCATTTTTGAGGTTTCCCATGTCGCAGAACCCTTCGCTCGCCCAGTTGCAGCAACCCGACGCCTTTCTTGAGCGCCACCTCGGCCCGGATGCCGCTGAACAGCAAGCCATGCTGGCGACCCTGGGTGTCGCCACGCGTGCCGAGCTGATCGCTCAGACCGTGCCGCCGGCGATCCGTCTGGATGGCCCGCTGGGTCTGCCGGCAGCGCTGGATGAGCAG
Organism: Pseudomonas sp. N040; assembly: GCF_015637705.1. Classification (GTDB taxonomy): domain Bacteria; phylum Pseudomonadota; class Gammaproteobacteria; order Pseudomonadales; family Pseudomonadaceae; genus Aquipseudomonas. The sequence continues at coordinate 290,665 of NZ_JADOBE010000004.1, read as the reverse complement.
GGTGCGTTGGACAAGCTCAAGGGCTACGCCATGCAGAACGAGCTGTGCACCAGCCTGATCGGCATGGGCTACCACGGCACGCTGACGCCGACCGTGATTCTGCGCAACGTGCTGGAGAATCCGGGCTGGTACACCGCCTACACGCCTTACCAGCCGGAAATCGCTCAGGGTCGTCTGGAAGCGCTGCTGAACTTCCAGCAGCTGACCATCGACCTGACCGGTCTGGATCTGGCCAGTGCCTCGCTGCTCGATGAAGCCACGGCTGCTGCCGAAGCCATGGCCATGGCCAAGCGCGTGGCCAAGAGCAAGAGCAACCTGTTCTTCGTCGACCAGAACTGCCACCCGCAGACCATCTCGGTGGTGCAGACCCGTGCCGACGCTTTTGGCTTCGAACTGGTCATCGATGCGGTGGAAAACCTCGGCAACCATCAGGTCTTCGGTGGCCTGCTGCAGTACCCGGATACCTATGGCGAAATCCGTGACCTCAAGCCGCTGATCGACCAGCTGCACGCCCAGCAGGCGCTGGCCTGCGTGGCGGCCGATATCCTCAGCCTGATCCTGCTGACCCCGCCCGGTGAACTGGGTGCCGACGTGGTGTTTGGCTCGGCACAGCGCTTCGGCGTGCCGATGGGCTACGGCGGCCCGCATGCGGCCTACTTCGCCTGCCGCGACGAGTACAAGCGCGCCATGCCCGGCCGTATCATCGGTGTGTCCAAGGATGCCCGTGGCAACAGCGCCCTGCGTCTGGCCCTGCAGACCCGCGAGCAGCATATCCGCCGCGAGAAGGCCAACTCGAACATCTGTACCGCGCAGGTGCTGCTGGCCAATATCGCCAGTTTCTACGCGGTCTACCACGGACCGAAAGGCCTCAAGCGCATCGCCCAGCGCGTACAGCGGCTGACCGTGGTTCTGGCTGCGGGTCTTGCGCAGAAGGGCTTCAAGCGCCTCAACCAGCACTTCTTCGACACCCTGACTGTACAGGTCGGCAGCCAGCAGGCCGAGATCCTCGCCCGTGCCCACCTGCAGGGCATCAACCTGCGGGTGATCGGCAGCGAGCAGATTGGCGTAAGCCTCGATGAAACCTGCAACGCCGACACCGTGGCCAGTGTGTTCGACCTGTTCTTCGGTGAAGACCATGGTCTGGACGTGGCGGCGCTGGACGCCGGCAGCGTGGCCAGTGGCATCCCGGCAGGCCTAGAGCGCAGCTCGGCCTACCTGACCCACCCGGTGTTCAACACCCACCACAGCGAAACCGAGATGCTGCGTTACCTCAAGCAGCTGGAGAACAAGGATCTGGCGCTCAACGCGGCGATGATCCCGCTCGGTTCCTGCACCATGAAGCTCAACGCCACCAGCGAGATGATCCCGATCACCTGGCCGGAATTTGCCAACCTGCACCCCTTCGCCCCTCGCGAGCAGGCTGAAGGCTACCGCCTGATGATCGAGGAGCTGGAAAGCTGGCTGTGCACCATCACCGGTTTTGATGCCATCTGCATGCAGCCCAACTCCGGCGCGCAGGGCGAATACGCCGGCCTGCTGGCGATCCGCAAGTACCACGAGAGCCGCGGCGATGCGCACCGCAACATCTGCCTGATTCCGTCCTCGGCGCACGGCACCAACCCGGCCTCGGCGCAGATGGCGAGCATGCGTGTGGTGATCGTCGAGTGTGACGAGCAGGGTAACGTCGACCTCGACGATCTGAAGAAGAAAGCCGCCGAAGCTGGTGAACAGTTGTCCTGTCTGATGGCCACCTACCCGTCGACCCACGGCGTGTACGAGGAAGGCATCCGCGAGATCTGCGAAGTCATCCACGCTCAGGGTGGACAGGTCTATATGGATGGCGCCAACCTCAACGCGCAGGTTGGCCTGACCCGGCCGGCCGACATCGGCGCTGACGTGTCGCACATGAACCTGCACAAGACCTTCTGCATCCCCCACGGTGGTGGCGGCCCGGGCATGGGTCCGATCGGCGTCAGGGCACATCTGGCGCCCTTCGTTGCCAACCACCCGGTAGTGCCGCTGGACGGCCCGAACCCGCAGAACGGTGCGGTCAGCGCCGCACCCTGGGGCAGCGCGAGCATCCTGCCGATCAGCTGGATGTACATCGCCATGATGGGCCCGCAGCTGGCGGATGCCACCGAAGTCGCCATCCTCAACGCCAACTACCTGGCCAAGGCCCTTGGCGAGGCGTTCCCGGTGCTCTACTCGGGTCGTAACGGCCGGGTGGCGCATGAGTGCATCCTCGATTTGCGTCCGCTCAAGGCGGCTACCGGGATCAGCGAGGAAGATGTGGCCAAGCGCCTGATGGACTATGGCTTCCACGCCCCGACCATGAGCTTCCCGGTACCCGGCACGCTGATGATCGAGCCGACCGAGAGCGAGTCCAAACACGAGCTGGACCGCTTTATCGAAGCCATGCTGAGCATCCGTGCGGAGATCGCCAAGGTCGCCGCCGGTGAGTGGCCGGCCGAGGACAACCCGCTCAAGCGCGCGCCGCACTCGCTGGCCGATGTGATCGGCGTGTGGGAGCGGCCGTACAGCATCGAACAGGCCGTCAGCCCGACCGCGCACACCCGCCTGCACAAGTACTGGCCGACGGTGAACCGGGTGGACAACGTCTACGGCGACCGCAACCTGTTCTGCGCCTGTGTGCCGCTGGATGACTATCGCTGAGTGCTTCTGCAGTAAAAGCCAAGGCCGCCCAATGGGCGGCCTTGACGTTTATGGCCCGGCGGGTGGTTTGCGTAAGCATTTCTGGCGCAGTGCAATGCCTTCTGCAGTGCCTTCGATGACCTCTGCCGGGGCATGCAGCTGTGAGATCGCTGCCTGGGCGACTCCGGCACCTGTTACCAGCAGGTGCGGCCAATGACTCAGCCACCAAGACTGCGGGCGCCACATTGCGTTTGCTGCGCGAGGCCGCTGGCGGAGGCCGGCCGGAGAAAGCCGGCGCGACGCTACCTCAAGGCAGCCAGAGATAGCCCGGGAACAGTGTGTACCTGCGGCCTTTCTTCCTCAGGAGGTGCGGCGGTGCAATCCGGATTTTCGGGCCGCTGGAGATGGTGTCGAGGTCGTGGAAACCGGCATGCAGCGCTTCCACGCAGATGCGCAATGCTTCGGCGCGATCGGCAAACTGGTGTGATCCGGCAGCGTGCATCATGGGATTGGTATTGATCTCGTAGATCTCCGGGCGTCCGTCAACCACGCCGAAATCAGCACGTCCATAATCGATGGCCGCGATTTCGAATGCACGGCGCAGCGTTTCTTCATGGGGGTTGGTTCGCACCGTGACGAGGTCTTCGGCGTAACCCTCGACGCCGGCAACGCCGTCCTCGCCCATCTTGGCGGACCATTTTCTTTCGTGCACGCTGGGCGCGGCCACATAGCGGTTGCCCAACCGGTAGACCGAGTATTTGCGGAAAACGCCGTTCCCCACAGGCTCCGCTCGGTACTCGACGATGATCAGGTCGTTGACGGGATAGCCGGCAGCGACAAGGCGGCGCAGCTCCGCATGCACTGCCTGAGCGTCACCCAGGAGGTCGGTGAGATTGCCGCGATGCGCCGACTTCGTGCGGATAAACACCGGAAAACGCTCGACCGCTTCCGGTTCGTCCGCCGGCCAGGCAGAGAAGCTGTTGATGCCGGCCCGGCGCAGTCGGCGAAGCAGTGGCAGTCGCTGCAGGGCCGCCGCCGGATCATTGAGTACGCGGCAGCCGGCCGCCTGCAACTGTCGATAGACGTGCGCTGCGTATTCCAGCTGCCAGAAGTTCAGACGATCGAAGTCACTGAAGATATAGGTTGCCCTGGGCAGGCTGCGCCTGGCGAACAGGAGCGGATAGACCGCCTGGCGGACGAACGGCAATGCCTTCGAGATTGCGTGGTGCGTGTCGCGATGGCTGCAGGTGGTCACGAAAATGATCATGTCGCCTCGAGATGCGGATATGGCTTCATTGCGGTTTGGCGGTCAGCGGACCGAGTCCATGTATGCCTTGGCTGATGCCATGAGGCTGCGCCCCAGGTCGCTCAGGATGGCGTGTTCTGCCACTACGCCATAGCCGGCGTCGAAATTCCTGGCATCGGCTTCGGCGGCGGCATGGGCACGCGCCTTCTGCCGGGCGTCGAGCGCATCGCTGTGGGTCAGTTGCGACATGGTCCAGTGCATGCGCGCCGATACATAGGTGGCGTGATAGATCCCGTCCATGGGGCGTTGGTCGACCCTCAGTGGCGAGCTGAAAAGTTCCTCGTCGGCGTTGCGGACCAGTGGTTCATGGGTACAGAAGCCGAAAAGCAGGCTATGTGCGGACTCGTGTGCCAGCACTTCCGCAACGGCGATCTCGTCAGGGTGGAAGTTTCCGTTGAGGAACAGAGCGCCCCAGAGTTGATAGTGAGAGCCGCCGTCGAACTGAAATTTCGCCGCGGGATCGCTGCCAACGATCACAATCTGATGGACGATCGCCCGAATCTCTCCAGCCAGCGCCGGCAGGGCGGTATCCAGCAATTGCATGCCGCGAGCCAGGCGCTCACGAAAAGCGCTGGCGACCTCCGGGGCTGGCGGCAGGAAGCCCAGATCGATACTCGTATCGGCATTCATCAAGCGGGTGTAGCGCTCTGATTCTTCACCCAGCGCGGGGTCGCCCAGCGTAACCACCTGCAGGGTCTGCGGCATCGGCTTGACCCGGACCAGCTCGTCAAACAGCCGTCGCGCATCGTCAAACCGATCGCCTGTTATGGCTTCGACAAGCTCGTAATAGCGGGCGAACACAGCTGGCGAAACAACGCCGGATCCCGATAACTGCTCGGTCAGCCGGGTCATGCCGATCCGGTCGAATGGTATTGCGTCTTTGCTGGCTTCGCAGACGTGCCTGAGGCTCAGGCCAAGTTCGCGGTGCATTCCGCGATCGAGGGACAGTGCGCGGCTGGCGTCGGGATGGAAATCAAACTGGGTCATATCCCTTCCAGCCTCGGCAGGATGGTTCTGCGGCGTGCACAAAATAAAGCGACGACGAATGACCTTCGGCGTCGCCTGGAATTGATTTGAGCGGATTTATCCAGCAGCGCGGCTATGCAGGGCGCGACCGGCCTGCTTCAGACGGGCTTGACGCCGGCCTTCATGCCGACCTTGACTCCAGCCTTGAGCCCGGTCTTTGCGCCGGCCGAATGCGCACTAGAAATGCGGAAACCCAGTAGCTTGGCGATATCAAATTTGACAGTCATTAGAATTCCCTCAGGTGATGAATTGCAAACAATACACTGCCCGCCTCGAAGTGCAAGTCGAGCCTGCCTGCAGAAGCGGTCAAGCGCTTCCGGCGCTGCAGTGAGTGAAATCCGGCAGAATTGTTGCCATGCCTGCAGGTGCCGTCGCTGACCGGCGCGGCTGTGCGCCGATGGAGCCCGCAAGCAGCTTGCTGGATCAATTCGAGCAAGCAGATAAGGCACTCCAGCTTCTGCAGGGTTGGGGCTCTCTGCCGATCAGCTGGCTGTGCATCACCTGCCGGCTGCGCGCGCGAAGCTTGAGCATGAATGCTGCAGGGCGATCGCCGTGGCGCCGAACGGTCACCACGGTCATGCCCCGTAAATCAGCGGTGATTCAGGATTGCAGCTGATCGGCATGCAGAAACCGGGCAATATCCTGCAGTTGCTCGGTGCCCAGGCGGACATGCCCTCCCGGGTAGACGTGCAGGCGCTTATCGGCAGTGCCCAGCGCATCAAACAGTTCCAGCTGCCCTTCGCGGGAAAACAGTTCGTCGTCCCACTTCTGCTGGAAGAGTACCGGGCAGCTTACCGCGGCCGCATCGCTGACCAGGCGCCTGGAGTTGACGAAGCTGGTGCCCCACATGCCCACTACGGCGCGCGCGATGCGCTTGTCGATAGCCAGCAACGGCAGACCGTAGGCTGTGCCCATCGACAGCCCAAGCCACATGCATGGCACACCGTTCAGGGCTTCCTGAATCTCGTCAAGCAGCGCCTGCCAGCGCTGGACGTACGGCAGCACATGCCCGGGATCCGAGCCCCAGAGTTCAAAGAAACGCGCACGCACCAAGGCGCCATCGCCAGGATCAATGCCCACTGCGCGCGCCCCGTGCACGGGGCCGTCGAGGGCGATCAGGCGCAAGCCTTGGCGGCCGACCAGTTCGGTCGCCACATCCCATATATCCAGCCCGGTCTTGCAGGTGCTGCCGCCATGCTGCATCAGGATTATCGGCGCACGGCTATCTGCGGCTGCTTGCGGGCGGTCAAACAACGCGGCTGACGCCAGGCCACCTTCGGATTGCGGTCGAAAAGTGCGGCAGCGCACCCCGTCGCGCACACTGTCTTCACCTGTCCAGTCAAACATGCTGCATCCCCTGAAAAGAGCAGTGACGGTAGTCATTCTTGTGCGGGACAACCATCAAGTTGGCGCAATGCCGGCATTGCATTCAGCTATAGGCGCACCTGATCAGGTTTCCATCCGGATATCCATGCCGGTTGCCGCGGCACCGGGAATGATGCTGCGCAGGGTGTCGCGCAACCAGACATGCACGGCCTGGCGATGCGTGCGCTCGTGCCAGATCATGTCCGTCTCCAGCGGCGAGACCTGGAACGGCAAGGGCGAGACGGTCAGCGGGAGGAAACTCGCATAGTGCCGGCAGAACCAGGTCGGCATGGTCGCGATGAGGGAGGAGCCGGACACTATGTACGGCGCCAGCAGCGCAGACGATACGTGAACCGTGCGCAAGCGCTCGAAGCCAGCGGCCGCGAGTTCAGTCGTGAGCATTTGCTCGAATGATGAGCGTGGTGAAAACGGAGAGCCGAACACCACATGCTGCCGCTCCAGGTATTCGGAGCGTGAAATCGTGCCATTCGGCGTCCGCTCGCGGGCACTGATGCAGGACAGTGGTTGCTGGAACAGAGGGGCTCGTCGCAGGTCCGGATGCAGATCGGGGAAATACCCCAGGGCTATGTCGCACTCCCCTTCGCTCAACCACTCGCGGATGTGTTCCGGGTCAGGCGCCCGGACATTCAGTGACATGCCAGGCGCGGTTTTGCCGAGGATCTCAGCCAGTGCCGGCACAAAGGCCATCGAGGTGGATTCGGCGGCGGCCAGTGTGATGGTTCCTTTCGCGTTTGCGAGGTTGACCGGCCCCTCGTTGCTGAAGATGTCTTCCATCAGCTGGATGCCGCTGCGCACCTTCTGTGCCAGCGACAGCGCGCGCTCGGTCAGGATGAAACCATTGCCAGAGCGGATCAGTAACGGGTCACCCGTCAATTCGCGAAGCCTGGCCAGGGCATTGCTCATGCCTGGTTGACTCATTTCCAGACGTTCGGCGGCGCGCGTGACGGATTTCTCCGTGAGGAGCATGTCCAGGCAAATGAGCAGATTGATGTTGCTGCGCTTCATAGACGGAATCAGCTTGGGTTATGTAGGTATTGATGGCGGTTGATTGAGCATACGCCAATAGCGGTGCTCAAATAGATTACCTTCAACTTACAGGAGTCTCCTCATGTCAATCGCCATCATCAAACCCAGTACCGCCGAAATGCTTGCCTGCGTTGCGCGTTTCAAAGATCTGAAGCGTTGCGATACGGGGCTGCCGGACATGGTTTTGCCGGAGGGGAAACGCGCTTTTTACAATGTTCTCGGCTTTGAGCAGCCCAGCGAGGGCGGGCAGTTCTCGCCGTTCGGTGATGCAGTCAAGGCACCCATATCCCATCTGAAAGCCGGCTTTGGCATGTCCTTTATCGCGGCTGAGCCGGGTAAGGGAGTACTGATGCACGCCCATGACACGGTCGAGACGTTCATGGCCATCAACGGTACCTGGAAGCTGGAGTGGGAAGGCGAAAAAGGCAATGAGCATGTGCTGCTTGCGCCCCTGGATTTCATCGCGATTCCGGTCGGCGTGCATCGCCGCTTTGAATGCGCGAAGGCGGCGGAAGGTTCCAGCGAGGGGCTGTTGCTGGCCATTATCGTCGGGGATGCGCCAGCCGCTGAAGCTGCCCCTGTCGCAGTCGAGCGCATGATCGAAGCGGGCCTCTGGCAGCGCCCGGCCTAAGCTGGCTAAAAAGGCTGGCGCAGGGCAGCCTTTTTAGCCTGACCATGCACGATTGGTGGGAAGGTTAACGTGGCAGTGATCCTGCGTGAAGCTGCGTTCTGCGCCCGGCAAGCTGTGGTCTGTTGGGTCTCCCGCCGCCCTGCCTTGAGCAGGCTTGTCGAGCCGAAGCGCTTGGTGAGTGAGAAGAAGACCGGGTCGCCGGGCGGGCCTGTCCCCCTGCAGTACAGCGGCAAACCGCCTGGTCTTCTATCCGCGCTTAAATTAAACGGCTGCCCAACGGGCGGCCTTTTTTGTCCCCGGGATTTTTCTTGCTGCAGTTGGTCAGCGGCACGAGGGTCTGTCATCATCAGCCGATCAGCCCGTCCAGGCTGGCGCTGTTCAATCATCTTGAACCCACGGGGAAGAACAATATGAAAAGGTTGCTCAGTATTGCGGTAGGCAGTGCCATGGCCTTTGGCGCGCAAGCCTACGACCGGATTCCACAGACAGCCGGCCTCGCTGGCTACGTCTTTCTGGGGGCCTCCTCCAATTCGATGGAGAGCAACACTCTGGCGACCGTTGGTGGCACCGAGGTCAGCGACGAGCGCATTGACTCGGTGAGTGATTCCCCGGACAGCAAGAGCTACGGTCGCGTTACCCCGGCCTTCAACCTGTCCTACACCCTTGATGGCTCGCGCACCCAGTTCTTCGGCGGTACCGAGCTGGATGACTTCCTCACCCAGGATTCCTCGCTGGGCCTCGGCGTGCGCCAGAGCATCGGCAGCCTCGGCAACCTGCGCGCCAGCCTGCTCGCCTCGACCGAGCGCGAAGTCTACAAGGATCCCTATGTGGTGGGCGTCGATCGCAGCAAGACCGATCAGACCAGCAAAGGCATGCGCCTGGGCTGGGAGCACATCCTCGAGTCGGATTTCGAGCTGACCTATACCCACCGCAAGATCGATATCGACAAGGAACTCAGCGGCAGCACGGCGCCACTCAATGGCGGCCTGGGCCTGACTGCAGAGCAAATCAATGATCTGGACCGCAACGGCGATTTCAACAAGATTGATTTCAGCTATGTGGCCCAACTCAGCCCATACAGTCTTTTCACCTCCACCTACAGCTATGTGGAATACGATCTGGACGGCGATGCCATGTCCATGTCAGGCCCGATGATGCAGCTCGACTACGGCTACACCGGCCTGCAGGACTGGCAGCTGAACGCCAGCGTGGTTCTGGCGACCATGAGCAGCGATGACTACAACCCGGTCTATGGCGAGAAGCAGGATCAGGACAGCTATGGCGTGTCGCTCACGGCGGCCTATCTCGAGCCGTTCGGCCTGAAGGACTGGAAGGCGCTGGGAACGTTTGCCTATGGCCAGCAGGACAACCAGATCGACTTCTACGACACCAGTATTTCCAGCGTCAACCTGGGCATGATGTACAGCTTCTGATTGCTTCGGGAGTACAGCAAGGGCGCATCTCCTGGCGGGCTGCGCCCTTTTTCATGCGAGAACATCACGGCTTGCCGGCATTCCAGTGGCACTCCGAGGCGGCCTGCACCGTCGCCGCCGGCCGGCCGGCACAAGCCTGTCTGCAGCAACAAGCAGCAACAAACAACGCTCAGCAAAGCTGTCCGCTGGTTTGCTCGGGCAGGGTGCGCGCACTATGATCGGCGCGCCGTGCGAGGGGCTGTGTGGCGCCGGTCTGTGGTTCGCGCCGAAACCGGCCGCCGGCACTGCAAGTACACACCGTCGACGGGTAGCGTCATTTCTGCCCGCTTTCATCTGGGGCAATGACATTGTTGAGCAAGATCCTGCGTGAACCACTGCTGCATTTTCTGTTTCTCGGACTGTTGTTGTTCGGGCTGTTTGACCTGGTCGCTGGCCCGCCGGGCGGCAGCGAGCGGCGCGTTGTCATCAGCCAGGCCATGAGCAACGAGATGGCCCAGGGTTTTCAGGCCACCTGGCAGCGTCCGCCAACCCCGGAGGAACTCAAGGCACTGGTGGATACGCGGGTGCGTGAAGAGTTGCTGTACCGCGAAGGCGTTGCCCTCGGGCTGGACCGGGATGACCCGGTGATCCGCCGGCGGGTGGCGCAGAAGGTCGAGGTGATGGCGGAGGAGTCTGCACTCTCGGATGCAATCGATGATGCCGAGCTGGAGCGCTACCTGCAGCGCAATGCCCAGCGCTATGCACTGCCGGCCGAGGTAGCCTTCGAGCAGGTCCTGTTTGCTCCGGACACGCATGGCGCACAGCTGCAGGCCAATCTGGCCAGTGGCCTGCAGCGCTTGCAGGCCGGGGCTGCGGCAGAGCAGGTCGGCGACAGAACCCAGCTCCCCGCCCGGGTCGAGGCCACCCCGGCCGATCTGGTGGCGCGCGAGTTTGGCGAGCCGTTTGCCGCGGCATTGCCGGAGTTGCCGCTGGGCAGCTGGGCCGGCCCGGTGGCATCCGGGTTTGGCTGGCACCTGGTGCGCTTGCAGAGCCTCACGCCAGCGCGCCCGGCCAGTCTCAAGGACGTGCGCAAGGCCGTCGAGCGTGACTGGGAAAACGAGCGGCGCATGCAGGCCAAGCAGGCTTACTACGAGCAGCTGGGTGAGCGATACGAGGTGATTATCGAGCCTGTGTCGCCGGTCGGCGAGGCTCGGCAGTGATGCTGCGCTGGCTGCTGCCATTGCTGGTGTCGCTGCTGGTCATGCCGGCAACGGCCGATGTGTTTCGCCCGGCGTACCTGCAGCTCAAGCAGGTCGATGGGGAAAACTATCAGGTGCTGTGGAAGGTCCCCGCGCTGGATGAGCAGACCACGCTGAAGGTGCGCCCGGTGTTTCCTGAGGGCACCCGTGAACTGGGTGCGCGCTCATCCAGCTTTGCCAGCGGAGCGCTGGTGCAGCGCTGGAAAATTGAAGTGCCGGGCGGTCTCGAAGGGCGTCCCATCGCGTTCAGCGGACTCTCGGCACTCGGCCTGGATGTGCTGGTGCGTGCCGAGCGCCTGGATGGCAGCGAGCAGTTGGCGCGCATCCTGCCGGTTGAGCCGACCTTCCTGCTCAAGCCCGGCCAGGGCCCGCTGGAAGTGGTGAGTACCTACACGGTGCTGGGTTTCGAACACATCCTCATTGGCCTTGATCATCTGCTCTTCGTGTTTGCCCTGATTCTGCTGGTGCGCAGCCCGCGGCAGCTGATTCTCACGGTCACGGCTTTCACCATCGCCCACTCCATTACCCTGGCGCTGGCGACGCTGGATATCGTGCAGGTGCCCGGGCCGCCGGTGGAGGCAATGATTGCGTTGTCGATCGTGTTTGTCGCACAGGAAATCCTCGCCCGTAGCGCCGGTCATGCCGGGCTGGCAACGCGCAAGCCGTGGCTGGTGGCGTTCTCCTTCGGCTTGCTGCACGGTCTCGGTTTTGCCGGGGCGCTGGCGGAAGTCGGCCTGCCGCATAACGCGATTCCGCTGGCGCTGCTGTTCTTCAACGTCGGTGTGGAGCTCGGCCAGCTGGCCTTTATCGGCGCAGTGCTGGCTGTCGCTGCGCTGCTTCGGTGGCTGCTGAGGGGCGCAGGCGAACCGCGCTGGGCGGCACCACTGCAGGCCTATCTGATCGGCGGGGTGGCCAGCTATTGGCTGCTGGAACGCATCGCGGCATTCTGGGCCTGAGCAGTTTCCCCGGGTGTAGGGTGGTCATCTCGCGCAGCGAATGACCACCTTCCTGCTCTGATGGTGGCCAAGTCTTCGGCGTTGACCACCCTACCAAAGCGGTTGCCGACAGCCGCCTCCGGTTACCAGCGGTTGCGCACTTCTTCGGCGAAGCCGGGGAAGTCCTGCAGTTGCAGCACGCGACCATCATCCAGCACCGCTGTGCCGCTGAAATAGCCGAATACCTGATGCTGTTCCGAGGTGATCGCCAGCAGGTTGAAGTGGCTGTTGCGATCCACCGCCGGGCGGAAGTTCAGCTGCAGACGCTGGTCATTGCTGCTGACGCGCCAGGGCTTGAGCCAGTCGCTGGAGTCGAAGTGGAACTCGATCTGATCCAGCTTGTGCGCGCGGCCGTCGTACAGCAGCAGGTTTTCCGTGGCCGGGCTGCGGTCGCTGAAGCCGTAGCCGAGGTTGAAGCCGAACGGTACGCCATCCAGATAGCCGGACGCCGAGCCCCAGTACCAGGTGTTGTTGTAGGTCCAGACGCCACGGCCCCAGTCGAGTACGCCGAGGTCACGCTCGGGCTTGAGCGCATAGTGCTGGCCGGCGAAGTCGAAGCCGCCACTGGCGGGCAGGCAGTTGATCTTGCTGTTGTAGTAGAACGCCTTGCGGTTTTCGGCCCAGGAAGTGGCGATGTTCATCGACTCCAGGCCAGCCGGCTGGCTCAGCAGGATCTCGCCTTCGATGCCACGGCCGTTCGGGCCCTGTATGGCCGAGCTGGCAAAGCGCAGACGGCGTTGTCCGGCTTCGGTAATAAAGTGCAGGGAGAGCTGCTTGCTGGCGAAACGCACTTCGCCGTCGGCCGCCTGTTCAGGAAATGCATGGCGCGCCAGCGGCAGTACCTGCAGCGCATCGCTCTGATAGCTCTGGCCAGTGGCCAGGTCGACAAAGCAGATCGCATACAGCCCGGCATAGCCGAGGTTGCTGGCGGTCAGGCCGATGGCGAACTGCTGGTCGGGGGACATCACCGCGTAGTAGTCCCATTCCTTGATCCGCCAGGCGCTGGCGGGGACGGCACTGCGCTGGTAGCGCCAGAAGGGTTGGCGCGCCCAGCCTTCCTCGCTCAGGCGGCCGTTGGCGGCATGCAGGGGCAGCGGGGCGAGGATTTCCGTCTGTTTGCTCATGCCGGTTCGACCTTCAGCAGCACGCCATCCTGGCCGCTGACCCGTACCTGGCTGCCGGCCGGCAGATCCGGGCCGCTGACCAGCCACACGCTGTCGCCGGCCTTGATCTTGCCGCGGCCGCCGACTATCGCTTCATGCAGGGTAAAGCTGCGTCCGACAAACTCGCTGCCGCGCTGGTTCAGCCCCGGCTGGTCGGATGGCTTGGCGGCAGCCTTCTGCCGTTGCCACCAGAACACCGCAGTGAGGATCGACAGGCAGCCGAACAGGAGGAACTGCCAGGGCCAGGCCAGGGCGGGAAACAGGTAGAGGATCACGCCGACGCTGGCTGCGGCGATGCCGGTCCACAGCAGGTAGCCGCCGGCACCGAACACTTCGAGTATCAGCAGCAGGCTGCCGAAGGCCAGCCAGTCCCAGAAGGTGAGATGTTGCAGGTAGTCCCACATGGATAAGAACCCTTTTCATGTCTGCTGTGCATTGCTGTGCGGGGTAGGTTGGGTTGAGCGTAGCGAAGCCCAACGGGCAAAGCATCGGGCCATGCGAAAAGCCGTTGGGCGTCAGCGCTGTGCGCTTCAACCCAACCTGCGGTCTGAGGATGTTCAGGCCTGCTTGTCGCCGAAGGTGGCCTTGACGATTTCGCCGATGCCGCCAATCGAGCCGATCATCTGGCTGGCTTCCAGCGGCATCAGGATCACCTTGCTGTTGTCGGCGCTGGCCAGCTTGCCCAGCGCGTCGATGTATTTCTGCGCGACGAAGTAGTTGACCGCCTGCACGTTACCGGCAGCGATCGCCTCCGAGACCATGCGCGTGGCCTCGGCTTCGGCCTGGGCTGCGCGCTCGCGGGCCTCGGCTTCGAGGAAGGCGGCCTCGCGCTGGCCTTCGGCCTCGAGGATCTGCGCCTGCTTCTTGCCTTCGGCGGTGAGGATGGCGGCGGCGCGCAGGCCCTCGGCCTCGAGGATCTGCGCGCGCTTGATGCGTTCGGCCTTCATCTGCCCGGACATCGCCGCCATCAGGTCGGCGGGCGGGCTGATGTCCTTGATCTCGATGCGGGTGATCTTGATGCCCCAGGGCGCGGTGGCTTCATCGACGGTCTTCAGCAGTTTCTCGTTGATCGCGTCGCGCTGGCCGAGCATGGCATCCAGTTCCATCGAGCCGAGCACGGTGCGGATGTTGGTCATCACCAGGTTGCGGATGGCGTGCTCGAGGTTGTTCACCTCGTAGGCCGCCTGCGCCGAGTTGATGATCTGGAAGAAGCAGATGGCGTCGATCTGCACGGTGGCGTTGTCGGCGGTGATGACTTCCTGCGGCGGGATGTCCAGCACGCTTTCCATCACGTTGAGCTTGCGGCCGATCTTGTCCATCACCGGAACGATGATGTTGAGGCCGGGCTTGAGGGTGTTGGTGTAGCGGCCGAAGCGCTCCACGGTCCATTCATAGCCTTGCGGCACCACCTTGAAACCCATGAACAGCAGGGCGACCGCGAGGCCGACGAACAGGAACATCACACTGCCGATTTGCATGGAACTCTCCTTGGATGGGCGGGTTGAGTCGGGGTTGTTGAGCGCCGCGTGCTGCGCCAGGCGGGCCGGTTTTCAACACGGCAGCGGCAACCCAGGGGGTTTTTCAACGGCCTGCTAGCGGGTGGCCGCATCAAGCGCCGCCAGCAGCCTGGCATCATGCCCGTAGATGTCCGGGCGGTACAGGGGCTGGCCGGCCGCGTCGGCTTCCGCGGTCCAGTAGCCGAGCAGGATCGGCACCCGGCGCGGCAGGCGGTACTCCACGGTGTTGCCGCTGGCCAGCAGCGCATCCACCTGCAGCCGCTCGGCCGGGCTCAGTAGCAGTTCCAGGATCCGGCTCACCCCTTCGACGCGCACACAGCCGGAGCTGAAGGTGCGCGGCGACTTCTCGAACAGCTCGATGCTCGGCGTGTCGTGCAGGTATACCGAGAACGGGTTGGGAAAGCGCAGGGCCATCTTGCCCAGCGGGTTCTGCGGGCCGGGGTCCTGGCGCAGCATGATGGCGCCGGGACGTTGCCAGTCGATGGTGGCCGGATCCAGTTCATTGCCTTGCAGGTCGAGGACCCGCAGCCGGTGTTCGGCGAGGAAGTTCAGGTCGGCGCGAATCGCCGGCAACTTGTCCTTCTGCAGGATGGTCGGCGGTACGGTCCAGCTAGGATTCAGCGTCAGCCGGGTCAGCACCGACTTGAGCAGGGGCGTCGGCCGCGCGGCGCGGCCGACCTGCAGACGGGTCTGCCAGAGCAGGACGTGCTCGCGGTAATAGTTCAGGCGGGCGGCACTGATGTCGACCAGCAGGATTTCCGCGTCGAGGTTCGCGCTCAGCCAGCGCCAGCGTTCCAGGTTGATGCGCAGCTGGTCACGGCGCTGCGCCGCACTGATATTCAGTTCGCTCAGGGTGCCCGCGCCGAGGATGCCGTCGGCCTGCAGGCCGTGCTGGCGCTGGAAGGCCTGCACGGCGGCGACCCGCGGCGGGCTGTAGTGCAGGTCGGCCGGGTCGGCACTGGCGGCCGGCAGATAGCCTTCGCCGGCCAGGCGCTGGTCGAGCAGCGGCAGGCGCGGATCGGCCATGCCCGGCTTGAGCAGCGGTCCGCCGGGGATCCGCGGCCAGTCCGGCAGTGCGGCCTGGCGCAGGCGGGCATAGCTCTGCCGCAGCTGCTGGTACTGGCGGGTGCCGGGGCGGGCATCGGCGAATGCGCCGGGCAGGTCGTCCAGCGCGCGCTGGCGCGGCGACAGGCGTGGCAGCGGGCTGGGTGGCGGTGTCAGTGTGGAATGCCAGAGTGGCTCGATGCTGTCCTGCGCCAGGCGGCCCCGGCTGAGGTCATGCAGGGCCTGCAGGTAGGCATGGCTGACGCGAATATCGGCGCAGTCCGCTGACTGCGCGTCGGTGGCCGGCCGGGCGGCCAGCTGGCGAATCGCCGAAAGCTGGTAGCTGGCCGGATTGAGACCATCGTCGGCCAGTTGCTCCAGCTGCAGCGCTAGGCTGTCGAGCTGTGCGGCGGATTCCCAGGCGGGCTGAAAGGCACGCGCCCGGTAGAACTCGAGCAGGCGGGCGAGGCCGGCACTGTCGAGATTGCCCGGTTCGCCGAAGCAGCTGGCGGGCAAGCCCTGCAGGCGCTGTTGCAAGGCGTCGGCCGCGCCGGCGGGCGGTGCAAGCTGTGCGCCGAGTAGCAGGATGCCGAGAAATATTGAGCATTTTTTGAACAATCGCGCCGCTCCAGATAGAATGCCGCCCAAGCAAGGCTGCACGACCCCCGCTTGCAAGCGGTTGCGGGGTGATCATAACAACGCAGCCAGTCAGCGACAGGATGTCTGCAGCAAGCGCTTCCAGAGGTTGCCCCAGCCCATGTTCACCCTTGTCCGCAGGCTCTGCCTGTGTCTCGCTGTCGTTGGCGTTGTTTCCCCGCCAGTGCTGGCCGCCAGCCCGGCCTACCAGCCGCTGCTGGACAAATTGTCGCGCGCCGCTCCCGGATTAAACAAGCAGGCGCTGGCGCATGCCGTGGCGGCCATGCAGTGCGCACTCAACAATGGCGCGGAGCCGGCCCGGCGCCTGGCGGTCATCGACTATTCGCAGCCGTCCAGCGCCCGCCGCCTGTGGATCTTCGACCTGCAGCGCAACCGCCTGCTGCTGCGCGATTTCGTCGCCCATGGCCGGCAGTCCGGGGAAAACCTGGCCACGCGGTTTTCCAACAGCGATGGCAGCCACCAGTCCAGCCTCGGCCTGTTCCGCACCGCCGAGAGCTATCAGGGCAAGCATGGCTATTCGTTGCGCATGGACGGCCTGGAGCCGGGGATCAATGACCGTGCCCGCGAGCGTGCCATCGTGATCCATTCGGCGGCCTACGTTGACCCGCGCCTGGTGCGCAGCCAGGGCCGCATCGGACGCAGCCTGGGCTGCCCGGCGGTACGCCCGGAAGTCGGGCGGATGGTGGTGGACCAGCTCAAGGGCGGCCAGTTCATGTTCTCCTGGTACCCCGACCGGCGCTGGTTGCAGAGCTCGGCCTACCTCAACTGCAAGCCCCGGCGCGTGGCCAGCATCCTGGCCGCGGAAAACGCCGGCAGCTGATCTGCCGGTTGCGGCGCGTCAATCCTCCAGCCGCCCTACAGCAGTTTGCGCAGCGCTTCGGCCAGCAACGGGGCCATGCCGATGGCATTGCTCGGATGGGCGATGCAGTCGCTACTCCAGACCTCGCCGACCCCGGCAGCCCTGAGCACCTCCAGCGCATCGCCGGCAAACAGCGCGTGGGTCACCGCCACATCCACCGACGCGGCGCCGGCAGCCAGCAGCTTCTCCGCCGCGGCGGCCAGGCTCCTGCCGGAGCTGGCGATGTCATCCAGCACCACCACCTGGCGCTTGCGGAAGTCCAGGGCCGGCAGTTCGATGCTGACCTGCCGGTCGCCGCTGCGCAGCTTGCTGCACACGCCATGGGCGAACCCCTGGTCGCGGGCAGCCGCTTCGATCCATTGCGCCGATTCGGCGTCCGGGCCGATCAGCAGTGCCTGCGGCCGGCGCTCGGCAATCAGCCGGGCGAGCAGGGGGGCCGCCGACAGGCAGACGGCGGCGTTGCCCAGGGGGACCGCCTGCTCCAGGCGCTCGATGCGGTGCAGGTGCGGGTCGACGGTGACCAGCGCGTCGAAGTGCTGGGCAATAAAGGCGCCGACGATGGTCTGGCTGACCACCTCGCCGGGCTGAAAGGCGATGTCCTGGCGCATATAGGCCAGGTACGGGGCGACCAGCAGCAGGCGCTGCACGCCGAGGGCGCGCGCCTCGCCGGCCACCAGCAGCAGCTCGACCAGCTTGTCGTTGGGGCGGTTGAGGCTGCGGTACAGCAAGACCTGCGCCGGGACCGCCTGACCGGCAGCGAACGGCAGGCGCAGGCGCAACTCGTCATCGGGAAAGCGGTGGCGCTCGATCGCGGCCGCCTGCAACTGCAGGGCTTCGGCCAGGCGCAGGGCCGGCGTACGCTCGTCGGCAAAATACAGCAGCAGTGTGTCCATCAGGGCCCCTAAAACTCCACGAACCTAAAATTCCACGAACAAGGGCGCCAGGCTGTCCGCCGGGCCGACACTGAAGCCGCTGCTCCGGGCGCAGGCCTGGTGGGCGAATTCCAGGTCGGCCGGGTAGGCCGCATATACCCGGTACAGCGGCATGCCGGCCTGTACCGGGTCACCCAGCTTGCGCAGCAGGTCGACCCCGGCGCCCTGTACCTTGGGCGCACCGGCCAGGCGGGCGATGCGCGCCAGTTGCAGGTTGTCGATGGCGCTGACCACGCCGCTGTTGCCGGCATGGATGTCGAAACTCAGTGCTGCCAGCGGCGCCTGGCGATAGTCGAAGGCCTTGCTGCCCTGGGCCTCGATCAGCGCGCGCATCTTGCTCAGGGCGCGCCCGGAATCGAGGATGTCGCGGGCAATCGCATAGCCATCGCCGCCGCGCACGTCGGGGTCGAACTCGAGCATGCGCCCGGCCAGGCGCAGGGCTTTCTGGCGCAGGTCGATGGGGGCCTGCGGGTCGTTTTCCAGCACGCGCATCACGTCGCGGGCTTCCAGCACCGGGCCGATGCCGTTGCCCACCGGCTGACGGCCGTCGCTGATCACCACATCGATGGCCAGCCCCAGGCGCGCGGCGACGAACTCGAACAGCTTGCGCAGTTTCTGCGCCTCGGGCATCGAGCGGACCTTGGCGGTGGGGCCGACCGGGATATCCAGCAGCAGGTGGGTGGAGCCGGCGGCGAGCTTCTTCGACAGGATCGAGGCGACCATCTGCCCCGGCGAGTCGATCGACAGCGGCCGCTCCACCGAGATCAGCACGTCATCGGCGGGTGACAGCTGGCTGCTGCCGCCCCAGGCCAGGCAGCCGCGGTGTTCGCGCACAATCTGTTCCAGGCGCGCGAACGGCAGCTCGACATCGGCCAGCACTTCCATGGTGTCGGCAGTGCCGGCCGGCGAGGTGATGGCCCGCGAAGAGGTCTTCGGGCAGAGCATGCCGTGGGCGGCGACGATCGGCACCACCAGCATCGAGGTGCGGTTGCCGGGGATGCCGCCGATGCAGTGCTTGTCGACCACCGGATGTTCGTGCCAGTCGAGGCGGCGGCCGATCCGGGCCATGCCGTCGCTGAGGAAGTACACCTCCTCGCGGT
Organism: Pseudomonas sp. N040; assembly: GCF_015637705.1. GTDB lineage: Bacteria > Pseudomonadota > Gammaproteobacteria > Pseudomonadales > Pseudomonadaceae > Aquipseudomonas. Next base: position 271,700 of record NZ_JADOBE010000004.1, on the reverse strand, counting down.
CCAGCTCGCCCTGGTTGCAGGCGACCACGAAGGCGGTCAGCTCGATCTTCGAATAGCGGTGCTCGGCAATGTCGCGGACGATGTTGTAGAAATCCTCGCGGTTCAGGCGCTCGCCGGCGATCTTGCGGTGCAGGGCCGGAATCGACGCGGCCGGTTCCGCCTGGGCAATGCTGGCCGGATGGCCGTTGGCCACATTCAGCTGGGCAAAGGCATCTTCGGAAAGCCCCAGTTCGTCGGCGCCGACGATGCAGTCGTCATCCACCACATTCAGGCTGGCGAGAATGCGCTGGCCATTGGCGCGCACCTCGACCTTGGACAGGGCCTGAAAGCCCTCGGCCCGGTAGATCGCGCAATCGCGGTGCAGGTAGGCCACGTTTTCGCGGTAGGTATCGATGGCGACCCGGCGCAGCAGCAGGGTGGCGGGTTGTTCGGCGGGCGGCGGGGCGGCGGGGCTGGTCATGGGCGGGGCGGGCACCGGAACTTGGCAATGGGCATAGGGTGCGCGGCGGCCGCCGTTGCGGTCAAGGTTGGCCACGGGCGGTGCTCGCGGCGCTGTGCTCAGGCCTCGGCGCAGACCCGGTTGCGCCCGCTGTGCTTGGCCACATAGAGCAGCCGGTCGGCCTGGTTGATCAGCTGCTCCAGCTGCAGCTGGGCGGAGCGCTCGATCACCCCGAAGCTGGCGCTCAGCGCCAGTTTTTGCAGCTCGCCGGTGCCGCTCAGCGCCTGGATTTCCGCGCGCAGCCGCTCGGCCAGCGCGCGGGCTTCATTCAGCCCGGTTTCCGGCAGCAGCAGCAGGAACTCCTCGCCGCCCCAGCGCGCCAGCAGGTCGGCGCCGCGACAGCTGTTGGCCAGCAGCTTCGCCGTCTGCACCAGCGCCAGATCGCCGGCGGCATGGCCATGCAGGTCGTTGATGGTCTTGAAGTGATCCAGGTCGAGCATGATCAGGCTGAGCGGGCGCTGGTGGCGCACGGTGCTGTTCCACAGCGGCGCGGCCTGCTCGTTGAAGCCGCGGCGATTGTGCAGGCCGGTCAGCGGGTCGCGCTCGGCCAGGCGTTCGGCGCGCAACCTGCCGTATTGCTGCTGGCGGATCCGGTGACTCAGGGCCAGGGCCAGCAGCGCGGCCTGCAGCATCAGGCCGATCTTGATGGCGCCGTAATTCCAGCCGGTGAATGGCAGCGCGCCCCATACGGTGAGTGTGGTGATCACCGTGCCAAGCATGCCGCACAGGGTGGCAGCCAGGTAGTAATGGCCGGCCAGGCTGTTGCGCCGCAGGGTGGTCAGGCCGAGGAACAGCATGCTCGCCGAGTAGACCAGGGCAAAGCTGAAGGCGATCGTGGCCTCGGCGGCCTGGTTGCCCAGCAGCTGGCTGAGGAGCAGGCCGGCCAGGCTGGTCGCGGCCATGCCCTGCAACAGGTGGCGGGAGCCGGGCGCGCGCCTGGCCAGGTCGAGGAAGCTGCTGGTGAACGCCAGGCCGGCGCAGCCGGTCAGCACCATGCTGATCAGGATGCAATGCTCCTGCAGCCACCGGTAGTCCTCCCAGAACCAGGCCAGGCCGTGGCCAGTATAGGCAATATTGAGGACGCCAAACAGCCCCAGGTACAGTGAGTAATACAGGTAGCTGCGATCCTTGAGGCCGATGAACAGCATGCCGTTGTAGACGATCATCGAGAGCAGGAAGCCATAGATCAGGCCGTAGACGAAGCGGTATTCGAGGTGGCGTGCCTGGAAGCTCTCCTCGCGCAGCACTTCAATGGGCAGCACCAGCGGATCGGGACTTTCGGCGCGCAGATAGAGCTCGCTGTCGCCACTGGGAATGCTCAGCCTGGCAATGAAACCCATGCCGGGTACCAGGTCGCGCGCCCCGGCCAGGTTGTCACCGGCGCGCCACTCCTGCAGCAGCTGCCCGTCGCGGACCAGGCTCAATTGCAGGGAATCGATCCAGGTTATCCCGGTGATCACCCGGACCTGGATCGCTTCAGTGTGCGGGTTGTGCAGCGCCAGGCGCACCCAGACCGGCCGACTGCCGATGCCGAAGTGCAGGACCGGGGCCGGGCCGGGGCGGAACCGGCCATCCTGTGCGGCCTGCATCGCCTCGCGCAGGTCCATGGGGGTGTCGCCTTCCTGCAGCAGCGTGCTGTACAGGCCCTGCTGGCCCGCGGGCAGGTTGTCGATCTGCAGTGGCTCGGCGCTCGTTGCCAGGCCGCAAGCAAGCATCAGCAGCAGGCCAGACAGCCAGTGGCCGAGACTGCCCGGCACGCTCGGCGCGGGTTTTGCGTGGCGGATCGACAGCCGCTGCATTGCGTGTTTTCCTGATTGGGCCTGGCAAGCGGCTCAGTGTCGCGGTGGCGCTGCGCTTGCCGGTGTGGGTGAAAGGCCTGCCGCTGCGGCGGTCAAGTGCAGGGCGGTCATTTCTGCTCGCTCTGCGGGGTCACCCGCAGCACTTCCTCGATGGTGGTCAGGCCGCTCGCGACCTTTTGCGCACCGGACAGGCGCAGGCTGCGCATGCCTTCCTTGAAGGCCTGGCGGCGCAGGGCGACGAGGTCGGTGTCGGCGCTGATCAGCGGCTTGATGTCGTCATTCAGCAGCATGATTTCGTAGACCCCGGCACGTCCGCGATAGCCGGTGTCGCGGCACTCGGGACAACCTACGGCGCGCTGGGCCTGGGTCGGCAGCGGCGCGCTCCACGGGCGGGTCAGGGCCTGCCAGTCGTCTTCATCAATGTCCACCGGCGCCTTGCAGTGCGGGCACAGGGTGCGCACCAGGCGCTGCGCCATGACGCCGAGCAGGGTGGCCTTGAGCAGGTAGTAGGGCACGCCCAGCTCCTGCAGGCGGGTGATGGCGCTGGGGGCGTCGTTGGTGTGCAGGGTCGACAGCACCAGGTGCCCGGTAAGGGCGGCCTGGATCGCCATCTCGGCGGTTTCCAGGTCGCGGATCTCGCCGACCATGATGATGTCCGGGTCCTGGCGCATCAGTGCGCGCACGCCGCTGGCGAAGGTCAGGTCGATGTTGTGCTGCACCTGCATCTGGTTGAAGGCCGGCTCGATCATCTCGATCGGGTCTTCGATGGTGCAGACGTTGACTTCGGGCGTGGCCAGTTGCTTGAGCGTGGTGTAGAGGGTGGTGGTCTTGCCCGAGCCGGTGGGGCCGGTGACCAGGATGATGCCGTTGGGCTGGCCGGTCATGCTGACCCAGCGGCGCAGGTCGTCGGCGGAGAAACCCAGCTGGTCGGGATTTTTCAGCAGCACTTCGGGATCGAAGATGCGCATCACCATCTTCTCGCCGAAGGCGGTCGGCAGGGTCGACAGGCGCAGCTCGACTTCGCCGCCGTCCGGAGTCTTGGTCTTGACCCGGCCATCCTGCGGCCGGCGCTTTTCCGCCACGTTCATGCGGCCGAGGCTTTTCAGCCGGCTGACCACCGCCATGGTCACCTGCGGCGGCAGCTGGTAGACGTTATGCAGCACGCCGTCGATGCGGAAGCGCACGGTGCCCTGTTCGCGCCGCGGCTCGATATGGATGTCGCTGGCACGCTGCTGGTAGGCGTACTGGAAGATCCAGTCGACGATATTGACGATGTGCGCATCGTCGGCATCCGGCTCCTTGTCGCCGGCGCTGAGCTTGAGCAGCTGCTCGAAGTTGCCGACCCCGCCAACCTTGGCCTCGCCGGCGTTGGCCCCGCTGACCGAGCGGGCCAGGCGGTAGAACTCGCTGGTGAAGCGCTGCAGGTCGGCCGGGTTGACCACCACGCGCCTGATCGGACGCTTGAGCACATGCAGCAGGTTGCTTTCCCAGCCTGATACAAACGGCTGGGCGCTGGCGATGGTGACCGAATCCGGATCCACGGCCACCGCGAGGATCCGGTGGCGCTGGGCAAAGGCATGCGACATCAGCGGGGTCACGGCGGCCACGTTGATCTTCAGCGGGTCGATGCGCAGGTAGGGCTGGCCGGCGTATTCCGCCAGCCACTGGGTCAGGCTTTCCAGGTCCAGCTTGCGCCCGGGGCGGGCGAGGTCGTCGACCTGCTGGGCGGCCAGGAATTCCAGGGGATGCTGCTGGTTGGTCACCGCGCTGCGGCGGATCGCCAGCACATGCTCGGCGGCTTCCTGGCTCAGCCGGGACTTGCCGACCAGGCTGCGCAGGATCTCGTTGAGCTCGAGCTGGCGATCCTCGGTTGACGAAACACTAGCGGACATGGGGCTTCCTCGGTCATTGCGGCCAACGTTGCAGCGCTAGCGCACCAGGCTCTTCCAGGCGCGCAGCGTGCTCACAGTATGGGCCTGCAGGCTGCGTGCGGCCAACTGCTCGGGGTTGAGCGGCTGCTGCGCGAGCGCTTCCAGCTTGAGCAGTTCGCCGTACAGGCGGTCGACTTCCGGCAGCTCCAGCATCTGGCGCGCCAGACGCAGCCAGGCGAGCAGGCGTTCGATGCGCGGCAGTTGCTCGGCGAGGTCTTCGGGTTGCTGCTGATAGCGCCTGAGCTGCAGGTCGTTGGCCTCCTCGGCGAGCAGGCGTGGCAGCCATTTGCCAATGGGTGCCTGGCCCTGACGGTTACCGCGTGCATTGCGCGCAGTGATCCAGCCGCGTTGCAGCAGCCAGAGTGACGCCTGCAGGGAAAACAGCCCCCAGCGCGTGTTGTCCAGTTCGCTGGCGAAGCGCTCAGGCGCCTGCTGGCGCAGCTGGTCGTCGTGCTGGCCAGCCAGCAGCAACGGACGCCAATCCTTGAGCAGCGCATCCAGTGCTTCACGCAAGGCATGGCTGCTGGCGCGTGGCGCGGCCTGGCCCAGGCTGGCGAGCAGGGCGCGCAAGTCGGTCAGTTGCTGCAGCCACTGTTCCAGCAGTTTCCAGTGGCTGTTGAAGCGGTACTGCTCGGCCAGGCGCTGGCTGTTGCCGAGCAGCTGCCAGGCCAGTGCGGCAAACACGTCGTCCAGCGCCTGCTCGGGCTGCAGTTCGGTTGCCGGCAAGCTCAGGCTGTAGCTGTTGCTGTCAAACAGGCGATAACCGCGCTCGGCCTTGCTGATGTCGCACGGCATCAGTGGCAGGTCGGCGGCCAGTTCGATGGCCAGCTCAAGCAGGGCTGCCGGTTCACCTTCGCGCAGCTCCAGTTCCAGCTCGCAGATTTCTTCCTGCTGCGGGCCGGTACACACCTTGCCCAGGTCAAGCGCGGCCTCGATGGCTACTTTGGCCTTGCCACGGCCCCAGGCAATATCGGCTTTCTCGCGCAGGAAGTCGGTGGAAAACACCGGCTGCAGGCTGGCTTTGTCGAGGTTTGCCAGGCTGGCCGGCCAGCAGCTGTCATCCAGCTTGCCCAGATCCAGTTCGGCCTTGTCCAGGTACCAGTCCCATTCGTTGCGCTCGGACAGCCCGGCCACGCTCTGGCCGCGGCTTTTCAGGGTCTGGATGATCTGCTCGCCATCACGGCGCAGGCGCAGTGCCACTTTGGCCCCGGCCAGGTCGCGGGCCGGGGTGTCGAAGTACTGATTGAACAATTCGTGCTGCTGCCAGCCGGATTTGTTGCGCTTCTTCAGCAGCGGATGCTCACGCAGGGCTAGCAGGGTGGCCCGGCTGGCGCGCAGTTTTATTTCAGTTTCTTTGGGCATTTGGTGCTCCGCAAAGACGACGAGGCCGCCCGGAGGCGGCCTTGAGATTTGGTGCTACCGACTAGACGAAGAGTTGGACGCTGATCCAGAACAGCCCGGCCGCCAGGCCAATGGTCACCGGCAGGGTCAATACCCAGGCGATCAGGATGTTGCGCACTGTATCAAACTGCAGCCCGCTCTTGTTGGCCACCATGGTGCCCGCCACGCCCGAGGACAGTACGTGGGTGGTGGAGACCGGCAGGCCGTAGGCGGTGGCCAGGCCGATGGCGGCGGTGGCGGTGATCTGGGCGCTCATGCCCTGAGCGTAAGTCATGCCCTGGCGGCCGATCTTCTCGCCCACGGTCAGCACCACGCGTTTCCAGCCGACCATGGTGCCGATGCCCAGTGCCAGAGCCACGGCGAAGATCACCCAGGTCGGGGCGTATTCGGTGGTGGCGGCCAGGTCCTTGCGCAGTTTGTCCAGATCGGCCTTTTCCTTCGAGTCCAGGCTGCTCAGCTTGCCGACCTTTTTCGCGGTGTCATCCAGGCACAGCAGGTAGCGGCGCACTTGCGGGCGTACTTCGGGGGCCATCTGCTTGTAGTCAGTGACGCCCTTCAGGTCATTGAGCAGTGCGGCGATGGTCGGGCCGGTCATGGCTGGATCGCAGCGAAACTGCTTGGGCATCTCGGTGTTGCCATTCTTGCCCAGCGAGAGGTACTCGCCCAGCGAGTCGTCATGCCGCTGGTAGAACTGCAGCAGGTGCTCGGCGGCGTCGCGGGTGCGCTCGATCTGGTAGGTGCTGCTGTCGAGATCGAGGACGAACTGCGCCGGGACTATACCGATCAGCACCAGCATGAGCAGGCCGATGCCTTTCTGGCCGTCGTTGGAGCCATGCACGAAGCTCAAGCCCATGGACGAGGCGATCAGGGTGACGCGACTCCAGAACGGCGGGTGCTTCTTGCCATCAGCCTGCAGTCGCTGGTCGGGTTTGAAGTGCATCTTGGAATGTTGGCGCAGCCACTTCAGGCCCAGCAGCACCAGTCCCGCCACCAGGAAACCGGCCAGCGGCGAGGCGACCAGCGAAATGGCAATGTCGATGGCTTTCTGCCAGTTGACCCCATCGGCTACGGCAATATCACTGATCAGTGCGTTGCCCAGGCCGACTCCGAGGATAGAGCCGATCAGGGTGTGTGAGCTGGAAGCGGGAATGCCCAGATACCAGGTACCGAGGTTCCAGATAATGGCGGCGCTGAGCAGCGAGAACACCATGACCAGGCCGTAGGTGGCATTGGCATTGATCAGCAGCTCGACCGGGAGCAAGTGGACGATGGCATACGCCACGCCGACGCCACCCAGCAATACACCCAGAAAATTGCAGATGCCCGAAGCAATCACGGCGATGTGGGAGGGCATGGCATTGGTGTAGATCACCGTCGCCACCGCATTGGCGGTGTCATGAAAGCCGTTGATGAACTCGAAAGTCAGGACAAAGACCAAGGCCAGAACCAGGCTGATGACCAGAGCGGGATTAAGGCTGCTGATGAACTCGAACATGAAGGAGTACTAACCGTGGGATGGGTAGGGGGGCGAATTATGGCAGAATCGTTACGGTTCCGCTGCCTGCGATTGCTGACGCGGGTCAATTCCGCAAGACTTGCCTGGTGTTTATTTTGCGCTGGACGGGCGGCATGCCGGGCCAGCGCTCTTGTGGAGTTGCGTAATGCCCCTTCCTTCATTGCCACAACGCTTTGCCGCGCTGCTCGCCGCGCCCTCGGTCAGCTGCACCCAGCCGGCGCTGGATCAGTCCAACCGGGCGGTGGTCGAATTGCTGGCCGGCTGGCTCGGCGAACTGGGCTTTACCTGTGAACTGCAAGAGGTCCAGCCAGGCAAGTTCAACCTGCTCGCCAGTCGTGGTCAGGGGCCGGGTGGCCTGGTGCTGGCCGGGCATAGCGATACCGTGCCGTTTGACGAGGCCCTGTGGCGCTCCAATCCGCTGGGCCTGAGCGAGCGCGACGGGCGCTGGTACGGTCTCGGCAGTTGCGACATGAAAGGCTTCTTTGCGCTGGTGATCGAAGCCGTGCAAGGCCTGCTGGAGCACCCGTTTCGCCAGCCGCTGCTGATTCTGGCGACCTGCGACGAAGAGAGCTCGATGTCCGGCGCGCGCGCCCTGGCAGATGCCGGTCGCCCGCTGGGACGCGCGGCGGTGATCGGCGAACCCACCGGCTTGCGCCCGATTCGCCTGCACAAGGGGGTGATGATGGAGCGCATCGATATCCACGGGCAAAGTGGTCACTCATCGGATCCGAGCCTTGGACACAGTGCGTTGGAGGCCATGCACGCCAGTATCGGCGAGCTGATGACGCTGCGCCGGCAATGGCAGCAAGCGTTCAATAATCCGCAGTTCAGCGTGCCACAGCCGACCCTCAACTTCGGCTGCATCCATGGCGGCGACAATCCCAACCGCATCTGTGGCCAGTGCTCGCTGGAGTTCGACTTGCGCCCGCTGCCGGGCATGGATCCGCAGCAGTTGCGGGCCGCCATCCGCGCCAAACTGCAGCCCTTGGCCGAACGCCACCAGGTGCGCATCGACTATGCCCCGCTGTTTCCCGGCGTGCCGCCGTTCGAGCAGGCGGCGGACTGCGAGCTGGTGCGCCTGGCCGAACGGCTGACCGGGCATGCCGCAGAAGCGGTGGCCTTCGGCACCGAAGCCCCGTATCTTCAGCAGCTTGGCTGCGAGACCATCGTGCTCGGCCCGGGCGACATTGCCTGTGCCCACCAGCCGGACGAATACCTGGAGATGGCGCGGATCGAACCGACCGTGCGCCTGTTGCGTGACCTGATACAGCATTACTGCCTGTGAGCCCGAAATGAGCGGAGAGTCTGCCTTGTTGCGACGATGACTACGGACTACCCCCTCTCCCATGCCCGGGAGAGGGTTGGGGAGCGGGTGGCCAGCGCCTTCTCCCCCGGCCCCTTTCCCGCCAGCGCGCGAGGGGAGACTCAGGACTCGCCACACAGGTTTATCCATGCACGACTACGTCAACTGGCTGCGTCACGCCACCCCCTACATCAACGCCCATCGGGACTGCACCTTCGTGGTCATGTTGCCTGGTGACGGTATCGAACATCCGAATTTCGGCAACATCGTGCATGACCTGGTGTTGCTGCACAGCCTTGGCGTGCGCCTGGTGCTGGTGCATGGCTCGCGTCCGCAGATCCAGGCACGCCTGGCCGAGCGCGGGCTGACCGCGCACTATCATCGCGACCTGCGGATCACCGACGGGCCGACCCTGGACTGCGTGATCGATGCGGTCGGCCAGTTGCGCATCGCCATCGAGGCGCGGCTGTCGATGGACATGGCCTCGTCGCCGATGCAGGGTTCGCGGCTGCGCGTGGCCGGCGGCAACCTGGTTACCGCACGGCCGATCGGGGTGCTCGACGGGGTGGATTACCACCATACCGGCGAAGTGCGGCGCATCGACCGCAAGGGCATCAGCCGGCTGCTGGATGAGCGCAGCATCGTGCTGCTGTCGCCGCTGGGCTATTCGCCGACCGGGGAGATCTTCAACCTGGCCTGCGAGGACGTGGCTACCCGCGCGGCCATCGAGCTGGCGGCGGACAAGCTGGTGCTGTTCGGCAGCGAAGCCGGTTTGCTCGACGAGCAGGGCCGGCTGGTGCGCGAGCTGCGGCCGCAGCAGGTGCCGGCCCACCTGGCCCGGCTCGGCAGCAGCTACCAGGCCGAGTTGCTGGATGCGGCGGCGCAGGCCTGTCGCGGCGGGGTCAAGCGCAGTCACATGGTCAGCTATGCCGAGGACGGCTCGCTGCTCACCGAACTGTTTACCCGCGACGGCAGCGGCACGCTGGTCGACCAGGAGCAGTTCGAGTCGCTGCGCGAGGCGACCATCGAGGATGTCGGCGGCCTGATCGACCTGATCACTCCGCTGGAAGAGCAGGGCATCCTGGTGCGCCGTTCGCGCGAGGTGCTCGAGCGCGAGATCGGCCAGTTCAGCATCGTCGAGCGCGACGGGCTGATCATCGCCTGCGCCGCGCTGTACCGGATCAACGAGTCGGATTCGGGCGAGCTGGCCTGCCTGGCGGTAAGTGCGGATTACCGCCACGGCGGGCGTGGCGACGAGCTGCTCGAGCGCATCGAGCAGCGCGCTCGGGCGATGGGCCTGAAGACCCTGTTCGTGCTGACCACGCGCACCGCGCACTGGTTCCGCGAGCGCGGCTTCCAGCCCAGCTCGGTGGAACGCCTGCCGGTGGCGCGGGCCTCGCTGTACAACTTCCAGCGCAATTCGCAGGTGTTCGAGAAGGCCTTGTAGCGCCGGATCCGCAGGATGGGGGTTGCGCCGCGTGAAGGTGGGTTGAGCGTGGCGATAGCCAGCGTGTCGCTATCTGCAGCGGTTCGGCATCGGTATCGGCGCCGTCAGGCACTTTTCGCCTTGGGCAGGAGCAGTGCCTGCTCCTGCCCGTCAGCCAGGCCGGCTTCCCAGGCGGCGCCCAGCACCTCTGCCGGATAAGGCTGCTGGCTCGGCGAGCGGCCGGTGAGGCCGGCCATGTAGCCCTGCTGGTATGCCTTGTTCAGGCTTTCCAGGCTCCACTGCTGGTCTTCTGCGCGCTGGGCGTGAGGCATGTTGCGGCTCGTCGAGTGGCGATGCGCCGAGCATAGCCGCGCAGCCGCCCCAGCCGTAACCCGCCGGCGTGGCCCGGCAGGCAATTCTGTGACGGCCTATTGGTTTTTTCGCTCAGGCCGGCTGACCAGTGATGCTGGCCTGATAGGCGGCCACGAACGCATCGAACGGCTGCGCATCGCTGTGTTCAATGGCGGCCTGCTCGGCCAGGGACTGCCGGGCCAGTGCTTCGAAGGCCTGCTGCTGGTCGCTGCTCAGCGGCTGGCGGCGGAAGTAGCGGGCATGCTCCTGGCTCTGGCGCAGGGCAAACTGCTGGAAACTTTCCTGGCGTTGGCGGAGCACGGCCAGCACCTGTGCCGAGGGTGTCAGCGCGGCATCGGCAACCTTGTCGCGCTGTGCCTGCAGGGCGCTTGCGTGTTCCGTGGAGGCGTGTGCCTGGTCGAGCAGGCGGGCCGTGTCGGCAATGCTGTCGAGCAGCTGGCCAGCCCACTCCTGCAGCAGCACGGGTTCACCCTGGCGCTGCAGGTGCAGGCCGGGCCGGCGACCTTCCTTGACCACCTTGAGGAAGTTCGTCGTGCAGTCGCGGCACTCCGCGCCACCCAGGCTTGGGCTTTCCGCAAAGGCACAGAACAGCAGGAAGGCATCGAGGAAGCGTGCCTCTTCCAGGTCGATACCCAGCGGCTGGAACGGGTTGATGTCCAGGCAGCGCACTTCCACATATTGCACGCCGCGCGCGAGCAGGGCCTGGATCGGCCGCTCGCCGCTGTTGGTCACGCGCTTGGGGCGGATGCTCGAGTAGTACTCGTTCTCGATCTGCAGCACGTTGGTGTTCAGCTGCTGCCATTCACCGTCCGCAGTCTTGGTGCCCAGCGCCACGTATTCCGGGTAGGGCGTCGAGACCGCCGCGCGCAGGCTGCTGGTGTAGCTGGCCAGGTCGTTGTAGCAGGGGGTCAGGCCGGCCTGGGCGTTGTTCTGGTAACCCAGGTCGCTCATGCGCAGGCTGGTCGCCCAGGGCAGGTACAGGGTATCGCGGTCGAGCTGCTGCAATTCGTGCTGGCGGCCGCGCAGGAAGCCGGCGTCGAGCACCGGCGAGGAGCCGAACAGGTACATCAGCAGCCAGCTGTAGCGGCGGAAATTGCGGATCAGCGCGATATAGCTGGCCGACTGGTAGTCGGTGCTGCTGCCGCTGTCGCCGTCGGCCGCCTGCAGCAGCGGCCAGAGGGTGCTGGGCAGGGAAAAGTTGTAGTGGATGCCGGCAATGCACTGCATGGCCTTGCCGTAGCGCAGGGCCAGGCCCTTGCGATAGACATACTTCAGCTTGCCGATATTCGAGCTGCCATAGCGGGCGATCGGAATGTCTTCCTCGGCCGGCAGCGGGCAGGGCATCGACGGGCTCCACAGGTACTCAGCGCCGAGCTTGCTGTAGGCGAAGCGATGGATGCGCTCCAGGTCGGCGAGGGTTTCCGCCGGGTCGGCTTCGGCCGGAGTGATGAACTCCAGCAGTGATTCCGAGTAGTCGGTGGTGATCTGTGCATGGGTCAGGGCTGAGCCCAGCGCCTGCGGGTGCGGGGTCAGGGCCAGCTGGCCATGGCTGTCGACGCGCAGGCACTCGCGCTCGATGCCGTGCAGGCACTGGCGCAGCAGGGGCAGGTTGGCAGGCTCGTTAAGCAGCGCAAGGCGAAGGGCGTAGAGATCGCTCACGGTGAGCTCCTTGAACATGGCCGAACAATATGGGGGCGAAGGCTCGCGTCTGCAAGCCTGCCGGGCGGGTTGGCTGGCGGTGGCTTCAGACCCTGGCGAACGTCCCGGTGGCCTTGGCTACCAGCTTGCCGCCCTGCAGCACCTCGGCCTCGACCATCAGCGTGCGCCGCCCGGCATGCAGCACGCGGGCGCGGCAAAGCACGTCGCCCTCGGCCACGCCACGCAAGTAGTTGATCTTGCATTCCAGCGTCACGCTGTGTTCATCAAAGCCATGGCTGGCCGAGCAGGCCAGGCCCATGGCCACGTCGACCAGGGTGAAGATCGCCCCGCCGTGCAGCTTGCCGCCGCGGTTGCGCAGTTCCTCGCGCATGCCCAGCCGCAGTTCGGCAGTGCCGTCGCCCAGACTGAGCAGCTCGCAGCCGAGCAGGGCGGTGAAGGCGCTGTGCTTGTAGCTGTCCGGCATCTCCATCGGGCGCTCTCCTTCAGCGTTTCTTCAGTTGCTTGGCGCCGGCGAACAGTGCGGCCATGCCGGCATTCACCGGCGCCGGTTTGTCCTGTGCCGAGTGCCGTTCCGTGCGTGGCGCATTGCCACGGTTCTGTGCGCCGCCACGGGGGCCTTCGGCCTTTTCGCCGGGGGTATCGCTCATGCGCATCGACAGACCGACGCGCGCGCGCGGGATGTCCACCTCCATGACCTTGACCTTGACGATATCGCCGGCCTTGACCACTTCGTAGGGGTCCTTGACGAACTTCTCCGACAGCGCACTGATATGCACCAGCCCATCCTGATGCACGCCGATGTCGACGAAGGCGCCGAAGTTGGTGACGTTGGTCACCACGCCTTCGAGAATCATGCCCGGCTTGAGGTCCTTGAGGCTCTCGACGCCGTCCTGGAACTCGGCGGTCTTGAACTCCGGACGCGGGTCACGGCCGGGCTTGTCGAGTTCCTTGAGGATGTCGGTGACGGTCGGCAGGCCGAAGTTTTCGTCGGTGAACTGCTTGGGGTCGAGGCGCTTGAGGAAGCCGGAATCGCCGATCAGCGAACGGATGTCGCGGCCGGTATCGGCGGCGATGCGTTGCACCAGCGGGTAGGTTTCCGGGTGCACGGCCGAGGCATCCAGCGGGTTGTCGCCATTCATCACGCGCAGGAAGCCGGCGGCCAGCACGTAGGTTTTCTCACCCAGACGCGGCACCTGCTTGAGTGCATCGCGGGTCCTGAACGCGCCATGCGCATCGCGGTGGGCGACGATGTTCTGCGCCAGCGTGCTGTTCAGGCCGGAGATGCGCGCCAGCAGCGCGGCGGAAGCGGTGTTCAGGTCGACGCCGACGGCGTTCACGCAATCCTCGATCACCGCATCCAGCGAGCGCGCCAGTTGCAGCTGGGAGACGTCGTGCTGGTACTGGCCGACACCGATGGATTTCGGCTCGATCTTCACCAGTTCGGCCAGCGGGTCCTGCAGGCGGCGGGCGATGGACACGGCGCCGCGGATGGATACGTCCAGCTCGGGGAATTCCCTGGCCGCCAGTTCCGAGGCCGAATACACCGAGGCACCGGCTTCGCTGACCATGACTTTGGTCATTTTCAGTTCCGGCAGCAGTTTGATCAGTTCGATGGCCAACTTGTCGGACTCCCGGCTGGCGGTACCGTTGCCGATGGCGATCAGTTCGACGCGGTGTTTGGCGCAAAGCTTGCCCAGTACAGCCAGCGTTTCGTCCCAGCGGTTGTGCGGTACGTGCGGGTAGACGGTGGCGGTATCCAGCAGCTTGCCGGTGGCATCCACCACCGCCACTTTGCAACCGGTGCGCAGACCGGGGTCGAGGCCTAGGGTGGCGCGCGGGCCGGCCGGGGCGGCCAGCAGCAGGTCGTGCAGGTTGCGCGCGAAGACGTTGATCGCCTCGCTCTCGGCCTGCTCGCGCAGTTCGCCGAACAGGTCGGTTTCCAGGTGGGTGTAGAGCTTGACCTTCCAGGTCCAGCGCACTACTTCGCTCAGCCACTTGTCGGCGGCGCGGCCTTGATTGGTGATGCCAAAGCGCTCGCCGATCATGCCTTCGCCGGGGTGCATGCTGCCCGGGGCTTCGTCGCCGACTTTCAGGCTGGCGCTGAGCACACCCTCGTTGCGGCCGCGGAAGATGGCCAGGGCGCGGTGCGAGGGTACGCTGCGCAGCGGCTCGTCATGCTCGAAGTAGTCACTGAACTTGGCGCCTTCCTGTTCCTTGCCCGGCAGCAGTCTGGCGCTGAGGGTGGCTTCCTGCTTGAGGAAGCTGCGCAGCTTCTCCAGCAGGGTGGCGTCTTCGGCAAAGCGCTCCATGAGGATGTACTTGGCGCCTTCGAGGGCGGCCTTCACATCGGCCACGCCTTTCTCGGCGTCGACGAAGCGCGCGGCCTGTTCTTCCGGGTTCAGCGTCGGGTCGTTGAACAGCGCATCGGCCAGCGCGCCGAGGCCGGCTTCCAGGGCGATCTGGCCCTTGGTGCGGCGTTTCTGCTTGTACGGCAGGTACAAATCTTCCAGGCGCGTTTTGGTCTCGGCGAGGTTGATCTCGCGGGTCAGCTCGGCGGTCAGCTTGCCCTGCTCATCGATGCTGGCGAGGATCGCCGCGCGGCGTTCGTCCAGTTCGCGCAGGTAGCGCAGGCGTTCTTCCAGGTGGCGCAGCTGGGTGTCGTCGAGGCTGCCGGTCACTTCCTTGCGGTAACGGGCGATGAACGGCACGGTGGAGCCTTCGTCGAGCAGCGCCACGGCGGCCGCAACCTGCTGCGGTAGAACCCGGCTATTGGCCAGAGCGGAGAGTTCGGCGGCGATGCGCTGGTTGATGTTGTCCATGTGCTTCCCGAAGTAAATTAACTGCTTGAAATAAATAAGAATTCCGGCATGTTCTGAACGCCGGTGAAAATGCCGGGGCATTATAAGCACCGACAGAATGGCTGCACTGCACCCGGTCGGGAAAAATCTGCTAACAATGCATCGGGGTGATGCCGCCAGCCTTGGGTAATAATGCCCCCGCCTATCGAATCAAGGAGTGCGCATGAACAGTTCCGCAGTGGCTGAAGGTGAAAAGATCCTCATCGTGGATGACGATGCGCGGTTGCGTAGCCTGCTCGACCGCTTTCTCAGCGAAGAAGGTTACCGGGTGCGCTCGGTGGAAAACGTCGAACAGATGGATCGCCTGCTGTCGCGGGAAATTTTCAATCTGCTGGTACTGGATCTGATGCTCCCCGGCGAGGATGGCATGTCCGCCTGCCGCCGTTTGCGCGCCGGCGACAACCAGATGCCGATCATCATGCTCACCGCCAAGGGCGACGAGGCCAGCCGCATACAGGGGCTGGAGGGCGGTGCCGACGACTATCTGGCCAAGCCATTCAATCCGCGCGAACTGCTGGCGCGGATCAAGGCGGTGTTGCGCCGTCAGGCACCGCAAGTGCCGGGTGCGCCGACCAGTGACGATGATGTGGTGACCTTCGGCGAGTACCAGTTGTTTCTCGGCACCCGTGAACTGAAAAAAGGTGATGAGTTGCACATGCTCACCACCGGCGAATTCGCCGTGCTCAAGGCGCTGGTGCAGCACGCCCGCGAGCCGTTGACCCGCGACAAACTGATGAGCCTGGCGCGTGGCCGCGAGTGGGATGCGCTGGAGCGCTCCATCGACGTGCAGATCTCGCGCCTGCGCCGCATGATCGAGCCGGACCCGGCCAAGCCGCGCTATATCCAGACGGTTTGGGGGGTTGGCTATGTGTTCGTCCCGGATGGTGCCAAGGCGTAGCAAGTAGGGTGGATAACGCCGCTAGCGGCTTGTCCACCTGTTAGAGCCATCTGCTGGAAAAGGCCTCCGGCCGTTTTTCACCCTGCGCTGAGTCTTAGATGAAAATGCCCTCCTGGTTTCCGCAAAGCTTCTTTGCCCGGATCATTTTGCTGGTGTTGCTGGTCGTGCTGTTTTCCAAGGCGCTGACGCTGGCTTACCTGATGCTCAATGAAGAGATGCTGGTGGACCGGCAATACACCCACGGCGCCGCATTGACCTTGCGCGCCTACTGGGCGGCGGATGAAAACCAGCGCGACCAGATCGCCGCAGCCACAGGCTTGCGTCAGGCCCCGTTGAATGAGGTACCCAAGGCCGAAGAGCATTTTCCCTACAGCCGCGTGTTCCTGCAGCAGATGCGCACGGAGTTGGGGCCGGATACCCAGATTCGCCTGCGCATGCATGGCCAGTCGGCGCTCTGGGTGTATGCCCCGGCGCTGGGCGCCGACTGGGTGATGGTGCCGCTGTATCCGTTTCCGCTGAGCGGCGACCGGATTTTGGGCGTGCTTGGCTGGTTCCTCGGCATCGGCCTGTTGTCGACGGCGGCGGCGTGGATTTTTGTCGGCCAGCTGAATGCTCCGTTCAAGCGCCTGGTGGTGGCGGCGCGGGAGTTTGGTCAGGGCCGCAGTGTCAGGCTGCCGATGACCGACTCGCCGCACGAAATGGCCGAGGTCTACCGGGCCTTCAACCAGATGGCCGAGGATGTCGAGCGCGCAGCGCGCGAGCGCGAGCTGATGCTGGCCGGGGTTTCCCATGACCTGCGCACACCCTTGACGCGCTTGCGCCTGGCCATCGAGTTCATGCGCAGTGATCCGGAGTTGGCCGCCGATATGGTGCGCGACATCGAAGACATGGACGCGATTCTCGACCAGTTCCTGGCGTTTATCCGTGACGGCAGTGATGAGCCGCTGGAGCCGCTCGACCTGGCGGCGCTGATCCGTGAGGCGGTGGCGCCGTACAACCAGCCGGCCGAACGGGTGCGCTTGTGCCTTGAACCGTTGCCGGAGCTGTCGCTGCGGCGGGTATCGATCAAGCGTCTGCTGGTCAACCTGATCGACAATGCCTTGCATTATGGCGGGCAGGGCGTTGAGGTCGCGGCGGCAGTGGAGGGCGGTCGCACCGCGCCCTATCTGGTGCTGAGCGTGCTGGATCGTGGTCCGGGGCTGGGGGAGGCAGAACTGGATGCGTTGTTCAATCCGTTCATCCGCGGCGACAGTGCCCGTGGCGGCAAGGGCTCCGGGTTGGGCCTGGCGATTGTGCGGCGGATTGCAGCGCTGCATGGCGGCAGCGTCGAGTTGCGCAACCGTGCTGGCGGTGGACTGGAAGCACGGGTGTGCCTGCCATTGGGGTTGTTGTTGCCGCGTGAGGCGAGCAACGGACAGGGGTAGAAAACGGACGGATTGACAATCCGTCCACCGCGCGCCGACTCAGCCCGACCCCTTGGTCCGCGTCATTCCCGGTTCGGCATTGTTTTCCAGATACTCGATAACCAAAGAAGCAATATCGATCCCGCTGGTGGTTTCGATGCCTTCCAGCCCTGGCGAGGAGTTGACCTCCATCACCAGCGGCCCGTTGGCGGAACGCAGGATGTCCACGCCGGCTACCCGTAGCCCCATCACCTTGGCCGCGCGCACCGCGGTCGAGCGTTCTTCCGGGGTGATCTTGATCAGGCTGGCGGTGCCGCCGCGGTGCAGGTTGGAGCGGAATTCGCCGGGCTTGGCCTGACGCTTCATCGAGGCGATCACCTTGTCGCCGACTACCAGGCAGCGAATGTCGGCGCCGCCGGCTTCCTTGATGTACTCCTGCACCATGATGTCCTGCTTCAGCCCCATGAAGGCTTCGATCACCGATTCGGCGGCCTTCTGCGTTTCGCACAGCACCACGCCGATGCCCTGGGTGCCCTCCAGCACCTTGATCACCAGCGGCGCGCCATTGACCATCTGGATCAGGTCGGGGATGTCGTCCGGTGAGTGGGCAAAGCCGGTGACCGGCAGGCCGATGCCCTTGCGCGACAACAGTTGCAGCGCGCGCAGCTTGTCGCGTGAGCGGCTGATGGCGACCGACTCGTTGAGCGGGAACACGCCCATCATCTCGAACTGGCGCAGCACCGCGCAGCCGTAGAAGGTCACCGAGGCGCCGATCCGCGGGATCACCGCATCGAAACCCTCAAGAGCCTGGCCGCGGTAATGGATCTGCGGCTTGTGGGTGGCAATGTTCATGTAGGCGCGCAGGGTGTCGATCACCAGCATCTCGTGGCCGCGCTGGCTGCCGGCTTCCACCAGCCGGCGGGTCGAATACAGTCGCGGGTTGCGCGACAGGATGGCAATTTTCATGAGTCACCGGCCGGGGAGTCGAAGGTGGGCATCAGGGGTTGCTGCTGGGCGTAGTTGAGCGCCGGGTTGACCAGCCACTGGCCGTCGATCAGCGCCTTGGCGCCGAGCAGCACGCGGAAGCGCATGGTCTTGCGGCAGGCCAGGGTGAAGTCCACCGGCCAGGCGCGCTCGCCCAGCGCCAGGGTGGTGCGGATCAGGTAGCGACTCTGGGTCTGGCCATTCGAACTGCGGATGGTCTTGACGCTGATCAGCCGGGCTTCGCAGCGGTGGCCGCGCTGCACCAGTGTGCCGAAGTGCGCAGTAAAGCGAACCCAGCGTTCACCTTTGCGCTCGAAGGGCTGGATATCGCTGGCGTGCAGGCTGGAGGTGCTGGCGCCGGTGTCGATCTTGGCGCGCAGGCCGACCATGCCCAGTTCCGGCAGGGCGATCCATTCGCTGAGGCCGATCACGCCAAGTTGTTCGAAGGTTTTCAAGGTGGTTATCCGCACGGCTTTCGCGGCATTCTAGATGGACGTGCGGGCAACTGCACTGAGACTCTGGACGGGGTGAGCAATTGATGCACGACAGCGAAGACAAGGTGCGGCTGGACAAGTGGCTGTGGGCGGCACGCTTCTACAAGACCCGCGCGCTGGCCAAGGAAGCCATCGAGGGCGGCAAGGTGCATTGCCGTGGCGAGCGCTGCAAGCCGGGCAAGGAGCCGCGCATCGGTGACGAGTACCTGATCCGCCAGGGCTTCGAGGAGCGCAGCGTGGTTGTGCTGGCGCTGTCTGTGGTGCGCCGCGGGGCCGCGCAGGCGCAGTTGCTGTATGCCGAGACGGCGGACAGCCTCAGCCGGCGCGAAGCCGCGGCGGCGTTGCGCAAGGCCGGGGCGCTGGGCCTGCAGACCGATGGCCGGCCGAGCAAGAAGCAGCGCCGGCAGATCCATCATTTTCGCGACCGCCAGGACTCATAGAGTCAGCCTTGTGCGTTGATAGACGACCGGGCCTTGGTCGCAGCCGGCTTTGCCCCTAAAATCGGCCTCCCTTCAGATGGCAGCGAATCCGGCATGTCCGACTTCACCCAGCGTTTCCTCTTTGATGACAGCGATGTACGCGGCGAGCTGACCTCGCTTGAGCAGAGCTATGTGCACGTGCTGGCCAAGCACAGCTATCCGGCGGCGGTCGCGCAGTTGCTCGGCGAACTGCTGGCGGCGGCGACCCTGCTGGTCGGTACGCTCAAGTTCGATGGTCTGCTGGTCCTGCAGGCGAGCTCATCGGGGGCGGTGCCGCTGTTGATGGTCGAGTGCTCCAGCGCGCGCGAAGTGCGCGCGATTGCCCGCTATGACGCCGAGCAGCTGGTCGAGGGGGCGAGCCTGCGCGAGCTGATGCCCGACGGCGTGCTGGCGCTGACCGTCGACCCGCGGCAGGGCCAGCGCTACCAGGGCATCGTGGCGCTGGACGGGGAAACCCTGGCCGAGTGCCTGACCGACTACTTTGCCAATTCCGAACAGCTGCCGACCCGCTTCTGGCTGTATGCCGATGGCAGCCGGCATGCCCGCGGCCTGCTGCTGCAGGCATTGCCGGCCGCGCGCCTGAGTGATCCCGAGGAGCGCGCCGCCAGCTGGCAGCACCTGACCACGCTGGCCGACACCCTGAGTGCCGAAGAAATGCTCGGGCTGGACAACGAAACCGTCCTGCACCGGCTGTACCACCAGGAGCACGTGCGCCTGTTCGAGCCGCAACCGCTGGAGTTTCGCTGCAGCTGCTCGCGCGAACGCTCGCTGAATGCCCTGGCCAGTCTTGGCCGGGAGGATGCCGAGGCGCTGCTGCAGGAACACGCCGGCGAAGTGGTGATCGACTGCCAGTTCTGCAACCAGCGCTATGCCTTCGATGCGGCCGACATTGCCCAGCTGTTTTCCGGCGGCGGTAGCCAGGAGCCCTCTGCCACGCGGCATTGAGGCCTTTTTACTAAACAGGCGCGTTCTGGCATAATCGCGCGCTCTTTTTCGCTGTAGTGATTCGCCACGGATTGCTACCTTTTGCTTGGAGGACTCGGCTCACGCCGACGAGGACCACATGACGCAAGCCACTCAATACATCGACATCAGCGCAGCCCAGTTGGCTGAAGAAGCCATTCGTCGTGGCGAAGGCCAGCTGGCCGCCAACGGCTCGCTGGTAGTGCGTACCGGGCATCGCACCGGCCGTTCTCCGGCAGACCGCTTCATTGTCGAGGAGTCCACCACCAAGGACTCGATCAGCTGGGGTGGCATCAACCGTCCGTTCCCGGCCGACAAGTTCGATGCCCTGTGGGCGCGCGTCGAGGCTTATGTGGCGGGGCGTGACAGCTTCGTTTCGCACGTGCATGTAGGTGCTCACCCCGAACACTACCTGGCGGTCAAGATGACCACCGAAACGGCCTGGCACAACCTGTTTGGTCGTTGCCTGTTCATCAATCCAGAGCAGTTCAATCCATCCACCAAGCGTGAGTGGCAGGTCATCAACGCGCCGTTCTTCGAGTGCGTACCCGAGCGCGATGGCACCAACTCCGACGGCTGCGTGATCATCAACCTGGCGGCCAAGAAGGTCCTGCTGGCAGGCATGCAGTACGCCGGCGAGATGAAGAAGGCCATGTTCTCGGTGCAGAACTACCTGTTGCCGGAAGTTGATGTGCTGCCGATGCACTGTGCGGCCAACGTCGGCGAAGACGGCGATACCACCCTGTTTTTCGGCCTGTCCGGTACCGGCAAGACCACCCTGTCGGCCGATGAGAGCCGTTACCTGATTGGTGACGACGAGCACGGCTGGGGCGTGGGCACCGTGTTCAACGTCGAGGGGGGTTGCTATGCCAAGTGCATCGACCTGTCGGAAAAGAACGAGCCGGTGATCTGGAAAGCCATCCGCTTTGGCGCCGTGCTGGAAAACGTGGTGCTCGATCCGCACAGCCGCCTGCCTGACTATGCCGATGCCAGCCTGACGCAGAACAGCCGTGCCGCCTACCCGCTGGAACTGATCGACAAGCGCGTCGTGGCCAACCGTGCCGGCGAGCCGAATGCAGTGATCTTTCTCACCTGCGACCTGACCGGCGTATTGCCGCCGGTGTCGATTCTCAACGAAGAGCAGGCGGCCTACCACTTCCTCTCCGGCTATACCGCACTGGTCGGCTCGACAGAGATGGGCAGCGGCGGCGGCATCAAGTCGACCTTCTCCACCTGCTTTGGCGCGCCGTTCTTCCCGCGTCCGGCTGGCGTCTACGCCGAGTTGCTGATCAAGCGCATCCAGGGCTTCGGCTCCAAGGTCTATCTGGTCAACACCGGCTGGACCGGTGGCGGCTACGGCGTCGGCAAGCGCTTCAACATCCCGACTACCCGTGGCGTGATTGCCGCGATCCAGAGCGGTGCGCTGATTGGTGTGGAAACCGAGCACCTGCCGACCATCAACCTGGACGTGCCCAAGGCTGTGCCGGGCGTCGAGACCAACCTGCTCAACCCGCGCAACACCTGGGAAGACAAGTCGGCCTACGATGTTGCGGCGAAAGTCCTGGCCCAGCAGTTCATCGACAACTTCAAGAAGTTCGATGTGTCTGACGCCATCAAGAACGCCGGCCCGCAGCTGTAAGGGTCCGCGTTTCAGGAAAACCGCCTTCGGGCGGTTTTTTTATGTTGGGGAATTGTGGGGGCTGATTTCTCACGGATTGGAAATCCGAAGATGTTGTTGCGTTGTGTACTAGCTGATTATTGAGATTGCTGGGCAGATTTGGTTGCGCCCCGCCGGGCGCCTTACTTTTCTTTGCTTGTGCAAAGAAAAGTAAGCAAAAGAAACACCCCCCCGGCATACGGGTCTCGCTACGCGAGACTTCCCTCGCGCCGGCGCTTCTCCGCAGGCACGCTCCGAAGGACCATCCATGGTCCATCGGAGCTTTCTCGGCGTCCTGCCTCGAAACCTGCTGCGCAACACCTCTGCTCGGCCTCCTGACGGGGCCGGTCGCCAGCCGCACCGCTGGTGTAGGGCGGGTTGCACCCGCCCTACCAAACCGATCGATGAATTTCCTGATTTGCACGGACTGACAGTCCCGTCAGGAGGGTGAGCGGAATCGGTGTGGAAGGGGTTGAGCGGCATGGATGCCGCGAAAGCTGCGCTGGGCCATGGACGGCCCATCGCAGCGGGCCCCTGGAGCGCCGATGGAGCGAACGCACCCCGAGGGCGCAGCGCTCGGGGCCGGATGCCGGGGGTGCTTTCTCTTTGGTTACTTTCTCTTTGCACAAGCAAAGAGAAAGTAACTCGCCATCAGGGCGAAAAGCTGTGTTTCGGCCAGACTCGAAGCTTGCGCCAGCCAACAAATCAGCACCGGATTTCCAATCCGCAACCATCCACCATTTTTCCCCGGGCCTCAGTGATGAACCTTGTCAGCCTTTGCCGGGGCTTTCTCGCCTTTGAGCAGGCCGCGCAGGTGCTGGGCGCCACTGACCGCCAGCAGCACCGCGGCACCAGCCAGAATGCCGGCGATGCCGTTGAGCATGGGGGCGGTGAGCAGGCCCAGCAGCGGCCCGATAGCCGGCCACTGCGCGGCACTGCTGGCCAGTTGTTCGATCAGGTGATGCGCGGCCGGAATGCCGTGGGTGAGGATGCCGCCGCCGACCATGAACATCGCCGCAGTACCGATAACCGAGAGGCTTTTCATCAGCCAGGGCGCCGCGCCGAGCAGCAGCCTGCCGAGTGCGCGCAATGCGCGGGAAGCCTTGTGGCTGAGGTACAGGCCGGCGTCATCCAGTTTGACGATGCCAGCCACCAGACCGTAGACGCCGACGGTCATCACCACGGCGATCAAGGCGAGCACGCTGAATTGTTTGATAAACGGTTCGCCAGCCACCGTGCCGAGTGTGATCACGATGATTTCCGCCGAGAGGATGAAGTCGGTGCGGATCGCGCCGGTGATTTTGTCTTTCTCGAAATCCAGCAGGTTGACTGCCGGATCGTTAAGCGCCTGCAGCAGTTCAGCGTGCTCGGCGGTGGCGTTGTGCAGGTATTTATGCGCCAGCTTCTCGAAGCCTTCATAGCAGAGATAGGCGCCGCCGAGCATCAGCAGCGGGATCACCGCCCAGGGTGCAAGGCTGCCGATCAGCAGGGCTGCCGGTACCAGGATCAGCTTGTTCCGCAAGGAGCCCCTGGCCACCGCCCAGACCACCGGCAGTTCGCGATCGGCGCTGACCCCGGTGACCTGCTGGGCGTTGAGCGCCAGATCGTCACCCAGTACCCCGGCCGTTTTCTTCGCCGCCACCTTGCTCATCAGGGCCACGTCGTCGAGCACGCTGGCGATATCGTCGATCAGGGTAAACAGGCTGCTACCGGCCATGGCAAGGTTCCTGGGCAAAATGAGCGGCGATTAGAAGTCATTGGCCACGAGCAGTAAAGACCAGGGGGGTTACTCCGGGTCTTCGCCGTCGCTCGACTCGAGCCGCGCCAGACGCGCTTCCAGTGCGCTGATGCGCGCTTCCAGCTGGGTGAGGCGCTGGTCGGCATGCTCGCGGCTGGCGGTGCGCTCGCCCGGGCTGGCGCTGAGGGTCGCCTGCAGGTCGGCCGCAGTACCGAGCAGGTGCATGTAGCGTTCTTCGCGCTGTCCCGGCTGGCGCGGCAACAGGCAGGCCAGACCGCGGCTGGCCAGGCGCTGCAACTGGTGCTCGAGTTCGGCGCTGTCGTCGAAGTCATGCATGCGCTGGCTGCGGCTCAACAGCTCGTTGAGGGTTTGCGGGCCGCGCAACAGCAACAGGCCGAGCAGGATGACCTGGGCCTGCACCAGTTCCAGCTGTTTTTCGCAGCGCTGCTCCCAGCGATCGGCACGGCTGCCCATGACCAGCCGCGCCAGGCCGCGGGCTTCAAGGCTGCGCAAGCCCTTGCCGACTTCGCCGGGATGAAGGTTCATCAGTGGCTCCCGGCTGGTTTTCTGGTTGCAGGCGATGACCACGGCATTCAGGGTCAGTGGGTAGGTTTCCGGAGTGGTTGCCTGCTTCTCGATCAGGCAGCCGAGGATGCGTGCCTCGCCCGGACTCAGCGGCTGTTCGGCAAAGGCTTGGTTGGCTGGCGGCAGTGCTGCGGCATCACTCATGGCGGGCGTCCTTGGAAGAGCGGAAGTTGCCAGCCTAGCTGTTGGCGGCGCGGTTGGAGAACATTTCGCGGAAGCGCAGAAATGAGACAGCCGCCCTTGGGCGGCTGTTTGGTGCGGATCCATGCTTGTGGATCGGGCGCGTTTGTCAGGGTGAAGCTCCGGTTTGCCCGGCATATTCATGGGCCGTTGCCGACCGCTCTCATCATCATTGTCCAGCCTGCGTACTGCGTCGTTGTCGAACAGCTCCGCTGTTTGCCCGGTAGCGCGAAAGTGCATTCGATCTGTGGTCACGGGTATCAGCTGTGAAAAGCCGGGCGGCAGGCGTGCGGCGTTCAGTCTGGTTGTATTTGCTGCTGACCTGGCACTTGACCGGCTCAGGCAGTCATTCGGCAGTAAGCGCAGCACACCTGTTCCGGACTAACCGGTGTTGCAGGCAACGACGCTAACTGTGCGACTACTTGATGTCTCGAGCCGGGAGCGACAGGCTGCTGTTGGATCCGTTTATCTGCATGCAACCCCTCCTGTGCAGTTCCCTAATCCAAAGGCTAGGCTGGTTTGGCGCTGCAAGTTATACGGATTGGCTATAGCCATATCCACCTTAGGATTCTGCGGTTTTGAAGCCTCGCGCAGGCCACGATTGCCGCGGGGTGGTTGCAGCAGCCGGCGGTGAAAAAATCCAGCGGTGTACTTGCGCCTGTCGCGCGCAGCATCATGGCGGCAGTTCAGGGGGGATCGGCTTTGGTCATTGAACACGACAGTGTGGTGCTGCTGGGCTATCTGTATGCGCTGCTGCAGGGACTCGGTGTGCTGGCGGCAGGGCATGCGGTGATGAAGGTGCGTACCGCGCAGGGTGCCCTGGCCTGGGCGATTGCCCTGGTGTTCATGCCCGTGCTAACCCTGCTGCCATACCTGGTTTTCGGCCGCAACCGCTTCGACAGCTATGTGCGTTCGCGGCGCGAAGCGGATCTGGCGATGCAGCAGGCGCTGGCCGCGAGTGACTGGCGGCCCTGGGTGGAAAAGGCCAAGAGCGCCGAGATGGCCAGCGCCGCCGAGCGCCTGAATGCGGTGACCCGGCTGGCCCACATGCCCTTGCTGGCGCATAACCAGGTACGCCTGCTGGTCAATGGCGAGGCCACCTTCGCGGCGATCTTCGCCGCCATCGCGGCCGCCCGCAAGGTCGTGCTGGTGCAGTTCTTCATCGTGCATGACGATGCGCTGGGCCGTCGCCTGCAGCAGTTGCTGCTGGAGCGCGCGGCCGCCGGGGTGGCGGTGTACCTGCTGTATGACAGCGTCGGCAGCCATGCCCTGCCCGCGGACTACAGCGATACCCTGCGCGCCGGCGGGGTCAATGTGCATGCCTTTGCCACGCGTCGCGGCTTGCGCAACCGCTACCAGCTGAACTTCCGCAATCACCGCAAGATCGTGGTGGTGGATGGCCGCCTGGGTTACCTCGGCGGGCACAACGTGGGCGACGAGTACCTGGGCCGCAAGCCACCGCTGGCACCCTGGCGCGATACCCATATCGAAGTGAGCGGACCGGTGCTGACCTGCCTGCAGGAGTCGTTTGCCGAAGACTGGTTCTGGGCCAGCCGTGACATCCCGCCCTTGCTGATGCCCGAGGATCTCGCCGCGGACGGCATGCTCTGCCAGCTGGCGACGTCCGGGCCGGCGGATGCGCAGGAGACCTGCTCGCTGTTCTTTGTCACCCTGATCAATGCGGCGCGTCAGCGCCTGTGGATCAGCAGCCCGTACTTCGTGCCGGATGAAGCGGTATTGGGTGCCCTGCGCCTGGCCGTGCTGCGCGGCGTGGAGGTGCGCATTCTGCTGCCTTCGCGGCCCGATCACCGGATCGTCTATGCCGCCTCGAACCAGTACGCCGAGGATGCGTTGAAGGCGGGGGTGGCCATCTACCGCTATCAGCCGGGCTTCGTGCATCAGAAGGTAGTGCTGGTCGATCAGGATATCGCCGCCATCGGCAGCGCCAATCTGGACAACCGCTCGTTCCGGCTGAATTTCGAGGTCATGCTGCTGACCATCGATGCCGGCTTTGCCGCGCAGGTGGAAGAGATGCTGCTGGAGGATTTTGCCCATTCCGCGGAACAGGCCTACACCGCGCGCTACCAGGTCAGCCACCTGCAGCGGCTGGGCATGCGCGTGGCCCGGCTGCTCTCGCCGATCCTCTGAGGCGCGGATTCCGGCGGCTCAGGGCAGCAGTGCGCGGTAGTCCGTCACGGCGGCGAACTCCTCGGTGTCCTTCTCCGGCTTGCGGCTGTCCGGCTGGCGCACTGCCAGCAGGTGGGCGATGCCGTAATCACGGGCGCTGCGCAGGATCGGCAGGCTGTCGTCGATGAACAGCGTGCGCCCGGGGACGAAGCCGAAGTCCTGCTGCAGGGCGAACCAGAACTGCTGGTCTTCCTTGGCAAAGCCGTAGTCGTGGGAGCTGATCAGGCGCTCGAAGTAGGGTGCCAGCTCGACCCGCTCGAGTTTCAGCGACAGCGAGTCGCGGTGCGCATTGGTGATCAGCGCCACACGTTTGCCGGCGGCGCGGAGCGCGGCAAGGAAGGTGTCGGCATCCGGGCGCAGGGCGATCAGGTGCGCCACTTCGCGCTTGAGTTCGCTCACCGGCAGCTGCAACTCGCGGCTCCAGAAATCCGTGCAGTACCAGTTCAGCTGGCCAGCATGCTGGCGGAACAGTGGCAGCAGTTCGTCGGCGGCCTGCTGCGGGCTGATGCCATGGTGTTCGGCATAGCGCTGCGGCAGGTGGCTCAGCCAGAAGTGGTTGTCGAAGTGCAGGTCGAGCAGGGTGCCGTCCATGTCCAGCAAAACCGTGTCGATCTCGTCCCAGGGCAATAGCGGCATGTCGGTCTCTCGCGGTTGATGAGCATTTCTTTGTGTTGCGGGGGCGGCCAGCAGCGGCTGGCGCGGGTATGATAACCCGTCGTTCGGGAGAGTTAGTTGATGCGTCAGAAACCCATAGTGCTGGCCCGCGAGATCGTCGCCAGCAGCCGCCTGTTCCGGGTCGAGGAGTTGCAGCTGCGCTTTGCCAATGGCGTCGAGCGCACCTATGAGCGGCTGGTCGGCAAGGGCAGTGGCTATGGCGCGGTGATGATCGTGGCAATGGCCGACCGCGAGCATGCGCTGCTGGTCGAAGAGTACTGCGGGGGCACCGATGATTATCAGGTGTCATTGCCCAAGGGCCTGGTCGAGCCCGGCGAAGACGTGCTGGAGGCGGCCAATCGGGAACTCAAGGAAGAAGCCGGCTTCGGTGCCCGGCAGCTCGAGCATCTGGCCGAACTGTCGCTCTCGCCCGGCTACATGAGCCAGAAGATCCAGGTGGTGCTGGCGCGCGACCTGTACCCGGAAAGCCTGCCCGGTGACGAGCCGGAGCCGTTGCGGGTGGACCGGGTCAGCCTGCGCGAACTGTCCGCGCTGGTGCAAAATCCCCAATTCAGCGAAGGTCGCGCGCTGGCCGCGTTGTACCTGGCGCGCGATATTCTTGTTCAGCGTGGAGAGTTCAGTTTATGAGTCACCCCTATCTGCCGGCCGTGGTCGAACTGGTGCGGCAGGCGGGCGCGGCCACCCTGCCTTACTGGCGCTGCGACACCAGCGTCACTGCCAAGCTGGATGATTCGCCGCTGACCGCCGCCGACCTGGCCGCGCATCATCTGCTGCTGGCCGGCTTGCAGCAGCTGGCTCCGGAGATCCCGGTTCTGTCCGAGGAGGCCGCCGACATTCCGCTGGCCGAGCGCGCCGGTTGGACGCGCTGGTGGCTGGTCGATCCGCTGGATGGCACCAAGGAGTTCATCTCCGGCAGCGACGAGTTCACCGTCAATGTGGCGTTGATCGAGCAGGGCCGCGTGGTGTTTGGTGTGGTCGGCATGCCGACCACCGGCCGCTGCTACTTCGGCGGTGCCGGTCTGGGCGCCTGGCGCGCAGAGGCAGAGGCCGCGGCGCTGCCGGTCAGTGTGCGGATTGCACCGGCCGAGGCCTTTACCGTGGTTGCCAGTCGTCGCCATTCCAGCCCAGCGCAGGAACGCCTGCTCGAGGGGCTGAGCGAGCGTTTCGGTGACCTGCAGCTGGCCAGCGTCGGCAGTTCCTTGAAATTCTGCCTGCTTGCCGAAGGCAATGCCGACTGCTATCCGCGGCTGGCGCCCACCTCGCAGTGGGATACCGCAGCTGCCCAGGGCGTGCTCGAAGGTGCTGCCGGCGAAGTGCTGGACCTCAAGGGACTGGCGCTGACCTACGAGGCGCGCGAGTCCTTTCTCAATCCGTCGTTCATCGCCTTGCCGCAAGCCGCCGCCTGGCGCGACGAGCTGATCCAGCTGGCACGTGCGCTGGACTGAGCAGGAGAGCATCGATGAACCAGGAGCCGCAGCAGTTGCTCGAAGCCTTGCTGCACCGGGACATTCCGCTGAGCCGTGCCATGCAGCTGCGGGTCGACAGCTGGCAGGATCACGAACTGCGCCTGCGGCTGCCGCTGCAGCCCAACTGCAACCTGCACAGCACCATGTTCGGTGGCAGCCTGTACTGCGGAGCGCTGCTGGCCGGCTGGGGCTGGCTGCACCTGCGCCTGCATGAAGCTGGTTTGCATGGCGCGCTGGTGATCAAGGATGCGCAGATCAGCTACCTGTTGCCGGTGACCGGCGATGCGCTGGCTTGTTGCTCGGCGCCGGCGGACGGTGCCTGGGAAAAGTTTGTTGCCACCTTTGCCCGGCGCGGATTGGCGCGCCTGCAGCTCAACACGCGCCTGCTCGATCCCCGCGGCGAGGTGGCGGTGCTGTTCAGCGGGCAATTCGTCCTGCAGGGTGGCGGAGAAGCAGCCTGAGCGGCCGTGCGCGGCCGGGCTTAGAACGCCAGCTTGTAGCCGATAAAGACCAGCATGGTGGCCAGGCAGGGGCGCAGGATCTGATCGGAAATTCGTCCGGACAGGTGGCTGCCCAGATAGATGCCGGGCAGCGAGCCCATCAGCAGGTAGCCCAGCAAGTGCCAGTCCATGTTGCCCATGCTGGCATGGCCGAGGCCGGCGACCAGGGTCAGCGGCACTGCGTGAGCGATTTCGGTACCGACCAGGCGCTTGGTGGCGAGAAACGGGTAGAGGATAAACAGCGCAACCGTGCCCAGCGCACCCGCACCGATCGAGGTCAGGGTGACCATGGCTCCGAGCATGAGGCCCGTGACTACGGTCAGCAGGTTCAGGTTGAAACCACTCAGGTGGTAACGGTCGCCGGCATGCTTGTGGGCGAAGGCCAGCAATTGCTGCTTGAACAGGATCGCCAGCGCGGTGAGCAGCAGGACGACCCCCAGCGACTGCTTGATCACCGCATTCATGGCTTGGGTATCGGTATGCAGGCTATGCAGTAGCCACAGGGTCAGGGCCGCAGCGGGCACGCTGCCGAGGGTCAGCCACCCGGTGATGGTCCAGTCGATGTTCTTGTTGCGCTGATGCACATAGATGCCGCCAGACTTGGTGATGGCGGCATACAGCAGGTCGGTGCCCACCGCCGTGGCCGGATTGATGCCGAACCACAACAGGATGGGCGTCATCAGGGAGCCACCGCCCACGCCGGTCATGCCGACGATGAAGCCGACCAGCAAACCTGCGATGACCAAACCAACAACGCCGACTTCCATTAGCTGCTCTGCCTGTCCCGTGTGGGGCGAGTGGGGAGGCGGGCATCATAACAACACTTTTTATAAGCTTTTATATTGATTCGTTTCTTGCTTATAACTGTATTTTAAGTTGAGGCGGTGCAGCCAGTCAGATTATCTCCTGCCCATACCGAACGAGGATTTGATCCAGCGCCTTGCGGATCATGGTGCAGTTCCGGATAAGCTCGATCTGTGCCTGGGTTTGCTTTCGGCCATCACTGATCAGGGCTTCGGCCTGTTGCAGGGTGATCGGGGAGAGCACCTCATGGATGCCCAGAATCTTCCTGCCGGGCAGAATGTTGATGTCCGCGGTGTATTCCTGGCCGGCCACGGAATAGAACATGTGGTTGACCGCCTTGATCCACGGAAAGCGCGCCGTCAGGCTGCTGGTGACCGGCTGGATGGCCTTGAGGTTGGCGCGAAACACGTCGGTGGCCCACTCGATGGCCCGCTTGCCGTTGGGCCCGGCATTGCCAACGTGCTTGACTGCCCACAGCACCGCAGGGTTGGTCTGGCTGGTGATGAAGTGATTGACCCCGTAGAGGCGGCCGAGGCGGCGGGACGGCAGGTCAAGGCCGACCGAGCCATCGACCCACTTCTGCCCGCCGATATAGGGGCGGCGCTGGCCATCATAGCCCTTGGCACAGAGTTCCACCGGTGGAAATACGCCCGGTACGGAACATGAAGCGCGGACGGCTTCGCGAATGAACACGTGCGGTGAGGTGGTGGCGTTCAGCAGTCGCGATGAGCCGACAATGCTTGCCGGGGTGATCGAGATGTTGATGGTGATGCCGGACAGCTCGAAGGCCTCGCCAAACGTCAGGTCAGGAATCCAGGCCTCGACGATGCGCTTGAGGGTTTCCTCGGTATGCAATCTTGGCAGCAGGCTCCAGCGCTGCTGCGGTTGTGCATCGTTTTCCAGATTGGCGAGGGTGTCGCCGATCAGCGCGCTCAGGTCATCACCCTCGAGGATGGCATGCAGCTCCGCCGGGCTGCGGCTCCCCAGCATGCCGGCAACCAGGGCGCCGCCGCTCGAGCCGGAAATCACCCGCGGCAGCAGGTCGTGCAGGTGCAGGGCCTGGATCACGCCGATATGGTAGGGCGTCAGGCTGCCCGCGCCACTCAGCATCAGCGCGGTGTGGCCATAGCACTGGCTGGCCCGGCGAAACAGATCAATCTTCTCCGCCCTGGAGATGTCCGGGGACTTGCTGTCCGCCAGGTCATGCAGGGCCAGTGTGGTTTCGGTGAGGTATTCGCGGATCAGCGCGCGCTCTTCCTGGGTCGCCCGCTTGAACAGGTCGGCATTGCCGATACCGCCCAGATTGCCGTGCACCCCCTCGTTGATGACGAAGAGCAATTCGCGGTTGTCGTGGTGCTGGCGCGCGGCCTTGACCGCGTTCAGGCGATTGCGGATCAGGCGCAGGTTGTAGCCGCCGGCCTTGGCTTTCTTGAGCCCGCTCTGCTTGGTCTGCTCGATGGCGTTGTTCACACTAAGACTGCTCATGGTCGGAATTTCCAGTGGGCTGGCGGCGGCGTTTATTGATCAATCAAGCTGCCGAGTGTGACGGATTGGCAGGCCAGGCCCAATGCGCCATTAGTCGTTCGAATGACGCATTATTCCCCTGCAGAATGTCCGGATATTGCGCCGTCTCAGTCCAGCATATCGCTATAACGCGAGTCCTTCGAGAACATTAACGGCCGACTGAAGCCGGGAACCTGAATCTTTTCCGGGGTGATGCGCAGTTGCCGGTCGTCGATCTGGTCGTTGCCGAAGTTGTAGAGGATGTCGAACTGGCCGTGCAGGGCCCGCTGGTCGTATTGCTGCGCGGCCGCGCGGGTGTGTTCGCGGCGGTCGCAGTAGGCGGCGAAACTCTCGGCACCGTAGCGTTTGCGCAGCATGCGCTCGACCACCTCCGGTGCCAGCACCACGCCACTGGCGTTGTTGCCGCCAAAGCCCTTGGAGTTGATAAAGCACACCTCCAGTGGCTGCGCGGTGCGCGGCACGTCGACCAGTGAGATGCTCAGGTGCTGGCGGTGCACGTCGTCGGCGATGGCGTCGATGGTCTTGATCCCGGGAATCAGCTGGTACTTGAAGCTGCCCAGCGCAGAAATCAGCTGATCGGCACTGGCGCTGGCCAGGGCGTGACCGACATAGGCCTTGGCCGCCGTCACCGGCCAGTCGGCAATGCCGAAGGTGCCGGCGATGCGATCCAGCAGTTCGGATTCGGTGACCCGGTTGGCCGGGGTGCTGGAGCCATGCGCATGCACGAAGCTGCGCAGGCGCACGGACTCTTCGCCGACGATCTGCATGGCACTGGCCACCGCCTTGGCCATGGTCAGGTAGTTGCCCGGGCCGGGGGCGGAGATCGATTTCTTGAAGCCGTCGGCATTGACGAACACGTCGGTTACCGCGCCGTGGATATCGGCACCCAGTTCCAGTGCCAGTGCATCGTCCATCAGCACCACGAACTGCGCCGACTCGGCCAGGGTGAAGCCGCAGTTCTGCCCGAACGGGCGGCTGGCACGGCGCCAATCTACCTCGTTCTGATCGCCCTGCTCCCGGCCCTCGATCTGGCGTAGGCCGTCCTCGGTGGCCAGGGCGCCCATGGCACCGTAGCCGTCGATGCACTCCTGGTTGATCGGTGCCTCGCTGTTGCCGACGATCACCACCCGCGCCTTGCCGGCGCCGATCTGCTCGATGCCCTTCTGCAGGTTGTAGAGAAAGCTGGCACAGGCGCCGGTGATGCTGCCGGTACTGCCGACGCTGCCCAGCACGTAGGCGTTGATGAAGTCCGCCGGCATGCTGTTCAGGCCCAGTGCCAGTTGCTTGGCGGTCACCCTGCCGCCCTTGAGGCGCGACTGCATCAGCCCGCCGAAACTGTTTTCATCCAGCTGGCTCATGGCGCTGCTGGCATACACCGCCACTTCGTCGGGGGCCACGTGTTCGAGGATGGTCGACCACTCGATGCCGGTCGAGCGCAGCGCGTCGGTGGCCGCCACCACCGCCATCTGCAGGCCGCGCGGATGGAAGCGCGAGGCATACAACTCGGCGGGGTCGAAGCCGGTCGGCAACTGGCCGGCGGACTTCACCGGCAGGGCGCGGAAGCTGTCGACCTTGATGTCGCAGCCGTCGTACAGGGTCACCTGGACATCGGTTTCATTAAGCTCCTCGACGATCCAGTCGCTCGGCAGCGGCTCCGGCAGGTGCTTGCGCAGGGTGATGAATTCCAGCGGCTTGCCGGCGGTGCCGGTCAGGTTGAGGTTTTTCTGCCAGGGCGCCGCATCGACATCCAGATAGCGCTTCTCGATGCGGCGGATCAGCGTGCCGGCGATGATGGCATCCGTAAAGCGGGACTCCAGTTCGGCCAGCGTCAGTGGCGTGCCTTCGGGGGTCTGGTACTGACCATCGACCACCTTGACCAGCTTCATCATCACCGCCAGCCCGGCCAGGGTTTCCTGGCGGCTCTGGCTGTCCAGCGATTCCAGCACCATGCGGCGGAACGCGTGATGGGATGAGCTGCGGCCGGCGGCGTTGTAGCCGCCGAAGCCGACGATAACGGGTAAACGCGACATCAAACTGAACTCCTGGGTGGACCACGGCAAAGCGCGGAAACAGTTGGCCAGCAAATGATAAGGGCGGCTGGCCGGTTTTGTGTGGGTAGGTGACGCAAGGCATGACTGTCTGGTCACGCTTTTGATCTGGCGCGGGTGATGAGCGTCTATCCGCGCCATCCGAAGCTGATCAGCGGAGACCCCCGGCGGTGGGGGCCCGCGTCCTGGTCGGCCCGCGACAGAGCGTCGGGCTGACGGCTGAGTCGGTCGTGGCCATTTGCCGGCAGCACATGGCGCGCTGCAAGGTGCCGGGACAGGGTGTTGCCTAACTGCCGAAAACCTGCAGCGTAAGCTGCGGCAGCTCGTCCTGTGCAATCGGGCGCGGGCGTTTGCCGATCAGTCGGCCGAGTGCATCCGCCGCCGCTGTCGTGCGTCGGCTGGTTCCGGCGCCGCTAGGGTAGCGAGTAGAGGCGGAACAGCAGGCGGGTCTGGGCGCTGGGTTCGCCGAAGTATTTGGCATAGATCGTCGCCCCCAGCGGCGAGCGGAATACCCCGCTCAGCGCGGTGTCGACCAGCAGGCGGAAATCCTCGTCGCCACGCGCCAGCGGCAGGGCAGCCGGGGTTTCATCGAACAGCTTGGCGGGAACCGTGAAGCGCTCCGGCTCGGCCTGTTCGGCCCGGCTGTTGAGCAGGACCAGGCGGTCGTCGAAGAAGGCATCGACCTGGCCGTCGGCCACCATGCGGATGCCTTCGGCGCTGCTGCTGACCAGCACCAGCTCGGACTTCAGGCCCAGTTCGCGGATGCGCTGGCGCGCCCAGTCGGCACTGCGGGTTGCCCCCAGCACGGCAAAGCTGAAACGGTTCAACGCCTGGCCGGCATTGCCGCGCCAGAGCGGCCCCGTATCGACCAGCTGGTTCTGCAACGGCCCGAGCAGCGTCGGCGGCGCATCGCTGCGCACGATGACTCCGAGTCCCGTGGTGATCACCGGCTGCGAGAAGCTCACCTGCTCGCGCCGCTGCAGGGTCTCATCCACCGGGCTGCAGAGGATGTCGACCTGGCCGTCAGCTACGGCGTTGAGCATTTGCTCGATGGCCACCGGTTGATAACGCACGCGCAGTTCCGGCAATGCCAGGTGCTGCTTCACGCGTTCGGCGACCTGCAGGCAGAGGTCGATGGTAAAGCCGTTGGCGACCTTGGAATCGCCTTCGGAGAAGGGCGCGTAGCCGGGCACGAAGCCCAGGGTGAAGGTGTTGCTGTCCTTGATCCGTTGCAGGGTATCGGCGGCTGCCGCGAGGGGCAGCAGGCAGCCGAACAGCAACAGCGCATGCGCCAGCAGGCGCGGCAAGGTGCGCGACGTGCAGGTGTGGGCGTGGGTCATGGTCGAGCTCCTATGCCTGCTTGAGGTTGTCGATGGCGGCGACAAAGCGTTTGGCGATGATGCCGAACAACAGGTAACCCGCCACCATGACCAGAGCCGCGCCGAACATGGCATCCATCCCCGAGGCATACAGTGCGTAGAAACAGTAGGCCATGCCGACCAGCAGGATCAGGCTGTTGCGGCGGAACACGGCCAGCTCGACCTGCGCCTTGTACATGATCACCAGCAGGCCGGAAAGTGCGGTCACGTAGGGGATCAGGTTGGTCACGGCGGCCAGGTTGACCAGTTTGCCGAACTGTTCGCTGACATTCGGCGAGATGGTCGAGAGGGCGATCAGGCTTTGCAGGATGGCGCAGCAGATGAGGCCCAGCAGCGGCGCATTGAGGCGGTTCACCCGGGCGAACACGCCGGGGAACATGCCCTGATCAGCGGTCACCTTGGCCGTCTGCGCCAGGGTGAACTGCCAGCCGAGCAGCGAGCCGAGGCAGGCCAGCACGGCCAGTGCCATCACTACATCGCCGACGCCTTCGTTGAACATCTGCGCATAGACCAGCGCAAACGGCGCACTGGAATTGGCCAGTTCGGCATTCGGCACGATGCCCTGGATGACGGTGGTCGACAGGACATAAACCACCGCCGCACCGAGGGTGCCTAACAGGCAGGCCAGCGGCACGTTGCGCGTGGGGTTGTCCACGGCGTCGGAGTTTTGTGCGGCCGACTCCATGCCGAGGAAGGCCCACAGGGTCAGCGGAATGCTGCTGGTAATGGCGTCGCTGACGGCCAACTGGTTGGGATTCCAGGCTTCAGCAAACACGCTCGGGGAGAACCAGAACCAGCCGATGATGCTCAGCCCGGCCACCGGGATGATGATGCCCCAGACCGTGATCGAACCCAGTCGTCCGGTCAGGCTGGCGCCGCCGAAGTTGGCGAAGGTGGTCAGCCAGATCATGCTCAGGGTGCCGATGAACAGTGGCATCGATCCGCTGCCCAGCCACGGCACGAAAGGCGTCAGGTAGCCGACTGCGGCGATGCTGATGGCGACGTTGCTGATCACCAGCGAGAGGAAATACAGGTAGGAGCAGAGAAAGAACGCCGACTTGCCGTGGGCCTCTTCACTGTAGGCCGACATTCCGCCCGGTCGGTTGCAGTAGATGCCGCACTGGGCAAAACAGTAGGCAATACACATCGAGCCGATCGCGGTGACGATCCACGAGAGCAATGAAACGGCGCCAAGCTGGGCCATGCTCGAAGGCAGCAGGATGATTCCCGAGCCCATCATGTTGACCATGACCAGCGTGGTCAGCCCGGCCAGGCTCATTTTCTTGTTTGCTTCAGCCATGGCGGCGTCCTTGTTTTTTACTTGCTGTAGGTTGGGTTGAGGCGCTTGCGCCGAAGCCCAACGAGCGGGGCATATGCTCGTACGCTGATCGCGCCGTTGGGCTTCGCTGCGCTCAACCCAACCTACATTGGGTCGCGCTACCGATAGCGGATACCCGGGGTGGCGGTGCTGATCCGCGTCCCGGCGGTGCCCTGGACGATGGCTTCGATATCCGGCAATGAGCCGATCACTGCTACTTTACCGGTTTCGCGCGCGAACTCGCAGGCTGCCTGAACCTTCGGTCCCATCGAGCCGGCGGCGAAGCCAAGGCGATCGAGCTCATCCGGGTGGGCCTGGGCCACGGCTTTCTGCGTCGGCTTGCTCCAGTCGATGTACACGGCATCCACGTCGGTAGCGATCACCAGCAACTCGGCTTCCAGTTCCTTGGCCAGGAAGGCCGAGCAGAGGTCCTTGTCGATCACTGCCTCCACGCCGATCAGCTTGCCGTCCTTGTACATGGTCGGAATGCCGCCGCCGCCGGCGGCGATGACGATGGTGCCCTTTTCCAGCAACCATTTGATCGGGCGGATCTCGAAGATGCGCTTGGGCCTTGGGCTGGCCACTACGCGACGGAACTTGTCACCATCCGGAGCGATGGTCCAGCCCTTTTCTGCGGCCAAGCGCTCGGCTTCCGCTTTCGGGTAAACCGGGCCGATCGGCTTGGTCATGTGCTGGAAGGCCGGGTCCTCGGGATCCACCTCGACCTGGGTGAGCAGGGTGGCGAAAGGCACCTCGAAGGGTAGCAGGTTGCCCAGCTCCTGTTCGATCATGTAACCGATCATGCCTTCGGTCTCGGCGCCGAGCACATCCAGCGGGTAGGGGTTCTTGGCATCGTAGGCATTGCCCTGCAGGGCCAGCAGGCCGACCTGAGGACCGTTGCCGTGGGCTACCACCAGCTGGTTGCCGGGAGCGACCTTGGCAATCTGCTCGCAGGCGATGTGCACGTTGTCGCGCTGGTTTTCCGCGGTCATGGCTTCGCCGCGACGTAACAGGGCGTTGCCGCCCAGAGCGATCACTAGTCGCATGGATTTTCTCCTCGGTAGGGTGGATAACCGCGCAGCGTTATCCACCAGAGCCCGCCTGGTGGAAAAGCCGCAAGCGGCGGTTTCCACCCTACGGACGGCATGGAATTGCTTTAACCCAGATAGTCCATTAGGCGGCTCTGCGAGCCTACGCGAGCGATGGCGGTTCATTTGCGGCCATTTTGGCCGCTTGGTCGGCGCCCATAGACTGGCTATGAGCTTCTCCCAAGCAACCAAACTGTCTCGCAACTGCCCTCGCCATCATCTCGCGTCCTATTGAACTATCTGGGTTTAAACGTTGCCCAGCGTGGCGACCATCACCGCCTTGATGGTGTGCATGCGGTTTTCCGCCTGGTCGAAGGCGATGCAGGCCGGCGATTCGAACACTTCTTCGGTCACTTCCACGCCGTTGGCAAGGAACGGGTACTGCGCCACCAGCTGTTTGCCGACCTTGGTGTCGGTGTTATGGAACGCCGGCAGGCAGTGCATGAACTGGGTGCGCGGGGTGCCGCTGGCTTTCATCATCTCGGCGTTGACCTGATACGGCAGCAGCAACTTGATGCGGTCGCCCCAGGCTTCCACGGGTTCGCCCATGGAGACCCAGACGTCGGTGTGGATGAAGTCGACATCCTTGACTGCAGCTTTCGGGTCTTCGGTCAACGTGATACGCGCACCACTTTCGGCAGCAAAGGCCTTGCATTGGGCGACGAATTCATCATGCGGCCACAGCGCTTTTGGTGCGGCGATACGTACGTCCATGCCCAGTTTGGCGCCGATCAGCAGCAGCGAGTTGCCCATGTTGTTGCGCGCATCGCCGAGGTAGGCATAGCTGATGTCGTGCAGGGGCTTGTCGCTGTGCTCGCGCATGGTCAGCACGTCGGCGAGCATTTGCGTCGGGTGGTATTCGTCGGTCAGGCCGTTGAACACCGGCACGCCGGCAAACTTGGCCAGTTCCTCGACGATCTCCTGCTTGAAGCCGCGGTACTCGATGGCGTCATACATGCGGCCGAGCACGCGGGCGGTGTCCTTCATGGTTTCCTTGTGCCCGATCTGCGAGGAATTCGGATCGATATAGGTCACGTTGGCGCCCTGGTCATAGGAGGCCACTTCGAACGCGCAGCGGGTGCGCGTCGAGGTTTTTTCAAAGATCAGCGCGATGTTCTTGCCCTTCAGGTGCTGGGTTTCGGTGCCGCTGTACTTGGCCCGCTTGAGGTCGCGTGCCAGATCCAGCAGGAACATCAGCTCGCGCTTGGAGTGGTGCATCAGGCTGAGCAGGTTGCGGTTGTGCATGTTGTAAGCCATGGGGCGTATCTCCATCGGGTAGGGTGGATAATGGCCGCAGGCCTTATCCACCGCATGGGGGGGCAGGTGGAAAACCGCGTTGCGGATTTTCCACCCTACGGACTTAGCGCAAATCAGTAATCAATCGGGTCGCGAATAATCGGGCAGGTCATGCAGTGACCACCGCCACGCCCGCGACCAAGCTCGCCGGCGCTGATGGTAATGACTTCCACCCCAGCCTTGCGCAGCAGGGTGTTGGTGTAGGTGTTGCGGTCATAGCCGACCACCACGCCGGGTGCCAGGCAGACTACGTTGTTGCCGTCGTCCCACTGCTCGCGTTCGGCTTCGTAGCTGTCACCGCCGGTCTGCACCACGCGCAGCTTCTTCAGGCCAAGCGATTCGGCTACCACCTCGAGGAAGGGCTTCGGTTCCCGACGCGCATCAATGCCGCCGGGCTTGCTTTCGTCCGGGCGCAGGCTGAAGGCCACAATCTGGTTGACCACTTCCGGGAAGATGGTGACCAGGTCGCGGTCGCAGAAGGTGAATACCGTGTCCAGGTGCATCGCGGCGCGCGACTTGGGCAGGCCGGCAACGATCACGCGCTGGGCGGCACCCTTGGCGAACAGCGCCTGTGCCACCTGGCCAATGGCCTGGCGAGAGGTGCGTTCACCCATGCCGATCAAGACCACACCATTGCCAATTGGCATCACGTCACCGCCTTCCAGGGTGGAGGCGCCATGATTTTCGTCCGGGTTGCCCCACCAGACCTCGAATTCGGCGTTGGTGAAGTCCGGGTGGAACTTGTAGATCGCCGAGGCCAGCAGGGTTTCCTGACGGCGTGCCGGCCAGTACATCGGGTTGAGCGTTACCCCGCCGTAGATCCAGCAGGTGGTGTCACGGGTGAACTGGGTATTGGGCAGGGGCGGCAGGATGAAGCTGGATGGCCCGGCAAACTCGGCAAAAGAGTTCAGGCTGGCGTTCTCACCCAGGCCTTTGGATAGGTCGGCGATGGAGACGCCGCCAATCAGGAACTCTGCCAGATGGCGCGGTTCAATTCCTTCCAGCCAGCTGCGGATTTCGTCCAGCATGCTCACGCCGACCTGATCCGGATTGATCTTGCGATCGAGAATCCATTTCAGTGCCTCGGGGTTCTGTACGGTTTCGGTCAGCAGGTTGTGCATCTCGACAACATCGACATCGCGGTCGCGCATCTTGGTGACGAAATCGAAGTGG
Organism: Pseudomonas sp. N040; assembly: GCF_015637705.1. Lineage (GTDB taxonomy): Bacteria > Pseudomonadota > Gammaproteobacteria > Pseudomonadales > Pseudomonadaceae > Aquipseudomonas. Next base: position 232,097 of record NZ_JADOBE010000004.1, on the reverse strand, counting down.
TCGCGCTTGGCCTGGTTGACCCAGATAACGTCGTCGAACAGCAGTTCATCGCAATTGCCCGGGGTCAGGCGCAGGTGCGCCAGACCGGGGGAGCAGACCATTACTTTGCGCAAGGTGCCGGCTTCAGAGTGAACGCCGAGTTTTACTTTGCTCATGTTGAACGCCTCTCGAATCAGATTTCCAGGAAGCCGGCATACAGGCCATAGGCGGCATACACGGCCCCGGCCAGAACCACGGCGAAGATGACTTTCTCGATGCCGGTGAACACCGGCTTGCCCAGCTCCATCTTGGCCTTGGCGAACAGGATGGCGCCCGGCGCATAGAGCAGGGCGGACAGCAGCAGGTACTGGATGCCGCCGGCATACACCAGCCAGACTGCATAGACAGTCGCCAGGGCGGCGATCAGCAGATCCTTGGTGCGATCGGCCGAATCGGTCTCATAGGTCTCGCCACGCACTGTAAGCAGCAAGGCGTAGGCGGCCGACCAGAAGTACGGTACCAGGATCATCGAGGTGGCCAGGTACAGCAGCTTCAGGTAGGTGGCGTCGTTGAACAGGGTGATGACGAGGAACAGCTGGATCATCAGGTTCGACAGCAGCAGGGCATTGGCCGGAACCTTGTTGGCGTTTTCCTTGCGCAGGAAGGCCGGCATGGTGTGGTCGCTGGCACTGGCGAAGAGGATCTCGGCGCACAGCAGGGTCCAGGACAGCAGAGCTCCGACCAGCGAGATGACCAGGCCGACGCTGATCAGCACGGCACCCCAGGGGCCAACCACATGCTCCAGCACGCCGGCCATCGACGGGTTCTGCAGGGCCGCCAGCTCCGGCTGGTGCATGATGCCCATCGACAGCACGTTGACCATTACCAGTAGCAGCAGCACGCCGATGAAGCCGATCACGGTGGACTTGCCGACGTCGCTGCGCTTCTCGGCACGGGCGGAAAAGATGCTCGCACCTTCGATGCCGATGAATACCCAGACGGTGACCAGCATCATGTTGCGCACCTGGTCCATCACGCTGCCCAGCTCGACATTGCCCTCACCCCAGAAGTCGGTGGTGAACAGGTCGAGCTTGAAGGCGATGGCGGCAATCACCACGAACATGACCAGCGGCACGATTTTCGCGATGGTGGTGATGGTGTTGATGAAGGCGGCTTCCTTGATCCCGCGCAGCACCAGGAAGTGGTACAGCCAGAGCAGGATCGAAGCGCAGACGATGGCCGCCACGGTATTGCCTTCACCGAACACCGGGAAGAAATAGCCGAGGGTGCTGAACAGCAGCACCATGTAGCTGACGTTGCCGATCCAGGCACTGATCCAGTAGCCCCAGGCCGAGGAGAAGCCCATGTAGTCGCCGAAGCCGGCCTTGGCGTAGACGTACACCCCGCCATCCAGTTCCGGCTTGCGGTTGGCTAGGGTCTGGAACACGAAGGCCAGGGTCAGCATGCCCACCCCGGTGATCGCCCAGCCGATCAGTACGGCGCCGGCACTGGCACTGGCGGCAATATTCTGCGGCAGCGAGAAGATGCCGCCGCCGACCATTGAGCCCACCACCAGCGCGATCAGCGCGCCGAGACGGAGTTTGTTGGTTGAGTCGCTCATGATGATTAGCTTCCTTCTAATGGTGGAGACGGCGTTGGCAAGCATCCCGTGGACCAGATTGCCCTTTCCGGCCGGCAGCCCGTTGATGCAGGTCAAGGGTGCTGCGCGGTCAAGTGGCTTTATCAGCATATGCGGCTACGGCTGGCGGTCAAATGCGCGTTGGGTCTTTCTAGCCTGCCCAGATGTCAGTTGGATGAATGCCCTGCGTGCAGCAAGCGAACCTCACGAGGTTGTAAAACATAATATTCATGGATATATTGTACTAATGTTAATTGATGGCTGTGCAGACCATGCAAACCGCTACGCTTGAACTTGATAGCCAGCGCTTGCGCGCCGCGGCGGGAGACGCCGGGCAGTTGCTCAAGGCGCTGGCAAACCCGGACCGCCTGCTGTTGCTCTGCCAGTTGGCGCAAGGTGAGCGCAGTGTCGGCGAGCTGGAGGCACTGCTCGGGATTCTGCAGCCCACCCTGTCGCAACAGCTGGCCGTATTGCGGCGCGAGGGGCTGGTGGATACGCGGCGCGAGGGCAAGCAGATCTTCTACCGCATCAGCAGCCCGCAGGCGCTGGCGGTGATCAATACGCTGTACCAACTGTTTTGCGGGAGTAGCGGAGCATGACAATCGACTGGGCACATTTCACCCCTTGGACGGCCCTGGCCGGCGGCGCGCTGATCGGCCTGGCAGCGGCCCTGTTTGTGGTTCTGAATGGCCGCGTGGCGGGCATCAGTGGCGTACTGGGCGGGCTGCTGGTGCGCGGGGGGGATCCGACCGGTGAGCGGCTGCTGTTTGTGCTCGGCTTGCTGCTGGCGCCACTGGTCTGGCAGTTGTTCAGCAGTTTGCCGGCCATCGAGTTCAGCGTCGGCTGGCCAGGCTTGCTGTTGGCCGGGTTGCTGGTGGGTGTTGGCACCCGTCTTGGCTCGGGATGCACCAGTGGGCATGGTGTCTGCGGGCTGGCGCGCCTGTCCGGTCGCTCGCTGGTCGCCACCCTGTGCTTCATGGCGAGTGGCTTTGCCACTGTGTTCATCGTGCGTCATCTGCTGGGAGCCTGAGCATGCTGAAGCTGAGTGCATTTGTCAGTGGCCTGGTGTTTGGCCTGGGCCTGTTGCTGGCCGGCATGGCCAACCCGCTCAAGGTGCAGGCCTTTCTTGACCTGGCCGGGCAATGGGACCCTTCGCTGGCACTGGTCATGGCCAGCGCCATGGGTGTGGCCCTGTTGCCATTTACCTGGGCCAGGCAACAGCAGCGTTCCGTACTGGGCGCACCCATGCAGCTGCCGGTCAAGCGTGAAATTGATCGGCGCCTGGTGTTGGGCAGCTTGTTGTTCGGTGTAGGCTGGGGCGTTGCCGGCTTCTGTCCCGGCCCGGCCCTTGCCAGCCTGCTCACGGGCCACTGGCAGGTAGTGCTGTTCTGTGCGGCTATGCTTGCAGGAATGCTGTTGTTTGAAAGGCTGGATCGCCAGCTCAATCGCTGACCCGGGGAGGGTATGTCATGAGCAAGAATGTAGGTGGGATTGATCGTTTGGCCCGTTATGCGATTGGCATGACGCTGATTGCCATGACCCTTACCGGCTTTATCGGGGCGTGGGGCTGGGTTGGCCTGGTGCCGCTGCTTACCGCAGTATTTGGTACCTGCCCGCTGTATTCGCTGCTGGGTATCCGCACCTGCAAGGTCAACTGAGCCGGCCCGGCAGGCCCGCCTGCAGTGGGCGGGCTGCCGGCAGGCGTGCAGGGAAGAAGCGCCCATGCCGCAGCATCTGAAAATCGATTTTGTTTCCGACGTTTCCTGTCCATGGTGTGTCATAGGCCTGCACGCGCTGCAGCAGGCAATTGCCCGGGTCGGCACTGCAGTTTCGGTTGATCTGCACTTGCAGCCGTTCGAGTTGAATCCGCAGATGCCGGCGCAGGGGCAGGAGATCGACGAACACTTGCGCGAGAAGTACGGCTCCACGCCGGAGCAGTCGGCGCAGGTTCGCGAGCGCATCCGTGCCGCCGGTGCCGAGCTGGGCTTTGCGTTCGGCTTGCAGCAGCGCAGCCGCATCTACAACACCTTCGACGCGCACCGTTTGTTGCATTGGGCAGCACTGCAGGGACGCCAGTTGCAGCTCAAACAGGCGCTGTTCAAGGCCTACTTCAGTGATGGCGAAAACCCTTCGAACCACGCGGTGCTGACCAGGCTGGCGCAGGAGGTGGGGCTGGATCCCGCGCGCGCGGCAGAGGTTCTGGCAGGCAATGAATTCGCGGCAGAGGTCCGCCAGGCGGAAGCGTTCTATCAGGACAATGGGATTCATGCCGTACCCGCGGTGATCATCAATGACCAGCAGCTGATCCAGGGTGCCCAGCCGGTGGCAGTGTTCGAGCAGGCGCTGCGCAAGATTGCCGGCAGCGCCTGATCCCCGCTCCAGCGCGCAGCCAGCTATCAGCCTACTTGCGTGGCGCTGCCCCGGCAACTCGGGCTGGCGACGATTCTGCCCAACCGCAGTGTGCATCTGGTGTTTGGCCTGTGCGTGGCCCGGGCGGCTGCACCGCTATCCGCGCGTGCTCGGCGCCTGAGGCCATCCCTGGCGACGCCAAACGGGAGCGGCAAGGCCCTTTCAGCGCTGCTGCGCTGCAGGTTGCTGCTGGGTGATGCAGTGGATGTTGCCGCCACCAAGGAGGATTTCCCGCCCTGGCACCAGCACTACCCGATGTCCGGGGAACAGGCGCTTGAGGATGGCCTCGGCTTCGGCGTCTTTCGGATCGTCGAACCGCGGCGCAATGATGCCGCCATTGACGATCAGGAAGTTGACGTAGGAGCCGGCCAGACGGATCGACGGATCACGTGGCTGGCTACCTTCGGCGGTATCCACACCGGCGCATTCTTCTGCAGTGGCGTGGATCGGCCCGGGGATCGGCATCTTGTGCACCACCAGCGGGCGGCCCTTGGCATCGCGGGCAGATTCCAGCACGCGCATGGCCGCCTGGCAACGCGGATAGTTCGGATCGCCGGCATCGTCGGTCCAGGCCAGCAGCACCTCCCCCGGGCGCACATAGCAGCAGAAGTTGTCGACGTGGCCGTCAGTCTCGTCATTGAACAGGCCGTCGGGCAGCCAGATCACCGTGTCGATGGCCAGGTGCTCGCGCAACACCGCCTCGATCTGCTCGCGGGAGAGGTGTGGATTGCGATTGAGGTTCAGCAGGCACTCCTCGGTGGTGATCAGGGTGCCTTCACCGTCGACGTGGATCGAGCCGCCTTCGAGCACGAAGCCTTCGGTGCGGTAGCGCTGGCAGCCTTCGATCTCGAGGACCTTGCGGGCCACCTGGTCATCGCGTTGCCACGGCCAGTACAGGCCGCCGTCGAAACCGCCCCAGGCATTGAAGGTCCAGTCGACGCCACGCACTTCGCCGGCGGCATTGCTGACAAAGGTGGGGCCAGTGTCGCGCACCCAAGCGTCATCCGTGCTCATCTCGACTATGCGGATATTGCCGTGGTTCAGGCGCGCGCGGGCGTTGTCGTATTGGCCGGCAGACACGCAGACAGTGACCGGCTCGAACTCGGCGATGGCGCGGGCCACGGCGCTGAAGGCTGCCTGCGCCGGCTTGGCGCCGTTGCGCCAGTTGTCCGGGCGCTCGGGCCAGGCCATCCAGGTCTGGCTGTGTGGTTCCCATTCGGCGGGCATGCGGAATCCATCGGCGCGTGGGGTAGTGTTGAGGGTGGTCATACGGTCACCAAAACGAGGAGCTGTGTAGGTTGGGTTGAACTCAGCGATAACCCATCAAGGCTGGCGATGGGTATCGGCGCTACGCACCTCAACCCATCCTGCGGGAGCCTGGCGGCTTACTCGGAAGGCATTTCGCCGTCGAGGGTGGCGATCGGCCAGTACAGGTTCGGCCGGCGATCGCGAAACACGCCCCAGGCAGTGCGGATTTTTTCCAGCTCGGTCAGGTTGAAGCTGTGCACCAGGATGCCTTCCTCGGTCTGGTTGAGTTCCTGCACCTTCTTGCCGAACTGGTCGGCGATGAAGGAGCTGCCGTAGAAGGTGATGTCGTAGCCGTCCTGCTCTTCCTTGCCAATGCGATTGGAGGCGATCAGCGGCATCAGGTTGGCGCCGGCGTGGCCCTGCTGCACGCGTTGCCAGTGGTCGCGCGAGGTGATGCCCGGGTCATGCGGCTCGCTGCCGATGGCGGTCGGGTAGAGCAGCACTTCGGCACCCAGCAGCGCCATGCTTCGCGCGCATTCGGGGAACCACTGGTCCCAGCAGATGCCTACACCGATCCTGGCGTAGGCGGTATCCCAGACCATGAAGCCGGTGTCGCCCGGGTTGAAGTAGTACTTCTCGTGGTAGCCAGGGCCGTCCGGGATATGGCTTTTCCGATAAATCCCGAGATTGGAACCGTCGGCGTCGATGATGGCAATGCTGTTGAAGCGGGCCCGGCCGGCACGCTCGAAGAAGCTGATCGGCAGCACCACCTTCAACTCGGCGGCGACTTTCTGGAAGTGCGCAATGGCTTCGTTCTCGTCCACCGTGGTGGCCAGCTGGGTGTAGTCGGCATTCGGCTTCTGGCAGAAGTACGGCGTTTCGAACAGTTCCTGGATCAGGATGATCTGGGCGCCCTTGGCGGCTGCCTGGCGCACGAGTTTCTCGGCGTTGGCGATGTTGGCGGCACGATCCCAGGAACAGGCCATCTGGGTAGCAGCGACGGAGACAATGCGGGACATGGGGCACCTCGAGCAGCAATGGGGTTGAGACAGCTGAAAGTAGCAGAGGTTGCTTCAGGCTGTGTTGCCTCGGCACCTCAGTGATCTACTTTATATTCGATAAAAATCGGCAAATAAATCAAATTATATCTATTGGGCGCCGCCGAACGATTATAAATCCGATAAATATCGATATTAAGGGGCGAGGCTTCCCCGCTGGCCAGGTCTGCCAGGCAGCCGGATCAGGCCGTGGGGGTGTCGTGCTTGGGCAGGTGCGGGGGCAGGTACAGGGCCAGATAGGCATCGAACACCCGCATGCCCTCTTCAGCCATGCGCGGGGTAATGCGGCCGTGCTCCTGCACCGAGCTGGCGTAGACCCGGTCGCTGAGCTCCAGGGCCAGGGTGAAGATATCGATATCCACGGGCAGCGGCGGCAGCTGGAAGTGGCGGGCGAAAAGCTGCTGCAGCTGCCGGCCCAGCTCCACGTCGTGGCGGCGGTCGGCCCGGGTCACTTCGGTCAGGCCGTGCTGCGCGAGGATCAGCTGCATTGCCGCGGGATCTGCGGCATAGGTTTCCAGTGTGCGGAGTTCGACGATGCGGGACAGGTCGCGCCAGTCACGCAGGGCGGCATGATCAACCGGGGCCTGCAGGCAGGCCCGAAAGGCGGCATGCACCTCGCTGGTCAGTGCCTCGAGCAGGGCGGGGACACTGGCAAAAAAGTGATAGACCGAAGACGGGGGGATGCCGGCGCGTTCGGCAACGCTATAGATCGACAGTGCCGCCGTGCCCTGTTCCGCCAGTTGCGCGCGCACTGCCGCAAGAATTGCCGCAATGCGCGCCTGGCTGCTGGCCCGCGGCTTGCGTGAAGACGGCGGGCGGGGACGTTCCCCGGGCTTGCTCATGATTCCCGGCGTGTCAGGGGGCTTTGGCCGTGGCGGGTGCAGGGGCGGCATCCTTGAAGGCGGCCCATTGCGCATCAACCTGCGCAGTAGTGGCCGCACCCAGTTCTGGCATCAGCGACAGCCGGCGGCGGGTCTCCTTGTCCAGGGTGATACCGGGCTGGGCGCGCAGTTCTGCGGAGAGGAATTGGGCCGAATCGGCATTGGCATTGGGGTAAAGCGTCTCGCTGGTGATTTTTGCTGCGACTTCAGGCTGCATCATGTAGTCGAGAAACTGCAGGGCAAGATCGGGACGCTTGGCATTGGCGGGAATCACCATGCTGTCGACAAACATGACCGAGCCTTCCTCGGGGACGACAAATTCGACCGGCTGCCCGGCCGCTGCCGCATTCAGGGCGTCACCAACATACGCCAGCGCCACGCACAGGCTGCCGTTGTTGAGTTCGTCGATATACAGCTCGCTGTCGATCATGCGCAGGTTGGGGCGGACGAGCATCAGGGTCTCGCCGGCTTTCTGGATCTGCCGCGGCGAGCTGTCAGCCAGGGCGCGGCCTTTGTAGTTCATCACCAGTGTGGTCACATCGGTTGCCGCATCGAGCATGCTCAGCCCGCAGCTGGCGAGCTTCGCGCTCTGGTCTGGATCAAACAGCAGGCTCCAGCTTTGCGGTACCGGTCCGCCCAGCGCGGCCTCCGCCTGGGGCGTGTTGATGGCCAGGCCGATGGAACCCCAAAGGTAGGGGATGGCATAGCGATTGCGCGGGTCGAAAGCCGCGAGCTTGTTGAGGATCTGCTTGTCGAGGTGTTGGCTGTTGGGCAGCCTGGCCTGGTCAAGCGGCAGCAACTTGCCGCCTTGGATCAGCGCGGGAAGGTTGTCGTTGGAAGGGACGATAACGTCGAACGGTTCACCGCGCTCGACGGCGCCGAGCAACTCATCGGTAGAGCTGAAGGTCTTGTAGTCGACATGGATACCGGTCTGCTGTTCGAAATCAATCAGTACCTGTGGATCGATGTAGTCATTCCAGTTGTAGACGGAGATGACCTTCTCTTGGCTGGCAAGCGCCAGGCCGGGGAGTGCAGCGCACAGCAGGCAGGCAAGCAGGGTTTTCATGGGCAGCGATCCGTAAAGCTCAATGCGAGAGGGCGAAGGGGTGCGGCGCCTGTGCCCTTGTTGTTTATCCATCCTGCGCAGACCGCTGAAAGGTCTGCGCAGGCGAATGGGACACTGGGCTGGGCATCACTGCAATAGCTCGCTCCAGACCTGGTCGCGGGCCTTCTGCTGCGGTTCAGGCAGCGCTGTCAGCAGCGCCAGCCGGCGCTTGGTGGCTTTGTCGGGCACGATACCGATCCGGCTGCGCAGGCTTTCCGGCAGCAAGTCGGTGGAGGCTGCGTTGGCGTTCGGATAGAGGGTTGCCTTGGTGATCTTGGCAATCACATCGGGACGCATCAGGTAGTCGATGAAGCGATGTGCCTGAGCCGGATGCTGGGATGACCTGGGGATCGCCAGGCTGTCGATGAACAGGGTCGCGCCTTCATCCGGGATAAGAAACTCCACTGGCTGCCCGGCATCGGCCGCGGCCAGGGCGTCGCCGACAAAGGAGACAGCGACGCACAGGTTGCCGTTGGCCAGGTCGTCGATATAGCGCTCGCTGTCGACATAACGCAGGTGCGGCTTGACCTGTTGCAGCACTTCGCCGCTCCTGAGGATCTGTCCCGGTGTGGAGTCGGCAATGATCCGGCCGCGATAGTTCATCAGGCTGGTCATCACGTCATCCACGGAATCCAGGATGCTGACACCGCAACTCGACAGCTTGGTTACTTGCGCGGGGTCGAAAACCAGGCTCCAGCTGTTTGGCAGCGGGCCACCAAAGGCGGCCTCGGCCTTGGGCTTGTTGACGGCAATGCCCACGGCACCCCACAGGTAAGGCACCGCGTGGGTGTTGCCGGCGTCGAAAGCGAGCAGCTTCATCATCCACGACTGGTCGATGTTCTGGCGATTGGGCAGCTGGCTGAAGTCCAGCGGCAGCAACTGGTCGCGTTGGATCAGGTCTGCCAGGTCCGGGTTGGTTGGTACCACGATGTCAACCGGCGCGCCGCTGGCGAGCATTTCATTCATCTCGGCAGCAGAAGCGTAGGTCTTGTAGTCGATCTTGATGCCGGTTTCCTTCTCGAAGTCGAGCAGGACCTGCGGGTCGATATAGTCGTTCCAGTTGTACACGGTGAGAACGGTATCTTCGGCGGTGGCGAGACCGGGAAGCAGCGCAATGAACAGGCAGGCGATCAGGCGGCGCATCGGATTATTTCCCCTTGTGCTGCGCATTATTATCTGGAAACGAGCGAGAACTGTGGCTGCAGTGGTCGCTGTTTTAGCCTATCGGCGCAGGGTCAGGTGAATGTAGCAGCTAGGCCAAGCAAAGGACAACCGCGCGCCGGCAGCACGTGTGCTCGGGATGGGTTGGCAGTCTGACGGTTGGCCGGGGTATGCCGGATCGGGTGCCGGCATGTTTAAAATTTCAACCACCTGCCGTGAGCGATGTTTAGCGGGGCCAGACCCTCCGGGCAGTCCTGCGGGCCCTGCCTGTGCCCCCAAATGGGCTTCAGCGACCTATTTTGGCGCGTTGCTGGGGTGGCGAAGGACGAGGAGGGGGCTTCGTGGTGTGCTGGATTTTCGGGCTGTATTTAATTTTTTACAGCCCTATTGTATAAAAAAATGAACAGCGCTAAGCTCCGGAAAGTCCAAATAACAGCTAAAAAGCCCGGTGTTAAATGTCGCGCCAGTCGTTGAACGGTGAAATCGTCTGCGCCCAGCAGCCTGGCGCGAAGGCCCGCCATCGCGCTGGAACTGCAGGGGTTCGTGCCGCACGTCTGGAGCAGCAGGCGCTGATGCTGCCGAGCGCTTTGCGTCTTCGCCCAGACTTCTGGCGGCTGCCGCTAGGCTCCTTGCCCAGGATTGCACCTTCCCTTGCCGGGCAGCCCCTCTGCCGCCTTGTCGCCCGCGGCGGTGCGCACCGGCTGCCGCGCGGGCGCTCGCTTATCCAGCCAACTTCCGGATCATTGGCCTGCCAGACTGGAAGTGGGCGTAACAACACTGAGTCGGCTATAAACAAGGTCGGACTCTACACATTGAGGTCACTATGACTATCCCACTGGACCAGCTCACAGCCTGGTTGAAAGATCGCAAGATTACCGAAGTCGAATGCATGATCAGTGATCTCACTGGCATTGCGCGGGGCAAGATCGCGCCGACCAACAAGTTCATCGACGAGAAGGGCATGCGCCTTCCCGAAAGCGTGTTGCTGCAGACCGTCACCGGCGATTACCTGGCCGACGAGATCCATTACGAGCTGCTCGATGCGGCTGATATAGACATGTTCTGTCGTCCCGACCAGTCGGCTGCGTTCCTGGTGCCCTGGGCCGTCGAGCCTACCGCCATGGTGATTCACGACACCTTCGACAAGCAGGGCAACCCGATCGAGCTGTCGCCGCGCAATATCCTCAAGAAAATCCTCAAGATGTATGCCGACAAGGGCTGGAAGGCCATAGTCGCGCCGGAAATGGAGTTCTACCTGACCAAGCGTTGCGCCGACCCGGATTTGCCATTGCATGCGCCGGTCGGCCGCTCCGGTCGCCCGGAAGTCGGTCGCCAGTCTTTCTCGATCGATGCCGCCAACGAATTCGATCCGATCTTCGAGGATGTCTACGACTGGTGCGAGCTGCAGGAGCTGGATCTGGATACGCTGATCCATGAAGACGGCCCGGCGCAGATGGAAATCAACTTCCGCCATGGTGACCCGTTGCACCTGGCCGACCAGATCACCGTGTTCAAGCGCACCATGCGCGAAGCGGCGCTCAAGCATGATGTGGCCGTGACCTTCATGGCCAAGCCGATTACCGATGAGCCGGGCAGTGCCATGCACATTCACCAGAGTGTGGTGGATGCCAAGACCGGCAAGAACATCTTCTCCAATGCCGACGGCACCATGAGCCAGTTGTTCATGCATTACATCGGTGGTTTGCAGCGTTTCATTCCCGAGCTGCTGCCGCTGTTCGCGCCGAACGTGAACTCGTTCCGCCGCTTCCTGCCGGACACTTCGGCTCCGGTCAACGTCGAGTGGGGCGAAGAGAACCGTACCGTGGGGCTACGTGTGCCCGAGGCCACTCCGCAAAATCGGCGCGTGGAAAACCGCCTGCCGGGTGCCGATGCCAATCCTTATCTGGTGCTTGCCGCATCGCTGCTGTGTGGCTATATGGGCATGGTCGAAGGACTCAATCCGAGTGCGCCGGTCAAGGGACGCGGCTATGAGCGGCGTAACCTGCGCCTGCCGCTGACCATTGAGCATGCACTGGAGCGCATGGAAGCCTGCAAGGAAGCCGAAAAGTATCTGGGCGAGAAGTTCATGCGCGGCTATGTCGCCGTCAAGCGCGCCGAGCACGAGAACTTCAAGCGAGTGATCAGTTCCTGGGAGCGCGAGTTCCTGCTGCTTTCGGTCTGATCAGCGGATGCCGCAAAAAGTGGACTGTGCAGTTGGCATGTTTGCTGCTTTGAGTTGGGGCGGCTGATTTGCCTGCATGGATTAACCTGATAGCTGTAGTGCCGGCGACTTGATCATGCCGGCGCCGGTCGACAGTATGAGCATGCTGGCGATCAATCAGGACGATATTGCTCTACCGGTCAGCCGGGGCTGTTTGCGGTTTTGCCGCAGGCAGGGGCTGCAGGCGAGACGCCACCAGGCAAGTAATGAAACCGTGGTTGTTTATCAGCATCACCCAGGCTATGGCCAACGGCCGAAGCCGGTAATTCCTAACTTCAAGATTGGAGCTGGTTGCATGAAAAATTATTCCAAGACGCTGATTGCCCTGTCCCTCACTGGCGTTATTGCCGGATTCGCCCAGGCTGAAGACAAGCAGGTGCATGTCTACAACTGGTCCGACTATATCGCCGAAGACACCAATGCCAATTTCGAGAAAGCCACCGGCATCAAGGTGGTCTACGACGTCTTCGACAGCAATGAAGTGCTGGAAGCCAAGCTGCTGTCCGGCGCTTCCGGCTATGACGTGGTGGTGCCGTCCAACCAGTTCCTCGCCAAGCAGATCAAGGCCGGGGTGTTCCAGAAGCTGGACAAGTCCAAGCTGCCCAACTGGAAGAACCTGAACCCCGATCTGATGAAATCGCTGGAAACCGCTGATCCGGGCAACCAGTACGCCTTCCCCTACCTGTGGGGTACCACCGGCATCGGCTACAACGTGGACAAGGTCAAGGCTGCACTGGGCGTCGACAGCATTGATTCGTGGGACGTGATCTTCAAGCCGGAAAACATCGAGAAGCTCAAGTCTTGTGGTGTGTCGATGCTCGATGCTCCGCAGGAAATCATGGCCGCCGCGTTGTTCTACCAGGGCATGAATCCGAATCCGAGCAGCCCGGATGACATCGCCAAGGCTGAAGCGCTGCTGATGAAGATTCGTCCGAGCATCACCTATTTCCATTCGTCCAAATACATCTCCGACCTGGCCAATGGCGACATCTGCGTGGCCGTGGGCTGGTCCGGCGATATCTTCCAGGCCAAGTCGCGTGCCGAAGAAGCCAAGAATGGCGTGAATGTGGCTTACGTGATTCCGAAAGAAGGTGCAGCAGCCTTCTTCGACATGATGGCGGTGCCGGCTGACTCGAAGAATACCGAGAGTGCCCTGGCCTACCTGAATTACATCCTGACCCCGGAAGTGATTGCCCCGATCAGCGACTATGTGGCTTACCCGAACGGCAACGCCGCCTCGACGCCGCTGGTTTCGGAAGAGGTACGCAACAATCCGGCGATCTACCCAAGTCCGGAAACCATGAAGAAGCTCTACACCTTCGGTGAGCTCTCACCAAAAGTGCAGCGCGCGATGACCCGCAGCTGGACCAAGTTGAAGTCGGGCCAGTAAGCACCGCAACCCTCCAGCCAGCGCCGCCTGGCCGGAGGGTTCGAAATGAGTTTGGGCGGCACGAGCAGTTTGCGTAGCGCCGCCAGGTGGCGCTGCTGTGAATGGTTAAAGAGAACAGCGGGATAGGTTTTCCCTGTAGCAGCATCCCGCATCCGGCATTGTCTGCGGGGCTCGCTCGGGTCGGGTCAATGGCGCATGCCGCCGGCCTGACAATGGTCAAACCACCCATACGGATTTCAACCAGGCCAGGCCGATGGGCGTGGCTTTCGCTTCCAGCAAGAGGCTGGGAGATTTCTGCTGGTGACGTGTCGTCCCGACCGGCCACTTCCGCAGGAAGCCGATCAAGGTCGGGATATGTCAGGCGCTCGACATGCGCCGGCTGCCGAGCAGGGCTCTGCGGCAAATGGCAGGCACTGATCCGGGAACCAGGATGGACATTAATTCAAACAGGCCTGACCACCGTGGTCAGGCCTCCAAGCGTGGAGTTGTGGTAAATGGCAATAGCCTCCGGTGCACAAAAAAAAGCCCTCACCGGCAGCCAGCAGCCTGCTAAAGAGGTGTTGGTCAAGATCGACCGGGTGACCAAGAAATTCGACGAGACGGCGGCAGTGGATGCGGTATCCCTGACGATCAACAAGGGCGAGATCTTTGCCCTGCTCGGCGGTTCCGGTTCGGGAAAATCAACCTTGCTGCGCATGCTCGCCGGTTTTGAAAAGCCGACCGAGGGACGCATCTTCCTGGATGGCCAGGACATCACCGATATGCCGCCCTACGAGCGGCCGATCAACATGATGTTCCAGTCCTATGCCCTGTTCCCGCACATGACGGTGGCGCAGAACATCGCCTTCGGCCTGCAGCAGGACAAGCTGCCCAAGCAGGAGATCGATGAGCGCGTGGCCGAGATGCTCAAGCTGGTGCACATGACCCAGTTTGCCAAGCGCAAGCCGCACCAGCTGTCCGGCGGCCAGCGTCAGCGCGTGGCCCTGGCGCGTTCGCTGGCCAAGCGGCCGAAGCTGTTGCTGCTCGACGAGCCGATGGGTGCGCTGGACAAGAAGCTGCGTTCGCAGATGCAGCTGGAACTGGTGCAGATCATCGAGCGGGTTGGCGTGACCTGCGTGATGGTGACCCACGACCAGGAAGAGGCCATGACCATGGCCCAGCGCATCGCCATCATGCACATGGGCTGCATCGAGCAGATCGGCAGCCCGGTCGACATCTACGAGACCCCGATCAGTCGCCAGGTCTGCGAGTTCATCGGCACCGTCAACCTGTTCGAGGGTGAGGTGATCGACGACCAGCAGGACCACGCGGTCATCGCCTGTCCGCAGCTGGAGCGCAACATCTATGTGAACCACGGCATCACCACCTCCGTGGAAGACAAGCATGTCGGCTATGCGTTGCGCCCTGAGAAGTTGCTGGTGACCACCGAGCAGCCCGGCGACGACTACAACTGGGCGCGCGGCAAGGTGCATGACATCGCCTATCTTGGCGGTCACTCGGTGTTCTACATCCAGTTGCCAAGCGGCATGATCGTCCAGTCGTTCATGGCCAACTCGACGCGGCTGGGCACTCGTCCGACTTGGGAAGACGACGTGTTCGTGTACTGGGAACAGGACAGCGGCGTGGTACTGCGCTCATGAATATGCCAAAGCTCAAGACCCTCTATCCGCGGGGCCGGCACTTTGTCATCGGGGTGCCATTCGTCTGGCTCTTCGTGTTCTTCGTGCTGCCATTTGCCATCGTCCTGAAGATCAGCTTCGCCGAGGCGGATGTGGCCATTCCGCCCTACACCGAGATCACCAGCTATGTTGACCAGCAGTTTCAGGTAATCCTGAACCTCGGCAACTACTTCATGCTGGCCGACGATGCGCTGTACATTTCGGCTTACCTCGGTTCGCTGAAGATGGCCTTCATCAGCACCCTGCTGTGCCTGCTGATCGGTTATCCGATGGCCTATGCCATTGCCCGCGCCAGCAAGGAAGCGCAGACCGTGTTCCTGCTGCTGATCATGATGCCGACCTGGACTGCGATCCTGATTCGCGTCTACGCCTGGATGGGCATTCTCAGCAACAACGGCCTGATCAACAGCCTGCTGATGGGCATCGGCATCACCAGTGAGCCGATCCAGCTGCTGAACACCAACCTGGCGGTATATATCGGGATTGTCTATTCCTACCTGCCGTTCATGGTGCTGCCGCTGTTCGCCAACCTGGTCAAGCACGACCAGAGCCTGCTGGAAGCTGCTGCCGACCTCGGCTCCAGCACGATCAACAGCTTCTGGAAGATCACCGTGCCGCTGTCGAAGAACGGCATCATCGCCGGCTGCATGCTGGTATTCATTCCGGCGGTTGGGGAGTTCGTCATTCCGGAACTGCTCGGTGGTCCGGAAACCCTGATGATCGGCAAGGTGTTGTGGCAGGAGTTCTTCAACAACCGTGACTGGCCGGTGGCCTCGGCGCTGGCGGTGGTCATGCTGCTGATCCTGATGGTGCCGATCATTCTGTTCAACCGCATTCAAGCCAAGGAACTGGAGGGCAAGATATGAAGCGCTTCAGTCTCTCGAACTTCATGCTGTGGGCCGGCCTGACGTTTATCTACCTGCCCATGCTGATCCTGGTGATCTACTCGTTCAACGCGTCCAAGCTGGTAACGGTGTGGGGCGGCTGGTCGTTCAAGTGGTATGCCGGCCTGCTGGACAACAGCCAGCTGATGGGCTCGGTGATGCGCTCGCTGGAGATTGCCTGCTACACGGCGATCTCGGCAGTGATCCTCGGCACCATTGCCGCGTTCGTCCTGACCCGTATCGCCAACTTCAAGGGCCGTACGCTGTTTGGCGGCATGGTCACCGCGCCGCTGGTGATGCCCGAGGTGATCACCGGCCTGTCGCTGCTGCTGCTGTTCGTGGCCATGGCGCAATTGATCGGCTGGCCGGCGCAGCGTGGCATCGTCACCATCTGGATCGCCCACACGACCTTCTGCTCGGCTTATGTGGCCGTAGTGGTGTCCTCACGCTTGCGCGAGCTGGACTTGTCCATTGAAGAAGCGGCGATGGACCTGGGCGCGCGGCCGTGGAAGGTGTTCTTCCTGATCACCATCCCGATGATTGCGCCGTCGCTGGCGGCCGGTGGCATGATGTCGTTTGCCCTGTCGCTGGATGACCTGGTACTCGCCAGCTTCGTCTCGGGGCCTGGCTCCACCACGCTGCCGATGGAAGTCTTCTCGGCCGTGCGGCTGGGGGTCAAGCCGGAAATCAACGCGGTGGCCAGCCTGATCCTGCTGTCGGTGTCCCTGGCTACCTTTGTTGCCTGGTACTTCGGCCGGCGCGCCGAGCAACGCCGCAAGCGGGCCATCCAGCAGGCCATGGAGGCCATGGCGGATGAAGCCTCGGGTTCCAGCTGGAAGGGTGCTTCGGCGTCCTGAGACTGCTAACCTGCACTGCCGATAAAAGGGCCACGGATGTGGCCCTTTTGTTTTTCAGGTGAATTTCCCGGTGTAACGGAGGCTGCAATGAAACAAGCTGATGAGGCCGGTCCGGTTGAGCCGCGCTGGGTGCACAGGTGTGCGGCGGCCGGGCTTGATCCGCAGCGGCGGATGGCGGCCCGGCGCGCCATCCTCGAGGATCCGCAGGCACTCGACTGCACCCTGTACCGCGCCGACGAGGAGGATGCGGATGCCGAGGAAGAGGACCTGGGCGATGCCCGGATTCGCTTTGCCGGCGCCTTCCGGGCGCCTGCCGCATGGGGCGCGGCAGCGTGTGCGGAATACTTTGGCGACGACGATCCCGGGCTGTTCAGCTGCGCTTACATCGAGTGCGTGGCCGCGGTCTCCACGGCGGCGTTCTTCACCGCGGAGGTCGGTGACTATGTCGCGGTGATGACGGCCGCAGGGCAGGTCGAGATGTTCTTCGTGCATGACTGCAGCGAAGACGAGGCGGGCCGGCTGTGCGTGCTGATTCGCGATGACGAGCCGCTGTTCTAGCCAGCGTTCGGCGCCGCCAGTCATTCGTTGCCGGCACCTGCCCGACTAGTCGCCCTGCCCCGGCAGCTGGCCGAGCAGGCGGTAATAGAAGGCCGCGGCGGTGCCGAGATCCTCGATGGCAATCCGCTCGTTGAGGCCGTGAAAGCGCTGGGCGTCTTCCGGGGTCATGCGAATCGGTGCGAAGCGGAAGACATTCTGCGTGAGCGGCAGGAAGTAGCGGGAGTCGGTGCCGCCGAGGGTCAGGTTGGGCGCCACCAGGGTGTCGCCGAAGCTGTCGCGGATGGTCTGGCTGAGGTACTGGTACGCGGCGTCGTCCACGGCGGAAACCGCTGAAGGTGCGCGGGCCCCGGGCATGCGCTGGATGCTCACCTGCGGATCCTTGACTGCCGCCTCGACGTGCGCCTGTACGCTGTCAATGCTGTCGGCCGGATGAATGCGGAAGTTGACGATGGCACGCGCATCCGGCGGCAGGACATTCTCCTTGTTGCCGCCAGTGATGATGGTTGGCGCGATCACCGTGCGCAGTTGCGCCGAGCCGGCGGGCGTGCCTTCGAGCAGGCGCATGATCAGCGGGCCGAACAGCCAGCGGTTGGCCAGCGCCAGGCGCGGGACAAAGTCCTGCGCCGGGGCGATGCTGTCGAGGAAGGCTTCGGTTGGTCCTTCCAGATGGCTTTCGAACGGCGCCTGGCCGATCTGCTGCAAGGCCAGGCTCAGGCGGCCGATGGCGGTTTCATCGAAGGCCTGCGGCATCGACGAGTGGCCACCGATGGCAGCTGACTGCACTTTCAGGGTGACCGAGCCTTTTTCGGCGATGCCGACCATCGCCACGTTGGCGCGCACCCCGGGAACCATGCCGTGGGTGACGGCACCGCCTTCGTCGGACACCCATTCCAGCTGGATGCCCTGCTGCTGCAGGTGTTTGGCGATCAGCCGGTTGCCGTGATAGCCACCGATCTCTTCATCGGCGCCAAAACTGAACAACACGCTGCGCTCGGGCTTGAAGCCCTGGCCGAGCAGGGTCTCCGCCGCCTCGAGCATGGCGACCAGCGAGCCCTTGGTGTCGATGGTGCCGCGGCCCCAGACAAAGCCTTGCGCCAGCTCGCCGGAGAACGGCGGGTACTGCCACTTGGCGTCCTCTCCGGGAGCCACCGGCACCACATCCATGTGCGCCATCAGCAGCACCGGATGCAGTTGCGGGTTGCTGCCGGGCCAGGTGAACAACAGGCTGCCATTGTCGAACACTTCCAGCCGGCTGTTGGCCGCCAGCAGCGGGTAGGTGCGCAGCAGCCACTCCTGCATCTGCGTGAAGGCGGCGCGGCTGGCGGCCTGCTGTTCCTTGGCCACCCCGGGCTGATGGGCAATGGTCTTGAAGCGCACGGCCTCGCCCAGATGCCTGGCGACCCTGTGCGCATCGATCCCGGCCGGCAGGGCCGGGGTGCTGCTGCTCAGCAGGGGTGCCGGCAGCAGCGTGCGGCCGACGAGGAGCGCCAGCAGGAGCAGCAGCCCGAGGGCGATAAACCGGAAGGTGCGTTGCATGCGCTGACTCCTGCGGCGTGGCCGGTCAAGGGGTGAGGATCAGGGTCGAGCGGGTGTTGGCCGTGACGTCTTCCGCACTGAAGTGCTGCGGCACGTATTCGCCCTGGACGTAGGCTTCGGCCTGGTCCTGGTAGTGGCGGTCAAACAGCACGCCACTCTGGCCCACCGGGTTGATCCCGAGGCTGTGCTCGGGGTCGGCAAAATCCACCAGGCGGCGGGTCGAGGGGCCGTAGGCGACCTTCCATGGCGCGCTGCCGATGCGCGAGGACAGGTTGTTCGGCATCTCGCGGCCACCCGGCACGCTGAACGGACCGACATTGAACAGCTGGTCCAGCGGTTCCTGGCGGGCCAGCGGATGGTTGTGCGTGAGCGTGTGCGCCTTGCCCCATTGCCACTGGCTGCTGTCGTCGCCATAGGTCTTGCGCAGGTGCTGCAGGCTGGCCTGCCAGGCCTGCTTGACGGTGTCCGCGCGGGACTCCACCTCGGGCGTATTGCGCTGGTCCCACCACGGCGAATTGGCCGCGGCCGCCAGGCGCGGCAGGGCCAGGTCGAGCGCGCGGGTACCCAGCAGGTTGTCGAAGAAGGCTTCGCCCAGTTCGTCGCCCATGGCGTTGCGCGCCAGTTCATAGACCAGCTGGTTGAACAGGGTGGCGGGAACCGAGTCGAGGGCGTGATCGCCATTCCAGCCCGCCAGCTGGTCGACCAGGGCGCGCTCCTGCTGATCCGCGGCCGCCGCTTGCAGGTCATCCAGCAAGGGTTGCAGCAGGCGCTGCGGATAGCCGCTGGCGTTATCCAACTGTACGGCCTGGCTGTTCTGCAGGTCCCAGCGGATCGCCGGGTCGGCCAGCCGCTGGTGCAGGCGCTGCGCCCGGTCCGGCAGGTTGTAGTAGCCGGGCACCTGAATCCCGCTGGCGGGCACCGGCTGGTGGTTGGCGGAAATGATGTAGCCGCGGCCGGGGTTGAGTTCCTGCGGATTGTCGCGGAACGGGTAGAAGCCAAGCTTGTCGGCCTGCGCGGTGCTGCCGTTGAGGATGAACGCGGGGTTCACCCCGGCCGGGCGGATGGGCAGTGCGGCGGCGGCCCACCAGGCGATATCGCCGGCGGCCGAGGCCCACAGGATATTCAGCCCGGGCGCCTGGATCTGCTCTGCGGCCAGGGCTGCCGAAGCGGCATCGGTGGCATGGTTGAGGTCGTAGAAGCCGTTGAGAATCGGGTTGGGGGTTTCCAGGAAGCCCCACCACATGGCGACCGGGGTCTGGCTGCTGGCGATGCCGGCGCCCAGCGCATCGTTGATGATCGGGCCGTGTGGCGAGCTGTGCAGGGTCAGCTTGACTGTCTCGCCATCCTTGACGCGGATTTCCGCCTGCGTGGTGGTCAGGTCGACCCAGCGGCCCTGGTACCAGACCTGCTGCGGATTGTCCGGGTTGAGCTTTTCGGCGATCAGGTCGAGGTCGTCATTCTGGAACATGGTCAGGCTCCAGCCCATCTGCTGGTTGTGGCCGAGCATGGCGAACGGGTTGAGCGCCTGGTGGTGGCCGTACAGCTCGAAACCCGGCGCGCTGAGCTGGGCTTCGTACCACACCGAGGGGGTGGCAAAGCTGATGTGCGGATCTCCGGCGAGCAAGGGCTTGCCGCTCCCGGTGTGGCTGCCGGCAATCACCCAGGCATTGCTGCCTTCATACTGCGGCAGGCCGGCAGCCTGCATGGCCTGCTGGCTGATGCGGGCAATCCGGTTGAGTTCGCGCCAGTCGCTGGCGGCCAGTGCCGGTGCAGTGGCCACGCCCTCGGGATGCCAGTCGAGATCGAACGCCTGCAGGTATTCGGCGCCGAGCTGGTCGCGCACATAGGTCAGGGTCGGTTCGGTCCGCAAGCCGGCGGCAAACGAATAGGCCAGATAGCCGGCGATGCTGGCGCTATCCTCGGCGGTGAAGGCGCGCTTGGGGATCCCCAGCAGGTCGAATTCCAGCGGTGCCGGGCGGCTTTCCTGGTACTGGTTGACCCCGTCCAGGTAGGCCTGCAGGGCCAGCCACGCGGGCGACTGCCGGTCCTGCCGGGCGATCATGTCGCTGGCGCGGTCACGGATGCGCAGGGTGCGGAACAGGCGGTCGGTCTCGACCAGTTTTTCGCCCAGCACTTCGGCCAGTTCGCCGCGCGCCAGGCGGCGCAGCATTTCCATCTGGAACAGCCGGTCCTGGGCATGCACGTAGCCCAGCGCACGGTACAGGTCGAGCTGGTTCTGTGCCTGCAGGTGCGGCACACCGCGCTCGTCGTAGCGCACGCTGACCGGTGCGCTCAGCTGGTTGAGGCTGAGCTGGCCATCGCGGACCGGTTGCTTGCCGAGCAGGTAAACGGCAGTGCCGGCCGCGGCGGCGATAACCAGCGCCAGCGGGGCGAGAACGAGCGTTTTGCGGTGCATGGAATTCCTCGGTTTCTGGTTGTTGTGCGGTCGCCGTGGCGCGCAGCGCCGAGCAGCGCAAGGCCGCAGTTTGGCCCACTAGGGTTTGGTACGCCAGTCACAAAAACAGCCGGTGGCGAGGCTCTGGGTGGCGTTGACCGGCCTGCCGTCGAGCAGCGCCTGCAGTACCGGTTCGATGAAGCTGTTGCTGCTGTTGCAGGTTGCCCCCTCGCTGTAGGGGCCGAAATACGCCAGCCGGCCTGCCTGATCCCAGATCGCCACCGCCGGGCTGGCGGGCAGGTCTTCGGCTCCCGGCGGCAAGGCCAGGGCCGGCATGTGCTTCAGCGGATCCGGCAACTGGCCATGGCTGCCAGGCTTTTGTACCGCATAAAAGCGCACCCCGAGTGGTGCAAAGTGCGCCAGCAGTTCGGCCAGGTGCTGCTGGTTGCCGATGTTGCACGGGCAGGCCGGGTCCCAGAAATGCACCAGGCGGATCGGCCCGGCCCCGGCGAGTTCGGCCGGCAGCGTCAGGCGGGCGGCGCTGAACAGTTCGCTGCGCAGCTCGAACGGCCGGATGAAGCGCTGCTGGTACCACCAGAAGGCCGCCAGCAGGGCGAGCAGCCAGAGCAGGCCGAAGGCTGCGATCAGCAGGTTCTTTGTTGGTGCGCGCATGCTGCTCCGCCGGTTGGATCCCATCCGCCAAGCTTGCCATGGACGCGCCCGCAGCAGAATATCGGCGGGCAGTTTTACCGCCTATTGGCGAAGGCTGCTTGTCGTGGGGTGGGCGTAGAGGTTCAACCAATAACATTCATGGAAAGGCCGATGCCAGAAGCTTTTGCTCCCGATCTGTTGCGCGCCAGCCTGCGACCCTTGCTCGCGGATCCGCACGAGCCGGAGCAGGCCATGGCCTACCGGGAGTTCTACCGGCTGCAGTTTGCCGCCGCGGTGGACAGTCGCCTGGGCTGGATTGCCGCCGCCGGCTACCGGCTGGCGGTGCAGGCCTGGTGGCCGGCCCGGCCGCGCGCCACGCTGGTGCTGCTGCACGGCTATTACGACCATGTCGGCCTGTACCGGCACCTGATCGAGTGGGCGCTGGGCATGGAGTTTGTCGTGCTGACCTGTGACCTGCCCGGGCATGGCTTGTCCAGCGGGACGCCCGCCAGCATCAACGACTTCGCCGAGTATCAGGCGGTGCTCAAAGCCCTGCTGGAACTGGCCGAAGTGCTGCAGCTGCCGCAGCCCTGGCACCTGTTCGGGCAAAGTACCGGCGGAGCCATCCTGCTCGACTACCTGCTGACCGGTGCGCCGCGGCCGCAAATAGGCGAGACCATCCTGCTGGCACCGCTGGTGCGGCCGCGCGCCTGGTGGCGTTCGCGGCTTGGCTACCGGCTGCTCAAGCCGTTCGCCGAGAGCATTCCCCGGCATTTCTATGCCAACTCCAGTGATGCGCAATTCATCGATTTCGTGCAGTCGCGCGACCCGCTACAGGCGCGGACCCTGCCGGTGGCCTGGGTCGGCGCGCTGGCCCGCTGGATTCCGCGGATCGAGGCGGCGCCACGCTCGGCCCGAAGCCCGCTGATCGTGCAGGGCGATGCCGACCTGACAGTGGACTGGCAACACAATCTGCGCGTGCTGCAGGACAAGTTCAGCCAGCCGCCGGTTTGCCTGCTCGCGGGCGGACGGCATCACCTGGCCAATGAGGCACCCGCCCTGCGTGCCCGCTACCTGGCATTTCTCGCCGCGCGACTGGGCTAAGCCGTCAGTTGGCGCTGGCTGTGCCGGCCGGCGTGGGGGCCATCGCCGCGCGCAGGGCGAGCAGGGCGGCCTGATAGTAGTTGCGCCCGGCGGGCGACTCGCTGAAGCGGACAAAATCCGCCAGCTCGGCATCGGAGAGGTCGCGATAGACGTAGAGCAGGGTGTTGTCCAGGTCACTGCCGATCTGCTGCTGCAGGCGCGCGCGCTGGGTGTTCAGCAGTTCCTGGGTCTGGCCATTGCCGAGAACCCCGGGGAGCATTTCACTCAGGCTGTCCGCGGCCACGCCGGCCAGGGCCAGGCTGACTTCGGCGCCGGCTTCGCGGGCGGGCAGGCTCTTGCCCAGCTGGCTGATCAACTGGCGGCGCACCGCCCCGGCATTGCTGCGCGGCAGGCCCTGGCTGTAGAGCGCCAACTGGTCGCTGCGGCTGGCGCGCACTTCGTCGGCAATCACCTTGCTGCCCGTTTCGCTCTGGAAGAACTGCAATGCCGGCTGCGGATCGGCCAGGTTGCTGCGCAGGCTGCCAAGGGCGCGCTGGTCCATGGCTTGCGGGGCGAAGCGGCGGTTGCTGCTTTCCAGCAGCGCCTGGTACAGCGCCGGCGGCAGGGTGTCGCGGTAGCGCAGCTGGGCGGCAGCCAGGGCCTGGCTGAAGTTGGCCCGCTGCTGCGGCCAGCCGGCCACCTGGTACAGCTTGAGATAGTCGTCGGCCTGTACCGACAGGCTGAACAGCATGAACAAAGCGGCAAGCAAAACGCGCATGGAATCTCCTTGGCTGGCAGCAGCACCCGTGACACCTGTCGCGGGCGGCGGGCAGGGGCTTATTTTCGGCCCCATGGGTCTGCCTTGTCGAGGCGCTGGTAGAATCAGCCGATGAACACCTTGCCTGCCGACAGCCTGTCCAAGCGTCTGGTGGATGAGCTGGCCGAGCGCGGCTGGACCACCACCGACAGCTTTCTGCCGCCCGCGCTGACCCGCGCGCTGGCTGCCGAGTGCCGCCAGCGGCATGCGCTGGGCCTGCTGGCGCCGGCCGGGGTCGGGCGCGGCACGGCCCAGGCAGTGCGCGAGGCGGTGCGCGGGGATTCGATCCAGTGGCTGGAGCCCGGCCAAGCGCCGGCCACCGATGCCTACCTGGCGGCGCTGGAGACCCTGCGCCAGCAGCTGAACCGCAGCCTGTACCTGGGCCTGGAGGATGTCGAGAGCCACTTTGCGCTGTACCCGCCGGGGGCCTTCTACCAGAAGCATCTGGACCGCTTCCGCGATGATGACCGCCGTGCGCTGTCGGTGGTGTTCTACCTGAATGACGACTGGCAGGCCGCCGAGGGCGGCGCGCTGCGCCTGCACCCGGCCGGGCAGTCCACCGCGGACCTGCTGCCGCAGGCCGGCCGGCTGGTGCTGTTCCGTTCCGCCGAGCTGCTGCACGAGGTGCTGCCGGCCAGCCGCGAGCGTTTGTCGCTGACCGGCTGGTTTCGCCGGCGTGGCGCGGGGCTGTTCTGAGCATGCAGAAAGTCCTGGTCAGCCGTTGCCTGCTCGGCCAGGCGGTGCGCTATGACGGCGGCAGCCACGGGCCCTTTGCCCTGCTGCAGGATTGGCTGGCCGCAGGCCGGGTGGTGCCGTTGTGCCCGGAAGTGGCCGGCGGCCTGCCCGTGCCGCGCGCCCCGGCGGAAATTCCCGGCGGGCAGGGCGATCAGGTGCTGGACGGTCTGCAGCCGGTACTCACCGAACAGGGCGAGGATGTCAGCGCGGCCTTCCTGGCCGGCGCCGCCGAGGCGCTGCGGCTGGTGCGCGAGCAGTCCATCCGCATCGCCGTGCTCAAGGCACGCAGCCCGTCCTGCGGCAACCTGCACAACTACGACGGCAGTTTCAGCGGGCGCAAGGTGCGCGGCATGGGTGTTACCGCGGCGGCCCTGCAGCGCGCCGGAGTACGGGTGTTCAACGAGGAACAGTTGATGGAGGCGCAGGCTTTTCTGCGGCTACTCGACGAGCAGCAGAACTGACTGCCGTGCGTTATTCGACCGGCGTCTTGCGCAGCACCGCCACCTGTGCCGCCGTGGCATTGGCCGCTGCACCGTTACCCCAGCTGCTGCGCAGGTAGTTGGCCAGATCGGCAATCTGCTGGTCGTTGAGTTTGTCGCCGAACCCCGGCATGGCGATATAGCCGCCCTGAACCGGAATACCGAACAGCACCACTTTGAGAATATCGTTCGCGTCGGCCGCCAGTACGACCGGGTTGCCCGCCAGTGGCGGAAATACGCCGGGGATGCCGGTGCCCTGAGCCTGATGGCAGGCGCTGCAGTTGTCCACGTAGGTGGTGGCGCCGGCTGCCAGAGTGGTGTCGGGTTTATAGTCCGGGCTCATGGCGGAGCTGGCTGGCAGGGTTTTCAGATACTCGGCCATGGCCAGCAGGTCGTCTTCGGTCATGAAGCCAAGACTGTTGTGTACCACCTCAGCCATCGGCCCCAGAGTGGTTGATTTGCTCTTGTCGGCACCGGTCTTCAGATAAGTGGCGATGTCTGTCACGCTCCACTGACCCAGCCCGGTCTTGAGGTTGCCGGTAAGGTTGAGGGCAAACCAGCCGTCGATGTCGGCGCCGGTAAAGGTTTTCTTCTGCTCGATGCCTCCCAGCACATTGCGCGGCGAGTGGCATTCGCTGCAGTGACCGAGGCCTTCCACCAGATAGGCGCCGCGGTTCCAGGCCGGTGTCTGTTTGGGGTCGGGCTGGTAGCTGCCTTTGTTGAAGTACAGCTCGTTCCAGCCGAGCATGCTCAGGCGCAGGTTGAAGGGGAATTGCAGGTGGTTTACCTCCACCGCATTGCTCACCGGCGGCAGGCTCATCAGGTAGGCGAATAGCGCATCGCTGTCAGCCCGCGTGACCTTGGTGTAGGAGGTGTAGGGCATGGCAGGGAACAGGTATTGGCCCTTCTTGTTCACGCCGGCGTGAAGTGCGCGGTAGAAGTCATCGGCACTCCAGTTGCCAATACCAGTCTGCTGGTCCGGGGTGATGTTGGGTGCCAGCAGGTAGCCGAACGGCGTATCCAGGCGGAAGCCGCCGGCAAACGGCTGGCCATTCTGCGCGGTATGGCAGGACGTGCAGTCACCGGCGCGTGCCAGATACTCACCCTGCTGCACTTGCGTTTGTGCTGGTGCTGGTGCTGGTGCTGGTGCTGGTGCTGCAGCCTGTGCCTGCAGGGCAGTGCTCATGCAGGCCAATAGTCCAAGAAGGGTTAGCGAGGTGAACGGCGCAGCAATCCGGGGCATGGGCAAGTCTCTTGGGAAGGTTGGCTAAGTGGCCTGATCAGTGTGCGAGCATAGCAATCGGGCACAAAAAAGGGAGGCCTGAGCCTCCCTTGGATGTGCCATGGCGTGCTTAGAACAGCACGCGGCTACGGATGGTGCCTTTGACGTGCTGGATCTTTTCCAGAGCCAGATCCGAGTACTCGGCATCCACGTCGATCACCACATAGCCAACCTTGTCGTTGGTCTGCAGGAACTGGCCGCAGATGTTGATGCCGTTCTCGGCGAACACCTTGTTGATCTCGCTCATCACGCCCGGAATATTCTGGTGGATATGCAGCAGGCGGTGCTTGCCCGGGTGAGCCGGCAGGGCGACTTCGGGGAAGTTGACCGAGGATACCGAGGTACCGTTGTCGCTGTACTTGACCAGTTTCTCGGCCACTTCCAGACCGATATTGGCCTGCGCCTCGGCGGTCGAACCACCGATGTGCGGGGTCAGGATCACGCGATCCAGGCCGCGCAGCGGGCTTTCGAATTCCTCGTCGTTGGACTTCGGCTCGACCGGGAACACGTCGATGGCAGCGCCGATCAGGTGCTCGTCCTTGATGGCGGCGGCCAGGTGATCCAGCTCGACCACGGTGCCGCGGGCGGCGTTGATCAGGATGCCGCCCTTCTTCATGGCACGGATTTCCTTCTCGCCGATCATCCACTGGGTGGAGGCCAGTTCCGGCACGTGCAGGGAGACGATGTCGCACAGGCCCAGCAGTTCGTGCAGGTTGCCGATCTGGGTGGCGTTGCCCAGCGGCAACTTGGTCACCACGTCGTAGAAGAACACCTGCATGCCAAGGGCTTCGGCCAGCACCGAGAGCTGGGTGCCGATCGAGCCGTAGCCGACGATGCCGAGCTTCTTGCCGCGGATCTCGAAGGAATTGGCCGCCGACTTGATCCAGCCACCGCGGTGGCAGGAGGCGTTCTTCTCGGGGATGCCGCGCAGCAGCAGGATGGCTTCGGCCAGTACCAGTTCGGCCACCGAGCGGGTGTTGGAGTAGGGGGCGTTGAACACCGCGATGCCACGCTCGCGGGCGGCATTCAGGTCGACCTGGTTGGTGCCGATGCAGAAGCAGCCAACGGCGACCAGGCGCTTGGCGCAGTCGAACACCTCGGCGGTGAGCTGGGTGCGCGAGCGGATGCCGATGAAGTGCGCATCGGCAATCTTCACTTTCAGCTCTTCGTCGGACAGCGCGCCCTTGAGGTATTCGATGTTGCTGTAGCCGGCAGCCTTCAGCACGTCGACGGCATTCTGGTGCACGCCTTCGAGAAGAAGGAACTTGATCTTGCTCTTGTCGAGGGAGGTCTTGCTCATCGGAATACCTGTGCGCCACTGGAAGAAAAGGAGGAGGACCGGCGCCAAGGCCGGCAGCCCGCCAATCGGCTGTCTGGCTCGTTTCGCGGGGGGCGTATGCTAGCATAGGAGCCCCCCGAAACACCCATGCCTGGCCAATGAAGCGTGTTCAGGATGACCATGAATGATCCGAGAGTTACCCGATGACCACTTCCGCCCTGCTTGAAGCGCTGCAGTCCCTGGTTGAGCCCGGCAAGCTGCTGACCGACGCCGATTCCCTGAATACCTTTGGCAAGGACTGGACCAAGCATTTCGCCCCGGCACCGCTGGCGATCGTGTTTCCCAAGTCTGTCGAGCAGGTTCAGGCGATTGTGCGCTGGGCCAACCAGCACAAGGTGGCGCTGGTGCCATCGGGTGGTCGCACCGGGCTGTCGGCCGGCGCCGTGGCGGCCAATGGCGAAGTGGTGGTGTCGTTCGACTACATGAACCAGATCCTCGAATTCAACGAATTCGACCGCACGGCGCGCTGTCAGGCCGGCGTGGTAACCAAGCAGCTGCAACTGTTTGCCGAGGACAAGGGGCTGTATTACCCGGTGGACTTTGCTTCCAGTGGCTCCAGCCAGATTGGCGGCAACATCGGCACCAACGCCGGCGGGATCAAGGTGATCCGTTACGGCATGACGCGTAATTGGGTGGCCGGCATGAAAGTGGTGACCGGCGCCGGCGACATCCTTGAGCTGAACAAGGACCTGATCAAGAACGCCACCGGCTACGACATGCGCCAGCTGTTTATCGGCGCCGAAGGCACGCTCGGCTTCGTGGTGGAAGCCACCATGCGTCTTGAGCGTGCGCCGAAGAACCTGACGGCGATGGTCCTGGGTACACCCGATTTCGATTCGATCATGCCGGTGCTGCATGCCTTCCAGAACAAGCTCGACCTGACTGCCTTCGAGTTTTTCTCGGACAAGGCGCTGGCCAAGATCATCGCCCGTGGCGACGTGCCGGCACCCTTCGAGAGCGAGTGCCCGTTCTATGCGCTGCTGGAATTTGAAGCCAGCACCGAAGAAGTCGCCAATGAAGCGCTGGCGACCTTCGAGTTCTGTGTCGAGCAGGGCTGGGTGGTCGATGGCGTGATGAGTCAGAGCCAGCAGCAGCTGGAGAACCTGTGGAAGCTGCGCGAATACATCTCCGAGACCATTTCGCACTGGACGCCGTACAAGAATGACATCTCCGTCACCGTCAGCCAGGTGCCGGCGTTCCTGCACGACATCGATGCCATCGTCGGCGAGCATTACCCGGACTTCGAGATCGTCTGGTTCGGCCACATCGGCGACGGCAACCTGCACCTGAATATCCTCAAGCCGGAAAACCTGTCCAAGGACGAGTTCTTCGCCAAGTGCGCCACGGTGAACAAGTGGGTGTTCGAGACGGTGCAGAAGTACAACGGCTCGATCTCCGCCGAACACGGCGTGGGCATGACCAAACGCGATTACCTGGGCTACAGCCGCTCGGAGGCCGAAGTGGGTTACATGAAGGCGATCAAGACGGTGTTCGACCCGAACGGCATCATGAACCCCGGCAAAATCTTCCCGGTTTAAAGCTGCTGCGCTCGGCCAGGCGTTGTTGGCGCAGCCGTGAAAAATGCTCATTGGCTCCAGCCAATTCCGCTTTTTCCCGACTACGCCGCCTAGCCTGACCTTCGCCCGCGACGCACTAAACAGAGCCTGCAATGGAGAAGCTGCAATGAGCTACCAGCACCAATACCTTGATGGAACGCGCATTCACTTCCCGCTGGGCAAGGTGGTGTGTGTTGGCCGTAACTATGCGGAACACGCCAAGGAACTGAACAACCCGGTGCCGACCGAGCCGCTGCTGTTTATCAAGCCGGGCAGCTGCGTGGTGGCGCTGGATGACAGTTTCAGTATTCCGCATGACCGTGGTGCAGTGCATTACGAGGCTGAAATTGCCGTGCTGATCGGCAAGCCGCTGTCGAAAAAGCCCGATGCCGAAGAAGTCATGGACGCCATTTCCGGTTTTGCCCCGGCGCTGGACCTGACCCTGCGCGAGCTGCAGGACAAGCTCAAGGCCAAGAGCTACCCGTGGGAAGTGGCCAAGTCGTTCGACGGTGCCTGCGTGCTGGCGGCGTTTGTGCCTGGCGATGCCGTGAGCGATTTGACCGATATTGGCATTCGCCTGAGTTTGAACGGCGAAGTGCGTCAGGACGGCAACAGCCGCGACATGCTCAACCCGATACTGCCGCTGATCCAGCACATCTGCGGGCATTTCAGCCTGCAGCCGGGCGATGTGATCCTTACCGGCACCCCGGTGGGCGTTGGTCCGCTCAAGTCGGGCGACCGCTTGCAGCTGGAGCTGGTCGGCCATTCCAGCTTCACCACCCAAGTGCTGTAATGCCGGGATGGCAGGTCCGCGGGAGATGTGATGGACAGCAGCAAGAGCAGTTATCGTTCAGGACCCTACAAGGAGTACTTCGCCCAGGCAGTGCGGGTCGGCAATGCCCTGTACCTGGCCGGCCAGGTCGGGGTGGACGCGCACGGCGTGGTGGCTGCCGACCTGCCGGGCCAGGTCGAGCTGGCCTACGCGAATATCCGGCGGGTACTGGCGAAGTTTGGCGCGACGCTGGATAACCTGGTCGATGAGACCTTCTTCGTCACCGACATGCAGGAGCTGATGAGCCAGCTCGAGGCAGTCTACGCGCGGCGTCAGCAGGCCTATGGCAAGCCGCCGGAAGTTGCCCAGACGGTGGTGCAGGTGAGTGCCCTGCTGCTGCCGGAGCTGAAGATCGAGATCAAGTGCATCGCCCACCTGTGAGCTGCCGCAGGGTGGCCGGGTAGATACTTGTAAAAATTACACCGGCTCTGGCTATCATGACCGCCACCCGGGGCCAGCACTTGTCTGCCCCGGGGTCAGTCCTTTCTCCTGCCGAGCCTTGTCCCATGTCCCTGACCCTGCGCCGCTGCGTAATCGTTCTGCTGACCCTGCTGCTGGTGCTGGCCGGCTATCTGATGCGCTGGGATGCGCGCGTGCTGCTGTGGTGGCAGGAGTCGCAGAGCTCCGCCGAGCAGCAGGCGGCGAACCTGTGGCTGCCGGGCTACCAGGCGGTGGCGCAACTGGAGTTGCCCGGCTACGAAAAGGAAGAGTTTTCCGGCCTGGCCTACAGCGCCGAGAGCGACAGCCTGTTCGCCGTGAGCGGCAAGACGCCGCTGCTGCTCGAATTGTCGCGCGAGGGCCGGGTGCTGCGCCGCATCGAGCTGAAAGGCAGCGCCAACCTGGAAGGGGTGGCGGTGCTCGGTGACGGCTACATGGCGGTGGCCGACGAGCGCCAGCACCGGCTGTCGATCTTCCGCATCGACGCCGCCACCCGTACCGTCGAGCCGGCGCAGTACCTGCAGCAGATCGACCTGGGCTATGCCGAAGACAGCAACAAGGGTTTTGAGGGCCTGGCCTGGGATGCGCGCAACCAGCGCTTCCTGCTCGGCAAGGAAAAACACCCGGTGCAGCTGTTCAGCCTCCCGGCTGCCGGGTACCGGGTTAGCGGTCCGCTGCAGGCATTGACCGACCTGGGCGGCATCATGACCGACCTCGCCGGACTGGCGGTTGATCCGCGCAGTGGCCATGTGCTGGCCCTGTCGCAGGAATCCCATCTGCTGGTGGAGCTGGGTCAGGACCTGCAGCCGAGCAACTTCATCGCCCTGCTGCGCGGCCTGCACGGGCTGCAGCACTACATTCCGCAGGCCGAGGGGGTGGCGCTGGACCGCGACGGCAATCTGTATCTGGTCAGCGAGCGCAACCTGTTCTACGTGTTCCGCAAACAGCCGGGCGCGCACTAGCGACTGACTGTGGCGGCGACCGCGGTTTGCCGGGCCGCTGCAGGTCCTGCGGCTTCAACCCTGCACGCGGTCGAAGCCTTGCAGCCTATTGACCGCATTGATGCCGAAGCGTGCAGCGGGTGGTTGGAGTTGTAGCCTGCGCCGCTGCCGCTGCATTTTTCATCACTGAAGCCAGGGAAGTGCGGCTACTCGAGGCTCGGGTGACCTTGGATCGAGGTGAATAGCACGCCGGCACGATGGTGTGTCGGGCGGCGAGCGCGCTGTTTGGGGAGCAAGGCCATGTTCCGCGGGTTCCGGCTGGCGGGATCGGGGTGTCGCCGGATATGGCGGCGGGGCGTTACCGGGGCCGCGGGTGGCCGCACCGTCCGGTTGTTGGTTAGCATGCGCGTCCGCAATCCAAGGTTCGCCGGAAGTTGATCATGCCCAGACGCTGGTTGCTGCGCGTTGTTGTCCTGCTGGTCGTGTTGTTGCTTGGCCTGGCTGCGGGGGTGGTAGGGCAGAAGTGGCGGTTGTTCGAGCTGGGCTGGTTCAAATGGCAGGAGTGGAGCAGCGCAGCGGACTGGCAAGCGCGCTCGCTCTGGCTGCCGGACTATCGGGTGGAGATTGAGGCACTGCCGCTTGGCGGGCTGGAAAATGTCTCGGCGCTGACCTTCGATCCGGATCGGCGCAGCCTGTTCACGGTGACCAACAAGAATGCCGAACTGATCGAGCTGTCGCTGGCTGGCGAGGTGCTGCGGCGCATCCCGCTGAGCGGTTTCGGTGATACCGAGGCGGTGGAATACATCAGTCCGGGCATTTATGTCATCAGCGATGAACGCCGCCATCGGCTATTCCGCGTACATGTCGATGCCCACACGCGCTGGCTGGATGCGGCGGATAGCGAGCAGCTGACCCTGGACGTCGGCGCGTCGGGCAACAATGGCTTCGAGGGATTGGCCTATGACGCCGCCGGCAAGCGTCTGTTTGTTGCCAAGGAGCGCAAGCCGCTGCGAATTCTGCTGGTTGAAGGCTTTCCGCAGGAGGGCTACGGCCCGCCCGTGGAGGTGAGCGTGCAGGATGATCGTCTGCGCGATCGCCAGCTGTTTGTACGCGACTTGTCGGCCTTGCAGTTCGACCCGCGCAGCGGGCATTTGCTGGCGCTGTCGGATGAGTCACGCCTGCTGCTGGAGCTGGCTGTCGATGGCCGGCCGATCAGCAGCCTGTTGCTCTGGCCCGGCCTGCACGGACTGCAACGCAGTGTCCCGCAACCGGAAGGGCTGGCGCTGGACGATCAGGGGGTGCTCTACCTGGTCAGCGAACCTAACCTGTTTTACCGCTTCCGCAAGGTTGCGCCGGACTAGTGGCCTGTTTGGTTAGTCCAGTTAGTCAATTTCGGCGTCCGCGGCCCTGATACCGCGTTGCCACTCCTCGCCATCGCCCTGCCTTGACCCGCCCGGGCACCTTGTCTCAGAACCGCAGCCATCCGAACTTAAGTTAACCAACCAAGCAGGCCGCTAGTCAGGCGCGCAGCGTCTTCACGCCATCCTTGGTGCCGAGCAGCAGCACATCGGCGGGGCGGGCCGCGAACAGGCCATTGGTGACCACGCCGACGATGGCATTGATCTGCGCTTCCAGCTCCAGCGGGTTGGTGATCGCCAGGTTGAACACGTCGAGGATGATGTTGCCGTTGTCGGTCAGCACGCCTTCGCGGTACACCGGATCACCGCCGAGCTTGACCAGCTGGCGCGCCACATGGCTGCGCGCCATCGGGATGACTTCCACCGGCAGCGGGAAGTGGCCGAGCACTGGCACCAGCTTGCTTTCGTCGGCGATGCAGATAAAGGTTCTGGCCACCGCGGCGACGATCTTCTCGCGGGTCAGCGCGGCGCCACCGCCCTTGATCAGGTTCAGGTGCTGATCGCTTTCGTCGGCGCCATCGACATAGAACTCCAGGTCGCTGGTGCTGTTCAGGTCGTACACCGGAATGCCGTGGGCTTTCAGGCGCGCAGCGGTGGCATCCGAGCTGGCCACGGCGCCGTCGAAGTCCATCTTGTGCCTGGCCAGTTCGTCGATGAAGAAGTTCGCGGTGGAACCGGTGCCAACACCAATCACGCTTTTCTGCTCGAGTTGCGGAAGGATCAGCGCCATGGCGGCCTGCGCCACAGCCTGTTTGAGTTGGTCTTGGGTCATGCGGCACCGTGGGTTTGTGAAATCGGACGCAGATTATAACCGGAGAAAGCGCTAAAACCCTGCTGTGTCGGTGGTCGTGCAGCGAAACGCTGCGGTAGACTGCCGCTCTCCGCACCATTGCCAAAGATCAGTCCGATGCTCGAGCAGTACGTCAAGAAAATCCTCACTTCGCGCGTCTACGATGTGGCCGTGGAAACCCCGCTGCAGGCGGCCCGGCAGCTCTCCGAGCGCACCGGCAACCAGGTCCTGCTCAAGCGCGAAGATCTGCAGGCGGTGTACTCGTTCAAGATTCGTGGCGCCTACAACAAGCTGGCCCAGCTCAGCGCCGAAGAACTGGCGCGCGGCGTGGTCACCGCCTCGGCCGGCAACCATGCCCAGGGCCTGGCCCTGGCGGCCAAGCACCTGGGGGTCAAGGCCACCATCGTCATGCCGCGCACCACCCCCGAACTGAAGGTGCTCGGTGTGCGCTCGCGCGGCGGCAAGGTAGTGCTGCACGGCGATGCCTTCCCGGAAGCGCTGGCCTACTCGCTGAAGCTGGTGGAAGAGAAAGGCTACGTGTATGTCCATCCCTACGACGACCCGCACGTGATCGCCGGCCAGGGCACCGTGGCCATGGAAATCCTCCGCCAGCAACCGGGCCAGCTGGATGCCATCTTTGTCCCGGTCGGCGGCGGCGGGCTGATCGCCGGCATCGCGGCCTACGTCAAATACCTGCGTCCGGAAATCCGCATCATCGGTGTCGAGCCGGATGATTCCAACTGCCTGCAGGCCGCCATGGCCGCCGGCGAGCGCGTGGTGCTGCCGAGCGTCGGGCTGTTTGCCGACGGTGTGGCCGTGGCGCAGATCGGCCAGCATACCTTTGACGTGTGCCGTGAATATGTCGACGAGGTGATCACCGTCAGTACCGACGAGATCTGTGCGGCGATCAAGGACATCTACGACGACACCCGCTCGATCACCGAGCCGGCCGGCGCCCTCAGCGTGGCCGGGATCAAGAAGTACGTCGAGCGCGAAGGCTGCAGCGGCAAGGTGCTGGTGGGGATCGACTCCGGCGCCAACATCAACTTCGATCGCCTGCGCCATGTCGCCGAGCGCGCCGAGCTGGGCGAGAAGCGCGAGGCGATCATCGCCGTGACCATCCCGGAGAAGCCGGGCAGCTTCAAGACCTTTTGCGAGGCCATCGGCAAGCGCCAGATCACCGAGTTCAACTACCGCTATCACGATGACGGCGAGGCGCAGATTTTCGTCGGCGTGCAGACCCATCCGGAACATGACCCGCGCGAGGCGCTGGTGGAGAGCCTGCGTGCGCAGGGCTTTCCGGTGCTGGATCTGACCGACAACGAACTGGCCAAGCTGCATGTGCGGCACATGGTCGGCGGGCATGCCGCGGCGGTGCCGGACGAGTGCGTGTTCCGCTTCGAGTTTCCCGAACGCCCCGGCGCGCTGTTCAACTTCCTCAACAAGCTCGGCGGGCGCTGGAATATCTCGATGTTCCATTACCGCAATCACGGTGCTGCCGATGGCCGCGTGCTGGCCGCGCTGCAGGTGCCGCATGCGCAGCGCCAGCTGATTCCGGCAGCGCTGGATGCGATCGGTTACCCGTACTGGGATGAAAGCGAAAATCCGGCCTACAAACTGTTTCTCGGCTGAACCCACCAACCCTGGCGAGTCATCATGGACAATTATCTGCTGCTGAAAATCGCCCACAGCCTGCCCGGCGTGCTGGTCCTGCTGGGCGTGCTGGCGCATCTGCTGATGCTCTGGAAGGCGCAGAGCAGTGCCGACCCCGCGCTGCTGCAGCGCAAGCTGCGCAACACCCGGCGCTTCAGTCTGCCGGCGCTCGCCGTGCTGGCGTTGAGCCTGCCGCTGAGTGGCTGGTGGCTGGTGCATCTGGGCGGGTTTGCGCTGGGCCAGAGCTGGCTGCTGGCCAGTTCGGCGCTGTTCATCCTGCTGGTGCTGGCCGGCCTGCTGCTGGCGGGGCGCCTGGCTGCCTGGCAGGCGCTGGGCGCGCTGCCGGCACCGCGCAAGCTGCTGCGCCTGACCCTGGCCTATGCCGTGCTGATCGTCGGGCTGCTGCTGGCGATCATGGCGCTGATGGGCGCCAAACCGGCGTGAGCGAATGTTTTGCACGGCGGTTGCTGACCACCTACTCTCGACTTTAACGACCCAGTGAGGATCACCATGAGCACCTTTGAACAAGCCCAGGCGCAGATCAAGACCCTGAAGCGCCGGCCGGGCAACGATGACATGCTGTTTCTCTACGCGCACTACAAGCAGGGCGCGGCGGGCGATGTGAGCGGCGCCAGGCCGGGCATGCTGGACATGATCGGGCGCGCCAAGTACGACGCGTGGGCCAAGCTGGCGGGGCTGAGCAGCAGCGAGGCGCAGGCCCGCTATGTGGCCAAGGTGCAGGCGCTGCTCAAGGCAGACGGCTGATCGAACCTGTCGGGCCGGGTGCGGCGGCAGGCCTGCCGCCCGGGTTGCGACGCGCAGTGGTGCAGGATGTCCGGGTTTCCAGATGATCGAAATTAATCCGCTGAGAAAGCGCAAGCTGTACGCCTCCGACCTGAAGCTCGGCATGTACGTGTGCGAGCTGGATCGGCCGTGGAACGAAACGCCGTTTCTGTTCCAGGGCTTTCCGCTGCTCACCGTCGAGGAATTGCAGGCGGTGCAGGCATGCTGCAGTTTCGTCTTTATCGACGAGTTGCGCCGTGTCACGGTCAACCTTGACCGACCGGGAAATCCCGCTACAGAACCATTGCGGCATAACCGGCCGGTGGCGCCTGCTGCCGAGCCGGCGCGGCAGGTCCGGCGGCCGCCGGTGGCCACGCCCAAGCTCAGGCGTGCACCGCGACCGGTGCAGCAAATCAAGCGCGAGGCGCTCTCCGTCGAGGTGCAGAATGCCCGCGCCAGTCACCGCAAGACTTCGGCGGTGGTCAAGGATCTGTTTCTGGCGATCAAGCTGGGCCGCGGCATCGACGTCGGGGATTGCCGGACGGTGGTGCGCAATAACCTGGAAAGCCTGTTGCGCAACGAGAGTGCGCTGCTCTGGCTGTCGCGCATGAAGCGCCAGGATGACTACACCAGCCAGCATTGCCTGGCGGTTTCAGTGATGGCCATGGGCTTCGGCCGCTACCTCGGGGTGGATCGCATCGGCCTCGAGCAGCTCGGCCTGGCCGGCCTGCTGCACGATGTCGGCAAGATCAAGATCGATCCACAGATACTCAACAAGCCGGGCAAGCTGACGGCGGAGGAATTCGCCCAGATGCAGGCGCACGCTGAGATCGGCTACCAGCTGCTGGCGGAAAACCGCGACTTGCCACCCATGGTGCTGGACGTCACCCGCGATCACCATGAGCGACTCGACGGCAGGGGTTACCCGCGGCGCCTGGGGGCTGTGCAGATAGCCGATTACACGCGGCTGATCAGCATCATTGATTGTTTTGATGCGATCACCAGTCCGCGGGTCTATGACCAGGCACGCAGCGTCAAGGACGCCTTCAAGGTGCTGATGGATTCGCGTGAAACCCAGTACGACGCCGAACTGGTGCTGCAATTCATCGAATGGCTGGGCATCTTCCCGGTCGGTACGCTGGTCGAGTTGCACACCGGTGAGATTGGCCTGGTGGTGGAAAAGAATCCGGAGCTGAAACTGCGCCCCAAGGTAGTGGTGCTGATCGACCAGGATGGCCAGCGCTGCCCGCCACGCTTCCTCGATCTGGCGAAGGTCTGCGTTGACGCAGAATCCAACCCCTACCGCATCACGCGCGGCCTGCCGGATGGCACGCGCGGCCTGAACATGATCGATCCCGAGGTCCAGGCCTTGCTGGACAATCGCGAACTGCAGGACATGGATGATCCGGTGGGCACATCCAGTCCGCAGCCCTCATGACGGCCGCAGGGAAATGATCGGCCAGCCGCGCGCCTGTGCCGTGCTGCGCAACACCTCGTCCGGATCTACCGCGACCGGATGGCTGACCTGTTCCAGCAGCGGCAGGTCATTGCGCGAGTCGCTGTAGAAATAGCTGTCGCACAGGGTCATGCCCTGCTCATCGAGCCACAGCTGCAGGCGCCTGACCTTGCCTTCCTGATAGCAGGGAATCCCGGCCAGGGTTCCGCTGTAGCGGCCGTCCTGCATGCCGCATTCGGTGGCCAGCAGGGTGTCGACGCCCAATCGGCTGGCGATCGGGCCGGTAACGAAGCGGTTGGTCGCGGTGATGATCAGCAGCCGGTCACCCTGCTCGCGATGCTGCTGCAGCAGCGCCTCGCCCTTGGCCAGGATCAGCGGCTCGATCACTTCCTGCATGAACTCGGCGTGCCAGCGGGCCAGCTGGTCCATCGGTGTGCGGCCGAGAATCGCCTGGCTGAAGTTCTGGTAGGCCACCACGTCGAGCTTGCCGGCGCAGTAGTCCGCGTAGAACGCATCGTTGCGGGCCTGGTATTCGCTGGCATCGACATGCCCGTGCTGGCAGAGAAAGTCGCCCCAGCTGTGGTCGCTGTCCCCTGCCAGCAGGGTATTGTCGAGATCGAAGATGGCCAGGCGCACGGTAAAACCCCGGAAGAGCTGAAATGGACGCACAGGATAAGGGCTTTTGTCGCGCCTGCCCACCGCGGAGCCGGTGGCTGCATTGCCGCTCCGTCGGGCTTTGTGGAACAATGCCGGCATAAGCATTTTCGAGATTCCCACCGTGATTGATTCCGATGGTTTTCGCCCGAATGTCGGCATCATTCTCGCCAATGATGTCGGCCAGGTATTGTGGGCACGGCGCATTAATCAGGACGCCTGGCAGTTTCCGCAGGGCGGCATCAACCCGCAGGAGACGCCGGAAGAGGCGTTGTACCGTGAACTTAATGAAGAAGTCGGCCTCGAAGAGCAGGATGTGAAGATTCTCGCCTGTACGCGGGGCTGGTTGCGCTATCGTCTGCCGCAGCGGCTGGTGCGCAGCAACAGCCAGCCGCTGTGCATTGGCCAGAAACAGAAGTGGTTTCTCCTGCGCCTGCTTTCCGATGAACAGCGCGTGCGCATGGATGTAACCGGAAAGCCGGAATTCGATGGCTGGCGCTGGGTCAGTTACTGGTACCCGCTGGGTCAGGTCGTGACATTCAAACGCGAAGTCTATCGTCGCGCCCTCAAGGAACTTGCCCCGTGCCTGCCGGCACGTGACTGACAGACCCAGGAATCAGCATGCTCAACACGCTGCGCAAGATCGTCCAGGAAGTAAACGCGGCCAAGGATCTGAAGGCGGCGCTGGGGATCATCGTGCTGCGTGTGCGCGAGGCAATGAAAAGCCACGTCTGCTCGGTCTACCTGCTGGACCCGGAAAGCAACCGCTTTGTGCTGATGGCCACCGAAGGTCTGAACAAGCGCGCGATCGGCAAGGTCAGCATGGCCCCCAACGAGGGTCTGGTCGGCCTCGTCGGCACCCGTGAGGAACCCCTCAACCTCGAGGATGCGGCCAATCATCCGCGCTATCGCTATTTCGCCGAAACCGGGGAAGAGCGCTATGCCTCGTTTCTCGGAGCGCCGATCATCCACCACCGCCGGGTGATGGGCGTGCTGGTCATCCAGCAGAAGGAAAGCCGGCAGTTCGACGAGGGTGAGGAAGCCTTCCTCGTGACCATGAGCGCGCAGCTCGCCGGAGTGATCGCGCATGCCGAGGCGACCGGCTCGATCCGCGGCCTCGGCAAGCAGGGCAAGGGCATCCATGAGGCCAAGTTTGCCGGCGTGCCAGGCTCCCCCGGCGCTGCCATCGGCACCGCCGTGGTCATGCTGCCACCGGCCGATCTGGACGTGGTGCCGGACAAGACCATCGCTGACATCGATGCCGAACTGGCGCTGTTCAGCAGCGCGCTGGATTCAGTGCGGGCGGACCTGCACGCACTGTCGGCCAAGCTGGCGACTCAGCTGCGCCCGGAAGAGCGCGCACTGTTCGATGTCTACCTGATGATGCTGGATGACGATGCCATCGGTAACGAGATCATGCGCATCATCCGCACCGGCCAGTGGGCGCAGGGCGCACTGCGCCAGGTGGTCGGCGACCACGTCAAGCGTTTCGAGCTGATGGATGATGCCTATCTGCGCGAACGGGCCTCCGATATCAAGGACCTCGGCCGGCGCTTGCTGGCCTACTTGCAGGAAGCGCGCACGCAGACGCTGAGCTATGCCGAGAACACCATCCTGGTCAGCGAGGAGCTGACCCCGGGCATGCTCGGCGAGGTGCCGGAAGGCAAGCTGATCGGCCTGGTCTCGGTACTCGGTTCGGGCAACTCGCACGTCGCCATCCTGGCCCGCGCCATGGGCATTCCGACAGTGATGGGCGCGGTCGATCTGCCGTACTCCAAGGTCGACGGCATCCAGATGATCGTCGATGGCTACCATGGCGAGGTTTTCACCAACCCGTCGGCCGAGCTGTGCAAGCAGTACCGTGCGGTGGTCGAGGAGGAGCGCGAGCTGGCCAAGGGCCTCAGTGCACTCAGCAGCCTGCCGTGCGAAACCCTCGACGGCTTGCGCATGCCGCTGTGGGTCAACACCGGCCTGCTCGCCGATGTGGTGCGCGCCCAGGAACGCGGTGCGGAAGGCGTCGGCCTGTACCGTACGGAAGTGCCGTTCATGATCCGCGACCGCTTTCCCAGCGAGAAGGAACAGCTGGCGATCTACCGCGAGCAGCTGCATGCCTTCCATCCGCTGCCGGTGACCATGCGCACCCTGGACATCGGCGGGGACAAGGCGCTGCCGTATTTCCCGATCAAGGAAGCCAACCCGTTCCTTGGCTGGCGCGGGATCCGCATCACCCTGGATCACCCGGAAATCTTCCTGGTGCAGATCCGCGCGATGCTCAAGGCCAGCGTCGGGCTGAACAACCTGCGCATCCTGTTGCCGATGATTTCCGGTCTGCGCGAGCTGGAAGAGTCGCTGCACCTGATTCACCGTGCCTGGAGTGAAGTGCGCGACGAGGGTTTCGATATTGCCATGCCGCCGGTCGGCGTGATGATCGAGGTGCCGGCGGCGGTCTATCAGATTCGCGAGCTGGCGCGTCAGGTCGACTTCATCTCGATCGGCTCGAACGACCTCACCCAGTACCTGCTGGCAGTCGACCGCAACAACCCGCGGGTCGCCGACCTCTATGACTTCCTGCACCCGTCCGTGCTGCAGGCGCTGCGCCTGGTGGTCGATGGCGGGCATGCCGAAGGCAAGCCGGTGGGTATCTGCGGCGAGATGGCCGGTGATCCGGCCGCCGCGGTGCTGCTGCTGGCCATGGGCTTTGACAGCCTGTCGATGAACGCGACCAACCTGCCCAAGGTGAAATGGCTGTTGCGCCAGATCAGCAAGCGCATGGCCACAGAGCTGCTGGAGCAGCTGATGGGCATGGACAATCCGCAGGTCATCCACAGCACCCTGCAGCTGGCGCTGCACAACCTCGGCCTCGGCCGCATGATCAACCCTGCCGCCACCATCCAGGCATGAGTCCGGCGCCGGCGCTGGTTGCGCAGCGCCTGGCCGGCCTCAGGGTGTCCGCCGCCAGCGCGCTGGTCTGGCATGCCGGCGGACTGTGCCTGGTGGCCGACGACAACCGGCTGTTGCATTGCTACGACCTGGATGGCGGCTTCCGCGCTGAGCATGTGCTGCTGGATGAGCAATGGCCGCAAGAACCCACGGCGCGCAAGGCCATCAAGGCCGACTTTGAAATGCTCTGCCAGCTGCCGGACGGCTGGCTGCTGGCGCTGGGCTCCGGGTCCACTGCGCAGCGTCGGCGTGGCGTGCTGTGGCGACCGGGAGAGACTCGGATTATCGATTTGACGCCGCTGTATCTGGTGCTGGAGCAGCAGATCCCCCAGCTGAACCTGGAAGGCGCCGTGGTCCGGGGCGGTCAGTTGCTGCTGGCGC
Organism: Pseudomonas sp. N040; assembly: GCF_015637705.1. Lineage (GTDB taxonomy): Bacteria > Pseudomonadota > Gammaproteobacteria > Pseudomonadales > Pseudomonadaceae > Aquipseudomonas. Next base: position 190,869 of record NZ_JADOBE010000004.1, on the reverse strand, counting down.
AGCGCGGCAATGGCGCGGGATCCAGCAATGCACTGCTCAGCCTCGATCTGTCACGGGTCATGGCGCAGCTGGGGCAGGCATGGCTCGGTCCGGAATGCCTGCAAGAGAGCGTGCCACTGCAGCTCGGTCAGCTTGGCGGCGTGCCGCTGACCATAACCGATCTGTGCCTGGACCTGCAGGGACGCCTGCTGTTCTCGGCGGCGGCCGAAGACAGCGCCTCGACCTATGCCGACGGCCCCTGTCTGGGCAGTGCCATTGGCTGGCTGGAAGCCGGGCAGGTGCGGGCACTCTGGCCGCTTGCCGGTGACGCCAAGATCGAGGGCCTCTGTATGGTGGGTGATGGTAGCTTGCGGCTGGTCAATGACCCGGATGACGCCGCTGCCCGCTCATGCCTCTACCGCTTGTGCTTGCCGGACTACTAGGCAGGTTTCCCCCAGCAGCACCCCGGCGGGGCCAAAGCGGCGCTCGGCGATCTGCCGCCGGCCATCCTGATGCACGATCAGCGCGGTGCTGGCGCAGGTGCCGTAGCCGGGGCTGGCAATGAATACGCTGGATAGCAGACGTTCGATCTGCACCCCCACGCCAGTATCCGGCAGGTCGGCGTCGGCGGCTGGCTGTGCGTCTTGCAGCAGGTTCAACAGCGACGCGGTTTGCGGCTCAGCCAGACAGTTGGCCAGCGCCGCCTTGGCGCGTTGCAGTTTTGGCCAGGGGCTGTCCAGATCTGCGTTGGACAACCCATACAAGCCTGCCGGCAATTGCTGGGCAGTGCCTTGCTGCTGGTTGAAGTGCCAGAGTTGTTGCGCATTGCCCAGCAGCAGATTGAACCCGGCATAGCCGGCAGCGCGCGCGCTCAGACCGCTCAGATACTCCTCGGCGGTTTGCCTCCCGTGCAGGAAATCGGCAACCAGTTCGCCGCGCGATGGCCCGCCCTGCGGCAGTTGCATGTCGCGGATGTTGGTCAGTGCGGCAAAGCGTCCGCTGTCGCTGATGCCCAGCCAGGTGCCGCCCGCCTTTAGGTCGCGGCCGGCATAGACGCCCGGGCGATCATCCCAGTGCGCCAGTGGCAGGCTGGGCCGCGCATAGAACTCGTCGCGGTTGGCGGCAACGATCAGCGGTTGCGGATGGCCGGGTCGCCAGGCAAAAACGATCAGGCACATGGGCAACTCCTGGTGGTCTGCAAGGCCATGATCATCGCGCCATGCAGGGGGAACGTCCAGCCGCTGGTAGCTCAACGATGGAGCCACCGGCATGCATCCGGTACCATGCGCCCTTTGTGTGGGCAGACCCAAGGGGTTGTGATGGAATTTGCGCTCTACCTGCTGCTGGGTGCCGCGGCCGGCGTCCTGGCCGGGTTGTTTGGCGTGGGGGGCGGCATCATCATCGTGCCGGTGCTGGTGTTCAGCTTCAGCGCGCAGGGCTTTGCCCCGGAAATCCTGACCCAGCTGGCAGTGGGCACCTCGCTGGCCACCATCATCTTCACCTCGATCAATTCGGTACGCGAGCACCATCGGCGCGGCGCGGTGGTCTGGCCCATCGTGCGCTGGATGGCGCTGGGCATCCTGCTCGGCGCCGGTTTTGGTGCGCTGACCGCGGCGGCGATCAAGGGCCCGCTGCTGCAGAAGATCATTGGCGTATTCGCCCTGGTGATTGCCGCGCAAATGGCCTTTGAGCTGCGCCCCAAGGCCAGCGCGCCGGTGCCGGGCAAGCTCGGCCTGACGGCGGCCGGCGGGGTGATCGGTTGGGCCTCGGCGATCTTCGGCATCGGCGGCGGTTCGCTCAGTGTGCCCTTCCTCAGCTGGCGCAGTGTGCCGATCCAGCAGGCGGTGGCCACTTCATCGGCCTGCGGTTTCCCGATTGCCGTGGCCAGTGCGCTGAGCTTCATGCTGATTGGCTGGCATAATCCACTGCTGCCGGACTGGAGCCTGGGGTTTGTCTACCTGCCGGCGATGGTCGGCATCGCCTTCACCAGCATGTTCTTTGCCCGCTTTGGTGCGCGCCTGGCGCACAAGCTGCCACCGCGCCTGCTCAGGCGCCTGTTTGCCCTGCTGCTGTTTTGTGTCGGTCTGAATTTTCTGCTTTGAGGAGTTGCAATGCTGGCTTATCCGCAAATCGATCCGGTGGCACTGGCCCTTGGTCCGCTGAAAATCCACTGGTATGGCCTGATGTACCTGATCGGAATTGGCGGCGCCTGGTGGCTGTTGTCGCGGCGACTGAAGGCTTTTGATCCAACCTGGAGCAAGGAAAAGCTCTCCGACCTGGTGTTCTGGTCGGCGATGGGCGTGATTCTCGGCGGGCGCCTCGGCTACGTGCTGTTCTACGACCTGGCAGCCTACCTGGATGACCCATTGCTGGTCCTGCAGGTGTGGAAGGGCGGCATGTCCTTCCATGGCGGCTTTATCGGCGTGATGCTGGCCTGCGCCTGGTTCGGCCAGCGCAATGGCAAGACTTTTTTCCAGCTGATGGATTTCATTGCGCCGGTGGTGCCGATCGGTCTGGGTGCCGGGCGCATCGGCAACTTCATCAATGCCGAGCTGTGGGGCCGCGCTACCGACCTGCCCTGGGCGATGATCTTTCCCACCGACCCGCAACAGCTGGCGCGGCACCCGTCGCAGCTGTACCAGTTCGCCATGGAGGGGGTGTTGCTGTTTGCCATCCTCTGGCTGTACACGCGCAAGCCGCGGCCGACCATGGCGGTCTCCGGGATGTTTGCCCTGTGGTACGGGATCTTCCGCATCATTGCCGAATTCGTCCGGGTGCCGGATGCCCAGCTCGGCTACCTGGCTTTCGGCTGGCTGACCATGGGCCAGCTGCTCAGCCTGCCGATGGTGGCGCTGGGTATCTTCCTGATTGTTCATGCGTACCGGCGCCAGGCCGCGCAGGGAGTTGCCTGATGAAACAGTACCTCGACATGATGCGCCTGGTGCGTGACACCGGCACCTTCAAGACCGACCGCACCGGCACCGGCACTTACAGCATCTTCGGTCACCAGATGCGTTTCAATCTGGCCGATGGCTTCCCCCTGGTCACCACCAAGAAGTGCCATCTGAAGTCGATCATCCACGAGCTGCTGTGGTTCCTCCAGGGCGATACCAACATCCAGTACCTGAAGGACAACGGCGTGCGCATCTGGGACGAATGGGCCGACGAAAACGGCAACCTCGGTCCGGTCTACGGCTACCAGTGGCGCAGCTGGCCTACACCCAATGGCGGCTCGATCGACCAGATCAGCAACCTCATTGCCATGATTAAAAGCAATCCGGATTCACGCCGGCTGATCGTCTCGGCGTGGAACCCGGCACTGGTCGAGCAGATGGCCCTGCCGCCGTGCCATGCGCTGTTCCAGTTCTACGTGGCCGACGGCAAGCTGAGTTGCCAGCTGTACCAGCGCTCGGCCGACATCTTCCTCGGCGTGCCGTTCAACATCGCCAGCTACGCCCTGCTGACGCTGATGGTGGCACAGGTCTGCGGCCTGCAACCGGGCGAGTTCATCTGGACCGGCGGCGACTGCCACCTGTACGCCAACCACCTGGAGCAGGCCGACCTGCAACTGTCGCGCGAGCCGCTGCCGTTGCCGGTGATGAAGCTCAATCCGACGGTAACCGACCTGCTGGCCTTCAGGTTCGAGGACTTCGAGCTGGTCGGCTATCAGGCGCATCCGCATATCCCGGCGCCGGTGGCGGTATGAGCCGGCCACTGTGCCTGATCGCCGCGCTGGCCGAAAACGGCGTGATCGGCCGTGACAACCAGCTGCCCTGGCACCTGCCGGCCGACCTCAGGCATTTCAAGGCGCTGACCCTGGGCAAGCCGATCATCATGGGGCGCAAGACCTGGGACTCGCTCGGCCGGCCGCTGCCGGGTCGGCTGAATCTGGTGGTCAGTCGCCAGGCCGGCCTGCAGCTGGACGGCGCAGAGGTTTTCAACTCTCTCGATCAAGCCATTCAGCGTGCCAGCCAGTGGGCTGAGCAGCAGGGTGCCGAGGAGCTGATGTTGATTGGTGGTGCACAACTCTACGAACAGGCCATGCCGCAAGCTGCGCGTTTGTACCTGACCCGAGTGGCGCTGAGCCCCGCGGGCGATGCCTGGTTCCCGGCCTATGTCGAGCAGGACTGGCGTCTGCACGACAGCGAGGCGCATGCGGCTGGCGAACAGACCCCGGCCTACTGTTTCGAGACCTGGGTGCGCAGCTAGCACCCAAGCGCTCAACCCAACCTACGTGGTGTGTGGCGCCGGTTCATACTTTTCAGCAAGCGCCCTGCTACTCGCTGCTCTGCAGCAAATCCAGCGCCTGCTGCAAAACCTTTTCCGACTCGGCGTGATCGCCGGCGTTGTGAAGCTCTTCGCCTTCGGCGCGCAGGCGTTTGACTTCGGCGAGGATCTGGCTGCTGGCCGGCGGATCGGTTTTCAGCAACTGGTCGATTTTGGCCATGTCCTGGGGGCAGTGCGAGGCCAGCAGGGGCGCGCTGAGCAAGGCAGCGCAGAGGAATAGGGCAAGACGGCGCATGGGGGGGTTCTCCGTGAATAAGGAGTGCCTTGTCAGTGTAGGTGATCAGTCTGTGGCGCCTGGATTTTCTGCCCAAAGGTCTGCAGTGCGCCCTTTCGGCCGGCTGACCCGGTCGAGCAGGTAGACCAGCGAGTGGTAGTCGATGCCGCTGTGCTGGGACAGGCCGATCTCGCAGGTGCGGCTGGTCGACACGCCTTCGGCGCAGACCTGCACGGCGTCCTTCAGCGAGCGCAGCGCATGGGCATTCAGCTCGGGGGTGGTGAAGCCCTTGTCGCCGGCGAAGCCGCAGCAGTGAATGCCTTCGGGGATGACCACCTGTTTTGCGCAGCGCCGGGCGATCTCGATCAGCCCTTCGGCCTCGCCCAGGTGCTGGGTGCTGCAGGTGACATGCACTGCCACCGGCGCCTCCTGCGGGGTGATCTCCAGCTTGTCGAGCAGGTGTTCGCGGATAAATTTCACCGGGTCGTACAGGCGCAGGCGACTGTCGGCATTGCCCTGCACCAGCCGCAGGGTGCAGGGGCTGGTATCGCAGTAGATGGGGTCCTGGCCATTGCGACTGGCTCTGAGCAGGGTGGCCAGCAGCTCGTCGCGCTTGTTGTCGCCCTGGCTGGCATAGCCCTTGGAGGTGAACGGCTGGCCGCAGCAGAGCTGGTCGAGACCGTCAGGGAAGATCACCGCGAAGCCGGCTTTTTCCAGCAGGGCGCGGGTCTTGTCGAGCAGTGTGCTTTGTTCGCTGTCACTGAACGCCGGCCCCATCGCCCGTGACACGCAGGCCGGCAGGTAGACCACCCGCGGACGTTCGCTGGGCGGCGCGGCCACCCACTTCAGCGCCTGCACCGGCTGTGGCATGGCCGCTGTCCACAATGGCGTGCCGAGCTGCCGGTGCAGGCCGGCGGCCCAGCGGGCCAGACGCGGAGCACCGAGCAGGCGCCGCGCCGTGTCGGCGGCCAGCAAGCCAAGGCGTGCGCCCTGCAGCGCCGTGGCGAAATGCCCGGCCAGCCAGGTTGCGCTGCCGCGGTGCCTGGCCTGCTCGCCGCGCAGCTGGCGTACCAGATCGCCGGTGTTGATCCCCACCGGGCAGCGCTGCGCGCACAGGCCGGTGGCGGCGCAGGTGTCGAGGCCGTGGTGCTGGTAAGCGGCCTCCAGCTCGGCGGTGTCGATGCCGGCGCGTTTCTTCGCCTGGATATCGCGCCAGATGACGATGCGCTGGCGCGGGCTGAGGGTCAGGCCGCGTGACGGGCAGACCGGTTCGCAGAAGCCGCACTCGATGCACTTGTCGACGAGCGCGTCAGCGGCCGGCAGCGGCTTCAGATTTTTCAGGTGCAGCTCGCGGTCTTCGCTGAGGATTACGTCCGGGTTGAGGATGCCCAGCGGGTCGAGCAGGCGCTTGATCGCCCACATCAGCTGGTAGGCCTCGCTGCCCCATTCCAGTTCGACGAATGGCGCCATGTTGCGTCCGGTGCCGTGCTCAGCCTTCAGTGCGCCGCCGAACTCCACCGCCACCAGCTGCGCCACCTCGCCCATAAAGGCCTGGTAACGCGCGACCTGCGCCGGGTCATCGAAGCCCTGGGTGAAGACAAAGTGCAGGTTGCCTTCCAGCGCGTGGCCGAAAATGATCGCTTCGCTGTAGCCGTGCTTGTCGAGCAGTTCGAGCAGACGGTTGACGCCCTCGGCCAGCACCTCGAGCGGGAAGGTGACGTCCTCGATGATCACTGTGGTGCCGGTCGCACGCACCGCGCCGACGGCGGGGAAGGTGTCCTTGCGGATCTTCCACAGCAGGTTGTAGACGGCCGGATCGGTACTGAAGTCGACCTGCTTTTCCAGCGGGAAATGCGCGATGGCGGCCATGATGGCGTCGACCTGCTCGTCCAGCAGGCTGGCGCTGGCCGCGCGCGATTCGATCAGCAGCGCGCAGGCACCGCCCGACAGCGCGCGCACCCACACCGGCATGCCCGGTTTGTCCTGCACCGAGCGCAGGCTGCGGCGGTCGAGCAGCTCCACCGCCGACACCGGCTGCAGTTTCAGCAGCGGCACCGCGCGGCAGCAGCTTTCCACGTCGGGGAACACCAGCAGGGCACTGGCCTTGTGCGGGTGCTCGGGCACGGTGTGGTAGGTCACCGCGCTGATAAACCCCAGTGTGCCCTCGGAGCCGACCATCAGGTGGCTGAGGATATCCAGCGGCTCATCGAAATCGACCAGCGCATTCAGCGACAGTCCGGTGGTGTTCTTCAGCCGGTACTTGTGCCGAATCTTCGCCGCCAGCTCGCTGTTGCCACGGGTCTGCCGGCCCAGTTCGGCGAGTTGCTGCAGCAGGTCGGCGTGGCTGTGCTGGAAGCTGGCCACGCTGGCCGGATCTTCGGTATCCACCAGCGTGCCGTCGGCCAGCACCAGGCGCAGGCCGGCGAGGGTGTGGTAGCTGTTCTGCGCGGTGCCACAACACATGCCGCTTGAGTTGTTGGCGACGATGCCGCCGATCCTGGCCGCCGCAATCGAGGCCGGGTCGGGGCCGATCTTGCGCTGATACGGTGCCAGCACGGCGTTGGCGCTGGCGCCGATCACCCCCGGTTGCAGACGAATCTGCGCGCCGTCGTTGCGCACCTCGCGGCCGTTCCAGTGGTCGCCCAGCATCAGCAGCACCGAGTCGGAAATCGCCTGCCCGGACAGGCTGGTGCCGGCGGCGCGGAAGGTCACCGGCACGCGGTGAACGCCGGCCAGTTTGAGCAGTTCGACCACTTCCCGCTCGCTCTCGACGCGGATCACCAGCTGTGGGATCAGCCGGTAGAAACTGGCATCGGTGCCGAAGGCCAGGGTCGACAGCGGGTCGTCGAAGCGCCGCTCTTGGGGAATCAGGCGGGCGGCGGCGTCGAGGAAGGCGGTGGGCAGGCTCATGGGTGCTCCGGAGTTATTGCGCGGCGTGTTTGAGCTCACGCACCAGCGAATCGGCACTGATCTCGCTGATCGAGCGGGCACCGGTGAGGGTCATGGCCACGCGCATTTCCTTGTCGATCAGCTCCAGCAGATTGCTCACCCCGGCACCGCCGGCGGCGGCCAGGGCGTAGACGAAGGCGCGGCCGAGCAGCACCGCATCGGCGCCGAGGGCGAGCATGCGCACCACGTCGAGGCCGGTGCGGATGCCGGAGTCGGCGAGGATCTTGATCTCGCCCTTCACCGCATCGGCAATCGCCGGCAAGGCACGGGCGCTGGACAGCACGCCATCCAGCTGGCGACCGCCGTGGTTGGACACGACGATGCCGTCGGCGCCGAACTTCACCGCGTCACGGGCGTCGTCCGGGTCGAGAATGCCCTTGATCAGCATCGGCCCGTCCCAGAAGTCGCGGATCCACTGCAGGTCCTTCCAGGAAATCGACGGGTCGAAATTTTCCCCCAGCCAGCCGATGTAGTCGGCCAGCCCGGTCGGGTTGCCGCGATAGGTGGAGATATTGCCCAGGTCATGGGGCTTGCCGAGCAGGCCGACATCCCAGGCCCAGCGCGGGTGGGTCATGGCCTGCAGCATGCGCCGCAGTGGCGCGTGCGGCCCGCTCATGCCGGAATGGGCGTCGCGGTAGCGCGCGCCGGGCACCGGCATGTCGACGGTAAACACCAGGGTGGTGACGCCGGCGGCCCTGGCGCGCTCCAGGGCGTTGCGCATGAAGCCGCGGTCCTTCAGCACATAGAGCTGGAACCACATTGGCCGGTCGATGCTTGGCGCGACTTCCTCGATCGGGCACACCGAGACGGTGGACAGGGTGAAGGGAATGCCCTTGCCTGCTGCGGCCTGGGCGGCCTGCACTTCGCCGCGGCGGGCGTACATGCCGGTCAGGCCGACCGGCGCCAGCGCCACCGGCATCGCCAGGGTCTCGTTGAACAGGCGGGTTTCCAGGCTCAGCTCGGCCATGTTCTTCAGTACGCGTTGGCGCAGGGCGATGTCGGCCAGGTCGCTGATGTTGCGCCGCAGCGTGTGCTCGGCATAGGCGCCGCCGTCGATGTAGTGGAACAGGAACGGCGGCAGCTTGCGCCGGGCGGCTTCGCGGTAGTCGGTGGAGGCGGAAATGATCATGGGAGTTCCCTCAGTGTACGAGCATGCCAGTGAACACATAGGCCTGCAGCAGGGTGATCAGGCCAACGAAGGCGGCGAAGATCAGGCTGTGCTTGAGGGTGAAGCGGAACAGATCGGATTCCTTGCCGACCATGCCGGTGGCGGCGCAGGCCACGGCGATGGATTGCGGCGAGATCATCTTGCCGGTCACACCGCCACTGGTGTTGGCCGCCACCAGCAGGGTGTCGTTGACCCCGATCTGGTGCGCGGTGGTCGCCTGCAGCGAGCTGAACAGGGCGTTGGATGAGGTATCCGAGCCGGTGAGGAATACTCCCAGCCAGCCGAGGAACGGGGAGAAAAACGGGAACAGCACGCCGGTTCCGGCCAGCACCAGCGCCAGCGTCGAGGACATGCCGGAGAAGTTGGTGACGAAGGCGAAGGCCAGCACCATGCCGATCGACAGGATCGGCCATTTCAGCTCGACCAGGGTTTCCCGGAAGGTGCTCAGGCCGGTTTTCGCGCTGATCTTCAGCACCAGCATGGAAATCAGCGCGGAGAAGAAGATCGCCGTACCGGTGGCCGAGATCGGGTCGAGCTTGAACACCGCCGGCATCGCCGTGGCGCTGGCGACGATCGGCGCGCTCTTGATCACCAGTTGATCGAGATGCGGAATGGCGAAGTTGAAGACGCTGGCGTACATCGCGCCGCCGGCGGCAAACAGTGCCTTGAACGGTTTCAGTGTCCAGATGGTCACCAGCACGGTGAGGATCAGGAATGGCGACCAGGCCTTGAGGATCTCGCCGAAGCTGTACGGCGACGGCAGGGTACTGCGCGCACCGCCGAAACCACCGGCAAAGGCGCTGACTTCACCACTAACGCCGGCAACCGCGAGCTTGGCTGCGCGGGCCGGCTGCCAGACCTTGAGGAACAGGGTCAGCGAGATCAGGCTGACCAGCGCCGAGGTGATGTCCGGCAGTTCCGGGCCGATGAAATTGGAAGTGAAGTACTGGGTCACGGCAAACGAGGCGCCGGCCACCAGTGCGGCGGGCCAGGTTTCCCGGATGCCGCGCCAGCCATCCATCATCGCCACCAGCCAGAACGGTACCAGCACCGACAGGAACGGCAGTTGGCGGCCGGTCATGGCGCCGATCTTGAACGGATCGATGCCGGTCACCTGGCCGGCCACGGTGATCGGAATGCCGAGCGCACCGAAGGCTACCGGCGCGGTGTTGGCGATCAGGCACAGGCCGGCGGCGTACAACGGGTTGAAGCCGAGGCCGACCAGCAGGGCCGCGGTGATCGCCACCGGCGCACCGAAACCGGCGGCGCCTTCGAGAAAGGCGCCGAAGGCGAAGCCGATCAGCAGCACCTGCAGGCGCTGGTCGTCGGTGATTGACAGCACCGAGCTGCGGATCACCTCGAACTGACCACTCTTCACTGTCAATTTGTACAGAAAGACTGCCGCCACGATGATCCAGGCGATCGGCCACAAGCCATAGGCAAAGCCGTAGCCGGCTGCCGCAAAGGCCATGTCGGCCGGCATGTCGAAGGCGAGGATGGCCACGCCGAGCGACAGCGCCAGGGTGATAGCGCCGGCGACGTGGCCCTTGAGGCGGAACACCGCCAGGGCGAGGAAGAAGAAAACGATGGGGATCAACGCGACCAGTGCGGAGAGTCCCAGGCCGCCGAGCGGAGTGTAGAGCTGCTGCCAGGTTTGCATGGTAATGGCTTCCTGATGGGGTTTGGTCTGCCGGCTGATCAGGTTCCGCATGCGCAGCGGTCGGGTGATCCTGTACGGCGGTTAATTGGTAATACCAATTTACAAATGCACCGTGTCAGGGTAAGAGTGGAATTTCAGGCTGTCAATTTTCTGCACTACTACTTTGGTATAAGAGCCTTGTGTTGCCTGGCTCTGCAGGTGCCAGTTAGGCTTGCATGCAGGCGTTGTTGCAGAGCTGTTTAACTGGTCAAACCAGTAGGAGATTGTTGATGGAAGTGGGCTTGGTGCAGCAGCGCCGTCTGTCGGATGACATTGTTGTGCAACTGGAAGCGCTGATCCTTGAGGGCAGCCTGAAGGCGGGTGAGCGCTTGCCGGCTGAGCGGGTGCTGGCTGAGCGCTTCGGCGTGTCACGGCCGTCATTGCGCGAGGCAATTCAGAAGCTGGCGGCCAAAGGCTTGCTGGTGAGTCGCCAGGGCGGTGGCAATTATGTAGCGGCGGAAGTTGGCTCGACCTTCAGTGACCCGTTACTGCATCTGCTCGAAAGCAACCCCAGCGCGCAGCGTGATCTGCTGGAGTTCCGCCATACGCTCGAAGGCTCTTGCGCCTATTACGCGGCCCTGCGCGCCACCGCGCCTGACCTGCAGCGCCTGCGCGAAGCCTATGACGCGCTGCAGGCGTGTTATGCGGCGGACAGCCAGATCAGCCGAGCCGAGGAGGGTGCCGCCGATGCGCGCTTTCATCTGGCTATCGCCGAGGCCAGTCACAATGCGGTGTTGCTGCATACCATTCGTGGCTTGTTCGAGCTGCTCAAACACAATGTCGTCACCAACATTGGCGGTCTCTATCTGCAGCGCAGCGAGACCCGCGAGCGCTTGCGCGAGCAGCACCGCGCACTCTACGAGGCGATCAGTGCCGGACGCGCCGAGGATGCCCGAACCTGTTCGCAGGAGCACATCGACTATGTGCAGGAAGTGTTGATCGAAGGTGGCGAAGAAGCCCGCCGCATGGCGCGCGCGCAGCGTCGCCAGGGCAGCTGAGGGGCTGGCCGGCGCGCGGCCGCGAACCGTTTCGTGCCGGTCTGGCCGGGGTCAGCTGCGGTAGCTGATACGGCCATCGACCAGGGTATAGCGCACCCGGCCGGGCAGTCGTTCCCCGAGGAACGGGCAGTTGCGACCCTTCGAATACCAGTGCTCGCCGGCCAGCGTGTGGCCCTTGGCATCGAACAGGACAATATCGGCGGGTGCCCCTGGCGCCAGGCGCCCGGCGGGCAGGCGCAAGGCGCTGGCCGGGCCGCTGCTCAGGCGGGCGAGCAGGGTCGGCAGATCCAGCAGGCCTTCTTCGACCAGGCGCAAGGCCTGCGGCAACAGCAGTTCGACGCTGCTGATGCCTGGCTCAGTGGCGCCGAAGGGGGCCAGCTTGGCGTCGGCTTCGTGTGGCTGGTGGTGGCTGGCAATGGCCTGGATCACGCCGCTCCGCACGGCTTCGCGCAGACCGTCGCGATCCTTGCGCGTGCGCAGCGGCGGCTGCACGTGATACAGGCTGGAGAACCCGCGCAGGGCGTCATCGGTGAGCAGCAGCTGGTACAGCGCCACGTCGGCGCTGACCGGCAGGCCACGGGCCTGGGCGGCCGCGATCATTTCGGCGCCGCGGGCGCTGCTCAGCTGACTGAAGTGAGCGCGCACGCCACTCTGCTCGACCAGCAGCAGGTTGCGTGACAGGGCCACGGTCTCGGCGGTCTCGGGAATTCCGCTGAGGCCGAGAAAGCTTGCGGTCGGGCCTTCATGGGCCAGGCCACCGGTCGCCAGATCGGCATCCTGTGAGTGGAAAATCACGGTCAGATTGAAGGTTGCGGCATATTCCAGCGCGCGGCACAGCACGCGGTTGTTGGCGAAGTTCGCCAGGCCGTTGCCGAACGCCACGCAGCCGGCATCGCGCAGGGCAACCAGCTCTGCAAGCTGCTCTCCGGCCAGTCCCTTGCTCAGCGCGCCAACCGGGTAGACCTTGGTATGTCCGGCTTCGCGGGCCCGATCGATGATCAGTTCGGTCACCGCCGGCGTATCCAGCACCGGGCGGGTCTGTGGCGGGCAGCACAGGCTGGTGACGCCGCCGGCGGCGGCGGCCAGGGTTTCGCTGGCGATGCTGCCCTTGCGGCTGTAGCCCGGCTCGCGCAGGGCGACGCTGAGGTCGACCAGCCCGGGTGCGGCGATCAGGCCCTGGGCGTCGATGCTGTGATCGGCATTGAAGCCGGCAGGCGGCTGGTCGAAGGTCACCAGCTTGCCGGCGTCCAGGTAAATGTCGCGAACCTGATCAAGGCCGCTGGCCGGGTCGATCACCCGTGCTCCGAGGATCTGTGTACGCATCAGTTGGGCTCCCCGGCTGCTGGCTTGAGTTGACGCTGGGCGTTCTGCCCGCTCATGGCCATCGACATTACCGCCATGCGGATGGCAATGCCGTAAGTGACCTGGTTGAGGATCACCGACTGCGGGCCATCGGCAACCGCCGACTCGATCTCCACGCCGCGATTGATCGGCCCCGGGTGCATGACGATGGCGTCCGTCCGGGCCAGTTTCAGGCGTTGCTCGGTCAGGCCGTAGAGCCGGTAGAACTCGCCCTCGCTGGGCAGCAGGCCACCAGCCATGCGTTCCTTCTGCAGGCGCAGCATGATCACCACGTCGACGTCCTTCAGGCCTGCGGCCAGGTCGGTGAACACGCGCACGCCGTATTGCTCGATGCCCACTGGCAGCAGGGTCTTCGGCGCGATCACGCGGATATCCGGACAGCCAAGGGTCTGCAGCGCCAGCATGTTGGAGCGGGCTACCCGCGAATGCAGGATGTCGCCGACGATGGCTACCGACAGCTGGCTGAAGTCGCCCTTGTGGCGGCGGATGGTCAGCATGTCGAGCATGCCCTGGGTCGGGTGGGCGTGACGGCCGTCGCCGCCATTGATGATGGCGACCTCGGGGCAGACATGCTCGGCGATGAAGTGGGCGGCGCCGGAGTCGGCATGCCGCACCACGAACATATCGGCGGCCATGGCCTCGAGGTTGCGCAGGGTGTCGAACAGGGTCTCGCCCTTGCTGGTCGACGAGGTGGAGACGTTCAGCGTGATTACGTCAGCCGACAGGCGCTGCGCGGCCAGTTCGAAGGTGGTGCGGGTGCGCGTGGAATTTTCGAAGAACACGTTGCACACGGTCTTGCCGCGCAGCAGCGGAACCTTCTTCACCGCCCGGGCGCCGACTTCGAGAAAGGAGTCGGCGGTGTCGAGGATCTCCGTGAGCAGTTCGCGCGGCAGGCCGTCGAGGGACAGAAAGTGGCGAAGCTGGCCCTGGTCGTTGAGTTGCAGCGGGCGCTGGCTGGCAATTGGCGTCATCGCGGTCTTCTCAGTGGGTGGCGAGGGTCTTGTGCTCAAGACGGAGCGGGTTCGGGCCGAGCAATTTTATCCGTTCGCCGGGCGGCAGCGACAGTGTGGCACCGACCACATCCGGGCGGATCGGCAATTCGCGGGCATTCAGGTCGAGCAGGCAAACCAGGGTGACGCTGGCCGGCCGGCCGTAATCGAACAGCTCGTTGAGCGCGGCGCGGATGGTGCGGCCGCTCATCAGCACGTCGTCAATCAGCACCAGATGCTGTCCTTCGATCTCGAACGGCAGGGCCGAGGGGCGCACCTGCGGGTGCAGGCCAGTCTGGCTGAAGTCGTCGCGATAGAAGGACACATCCAGCGTGCCCAGCGAGTCATCGCGGCCAAGGGCATCCAGCAAGGCCTGGGCTACCCACACCCCGCCGCTGCGGATGCCGATGAAACAGGGATCCTGAATGCCGCGGGCGCGCAGGTGGTCGCGCAGTTCACGGGCCATGGTCGGCAGTAGTTCGGCCGGGCTGGGTAACGTCATGGTGTTTCCTCGCTGTGTGCGCTCAGCCAGCCTTCCAGCAGCAGGGCGGCGGCCAGTGCATCGACCGGGTTGTCCCGGTAGCTGTTGCTGCGTTGACCGCGGGCTATTTGTTCGCCCTTGGCCGCGTAAGTGGTCAGCCGTTCATCGTGGGTGTGTACCGGCAGCTGGAAGCGCCCATGCAGCTGGCGGGAGAACTTCTCCGCGCGCGCGCTCATGTCACTGGGGCTGCCGTCCATGTTCAGCGGCAGGCCGACGATGAGTGCATCGGGCTGCCATTCGCGCATCAGGGCTTCAACTTTTTGCCAGTCGGGCACCCCATTCTGCGCCTTGAGCACGCAGAGTTCGCGGGCCTGGCCGGTAATCACCTGGCCAACGGCAACACCGATCTGTTTGCTGCCGTAATCAAAGCCGAGCAGCAGGCGCAGGGGCTTGGCGAGGGAGGGGGCAGTCATGCGTGGCCCGCCTGCCGGGTCAGCAGGCCGAGGTTTACCCCCAGGCGCCGGGCGGCGGCCTGCAGGCGCTGTTCAGGCGGAAGGTCGAAGAGGATGGCCGGATCCGCCGGGCAGCTGAGCCAAGCGTTGTCAGCCAGCTCGCTCTCCAGTTGCCCCGCGCCCCAGCCAGCGTAGCCGAGCGCAATCAGGTGCTTGGCGGGGCCTTTGTGGTCGGCGATCGCGAACAGCGCATCCTGGGAAGTGGACAGGCCCAGTTCGCCGAGGTCGAGGGTGGCCTGGAAGTTGTACCCCGCCGGATGCAGGACAAACCCGCGGTCGGTCTGTACCGGGCCGCCGGTCATGATCTGCAGGCGCTTGCAGTGTTCTGCCGGAATGCCGTCTGGACGCAACTGCTCGAGCACGTCGGCCAGGTTCAGGCCGCTTGGCTGGTTGATGACCAGGCCCATGGCGCCCTGATCACTGTGATCAACCAGGTAAACCACCGACTGGGCAAAGTTCGGATCGTCCATCTGCGGCATGGCAATCAGCAGGTGGTGCTTCAGGTAGCTGGGCGCAAGTGTCTTCATGGGCCTAGTTTCGGAGGTTGCGCCGCCAGCCGCAAGCGCCGGCTTGCAGCGAGCCGCTGCCGCCGATGTGCGTCACTGTCGGCCTGTGGTTATTGGCTGGACAGGCGGTCGCCGCGGTCAAAGCGCCAGGTGCGGATGATTTCCAGCCGATCAAACTCGTTCAGGTCGCCGGTGAAGGGGCTGTAGGGCGCGGCCAGGCGCACGATGCGCAGCGCGGCCTGGTCGAGTATCGGCTGTCCGGAGGACTCGAGAATCTGGACTTCATACAGGGTGCCGTCGCGATTGATCGAGACCAGCAGGCGCAGGCTGCCATAGATGCGGTTCTGCCGGGCCTCGGGCGGGTAGTTGAGATTGCCGACGCGTTCGACCTTCTTGCGCCACTCGTCTTTATACCAGGCGCCCTTGTCGCGCATGGTCGAGGCAGCATTCAGGCGCTGGATTTTCGGACGCTTGGCGTAGCGCTGGACGTCTTGCGCCAGTTCGGCCTCAAGGCTGGCAATGGCGTTCGACAGCTCGGAGCTATCGAAGGCAGCGGTTTGCTGCAGTGGTTTGGCGGGTTGCTTGTGCTTCTGCTCGGTCGGGGTTTTCTCCGGCTTCGGCGTGCGGGTAGCGACCACGGTCTTCTGGCTGATCGCGGTCTGCGCCGGTGGTGGAGCGCTGGGCGGGGTCACCTTGCGCACTTGCTGGTCCTGAAAGAGCGCCTGCTGCGTAGTCTTCGGGGCCGCCTTGTGCTCGAGGCTGCCGCTGCCCTGCTGGTTTTCCTGGGCAAGAAAGTCGGCCTTCTCGGGCGCCTTGTCGCTTTTGAAGCTGGCCAGGGTGATTTCCAGACTTTTGCTGACTTGCCCGGGGGTACTGAAGCTGAAGGTGACACCCAGAATCAGGGTCAGGTGCAGTACGGCCGCCAGGAACAAGGTGAAACCCAGGCGGTCCGCCGGGCGGACGCCACTGGTTGGCAATTTTGACGGGACTGATTCAGGGGGCATGGCGAGTGGTTTTTGCTGAATTGCCGGCAGTCTGCCGAGCAGGCGCTTAAATGTCCACGAACCCTATCACAGGCATGCACATGCGCTGCTGCGCATGCCTGTGAGTCTACGTCAGCGGTTTGCCAGCTTTTCGGCGATGACCTGCATCAGCCGCTCGGCGATCCTGGTATCGAAAGCCGCATCAATTTCGCGGATGCAGGTTGGGCTGGTCACATTGATTTCGGTCAGGTGCTCGCCAATCACATCAAGGCCGACAAACAGCAGGCCGCGTGCGCGCAGCTCCGGGCCTATCAGTTCGGCAATCTCGAAGTCGCGAGGACTCAGCGGCCGTGCCTCGCCGCGACCACCGGCGGCCAGGTTGCCACGCGTTTCGCCGTGCGCCGGAATGCGCGCCAGGCAGTAGGGCACGGGTTCGCCGTCGATCATCAGGATGCGCTTGTCGCCATCCTTGATCGCCGGCAGATAGCCTTGCGCCATGATCTGGCGGGCACCATGGTCGGTCAGGGTTTCCAGGATGACCGAAAGATTCGGGTCGCCATGGCGGTGATGGAAGATCGAGGCACCGCCCATTCCATCCAGTGGTTTGAGAATGACGTCACGCTGCTCTTCGGCAAACTCGCGCAAGATGTCGACGCGCCGACTGACCATGGTCGGCGGGGTGCACTGCGGAAATTGCGTGGCAAAGAACTTTTCGTTGCAGTCACGCAGGCTTTGCGGCCGGTTTACGATCAGGACCCCGGCGCGTTCGGCCTGCTCCAGCAGATAGGTGGTGTAAACGAACTCGTTGTCGAAGGGTGGATCCTTGCGCATCAGGATCACGTTCAGGCTCGACAGCGGCAGATCCAGTTCCTGATCCAGCTCAAACCAGTGCTTGGGGTCATGGAACACCTTGAGCGGGCGCATTTTGCCGCGGGCTTCACCGGCTTTCTGGTACAGGTCCTGCTGCTCCATGTAGAACAACGACCAGCCGAGAGACTTGGCGGCCAGCAGCATGGCCAGCGAGCTGTCCTTCTTGAAGGAAATCGCGGCTATGGGATCCATGACGATCCCCAGGCTAATGCTCATGGGGGCTCTCCTGAGTGAGTGATGACGGGCGCTTGTTGCGGTCTTGAATTGTTTGCGGAGGTTGGCGTGCCGAGGAGGGTTGGTCAAGTCAGCCACGTGTTCAGGTTGCTAGATTGCGCTTGGAGACTGTGTTAAAAAGACCGGACGATGGGTTTGCCCAATCGGTAGCGGGTCTCGGCGCAATGATGTAAAACACAATAATGAATCACCGAGGCGATGGAAGGGCGGACATGGAACAGCATTCCGAAGGTTTGAGGGTCATGGTGATCGACGATTCGAAAACGATTCGTCGCACTGCTGAAACTCTGCTCAAAAAAGTTGGCTGCGATGTTATAACCGCAATAGACGGTTTCGATGCGCTGGCAAAAATTGCCGACAGCCATCCCAGAATCATTTTTGTCGATATCATGATGCCTCGTCTCGATGGCTATCAGACCTGTGCGCTGATCAAAAACAACAGTGCTTTCAAGTCCACGCCGGTGATCATGCTGTCCTCCAAGGATGGTTTGTTCGACAAGGCCAAGGGCCGTATCGTGGGCTCCGATCAGTACCTTACCAAGCCGTTCAGCAAAGAAGAGCTGCTCGGTGCAATCAAGGCTCATGTTCCCGATTTTGTTCCTGTGGAACAGGTGTCCTGAATCCTGGCTCAGGCCAGCCAATCTAACTAATGGGGAGTTCCATGGCTCGTATTCTTATTGTTGATGACTCGCCTACCGAGGTTTACAAGTTAACCTCCATACTCGAAAAGAACGGGCATCAGGTACTCAAGGCGGAAAATGGCGCTGATGGCGTCGCCTTGGCGCGCCAGGAAAAGCCGGATGCGGTACTGATGGATATCGTCATGCCTGGTTTGAATGGTTTTCAGGCCACCCGTCAGCTGAGCAAGGATGCAGAGACAAGCCATATTCCGGTTATCATCGTTACGACCAAGGATCAGGAAACTGACCGGGTCTGGGGCAAGCGTCAGGGCGCACGCGACTATCTGACCAAGCCGATTGATGAGGCGACGCTGATGAAAACCTTGAACGCGGTTCTGGCTGGCTGAATAGCGCCCCCAGTCTGCGACTAAAAACTAAAATAAAAGAAGGTTAAGGCCGCATGTCGGACCTGCAGACACCCTTTCAGATCCTCCTTGGAATCGATCAGCATTGTCGCGCATGCGCGGCAGGGTTGCCGTCCCAGCAGGAAATGCAGCAAACCTGGAGTGGCATTGGCTTCCGCATGGGTGAGCGACGATTTGTTGCGCCCATGGGGGAAGTCAGCGAGGTTTTGCATGAGCCGCGCTTCACCCTGCTGCCGGGGGTAAAGTCTTGGGTCAAGGGAGTGGCCAATGTCCGCGGGCGCCTGCTGCCAGTGATGGATTTGTGCGCCTTCTTTGGTAACGAGCTGTCTCCGTTGCGCAAGCAGCGCCGCCTGTTGGTGGTGGATCATCACGAGATATTTGCTGGGCTTACTGTCGATGAGGTTTTCGGCATGCAGCACTTTCCCGTGGACGCCTTCTCGGAGCAGTTACCTCCGCTCGAGGCCAAGATCCAGCCCTTCATTCATGGAGTCTTCCAGCGCGAACAGGCCTGGCTGGTTTTCAGTCCCCATGCCTTGGCGCAGCATCAGGAATTTATCGAAGTGGCGGTTTAAGATTTTTCGGTTGGGTCGGCTATGCCGGCCTTTTGGCGTTGCATGGAAAACCTAAAGTTGAAGGTCCGGGTGGGGGCCAGATAATGAAAAAACTCGATGCAGGTAATCTTCTTGCGGGTTTGCGCAGCAACACGTTGATCACGGGATTATTCATAATCCTGATCGTGTCCATCGTGCTGCTGTTTGCCAACTTCTTCTACCTCGGACAGCAGGCAGGCTTCGATAAGGTCTACCTGTCGCAGGCAGGTGAGCTTCGCGTGCTGTCCCAGCAGATATCCAAGGCGGCCACTGAAGCGGCGACCGGAAAGGCGGATGCCTTCGGAGTGCTCAAGCAGGCCCGCGATGATTTCGATAAGGGCTGGAATTTGTTGCTGAAAGGCGACGACTCCATCGGTTTGCCACCCGCACCCGAACAGATGCAGGCCGAAATGGCTGCCGTTCAGGCCGACTGGGACATCATGCGGCAAAATGCGGACGGTATTCTGGCCGCGGAAAAAACCGTTACATCCCTGCATGAGCTGGCTGCGACTCTTGAAGATACGATCCCGCAGTTGCAGATCGAATACGAGGAGGTCAATGAGATCCTCTTGTCCAGTGGCGCGCCGGCCAATCAGGTTTCGGTTGCCCAGCGCCAGGCGCTGCTCGCCGAACGAATCCTGGGTTCGGTAAACCAGGTGCTGGCGGGCGACGACAACTCGGTTCAGGCGTCCGACATGTTCGGTCGCGACGCAAGTTTGTTCGGCCGCGTTCTGGACGCGATGCAAAATGGCAATGAAGCCATGGAAGTCACGCAGGTAACCGATAAGGAAGCGCAGGATCGGCTGGCGGAAATTTCCGAGCTTTTCCAGTTTGTTACAGGCTCGGTTGACCAGATTCTTGAAACCTCGCCCGAACTGTTTCAGGTTCGGGAGTCTGCCGACACGATTTTCACTGTTTCGCAAAGTATGCTGGCCAAGGCTTCTACTCTTGGCACCGGGTTCGAAAATCTCGCAGACAGCCGGTATTTCAATACACTCTTGGGCTATGTCCTTGGCGCCCTCGCACTTGGGTCGATTATTCTCATCGGCTTTGTAATGGTGCGCGCGACCAATCGGCGTCTGGCCGATACGGCTGAGAAAAACGAGCGGAACCAGGCGGCAATTATGCGTTTGCTGGATGAAATTGCCGACCTTGCGGACGGTGACCTTACGGTGAACGCCACGGTGACAGAGGACTTCACCGGTGCAATTGCTGACTCGATCAATTTCTCCATTGCGCAGCTGCGCGACCTTGTAGAAACCATCAACCTGACAGCGGTTCAGGTATCGGCGGCAGCCCAAGAAACCCAGGCTACTGCTATGCACCTTGCGGAAGCGTCGGAGCACCAGGCGCAGGAAATTGCCGGGGCATCTGCAGCGATCAATGAAATGGCGGTTTCGATTGACCAGGTATCGGCAAACGCCGCGGAATCCTCCGCGGTAGCAGAGCGCTCCGTAGCCATCGCCAACAAGGGCAACGAGGTGGTGCATAACACCATCACCGGCATGGACAACATCCGGGAGCAGATCCAGGACACCTCGAAGCGGATCAAGCGTCTCGGTGAGTCGTCGCAGGAGATCGGTGACATCGTCAGCCTGATTAACGATATTGCTGACCAGACCAACATCCTGGCACTTAACGCGGCAATTCAGGCATCCATGGCCGGTGACGCGGGTCGCGGCTTCGCCGTGGTTGCGGACGAAGTTCAGCGCCTTGCAGAGCGTTCATCCGCCGCGACCAAGCAGATCGAAGCGCTGGTTAAAACCATTCAGACTGACACCAACGAAGCGGTAATTTCGATGGAGCAAACGACCTCCGAAGTGGTTCGAGGTGCGCGTTTGGCCCAAGATGCCGGGGTTTCCCTGGAGGAAATTGAAAAGGTATCCAAGGCCCTTGCGGCATTGATCCAGAACATTTCCAACGCTGCGCGGCAACAGGCGTCCTCTGCTGGGCATATTTCCAACACGATGAACGTCATCCAGGAAATTACTTCGCAGACCTCTGCCGGTACTACCGTGACAGCAAACAGCATCGGTACCCTGGCGAAGATGGCTAATGAAATGCGCGGTTCCGTTTCCGGCTTTAACTTGCCGGAATCAGCTGGTTAGGCTCAAACAACCATATAGCAGTGGCTCCAGATGCAGGGGCCTTGTTTGAGAGGCCCAACCATGAGCGTCGGCGGGGAACACGGCATGCGGTCGAGTGGAGCCTGGGCTCTGAGGCCTGTGATTGATATGTCCGCCCAGGAGTTTCATGAGTGGCAGGTGTTGCTGGAAGATCGTACCGGACTTGTGGTTAGCGAGCAGAGACGGGCCTTTTTGCAGACCAGCCTAAGTTCGCGGATGCGTGAACTGGGCTTCCAGGACTACTGTAGCTATTACCGTTATGTGACAGACGGGCTGAAGGGGGCTGTCGAGTGGTCAGCTTTGCTTGACCGCCTGACCGTTCAAGAAACACGGTTCTTTCGCCACCGCGCGTCATTTGATGCTCTCGATAGTTACCTGTGCCAGCGGCTGTCGGGTTCAGCGCTCAAGCAGCCACTGGAGCTCTGGAGTGTGGGTTGCTCTACAGGTGAGGAACCGTACTCCTTGGCGATCAGTGCTGCGGAGATCTTGCGCCGCCTGGAGCAGCCTGAACTGTTTGGTGTGACCGGTACCGATATCAGCCTTAGCGCCTTGAGCAAAGCACGCGAAGGTGTCTATGGCGCGCGTAAGTTGGAGCAGCTGGATATTGAGTTTGGCGAGCGTTATTTCGAGCGTCTTGCTGATGGGCATTTCAAAGTTATACCGGCACTGGCGTCGCGAGTATGTTGCGCCAGGCTCAATGTGCTGGAGCTGGCGAAAGCGCCATTTTTCGGCATGGACGTCATATTTTGTCAGAACTTGCTTATCTATTTCCGTCGCTGGCGTCGCCGCGAAATCCTTAATCGCCTGGCGGAGCGCCTGGTGCCGGGAGGGTTGCTGGTGGTTGGGGTGGGTGAAGTAGTTGGTTGGCAACATCCGGACATGCTGCCGGTGGCTGACGAGCGGGTTTTGGCATTTATCCGGAAGAATGTATGAGCGGAGTCGTTATGGGTGATTGGCACGACTATGTCGCCCTGGAATGGGTCAAAGGCGAGATTTCCGAAACCCTGAAGCAGGCGCGCCAGGCGCTTGAGGCTTACGTAGAAAATCCGCAGGATCTGACGCGTTTGCGTTTCTGCCTCACATACGTCCATCAGGTGCATGGCACCTTGCAGATGGTCGAATTCTTTGGTGCGGCCCTGCTCGCTGAAGAAATGGAAAAACTTTCCCAGGCGATGATTGATGGGCGCGTCAGCAACCAGAATGAAGCGCTTGAGGTAATGATGCAGGCAGTCCTGCAGATGCCAGCGTATCTGGAGCGTGTACAGGAGGCGCGGCGCGACTTGCCGATGATTGTCCTGCCGCTGCTCAATGACTTGCGCGCGGCGCGAGGAGAAACGCTGCTTTCCGAAACCAGTCTGTTTTCGCCTGATTTGTCTTCTCGTCCACCCAGCTTGCCAGCCGATGCATTGGCAAACAGGCACGGAGCTGAGTTTCCGGTACTGTTGCGAAAGCTGCGACAAATTCAGCAGCAGGCTCTGGTTGGCGTTGTTCGCGGACAGGACTTGCCGGCCAATCTTGGCTACATGGCCCGCGTTTTTGCGCGGCTTGAAAGTCTGTGCCAAGGCGCTCCCTTAGGGCAGTTGTGGCAGATAGCCGCCGGACTGACCGAGGGTCTGGCCAACGGCAGCATAGCCAATGGCGCTTCGGTACGCAGCTTGTTACGTCAGGTCGACAGGGAGCTCAAGCGCCTGATTGAACAGGGTAGCCTGGGGATTAACCAGGCGGCCCCTGATGTGCTGGTCAAGAATTTGTTGTTTTACATTGCCAAGTCCGGCGCGCAGTCGCCACGCATCAAGCAGTTGGTAGAGCTGTTCAGGTTGAATGAAGCGCTGCCTGATCAGGGCCTGGTTGCTGATGAGCGGGCCCGGTTGGGTGGGCCGGATCGTGACGCGATGCGCTCGGTTGTCGCGGCACTTTGTGAAGAACTCGTTCGGGTTAAGGACAGTCTTGACCTTTTTGTGCGGAGCGACCGCAGTAGGATTGCCGAGCTTGAGGCGCTACTGGCACCGCTCAAGCAAATTGGCGACACCCTTGCAGTGCTCGGATTTGGCCAGCCGCGCAAGGTGATTCTCGATCAGTTGGATCTGCTCAAGGAGATGTCTCTGGGTGAGCAGCAGCCCACTGATGCCCTGCTGATGGACATTGCTGGCGCGTTGCTTTATGTCGAGGCGACACTGGCCGGGATGGCTGGCCCTGCTGATGTTGCGCGAGGCGAAGAAAGCCTTATGCCAACGACAGACGTGTCGCAAATCCACCAGGTGGTGATCAAGGAGGCGCGCAACGGTCTCGAACAGGCCAAGGACGCGATCGTCGAATTCATAGCTTCACAATGGGATCATCAGCATCTTGAACGGGTTCCTAACCTGCTTTCGCAGGTGCGCGGCGGCCTGGCCATGATCCCCTTGCCCCGCGCCGCCGCGTTGCTGGGTGTGGCTACACAGTATATTCAGGAGCAACTGCTGTTCCGCAAAATGGTACCTAACTGGCAGAGCCTGGATACCCTGGCGGACGCCATAACGGGCCTCGAGTATTACCTTGAGCGGATATCTGAAGACCGGACCGATCAGGGCGAGCAGATTCTGGATGTGGCTGAAGACAGCCTGGAAGCGCTGGGGTATTCGCTCAAAGACAAATCTTTGCCGGAGCAGTTGCCTGAGCCGGCCGCTAGCCCGTTCTTGTCCGCCATCGACCCTCTGCAGGAAATTGATGTTCTTGCCGTGGCGCCTGCGGAGGATGACGGAGCTACACAAGACCTTAGTCTTTCCCTGCCCGATGAGCTGGCCTGGCCAGGCGATTCGTTGGATGAGGGCGCGGAGCTATCTGGCGCACAGATGGAAATAACCGACATCCAGGCCGAACAGCCCGAGGAGGCAGCCGAGCTGCCAGTGATGGAGGCATCTTGGGCTGACGAGGAGCTGGAGGTTGAGGCTTGGGCCGACTCAGGAGCCGACGCAGTACTGCCTGCCGATTATCTGCAGCCATTGGAAGCAGGTGATCTGGAAGAGCTTTCTGCTGGAGAGCTTGAGCCTTCGCTGACGCAATCGGCCGGTAACGAGATTGCCGAGGCAGGGTTGTCGGATGTGGCACTGTCAACAGTGGCTGAAATAGCGCCCGAGAAAATGGCTGAACCGACATTGTCGGTCGCGGATGTCATGGCAACTCCGGTAGCGGCGATCAACCCGCCGGCTCAAGATGTCCCGCAAAGCTTGTTGCCACCACCGTCTGATGAAGAGCCGCTGGACGAAGATTTGCTAGAGGTTTTTATCGAGGAAGCCGGCGAGGTTCTCGAGACCATTGCTGAATATTTGCCGAAATGGTTTGCAGATACTGCAGACAAGTCAGCCCTGAGTGAAGTTCGTCGGGCTTTCCATACCCTTAAGGGCAGCGGCCGAATGGTTCGTGCGCTGATCATTGGTGAGCTCTCCTGGTCGATCGAGAACCTGCTCAATCGAGTGCTGGATCGCAGCATCGAGGCTGATCTCGATGTGCAACAAGTCATCACGGATGTGGTTGCCTTGCTCCCCGAGCTGGTGGAAGAGTTTGCTGCCAAGCAGCAACGCCAAAGAGCAGACGTGGATCAATTGGCTGCCCGGGCGCACGCACTGGCAAAAGGCCTTAAGCTTGCCGTGCCCGAGCCTGAAACCCGGGCCGAAGCTGAGTTCGAGCAAATTGCGCTGACGGAGCCTGAAGCTGAACATGCTCAAGGCGAGCGGCTCGACGCACAGTTGCTGGAGATTTTCCGCAACGAAGCAGATACGCACCTGGAGACGCTGCATGCGTTTCTTCAGGATTGCGCAAACGAACTGCCACAGCCTGTGACGGATGACTTGCAGCGAGCGTTGCATACACTCAAGGGCAGCGCGTACATGGCGGGCATCCAGTCCATCGCGGAAATTGCCGCGCCACTGGAGAAGCTGGCCAAGGAATACAAAGCCCACCAGCTTGATTTTGATCTCGCGGAAACCGAGCTGCTGCTGCAGGCAACCGACCTTCTTCGGCGTGGCCTGGCGCAGTTGGACAGCACCCCGACGCTGCCCGTTACGGGCTCCAGTGAGTTTATTCAGCGTATCCAGCTTCTTCAGGAGGAAAGGCTGGCGGCAGAGGCTAGCCTGCTGGAAGAGGAGGGGCTTACGCGGGATCCACAACTTATCAGCATATTCCTGGCCCAGGGCATGGACATTCTGCTGGATGCAGAAGGATTGCTTAAGCGTTGGCGCAACCATCCCGCTGAGCAGCAGGAACTTACGGCATTGCTGGATGAGCTGAATACGCTGGGGCGCGGCGCGCAAATGGCTGAGTTGTCGCAAATTGACGCGCTTTGTCAGTCTCTGCTGGGCTGTTATGCCGCAGTCCAGAGCGGACGCCTCCCGGTCAGCACGGGATTCTTCGACCAGGTGGAAGCCGCACATGAAGCGCTGATCAGCATGATGGATCAGGTAGCTGCGGGACTCGAAGTAACGCCGCGGAATGAGCAGGTTGAGGCGTTGGATGCGCTGACCTCGCAGTTGCCGGATGACCAACCGCTGAGTCTGCAGGCAGCGGAAAGTGTTGAAATGACGGATGTTATCGACTTCTTCGATGCTTCATCCGCTGAGCTGGTCGAGCCGGAAGCGGAATTCAGCCCTGCACCGTCACCGCCACATCAAGCGGTTTACCAGGAGCCTGCAGCTTCTATTGCCGCGGATGATCTGGAAGAACTCGACGAGGACATGGTTGAGATTTTCCTGGAAGAGGCCATAGAGCTGGTCGAAAGCTCAAGTCACTCGCTGGAAAAATGGCTTGGTGACACGGCCAACACGCAAGCACTGGCCGCCCTGTTGCGAGATCTGCATACCCTCAAGGGCGGGGCCAGAATGGCCCGAGTACGTCCGGTAGGGGATCTGGCGCATGAGTTGGAAACCCTTTACGAGGGTCTGGTTGACGGTCGCTACAGGCCGTCTGCCGAGCTGGAGGGCCTGTTGCATCAGGGCCACGATTTGCTGGCTGTGTTGATTGAGCAAATGCAGGGTGGGCAGTCACTGGGCAATCCTGCCGAACTGATTATCGCGCTGTCGAATTTTTGTCGGGGCACCGGGTCCGCTACGAAGGGGCAGCAGTCGGAGTTTTCCGCTGATCACGAGAGCGCTGCATTAGAGGCCCGGCAGGCTGATTCGGAGCTGATGACGGCTAGCCCTGCGCAGGATGAGTCCGCGTCCATGGCGGCAGTCGAAGTGCAGACCGGAGAACTCTCCCCGGCAACAGAAGTGATCGACTTGCTACCGCTTCCTGCAGATGTCCTGCCGGATGCGCCGCAGCTTGATGAGTACCTTGATGCGGCAGAGATGGCCGATCCCGAGCTGGTAGAAATCTTCCTCGAGGAAGGCTTCGAGATCGTAGACAGCGCTGCCGCATCGCTGCACAACTGGATTGCCAATGTAAATAACAGCCTTGAACTGGAGTCTCTGCAGCGAGATCTGCATACCCTCAAGGGCGGGGCGCGGATGGCAGAGATTCGCCAGGTCGGTGACCTGGCGCACGAGCTTGAGTTTCTTTATGAAGGACTTGGCGCGGGCAACCTGAGGCCTGGACCTGAGCTGTTTGCCCTCTTGCAGCGCTGTCACGACTGCTTGGCGGAAATGCTCGACGCCGTTCGCAACCGGCACGTGATGCCGGATGGCGATGCGTTGATCGACGCCATCAAGCGCCTGCGTGCAGACCCACAGGCGCAGCAGAGCATCCCGCCCAGTGTGCATGTCCAGGCGCTGGAGCCAGTGCCTTCCGCGCCAGCAGCGGTACCCGTGAACACCGACACCGACACGGATATCCTCAAGATATTCCTGGAGGAGGCGGATGGCCTGATGGAGGCCATGGCGCTAGCAATTGGCCGTTGGGGTGCAGTGCCCGACGACACTACCCAGCTCGATGAGTTGCGCCGTACGCTGACTACCCTCAAGGGCGGTGCGCGGCTGGCCGTTCAGCCTCGCCTGGGAGATCTGGCGCAAGATCTTGAACAGTATCTGAGCGAAATTCAGCAGCAGGGTACGCCTTGGGCAGAGCCTCAACTGGCAGACGTGCAAGCCGCATTTTCCAGCCTGCAGGCTGAGTTGGAGCGCCTGCGCGAAACGGTCACTCAGGGTGCGGAAAGCACATCTGGCCAGTCCCCAGCAGTGACTGAGCTGCATTCGAGCCGCAGCGTAAAGTTTGATCAGCCGATCATCGCGGTCAGCCACCGTTCTGCGCCCACTGCCAAGCAGGCGCGAGTATTACCGTTCGTCCAGCGCGCGGCCAAAGCGGCGCAAGAAGCCGAGTCAAACCGCGCTCCGCAGGAGCTGGTCAAGGTTCCTGCCGAGCTGCTCGAGGGGCTGGTCAACCTGGCCGGCGAGACCTCCATTTTCCGTGGTCGTGTCGAGCAGCAGGTGAGTGATGTCGGCTATACGCTGGGTGAAATGGAAGCCACCATTGAGCGGGTGCGCGACCAGTTGCGCCGGCTTGACACAGAAACCCAGGCACAGATCCTCAGTCGTTATCAATCGGAAACCGAGCGTTCGGGCTATGAAGAGTTCGACTTGCTGGAAATGGATCGCCACTCGCAGTTGCAGCAGCTCTCGCGCGCCTTGTTCGAGTCAGCCTCCGACCTGCTTGATCTGAAAGAAACCCTGGCGGTGAAGAACCGGGATGCGGAAACCCTGTTGCTGCAGCAGGCACGCGTCAATACCGAATTGCAGGAAGGTCTGATGCGAACCCGCATGGTTCCGTTTGACCGCCTGGTACCACGCCTGCGCAGGATAGTCCGGCAAGTGTCCGGGGAGCTCGGTAAGCAGGTCGAATTCAACGTCGGCAACGCCGAAGGCGAGATGGATCGTACCGTCCTCGAGCGCATAGTTGCGCCCTTGGAGCACATGCTGCGCAATGCCGTCGACCATGGCATCGAACCTGCCGCGACCAGGATTGCCAATGGCAAGCCTGAGGTTGGCACCATTAGCCTGAGCCTGGGCCGCGAAGGTGGCGAAATCCTGCTGATCCTTGCCGATGATGGCGGTGGTATCAAGCTCGAAGCGGTGCGCCGCAAGGCTATCGATCGCGGCATGATGGCCGCTGATTCGGACCTGTCCGATCAGGAGATTCTGCAGTTCATCCTCGAGGCCGGGTTCTCCACCGCCGAGAAGGTCACGCAGATTTCCGGGCGTGGCGTGGGCATGGATGTGGTTTATTCCGAGGTCAAGCAACTCGGTGGCTCCATGCGCATCGAGTCCGTGGAGGGCAAGGGCACACGCTTCCTGATCCGCTTGCCGTTCACCGTATCGGTCAACCGCGCGTTGATGGTGCTTTCGGGTGAAGACCTGTATGCCATCCCGCTGAACACCATTGAAGGTATCGTGCGCGTTTCGCCTTTCGAGCTGGAAGCCCTGTACCAGCGCGAGGAGGGCAAAACCGAAGCGCCCCGTTTCGAATATGCCGGCCAGGCTTACGAGCTCAAGTACCTGGGCGATCTGCTGGCCAACGGCCAGCAACCGAAACTGGTCGGGCAGACCCTGCCGTTGCCGGTGATTCTGGTGCGCTCGGACGAACATACCATGGCTGTTCAGGTAGACAGCCTGGCGGGTTCGCGGGAAATCGTGGTGAAAAGCATGGGGCGGCAATTCGCCGCCGTGCATGGGATTTCCGGCGCGACAATCCTTGGTGACGGTCGCGTAGTGGTGATTCTCGACCTGCTGGCAACCATCCGCAGCCTGCACACCCAGCACCAGCTGCTGTTGCCGCGCACGCAGGGCCAGATGCTGCTACAGGCCGAAACCGATCTGGCCAGGCCGACGCTGGTGATGGTGGTAGACGATTCGGTAACGGTGCGCAAGGTAACCACTCGCCTGCTCGAGCGGGCCGGGATGAACTCCTTGACGGCCAAGGACGGGATCGACGCACTGACCCAGCTGCAGGAACATCGTCCGGACATCATCCTGCTCGATGTGGAAATGCCGCGCATGGACGGTTTCGAGGTGGCGACATTGGTCCGCCACGATGAGCGTCTGAAGGATTTGCCAATCATCATGATCACTTCGCGGACGGGTGAGAAACACCGTCAGCGCGCCCTGGCGATTGGCGTCAACGAGTATCTGGGCAAGCCGTACCAAGAGGCGCAGCTGCTCGAAACCATCAACCGGCTGGTCAAGGAACATGACTGAGAAAACTGCAGCACGCATCGCCGTCATCGCCGATACCTCGCTGCAGCGCCATGTTCTGCAGCAGGCACTGGTGAGCAATGGCTATCAGGTGGTGCTGAACAGTGATCCGCTGCGTCTTGCACCGGAGATGCTGCAGGACTGCCAGACCGACTTGTGGCTGGTCGACCTTGACCAGGTCGAGGATTCGCCGCTGATCGACGAGCTGATCGAACAGGCCACGGCCCCGGTGCTGTTCGGCGAAGGGCGTGCGCCGGAACGAAACTCGGAGAACTATCCGCGCTGGGAGCGGCGCCTGTTTGGCAAGCTCAAGCGACTGGTCGGAGACCCGGCCAGGGCGGTCGGTCCGAGCTTGGATGCATTGCTGGAGGATACCCAGCGCCCCAATCGTCTTGAATTGCCCCAGGCGCTTGCCCAAACCCCGCTCAAGGCTGGCGCGGTGGCTGATCAGGTGTGGCTGTTGGCCGCCTCGCTGGGGGGGCCGGCCGCGGTCAAGGCATTTCTGGATGCCCTGCCCGGCGGTCTGCCCATCGGCTTCATTTATGCCCAGCACATCGATTCGGGTTTCGAGGCCATGCTGCCGCAAGCCGTTGGCCGGCATAGCCAGTGGCATGTGAACGTGGCTCGGCAAGCCGAGGCGGTTCGCTGTGGCGAGGTGGTGATCGCACCGACCAGCAATGAGCTTGGTTTTGCCGATGACGGCCTGATGTGCATGAGCAGTCGCGGCTGGCCCGACCCCTACAGTCCTTCGATTGACCAGATGATGCTCAACCTTGGCCGGCAGTTTGGCCGACGCTGCGGCGTGATCGCGTTCAGTGGCATGGGCAGCGATGGGACCGCCGCGGCAGCCTATGTGGTGCGCCAGGGAGGCCTGATCTGGACCCAGAGCGCAGAAAGCTGTGCTTGTCCGAGCATGCCCGACAGTCTGCGCGAAGGTGGCTACAGCAGCTACAGCGCAGACCCGCGGGAACTGGCGGCGGCACTGGTCAATCATCTGGCAGAGCAGTGCGCCTGAGGGCTCCCGCGGTTAGCCGCATAGTCGCCATACAACACACAGTATTATTACGGAGTCATGCATGAGCCAAGCCGTCGCCACCAAGAGCCGGGAAGAGACCCTCACGGGGCTGTTGCTGCCGCTGGCAGATCGCACTTTGCTGCTACCCAACGTCGCCCTGGCTGAACTGGTGCCCTATCGCGCTCCGCAGACCACCTCGGGAATGCCGGCCTGGCTGCTGGGGCAGATCAGCTGGCGCGAATTACGCCTGCCACTGCTGTCTTTCGAGGCCGCTTCCGGTGGCGTCGCGCAGGTGGGCCCCGGTTGCCGGGTGGCCGTGCTGAATGCGCTGGGTGGCAGGCCGCAGGTCAAGTTCATCGCCCTGCTGCTGCAGGGTATCCCGCACTCGATCAAGGTCGATGCCAAACTGGCACCTGTGGATAGCCCCCTGGCACCGCTGGAGCTGCAGGCCGCGTTGCTCGACGACTCCGTGGTGAAAATTCCGGACCTGATCGGGCTTGAGCAATTGTTGGCCGATGCCGGGGTGATCTGACTTTCGTCAGCCCGACCTAGAAATCTCCCCACAATTGCTGTGCCACCGCCAGCGCCACCACCGGCGCGGTTTCCGTGCGCAGCACCCGTGGTCCGAGTCGCGCGGCCTGGAAGCCGGCGGCCTGCGCCTGGCCCACTTCCGTATCCGTCAAACCACCCTCGGGGCCGATCAGGAAGGCCAGCGATCCCGGCCGGGCATGGCTCACCAGCGGTTCGGCCAGCGGGTGCAACACCAGCTTCAGTTCGGCGCTGGCCTGCGCCAGCCACTCATCCAGTTCGACCGGTGCCTGCAGCACCGGCAATACTGAGCGCCCGCACTGTTCGCAGGCGCTGATGGCCACCTGGCGCCAGTGACTCATGCGCTTGTCCGCGCGTTCATCCTTCAGGCGCACCTCGCAACGGGCGGAAATGATCGGCGTGATCTGGGCCACGCCAAGTTCGGTGGCCTTCTGGATCGCCCAGTCCATGCGCTCCCCGCGCGACAGGCCCTGGCCCAGGTGGATGCGCAAGCCGGACTCGGCAAGCCCGGCAACCTGTTCGCGCAATTCCACGCACACCGACTTTTTCCCGGCCTCGATGATCTCGCCGCGGTATTCCTGGCCACTGCCGTCGAACAACTGCAGCGCGGCCCCCGTGCCCAGGCGCAGCACGCGAGCGATGTAGTGGGCCTGGGCTTCAGGCAGTTGGTGCTGGCCCAGAGCCAGCGGGGCATCGATGAAGAAGCGGGATAGGCGCATGGCGGCAACTGCAGGGGGAAGTCTGGAAGCCGCCAGCTTACTGCTTCCGGCGGCTGGCTTGTAGCCTGTGGCAGGACTCAGCCGGGATCGCGGTGGTTGGGGTAGAGGTTCGCTCCGACGCTTATGCTCACGCTGTTGCGGGTGGCCAGATCGATGCCTTCGCTGGCGACCTCGGCAAGAAAGTCGATCTGCTCCGGGGTGATCACATAGGGCGGCAGGAAGTACACCACGCTGCCCAGCGGACGCAGCAGGGCGCCGCGTTCCAGCGCGTGCTGGTAGACCTTGAGACCGCGGCGTTCCTGCCAGGCATAGGCGGTTTTGCCTGGCTTGTCCTTGACCATCTCGATGGCCAGGGCCATGCCGGTCTGGCGCACTTCGGCCACATGCGGGTGCTCGACCAGGTGCGCGGTGGCGCTGGCCATCCGCGCGGCAAGCACCTGGTTGGCCTCGATGACGTTGTCGTCGCGGAAGATGTCCAGCGTCGCCAGGGCGGCGGCGCAGGCCAGCGGGTTGCCGGTGTAGGTGTGGGAATGCAGGAAGGCGCGCAGGGTGGCGTAGTCGTCGTAGAACGCCTGATACACGGTGTTGGTGGTCAGCACTGCAGCCATCGGCAGATAACCACCGGTCAGTGCCTTGGACAGCACCAGAAAGTCCGGAGTGATGCCGGCCTGCTCGCAGGCGAACATGGTTCCGGTGCGGCCGAAGCCAACGGCGATCTCGTCGTGAATCAGGTGCACGCCGTAGCGGTCGCAGGCCTCGCGCAGCAGGGTGAGGTAGACCGGGTGATACATGCGCATGCCGCCGGCGCCCTGGATCAGCGGCTCGACGATCACCGCGGCGACTTCCTGGTGATGCTCGGCCAGGGTCTGCTCCATGGCGGCGAACAGGTTGCGCGAGTGTTCTTCCCAGCCCATGCCCTCGGGGCGCAGGTAGCAGTCCGGGCTAGGTACCTTGATGGTGTCCAGCAGCAGCGCCTTGTAGGTGTCGGTGAACAGTGCCACGTCGCCCACCGACATGGCCGCCACGGTTTCGCCGTGGTAACTGTTGGTCAGCGTGACGAAGCGTTTCTTCGCCGGCTGCCCGCAGTTGAGCCAGTAGTGGTAGCTCATCTTAAGCGCCACCTCGATGCCCGACGAGCCGTTGTCGGCGTAGAACACCCGCTCCAGACCGGCCGGGGTGATCTGCACCAGGCGCTCGGACAGCTCGATCACAGGCGCGTGGCTGAAGCCGGCGAGCATCACATGCTCAAGGTTGTCGAGCTGCTCGCGGATGCGCTGGTTGATCCGCGGGTTGCCGTGACCGAACACATTGACCCACCAGGAGCTGACCGCGTCCAGGTAGCGCTTGCCATCGAAATCTTCCAGCCACACCCCTTCACCGCGGCGGATCGGGATCAGCGGCAGGGTCTCGTGATCCTTCATCTGCGTGCAGGGATGCCATAGCACTTTCAGGTCACGCTGCATCCACTCGGCATTCAGGCTCATTGACGGTTCTCCTCGAATAATCTGCGCAGCCTACCAGAACCGCCGGCCGCTTATGGCTGGCCGGTGGGGGTGCCCCGGCGTATGCTGCGCGGCCTCGCTGAAGCTGGAGAGCAAAGATGTCGATCACTGGATGGCGCGTGGCGCTGCTCGGGTTGTTGCTGGGCAGTGCGCTGGTGCAGGCCAAACCGGCACAACCCTCGGTCATCGTGGTCGGTGCCGGGTTTTCCGGGCTGGCCGCCGCCTTTGAGCTGCAGGAACAAGGCTGGCAGGTGACCGTGCTCGAAGCGCGCCCCACTGTCGGTGGCCGCGCGGGGGTGGCGTCTGCCGAGTGGCTGGGCAGCGCAGAGTTGCAGCCCGTGCTGCACCAGTACCTGGCGCGGTTCAAGCTGCACACGCAGGCGGCGCCCGAGTATGTGCGCGCAGCGTCCTACCTGATCGATGGAAAGCTGTTCACCCAGGCCGAGCTGGAGCAGCAGCAACCGGCGGTCGCCGCGGCCATCCTGGGCTACGAGCAGGCGCTCGACGGGCTGGCGGCACAACTGGATGACCCCCTGCAACCGCTGGCCAGTGCCCGGTTGCGCGGCCTGGATCAGCTGAGCGTGGCTCGCTGGCTGGATCAGCTGGCCCTGCCGGCAACCGCCCGCGCGTTGATCGAGCAGCGCATCCGCTCGCGCTACGACGAGCCATCGCGCCTGGCGCTGCTCTACCTGGTCCAGCAGAGCCGGGTCTATCGCGGCCGCCCGACCATCCAGCTGCGCAGCGAGCGCTTGCCGGGTGGCAGTCAGGTGCTGGCCCAGGCGCTGGTCAAGCAACTGCAGACCCTCAAGACCGGGGCCCGGGTGGAAGCCGTCACCCAGACGGCAGACGGGGTGACAGTCAAGGTCGGCGCCGCCGGCTACCACGCGGACTATGTGATCCTCAGCGTGCCGCTGCCGGCGCTGGCGCGGATCAGCCTGACACCGGCGCTGCCGGCCTTGCAGCAGGCGGCGCTGAAGGACATCAACTACGGTTGGCGCGAGCAGATGCTGCTCAAGTTCCGCAAGCCGTTCTGGGGCAACACGCGCCTGACCGGAGAGATCTTCAGCAACCAGGGGGTCGGGGTGATGTGGATCGAGCCGGCACCCAAGGGCGGCGCCAACCTGCTGGTGAATATCTCCGGGGACAATGCGCGCCTGATGAAGGCCTTCAATGACCGGCAGATGGTCGACCAGGTGTTGCTGCGCCTGGACAAGTACTACCCCGGCGCGCGCGCTGCCTTCAGCGGCTTCGAGATGCGCCGCACGGGTACCGACCCGCTGGCCGGCGGCGCCTACCTGGCCTACGGCCCGGGCGAGATCAGCCGTTACTGGCGCTTGTGGGAACAGCCGCTGGGGCGGCTGCTATTCGCCGGCGAACACACCGACGCGCTGTATCCGGGTACCCTCGAAGGTGCCCTGCGCAGCGGCCAGCGTGCCGCGCAGCAGGTTGAAGCGCTGCGCGCAGCCACGGATTAATCCGCAGCGCGTCGACTGTCTGGCGCGTGCATGGCTGAATCGAACAGTTCGCTGAAAGCAGCGGCGGTACTGAGGAAAACCTTGCCGCTCAGGTTTTGCAGCAACAGGCTGCTGTGCTGCAGACGATCCATCACCTGCCCCTTGACCTCGCTCATGTGCAGCTGGATACCCTGTCGGGCCAGGTTGCGGTTGAGCTCGACCAGAGCATACAGCCCGGTGGTGTCGATCTGGTTGACCGCCGACATCACCAGCAGCACTTGCCGCGTTGCCGGTTGCACCGCGTGCATGATCTGCCCGGTGATCACCTCGGCGTTGCCAAAAAACAACCCGGCATCGATGCGCAACATCAGCAGGTGCGGCAGGGTTTCCACCGGGTAGCGTTCCACGTTGCGGAAGTGCTCGGTACCCGGCAGGCGCCCGAGGATGGCAATGTGCGGGCGGCTTGCGCGGGCGATGACCGTGCCGAGCGAGAGGATCAACCCCAGCACCACGCCTTCCTCGACTCCCAGCAGGAGGACGCCGGCGAGCGTCGCCAGCCAGGCCAAGGCATCACCGCGGTCATGCCGCAGCGCCAGGCGCGGGGTGTCGAAATCGAGCATGCCGAGCACGGCGATGATGATGGTGGCCGCCAGGGCCGGCAGCGGCAGCAGGGCCAGCCAGCCAGTGGGCACGCAGAGGATGATCGCCAGCAGGCCGGCGGTAACCAGGGTGGCCAGCGGGGTGTTGGCGCCCGCCGCCTGGTTGACCGCCGAGCGCGAGATGCTGCCGGTCACCGGGAAGCCGCCGGAAACGGCACTGGCCAGATTCGCCGCACCGAGGCCAAGCAGTTCCTGGTCGGTATTGATGCGCTCGTTGCGCTTCTGGGCCAGGGTCACCGCGGCCGATTGACCGGACAGAAAGATCATGAAGCCGATCAGCAGCGCCGGCAGCAGCAGGCTGCGCAACTGCTCCAGCGAAAGCGCGATCCCCAGTCCTGGCAGGCCGGCGGGAATCGGACCAACCAGAGCCACTTGCCCAAGCCAGCCCATCTTGACGATCACCAGGATGGCCAGCAGCAGGGTCAGCGCCGGGGCCAGTTTGCTCAGGATGTCAGCCCCTTTGGCCGGCAGCCCCAGCCGCTTGAGTAGCGCCGGGAGGTGATTCCTGGCCAGCCAGAGCAGCAGCAGGGAACCCGCACCGATGCTTGCCCCGGGCAGGTTGAAACTGCTCAGCGAGCCACCAAGCAGGGTCTTCAGCTGGCTGACGGCGATGATGATGGCAGCACCGCAGGTAAAGCCGCTCATCACTGGCCGACTGAGAAAGTTCGACAGGAAACCCAGGCGAAAGATGCCGCAGAGCAGCAGCACCACGCCGGCAATCAGGGCCATCTGCGCGGCCATGGCCGAATACAGTGCCGAGCCGGCTGGCGCCAGTGATGCCAGTGAAGTGGCCGTCATCAACGAGGTAATTGCCATCGGCCCGACCGACTGCACCATGCTGCTGCCGAACAGTGCATAGGTCAGGGCCGGCAGGATACTCGCATAGAGTCCGGCCACCGGCGGCAGCCCGGCCACCAGCGCATAGGCCATGCCCTGCGGCACCAGCATCAGCACGACGATGATGCCGGCAGTCAGGTCTCCGCTCAGCAACTCGCGGCGATAGTTTCTAAGCCAGAACAACATGCAGTCACCTCTTACCTGATTGAGCACGGTGCTTGCGCACGGCCGGCCGGGACAGTCTGCGTGCACCGTTCAACATAAATCCGCCCAGCAGCATACAAAGACAGCCGCTCAGCCCCTATAAAGCAGCCTGTATGCGCTGTTTGTTCGGGCGCTTGGCGCGTCAACCGAACGGCCGTCGCTACGTTTGCCGCAAATCGCATGGCAGTGTCTGCTCATGCGGGACCTAGCGCTGGCGCGGCCTCTGGGTGAAAGCGCTGCAGATCGCGCCGGTAATGCCGGCTGGCCAGCAGATAGGCTGCCGCCGAAGCAAAGCCTACCAGCGGCACCAGTTGCATGGCGTCCTGCAGGCTGTAGGCGTCAGCCAGGGCGCCGGTGATAAACGGACCGGGTGCCAGACCGAAGATGTTGTTGGCCAGGGTCAGGGTGGCGAAGGCGGTGGCATGAATCGCCGCTGGTGTGACGTCTGCCACTGCCGAGCCGGAAGGGCCGGCGAAGCCACCACTGATCAGCAGCCCAAGGCCGATCAACAGCAGTTGCGCAGTGCCTGGCGGCAGGGCGAAAGCCAGCAGCAGGACCATTGCGGAAATCAGGGCGTAGAGCATGGGTATGCGCAGCTTGTTCTGATTGTTGTGGCGGCTCAGACGATCCACCAGGGCGCCGCCGAACACCATGCCGATGCCGGCGACCAGTACCAGCAGGCCTGCGCCCATGGCGGATTGCGCCATGTCCATGGCGTGGTAGCGGTTCAGGTAGCTGGGCATCCAGGCAATTACTGCGCCTTGAATGAACATCAGCAGGCCTGAGCCTAAGTAGGTCCACAGCGCTGTGCGGGTGGTCAGCAGTTCGCGCAACACCTGCCTGATCGGCATGCGTGCGCTGTGTGCGCCTCCCTGGGGTGGTGGTTCACGCACCACCAGCGGATAGATCAGCGCGAGAAGCAGACCGCCGGCGCCGACCAGAATGAACGCCATGCGCCAGCCATAGTGCTGGGCAATCACGCCGCCGAACATTACCCCGAGTACCGAGCCGAACAGCGCAGCGGCGAGAAAGGCGCCGATCACCGTAGAGTGCAGCCGCCGCGGGAACACACTGAGCAGAATCGCCCCGCCGGCGCTGCCGTAGCCGGCCTCGCCGAGACCGACTATGCCGCGGGCGATGAACATCAGCAGGAAGTTGCCGGAGAGACCACAGGCGATGGTGGCCAGGCCCCAGACGATGGCCATCGCGGTGGCGCTTTTGACCCGGCCCCAGCGATCCGCCAGCAGCGAAACCGGGAAGGTCATCACGCCAACAGTGAGGGCCACCACGCTGACCAATGCGCCCAGTTGGGTGTCGCTCAGCGCCCATTCAGCCTTGAGCGAGGGAAAAATGGCATTGATTACCTGACGCGACATGTAGTCGGACAGCATCAAACCGAAGGTCAGGGCGAACACCAGCCAGGCATAGCCACGCGAAACCGGAGGGTTTTCAGCGGTGTGACAGTCGGCATTTGAATCGGGTAGAGGCAGGGCCACAGATACACTCCAGAGTTTGCGCGCAGCGAATGAGACGGCTGTATGGGCGTCTCAGAACTCGCGCCTGAGTAGCACAAGAGTCTTCAACCAGTCGTAGGTTGGGTTGAGCGTAGCGAAGCCCGGCATTTCGTGCAGGCACAAGCAATGTGCCGCCCCGTTGGGCTGCTCCGCGTTGCGGTTCAACCCAACCTGCGGTCATGCCCTTCCGCTTAGCTCCACATTGGCCGACCACGCTGGCCCGGCTTGCGGTTCGGCGCCCAGCCGAGATTGCGCAAGGTTTCATCCACGCTGTTGTAGGTCACGCCGATCTTCGACAGTGCACGGGCTTCGTCAGCGCTGGCGACGTCACGGCCGAGGTGCTCGGCCTGCTTCACGCACCACTGGATCTGCTCCACCGTGGTCATGCGCTCGTGGCGCGGACCATAGAGGTTGTCTTCGATACCGACGCGCACGTGATGGCCGAGGGCGATGGCGATGGCGTTGGTCGGGTGCATGCTGCGCATCAGCGATTCGTTGGTCAGCAGCGCGCCGTCCGGGGTGCGCAGGGCGAACTCGATAAGGTCGGACGGATGACGGCCGGCAGCGCCGCCACCGATGGCCACGTAGGTCAGGTTCAACGGGCCCATGTACAGGCCGTTGCGCACGATGTGCTCGACGGTTTCCAGGGAATGCACGTGCTGCAGCATGAAATAGGGCTGGATGCCGTTGTCACACAGGGCCTTGAGGTTGGTTTCGTAGAAGGTCGGGCCGGCCTCCAGCCACATGTCGCGGTAGGCCGCCTGCATGGCCGGGTCGCCTAGCGAGGTACCGGCCACATCACGTGCGCTCATCAGTTCAGTGATGTTCATGCTGGTGGTGTTGATGGCGATGGTCACCTGATCCGGTTTGGGTTCGAGCAGGGCCAGTGCATGGCGCGCATCGTTGCCCGGCCACACGGCTTCCTGGCCTTCTTCCGGAGCAAAGGAGATCGAACCGCCAACCTGCAGGATCATCTTCGGCACGGCTGTGCGCAGGCGACCGAGCATTTCCTCGAACTTGGACAGGCGCTTGGAGCCCTTGCCGTCATCCTCGCGGACATGGATGTGCAGCACGGTGGCGCCGGCGTTGTAGCAGTCGACCGCTTTCTGTACCT
Organism: Pseudomonas sp. N040; assembly: GCF_015637705.1. Taxonomy (GTDB): domain Bacteria; phylum Pseudomonadota; class Gammaproteobacteria; order Pseudomonadales; family Pseudomonadaceae; genus Aquipseudomonas. Next base: position 152,154 of record NZ_JADOBE010000004.1, on the reverse strand, counting down.
GCTCGTCCATGGTCACTGGAATGTCGTCCGAATCACTTGGTACGAAGCCGGGGCCGTAGGGGGCGGCGGTGATGACGAGTTTTTCCTGATTTTCCGGGAACAGCGAGTCGTGGGTATAGAACATGGTGGTGCCCTCTATGGATCAATGTTTGTCCGGCCAGGCCGGGCGTTGTTTACAGGTGCTGTGCCGGTTGGGCAGCGCCGTTGTGCAAAATCAGTAGGTGCCCTGCATCGGGCCATCAGTGGCCAGCTTCTGCTCTTCGTCAAGCAGGATCGGCGCGCCGAGGGCGACCGAGTGGATGCCTAGCACCGAGACCAGTTGCAGCACGCCGAAGATCTGCTGGCGGGTCGCGCCCAGCTCCAGCGCCTTGCGGATGTGGCGGCGGGTGCCCGGGGCATACATATGGGTGCAGGAGGCATCCACGGCGATGGCGATCAGCTCGATGGTCAGCGCATCCAGCCCGCAGTTCTGCATGGCATGGGCGCCCATGGCGACGAATTTTTCGGTATAGCCGGCGTCCAGCTCAGCCAGCGCGTCCCAGTTGGGGTTCCAGTTGCCAGCGGCGCGCATGGCATCGCTGACGGGGGTGGCGCTGTTCTGGGTGGCGTTGCTCATGGCAGAAACCTCAATCGAGATGGGGCTGGCGATGGGTTTAATTTAGTCCGATTGAACGGTGTTTGTTTGACCTTTCGGGGCATTGATTTGACATTTCGGGACGGGCTGTGGAGCGCCGGACCGGCCGGCATTGGACCCCGTGGGGATGGACTGGTTGGATGCCGGGCTGGCAAGAAAGTCGCGGAGGCTCTTTGTTTGCCTGCCCCCACTGTGGTTACCGTGCGCAGCGCTTTCCTCGGCCCATGGGCACAGGTTTCGCCTTGCACGGCGAGTCACTCTCTCTTTGTTTGCGCAAACGTAGCGAAGCGAAGTAACAGCCGCAGGCTGGCCCGAAGGGCGAGCGCCGCGAGTCAAGAGAGAGTAACCAGAGAGAAAGCGCCCCCGACATCCGGCCCTGCACTTCGCTGCGTTACGTTGCGGGTTCGCTCGCTCCATCGGCGCTCCAGGGGCACGCCCCGAAGGGCCTTCCTTGGCCCATCGTGGCTCTCGCGGTATCCATGCCGCTCAACCCCTTCCACACCGATTCCGCTCGCCCTCCTGACGGGACCTGCCCCGGCCCAGTCATTGCAGCCAAACGCGACAATCAAGCTGGCAGACGACTCGTTACTTCGACGGAGAATTTCTGGCTCAGGCGCGCCGACTCCCCGTCAGGAGGCCGAGTGGAGGTGTTGCGCAGGGGGATGCGAGGCAGGACGCCGAGCAAGGAGCGAAGGGACAGGGACGTCCCTTCGTGACGGCCCCCGTAGCTGCACAGGAGCGAGGGAAGTCGAGCGCAGCGAGACCCGGATGCCGGGGTGTGTTTTGCTTACTTTTCTTTGCACAAGCAAAGAAAAGTGAGGCGCCCGGCGGGGCGCAACCGGAACTATCAGGCAGCCGCAACAATCGGCTCCGCCAGAAATCGGCCATTACACAGCGGATTGCCAGTCCGGCGTCAGCCAAGGCTCCACCCCGGCAATCCTCACAGAACCCTATTTCAGACTCTTGGCCAACTGCAGCATGGCCTTGAAATAAACGCTGTAGGGCAGCGTGTGCAGGCCCTTGAGGAAACTGGTGAAACGCTTGGGGAAGTGAATGTCGAATTCGCCGCGCTGCAGCCCCTGCAGCATCGCCCGGGCGGCATCGTCCGGTTCCATCAGCGCCGGCATGTAGAACTCGTTGACCTCTTCCACCGCCTCGGTGCGGACGAAGCCGGGGGAGATCAGGTAGACCCCCAGGTTCTTCTCATGCAGGTCGATGTACAGCGCCTCGGCGAAGTTGCTCAGGGCCGCCTTGGTCGGGCCGTAGGTGATGCAGTTGGGCATGCCACCGTAAGCGGCGACGCTGGACACCAAGCCGATGGCGCCGGCGCCGTCCCTGATCAGGTCAGGTACCAGTACGCCGCAGGCACGCATGATCGAACCGAGGTTGAGGTCCAGGGTGCGGTTGATCGACTCCGCTTCCAGAGTCCAGGCGCGGGTCGGCGTGTAGCTGCCGGCGACGAACAACACCAGATCGACTTTGCCCCAGCTGCGCCGCAGTTTTTTCCAGGCGGCGCTGAAGGCCTTGCTGTCGGTGATGTCCAGCGGCACCGCGCGAGCATTGCCGTATTGCCCGGCCATGGCTTGCAACGCTTCGCTGCGGCGCGCGGAGATCGCCACCTGGGCGCCGGCCTCCAGCAGATGCCTGGCCACGGTGGCGCCGATGCCACTGGAGGCGCCGATCACCCAGACCTTGCTCGCTGACCATTTGGGCAACCTGGGGTTGAGGCGGGTGAGATTCATGGAACGCTCCAACAGGACAGGGGGATGTCTGAGTGTAGGGTCAGGCCGGATTGTTGCGCGACTGGCGCAAGGCCCGGCTGACAATGCCGTCGGTAATCAGCTGCCAGAGCGCGGGTGGCGTCAGGCGAACGGCCCAGTGGACCAGGCGGGTCTTCCAGCCCGGGGTGATGAAGAACTCGCCGCGCTGCAGCCCGGCCAGCAGGCCGTCGATGGCCTGATCCGTAGTCAGCGTGCCGCCGATCAGCTTGAGCGCCCTGGTTGCTGGATGGGTTGCCTCGCGTTCGGCGGCCAGCGCCGGGGTGGCCACTTCGCCGGGGCAGAAACACTGCACCTGGATGCCGCGCGGCTTGAGTTCGTAGCGCAGGCTCTGGGCGAAACCGACCACGGCGAATTTCGAGGTGCCGTAGGCGGTGTAGCCGTAAACCGGGACTATGCCGCCCATTGAGCCGACCAGCAGCAAGTGGCCGTGGCCGCGCTGGAGCATCAACGGGAGCACCGCTTCACAGACGTGGCGGGTGCCGTACAGGTTGATCTGCAGCATCTGGTCGAACTGCTCGAAGGGCATGTCGACAAACTCGGCCACGCCGCCGATCCCGGCCATGTGCACCAACAGGTCAGGGCTGCCGGCTTGTACCGCTGCCTGGGCGATGACTGCCAGCACCTGATCGCGGTTGGCCACATCCAGCTGGTAGCGCCGCACCTGTTGCGTCGGGGTCAGGCAGGCGGCCTGTATTTCGGCCAGGGCTGCATCGTTTGGCGAGCGCTCAAAACAGACGATATGAGCGCCCAGTCCGGCCAGGCGCTTGGCGGTGAGCAGGCCCATGCCGCTGGCGGCGCCGGTGATATAGACGGTCTTGTTGGCGAAGTCGTGCATCTGCGGATATCCGTGCAATGGGGTGGCGGCGGCCGTCAGATGACGGTTCCGCCGGAGGCATTGATGACTGTACCGACCAGATAGCACTCGTCGGAAGCCAGATGCACGGCCAGCGCCGCGTACTCTTCCGGCTTGCCCATGCGCCCCAGCGGCAGGATCTGGTTCAGCACGTTGAGCTGCTCCGGCGACTGCCGGCTGAGGAAGTCGTTCATCGGCGGGGTCAGCACGCCGCCCGGGCAGATGGCGTTGACCAGCACGTTGGCGCCGGCCACTTCGTAGGCCACTGCGCGGGTAAAGGCCACCACCGCACCCTTGGTGGCGCTGTAGTGCGGGCTGTGGGCGCTCATCGCGGAAATGCCGGCGATGCTGGCGATGTTGATGATGCGTCCGTAACGCTGCGGTTCCATGCGCTGCAGGGCGGCGCGGGTGCAGAAGAACACGCCGTCGACATTCACTGCCCAGAAGCGTTTCCACTGCGCATCACTCATGTTTCTGGTGATTTCCAGCGATTGGCGGGGCACCGGCTGGGTCAGCAGTGCGTAATGACGCTTGCGGCGCTCTTCGTCCTCGGGCTTTTCCGGTACCAGAGCGGCGTTGTTGAGCAGAATGTCGATCCGCCCGAAGTGCGCCTCGACTGCGGCGAAGGCGGCGTCCACCGCAGCGCTGGACGATACGTCGCAGTGCAGCGCCAGGCACTCGGCACCTTCGGCCTTGAGTTCTTCAGCCAGCTGGGTGACACCTGCCAGATTGATGTCGAGCAGCGCCAGTTTCGCACCTTCGCGGGCGAAGCGGCGGGCCAGGCCCATGCCGAGACCGCCAGCGGCACCAGTGATGACGGCGATACGATTGTTGAGTTGCATGGTCGCTCTCCAAGCTCGATTCGGGAGCCCATTGTGCCGATGGTCGCGTCGTCAAATTTGACTGAGCGGGACGTTTGTTTGACATTCTGGGACAGTCGGCAACACTGCACAGACAGTAATGCCATTTGCTGCATTGATGAGAGGTGAGCTTGGGCGGTCTGGTACGCAGTGCTTGTTTGACCAACTACGCGGAGATCGCCCGCGCGCTCGGTGTCGACCCGTTGCAGCAGTTGCGCGCGGTCGAGCTGAATCCGAATTGTCTGCAGCAGCTTGATCTGAAGATTCCGCTGGAAGCCGTCGCGCGGTTGCTGGAGAACTCCGCACGGCTGGCCGGAGTCGAAGATTTCGGCATGCGCATGGCCGAAACCCGCAGCCTGTCCAATCTTGGCCCGCTGGCACTGCTGCTGCGCGACGAGCCGAGCATCCGCCAGGCGCTGGAAGCGTTCCGCGATTACCTCTACCTGCACAACGAAGGACTGGTCATGCGCATTGAGGAGGACAATGGCGTGGTGGTGCTGCGTGAGGAGCAGGTGACGGTCGGCCATATGCCGGTGCGGCAGGCCATGGAACTGTCGATCGCGGTGACCTACCGCCTGCTCAAGTGCCTGCTCGGGCAGGGCTGGGCGCCGCGTGCGGTGTGCTTCAGCCATTCGGCGCCGAAAGACCTCGCCATCTACCAGCGAACCTTCGGTGCACCGGTGCAATTCAACAGCGTGGTGGATGGCATTGTCTGTCGCAGTGCCGATCTCGACCGGCCGCTGCCTGCCGCCGATCCGCAGATGTCACGCTACATCCATCAGTACCTGCAGAGCATTCGCCAGGAAGCCCGGACGGCGCTGGTCGAGCAGGTACGGCAGATGATCTGGATGCTGCTGCCGAGCGGGCGTTGTTCCGTGGAGCAGGTGGCCAGCCACCTCGGCCGCGATCGCCGCACCCTGCATCGCCAGCTGCAGCGCGAGGGCGAGAGCTTTTCCAGCCTGCTGGACAAGGTGCGCGGCGAGCTGGCGCTGCGCCACCTGGAAAACCGCGAGCGGCCGCTGGGGGATATTGCCGAGCTGCTGGGCTTTTCCGCGCTGAGTGCCTTCTCCCGTTGGTTCAGTCAGCGTTTCGCCTGCAGCCCCAGCGCCTGGCGCAACCGCCACCCCGCGTCCGTTACGGGCAGTGAAAGCGATAGATAAAGCGCACTGTTCGCACATCGGTGATTGCCGCGCAGTGGCCTGCTGGGCGAAAATGCCGGCCTTTTTCGTCCCTCTGTGTTTCAACCCGGATGGTTCAGCAGGACGCGAGATGATGGCGAGGGCAGTTGCGAGGCAGTTTGGTTGCTTGGGAGAAGCGCATAGCCGGTCTATGGGCGCCGACCAGGCAGCGGAAATGGCCGCAAATGCATCGTCATGGCTCGCGTAGGCTCGCAGAGTCGCCTAATGGAGTATCCGGGTTCAATAGCAGACTCTCAGGAGATCAGCGATGCCCAGCCGTCGTGAGCGTGCCAATGCCATTCGTGCCCTCAGCATGGATGCCGTGCAGAAAGCCAACAGCGGTCACCCCGGTGCCCCGATGGGCATGGCGGATATCGCCGAGGTGCTCTGGCGCGAGCATCTCAAGCACAATCCGCAGAATCCGCAGTGGGCCGACCGCGACCGTTTCGTGCTGTCCAACGGCCACGGCTCGATGCTGATCTACTCGCTGCTGCACCTGACCGGCTACGACCTGTCGATCGACGACCTGAAGAACTTCCGCCAGCTGCACAGCAAGACCCCGGGACATCCGGAGTACGGCTACACCCCCGGCGTGGAAACCACCACCGGCCCGCTGGGGCAGGGCATCGCCAACGCGGTCGGCTTCGCCCTGGCGGAAAAGGTCCTGGCGGCGCAGTTCAACCGCGACGGCCACGCCATCGTTGACCACCACACCTACACCTTCCTCGGCGACGGCTGCATGATGGAAGGCATCAGCCATGAAGTCTGCTCGCTGGCCGGCACCCTGGGCCTGGGCAAGCTGATCGCCTTCTACGACGACAACGGCATCTCCATCGACGGCGAAGTGCACGGCTGGTTCACCGACGACACCCCGGCGCGCTTCGAGGCCTACGGCTGGCAGGTGATCCGCAATGTCGACGGGCATGACGCCGAGGAAATCCAGACCGCCATCCAGACTGCCCGTGGCGAAACCGCGCGGCCGACGCTGATCTGCTGCAAGACGGTGATCGGCTTCGGCTCGCCGAACAAGGGCGGCAAGGAAGAGTGCCACGGTGCCCCGCTGGGCAACGACGAGATCGCCGCCACCCGCGCCCAGCTGGGCTGGAACCATGGCCCGTTCGAAATCCCGGCGGACATCTATGCCGAGTGGGATGCCAAGGCCGCCGGTGCCGCCCGCGAAGCCGAGTGGAACGACCAGTTCGCCGCTTACGCCGCCGCTCATCCCGACCTGGCTGCCGAGTTCAAGCGGCGCATGGCCGGTGAGCTGCCGGCCGACTTCGCCGAGAAGTCCGCCGCCTATGTGGCCGATGTCGCCGCCAAGGGCGAAACCATCGCCAGCCGCAAGGCCAGCCAGAATGCGCTGAACGCCTTCGGCCCGCTGCTGCCGGAATTCCTCGGTGGTTCGGCCGACCTGGCCGGCTCCAACCTGACCCTGTGGAAAGGCTGCAAGGGCGTGTCTGCCGCGGATGCCTCAGGCAACTACATGTACTACGGCGTTCGCGAGTTCGGCATGTGCGCGATCATGAACGGCGTGGCCCTGCACGGTGGCTTCGTGCCCTACGGTGCGACCTTCCTGATCTTCATGGAATACGCGCGCAATGCCGTGCGCATGGCCGCATTGATGAAACAACGCGTGCTCTATGTGTTCACCCACGACTCCATCGGCCTGGGCGAAGACGGCCCGACGCACCAGCCGATCGAGCAACTGGCCAGCCTGCGCGGTACGCCGAACCTGGACACCTGGCGGCCGTGTGACGCGGTGGAATCCGCGGTGGCCTGGAAGTTCGCCATCCAGCGCAATGACGGCCCCAGCGCGCTGATCTTCAGTCGGCAGAACCTGCCGCACCAGTCGCGTGACGCGCAACAACTGGCCGACATCGCCCGTGGCGCTTATGTGCTGAAAGACTGCGCCGGCGAACCGGAGCTGATCCTGATTGCCACCGGCTCGGAAGTCGGTCTGGCGGTTCAGGCGTATGACCAGCTCAGTGCGCAGGGCCGCCAGGTGCGTGTGGTGTCGATGCCCTGTACCAGCGTGTTCGATGCCCAGGACGCCGGCTACAAGCAGGACGTGCTGCCGTTGCAGGTCGGCGCGCGGATCGCCATCGAGGCTTCGCATGCGGATTACTGGTACAAGTATGTGGGCCTGGAAGGGCGCATCATCGGCATGACCAGCTTTGGCGAGTCGGCACCGGCACCGGCGCTGTTCGAGGAGTTCGGCTTCACTGTCGAGAATGTGCTGGAAACTGCTGCCGAGCTGCTCGACGCTTGATCGTCCTTGTAGGAGCGAGCTTGCTCGCGATGCTCAAACATTGATCGCGAGCAGGCTCGCTCCTACAGGCTGACCGTAACCGTGCCGAACATGCCCAACGCCCAACGCCCCTATCGCATCGCCCTCAACGGCTACGGCCGCATCGGCCGTTGCGTGCTGCGCGCGTTGCACGAGCGTGGCGCAGCGGCCGGGTTGCAGATCGTCGCGCTGAATGACCTGGCCGACCAGGCCAGCATCGAATACCTGACCCGCTTCGATTCCACCCACGGGCGTTTTCCCGGCGCGGTAAGCGTCGAGGGGGATTGCCTGCACATCAACGGCGATTGCGTGAAGGTGCTGCGCCAGAGCACGCCGGAGGCGATTGACTGGGCGGCGCTGGACATTGACCTGCTGCTCGAGTGTTCCGGTCAGTACACCAGCCGGGTGCAGGCCGAACGCTTCCTCAGGGCCGGCGCGCCGCGCGTGCTGTTCTCGCAACCGATGGCCAGCGAGGCGGACATCGACGCCACCATCGTCTACGGCATCAACCAGCAGCAGCTCAGTGGCAATGAGCGGCTGATCTCCAACGCCTCCTGCACCACCAATTGCGGAGTGCCGCTGCTCAAGGTGCTGAACGAATCGGTCGGGCTGGAGTACGTGTCCATCACCACCATCCATTCGGCGATGAATGACCAGCCGGTGATCGACGCCTATCACCATGAAGACCTGCGCCGCACCCGTTCGGCCTTCCAGTCGGTGATTCCGGTGTCCACCGGCCTGGCGCGCGGCATCGAGCGCCTGCTGCCGGAACTGGCCGGGCGCATCCAGGCCAAGGCGATCCGCGTACCGACGGTGAATGTGTCCTGTCTGGACATCACGTTGCAGACCGCGCGCGACACCACGGCCGCCGAGATCAACCAGCTGCTGCGCGCGGCCACCGAGCGGGGGCCGCTGCGTCACCTGCTGGCCTACACTGAACTGCCGCATGCCAGCTGCGACTTCAACCATGACCCGCACTCGGCCATCGTCGATGGCAGCCAGACCCGTGTTTCCGGCCCCCGGCTGGTCAATCTGCTGGCCTGGTTCGACAACGAGTGGGGCTTCGCCAACCGCATGCTGGATGTGTCGCGCCATTGGCTCGATGCCACGGCTACCCGTTAATTCACTTCCCCAGATAGGACCCCGTCATGACCGTTCTGAAGATGACCGACCTCGACCTCGCCGGCAAGCGCGTGCTGATCCGCGAAGACCTCAACGTGCCGGTGAAGGATGGCGTGGTGAAGAGCGATGCGCGCATCGTCGCTTCGTTGCCGACCATGAAGCTGGCGCTGGAGAAGGGCGCGGCGGTCATGGTCTGCTCGCACCTGGGGCGTCCGACCGAGGGTGAGTACAGCGAGGAAAACAGCCTGGCGCCGGTGGCCGCGTATCTGAGCAAGGCGCTGGGCCGCGAAGTCCCGCTGGTCAAGGATTACCTGGGTGGCGTTGCGCTGAAAGCCGGCGAGATCGTGCTGTTCGAGAACGTGCGCTTCAACCCGGGCGAGAAGAAGAACGCCGACGCGCTGGCGCAGCAGTACGCCGCGCTGTGCGATGTGTTCGTCATGGACGCCTTCGGTACCGCGCACCGCGCCGAGGGTTCTACCCACGGCGTGGCCAAGTTCGCCAAGGTCGCCTGCGCCGGTCCCTTGCTGGCTGCCGAGCTGGAAGCCCTGGGCAAGGCCCTGGGTCACCCGGCCAAGCCGATGGCGGCGATTGTCGCCGGCTCCAAGGTGTCGACCAAGCTGGACGTGCTCAACAGCCTGAGCCAGATCTGCGACCAGCTGATCGTCGGTGGCGGCATCGCCAATACCTTCCTCGCCGCCGCCGGTTTCCCGGTGGGCAAGTCGCTGTATGAAGCCGATCTGGTCGATACCGCGCGCGCCATCGCGGCCAAGGTCAGCGTGCCGCTGCCGGTCGACGTGGTGGTGGCCAAGGCCTTTGCCGAAGATGCCGAGGCCACGGTCAAACTGGTGGCCGATGTGGCCGAAGACGACATGATCCTCGACATCGGCCCGCAGACCGCCGCGCAGTTCGCCGAGCTGCTCAAGGCCTCCAGGACGATCCTGTGGAACGGCCCGGTCGGCGTGTTCGAGTTCGACCAGTTCGGCAACGGCACCAAGGTGCTGGCCGAAGCCATCGCCACCAGCCCGGCATTCTCGATTGCCGGCGGTGGCGACACCCTGGCGGCCATCGACAAGTACGGCGTGGCCGGGCGCATCAGCTATATCTCCACCGGTGGCGGCGCCTTCCTCGAATTCGTCGAGGGCAAGGTGCTGCCGGCAGTGGCGGTGCTCGAGCAGCGCGCCAAGTGATGGCCCCGCTCGGCATCGAGCCTGCAGGAGCGAGCTCGCTCGCGATGAGGTCTGCAGGCATGCCTCTGCACGGTCATCGCCAGCAAGCTGGCGCCTGCAGGAGTACCTGTCTGGTCGTGGCGCTGACGGCGCTGCTGTCCGGCTGTGCCAGCCCCGAGTCGGGCGGGCCGTGGATCCACTGGGTCTGCGACAGCCAGACCGAGCTGCTCTGGCGGCATGTGAACGGCAAGCCGGATCGGGTGGAGCTGCGCCTGGACGGCGCCACGCACATCTACTACCTCACCGAGCAGGAAGCCGGCTCCGGCGTGATCTACAGCGACGGCGAACTGGTGTTTCACACCAAAGGCCAGCAGGGCTTGCTCTACTGGGCGGAAACCGACGAGCTGATCGGCAGCGGCTGCCAGCAGCCGGGCAAATGACTTGAATGCAGCCTGCCCGTGCGGCAGGCTAACTAACGATTTATCGACCTCCAACGGGAGACAGGCAACATGGCACTTATCAGCATGCGTCAGATGCTCGACCACGCCGCCGAATTCGGCTACGGCGTGCCGGCGTTCAACGTCAACAACCTCGAGCAGATGCGCGCCATCATGGAAGCGGCCGACAAGACCGACTCGCCGGTGATCGTGCAGGCCTCGGCCGGCGCGCGCAAATACGCCGGTGCGCCGTTCCTGCGCCACCTGATCCTGGCCGCCATCGAAGAGTTCCCGCACATTCCGGTGTGCATGCACCAGGACCACGGCACCAGCCCGGACGTGTGCCAGCGCTCGATCCAGCTCGGCTTCAGCTCGGTGATGATGGATGGCTCGCTGAAGGCCGACGGCAAGACCCCGGCCGACTACGACTACAACGTCCGCGTGACCCGCGAAACCGTGGCCTTCTCGCACGCCTGTGGCGTGTCGGTGGAAGGCGAGCTGGGTTGCCTGGGCAGCCTGGAAACCGGCCAGGCCGGTGAAGAGGATGGCGTCGGCGCCGAAGGTACGCTGGATCACAGCCAGATGCTCACTGATCCGGAAGAAGCCGCCGACTTCGTCAAGCAGACCCAGGTCGATGCCCTGGCGATCGCCATCGGCACCAGCCACGGCGCCTACAAGTTCACCAAGCCGCCAACTGGCGACATCCTCGCCATCGACCGCATCAAGGCGATCCACGCGCGCATCCCCAACACGCACCTGGTGATGCACGGCTCGTCGAGCGTGCCGCAAGAGTGGCTGGCGATCATCAACCAGTACGGTGGTGACATCAAAGAGACTTACGGCGTGCCGGTGGAAGAGATTGTTGAAGGCATCAAGCACGGCGTGCGCAAGGTCAACATCGACACCGATCTGCGTCTGGCCTCGACCGGTGCGATCCGCCGCATGATGGCCGAGCAGCCGAGCGAGTTTGATCCGCGCAAGTTCTTTGCCCAGACCATCGTCGCCATGCGCGACATCTGTATCGCCCGCTACGAAGCCTTCGGCACCGCCGGCAATGCCTCGAAGATCAAGCCGATCTCCCTCGAAGGCATGTTCCAGCGCTATGCCAAGGGTGAGCTGGCCGCCAAGGTCAACTGATCCTGGCGTTCGCGCACGGGCCCGCTTCGGCGGGCCTTTGCTTTTGGCTCGGCTCAGCCCGGGTGTCGCTGGCTCCTGCAGCCTTATCTCTGACTGATTTGCCGATGAACGATCTTAAATACCTGCGTGGCTACCCCGAGCCGCTGCTGGCGCAGGTGCGCCAACTGCGCGAACAGGGGCGCCTGGGCGACTACCTGCAGCAGCGCTACCCGGAGCGGCATGCGGTGCAGAGCGACAAGGCACTGTATGCCTATGCGATGCAGCTCAAGCAGGAGTTCCTGCGCAATGCGCCGGGGCTGGACAAGGTGCTCTACGACAGCAAGCTGGATGTGCTCCGGCAGGCCCTCGGCCTGCACACGGCGGTATCCCGGGTGCATGGCAGCAAGCTCAAGGCGAAGAAGGAAATCCGCATCGCCGCGGTGTTCCGCGAGGCGGCGCCACAGTTCCTGCAGATGATCGTGGTGCATGAGCTGGCGCACCTGCGCGAGTTCGAGCACAACAAGGCGTTCTACCAGCTGTGCGAACACATGCTGCCCGGCTATCACCAGCTGGAATTCGACCTGCGCGTGTGGCTGAGCTGGCGCGAGGCGCCTGCCGCGCCGCCAGTGATCACGCCTGCGCAATGAGCAAGGCATGCTGGCGCTGCTGTTGGCAGGGCGGGTTGCACCCGCCCTACACAGCCATGTCGCTGGCGACCGTCGCAGTCAGGAGGACGGGTGCAGGTTACGCCGCGGCATGGCTAACCGACCCTGCTCAGACTTTCTTGAAGTCCGCGCCGAAGGTCTCGGCATAGCCCTCGAGAAAGGCTTGCCAGAGCTTGTCGTTCCACTCCGAGCGGCGCCGCAGCTGGCGGATGTCGTGGCGCGCGGCGCGAATCGCGGTGATGCGCTGGCGGCTTTTCTCCAGGTCGAGCACGCCGATCTCGACCTTCTCGCCCTGTACGCGCACAAACACATGCTTCATGCGCAGGCAGCCATGCTGCCAGCGCCCGAGGTTGAAGCGCGCCAGGGTGCAGCCGATTTCATGCAGGATGCGCAGGTGCAGGGCCTCGCCCCACTGCTGGTCAGCGCCGCGGGCATAGCAGTCTTCCAGGCTGCTGAAGCCATCCAGCGCCTCGGTGACCAGCAGTGCGTGCCAGGTGCCGGATACCTTGCGGCAGTCGGCGTAGACCACGATTGGCGCGATCACCTGCAGCTCGGCACAGGCGCGCAGTGCGGCGGCCTCGCGCATCGAGGTCGGGTAGCCCAGGGGATGCTGCAGCGAGCGGTAGGTATGCCCGACCTGCTGTTTGCGGTAGAGCATCTTGCCGGTGGTGGTCATGATGCGTTTCACGCCACTTTCGCCGCCACGCCGGACATTCGGCTCCTCCACCCATTCGCCGGGGACCCCCAGCCATTGCTTGAAGGCTTCGTCACGGGGGAGCTGCAACAGTGCATTTACATCAGCAGGCATTGGTTATTCCTTATTCAGGCCTTGCGCAGAATGTAGATACGCCACATCGCCCACTTGGGGATGTAGTCCAGATGGTCTTGAACGGTGAAGCCGGCTTCGCGGAATTCGGCCTCGATGGTCTTGGCCGGGATCACGAAGCGATTCTGGTACGCGGTGCCATCGGCGGCAAGATCCAGGCGCTTGCGCCCGCGGGCTTTCTTCCAGGCCTTGTAGTTGCCATCCACCCACAGCGAAATCAGCACGCTGTCACGGCTGACGCGGTGGAACTCCTTGAGCATCAGCGCACGATCCTTCGGCTGACCGATATGGTGGATCAGGCGCATGCTGAAAATGCTGTCCACTGCATTGTCCGGCAGGTCGATGGCGAAGGCGGAAGTCTGCATCGGCTTGACCCGGGCCACCACCTCGGCCGGCTGGCTCTGGCAGGCCACGGCCACCATGTCGGCGGAGTTGTCAGCACCGATGATCAGGCGGTTCTGCTTCTCGGCCAGCATCGGCCAGAAGCGCCCGGCACCGCAGGGCAGGTCGAGTACCAGGTTGGGCTCGCCGGCCAGGCGCAGGGCCTTGCGCGCAATCTGCACTTCGCGCCAGGTGGACAGGCGGCGACGCAGTCCGGTGCTGTGTTTCTTGAAGTAGCGTTCGGCATGTTCGCGGGTGTACTTGTCGGAAAACTCGAGTTCGACTTCTGGCTTTTTCATTGATGCATGGTTCCTGGAGGAATGCGGCGCACGGTCAGCAAATTTCCCTGAGCATGGCAAACCGAGTGTGAAAAAAGTATCAATACTTTTGGATAATGCCGCCGGGCAACGGGATCCGGCATGACCTGCATCAAGTGCAGGCCCTGCCGGCCGCGATCAGCTGTCCGGCAGGGCCTTGTCCAGATAGGCCTTGTCGCGCACGGCACCCTTGTCGGCGCTGGTAGCCAGCAGGGCATAGGCCTTGAGCGCGGTGGTGACCTTGCGCGGGCGTGGTGCGGCGGGTTTCCAGCCGAGGGTGTCCTGCGCCCTACGGCGGGCGGCCAGCTCGGCATCACTGACCAGCAGGTTGATCGAGCGCTGGTGGATGTCGATGAGGATCTTGTCGCCTTCGCGCACCAGGCCGATGGCGCCGCCGGCGGCGGCTTCCGGCGAGGCATGGCCGATCGACAGGCCCGAGGTGCCGCCGGAGAAGCGCCCGTCGGTGAGCAGGGCGCAGGCCTTGCCCAGGCCCTTGGACTTCAGGTAGCTGGTCGGATAGAGCATTTCCTGCATGCCCGGGCCGCCTTTCGGCCCTTCGTAGCGGATGATCACGATATCGCCGGCCTGCACCTCGTCGGCGAGGATGCCCTTCACCGCGCTGTCCTGGCTCTCGAAGATCTTCGCCGTGCCTTCGAACACATGGATGGATTCGTCCACCCCGGCGGTCTTCACCACGCAGCCGTCGAGGGCGATGTTGCCGTAGAGCACGGCCAGGCCGCCTTCCTGCGAGTAGGCGTGCTCGACGCTGCGGATGCAGCCTTCGGCGCGGTCCAGATCCAGGCTCGGCCAGCGGGTGCTCTGGCTGAACGCGACCTGGGTCGGGATGCCGGCCGGGCCGGCCTTGAAGAAGGTGTGCACGGCTTCATCGGTGGTCTGGGTGATGTCCCAGCGGGCGATGGCGTCGGCCATGCTCGGGCTGTGCACGGTCGGCACATCGGTGTGCAGCAGGCCGCCGCGTGCCAGGGCGCCGAGGATCGAGAAAACCCCACCGGCGCGATGGACGTCTTCCATGTGGTACTTCTGGATGTTCGGCGCCACCTTGCACAGCTGCGGCACCTTGCGCGACAGGCGGTCGATGTCGCGCAGGTCGAAGGCGATCTCGGCTTCCTGGGCCGCAGCCAGCAGGTGCAGGATGGTGTTGGTCGAGCCGCCCATGGCGATGTCCAGGGTCATGGCATTCTCGAATGCCTTGAAGCTGGCGATGTTGCGCGGCAGCACGGAGTCGTCGCCGGCGCCGTAGTAGCGCTGGCACAGCTCGACGATGGTGCGTCCGGCCTGCAGGAACAGCTGTTCGCGGTCGCTGTGGGTGGCCAGGGTCGAACCGTTGCCCGGCAGCGACAGGCCGAGGGCTTCGGTCAGGCAGTTCATCGAGTTGGCGGTGAACATCCCCGAGCAGCTGCCGCAGGTCGGGCAGGCACTGCGCTCGTACTCGGCGACCTTCTCGTCGGAGCAGGAGTCGTCGGCGGCCACCACCATGGCGTCGACCAGATCGAGGCCGTGGCTGGCCAGTTTGGTCTTGCCGGCTTCCATCGGCCCGCCGGAGACGAACACCACCGGGATGTTCAGGCGCAGCGCGGCCATCAGCATGCCGGGAGTGATCTTGTCGCAGTTGCTGATGCAGACGATGGCGTCGGCGCAATGCGCGTTGACCATGTATTCCACCGAGTCGGCGATGATCTCGCGGCTGGGCAGCGAATAGAGCATGCCGTCGTGGCCCATGGCGATGCCGTCATCCACCGCGATGGTGTTGAACTCTTTGGCCACGCCGCCGGCGCGCTCGATCTCGCGGGCCACCAGCTGGCCCATGTCCTTCAGGTGCACGTGGCCCGGGACGAACTGGGTGAAGGAATTGGCAACGGCGATGATCGGTTTCTTGAAGTCCTCGTCCTTCATCCCGGTGGCGCGCCAGAGGGCGCGGGCGCCGGCCATGTTGCGGCCGAAGGTGGAGGTTTTCGAGCGATAGTCAGGCATGGCGGTGTACTCGGAATCAACTCAATACAGAGGTTGGCAGAATATCCGATCTGCTTCGCAGAGCGGCAGCCAACCTGTTAATGAAAATTGCGGTTGCGGGACCTGAGCGCCGGGTGGCTTGGCTGACCCACCCGGCAATCCTCAGCTGTTGGGCAGCAGGCGGCAGGTCAGGCTCTTGATGTAGCGGGTCTCGGCAATCGCCGGGTGTACCGGATGGTCCGGGCCCTGGCCGCCGCGTTCGAGCAGCTGGATAT
This sequence comes from Pseudomonas sp. N040, assembly GCF_015637705.1. Lineage (GTDB taxonomy): Bacteria > Pseudomonadota > Gammaproteobacteria > Pseudomonadales > Pseudomonadaceae > Aquipseudomonas. The sequence goes on along the minus strand of NZ_JADOBE010000004.1, from coordinate 136,285 downwards.
TGCGGTCCAGGTGGCGGGCGCTGGTCAGCAGGATGTTCTGCAGGTCGTCTTCGGGCAGGTGCATCGAGCAGCTGGCGCTGACCAGGATGCCGTCCTTGCCGAGCAGGCGCATGGCCTGTTCGTTGAGGCGGCGGTAGGCCGCCTCGCCGTTCTTCAGGTCCTTCTTGCGCTTGATGAAGGCGGGCGGGTCGGTGATCACCACGTCGAAGCGTTCTTCCGCGCTCTTGAGCTCCTTCAGCGCTTCGAACACGTCGCCTTCGACGCAGGTCATGCGCTCGGCCAGGCCGTTCAGCGTGGCGTTGCGCTCCACGCCGTCGAGGGCGAAGGCCGAGGCATCCACGCAGAACACTTCGCTGGCGCCGAAGGCCGCCGCCTGCACGCCCCAGCCGCCGATGTAGCTGAACAGGTCGAGTACGCGCTTGCCCTTGACATAGGGTGCTAGGCGCGCGCGGTTCATCCGGTGGTCGTAGAACCAGCCGGTCTTCTGTCCCTGCAGCACCGGCGCCTCGAACTTCACGCCGTTCTCTTCCAGCGCCACCCACTCCGGCACCACGCCGAAGGCGGTGCTGACATAGCGCTCGAGGCCTTCGGCATCGCGCGCGGCGGAGTCGTTCTTGAACAGGATGCCGCTCGGCTTGAGCACCTGCACCAGCGCTTCGATCAGCGCGTCGCGGTTGCGCTCCATGGCGGCCGAAGCCAGCTGTACCACCAGGATGTCGGCGAAACGGTCGACCACCAGTCCCGGCAGCAGGTCGGAGTCGCCGAACACCAGCCGGTAGAACGGCTGGTCGAACAGCCGCTCGCGCAGGCTCAGGGCCACATTGAGGCGGTGCACCAGCAGCGACTTGTCCAGTACATGGCTGACATCGCGCGACAGCAGGCGGGCGCAGATCAGGTTGTTCGGGCTCATCGCCACGATGCCCAGCGGCTTGCCGCCGGCGGCCTCGAGGATGGCCTGGTCGCCGGGGGCAAAGCCGTTCAGTGGGCTGGCGGTGACATCCACCTCGTTGCTGTAGACCCACAGGTGACCCGCGCGCAGGCGGCGGTCGGCGTTGGCTTTGAGGCGCAGGCTGGGCAGGGACATGGGGCGACTCCACAAAATTGAGGCGCAAATTATACCCGTGGATGACCCGCTTCCGCCCGTGGAGATTTGTCGTGCCGGCTGCTGGCGCGCCAGTGGCGCGGCTCTGTGCGCATCTCGCCGCTGCCGGGCATTCCTGCTAAGTTGAGCGCCCCCAACCTTGACCGAGCGCGGCATGCCGGAATTACCCGAAGTTGAAACCACCCGGCGCGGTATCGCGCCCTACCTGGAAGGCGTCCGGGTCAGCCGGGTGATCGTGCGCGAGCGGCGCCTGCGCTGGCCGATTCCCGAGGACCTCGACGTGCGGCTGTCCGGCCAGCGCTTCGTGCAGGTGCTGCGGCGGGCCAAGTACCTGTTGCTGCAGGCCGAAAGCGGCACCCTGATCAGTCACCTGGGGATGTCCGGCAACCTGCGCCTGGTGCCGTGCGGCACGCCGGCGGCCAAGCACGAGCATGTCGACATCGAGCTGGAGTCCGGGCTGGCGCTGCGCTACACCGACCCGCGGCGCTTTGGCGCGCTGCTCTGGAGCACCGATCCGCTGCAGCACGAGCTGCTGCGCCACCTCGGCCCCGAGCCGCTGAGCGCCGATTTCAGCGGTGCGCGCCTGTACCAGTGTTCGCGTGGCCGCAGCATGGCGGTCAAGCCGTTCATCATGGATAACGCCGTGGTGGTCGGGGTCGGCAACATCTACGCCAGCGAGGCGCTGTTCGCCGCCGGCATAGACCCGCGCCGTGCAGCCGGTTCGATTTCGCGCGCGCGCTACACCAGGCTGGCGGATGAAATCAGGCGCATCCTCGCCTTCGCCATCGAGCGTGGCGGCACCACCCTGCGCGATTTTGTCGGCGGCGATGGCCAGCCCGGCTATTTCCAGCAGGAGCTGTTCGTCTATGGGCGCGGCGGCGAGCCCTGCAAGTGCTGCGGCAGCACCCTGCGCGAGGTGCGCCTGGGCCAGCGCTCCAGCGTGTATTGCCCGCGTTGCCAGCGCTGAGCAAATCGGCCAGTGCCGCCTGTTGCGCGGGCCGTTTGCCCATCCGCGGCTGAAGCGGGTCGGCCGGGCGCTGCAGGGTTTGCGCGATAATCCGCCATACAGGCGGATCCTTTCGCCGGCGGGCGCGCGCAGGAAAGTCGAGCGCTGGAAGGGGGCTTCCATCACCGCGCCTGCGGAGCTGGTCGCGAGACTGGATGGCTACCGGGCATTTCCGCCGCAGCAGGCGGTACACGCCTTTGTTGGCAATTGACCCGGATCACACTGACAAAACGCCATGCGCTGTTATAGTTAGGCACACGGACCTCTTGCTGAAGGAATGCTTTCATGAACCTGTTTCGCACCACGGCTGCTGTTCTGGCGTTTTCCACCGCCCTGCTGGCGCTTCCCGCCCACGCGGCCGAGGTGGAACAGAGTGGCTATGTCACCACGGAAGTGGCGCAGCAGAATGCCAGCGGCAATACCATGTACACCAATGACGCGCCCAAGGGTTACACGATGCTGGGTGACCTGCTGATCGCGCGCCCCTTGCTGATTGCCGCCACCGTCATCGGCGCGGCGGCCTTTGTCGTCAGCCTGCCGTTCTCGGCGCTGGGCGGGAACGTCAAGGAAGCCGGCCAGGCACTGGTCATCGAGCCCGGGCGTGAGGCCTTCGTGCGCTGCCTGGGCTGCGACACCAGCAACTCCAGCTACCCGAACTGACCATCAGGCGAATGCCGGCTGACGTCTCGTGCGGTCAGCCGGCATTCGCGCATCTGGCTTTCCCTCTTGGCGGCTTGCCGCGACCCTGCTACTCGACCTTTTCCGGCTGCAGCGCGCCCAGCCCGATGCCCCGCGGGTCGCTCGCCGCTTCCAGGTGGTTGCCCGTCTTGCGCCAGAGCAGCACCTGCTGGTTGCCGTAGCGCCTGTCGAGCTGTTCTAGGGTGTGGCCGCGCGCGCCCAGCTCGGCAACCTGGGCGGCGCTGAAGGTGCCGGGTTCGTATTCGATCCGGTCCGGCAGGTACTGGTGGTGAAAGCGTGGCGCTGCCGGCCAGCTGGCCAGTGGCCGGCCCTGCAGGTACTCCAGCATGGCCAGCAGCACCATGCTGGGAATGCGGCTGCCGCCGGGCGTGCCGAAGACCGCAAACTCGCGCGGACTCTCGATGAACGACGGGCTCATGCTCGACAGCGGCCGCTTGCCGGGTGCAATCGCATTGGCCGCGCTGCCGGCCAGGCCGTAACTGTTCGCCCCCTGCACCTGGGCGGCGAAGTCATCCATCTCGTCATTCAGCAACACGCCGGTTCCCGGAACGGTAAAGGCCGCGCCGAACGGCAGGTTGATCGAGAGGGTCGCTGCCACGGCATTGCCGGCGCTGTCGATCAGGCTGAAGTGGGTGGTGTGGTCGCCTTCGCGCCAGGCCGGTGCTGGCGGCAGGCTGCTGCTGGGGGTGGCCCGCTGCGCATCGATGCCCCTGGCGAGCCGTTGCAGGTAAGCGGGATCCAGCAGCTGGCCGAGCGGAATGTCGACGAAGTCGGGATCGCCCAGCCGGCCGCGATCACGATAGGCGCGGCGCAGGACTTCCACCACATAGTGCGTACGCTGCACCGGCCCGGCCTGCTGCCACGGCAGTTGCTGCAGCATGCCGAGGCTTTGTGCCAGGGCGATGCCGCCCGCCGAGGGCGGCGGTGCGCTGATCAGCCAGCGGTCGTCGGCCAAGCCGACACGCAGCGGCGCGCGCTCGATGACCCGGTAGTTGGCCAAGTCGCGCAGGCTCCAGCGGCCGCCACCGGCACGCACTCCGGCCACCAGCTGTTCCGCAAGCTCGCCGTGGTAGAACCCGGCATGGCCCTGGCTGGCCAGTCGTTTCAGGGTGGCGGCCAGCTGCGGTTGCCGGAGCAGGCTGAATTCTTCGGGGATCTCCCCTTCAGCCAGAAACAGGCGGGCGCTTTCCGGGTTGCTGCGCAAGGCCTGCAGGCGCCAGCTGGCGCGCTCACGATAGACGCGGTCAACCGGGAAGCCGTCCTCTGCCAGGCGGATGGCCGGGCTCAGCGAGGCGGCCAGCGGCAGGCGCCCGTAACGGCTGGCCAGTTCCACCAGCGCCGCCGGCAGGCCGGGGATGGCGGCGGCCAGGGCGCCATCCAGCGAGTGCCTGGGCTGCTGCCGGTACATGTCCGGATGCGCCGCCAGTGGCGCACGTTCGCGGGCATCGAGGAAGCGATAGGTAGGCGGCTCGCCGGCCTGGCGCAGCAGGAAGAATCCGCCCCCGCCCAGGCCCGAGCCGTAGGGTTCGACCACGGCCAGGGCGGCACTCACGGCGACCGCCGCGTCGAAGGCGTTACCGCCGGCGGCGAGGGTTTCCAGGCCGGCCACCGTGGCGGCCGGGTGGGCGCTGGCGATGGCGGCCTGCCCGGGGCTTTCGCCAGCCTGGCCCGACAGGCTGAGAGCCAGGAGCAGGAAGGCCAGCAGAACGGACAGTCGCTTCATGGGAGAGGCCGGGGCAGGGCGCCAGTGGCGCCGGGAAGCTGCAGTATGGCTTGCGGCGAGCCGCAGGAACCTCAGGCTTTGCCGGAGATGATCAGGTATTTCTGCATCAGTTCTTCCCTGCTTTCGACGTGGTTGACGTCGAGCGGGATGCAGTCAACCGGGCAGACCTGCTGGCATTGCGGTTCGTCATAGTGGCCGACGCATTCGGTACACAGGTTGGGATCGATCACGTAGATCTCCTCGCCCTGCGAAATCGCGCCGTTCGGGCACTCGGGTTCACACACATCGCAGTTGATGCAGTCGTCGGTAATGATCAGGGACATGTAGCCACTCCCGGAATGCGCGCAGGCATGCCGTTGTCTGGAAAACGATCAGCTGATTGTGCCGGATCAGCCTGGCGCGCGCCACGTCCGGCGTGGCGGCACCCCCGCTTCAGCGGCGCTGGAAGCGTTCGTCCAGCGCCGCAGCGACCGCCGGATGGACGAATTTGCTGATGTCGCCGCCGAGTGCGGCAATTTCGCGCACTAGGGTCGAGGAGATATAGGAATACTTCTCCGACGGCGTGAGGAACATGCTCTCCACCTCGGGCGCCAGCTGGCGATTCATGTTGGCCAGCTGGAATTCGTACTCGAAGTCGGAGACCGCGCGCAGGCCGCGGAGGAACACGTTGGCGTTCTGCTCCTTGGCAAAGTGCGCCAGCAGGGTGGAAAACCCCACCACCTCGACATTCGGCAGGTGCCTGGTGACTTCGCGGGCCAGCTCGACCCGTTGCTCCAGCGGGAACAGCGGGTTTTTCTTCGGGCTGGCCGCCACGGCGATGATCACCGTGTCAAACAGCCGGGCGGCACGCTCGACAAGATCGCCATGGCCCTTGGTGATGGGGTCGAAGGTGCCCGGGTAAAGCACTCTGTTCATCGCGACATCCTGACGAGGGTTTCGAGGGGCTGGATGTTAGCGCAGCGAGGCCCCGTGGCCAAGTTTGCCTGACTGGTCGTTCAGCGGGCGGCGTTCGACTGCTCGAGCAGCCAGGCCGGAATGCGCCGCTCCAGATAGAAGCCGGGCTGGCGCCAGCGGCCGTCGATAAAGCCGACATGGCCGCCGCGGGCGTGCAGTTCCAGCTGGGTGCCGGCGGCCAGCTCGTGGGGCTCCGGCAGGCTGTGGCGGAACACGAAGGGGTCGTCCGCGGCCTGGATCAGCAGGGTCGGGGTGCGGATCGCGCCGAGAAAGAAGCGGCTGGAGGCGCGCCGGTAATAGTCGTCGGCATCCGCATAGCCATGCAGCGGCGCGGTGACGCGGCCGTCGAAGTCCCAGAAGGTGCGCATGTCGTCGAGCTCGCCGAGCTGCTCGAGCGCGGCCAGTTGCGCGGTCTTGCCGGCCGCGCGGAACTCCCGCTGCTTGCGCCGCACATAGGCCAGCAGCTCGCGCATGAAGTGTGCCTGGTAGATCCGCGAAAAGCCGATGCCGATGCGGTCGGCACACTGATCCAGGCGAAACGGCACCGACACCGCCACGGCGGCCTGCAGGCCGGATTGCCCGCCGGTCTCGCCCAGGTACTTGAGCAGCACGTTGCCGCCCAGCGAGTAACCGACGGCGAACAGCGGCGCCAGCGGGCGGGCCGCCTGCAGATGGCGGATGACCGTGGCCAGGTCCTCGCTGACCCCCGAGTGGTAACCGCGCGGCAACAGGTTCGGCTCCCCCGAGCAGCCGCGCCAGTTCAGCGCCACGCTGGCCCAGCCCTGCGCGGCCAGCGCCTGTTGCAGGCCGAGCACATAGTGCGAGCCGGAGGAACCGGTCAGCCCGTGCAGCACCAGCACCAGCGGTGTCGTCGCTTCGTGCGGGCCGAACCAGTCGAGGTCAAGAAAGTCGCCGTCTTCCAGCCATAGCCGTTCACGGGTTCTGGGCAATTGCGGCGCGCGGCGGAAAAAGGCGCTCCACAGCGTCTGCAGGTGCGCATTGCGCAGCCACCAGGCGGGTTTGAAGGGCGCGCTCATGCGGGCATTACGTGCGCTGCCACAGCGCGTAATGCACCTGGCCGGCTTTCTGTTCGCGGTGCAGGCGCCAGTTGCCTGGCAGGCCGAGGCTGGATGGCGGGTTCTCGCTTTCGGTGTAGATCCAGGCGTCCTTGGCCAGCCAGCCGTTCTGCTCGAGCAGACTGCAGGCCGGTTGCAGCAGGTTCTGGCTGAACGGCGGGTCGAGAAACGCCAGGTCGAAGGTGCAGGCCGGCTGTTCCTGCAGGTAGCGCAGGGCGTCGGTGTGCAGCAGCTGGCCGTTTGCGCAGCGCAGGGTCTGCAGGTGGCCACGCAGGCTGGCGATGGCAGCGGCATTCAGGTCCAGCGCCAGGGCGCTGGCGGCGCCACGCGACAGGGCCTCGAGGAACAGTGCGCCGCTGCCGGCAAACAGGTCGAGCACCCGGGCGCCTTGCACATGGGGCGCCAGCCAGTTGAACAGCGTTTCGCGCACGCGGTTCGGCGTCGGGCGCAGGCCGGCGGCCATGGGGAAGTCGAACTGGCGGCTGCGCCATTCGCCGGCAATGATGCGCAGCTGGCCCTGGCCGCCGTGCGCGGGAGTGGGGGACTTGGCGGGAGATTTCTTGCGCATCAGTGCTCCGGTACGCCGGCGGGAAGTTCGGCGGGTGTGGCGGTCGGTGGCGGCAGTGGCTGTTGCGGCACCGTCGGGCCGGCGCTGACGATTACCAGCGCGTCGGCGGACAGGTGTTTCTGCATGGCGGCCTTCACGCTGTCGACGGTCTGCGCCTGGACCTGGGCCATGAAGTCTTCCAGCTGGGTCAGCGGCAGGTCGTAGAAGCCGATGGCACCCAGCTGGCCAACGATGTCGGCATTGCTGGCGGTGGTCAGCGGGAAGCTGCCGGCGGTTTCGCGCTTGGCGTCATCCAGTTCTTTCTGTGTCGGCCCTTCGGCGAGGTACTGGCGCAGGATGTCCCGGACCAGCTGCAGGGTGCCGGCGCTCAGTTCGGCGCGGGTCTGCAGGTTGATCATGAACGGGCCGCGCGCCTGCATCGGGCTGAAGCTGGAATACACGCCGTAGGTCAGGCCGCGCTTTTCGCGCACTTCTTCCATCAGCCGGGTGCCGAAACCGCCGCCGCCGAGAATCTGGTTGCCCAGGTAGAGGGCCGGGTAGTCCGGATCCTGGCGGTCCACGCCGAGCTGGGCGAGGAACAGGTTGGTCTGGCTGGAGGGGAACTCGATGTGCTGCTGGCCCGCCGCGGGCGGTTGCGCCGCGCTCACCTTGGGCAGCGCCGGGCCAGCCGGCAGGGCGGCGGACACCTGCGCGGCGATGGCTTCGGCCTCGCTGCGGCTGAGGTCGCCGACCAGCGCAATCACCGCATTGCCGGCGCTGTAGGCCTTGCCGTGGAAGGCGTGCAAGGCGGCGCTGTCGATGGTCGGGATGCTCTGCAGGGTGCCCTCGCTGGGGTGTGCGTAGGGGTGCTCGGCATACAGCCGTTCGAACAGGGCCAGCGCGGCCAGCTTGCCGGGGTTCTGCTTCTGTTGTTCAAACCCGGCCAGCAGCTGGTTCTTGATGCGCGCCAGCGAGTCGGCGGGAAAGGTCGGTCGGCCGATCACCTCGGCGAACAGTTGCAGCGCCGGGGTACGTTGCTCGGGCGCGCTCAGGCTGCGCAGGGAGGCGATGGCCATGTCGCGGTAGGCGCCATTGCCGAACTCGGCGCCGAGGTTCTCGAATCCCTCGGCAATCTGCGTGACGTCCTTGCCGGCAATCCCCTCGTTGAGCATGGCATTGGTCAGCGTGGCCAGTCCGGGCTGGCTGCCGTCATGGCTGCTGCCGGCGGCAAAGGTCACGCGCAGGTCGAGCATCGGCAGTTCCGGCGCGGCGACGAACAGCACTTTCGAGCCATCTGCGGTCTGCCAGGTCTGGATGTTCAGCGCGCGGCGCGGCGGGGCCTGGCCATCCAGTTCGGCCAGGGATTGCAGTCCGGCTGCCGGCGGCGGGACCTGCCCGCCCGTCGGCGCCATCGGGCGGCTGGCCAGCAGGGCCAGCAGGCCGACCAGCAGGCTCAGGACCAGAGCGATCAGGGCGTAACGCGGGCCGTTGCGCTCATTCATGGCGGGTTTCCTCGGGCAGCACATGGGCCACGCTCAGGCGTGAGCGGGTGAAGTAGGTTTGCGCGGCCGCCTGGATATCCGCCGGGGTGACCGCCTGCAGTGCCGCCAGGTCCTCATCCATCAGCTGCCAGCGCAGGCCGACGCTTTCCAGCTGGCCGATGGTGGTGGCCTGGCTGGTGATGGAGTCGCGCTCGTAGACCAGCCCGGCAATCACCTGGGCGCGCACGCGTTGCAGTTCTTCGGCGCTGGGCGGCTGCTGCTTGAGGGTCTCCAGCTCCTGCCAGAGGCCGGCTTCGACCTGTTCGAGGGTCTTGCCTTTCTGCACGTTGGGGCTGGCCGAAAGAACGAACAGGCTGTCACCGCGGCTGAAGGCGTCGTACCAGGCCGAAGCGCCGCTGACCAGTTCCTGCTCGCGCTCCAGCCGCGCCGGCAGGCGCGCGCTGTAGCCGCCATCCAGCAGCGCCGAAATCAAGCGCAGTGCATGCACCGGAGTGGCCTCCTGACTGGTCGCCAGACTGGGAACGTTAAAGCCCAGCATCAGGCTCGGCAGCTGGGTCTTGACCTGCAGGGTGATGCGCCGCGCGCCGGGTTCGGCCAGCTCCAGCGGACGGCGGGCGATCGGTACGCTGCGCTGCGGAATGCTGCCGAAGTAGCGCTGGGCCAGGGTTTTCACCTCGTCCGCGCGGACATCGCCGACCACCACCAGGGTGGCATTGTTCGGCGCATACCAGGCCTGGTACCAGGCGCGCAGTTCGTCGATCTGCATGCGCTGCAGGTCGGCCATCCAGCCGATGGTCGGGTTGTGGTAGCCGCTGGCGGGGTAGGCCAGCGCCTTGAAGCGCTCGTAGGCGAGTGCCGCGGGCTTGTCATCGGTGCGCAGGCGGCGCTCCTCCTTGATCACTTCGATCTCGCGCTGGAACTCCTCGGCCGGCAGGCGCAGGCTGCCCAGGCGATCGGCTTCCAGCTCGAAGGCGACGCCCAGGCGGTCGCGCGCCAGCACCTGGTAGTAGGCGGTGTAGTCGTCGCTGGTGAAGGCGTTCTCCTCGGCCCCCAGTTCGCGCAGGATGCGCGAGGCTTCGCCGGGCGCCAGCTGCTGGCTGCCCTTGAACATCATGTGCTCGAGGGCGTGCGAGAGACCGGTCTGGCCGGGTGTTTCGTAGCTGGAGCCGACCTTGTACCAGAGCTGCGACACCACCAGCGGGGCGCGGTGGTCTTCGCGCACGATGACCTTGAGGCCATTCTCCAGGCGAAACTCGTGGGTGGCCTGGGGCGCCGCGGCAAGGACTGCCAGCGAGGCGCCGAGGGTGCAGAGCAGCAGGCCGAAGGCCTGCAAGCGCATCAGTTTCATCGGTTTTGAACCTGTCAGACGGCTGCGGCGGACGTACCGCCGGTAAGCGTGGAGGTGCTAGGATACGCATCCGTTTTCCCGGCGGCCATGACTAGCGGTATCCGGCTAGCGTGGCGCTTGCATGAGATAGCTGCCGCCCATGTTTGGTTCCAGTGACGACAAGAAAAACCCCCATCCTCCGGCTGGCCAGCCACCCGCCAGCCCGCCGGCGGCCGCTCCGGGTACGCCGGGCGCGGTGAGCGAAAAGAAGGGCCTGTTTGGCTGGCTGCACAAGAAGCCGGTCGAGCTGCCACCGGTTGCCCCGCCGCCGCTGCCGTCCGCGCCGCCGCCTGAGGCCGCTACCGCCGCTCCCCCCGTGCCGACAGTGACCACGGAGCCTGCAGCGCCGCCGGTTGCGCCAGTTGTCCCGGCTGCGCTGGTCGAGCCGCCTGCGGTGGTGGCTCCCAGGGCCGAACCCCAGATTGTCCCGAGTCCAATGGTTCCGCCAGCGGCGCCGCTGGCGCCGGCGCCTGTCGCTGAGACCCCGGTTGCCACTGCCACTGCCGTTGCCGCAGCTGCCAGCGAGCCGCCGGCAGCTGTGCCGGTGCTGCCTGCGGCGGGCATGCCGGTGGCCACCACGCCCCTTGCGCCGAATCCCGCCGCGCCGCCGGCGCCAGGTTTCTCGCGCTTTCGCATCAATGCTGGCGCCGAAGTCAGCCATGCGCCGCTGGCCAGCCCTGCCGAGCCGCCCGTGGTCGTCGCGCCGCTGGCGCCGACCGTCGAGCCGAAGCCGGGCGAAGGCAGCAAGGAGGGCATTTTCCTGCGCCTCAAGCAGGGCCTGTCGAAAACCAGCGCCAGCCTTGGCGAAGGCATGGCCAGCCTGTTCCTGGGCAAGAAGGCCATCGACGATGAGCTGCTCGATGAGCTGGAGACCCGCCTGCTGACCGCCGATGTCGGCGTCGAGGCCACCAGCCAGATCGTGCAGAGCCTGACCCGCCGCGTGGCGCGCAAGGAGCTGGCCGACAGCGGGGCGTTGTACAAGGCGCTGCAGGAAGAGCTGCAGTTGCTGCTCAAGCCGGTGGAAAAGCCGCTGCAGATCGACAAGGCCATTCAGCCCTATGTGATCCTGGTGGTCGGCGTGAACGGCGCGGGCAAGACCACCACCATCGGCAAGCTGGCGAAGAAGCTGCAGCTGGAGGGCAAGAAGGTCATGCTGGCGGCCGGCGATACCTTCCGCGCCGCGGCCGTCGAGCAGCTGCAGGTGTGGGGCGAACGTAACCAGATCCCGGTGATCGCCCAGCACACCGGCGCCGACTCGGCGTCGGTGATCTTCGATGCGGTGCAGGCGGCCAAGGCCCGTGGCATCGATGTGCTGATCGCCGATACCGCCGGGCGCCTGCACACCAAAGACAACCTGATGGAAGAGCTGAAGAAGGTGCGCCGGGTGATCGGCAAGCTCGATCAGGCGGCGCCGCACGAGGTGCTGCTGGTGCTGGATGCCGGTACCGGGCAGAACGCCATCAACCAGACCCGCCAGTTCAACCAGGCCGTAGAACTGACCGGCCTGGCGCTGACCAAGCTGGATGGCACGGCCAAGGGCGGGGTGATCTTTGCCCTGGCCAAGCAGTTCAGCCTGCCCATTCGCTACATTGGCGTGGGTGAGGGGATCGATGATCTGCGCACCTTTGCCGCGGATGACTTCGTCAAAGCCCTGTTTGCCGAAAGAGAGCGCCCATGATTCGATTCGATCAGGTTGCCAAACGCTACCCGAACGGCCACGTCGGCCTGCACGAGCTGAGCTTCAAGGTCCGCCGCGGCGAGTTCCTGTTCGTCACCGGTCATTCCGGCGCCGGCAAGAGCACCCTGCTGCGCCTGCTGCTGGCCATGGAGCGCCCCTCCAGCGGCAAGCTGCTGCTGGCCGGGCAGGACCTGTCGACCATCACCAATGCGCAGATTCCTTATCTGCGCCGGCAGATTGGCGTGGTGTTCCAGAATCATCAGCTGCTGTTCGACCGCAGCGTGTTCGCCAATGTGGCGCTGCCGCTGCAGATTCTCGGCCTCGACCAGCAGGAAATTGCCGAGCGGGTCGGCATTGCCCTCGAGCGCGTCAGCCTCGGCGACAAGGCCACGCAGTTCCCGGCGGACCTGTCCACCGGCCAGCAGCAGCGCGTCGGCATCGCCCGCGCCGTGGTGCACCGGCCGGCCCTGCTGCTGGCGGATGAACCGACCGGCAACCTCGATCCGCGGCTGGCGGCAGAAATCATGGGCGTGTTCGAGGACATCAACCGCCTCGGCACCACAGTGCTGATTGCCAGTCACGACCTGGGCCTGATCGCGCGCATGCGCCATCGCATGCTGACGCTGCAACGCGGTCGCCTGATCGGTGACGGGGAGGCCAACTGATGAGCGCCAAACGCAATCCCAAAGCCGCCGAACGGGTCGGTGCGGCACCAGCGGTCCCGGCCGCCGGCAAGCACGTCGAGTCGGATTTCCGCCGCCACCTGCGCGCCTGGCTGGAAAGCCATCGCGCCAGCCTGCTCGACAGCCTGCGCCGTCTGGGCAAGCAGCCGATCGGCAGTTTCTTCACCTGCCTGGTGATGGCCGTGGCCCTCAGCCTGCCCATGGGCCTGTCGCTGTTGCTGGGCAATCTGGAGCGCCTCGGCGGCTCCTGGCAGAAAGCCGCGCAGATCTCGGTATTCCTGAAAATGGATATCGGCGATGCCCAGGGGGTCAAGCTGCGCGAGCAGGTGGCGGCCCTGCCCGGGGTGGCGCAGGCCGAATGGATCAGTCGCGAGCAGGCGCTGGAGGAATTCCAGCAGGGTTCCGGGCTGGGCGAGGCGCTCAAGGAGTTGCCGGACAATCCGTTGCCCGGGGTGATTCTGGTGACCCCGCACGAAGTCGACAAGCCGACCCTGGAGGCCTTGCGCCAGCAGTTGGCCGAGCTGCCCGCGGTGGAGCAGGCGCAGCTGGACATGGTCTGGGTGGAGCGCCTGACTGCGATCCTGCGCCTGGGCGACCATTTCGTGTTCGGCCTGAGCCTGTTGCTGATCGCGGCGTTGCTGCTGGTGATCGGCAACACCATTCGCCTGCACATCGAGAATCGCCGCAACGAGATCGAGGTGATCAAGCTGGTCGGCGGTACCGACAGCTATGTGCGCCGGCCATTCCTCTACATGGGCGCACTCTACGGTGCCGGTGCCGGGCTGCTGGCCTGGGGGCTGCTGGCCTACGGGCTGGACTGGCTGAACGGGGCGGTGGTGCGCCTGGCCGGGTTGTATGGCAGCGACTTCGCGCTGCTTGGCGTACCGCTGGCGGACGGCCTGTCGCTGCTGCTGGCAGCGCTGCTGCTGGGCTACATTGGCGCCTGGCTGGCCGTGGCGCGACACCTGAACGAACTTTCGCCAAGATAGTAACCTGTTGATTTATATCGATTATGTTATCTGTAAGGGAACTTTTCGGGCGGTTCCATGTCCCATTGCGCAGTGCTAAACTGCAGCCCGTTTGCTGAGTCGGAGGATTCGCATGACCACATCTTTGCAACCCGTCTATGCCCTGGTTCCCGGTGCCAACCTGGAGTCCTACGTGCATACGGTCAACAGCATCCCGCTGCTCAGCGCCGAACAGGAGCGCGAGCTGGCCGGCAAGCTGTTTTACCAGCAGGACCTGGAAGCCGCGCGGCAGATGGTGCTGGCGCACTTGCGCTTCGTCGTGCACATCGCGCGCAGCTATTCCGGCTACGGACTGGCCCAGGCTGACCTGATCCAGGAAGGCAACGTCGGCCTGATGAAGGCGGTCAAGCGCTTCAACCCGGAAATGGGCGTGCGCCTGGTGTCCTTTGCCGTGCACTGGATCAAGGCGGAAATCCACGAATTCATCCTGCGCAACTGGCGCATCGTCAAGGTCGCCACCACCAAGGCGCAGCGCAAGCTGTTCTTCAACCTGCGCCGGCAGAAGAAGAGCCTGGCCTGGCTGAGCAACGCCGAAGTGCATGCGGTTGCCGAAAGCCTGGGCGTCGAGGCGCGGGAAGTGCGCGAGATGGAAAGCCGCCTGAGCGGGCATGACATGGCCTTCGACCCGGCCGCTGAGGCCGACGACGATGTCGCCTACCAGAGCCCGGCCCATTATCTGGAAGACCATCGCTACGACCCGGCGCGCCAGCTGGAGGATTCCGACTGGACCGACAGTGCCAGCGTGAACCTGCACGAGGCGCTCAACGGCCTGGACGAGCGCAGCCGCGACATCCTCTACCAGCGCTGGCTGGCCGAGGAAAAGTCCACGCTGCACGACCTGGCAGCCAAGTACAACGTCTCCGCCGAGCGTATTCGGCAGCTGGAGAAGAACGCCATGAACAAGCTCAAGGGCTCGATTCAGGCATAAGGCTTCAGCAGTGAACCTGAAACCCCGTCTACGTGACGGGGTTTTTGTTTGCCGGTCTGGGGCGTCCGGCGCAGCAGGGGATTGGCAATCCTTGTGCAGCATTTTTTGACTGGCGTGGGTTCCGAGTCAGACCGCAGCACTTTCCTCGGCACAGGGCTACAGGTTGCGCCTTGCGCGGCGCCTTACTTTCTCTTTGTTTGCGCAAAGAGAAAGTAAGCAAAGAGAAAGCGCCCCCGGCATACGGCCCGGCTCTTCGCTGCGCTGCGAACTGGGTTCGTTCGCTCCATCGGCGCTGCAGGGGCCCGCTGCGATGGGCCTTCCTTGGCCCAGCGCAGCTTTCGCGGCATCCATGCCGCTCAACCCCTTCCACACCGATTCCGCTCACCCTACTGACGGGACGGTTAGTCCGTGCAGGATTGAACGATATTCGTAGGGTGGATAACCGCGCAGCGTTATCCACCATAGACCCTTCCGGTGGAAAAGCCGCAGGCGGCGTTTTCCACCCTACGCAAGCGATACGGTGGGCACCCAAGTCCCCGTCAGGAGGCCGAGTGCAGGTGCTGTGCAGAGGGGCATTTGGCATGGATGCCAAATGAGGAACGATGGGCCATGGATGGCCCTTCGAGACGACCCTCGGAACTGCACCGGAGCGAGGGGAGTCGAGCGCAGCGAGACCTGGATGCCGGGGGGTGTTTCTTTTGCTTACTTTTCTTTGCACAAGCAAAGAAAAGTGAGGCGCCCGGCGGGGCGAAACCGAAGCCATCAAGTAACCTCGATAATCAGCCCGGCACAGAGCAGAAAAAGCAGCGGATTGCCAATCCCCGGCCTATTCAGACTCAGGGCGCAGTTGGTCGAGGTAGTGGCTGCCGCCCAGCTGATAGCTTTGCTGGCGAATCCAGTTAGCCCGGCGACTCACATGCGGCCCTGGTTTGCGGGCACTCCAGGCGCGCGGGTTGGGCAAAACGGCGGCCAGCAGGCTGGCCTGCTGGTTCGACAGATACGGTGCACCGACTCCAAAGTGATAGCGCGCGGCCGCCTCGGCGCCGAATACGCCATCGCCCCATTCCGCACTGTTCAGGTAGACCTCGAGGATGCGCTGCTTGGGCCAGAGCAGCTCGATCAGCACGGTGAACCAGGTTTCCAGCCCCTTGCGCAGCCAACTGCGCCCGGACCAGAGAAAGATGTTCTTGGCGACCTGCTGGCTGATGGTGCTGGCCCCGCGCACGTGGCCGCCACTTTCGTTGTGCGTCATGGCGGCGCGGATGGCCGCGAGATCGAAGCCCCAGTGTTCGGCAAATTTCTGGTCTTCGGCGGCGATCACCGCCACTTTCAGGTTGTCCGGCAGCTCTGCCCAGGGCCGCCAGCTGCGCTGCAGGTCGATCGGCTGGCCGTAGACCCAGGATTCCAGCTTGCGCTCGATCATCACTCCGCTGCCAACCGGCGGCACCCAGCGCATCGACAGCACCAGCAGCACCGAGACGGCCGCGCAGTAAAAGGTGTAGCGCAACAGGCGCCGGAGCAGTGATCGCAGCATTGCAGCTTGGCCGGAGGAGACGGGGCGGCCATTATAGCCAGCGTCCCGGCCAATCTTGTGGAGAGTTGCATGGCTCGTGTGTTCCTGTTGCTGGCCGCCCTTGGCGGTTTTACCGGTGTGGCCCTCGGGGCCTTTGCCGCGCATGGCCTGAAGGCCCGCCTGAGTCCCGAGTATCTGGCGGTGTTCCAGACCGGCACCCACTATCAGCTGGTCCACAGCCTGGCCCTGCTGGCGGTGGCCCTGTTGCTGATGCTTGGCGCGCAGCCGCTGTTGCGCGTCAGCGGGTGGCTGTTTGCGCTGGGTATCCTGCTGTTTTCCGGCAGCCTGTACCTGCTGACGCTGACCGGGATCGGCCAGCTGGGCATGCTCACGCCGCTGGGCGGGCTGGCCTTTCTCGGCGGCTGGCTGTGCCTGGGGCTGGCGGCCTGGCGCCTGCCGCGCTGATCGGCGCCTTGGTCATCGCGGCTGATCAGGCTAGAATGCCGACCCTTTCCCGCTGCTGAAGTGGCCCTCATGCAGATCCAGTTGAACGGCGCAGCCCACGAGTTGCCCGACGGTGCAAGCATCGCCGACCTGCTCGCGCAGCTTGCGCTGCAGGGCAAGCGCATCGCGGTCGAGGTCAACCTCGAGATCGTGCCGCGCAGCCAGCATGCCGGTACGGTGCTGCACGCGGGTGACCGGGTCGAAGTGGTGCACGCCATCGGCGGTGGCTGAGCGCCGTACCCAGCCGTTTCACCGCCAGCCGATCCGCCCGCGGGCAGGTGCCCGCATCCTTAGCATGGAGTCCCGATCAATGAGCCAGGTTCGCCCCGACAAACCCTTTGTACTCGCCGGTCGCAGCTATGCGTCGCGCCTGCTGGTCGGTACCGGCAAGTACCGTGACCTCGAACAGACCCGCCTGGCCATCGAGGCCAGCGGCGCGGAAATCGTCACCGTGGCCGTGCGCCGGACCAATATCGGCCAGAATCCCGGCGAGCCGAATCTGCTCGATGTGCTCAGTCCCGAGCGCTACACCATCCTGCCGAACACTGCCGGCTGCTACGACGCCGCCGAGGCCGTGCGCACCTGCCGGCTGGCGCGCGAGCTGCTGGACGGGCGCCAGCTGGTCAAGCTGGAAGTGCTGGCGGACCAGAAGACCCTGTTTCCCAACGTGATCGAAACCCTCAAGGCCGCCGAGGTGCTGGTCAAGGACGGTTTCGACGTGATGGTCTACACCAGCGATGATCCGATCATTGCCCGCCAGCTGGCCGAGCTGGGCTGCATCGCGGTGATGCCGCTGGCCGGGCTGATCGGCACCGGCCTGGGCATCTGCAACCCGTACAACCTGCGCATCATCCTGGAGGAGGCACAGGTGCCGGTGCTGGTCGATGCCGGTGTCGGTACCGCCTCGGACGCCACCATCGCCATGGAGCTGGGTTGTGATGCGGTGCTGATGAACAGCGCGATTGCCCATGCCGGCGACCCGGTGCTGATGGCCAGCGCCATGCAGCACGCGATTCTCGCCGGGCGCATGGCCTGGCTGGCCGGGCGCATGCCGAAGAAGCTGTATGCCAGCGCTTCCTCTCCCCTAGAAGGCACCCTGAAGTGAACCTGCCCGACGACGAGCTGCATCCGGCGGCCAGTGCCGCGCGTCCGCACCGGGCGATCAAGAGTTTCGTCATGCGCTCGGGGCGCATGACCGAGGGCCAGCAGCGCGGCCTCGATCAGGGCTGGCCGCAGTTCGGCCTGGAGCCGGCCGCCGGCCTGCAGGATTTCGACCAGGTGTTCGGGCGCAGCGCCCCGCGCACTTTCGAGATCGGCTTCGGCATGGGCCAGGCCACCCTGGAAATGGCCGCGGCCGCGCCGGAGGAAGACTTCATCGGGGTTGAAGTACACCGGCCGGGCGTTGGCGCCCTGCTCAACGGCATGCTTACCCAGCACTTGAGCAACATTCGGGTGTACAGCTGGGATGCCATCGAAGTGCTGCGCGACTGTGTGGCCGATGCCAGCCTGGATCGCCTGCTGCTGTTCTTTCCCGATCCCTGGCACAAGTCGCGGCACCACAAGCGGCGCATCGTTCAGCCGCAGTGGGCGCAGCTGGTGCGGCAGAAACTCAAGGTCGGCGGGGTGTTGCACATGGCCACCGACTGGCAGGCCTATGCCGAGCACATGCTGGAAGTCATGAATGCGGCGCCCGGCTATCGCAACCTGGCGGCAGACGGGCGCTATGTGCCGCGCCCGGCCGAACGCCCGGTGACCAAGTTCGAGCGCCGCGGCGAGCGCCTCGGCCACGGCGTCTGGGACCTGAAATTCCAGCGGGTCGAGTAGGGCGGGTGCAACCCGCGCGGCGCATTCGCGGCGCGCGGTCGCGGTCTAGCTGCGGTCGGCCAGCACGCCGATCAGCAGGAAGATCAGCAGCAGCACCGGCGCCAGCGTGTAATTGTTGAAGTAGCCCAGCCCGCTGGCCAGCCAGGGCGTGAGGAAGATCAGCGCCAGCCCGTAACCGAACACGCACACCAGCACGAACAGCAGGGTGCGCAGGAAGAAGTTGAAGCCGCCGGTCGAGCGCTTCACCCAGGCATTGATCCCCGGGCCGAACAGCACCAGCAGGGTGGCCATGATCGCCAGCGCGATGTCGTACAGATGCCCGCGGCTCCAGCGCGAGAGGGTGGCGAGCAGGTCCAGCAGCAGATCCATGCGATTTCCTTGCGGGTTGATGCCTCTGCTGCTTCGGCGGCAGCCGTCAGGGGGCGGGTTTGGTTCAGGGTAAAAAATGCTGCAGCAGGTCGTTGAGAAACAGCTGGCCGTGCCGCGTGGCGCACAGGCGCTGTGGCTCGGCCTGCAACAGGCCCAGCGCCACGGCTTTCTGCCGCGCCGCGGCGAGCTCCTCGAGCGGGATGCCGGTGCGCTGGCTGAACAGCGCGGCCGGGACCCCGTCATTCAGGCGCAGGGCATTCATCAGGAACTCGAAGGGCAGCTCGGCGTGGCTCAGCAGGCGCTCGCCGGCGCGAAAGGTTTGCCCCGCGGCCAGGTAGTCCTTGGGCAGGCGGGTTTTCCAGCTGCGCCGGATCTGGCCCTGCGGGGTGCTCAGCTTGGCGTGGGCGCCGGCGCCGATGCCGAGAAAGTCGCCGAAGCGCCAGTAGTTGAGGTTGTGCCGGGCCTGGCGCCCGGCCTGGGCGTAGGCCGAGACTTCATATTGCGCGTAACCCGCGTCGGCGAGCAGGGCCTGGCCGGCTTCCTGGATGTCCCACAGGGTGTCTTCCGCGGGCAGCACGGGCGGCTGGTTCCAGAAAACGGTGTTGGGTTCCATGGTCAGCTGGTACCAGGACAGATGGGTCGGCCCCTGCGCGATCGCCGTGCGCAGGTCCTGCAGGGCATCTTCAATGCTCTGCTCGGGCAGCCCGTGCATCAGGTCGAGGTTGAAGTTGTCGAAACCGGCGGCGCGCGCCATGTCGGCGGCGCGGATCGCCTCGGCGCCGTCATGGATACGGCCCAGCGCCTTGAGCTTGGCCGCCTGGAAGCTCTGCACGCCGATCG
The DNA here is from genome assembly GCF_015637705.1 of Pseudomonas sp. N040. Classification (GTDB taxonomy): domain Bacteria; phylum Pseudomonadota; class Gammaproteobacteria; order Pseudomonadales; family Pseudomonadaceae; genus Aquipseudomonas. Next base: position 116,922 of record NZ_JADOBE010000004.1, on the reverse strand, counting down.
ACAGGCGATTGATGCCGAGGCTGCGGTAATCGCGGAACTTGGCTTGCTCGAAGGTGCCGGGGTTGGCTTCCAGAGTGATCTCGATATCCGCCTGGAAGCGAATCTGCTGCTCCACGCCATCCAGCAGGCGGCCCAGCGCATTGGCGGAGAACAGGCTGGGGGTGCCGCCGCCGAAGAAGATCGAGCTCAGCGGGCGGCCGTGTACCTGCGCGAGGTCCTGCTGCAGGTCGGCGAGGAGTGCGTCGACGTAGGCCTCTTCCGGCAGTTCGGGGCCGGCCGCATGCGAGTTGAAATCGCAGTACGGGCATTTGCGCACGCACCAGGGGATGTGGATGTACAGTGCCAGCGGCGGCAGCTCGAAGCCCGGGGCCGAAGGGGTGTGGCTCATGTCAGCCCCAGGCGTTGCCTGAGCAGGGCCATGGCACGCCCGCGGTGGCTCAGGCGATTTTTCTCCTGCGCGCTGAGTTCGGCGCTCGAACAGTCGTGCTCGCTGACCCAGAACAGCGGGTCATAGCCGAATCCGTTGCGACCCTGCGGCTGGTGCAGGATGCGCCCGCGCCAGAGCCCCTCGCAGATGATCGGCAGCGGGTCAGTGGCATGCCGCAGCAGCGCCAGAGCGCAGACGAACTGCGCGCCGCGCTCGCCCTCCGGCACATCCTTGAGCGCCTGCAGCAGCTTGGCGTTGTTGGCCGCGTCCCCCTGGCCATCGGCATAGCGTGCCGAATGGATGCCGGGCGCGCCGCCGAGGGCATCCACCGCCAGCCCGGAATCATCGGCCAGCGCCGGCAGCCCGGATACGCGCGCGGCATGCCGGGCCTTGAGCAGCGCGTTCTCGACAAAGGACAGGCCGTCCTCTACCGGTTGCAGCGCACTGAATTCGGCGACCGAGCGAACCTTGATCTGCTCGCCGAGCAGCGCCTGCAGTTCCTTCAGCTTGCCGGCGTTATGGCTGGCCAGGACCAGTTCCGTGATGAGGGTACTCATTCGTCGGGGAACACTTCCTGGCTGAAGGTGAAGTTGTTGCTGCCGCCGTCGCTGCTGTTGACGTTGAGGCTGAAGGTGAGTACCTCGCGATCCTCCAGGGCAAACTGCGCCAGGTGGTAGCTGGCCCCCGGCTCATCGACCTGCTTGAAGGTCAGCACCGTCTGCTGGCCGAGCAGGTTTTGCACCGAGCCTTCGACTTTGGCGGCCAGCGGCTTGCCGTCCTTGAGCACCGAAACACTGACAACGCCGAGGGTTTTGCTGCGTACCAGTCCGCTGGCGGCGGCAGTGTTGGGCTGCAGGAAGCTGGAATTGAATACGCTGTAGTGCACATCGATTTCACCAAAGGTCTGCTTGCGCTCGGCGAACGCCGGCAGGCTCAGGCAGAGGGTGAGCAGGCAGATCATGAGCTGACGCATGGCGAACTCCTTGGGACCGGTTGGGGCGGGCTGCGGGTTATTCCGCGCGCGCCGGGCCACTGACCCGATAGATGCCGATCTCACCCAGTAGATTAGGCCAGATACGGCTGCCCAGGCTGTCGCGGTGCAAGTGGTCGACCGCCAGGTGGTCGAGCACGCTGACCTGCATCTCGCGGCACAGCGCCTCGAAATCGCGGAAGGTGCAGAAGTGGATGTTCGGCGTGTTGTACCAGGTGTACGGCAGGAACTCGGACACCGGCATGCGGCCCTTGCTGGCCAGGTACCAGCGGCAGCGCCAGTGGGCGAAGTTGGGGAAGGTGATGATGCAGGTCCGACCGACCCGCAGCATCTCGCGCAAGACCTTGTCCGGGTAGCGCAGTGCCTGCAGCGACTGGGTCATCACCACCACATCGAAGCTGTTGCTGGCGAAGTTGCCGAGGCCCTTGTCGAGGTCCTGTTCGATGACATTGATGCCTTTTTCCACGCAGCGGGCGATGTTCTCCGGGTCGATCTCCAGGCCGTAACCGCTGACCTGCTTGTGCGTGCGCAGCCAGTCCAGCAGATCGCCGTCGCCGCAACCGAGGTCGAGCACACGGCTGCCGGCGGGAATCCACTCTTGAATGATGTCGAGGTCGGCTCTCATGGCTGTCTCAAAGGGTTATGCGGTTCATGTAGCTGCTGAAGGCCTGGATGTAGCGGGGGATCGGCATGAGGAAGGCGTCATGCCCCTGCGGCGCATCGATTTCCAGGTAGCAGACGTTCTTTTTCGCGGCGATCAGGGCGTCGGCGATCTCGCGCGAGCGCGCCGGCGAGAAGCGCCAGTCGGTGGTGAAGGAAATCACGCAGAAGTCGGCCTGCACCCCTGCCAGGGTGCGGGTCAGGTCACCGCCATGCTTGCCCGCCGGGTCGAAGTAGTCGAGGGCCTTGGTCATCAGCAGGTAGGTATTGGCGTCAAAGCGTTCGGAAAACTCCTCGCCCTGGTAGCGCAGGTAGCTCTCGACCTGGAATTCGACGCTGTGCACGTCGAAATTCAGCCGCTCGTTCTTCATCCGGTGGCCGAACTTCTCGCCCATGGCGTCATCCGACAGGTAGGTGATGTGGCCAACCATGCGCGCCAGCATCAGCCCGCGCTTGGGGAACACGCCCTGGGCCTTGAAGTGACCGCCATGATATTGCGGATCGGTCAGGATCGCCTGGCGCGCCACTTCATTGAAGGCAATGTTCTGTGCCGAGAGCGCCGGCGCCGAGGCAATCGCCAGGCAATGGCGCACCCGCTCGGGATAGCTGATGGTCCACTGCAGGGCCTGCATGCCGCCGAGACTGCCGCCGATTACCGCGGCCCACTGCGCAATGCCCAGCGCATCGGCCAAGCGCGCCTGGCTGTTGACCCAGTCCTCCACGGTGACCACCGGGAAGTCGGCGCCAAACGGCTGGCCGGTCTGCGGATTGTGGCTGGCCGGGCCGGTCGAGCCATTGCAGCCGCCCAGGTTGTTCAGGCTGACGACGAAGAACTTGCGCGTATCCACGGCCTTGCCCGGGCCGATGCAGCTGTCCCACCAGCCCGGCTTGCGCTCGTCCGGACTGTGATAGCCGGCGGCGTGATGGTGGCCGGACAGGGCATGACAGATCAGCACGGCGTTGCTGCGGGCGGCATTCAGCTCGCCATAGGTTTCATAAACCAGCGTGTAGTCGGCCAGGCTGCGCCCGCAGGCCAGTTCCAGCGGTTCGCTGAAATGCAGTTGCTGTGGAATCACCAGGCCGACGGAATCTTCGGGGTATGCAGTGGGCATCGACCCTGCTCTCGATTTGGGAAGTGCAGCAGTCTAAATAGGCGTGCCGCGCCGGGCAAGGGCGCGGGGTGGCCGGTTGCTGCCGGATGTTGCGGATCAGGCTCCTAGGCGGACTCGCCGGCATCACGCTGGCGCGCGGTAACCGGCAAGCTGACCACTTTGGCCTTGCGCTGGATGGGGGCGGGACGGCGCATGATGCGCAGGATGTCACTGGCTTCGGTCAGTTGCAGTTGCAGTTCGCTGGCGTACTGCTCCATCTGCTGCGAGCGCTTCTGCGTCAGCTGGGTTTCCTGGGCCAGGGCGCGCAGGCGCAGCAGGTGGATTTCCAGCAATTGCTTGTGTTCCATGGCGTGCTGCAGCAGCGGCATCAGGGCGTCGCTGGCCCATTGTTCGGCATCGCTGCGCACGCGCTCGTGCAGGGCGATCACCTCCTGTACCAGGGTGTCGAAGAACCGCTGGCCGAGGCTGGCCTGATCGGTTAGCAGGGTCTTCAGTTGCAGGCGAAACTGGTTGGTCTGTTCCTGCAGCTGGCGCAGTTCGCGCTGGTAGTGGCTGACGTTGAAGAGTGGTGCCTCCATGCCGTTCAGCGGGTTTTCGCTGTTATGCCGGGCATACACGGCCTCGACCAGCTGGTTGGCAGTGTCGGCCTCGTCGCCGAGGCTCTCGAGGTCGGCCGCCACGGCCTCGAAGAAATGCTGGATGGCGCGCTTGTTGCCAATGCTGGTCCAGCTGTCGCGCAGGCTGTTGCGCACCTCCTCGACATGCAGCTCGAAGCGTTGTGAGCGGGTTGCGGCGCGCAACAGGTCGCCCTGGCGGGCCAGCAGGCGCTGGCTGCTTTTCAGGCTGAGCAGGCGCTTGTGATGCAGGCCATGGTCGTCCTTGGTCTTGGCGGTCAGTTCCTGCAGCATCTGGCCGTTATCCTGCTGGTGTGCGGCAAGCTGTTGCTGCTGTTCCCGTACCTTGTCCAGGCGCTGGCTCAGCAGCTGCTGGCTGCTGCGCAGCATGCTCAGCAACTGGTTGACCACGCGCGACTGCAGCATTTCTTCCTTGCCGGCGACAATCCGCTCGCAGAGCAGTTGCTCGAGTCCGCCCAACTGGCTGCGGGCCAGCAACTGGCTGTCATTGCGCACCTTGGCCAGCATGCCCTGCTTGGCCGATAGCGGCAGCACCGCCTCGACGGCCAGGCCCAGCTGGCGGGCAGTGGACTCATGCATGCGCTGGATGGCGTCCTGCACGAAGCGTTCGCCGGCCAGGTCATCCCACAGCACATCGATCTTGTTCAGCACGGCAAACAGGTTCTGCTGGGTGTCCTGGTCGAGCTGGCGAATGTGTTGCTGCCAGATTGCCATGTCGCTGGCGGTCACGCCGCTGTCGGCGGCCAGCAGGTAGATGATCGCCTGGGCGCTGGGCAGCATCGACAGCGTCAGTTCCGGCTCGCTGCCCAGTGCATTCAGCCCGGGGGTGTCGAGGATGCGCAGGCCCTGGCGCAGCAGGGGGTGATCCAGGTTGATCAGGGCATGCCGCCAGGCCGGGACCAAGACCATGCCGGGCTGGCCGGCACTTTCCAGCATGTCCGGCTGGAAGCCCAGGGCAATCGCCTTCTCCAGCGGCATCGGCTTGGTCCGCGCGACTTGGGCAAAGGCGTGCGCCATGCTCTCGGGGTCATCCGGCAGCAGCGGGATATTTACCCAGTAGTGTGGAACCCGCTTGAACTGGACCAGGCTGGTCGAGGCCATGCGCGTTTCGATGGGCAGCAGGCGGATGTAGGAAGTTTGCGCCGCCGGATCGTAGAACAGTTCGGTCGGGCACATGGTGGTGCGCCCGGCGGTGGACGGCAGCAGGCGCTGGCCGTAGCTGGAGAAGAACAGGCTGTTGATCAGCTCGCTCTTGCCGCGCGAGAACTCGCCGACAAAGGCCAGGGTGATGTGGTCGGTGCGCAGCAGGCGCAGGGAGCGTTCGAGCCGGGTATCCAGGGTTGACGAGTTGAGCCGGTTGCGCTCGAGCCAGCCGCGATAGCGGGTGATCTCGCGGACCAGTTCGCGCTTCCAGGCTACATAACTGTCAACCTGATCACTCAGTCGCTCCATGCTCATCGCGATACCTCCCTGCCAGCGCCTGGGGCGCCTGGATCTGCCTGGCAGCGACTGGCGGATGTGCGTCGCCCGTCGCCAAAGGCGCATTATGCGATGCCGGCGGCCCGAGTCAATCCGCGCCGGGCGGGCGGACGGCTGGCGGGGGCCGGATCAGCGCACTGGCAGGCACAGGCCGGGAAGCGCGGGGAGCTTCTGTGGCGACTGGATACGCACGCGCTTCTGCCGGTTCAGCTCGCCGCTGAGCAACTGCACCTGGCTCTTCGCCACGCCGAAGGCGCTCCCGAGAAAGGCCAGCAGATGGGCATTGGCCTTGCCTTCCACGGGCGGGGCGGTCAGGCGAATCTTCAGGCGTTCGCCATGCAGGCCGGCAAATTCGTCCTTGCTGGCCTTGGGCTGCAGATGGCAATCGAGGATCAGGTCGTCGCCATCCCAGCGGAAGTAGCTCACCGGGGGGGCTAGAGGAACGGGCTGAGTTGCTGCGGCAGCCCGGTCAGCGCGGCCAGGTTGCCGATCACCAGCATGTCGAACAGGTTCAGCGCGATGAAGGCGAAGATCGGCGAAATGTCCAGCCCGCCGAGATTCGGCATGAGCTTGCGGAACGGCGCCAGCAAGGGCTCGCAGATCTGGTTGACCAGTTGCGCGCCGGGGTTGTAGCTGCCGGGGGCGACCCAGGACAGGATCACGCTGATGATCATGGCGAAGTAGAACACCTTGATGAACAGCGAGGCGACGCCAATCAGCGACCACACCAGCAGCTGCAGCAGGAAGCCGCCCAGGCCATAGCCCATCAGGGCGAGGGTGAGCATCATCACCAGCAGTTGCACCAGGATGGCCAGCACCAGCGAGGCGGTATCCAGGCCGAACAGGCTGGGGATCAGCTTGCGCAGGGGCTTCAGCAGCGGCTGGGTGGCACGCACGACGAACTGGCTCAGCGGGTTGTAGAAGTCGGCCCGCACCAGTTGCAGGATGAAGCGCAGCAGCACGATCAGCAGGTACAGGCTGCCCAGGGTTTGCAGGATATAGATGGCAGCAGTGTTCAGTCCGGTCATGGGGGTTTCCTTGGTTGCGTGTTGCTTAACTGCCCAGTTCTTGCGCCAGCTCGGCCGAGCGCGCGGCAGCAGCATGCAGGGCCTGTTCTACCAGTTCGGCGAAACCGCCGGCCTGGAAAGTCTTGATCGCCGCTTCGGTGGTGCCGTTGGGCGAGGTGACCCGGCGGCGCAGTTCGCTGGCATCGACGTCGCTGCCGGCGGCCATGCGCGCGGCGCCGAGGGCGGTCTGGATGCTCAGTTGGGCGGCGGTGGCGGCCGGCAGTCCGAGCTTGACGCCGGCGGCGCTCATCGCCTCGATCAGCAGGAAGAAGTAGGCCGGGCCACTGCCGGAGACGGCAGTCACTGCATCGATCTGCGCTTCGTCATCCAGCCACAGGGTCATGCCCACGGCAGCCAGCACCTGTTCGGCCTGCTGGCGCTGTGTACTGTTGACCAGGTGATTGGCAAACAGGCCGCTGACACCCTGGCGCAACAGTGCCGGGGTATTCGGCATGCAGCGCACCAGCGGCAACGGACCCAGCCAGGCGCTCAGGCTGGCGCAGCTGATCCCGGCGGCAATCGAGACGATCAGCTGATTGGCCTGCAGGTGTGGCGCCAAGGCCCGGCAGACGGCCTGCATGACCTGCGGCTTGACCGCCAGCACGATCAGGTCGGCGCCTTGCACGGCTGCCTCGTTGTGTTCATAGACGCGGATGCCGTGTTCGGCGGCAATGCGCGCGCGCTGTTCGGCGCCGGGTTCGCTGGCGCAGAGCAGGTCGGCGCTAATGCCCTCGGCACGCAGGCCGCCAATCAGGCTGGCGGCCATGTTGCCCGCGCCGATAAAGGCGATTCGCAGGTTGTTCATGGATGGTTTCCTTGGGTGGCTGGTGCGGCGTAGGCGCGCGCACCAAAGATTGCGCTGCCGATCCGCACCCAGCTGGCGCCTTCGGCGATGGCGGCTTCGAGGTCTTCGCTCATGCCCATCGACAGGCTGTCCAGCGGCGGGGTCCCCGGCGGCAGCTCAAGCCCGTCGCGCAGCGCGCGCAAGCGGGCAAATGCCGCATGCTGCTCGCCAGCGTCGGTGGTCGGTTGGGGAATCGCCATCAGGCCGCGCAGGCGCAGGCCGGGCAACTGGCTGATGGCCAGAGCCAGGGCGGGCAGCTCGGCGGGGCTGCAGCCGGACTTGCTGGTTTCGCCGCTGACATTCACCTGCAGGCAGATATTCAGTGGCGGCAGGCCGGACGGGCGCTGCGCAGAGAGTCGCTCGGCGATTTTCAGGCGATCCAGCGAGTGCACCCAGGCAAAGCTTTCGGCAATGCTGCGGGTCTTGTTCGCCTGGATCGGGCCGATGAAGTGCCAGGTCAGGGGCAGGTCGCGCAGTTCGGCCTGCTTGGCCAGGGCTTCCTGCAAGTAGTTCTCGCCAAAATCGGTGAGGCCGCAGGCGTAGGCTTCGCGTATGGCCGAGGCGGCCTGGGTCTTGCTGACAGCCAGCAAGCCAACCCCTTGCAGGTCACGGCCGCAAGCCTGCGCTGCGCCACGAATCCGTGCGCGAACCTTTGCAATATTTTCTCGTATGGTGGACATTAGCCCGGCCCGGCCGCCTTGTGGTGTGGGCATTCTAACCGCTTGTCAGGAATTGGGGAGTCCCATGGATATTACCGAGCTGCTTGCCTTCAGCGCCAAGCAAGGTGCTTCAGACCTGCACCTCTCTGCTGGTCTGCCACCGATGATCCGGGTGGATGGCGACGTGCGCCGGATCAACCTGCCGCCGCTGGAGCACAAGCAGGTGCATGCGCTGATCTACGACATCATGAACGACAAGCAGCGCAAGGATTTTGAAGAGTTCCTCGAGACCGACTTCTCCTTCGAGGTGCCCGGGGTGGCGCGTTTCCGGGTCAACGCCTTCAACCAGAACCGCGGTGCGGCGGCGGTGTTCCGGACCATTCCGTCCAAGGTGCTGACCATGGAAGACCTCGGCATGGGCGAGGTGTTCAAGAAGATCACCGATGTGCCGCGTGGCCTGGTGCTGGTGACCGGCCCCACCGGCTCGGGCAAGTCGACCACCCTGGCGGCCATGCTCGACTACCTGAACAGCAACAAGTACCACCACATCCTGACCATCGAAGACCCGATCGAATTCGTTCACGAGTCGAAGAAGTGCCTGGTCAACCAGCGCGAGGTGCACCGCGACACGCTGGGCTTCTCCGAGGCCTTGCGCTCGGCCCTGCGCGAAGACCCGGACATCATCCTGGTGGGCGAGATGCGTGACCTGGAAACCATCCGCCTGGCGCTGACCGCCGCGGAAACCGGGCACCTGGTGTTCGGTACGCTGCACACCACGTCCGCCGCCAAGACCATCGACCGGGTGGTCGACGTGTTCCCGGCGGAAGAGAAATCCATGGTTCGTTCCATGCTCTCCGAATCGCTGCAGTCGGTGATCTCGCAGACCCTGCTGAAGAAGATCGGCGGCGGCCGGGTGGCGGCCCACGAAATCATGATCGGCACCCCGGCGATCCGTAACCTGATTCGCGAGGACAAGGTCGCGCAGATGTATTCGGCGATCCAGACCGGCGGCTCGCTGGGCATGCAGACCCTCGACATGTGTCTCAAGGGGTTGCTGGCCAAGGGCCTGATCAGCCGCGAAAGTGCGCGTGAAAAAGCCAAGATCCCGGAAAACTTCTAATTCCGGGAAGCGCGGTCACCGCTACAGGCCGGTTGCCGTGATAGGTGCTTGAACAAAGGTGGACCTCGATGGAATTTGAAAAGCTGTTGCGACTGATGGTGGAGAAAGGCGGTTCCGACCTGTTCATTACGGCAGGCGTCGCGCCCTCGATGAAAGTAAACGGCACCATCATGCCGGTGACCAAGACGCCGCTGTCGCCGGAGCAGGCGCGCGAAGTGGTGTACTCGGTGATGAACGAGCAGCAGCGCCGCGACTTTGCCGAGAATCACGAGTGCAACTTCGCCATCAGTGCGCGCGGCGTCGGGCGCTTCCGGGTCAGCGCCTTCTACCAGCGCAACCTGGCCGGCATGGTGCTGCGGCGGATCGAGACCAACATTCCGACGATCGATCAGCTCAAGCTGCCGGAGATTCTCAAGCAGCTGGCGATGACCAAGCGCGGACTGGTGCTGTTTGTCGGTGCGACCGGTACCGGCAAGTCGACCTCGCTGGCTTCGATGATCGGTTATCGCAACGCCAACAGCTCCGGCCATATCATCTCGATCGAGGATCCGATCGAGTACATCCACCAGCACAACAAATGCATCGTGACCCAGCGTGAAGTGGGGATCGATACCGAGTCTTTCGATGTGGCGCTGAAGAACACCCTGCGCCAGGCGCCGGATGTGATCCTCATCGGCGAGGTGCGCACCCGCGAGACCATGGATTATGCCGTGGCCTTCGCCGAGACCGGCCACCTGTGCCTGGCGACCCTGCACGCCAACAACGCCAACCAGGCGCTCGACCGGATCATCAACTTCTTCCCCGCCGATCGCCAGCAACAGGTGTGGATGGACCTGTCACTGAACCTGCGTGCCATCGTCGCCCAGCAACTGGTGCCAACCCCGGACGGCAAGGGCCGCCGTGCGGTCATCGAGGTGTTGCTGAACACCCCGCTGGCGGCTGACCTGATCCGCAAGGGTGAGGTGCATGAGCTCAAGGCGCTGATGAAGCGCTCCACCGAAATGGGCATGCAGACCTTCGACCAGTCGCTCTACAACCTCTATACCCAGGGCGAAATCACTTACGAGGATGCGCTGGCCCACGCCGATTCGGCGAACGACCTGCGCCTGCTGATCAAGCTCGGTTCGGAAACCGATGGCGATCATCTGGCCACCCAGAGCCATGGTTTGAGCCTGCAGAACAGTGACGACGACGCCGGGCGGCGCTTTCGCTAGAGCGACATACCTGAACAAGGGGAATGACTATGCAGCAGGACAATCACAGCAAGGTTATTGGCTATCTGCTGTGGATCTTCGGTTTTCTCGGCGCCCACCGTTTCTATTACGGCAAGCCGGTGACCGGAACCATCTGGTTTTTCACCCTCGGCCTGCTCGGCATCGGCTGGCTGATCGACCTGTTCCTGATTCCGGGCATGGACCGGGATGCCGACCTGCGCTTTCACGCCGGGGCCATTGATTACAATGTGGCCTGGCTGCTGCTGACCTTTCTCGGGGTGTTTGGCGTGCACCGCATGTACCAGGGCAAATGGCTGACAGGGATCCTCTACCTGTTTACCGGCGGTTTGTTCCTGGTCGGCGTGCTCTACGACTTCTGGACCCTGAATGAGCAGATTTCGCTGCGCAATGCCAGCCAGGCGTGAGCCGGGGGAATTGAAAAAGGGGCCGCAAGGCCCCTTTTTCATTGAGCTGCCGGATCAGCGCAGCGTCAGTTTCAGCAGCAGGTTGGTGAGCTTGCCGTAGGGTGGCTTGAGCAGGCCGGAGCCGTTGATCTTCGCCTGGTAGAAGATCGGGCGCATCTTGCTGAAGGTCTGGAAGCCTTCCTCGGCATGGTAGTGGCCCAGCCCGGAATTGCCGACACCGCCGAACGGCAGGTTTTCCTGCAGCACGTGAAGCATCACCGAGTTGACCGACACACCGCCGGAGATGGTCTTCTTCAGCATCATGTCGACGCGGCTGCGGTCGTTGTCGAAATAGTAGAAGGCCAGCGGGCGTTCGTGCGAGTTGATGTAGCCGAGCACTTCGTCGAGGCCGCGGTAGGTCATGACCGGCAGCAGCGGGCCGAAGATTTCTTCCTGCATGATCTGCATGTCCTCGGTGACATTCAGCACCAGGTGCGGCGCCAGCTTGCCGGCACTGCGTGCATCCTCGGCATCCGCCAGGGCGATGATCTCCGCACCCTTCTCGCGAGCGTCCTCGAGCAGGCCGTTGACCCGGCGCAGCTGCTTGTCATTGATCATGCTGGTGTAGTCGGCGTTGCTGCTGAGTTTGCCCGGATAGTTCTTGGCCACCGTGGCGCGCGCGACTTCGACGAACGCCTTGCTGGTGCCTTCCGGGATGAACACGTAGTCCGGTGCCACGCAGGTCTGACCCGAGTTGACGCATTTGCCCCAGACAATGGTTTCGGCGGCGCTCTGGATCGAATAATCCGGGGCAATCACGGTTGGCGACTTGCCACCCAGTTCCAGGGTCACCGGGGTGAGGTTCTCGCTGCAGTTCTTCATCACCTGTTTGCCGACGCTCGGCGAGCCGGTGAAGATGAAGTGGTCGAAGGGCATGCGCGAGAAGTGGTCGTTGATGCCGGGACCGGGTTGTACGACGGCGACCAGATCCTGAGGAAATTCCCGCGCCAGCAACTGACTGATCAGGCTGCCGAAGTTGCTCGAGTCGCTGGCGATCTTGAGCATCGCGCGGTTGCCGGCGGTCAGGGCCCCGGCCAGCGGACCGAGAGTCAGGTACAGCGGGTAGTTCCACGGCGCGGCAATCCCGATCACGCCCAGTGGTTGCGCCTGCAGGACGGCCTTGCCGGGCTGGAACCAGATGCTCACGCCTTTGCGGCGCGGCTTCATCCACTTCTTCAGGTACTTCAGCGAGTGGTTGATCTCGGTGATGAAGCCGAAGATGTCGAGCAGCTTGGTTTCATAGGCGGAGCGCGAGCCGAAGTCGGCGGAAATGGCCGTGGCGATGGCGTCGGCATTGTCGAGGATCAGGCTCTTCAATTTGAGCAGGTTGGCCCGCCGGGTCTCGTAGGACGGGTAGCTGTCCAGCGCGAAGGCTTTGCGCTGCTCGGCAAAGACAAGGCGCATGCTTTCGACGTTGGGGCTGGGCTGTTCGCTAGACATGGTCGGAATCCAGATTGGCGGAGGTGATTTTCGAGTTTAATTGGAAGTGCTTCCAACGTCATCAGGCATGTTGTTCGAGTGATAAATGGTTGTGGCGGCTAAATCTCGCTGGCAGCCAGCCAGTCGGCGCGGCAGGCGCTACACTGAGCGCGATGCCTCAACCGGAGAGAACCATGGCCACTGCAAAAGGCAAGACCACCAGAACGGCGGCGCAAAAGGTCATAGACGCCAAGAGCAAGGCTGCGACCAGGCCGCCCCGGCCAGCCAAGCCAGGCGCGTCTGCGGCGGCCGCCACTTCTGGCGTGAAGTCTCTGGAAAAGGCCGCAGGCGCCCTGTTCGGCCAGCTCAAGGGCTATACCGACATGGTTGCAGGCGGCCTGCTCGATGTGGCGCGGGCCGGTTCGGCGATTCCGATGATGGCCAGTGACAACTGGCTGAAGGACATGTACGTCAAGGCCATCTCGCCGGAGCGTTTGTCGGCGATGGCGGATGCCGGCAGCTTTCTGCGCGATGCCCGCGAGGTGGCGGGGCTCAACCTGCAGGAACTGGCCACCGCGCTGGGTTTGAGCGATACCGAATTTCTCGAGGAGGTCGAACAGGGTCGCGCCACCCTGCCGTTCGACATGATCCTGCGGGTGGCGGCGCTGATCGCCCGGCATGACCCGATCCCGTTCATTCTCAACTTCCTGCGCACCTACAATCCGGCGCTGGAAAAGCGTCTCGACTACTGGGGGATCACGGCGTTACCCAAGCAGTACGAGCGCGAGCGGCGCTTCGTCAACCTGGTGCGCCAGCATGATGTGCTACGCGAAATGACCGATGCCGAGTTCGACCGTTTCATCGGCTATCAGGGCAGCGCGATCAATCTGACCCTGGAACTGATGGCCTCGGAGAAGCGCGCCAATCAGAGCAAGCCGCGCAAGCCCAAGGCCTGACACTGCTGGCGCCGGCAGGCCAGCCAGGCGCATGGCGCTGCGCACTTACTCGGGAAAGCGCGCGCTGGCCAGCCAGCGTTTCTGCTCCCGGAGTTCGCGCAGCAGGGCGCTGAAGACGCTGAGCCCCAGGCTCGCCTTTTCGCCACGGCCAAAATGGCGAAACTGCTGGTAGTACCAGTAGGTGGCGCCAAAGCCGTTGAGCATCCTGATCAGGCCGAAGGGCGAGTGCGGCCCCAGCCAGCCGGGGCCAAGCTGCAACTGGCGTTCCCAGCGGTCGAGGGTCTGCTGTTCGCCTTCCAGCAGCTTGCGCGCGCAGTCCGTGTCGACGCACAGCGGGCGACCCAGGCCGATCAAGGCCACCCCCGCGGTGCTGACCGCGCTGGTCATGGCAGCTGCGCTGCGGAAGCCGCCGGTAACCATCAGCGGAACGCTGACTTTGCGCTGCATCTCGATGGCGAAGTCGATGAAGTAGGCTTCGCGTGCGGCGGTCGAGGCCTGCAGCGCCGAGGTGTCGGGCTTCTCCACGCCTTCCATGTCCATCATGCGCGGCTGCTCGTAGTTGCCGCCGGATATTTCGATCAGGTCGATACCCGCCGCGGTCAGCCATTCGGCAACCTGGGTACTGTCGGCAAAGCTGAAGCCGCCTTTCTGGAAGTCGGCCGAGTTGAGCTTCACCGCGACGGTGAACCCGGCTCCGGTGCGTGCGCGCACCGCCTTGAGCACTTCAAGGAGCATACGTGCGCGATTCTCCAGCGAGCCGCCCCAGCGGTCGTTGCGCTGGTTGGCGCGCGGATTGAGGAAGGCCGACAGCAGGTAGCCGTGGGCGGCGTGAATCTGCACCCCATCAAAGCCGGCGGCCTTTGCCGCCTCTGCGGCCATGGCGAAGCGTTCGATGGTCGCGGCGATGTCGGCTTCGGTCATGGCCACGGGCGTGCCAAACTGTTTGCCCGGCAGGGCCAGGGCGATCGCCGAGGGCGCCAGTGGCTGCGGATTGACGATCGCCGCGGTCTGGCGGCCGGCATGGCTGATCTGCATCCAGGTCTTTGCCCCTCCGGCTTTGGCCGCCGTTGCCCAGCGTTGCAGGGCGGCGCGCATGTCGGCGTCCGGTTCGCGGTCGATCACCACATTGCCCGGCCGTTCCAAGTGATGGCGATCGACCAGCACATTGCCGGTGATCAGCAAGCCGCAACCACTTTTGCCCCAGCGCGCATACAACCTTTCAAGTTCCGCCGACGGATAACCGCGCGAATCCGCCAGGCCTTCGGTCATGGCGGCTTTGGCCAGACGATTGGGCAGGACGCTGCCATTGGGCAGTTCGAGGGGGAGTGATAACGGGCTGGTTTCTGCACTCATGGTTGCGCGCACCTTGAAAGTTGACTGGCGGAATGCCGAACAGAGACGTTAGCAGCAATGCGCGCCGGTGTATGGACTGACTGCCTGGTCAGGCTGCCCGCGTTGGGCAGTCCGGAGGCTGACACCGCAACTACGATAAAACCCGGCTCGGCTGACGAACTGCGCGGAACTGCTGGCGTCAGGTGGTAAAGTGGCGAGCTGGTGCAAATGCCCGTACTAAACGCCTCAGTCATGTTGTCGAGAGTTGTGATGTCTGTAAAAACTGTCCTGATCCCCCTGCCGCAAGCGGACTTCGATCCCACCCATGTGGTGGTGTGCTGGCAGGTGTTGCGTGCTGCCGGGCTGAAGGTCGAGTTTGCCACTGTGGATGGCCAGCCTTCGGCCGCTGATCCGCGGATGCTCGATGGGGAAGGGCTCGACTTGTGGGGCGGGCTACCGCTGCTGCGCCAGTTCAAGCTGCTTGGCTTGCTGCTGCGGGCCGAGCGCAAGGTTCGCCGGGGCTATGCGCAGTTGCTCGAGGATGAGGCATTCCTCAAGCCGCATGAATTTTCCCGCTTGAGCATTTCCGCGTTCGGCGGGCTGATGCTTTCCGCCGGGCATCGTTCCAGGTACATGCAGGACTATCTGGAAGATCCGGTATTGCTGCGCTTCATTGCCGACTTCTTTGCGACCGAGCGACCGGTTGCGGCTATCGCGCATGGCGTGCTGCTGGCCGCGCGCAGCCGGCGCAGTGACGGCCGCTCGGTGCTGTACGGGCGGAAAACCACGGCGGTGCCGTGGGGCATGGAGCGTGATGCATGGAACCTGACACGCTTTCTCGGACGTATCTGGGAACCGGACTACTACCGCGTCTATGCCGAACTGCCCGGCGAGCCGGAGGGCTATCGCGGCGTCGAAGCCGAAGTCACCCGCGCCCTGGCCCGGCCTACCGACTTTCTCAGCGTGACGCACGATGTCCCGGACTATTTTCGCAAGAGCACCGGGCTTTATCGCGACAGCCTGAAAGACAGTCGCCCGGCCTGGGTGGTGTGTGACGGCAATTACATTTCTGCGCGCTGGGCGGGTGATACCCACACCTTCGCCACCATGCTCGCCGAGCGCCTGCACGGCGCCTGAACCTGGCTGGTAGCCGGTGTGGCTGGCTGGTTCAGTGATTGCCCGGATCCTTCGAGGGTTGTACCGCCTGCAATCGCGCTGTCCCGGCGCAGGCTGTTGTCGGCTCGTCGCGGCGGAACATCAGGGGCCGTATCCATGGGCATCCGCTGCGCTGCCGGCAAGCGGCACAATGAACTGCTTGATCAGTTGGGCCACCCGCGCAGTGTCGGCGGGTGCCAGGATGCGCCCCGCCAGGACATGGTGACTGGGGTCCTGGCTGTGCTGCAATTCCACGCGCCGTTTGTGCGCTGAGCCGAATCGCGCGAATGCCGCGCTGGCGGCCGTTGCGCTGACGACCTGGTCGTCCGCCGCGTGAATCAGCAGCAGCGGCGTGCGCACCTGTTCCAGCGGCTGGGCGTTGACGGTCTGCACCAGCGCCATCATCGGCAGCAGGACTTTGCTCGGGTAGCGGTGATTCCAGTAGCGCGCCTGCTCGGCGTTCAGGGGTGTCCAGCGGCGTTCCTCGCCCAGCAGCAAGGGTACGAAGTACTTCGCCCAGGGCCAGTTGAGTAGCTGCGCGGCCGGATCCCTGGGGGCGAAGTTGGGCGATATCAGCACATAGGCGAGGATCGCCGGGTCGTTGTGCGTGGCGGCCAGCCAGGTGGCCAGGGTGCCGCCAGTGGAGGTGCCAATGATGATGACCTTGCGGCCCAGGCGCTTGCCGATGGCCAGCGCTTCCTCGGCATCGTTCAGCCATTGCCCTGCACGCGCTTCGCCGAGCGCCGCATTGCTCCGGCCGTGGCCGCTCAGGCGCGTGTAGAACAGGTTGGCACCCAGTGAGCGGGCCAGGTCATCACACAGTGGCGCGGTTTCCTGGCGGGTGGCAGAGAAGCCGTGCAGGTAGACGATGGCCAGGTTGGTCTGCCGGTGCTCCGCGCTGGCCCAGCGGATGGTTTTCTCGGCGCCCGGGGTAATGTCCGGGTAGGCCGCTTCCGCCTGTTGCAGGTAGGCCGTCAGGTCGCTGGGCAGCTGGCCGGCGTATGGCCGGTAATCCACGCTGGTCCTGGGGCCGGCGAGAAAAGCTGCAATCAGCACGATGGGCAGGCACAGGAGCAGCAGGCGAAGTTTCATTGAGGCTGGCCGCATGAGGGGCTGACGGGTGACCGGGATGGGCGGGCATTGCCCGCCACGGCTCAGTTTTCCCAGTGGGTGTGTTGCCGGATAAAGGCCAGGATGCGCTGCACGGCAGCCTGGCTTTGCGGCAGCCTGGGAAAGGCCTGGAACACGTGGGGCAGTTGGCCTTGCCAGAGCTCCACGCGCACCTCGACGCCGGCCGCATGGGCCCGTGCGGCGGCGCGCAGGCTTTCATCGCGGAGCATTTCGGTGTCGCTGGCCTGGAACAGCAAGGGTGGAAAGTCCCGGTAGTCGCCGAACAGCGGCGACAGGCCGGGCTCGAGGAACTGCTCCGGCTCGGCGTAGTAGCTGCGGACGGCAACCACGCCGCGGGCGGTGAAGATCGGATCCTTGAACTCGTTGTTGCACAGGCTGGGGCTGCTCAGGGTGAAATCGACAAACGGCGAGAGCAGTACGGCACAGGCTGGCATCGGCTCGCCGGCGGCCTTGATCCGGTGCAGCAGGGCCAGCGAAAGGTTGCCGCCGGCCGAGTCGCCGGCCACCACGATATTGCCTGCCGCAACGCCGCTGGCCAGCAGCCAGCGATAGGCCGCATGGCAATCGTCGAGACCGGCTGGCCAGCGGTGCTCGGGGGCCAGGCGATAGTCGACCATCAGCGCGCGGGCATTGAAGGCTTTGCACCATTCACCCGCCAGGCGGGCATGGGTGCGCGGAAAGCGGAACATGAAGGCGCCGCCGTGCAGATACAGAATCACCCGCTCGGGACGCAGGTCCATGGCCTCGACCCACTCGGCATCGAATTCGCCGGCCTCGGCTGACCGCCGCCGGGTGCTGAAATCTACCGGGGTCAGGCGGACGTCGAGAGCCTCCTGCTGGCGGCGCATTTTGCCGATATTCATGCCCAGGCCGAGGTTGCCCTTGGCGGCCAGTCGAAACAGCAGCTGCAGGAACAGGCGTTTCCAGAACCCACCGGCTATCCGCAGTTGCTCGACGTAGGCGGGGAGTGGCTGGCTGGTTTTTCTGCTCATGGCACGGATTCCTTGTTCGCTGCGTTGGTAACCGCTTTGGTCGTTGCGGGCTTGCTTGCCGGTTTGCCGGCCAGCTTGCTGTGCGGCGTGGTGCTGGCGGCCGCCTTGCCCGAGGCCTTGCTGCTGGCTGCGCGCGCCTTGGCCGGCGCAGTTTTGCCGGCCGGCAATGGCTTTGGTTTGCCAGCCGAGCCGATGGCATACACGTTCGAAGCCGGGCTGGCGGCCGCGGCACGCACCGCCGAAATACTTTTCGCGGCTTCCAGCAGGTCATTGAAGCTGTGCCGCAGGCAGTCGGTAAAGAAGCCCGGGTCAGGCAGCATGTTGCGGCACGCCACCAGGCTGATCCACAGCACGCCGTTGTAGCTGAAACCGGTCAGGTTGAGCCCGACGAAGTCGGTGGCGATGCTCACCGGGAAAAAGCTCAGCAAGCGGGCTCCCGCCACATACAGTGGGACTTCCGGGCCGCGCACGTTGGATGCCGAAACATTCAGCAAGGGCAGCAGGCCGTGGCGCATCAGCGCGCGGCCGGCCGCTTCCGGCAGGTTGTCGAGCAGGTCCTGGAACAGGTTGAGTCCGAGTCCTTCGGCCGTGTGCTTGGCATTCACGGTTTCGGCGCGCACTGCATGCAGGCGCTCGACCGGATCCTGAATGTCGGTGCCCAGCGCAATCGGCGTACCGCCAATTTCGTTGCTGCGCAGCTTGCGCTTGGTAATCAGCTTTTCATTGGCGCTGTTGGCCATCAGGGCGCGCAGGGATTCGTCCGGCAGCTCGCCCTTGGCATACAGGTAGCGGCGCAATGCACCGCCGCACACGGACAGGAAGACGTCATTGATGGTGCAGCCGGGAATGCCCTGGCGAATCAGCTTGATGTCGCTCAGGGGGAACTGCACGGCATCCACTACCCGGTTGGCGGATAACGGGTGGTTGAAGCGCGTCAGCGGCGCGGCCGAGATCGGCAGCTTGCGCGTCATGCCGTCATCCGCCAGGAAAGGCTTTGGCAGGCGCTGCCAGAGCAGCGCGCCAACCTTGCTCGCGGTTGACACATAGAGGCTGGACAGGCCGACCGTGCGCGCCACGGCATTCTTGGCCACGTTGCCGAGCATCTCCAGGGCGGTCGGGCCGGTGCTCGACTCCGGCAGCACATAGTGCCGCGGCGCGGCATGGGTCTCTTCGGCCGTGATGGCATGCACGGCTTCCAGCAGGGCCGTGCCATGCTGGCCGTCCACGGCGGAGTGGTGGAACTTGAGGAACAGCGCAAAACAGCCCGCGTGCATGCCCGGGATCTTGTCCAGGCCCTCGATGACATAGATTTCCCAGAGTGGCCGGCTGCGATCCAGCGGACGTGAATGCAGGCGCGCTACCTGGATCATCAACTGGCGCCAGTCGCCGGGATGGGGCAGGGCAATATGGCGAATATGGAATTCGACATCGATTTCACCGACATCGGCCCAGTAGGGGCGATCCAGGCCGTAGGGCACGGTGACCAGCTTGCGGCGGAAAATCGGGAACTCGCCCATGCGGCTCTTGAAGTGGTGCAGGATGTCCTTGAAACGGGTTTTGCCGTTCGGCGCAGTCGATGGATCGTAGATGCCCAGCGCGGCGACGTGGTTGTACACATTGCCCTGCTCGTCATAGAGCATGAAGTTGTCCAGGCCTGAAAGTTGTTCCATGGCTAAAGCTCCTGGTGCATCGCCGCACCAACAGGGGGTGCAGCGTCTGGAAAGCATGCAACCTTGCGAGTTAGAAGGCTTTTCTCAATTATGAAACCGTATAATTGACACGCATATTGTCACATCTGTCTTGTAGGACAAGGCGGGCTCTGTGATCTTATTGTACTGGCGTGCTACATGGCCTGCGTGGCCGCTTGTGCAG
Organism: Pseudomonas sp. N040; assembly: GCF_015637705.1. Lineage (GTDB taxonomy): Bacteria > Pseudomonadota > Gammaproteobacteria > Pseudomonadales > Pseudomonadaceae > Aquipseudomonas. Next base: position 97,393 of record NZ_JADOBE010000004.1, on the reverse strand, counting down.
GCGCCCCTGGCGCCAGAGATTATTCAAATAATTCAACGGTATGGGTGAGCTTTAAGGCGCATTTCCGGCCTTGCTTCTGCCCTGCTGGAGGATTTCGCTGCAAGGACCCCACATGTTTTCCCGCAGTCTGACCTCGCATGCTGTTACCCGCTTCCTGCGGCATGTAGTCAAGCCCTTGCTGATGCGTCCGGGTACCGATATTGCCTCTTTGCGCAGTCGGGCGGTGACCCTCAGCGATGGCCTGGCCAGGATGCCGCGCGAAGTGCGGATGTGTAACGGCCGTCTGGACGGTATTCCGGTCAAGTGGCTGTACAGCGAAAAATCCAGTGCCGACTTTGTCATTCTCTATCTGCACGGCGGCGGCTTTGTCCTGCCGGCCCTGAAGCCGCATTACTCGTTCTGCGGCATGCTGGCGCTGAAAACCCACTCCACGGTGATCATGCCGTCCTATCGGCTGGCCCCCGAGCACCCCTTTCCGGCCGGCGTCGAAGACTGCCTGGCGGCCTACCGCTGGTTGCTCGAGCATGATTATGCCCCGGCGAAGATCATCATTGCCGGCGACTCGGCGGGCGGCAACCTGACCATGACCACCGTGCTGGCCGCGCGCAGTGCGGGTTTGCCGTTGCCTGCCGGGATGATCATGCTGTCCCCGGCCTTGCGTTTCGAAGAGGCGGCCAGCGGTTCGCACCAGACCAACCGCCAACTCGAGACCATCCTCTCCGAGCGCGCGCTGATGTACTTCAAGGAGAGCTACATGCCCGAGGGCAAGACCCCCAGTCATGAATGCATGCATCCGCTGGAAGCCGACTTTACCGGGTTGCCGCCGATGCGCTTCTACGTTGGCAGCACCGAAGTGCTGCTGGATGACTCCTTGCTTGCCGCGCAGAAGGCCCGCGAAGAGGGGGTCGACGTGGAAATCATGGTCGCCGAAGGCATGCCGCATGTGTGGCCGCTGATGGATGTGCTGCCGGAAAGCGTCCCGGCCCGTGAGGATGTGGTGAAGTTCATCAATGGCCTCTGGCAGTCGATTCGGCCGATGTATGCGGTGCCGCGGCGCTGACGTCGCCCCGCCCGGCCATCAGAGCAGGCGTACTTTCAGGCTGCGCCCCTTGATCTTGCCCTCGCTCAGGCGCTTCAGCGCTTGCCGGGCGATGCTGCGCTCGACGGCGACGAAGGCCTGGTAATCGAAGATGGCGATCTTGCCCACCTGGGTGCCGGGGATGCCGGCTTCGCCAGTGAGGGCGCCGAGAATATCGCCGGGGCGGACCTTGTCCTTGCGCCCGCCGGCGATGCACAGGGTCGCCATCGGCGGTTGCAGCGGAGCTCCGTCGCGGGGCTTCAGGCTGTTCAGTGGATGCCAGTTCAGCGGGGCTTTCTGCAGGGTCTCGATGGCCTGGGCGCGATGCCCCTCGGCCGGTGCGACCAGGCTGATGGCGATGCCCCTGGCGCCCGCCCGCCCGGTACGGCCAACGCGGTGGATGTGGATTTCCGCGTCGCGCGCCAGTTCCACGTTGATCACCATGTCCAGTGCATCGATGTCCAGGCCGCGCGCGGCCACGTCGGTGGCGACCAGCACCGACAGGCTGCGGTTGGCGAACATGGCCAGCACCTGGTCGCGGTCGCGCTGTTCCAGGTCGCCGTTCAGGGCGCTGGCAGAGATGCCGTGGGCGTTCAGCTGCTCGACCAGTTCCTGGCACTGCTGCTTGGTGAAGCAGAACGCCACGCAGGATTCCGGCCGGTAGGCGGCCAGTACCCGCAGCACCGCATCCATGCGCTGCTCGGGGCTGATTTCGTAGAAGCGCTGCTCGATCTGGCTGTCATCGTGCTGTGACTCGACTTCCACGCGCTGCGGGTTGCGCATGAACGCGGCGCTGAGTTGCTGGATGCCCGGCGGATAAGTGGCCGAGAACAGCAGCGTCTGGCGGCGCGCCGGGGTCTGGCCGATGACTTCGGCGATGCTGTCGTAGAAGCCCATGTCGAGCATGCGGTCGGCCTCGTCGAGCACCAGGGTGTTGAGGCCGTCGAGTTTCAGCGTGCCCTTGCGCAGGTGTTCCTGAATCCGCCCCGGGGTGCCGACAATCACGTGCGCGCCATGCTCCAGCGAGCCGATCTGCGGGCCGATGGAGACGCCGCCACACAGGGTCAGCACCTTGATGTTGTCGGCGCCGCGCGCCAGCCGGCGGAGTTCCTTGGCTACCTGGTCGGCCAGTTCGCGGGTCGGGCAGAGGACCAGGGCCTGGCAACCGAAGTAGCGCGGGTTGAGCCCTTCCAGCAGGCCGATGCCGAAGGCGGCGGTCTTGCCGCTGCCGGTCTTGGCCTGGGCGATCAGGTCCTGGCCCTTGAGGATCAACGGCAGGCTTTGTGCCTGGATGGCGGTCATCTCGGCGTAGCCAAGGCTTGCCAGGTTGGCCAGCGTGGCGGCAGAGAGCGAAAGGGAACTGAACGCGGAGGAGGACACGGCAAAACCTGCAGGCTGGAGGGAGGGGCAGTGTAACAGGCCCGCTGCCGCGGGCTTGCGAAGAACTGCGGCCGGCCGTTCGCGCCGGCCGGGTTCAGTTGTGGCGGATCAGGTGGTCGAAGGCGCTCAGCGAGGCCTTGGCGCCCTCACCGACGGCGATGACGATCTGCTTGTAAGGCACGGTGGTCACATCGCCGGCGGCGAAGATGCCCGGCAGCGAGGTCTCGCCACGCGCGTCGACGATGACCTCGCCGCGCGGCGACAGCTCGACGGTGCCCTTGAGCCAGTCGCTGTTGGGCAGCAGGCCGATCTGTACGAAGATGCCTTCCAGCGCAACCGACTTGAACTCTTCCGAGTTGCGGTCCTTGTAGACCAGACCGGTGAGCTTCTGCCCATCGCCCTTCACTTCGCTGGTCAGGGCGCTGGTGATCACCTCGACGTTGGGCAGGCTGAACAGCTTGCGTTGCAGCACGGCGTCGGCGCGCAGCTGGCTGTCGAACTCCAGCAGGGTCACGTGGCTGACGATGCCGGCCAGGTCGATGGCCGCCTCGACACCGGAGTTACCGCCACCGATCACCGCCACCCGCTTGCCCTTGAACAGCGGGCCGTCGCAGTGCGGGCAGAAGCACACCCCGCGCCCCTTGTACTGCTGCTCGCCGGGCACACCCATTTCACGCCAGCGGGCGCCGGTGGCGAGGATCAGGGTCCTGGCCTTGAGGCTGCCACCGCTGTCGAACTTCACTTCGTGCAGTTCGCCGGCATTCTTCGCCGGAATCAGCGCGCTGGCGCGCTGCAGGTTCATGATGTCGACCTCGTAGTGGCGCACGTGCTCTTCGAGGGCGCGGGCCAGTTTCGGGCCTTCGGTTTCCTGTACCGAGATGAAATTCTCGATGGCCATGGTGTCCAGCACCTGGCCGCCGAAGCGCTCGGCGGCCACGCCGGTGCGGATGCCCTTGCGCGCGGCATAGATGGCTGCTGCGGCGCCAGCCGGGCCACCGCCGACCACCAGCACGTCGAAGGCGTCTTTGGCCGACATCTTCCCGGCATCGCGGCTGGCCGCGCCGGTGTCGATCTTGGCAAGGATCTGCTCGACCTCCATTCGGCCCTGGCCGAACAGTTCACCGTTCAGGTAGATGCTCGGCACCGACAGGACCTGGCGGGCGTCGACTTCCTCCTGGAACAGCGCGCCGTCGATCGCTACATGGCGAATATTGGGGTTGAGCACGGCCATCAGGTTCAGTGCCTGGACCACGTCCGGGCAGTTCTGGCAGGACAGCGAGAAGTAGGTCTCGAAGTTGAATTCACCGTCGATGGCCTGAATCTGCTCGATCACGTCCTGGGCAACTTTTGCCGGATGGCCGCCGACCTGCAGCAGCGCCAGTACCAGCGAGGTGAACTCGTGGCCCATGGGGATGCCGGCGAAGGCCAGGCTGATGTTGCCGTCCGCGCGATTGAGGGCGAACGACGGCCGGCGGCTGGCGTTGCCGTCGATACGCAGGGCGATCTTGTCGCTCAGGCTGACGATATCGTTGAGCAGCGCCAGCAGCTCTGCGGATTTTGCGCTGTCATCGAGGGATGCGACGATCTCGAACGGCTGGGTGACCCTCTCGAGATAGGCCTGCAACTGGGTTTTAAGCGTGGCGTCCAACATGACGGCGGTTCCTTCTATCGATAAATTGCGGACAAACAAACGCCCGGACGGATCGCGCCCGGGCGTTCGGGCACCTTGGGGAGTCCTGTGGGACTGCTTCAGGCGGTGACGATCTAGCTGGCTCGGTAGGGCGTAGGGTGGAAACGGTCAAAGACCTTTTCCACCATGGGGCCATGGTGGGAACTCGCTTCGCGAGTTTCCCACCCTACAGGCCGGCGCGGCGTCTCAGATTTTTCCGACCAGGTCCAGAGACGGCGCCAGGGTCTTTTCGCCTTCCTTCCACTTGGCCGGGCAGACTTCACCCGGGTGGCTGGCGGTGTACTGGGCAGCCTTCAGCTTGCGCAGGGTTTCGGAGACGTCACGGGCGATCTCGTTGGAGTGGATTTCCACGGTCTTGATCACGCCTTCCGGGTTGATCACGAAGGTGCCACGCAGGGCCAGGCCTTCTTCCGGAATGTGCACGCCGAAGGCGTTGGTCAGGGCGTGAGTCGGGTCGCCGATCAGCGGGAACTGCGCCTTGCCCACTGCTGGCGAAGTTTCGTGCCAGACCTTGTGCGAGAAATGGGTGTCGGTGGTGACGATGTAAACCTCGGCACCGGCCTTCTGGAATTCGGCGTAGTTGTTGGCAGCGTCTTCGATCTCGGTCGGGCAGTTGAAGGTGAAGGCGGCCGGCATGAAGATCAGTACCGACCACTTGCCCTGGAGGGACTGTTCGGTAACCGAGATGAACTTGCCGTTGTGGAAGGCATTGGCTTTGAACGGCTGGACTTGGGTGTTGATCAGCGACATCGGTAAATCCTCGTGGTTGGTTGACGGGGAGGATATTAGGTTACCGGCGCTGATTGCCGAAATTGATTTATGGAATAAGCCTGATCGGTAAAGGCTATTGTCGTGCCGGGGACCAGCCATCATTGCCTGGCGCAGCACTGAACCCTCAGCAATCACCATCCCGGCGCCCGGGGGCGTCCGTGGCGCTGGGATGGCGGCCGGATCAGGCCGGGCTGACGGGCTGGGTGGCGCTGCTGCTCGGGTCGATGAGGATCTTGGCGTGCTTCTCCGGGTCCTTCAGCGCATCGAAGGCATTGGCCACCCCGTCCAGGCCGACCACGCCGGTGATCATCGGGGCGCAGTTGACCTTGCCCTCGGCGATCATGTGCACGGTGTCGCGGTACTCCAGCGGCGAATGGCCAAGCACGAAGCGCAGATCGATCTCCTTGTGAATCGCCAGGGCCGGCTCGATCCGGTCGACCTGCATGCAGACGCCAACCACCACCACGCGCGATTGCAGCGGCGCACCCTCAATCACCTGTTGCAGCAGACCGGGCACGCCGACGCATTCGAAAATCACCGGGCGTGGCGCATTGGCCGCACCGAGCAGCTCGGCCAGGCGCCAGACATGCCACCAGGGCAGAGGCAGTTTGCCCAGTTTTTCGCGGGTACCCAGGCCCAGCTCCAATAGGCCGGCAAGATCGGGAATGAAGCCGTACTCATCCCAGTTGGAATAGGGCGAGGTTTCGGCCGGGTTGATCACCACATCGGCGCCACACCTTTTTGCCAGCGCGCGGCGGCCCGCGGAAAAGTCACTGGCGACTACCGTGGCGACGCCGCGGGCCTTTAGCAGGCAGATCACCGCCAGGCCCACTGGCCCGCAGCCGATGACGATTGCCAGATCCTTCTTCTTGATCTCGCTGCGGCGAACGGCATGCCAGCCGACCGCCATGGGCTCGGTGAGGGCGGCCAGGTCCGAAGACAGACCGTTGGGTACCGGCACCAGGGTCGACTCCTGCAGGAGCAGGCGCTCGGCATAGGCTCCGGTGGTGACCTTCGACAGACCGGCCATGTCGATGTCAGTGCCCACGCGAAGCAGTGGTTGGGCGACTACCCGGGTGCCGGGCTTGAGCTTGCGCTCTGAGCCGGGACCGTAGTCGAGCACCTCGGCGCAGAACTCGTGGCCGAACACCACAGGATCGGTGCTGCTGGGGAAATTCTTGGCATAGCCGATCTTGCCCATCAGGGTTTTCATGTGATCGCAGTGATGGCGCAGATGCAGGTCGGAACCGCAGATGCCACAGCGCAGGACCTTGAGCAGGGCCTGACCCTTGGCGGGTACCGGCTCCGGCAGCTCGACCACGCTCAGTTCGGTGTTTTGGCAGACTACGGCTTTCATCGATTATTCCTCGGTAGGCATTTCAGGATCGCCGCCAATGGCGACGGCAGTGCTATTCATCGAGCGCGCAGGGCATTCCGGCCGTTCTGGCCGGGCAGGCGCCAACTGTGCGGTTGCCAATGGGCTTTCTACTTTGGCCAGGCTTGCTGCCCACGGGTTCGCCGCAAGGCCCGCAGCCAGGCCACCGCAAAAAACAGGATGAGCAGGATGGCGGCCATGCCGGGGATGCTGTCAGGCAGCACTACATCGCCTTTCATCGGGGTCAGCGCAACCATCACCGAGGCCAGCTTGTAAGGCACATAGGGCTGGTACTGTGGGTCGGTGACCAGATCGAGGAAGGCGCGGCGGCTGGGGTAGCGCACGATCAGCACACGGTCCCAGTTATCCACCTCCGGCTCGTAGGCGATCAGGTTGGTGCTCGGCTGCTCGCCAGCGATGACGCCCTGCATTTCGCTGGCGAACATCACGCTGACGCCCAGGCGCATCAGCACCGGGGCGATGCCTTGCTCGTAATGGGCGTTGGCCTGCTCGGCAGTGCCGCTGAAGCCCTCCACGCCAGGCACGTCAGTGCGCAACCTGGGCAGGTAGCGCATCAGGTTGAGCATGTACACCGGCTGACCATCATCAGCCTCGGCCCAGGCCTTGAAATGCTCGAGTGCGGCGGCTTTCTCGTCCGGCGGGATTGGCGAGTCCTCGAGCTTTGCCAGGTAGTCGCGGATCTCTGCCGCGCTAAGCGGGTTGCCCGGAGCCTGCCAATGGGCGAAGGCGAGAAACAGCGCCAGCAACACCGCGGCGAAGAGGATTTCAAAGCGAAATTTTTGCATGACGTTCTTCCTGTCAAGACCGCTATCCGGCCATTGTCATATCCAGATGGAGGGCCGTTGGCGCGTTATTTGAGGAACTCGAGCAGCAGCGGGTTGACCTTCTCCGGCATGTGCACCTGCAGCCAGTGGTTGGCGCCTTCGACCACTGCATACCGGAAGGGGCCGTCGACGAACCTGGCCGAATCGCGCATCTGGCCAATGGTCAGGTAACGGTCGCCGGTACTGACGATGCCGGACACCGGCACCTTGGCCTTGGGCCAGGCCTTGGGCAGCACCAGATCGAAGTTGGCACGGTAGTAGTTGATGCCCGGGCTGAGCCTGCCGGGTCGCTCAAGGGTGGCCTTCCAGCTCGCGAACTCTTCGGGGAAAGCGGTGAACTTGCGGAAGAACCACCAGTTGCCAGCCTTGAACAGCCATTCGGGGAAGCCGCGCAACTGGAACATCACCACGTACCAGCCCTTGAGCTTCTGTGCCAGGCCGCCGCTGCCGTAAGCCGCCGGATGCCCGACCGATAGCGGGATATAACGCTCGACCCGCTCGGGGTGCTTGAGGGTAAATAGCCAGCCCTGCACCGCGCCCCAGTCATGCGCGACCAGGCGCACCTTGTCGATCTGCAGGGCGTCGAGCAGTGCGCGCAGATCGTCCACCAGCTGGTCGCGATGATAGTCGGCCACCCGCGGCGCTATCTGCGATTCGCCGCAACCGCGGGTATCCGGGGCGATCACCTGATAGCCGGCCTCGACCAGTGCCGGGATCTGCTTGCGCCAGACTTCGTGGGTGTCGGGGAAGCCGTGCAGCAGCAGTACCGGCTCGCCTTCGCCGGCGACCAGCACGTTCATCTGCAGGCCGTTGATCTGCAGCTTGCGCATGGGGGAGTCCAAGGTCATGCCTCCGGGTTACTCGAGTGCATCGGTGGAACGGGCCTGCTGGCGCAGGATGAACTTCTGGATCTTGCCGGTGGAGGTCTTCGGCAGCACGCCGAAGATGAACTGCTTGGGCACCTTGAAGCGGGCCAGGCGCTCGCGGCAGAACGCGGTCAGCTCCTCCACGGTCGGCGCATGGCCATCGCGCAGTTCGAGGAAGGCGCAGGGCACCTCGCCCCATTTCTCGTCGGGAGCCGCCACCACGGCTGCCGCCATTACCGCCGGATGGCGGTAGAGCACATCCTCGACCTCGATCGAGCTGATGTTTTCACCACCGGAGATGATGATGTCCTTGCTGCGGTCCTTGATCTTCACGTAGCCATCAGGATGCATGACCGCCAGATCACCCGTGTGGTACCAGCCGCCGGCGAAGGACTCTTCGGTGGCGGTCGGGTTCTTCAGGTAGCCCTTCATCACCATGTTGCCGCGGAACATGATCTCGCCCATGGTTTCGCCGTCGCGCGGGACTTCCAGCAGGGTTTCCGGATCGCGCACGCTGATGCCGTCCTGGCAGTGGTAGGGCACGCCCTGGCGGGAATTCAGGCGTGCCTGCTCTTCCAGCCCGAGGTCCTGCCAGTCTGCGTGCTTGGCGCAGACTGACGACGGTCCGTAGGTTTCGGTCAGGCCGTAGACGTGGGTGAGGTCGAAGCCGAGCTGGCTCATGCCCTCGATCACCGCCACGGGTGGGGCGGCGCCGGCCACCAACGTCGCGACCTGCTGTTCGATGCCGTCGCGCAGGGCTGCCGGGGCATTGATCAGCATGGCCTGGACGATCGGCGCGCCGCAGTAGTGGCTGACCTTGTGTTCGCGGATGGCCTGGAAGATCAGCTGCGGGTCGACCCTGCGCAGGCATACGTTGGTTCCCGAGTTGGCCGCCATGGCCCAGGGGAAACACCAGCCGTTGCAATGGAACATCGGCAGGGTCCAGAGGTACACCGACTGCGGCGGCATGCCCCAGGACACCAGGTTGGACAGGGCGCCCAGGTAGGCGCCGCGGTGGTGCACCACCACGCCCTTGGGATTGCCGGTGGTGCCCGAGGTGTAGTTCAGGGCGATCGCATCCCACTCGTCAGCCGGCAGCTGCCAGGCAAAGTGCGGATCGCCGGCAGCGATGAATTCCTCATACTCGCGTGAACCGACGCGCTCGCCTTCGCCCTGGTATTCGCTGTCGCACACGTCGATGATCAGCAGCGGGCGCTCTACCCCGTGCAGCGCCGCACGCACCACCGGCGAGAATTCGCGATCGGTGATCAGGACCCTGGCCTCGCCGTGATTGAGGATGAAGGCGACGGTTTCGGCATCCAGGCGGGTATTGATGGCATTCAGCACGGCGCCGGTCATGGGCACGCCGAAATGGCATTCATACATTTCCGGGGTGTTGGCCAGCAGTACCGCCACCGTGTCGTCCTTGCCCACCCCCACTGCCGCCAGTGCCGAGGCCAGCTGACGGCAGCGTGCATAGGTCTCGCGCCAGTTGAAGCGGCGCGCGCCATGCACCACCGCCAGGTGTTCGGGGTAGATGCCGGCCGAGCGCTCGAGGAAGCTCAATGGCGACAGTGCCACATGGTTGGCGGCGTTCTTGTCCAGTCCGCCGCTGTAGGGGTTGCTCATTCGATGTTCCTCGTCGGTTGGATTTCGCCAGGGTGAGTACTCTGCCTATGCCAGCGGGCAGGGCGGCATCGGGCACTCCAAGGATAGTCTGCGATATTGCTTGGCGGAGTTGTATCGGGTATTGGCACTTGGTGACATTGTTTTTACACTTCATGACATGAATGCCAGGCCGATGCACACCGCACCCGCACTGATCAGGGCCCGCGCCCTGAGCGGTTTCCCTGCGCTGGTGCAAAGTCTTGGCGGTGATGTCGATGCCTTGCTCCAGGGCGCAGGGTTGAGCCGGCGGATGCTGGAGAATCCCGAGGACTGTGTCGCGCTGGACCGGGTGGCCCAGGTACTGGATGCCGCAGCGACGCAGCTTGCGGTCCCCGACTTTGGCCTGCGCCTGTCGCTGCAGCAGGATATCTCGGTACTCGGCACCGTTGCCCTGATCGCCCAGCACTCGGCAACCCTGGGCGAGTCCCTGGCGAACATTGCCCGGCATCTGCCCTACCACACGCCGAATGCGCAACTGCTGCTCGACGCGGACAGCGGGCGACACGGTTACATGCGCATTTGCTACGAGCTGACCCTGCAGGATGCCTGGCTGCGCCGGCAGCCGGTCGAGCTGTCCTACGGCATCCTGCAGCGCACCCTGCAAATGCTCAGTGGTGAAAGCGGCACCGACTGGCATGTCGACTTCCGCCACCCGGCCGGTTGCAGCGCCGAGTGTTATCAGCGGTACTTTGCCGGCAGCCTGGGTTTCGGTCGCCCGCAGGATGCCCTGAGCATCCCGGCAAGGCTGCTGGAGATTCCCCTGGCCAGCGCTGGTGGCAGCCTGCGCGAGACCGCCGAGCGCTTCGTGCAGAACATCGTGCGGCGCTTTCCGCTCGACGTGACCCATCAGGTGGAATCGCTGGTGGAACGCCAGCTGGCTGTCGGCGGCGGCAGCCTGGTCCGCGTGGCCCAGCAGTTGGGCCTGCATGAGCGCACCCTGCAGCGGCGGCTGGCCGAACAGGGTTGCTACTTTGAAGAGATTGTCGATCGCCTGCGCCGGCAGCGCGCCAGCAGCCTGCTGCTGGACTCGGCTTTGCCGCTGGCGGAAATTTCCGCAGCCCTGGGCTACAGCGAGCAGAGCTCGTTCAACCGCTCCTGCAGCCGCTGGTTCGGCATGCCGCCGAATGCCTATCGCCGGGAGGCCAAAGCCTGAGCCGGGCTGGCGCCAGTGCCGCGGCCTAAATGCAAACGCCCCGAACCAGTCGGGGCGTTGGTCTGTTGCAGCCAGGCGGGGACAATTGCTGCCTCCCGTCCGGATTTGCTGGGCGGGTTACTTCAGGCCATTCCTGGCCTTGAACTCGCGACGGCGACGGTGCAGCACCGGCTCGGTGTAGCCGTTGGGCTGCTTGGTGCCCTCGACCACCAGCTCGACCGCCGCCTGGAAGGCGATGTTGTCGTCGAAGTTTGGCGCCAGTGGGCGGTACAGCGGGTCGTTGGCGTTCTGCCGGTCCACCACCGGCGCCATGCGCTTGAGGGTTTCCATCACCTGCTCAAGGCTGACCACGCCATGCCGCAGCCAGTTGGCAATGTGCTGGCTGGAGATGCGCAGGGTGGCGCGGTCTTCCATCAGGCCGACGTCGTTGATGTCCGGCACCTTGGAGCAGCCGACGCCCTGGTCGATCCAGCGCACCACATAGCCGAGGATGCCCTGGGCGTTGTTGTCCAGCTCGTTCTGCACTTCTTCGGCCGTCCAGTTGGTGTTGGGCGCCAACGGGATGGTCAGGATGTCGTCCAGCGAGGCGCGTGCACGGGTAGCCAGCTCGGCCTGACGGGCGAATACGTCGACCTTGTGGTAGTGCAGGGCGTGCAGGGAGGCCGCAGTCGGCGAAGGAACCCAGGCGGTGTTGGCACCAGCCAGCGGGTGAGCGATCTTCTGCTCAACCATGGCGGCCATCAGGTCGGGCATGGCCCACATGCCTTTGCCGATCTGGGCGCGCCCCTGCAGGCCGGCGGCCAGGCCGATGTCGACGTTCCAGTTCTCGTAGGCGTTGATCCACTTCTCGGCCTTCATGGCGGCTTTGCGCACCATGGCGCCGGCTTCCATGGAGGTGTGCAGCTCGTCACCGGTACGGTCGAGGAAGCCGGTGTTGATGAACACCACGCGCTCGCTGGCGGCCTTGATGCACGCCTTGAGGTTGACGGTAGTCCGCCGCTCTTCGTCCATGATGCCGACCTTGAGCGTGTTGCGCGGCATGCCCAGCACGTCTTCGATGCGGCCGAACAGCTCGTTGGTGAAAGCAGCTTCTTCCGGACCGTGCATCTTCGGCTTGACGATGTACATCGAACCGGTACGGCTGTTCTTGCGGCTGCTGTTGCCTTTGAGGTCATGCAGGGCAATCAGGCTGGTAACCAGGCCGTCCATGATGCCTTCCGGCACTTCGAAGCCGTCTTTGTCGACGATGGCGTCGATGGTCATCAGGTGGCCCACATTGCGCACGAACAGCAGGCTGCGGCCGTGCAGGGTCAGGTTGCCACCGTTGATGGCGGTGTAGACGCGGTCCGGGTTCATGGTGCGGGTGAAGGTGGTGCCGCCCTTGGCGACTTCTTCCGCCAGGTCGCCCTTCATCAGGCCGAGCCAGTTCTTGTAGATCACCACTTTGTCTTCGGCATCAACGGCGGCGACCGAGTCTTCGCAGTCCATGATGGTGGTCAGCGCGGCTTCCATCAGCACGTCTTTGACGCCGGCGGCGTCGGTCTGGCCGACCGGGGTGCTGGCGTCGATCTGGATTTCGAAGTGCAGGCCGTTGTGCTTGAGCAGAATGGCGGTCGGCGCTGCAGCGTCACCCTGGAAGCCGATCAGCTGGGCATCGTTCTGCAGGCCGCTGTTGCTGCCGCCCTTGAGGCTGACGATCAGTTTGCCGGCTTCGATGCGGTAGCCGGTGGAATCAACGTGTGAACCGGCAGCCAGTGGCGCGGCCTGGTCGAGGAAGGCGCGGGCATAGGCGATGACCTTGTCACCACGGACCTTGTTGTAGCCGCGGCCTTTTTCGGCGCCGCCTTCTTCGCTGATCACGTCGGTGCCGTACAGGGCATCGTACAGCGAGCCCCAGCGGGCGTTGGAAGCATTGAGGGCGAAGCGCGCGTTCATCACCGGTACCACCAGCTGCGGGCCGGCCATGCTGGCGATTTCGGCGTCGACGTTTTCCGTGGTGATCTTGAAGTCAGCCGGTTCCGGCAACAGGTAGCCGATCTCCTGCAGGAAGGCTTTGTATGCGGCGGCGTCATGCGCCTGGCCGGCACGGGCCTGGTGCCAGCCGTCGATCTGCACCTGAATGGCGTCACGCTTGGCCAGCAGGGCGCGGTTTTTCGGCGCCAGGTCATTGATGACCGCTTCGGCACCGCTCCAGAACTGCTCGGCGCTCACGCCGGTTCCGGGAATGGCTTCGTGGTTGACGAAGTCGAACAGAACTTTGGCGACCTGCAGGCCACCGACTTGTACGCGATCAGTCATTGCTTGCCTCAACTCTTTCTCAGAACGGCTCTCGGCCTGGAGGGCTCCAGCACCCGGCACGGCGGCCATGTAGTGCGAGCCGGCGCATACTACATGAACTGCGGGCAAAAATCAGGCGCTACGGCTGTCCCGCCGGTCAGTCGCGCCTGTCTATACTGCGAGCATTCCCGCTGGAGTACCTGGAATGCCGGTGTTAGCCGCAACTGCCCATGACTTGGATGACCTGACCCGGCTGTTCGGCGGTTATCTGGAGTTTTACCAAGTGCCGCGCCCGGCGGAGGAGATCCGCAGCTTTCTTGGCGAGCGCCTGGCCCGGGGTGACTCCCGGCTGCTGATTGCGCGGGACCCACAGGCGCGCGCACAGGGTTTTGTGCAGCTTTACCCGCTGTTTGCATCCCTGGCCCTGCGTCCCTCGTGGTTGCTCAGTGACTTGTACGTGGCGCCGGCGGCGCGCCGCCAGGGACTGGCCGAGGCATTGCTGAATGCGGCCCGCAGCATGGCTGAAGCCAGTGGCGCCTGTGGTCTGCAACTGGAAACTGCGCGTGACAATCACGCCGCCCAGGCGCTGTATGAGCGGCTCGGCTATGTGCGCGACGCGGTTTATTACACTTACTGGCTGGGCCTCTGAGGGCCGGGCGATTTTTATGGCAAGGAGTCGAGCGTGGATCATCTGGTTCTGACGGTAATTGCCCCGGATCAGCCGGGGCTGGTGGAGAAGGTGGCCCAATGCGTGGCCGGACACGGCGGTAACTGGCTGGAGAGCCGCATGTCGCGGATGGCCGGACAGTTTGCCGGCATTCTGCGGGTGGCGGTGCCGGCCGAGGCCTATGACGAGCTGGTGCAGGCGCTGCAGGGCCTGGCCAGCCAGGGCATCCGCGTGCTGGTGGCGCAGAGCGGCATCGAGCCATCCTGTACCTGGAAACCGATCCACCTGGATCTGGTCGGCAATGATCGCCCCGGCATCGTGCGTGACATCACCCGTGCGCTGGCCGAGCAGGGGGTCAATCTGGAGCGTTTCACCACCGAAGTGGTGCCGGCGCCGATGAGCAGCGAACCGCTGTTTCACGCCGAGGCCCTGCTGGCAGTGCCGCTGGGGCTGACCCTGGATGCCCTGCAGGCGCGGCTGGAGGCCCTGGCCGACGACCTGATGGTCGAGCTCAACCTGCGCCCCGAGGACTAGGAGCCTGTCGGACTTGACCGCCCGCAGCAGGGCAGCGTTAAGTCCGCCAGGCTCCTGGCCGCTTATCCCCAGCCGGGGTGGACGTCTCTGTGGATAAGCTGGGGAGCCTCGGAGCCTGCGCTAGTGCCGCAGGCCTCTCCGCAACCTGGCTAAAAAAGCAGCAAGAACAACGGGTTTCGCACAAATGCCGGGGATGCTTCTGTGGATAAGCTCGGGATGACTCGCGCCAGCCCACAGCCACGGAGGGCTGCAGCGGGCTGTGCATTTTCTGCTCAGCGGCGCCTGCGCAGGCTCAGCCAGACATCCAGGCTGTACACGCCCAGTCCCGCCCAGATGCAGATGAAGGACAGCAGCTGGCTTGTCCCCAGATGCTCGCCAAACAGCCAGACCGCTTGCAGCAGCACCAGGGTCGGCGCCACATATTGCAGAAAGCCAAGGGCAGCGTAGGGCAGATGCCGCGCGGCAGCGTTGAAGCACAACAGCGGCAGCAGCGTGACTGGCCCGGCGGCAATCAGCCAGAGCGCAGTGCTGCTGTTCCAGAATGCGGGCTGCAGGGTCGGTGCTTGCGGGCTGAGCAGTAACCAGAGCAGCGCCAGTGGCAGCAGCAGCCAGGTTTCCACCACCAGCCCTGGCAGTGCCTGCACCGGGGCCTGTTTGCGAATCAGGCCGTAGCCGCCAAACGAAAGGGCCAGCACCAGCGATACCCACGGCAGGCTGCCCAGTTGCCACAGCTGTTGCGCCACGCCCAGTGCGGCGAGGCCGACGGCCAGCCATTGCAGGCGGCGCAGGCGTTCGCCGAGCAGCAACAGGCCGAGCAGCACATTGACCAGCGGGTTGATGTAGTAGCCGAGGCTGGCCTCGAGCATGCGCCCGTTGTTCACCGACCAGACATACACCAGCCAGTTGGTCGCGATCAGCGCGCCCGACAGCGTCAGCACCGCCAGCCGCCGGGGGTTGCCGCGCAGTTCCGACCACCATCCGGGATGTTTCCACACCAGCAGCAGGAGCGCGCCGAACAGGGCCGACCAGATGATCCGGTGGACAATGATCTCGAATGCCGGAATCTGCTCGATGGCTTTGAAGTAGAGGGGAAACAAGCCCCAGATCAGGTAGGCGCTGATGCCGAGCAGATAACCGCGCGGCGGATTGGTGGGTTGCATGGGAATAACCGTGGAAGGCCGGGCGCCAGTTTACTTGGCTGCGCTCCGGGCTGTCTGTGGCAATGCGCTAAAACAGGCGGGCCAGCAGCGCGGCAACCGCGTTCTCCACGCGCAGGATGCGCGCGCCCAGTTGCACCGGTTGCAGGCCGGCCTGGCGCAACAGTTCCACCTCGTAGGGAATCCAGCCGCCTTCGGGGCCGATGGCCAGCGTGACAGCCTGGGTCAGGGCGCGCGGGCAGGGCGGGAAGTCGCCGGGGTGACCGGTCAGGCCGAGGCTGCCGGCGGCCAGCGCCGGCAAACGATCCTCGACGAACGGCTTGAAGCGTTTCTCGATGCTCACTTCCGGCAGCACGGTGTCCCGCGCCTGTTCTAGGCCGAGCAGCAGTTGCTCGCGGATCGCCTCCGGCTGCAGGAACGGCGTCTGCCAGAAGCTTTTTTCCACCCGGTAGCTGTTCAGCAGGATCAGCCGGGGCACGCCCATGGCGCTGACGGTCTGCAACACGCGCTTGAGCATCTTCGGCCGCGGCAGGGCCAGCAGCAGGGTGATCGGCAGTTTTTCCGGTGCCGGCTGGTCCAGCTGGACCAGCAGTTCGGCGTTCTCGGCATCCAGGGCGGTGATCTGCCCCTCGCCCATCAGGCCGCCAAGCCGGCCGACACGCAGCCGGTCGCCCAGTGCAACCCGTTGCACGGCGTGCAGGTGCTGCAGCCGGCGCCCCTGCAGGAGTACCCGTCCGGGGCCGAGGAAGTCAGCCTCCTCCAGCAGCAGCAGGTTCACGGTAACGCTGCGGGCGGCTGATTTTCACGCGCGTCCCCGGTAGCGGGCGGATCCCGGCGCACCAGCCGGCCGAACAACAGGCCGATCTCGAACAGCAGCCACATGGGGACGGCCAGCAGTGTCTGCGAGAAGATGTCCGGTGGCGTCAGGATCATGCCGACCACGAAGCAGCCAACGATCACGTAAGGGCGGCTCTTGCTCAGGGTGGTGACGTCGACCACGCCGATCCAGATCACCAGGAAGGTTGCCACCGGAATCTCGAAGGCCACGCCAAAGGCGAAGAACAGGGTGAGCACGAAGTCGAGGTATTCGTTGATGTCGGTCATCATCGAGACCCCTTCCGGGGTCACGCTGGCAAAGAAATGAAACATCAGCGGGAACACCAGGAAGTAGGCGAAGGCCATGCCGGCATAGAACAGCAGAATGCTCGAAGCCAGCAGCGGCACGGCAATGCGCTTTTCGTGGCTGTACAACCCCGGGGCCATGAAGCCCCAGAGCTGTTGCAGGATGATCGGAATGCTGAGGAACAGGGCGCACCAGGCGGTGAGCTTGAACGGCGTCAGGAAGGGCGAGGCGACGCCGGTGGCAATCATGGTCGCGCCTTGCGGCAGGTAGGCGCGCAACGGCGCCGAGACAATCGTGTAGATATCCTGGGCAAAGTAGAACAGCCCGGCGAACACCAGGAAGATGGCGATCACGCAGTGCAGCAGGCGCGAACGCAGCTCGGTGAGATGGGCCACCAGCGGCATCTCTGCGTCGTGTTCGGGGGGCTGGTTCATGCCGGGCGCACCGGCGGCACTTCGCTTGTGGCCGCAGGACTGGCGCTGTCCGCCGTCGCGTCCGCTGCACCGGCAGGCGGCTCTGCCGCTAGCGCGGGGGGCAGCTGCTGCGACTGCTGGAGTTCGCGTTCCATCTGCAATATCTGCTCGTTATGCAGCTGGCGGCGCACCTCGTCGGCACCCAGCTCGCGCTCCACTTCCTGCTTGACGCTCTGGAAGCTGCGCTTCAGGCGGCCAATCCACAGGCCCGCCAGGCGCGCAGCCCCCGGCAGGCGCTCGGGGCCGAAGACCAGGAGTGCCACCAAGCCCACCAGAAGCAATTCGGAGAAGCCGATCTCGAACATTGAGGTAATACGCCTGCTCAGTCCTTGCGGACAGGGTCTTCAATTTTCTGTGCCTGTGCGTCGATCGTTTGCGGCGGCTGACGTGCCTCGCTGCTCGCCGGTGGCTCCGGCTTGCTGGCGTCGTCCTCAGTGTTCATGGCCTTGCGGAAACCCTTGATGGTTTCGCCCAGGTCGGAACCAAGGTTCTTCAGGCGTTTGGTGCCGAACACCAGGATCACCACGATCAGGATGACCAGCCAGTGCTTGATATCGAAAATGCCCATTTGATGAATCCCTGTAGCTGAAAGTTAGTCGGTTGCCGAGCGTGCGGCTTTCTCGGCGTGGCCGGAGAGGCCGAAGCGCCTTTCGAGTTCGTTGATCACGGACTGCGGGTGCTGTCCGAGCTCTGCCAGCATGACTAGGGTGTGAAACCACAGGTCAGCTGTTTCGTACACCAGTTCGCTGGTGTCGCCGCTGATGGCGGCATCCTTGGCCGCCAGGATGGTTTCGATCGACTCTTCGCCGACCTTCTCGAGGATCTTGTTCAGGCCCTTGTGATACAGGCTGGCCACGTAGGAGCTATCGGCGGCGGCGCCCTTGCGCGATTCGATTACCGCGGCCAGCCGGCTCAGGGTGTCAGTCATGCTGTGCTCAGTCATGGGCGTGTCCTGCCTGGTAGATGGCCTGCGGGTCTTTCAGTACCGGGTCGACGGTCTGCCAGCCGTGGTTGTCGTAGACGCGATAAAAGCAGCTCTCGCGTCCAGTATGACAGGCGATACCGCCCAGTTGTTCAACCATCAGGATGATCACGTCGGCATCACAGTCCAGGCGCAGTTCGTGCAGTTTTTGCACGTGGCCGGATTCCTCCCCCTTGCGCCACAGCTTGTTGCGCGAGCGCGACCAGTAAATCGCCCGGCCTTCGGTCGCCGTCAACTGCAGGGCCTCGCGGTTCATCCAGGCCATCATCAGCACACGGCCAGTCTTGTAGTCCTGGGCAATCGCCGGCACCAGGCCGTTGCTGTCCCACTTGATTTCATCCAGCCAGTTGCTCATTGCGCGTTCCAGAACGGGGCAGACCCGGCTGCCGGAAAAATTACGACTAGTTTGCCAGCCGCTACGTGCAGTGGCTATCGGCGCAGGACCAGATACAGCCCGCCGACGATCAGCAGTGCGGCCGGCCAGCTACTGAGCTGGAGCAGCGGTTGCTGCAGTACCCCGCCGCCGAGCAGGGTCACGCCGAGCAGGCGCTCGGGCCAGTTGCCAGCCTGTGGCGCGGGGGGCGGTGCGCTGGCGGCCGGCAAGGTGAAGCGCTCGAGTGTCTCGCGGGCGATCTGCGACAGGTGCGGCACCTGTTCGGCCTGCAATTGCAGGTTGCGCAGCAGTTGCAACGGATTGACCCGCTCGCGCATCCAGCGCTCCAGGAACGGTTGCGCGGTGCTCCACAGGTCGAGCTCCGGGTATAGCTGACGGCCAAGGCCTTCGATGTTGAGCAGGGTTTTCTGCAGCAGGACCAGCTGCGGCTGCACTTCCATGTTGAAGCGGCGGGCGGTCTGGAACAGGCGCAGCAGTACCTGGCCGAAGGAAATGTCCTTCAGCGGTTTCTCGAAGATCGGCTCGCAGACGGTGCGGATGGCGGCTTCGAAGTCGTTGACCCGGGTATTGGCCGGAACCCAGCCGGAGTCGATATGCAACTGGGCGACCTTGCGGTAGTCGCGCTTGAAGAAGGCGAACAGGTTGCGCGCCAGGTAGTCCTGGTCCTCCGGTGTGAGGGTGCCGATGATGCCGCAATCAATCGCGATGTACTGTGGATCGGCGGGGTTCCGGTTGCTGACAAAGATATTGCCCGGGTGCATGTCGGCATGGAAAAAGCTGTCGCGGAATACCTGGGTGAAGAAGATTTCCACGCCCCGCTCGGCGAGCAGCTTCATGTTGGTGCCCTGCCTGGCCAGACCGGCCATGTCGGTTACCGCGACGCCGTAGATGCGCTCCAGTACCAGCACCTGGGGCCGGCACCAGTCCCAGTAGACCTGCGGCACGTAGAGCATCGGCGAATGCTCGAAGTTGCGCCGCAGCTGGCTGGTGTTGGCCGCTTCGCGCAGCAGGTCGAGCTCGTCGTAGATGGTCCGCTCGTAGTCGGCCACCACTTCGATCGGGCGCAGGCGTCGCGCATCCGCGGAGACTTTTTCCGCGAGCCGGGCCAACACGAACAGCCAGGCGATGTCCTGGCGGATCACCGGGCGCAAGCCCGGACGAATCACCTTGACCACCACTTCTTCGCCGCTGCGCAGCTGCGCGGCATGCACCTGGGCGATCGAGGCCGAGGCCAGCGCCTCGCGATCGAAACGGGCGAACGCCTGGTCGAGGGGCAGGCCGAGCTGCTTTTCGATCAGCGCAACGGCCTGTCCGGAGTCGAAGGGGGGAACCTGATCCTGCAGGCGCGCCAGCTCGTCGGAAATGTCTGGTGGCAGCAGGTCGCGGCGGGTGGAAAGCAGCTGGCCGAACTTGATGAAGATCGGCCCGAGATCCTCCAGCGCCAGGCGGATTCGTGCGCCGCGGGACAGTTGCAGTGGCCGGCGTGGCAGCCAATGCCAGGGCAGGCAGCGACCGAACAGGCGCAGCCACCAGGGCAGGGGCAGGGCCAGCAGCAGGTCATCCAGCTGGTAGTGGATGGTCACGCGCAGGATGCGCAGCAGGCGGCGGGCGGCGAGCAGCTTCATGGGGTGTCGTTGACCTTGCGGGCCAGGCGCTCGATGCGGGCGTCCAGGCGATCGAGGGAGAGCTTGAGCTGGTCCAGTTCATTGAAGCGGGCGGCGGCCTCGCGCTGGCCAACCAGGGCCCGGGACTCCTCGCCGAGATAGTCGGCGAGGTTGTGGCGCAGGCGCTCCAGGCTGTTGCCGGACCACTGCGCGGTACTGCGCAGCGTGCTGCCCAGCACCTGGCTGGCAACCGGGCCCAGCCAGCGTGACAACTGGTATTCCCAGTCGAGTTCGAGGTCTTGCAGTATGCCCGCCAGCTCCAGGAGCACGGCGCTGTCGCCATCCAGGTCGACATCTGCCGCATGCAGCACCGCGCTCTTGTCCTTGCTCACGACCAGTTGCAGCAGCCGCGCGGCGGGAGCCCTGAGGCTGCAGTCGGCAGGGGCCTGCCACTGCGCCGCCAGCCGCAGGCCGGTGCTGTCGGGCAGCAGGAAGAGGCGTGCAGGCGGGTTCTGGCAGTCGATCTCGATGACCTTGCCCTGCAGCCCGGCCAGCCGCTCGAGTGCGCTGCTGTCGAGGCTGAGTACCTGCGCCAGTCCCTGTTCGGCGGCGGCGAGCAATGCCTGGATTAGCATGCGAATACCTTAGGGTCTGTTGACGTTTGGTCGCGAACCGCGTTGCTGCGGCAAATCGCGCCAGGCTAGGCGTGGGACGCCGGCAATGGTTATTCCCTTGTCAAGTCCCGCAACAACGCTTGGCGCGATTTGCCGCGCAACCCGAAGGGACGGGACCCGCTTGGCGCAGGCCGTTGTTACTCGTCGTTCATTGGCAATAAGCAAATCTCTCTCCTCGCGCCTAGTCCTGCGTCAAGCGGGTCGCCGTCGCGGCCGTGACCAAACGTCAACAGACCCTAGGGCTTGATGCCGCGATGCAGGGCGACAATGCCGCCAGTCATGTTGTGGTAGGTGACGCGTTCAAAGCCGGCGTCAGCCATCATGCCCTTGAGCGTTTCCTGGTCCGGATGCATGCGGATCGACTCGGCCAGGTAGCGATAGCTGTCGGCATCGTTGGTGATCAGCTTGCCCATCATCGGCAGCAGGCTGAACGAGTAGGTGTCATAGGCCTTGGACAGCAGACTGTTGCCGGGCTTGGAAAACTCCAGCACCAGCAGGCGTCCGCCCGGTTTGAGCACGCGCAGCATGGAGCGCAGGGCGTCCTCCTTGTGCGTCACGTTGCGCAGCCCGAAGGCGATGGTGACCACGTCGAAGTGGTTGTCGGGGAACGGCAGCTTTTCCGCATCGGCCTGGACAAAGCGCACGTTGCCGGCCACGCCCAGGTCCAGCAGGCGATCACGCCCGACCTTGAGCATCGAGGCATTGATGTCGGCCAGTACCACTTCGCCGCTGGCGCCCACCAGGCGCGAGAACTGGCGGGTCAGGTCGCCGGTGCCGCCGGCGATGTCGAGCACCCGGTTACCCGGGCGGACGCCGGAAAGCTCGATGGTAAAGCGCTTCCACAGGCGGTGAACGCCAGCAGACATCAGGTCGTTCATCAGGTCGTACTTGGCCGCTACCGAGTGGAATACTTCAGCCACCTTGCCGGCCTTCTGGCTCTCCGGCACGTTCTGGTAACCGAAGTGCGTGGTGGGTTCCTGCTCGGGGGCTTTGCGCGGATCGTTCATGTTGATTTCACCGGGTTGATTTCGCGCGTCATTCTAACCGGTTATGCGCTGGTTGATTCGGAGTTTTGTACGGCGCGCGCGGCGTCTCGCCGCTTCCTGCATTCCGCTGCCGGACTTAACTGATATAGTCACGCCACTTGAATGCCGCAGTCGGAGTTCTGCATGTCGCATATTGTTGTCGAACGTCAGCACAGCCTGGGGCGCGAAGCCGTCCGCAATATGGCCGAAGAGCTGGCGGAACACCTTTCCAACAAGTACGACATTCGCTATCGCTGGCATGACGATGTACTGGTCTTCAAGCGCGTTGGCGCCCACGGCCGCGTCATCGTCGACCCGCAACGGGTGCGGGTTGAGCTCGATCTGGGCTTTCTGCTGATGGCGTTCGAGCGCACGATCAGGCAGGAAATCGAAAATACCCTGGATGAAACGCTGAGCGCCTGAGGCGGGCGCGTGGCCTCTAGTGTGTCTTTTCTAAACCGCTTCTATACCTTGGCCGAAAGCCTGAAATGGCGTTCACTGTTCACTTGAAAACCGAGGTGTACCATGGCCAAAGCAACCGTCAAGAAACAAGCCGAATCGCAGAGTGTGGTCCTCGACGACGTCAAGGCTTACGCGCGTAAAATCTGGCTGGCCGGTCTCGGCGCATACAGCAAGGCGGGCCAGGACAGCGCCGAGATCTTCAAGGATCTGGTCAAGGCTGGCGAGGGCATCGAGAAGAAAGGCAAGAAGCTGGTCCATCAGCAGGTCGATGCGGCCAACTCGCAGATCGACTCGGTCAAGAGCAGCGTTTCCGGTGTGAAAGAGAAAGTCGAAGTTCAGTTGGACAAGATCGAGCAGAGCTTCGACAACCGGGTTGCCAGCGCGCTGAATCGCCTGGGCATTCCGTCCCATCAGGACGTTGCGGCACTCTCTGCTAAACTCGATCAGCTGAGCGCCGTGCTCGAGCAAGTTTCGCGTAATAAGTAAGGAGAACCACATGGTTACCAAGAAAACTGTTGCGAAGAAAGTTGGCAAAGAAGCGAACTCCTGGATCAGCGAGATCGAGAAATACTCGCGGCAAATCTGGCTGGCGGGCCTGGGTGCCTTTTCCAAGGTCAGCAAGGATGGCAACAGCTTGTTCGACGGCCTGGTAAAAGACGGCGAGAAAGCCGAGAAGCAAGCCAAGAGCGGCGTGACCAAGCAGGTTGACGCGGTCAAGACTTCGGTCGACAGCGCCAAGTCCAGGGTTGAAGAGGTCAAGGACAAGGCGGTTGGCAAGTGGAACGAGCTGGAAGAGGCCTTCGACAAGCGTCTGAACAGCGCCATTTCCCGCATGGGCGTACCGAGCCGCAACGAAGTCAAGGAACTGCACGCCAAGGTGGAAAGTCTGGCCAGGCAGATAGAGAAACTGACGGGTGTTGCGGTCAAACCGGTCAAGGCGGCGGCAGCCAAGCCAGCGGCCAAGGCTCCAGCAAGAGCTGCGGCCAAGCCCGCCGCCAAACCGGCGGCCAAGGCGCCAGCCAAACCGGTAGCCAAGCCTGCAGCCAAACCGGTGGTCAAGCCCGCAGCGAAACCGGCAGCGAAACCAGCAGCCAAGCCGGCAGCCAAGCCAGTGGCCAAGACACCGGTGAAAGCCGCAGCCAAGCCAGTTGCTGCGGCCCCGGCAGTTGCTCCGGCAGTGACGCCAACGGCAGCTTCCTGAGTCTGTCGCAATAAAAAACGCCCGGCATTGCCGGGCGTTTTTTATTGCGCGCGGTTCAGTTTTCCAGGAAGTGCCGCGCCAGCTTTTCCGCCCCCGCGCGCGAGTTCGGGGTGAGGTGCGGAATCACCAGCATCATCACCTGGAACACCACCAGGCGGGTCTCTCCGGGGCGGCCGAGGATGCGCTGGTAATCCAGCGAGAACAGCAGGGTCAGGGTGATCTGCTCGACCAGTTGGCCCAGCGCGGGGGTGTCACTTTCCAGGCGGCCCTCGGCCTTCAGTCGCGCCAGCATGGAGGCTTCGGTGCGCTTGAGTACATTCAGCCAGTCACGAATGGCCTTGCCCAGCTTTGGCAGGCGGCTGGCCAGATTGGACAGGTCGTGGAACAGGAAGCGGTAGTGGGCCAGATGCTCGACGATCAGCGAGATGAACAGCCAGTAGTCTTCGGCATCCAGCGTGATGTCTTCCGGCGGGTCGAGCAGCGCGGCCATCTCGCCCTGGAAGCGGCCAAGCAACTCCATGATCAGCGGTTCTTTGCCGTGGAAGTGGTAGTAGAGGTTGCCCGGGCTGATTTCGAGTTCGTTGGCAATTTCCAGTGTCGTTACGTTCGACTCGCCCTGCCGGTTGAACAGTTCAAGGGCGCATTCAAGAATGCGATCGCGGGTCTTCATGGCCTGCTCTGAGCTGAAAAAATGAGTTCAGACAATAGCGTGGGCAGCGGCTTACAGCCAGCAGCAAACGCATGCGCGGGCATTGCGCTTGCAGCTGATCCTAGAGCAGCAGGCGGACAACGCTGGCCGCCGGGTCGCGGGTACGTCCGGCATCGTGCAGCGCCTGCAGGTAATCGCGCCACAGCTGTTCCTGGCGGGTGGCCAGTTGGTACAGGTAGTCCCAGGTGAACAGGCCGCTGTCATGGCCATCGTCGAAGATCAGTTTCAACGCATAGTTACCCGCCGGCTCCAGCTTCAGCAGCGCCACCTCCTGTTTGCCGTACTGCAGGATCGGCTGGCCGTGGCCCTGCACTTCGGCGGAGGGCGAATGCACGCGGAGGAATTCGGCGCTCAGACTGTAGCGGGTGTCGCCATAGCGCAACTCCAGGGTTCTGGAAGCCTTGTGCAGCTTGATCTGACTGGGGATCTGCATGGCTGGAGCCTGTCTTTCGCAGGCGCAGAGCGGTTGCCCACCCTGTGCCGATCTGCCTAGAGGATGTAGCGCGAGAGATCTTCATCCATGGCGAGTTCGCCCAGATGACTGTTGACGTAGCTGGCATCGATCAGCAGCGGGATGCCATTCTGCTGGCTCGCCAGGTCGCCAGCACTGAAGGAGACTTCTTCGAGCAAGCGCTCCAGCAGGGTGTGCAGGCGTCGCGCCCCGATGTTCTCGGTCTTCTCGTTGACCTGCCAGGCAATCTCGGCAATGCGCTGGATGCCGCTTTCGGCGAACTCGATCAGCATGCCCTCGGTGGCCAGCAGCGCGCTGTATTGCTCGGTGAGCGAGGCGTGCGGCTCGCTGAGGATGCGCTTGAAGTCATTGGGGGTGAGCGCCTTGAGCTCGACCCGGATCGGCAGGCGGCCCTGCAGTTCCGGCACCAGGTCGCTGGGCTTGCTCAGGTGGAAGGCCCCGGAGGCGATGAACAGGATGTGGTCGGTCTTGACCATGCCCAGCTTGGTGTTCACCGTGCAGCCTTCGATCAGTGGCAGCAGGTCGCGTTGCACGCCCTCGCGGGAGACATCGGCGCCGCCGACGTTGCCGCGCTTGGCGACCTTGTCGATTTCGTCGATGAACACGATGCCGTTCTGCTCCACGGCTTCGAGGGCCCTGGCCTTGAGCTCGTCCTCATTGACCAGGCGCAGGGCCTCTTCATCGCGCACCAGCTTCAGCGCGTCCTGCACCTTGAGCTTGCGCGATTTCTTCTTGCCCTTGCCCATGCTGGAGAACAGGTTCTGCAGCTGGCTGGTCATTTCTTCCATGCCCGGCGGCGTCATGATTTCCACCCCGACCGGACTGTCAGCGACTTCGATGTCGATTTCCTTGTCATTCAGCTGGCCTTCGCGCAGGCGCTTGCGGAACAGCTGGCGGGTATTGCTGTCCTCATGGCGCGCCGGCTCATCGGCAAAGCCCTGGCGAGCGGGCGGCAGCAGGGCGTCGAGGATGCGCTCTTCGGCGGCATCTTCGGCGCGAAAGCGCACGCGCTGCATCTCTTCCTCGCGCAGCAGCTTGATCGCGGCATCGGCAAGGTCACGGATGATCGACTCGACATCGCGGCCGACATAGCCGACCTCGGTGAACTTGGTGGCTTCCACCTTGATGAACGGGGCACCCGCCAGTTTGGCCAGGCGGCGGGCAATTTCGGTCTTGCCGACGCCGGTCGGGCCGATCATCAGGATGTTCTTCGGCGTGACTTCCTGGCGCAGTTCGGCCGGCAGCTGCATGCGCCGCCAGCGGTTGCGCAGGGCAATGGCCACGGCGCGCTTGGCGTCATCCTGGCCGATGATGTGGCGGCTGAGTTCGTGCACGATCTCGCGGGGGGTCATGGGCATGTGCTGGGTCTCCAGGGCAGGCTGCGCTTACTCGGCGCAGTCCTGCTCTTCAATGGTCAGGTTCTGGTTGGTGAAGACACAGATGGAGCCGGCGATATTCAGCGCGGTTTCGGTGATTTCGCGGGCCGACAGGTCGGTCTTCTGCAGCAGGGCCATGGCTGCGGCCTGGGCGAAGCCGCCGCCGGAGCCCATGGCGATCAGGCCCAGCTCGGGTTCGACGACGTCGCCGTTGCCGGTGATGATCAGCGAGGCATCCTTGTTGGCTACCGCCAGCATGGCTTCCAGGCGGCTCAGCGAGCGATCGGTACGCCAGTCCTTGGCCAGTTCGACCGCCGCGCGCACCAGATGGCCCTGATGCTTTTCCAGTTGCCCCTCGAAGCGTTCGAACAGCGTGAAGGCATCGGCGGTGGCACCGGCAAAGCCGGCCAGCACTTCGCCGTGGTAAAGGCGGCGGACTTTCTTCGCGTTGCCTTTCATGATGGTGTTGCCAAGGGAAACCTGGCCGTCCCCGCCCATGACGACTTTGCCGTTGCGGCGAACTGAAACAATGGTGGTCAAGAGAAGCTGCTCCGCGCTGCGGGGCCGGGTGGCCCTTGTGCAGGAAGAGATGGGGCGATGCCGGCGGCTTTTCAACCGTGACGCGGAAAAACCCTGCTAGCGCGACTGGCGCTGCTGTAACAGCAGGTTGCCGAAACCGCTGGCGGCCAGGGATTTCTGCGCCTGGGCGAGCTGTTCGCGATTGGCGAACGGACCCACCAGCACACGATGCCAGACTTCCTCGCGCACGGTGCCGGACTCAACCTGGACGTTCTGTCCGAGCATGATGATCTGGGCCCTGACCTTGTCGGCGTCTTCGCGCTTGCGGAACGAGCCGGCCTGCAGGAAGAACTCGGTGGTCACCGGCGCCTTGGCCACCGTGGGCGGGGCTGGCGGAGTCTGCCCGTTGAGCAGGGCTTCCGCGCGGGCGGCGTCAAGCTTGGCGGCTTCGGCAGGCGTCAGCGGCTTGCTCGCCGGCTTCTCCGCGGTCAGAGCGTCGGGCGGGACTATGACTTCCGACTCCGGCAGCAGGGTGTAGAAGTCGTACTTCGGTTTCTGCGGCTCGGACTTTTTCGCCGCAGACACTTCGGTTTTCGGCTGGCGGCTGACGGCTTGTTCGGCCTTGTCGCGCTTGATCTCTTCGCGGCCGGGCTGCAGCTGCATGAGAAATACGATGAAGCCGCCTACCAGTAATCCGCAGGCCATCCACACCCAGCCGGGTACCGGTTTGCGGGGTGGCGGCTGGTAGCGGCTGGCGCCGCGCCTGGGCGTGGCGGTTTTTTTTCGGGTTGCCACTTACATGCGCTCCAGCGGCTGCAGGCCGAGGAGTTCCAGACCCTGCTTGAGGGTGCGGCCGGTCAGCGCGGCCAGGCGCAGGCGGCTGTTGCGCACGCTTTCGTCCTCGGCAGCGAGGATCGGGCAGTGCTCATAGAAGCTGGAAAACAGCCCGGCCAGGTCGTAGAGGTAGCTGCACAGGGTGTGCGGGGTGCCCTTGTCGGCGACGTTGTTGAGCACCTCGCCGAACTGCGCGAGCCTGGTGGCCAGGTCGATTTCCTGGGCGGCCCCGAGCTGGATCTGGCCGCCGACCTCGGCGAAGTCCTTGCCCAGCTTGCGGAACACGCTGGCCACGCGGGTGTAGGCGTAGAGCAGGTAGGGCGCGGTGTTGCCCTCGAAGCTGAGCATCTGCTCGAAGTTGAAGCTGTAGTCGCTGCTGCGGTGCTTCGACAGGTCGGCGTACTTCACCGCGCCGATGCCGACGGCGTGGCCGATCTGGCGCAGTTCGCTGTCGTCGAGTTGCGGATTCTTGCTCTTGACCAGCGCGTAGGCGCGTTCTTCGGCCTCGTCGAGCAGGTCGACCAGTTTTACCGTGCCGCCGTCGCGGGTCTTGAACGGGCGGCCGTCGGCGCCGTTCATGGTGCCGAAGCCCATGTGTTCGAGCTGCATGCCGGCATGCACGAAGCCGGCGCGGCGCGCCACCTCGAAGACCATCTGGAAGTGCAGGGCCTGGCGCTGGTCGACGAAGTACAGCGCGCGGTCGGCGTGCAGTACCTGGCTGCGGTAGCGCATCGCGGCCAGGTCGGTGGTGGCGTACAGGTAGCCGCCGCCGGCTTTCTGCACGATCACCGGCAGCGGGTTGCCTTCGGCGTTCTTGAATTCGTCCATGAACACGCACTGGGCGCCGTCGCTCTCGCTGAGCAGGCCCTTGTCGCGCAGGGCTTCGACGATGTCAGCCAGTTGGTCGTTGTAGGCACTTTCACCCTTGACGTCGGCCATCGACAGTTTCACGCCGAGGCGGTCGTAGACCTTCTGGCAGTGGGACAGGGAAATGTCGTTGAAGCGCTGCCACAGCCGCAGGCAGTTGGCATCGCCGGCCTGCAGCTGGACCACCAGTTCGCGGGCGCGCACGGCAAAGTTTTCCGACTCGTCGAAGCGCTGCTTGGCGGCGCGGTAGAACTGCTCGAGATCGGCCAGCCCGCTCTCGGCGGCAGCCGGGTTCTCTTCCAGGTAGGCCAGCAGCATGCCGAACTGGGTGCCCCAGTCGCCGACATGGTTCTGCCGGATCACGCTGTCGCCAAGGAACTCCAGCACGCGGGCCACGCCGTCACCGATGATGGTCGAACGCAGGTGGCCGACGTGCATTTCCTTGGCCAGGTTCGGCGAGGACAAGTCGACCACCACGCGCTGTGCCACACCGTTCTTGCGCACGCCGAGGCGGGGGTCGGCCAGTGCGGCTTCCAGGCGCTGGGCCAGGGCGTCGCTGTTCTGGAAGAAATTGAGAAAGCCCGGGCCGGCGATTTCCACCTTGCTGACCTGGCTGTCGGCCGGCAGCGCGGCGACCAGTTTCTCGGCCAGTTCGCGCGGCTTCAGCCCGGCCGGCTTGGCCAGCATCAGGGCGATGTTGCTGGCGAAGTCGCCGTTGCTCTTGTCCTTGGTGTTCTCCACCTGGATCACCGGGCTCAGCCCTGCGGGCAGCACGCCCTCGGCAGTCAGGCGGGTCAGGGCTTGCTGGATCAGGTGGCGAATGCTGTCTTTCATGGTGTGCTCTTGAGGCCGGCAGAACAGGCGGGCGTGATGCGGTGGAATAGCCGTGCATTATCCGTGGCGGCTTCGGGCTTGCCAACCGCCGTGTCAGGCTTCAGAACAGGTCGATCGGGTCGACATCCAGCGACCAGCGCACGCTGCGGTTGCCTGGCAGCTGTTCCAGCGCCTGCAGCCAGGGTGTCAGCAGGCGGTGCAGGCTGGCGCGACTGCCGGCTTGCACGAGTAACTGCGCGCGATGGCGGCCGGCGCGGCGCTCCATGGGCGCTGGAACCGGGCCGAGCAATTCGATGCCGGTAGTATTGCGCGCGGCCAGCAGGCGCTCGGCTGCGCCGCAGGCCGTGTCGAGAAACGCCTCGGCCTGGCCAGGTACGAGGGCATCGGCACGCAGCAGGGCCAGGTGGCTGAACGGTGGCAGGCCGGACGCACGCCGCTCGCTGAGGGCCTGTTCGGCGAAGGCGAAATAGCCCTGCTCGGTCAGCTGCACCAGCAGGGGGTGGTCGGCCAGGTGGGTTTGGATGATCACTCGCCCGGGCTCCTCGGCACGTCCGGCGCGCCCCGCCACTTGCACGATGAGCTGTGCCATGTGTTCGCTGGCGCGGAAGTCTGCGGAAAACAGCCCGCCATCGGCATCCAGGATCGCCACCAGCGTCACCCGCGGGAAGTGGTGGCCCTTGGCCAGCATCTGGGTGCCGACCAGGATGCACGGCTCGCCACGGTTGACGCGGTGAAACAGCGCGTCCATGGATCCCTTGCGCGCGGTGCTGTCGCGATCGACGCGCAATACCGGAACGTTTGGAAACAGGATGCCCAGGCGCTCTTCCGCGCGCTCGGTACCGGCGCCCAGCGGGCGCAGGTCGACCTTGCCGCAGTCGGGGCAGGCTTTGGGCTGGCGCTGGCTGTGGCCGCAGTGGTGGCAGCGCAGCTCGGCCGAGCGCTGATGCAGGGTCATGCGCGCGTCGCAGTGGCTGCACTGGCTGATCCAGCCGCAGTCATGGCACAGCAGGGTGGGGGCGAAGCCGCGGCGGTTGAGGAATACCAGCACTTGCTGGCCGGCCTGCAGGGTCTGTGCAATGGCTTGCTGCAGCGGTCCGGAAATGCCCGAGTCCAGCGGCCGGCTCTTGATGTCCAGGCGCAGGAAGCGCGGTGGTCGCGCCCCGCCGGCGCGCTGGGTCAGGCGCAGCAGGGCGTAGCGGCCGCTGTGGGCATTGTGCAGGCTTTCCAGCGAAGGGGTGGCCGAGCCGAGCACGATCGGGATGTTTTCCTGTTGTGCGCGCACCAGGGCCAGGTCGCGGGCGTGATAGCGCAGGCCTTCCTGCTGTTTGTAGGAGGCATCGTGTTCTTCGTCGACGATGATCAGGCCGGGATTCTTCATCGGCGTGAACAGCGCCGAGCGGGTACCGATGATGATGTCGGCGTCACCGTCGCGGGCGGCCAGCCAGGCATCCAGGCGCTCGCGGTCGTTGACGGCCGAATGCAGCAGCACGATGCGCGCATTGAACCGGCGGGTGAAGCGCTCCAGGGTCTGCGGCCCCAGGTTGATTTCCGGGATCAGCACTAGCGCCTGCTTGCCGGCCGCCAGGGTCTGGTGGATCAGTTGCAGGTAGACCTCGGTCTTGCCGCTGCCGGTGATGCCGGCCAGCAGAAAGGCGTTGAAGCTGTCCAACCCGGAGCGGATGGCCGTGCAGGCGCTGAGTTGTTCGGCATTCAGTGGCAGCTCCGGCTGGGCCAGCCAGCCGCCGTGATGCCGGTGAACTGTGCTGTGGCGTACCTCGAGCTCGACCAGGCCTTTCTCCTGCAGCAGTTCGAGGCTGTCGCGGTTCAGCTGCAGCTGGCCGAGCAACTGCTGGGCCACCCCGTGCGGGTGCTGCGCCAGCGTCTGCAGGGCGCTGCGCTGGCGCGGCGCCCGCTGCAGGCGCGGATCATTCGGGCTGGCATCGGCGGCGACTTTCCAGAAGCGCTCCTGGCGCAGTTCGGCGGGCTCGCCCTGGCGCAGGAGTGCCGGCAGGGCCCAGCTGAACGTGTCGCCGAGGCTGTGCTGGTAGTACTGGGCGGTCCAGCGGCACAGCTTGAGCATGCTTGCCGGCAGCGCGGAGCGGCTGTCGAGCAGCTGCAGGGCAGGCTTGAGTTTCTCTGCTGGAACCTCGCTATGGTCACGCAGTTCGACCAGTATTCCGATGACTTCGCGCCGGCCGAACGGCACCCGCAGGCGCATGCCGGGCTGCAGATCCTGGCGCGACAGGCCCGCGGGGGCGCGATAGTCGAACAGGCGGCGCAGCGGTGATGGCAGGGCGAGGCGCAGAATGAGGTCGGGCAATACGGGCTCCGTAGTGGCAGTGGCGGTTGGCGATTATCCGCGGCGTTCAGGTTGAGCGTGACCCTGCGCAGCATTGTACGTCCCGGGTCGGCTTGGCCTATTCTCGCCGGATAAGGCCGGGCGGGGGAGGCTGATTGTGGATGCAGCGGATTCTGCCGGATTTTTCGCCGTATATCGCCCCGCCGCGCGGGCGGCTTGCATCGGCAATGCGCTCTGGTATGATCCGCCGCCTGTTTACGTGCGGTGTTCGACATAGGGTCGGATGGCGGCACGCCAGACTCGAGGAATTGCACATGAAAGCCGATATCCATCCGAATTACGTCGAAATCGATGCTACCTGCAGCTGCGGTAACGTGATCAAGACCCGCTCCACCCTGGGCAAGAGCCTCAGCATCGACGTATGCAACGAGTGCCACCCGTTCTACACCGGCAAGCAGAAGGTGCTCGACACCGGCGGCCGTATTGATCGCTTCAAGCAGCGTTTCGGCGTGTTCGGCACCAAGTAACTGGCCGAATGAGCAGGAAAGACTTACGGGTTTTTTCGCAGCTGATAAAAAAGGCGTCCGTGATGGGCGCCTTTTTTATTGGTTTGCTGGGCTGCATCGCCGCTCAGGCGTCCTGCCCGTTGCCCGGCAAGCTGCCGACTTATCGCGTCGAGCGGGTGGTCGACGGCGACACGCTGCGGCTGATGGATGGGCGCAGTGTCCGGCTGGTCGGGCTGAACACGCCTGAACTCGCGCACCAGGGGCGACCTGTGCAGCCATTTGCGCATCAGGCGCAGCAGCGCTTGCAGCAATTGGTGGTGGCCAACGACAGCCAGGTGGCCCTGCAAGTCGGTGTGCCGGCGAAGGATCACTATGGCCGCACGCTGGCGCATGTCTATGATCGCCAGGGCCGCAACCTGGAGCAGCAACTGCTGGCGGAGGGGCTTGGATATCAGGTGGCGTTTGCTCCGGAAACCGCCCTGGTGGATTGTCAGCGCGCGGCCGAGCGCCAGGCGCGCCAGTCCGCGCGCGGTCTGTGGCGTCGGCCGGATATCCTGGCGCCGGGCCAGGTGCGCGCAGGCGGCTTTGCCCTGATTCATGGCCAGGTGCTGAAGATCGAGCGCAATCGTGGCGGACTCTGGCTTGATCTGGGCAGTTCGCTGGTTTTGCAGGTGAAGCCGAAACTCTTTTCGCAGTTCGATATCCAAGCCTTGCAGAAGCTGTCCGGCCGCGAAGTGGAGGTGCGTGGCTGGGTGGTCGATCGCGCGCGTCGTGGCCAGACAAGGCCGGGTCAGGCGCGCTGGTTATTGTCGCTAACATCTCCGGTCATGCTCGAGGTTTTGCAATGAACATACGTGTTGTTCTGGCTTTGTTGTGCGCCGTGGCCGGGATATCGGGCTGCGCGGTCAATCCGGTGACCGGCAACAGCGATTTTGTGATGATGACCGAGCAGCAGGAGCTCAGCCTGGGTCGGCAATCGTACCAGCAGGTGCTCAAGCAGTACCCGATTTACCAGGACGAGAAGCTGCGTGCGTATGTCCAGCAGGTCGGTGAAAAGCTCGCCAGCAATAGTCATCGCAGCAATCTCCAATACCAGTTCTTCGTCGTCGACAGTGCTGACATCAATGCCTTTGCCCTGCCGGGCGGCTACGTGTTCATCAATCGCGGGCTGCTTGCCTACCTTAATTCAGAGGCGGAGATGGCCGCGGTGCTCGGCCACGAGATCGGCCACGTCACCGCCCGTCACGGCGTGCGCCAGCAAAGCCAGGCACAGGCCTGGAATATTCTCGGTCAGGCGGTTGCCATCGGCACCGGAGTCGGGGCGGCCGGCGACCTGACCAATGTGCTGGGCAATGCCATTGTCACTGGCTACGGCCGCGACATGGAACTGGAGGCTGACGGGCTGGGTGCCCAGTATCTGGCACGCAGTGATTACAACCCCGAGGCGATGATCGAGGTTGTCGAAGTGCTCAAGACACAGGATGACTTTGCCCGCGACCAGGCGCAGAAGAACGGCCAGCCGGTTAAAGCGTCCGGTTATCACGGCCTGTTCGATACCCATCCGGATAACGATACCCGGCTCAAGCAGGTAATCGGTCCGGCCCGGGCGCTGGCCAGTGGCCAGCAGCTGGAAAACCGCCAGGCCTTCCTCAAGCATCTCGAAGGCCTGCCGTTGGGCGACTCGGCCGAGCAGGGCGTGCGTCGGGGACAGCAGTTTTTCCATGCCGGGCTCGACTTCACCCTGGGTATCCCGCAAGGCTGGGAGCTGCTCAATCGCCCTGATGCGGTGGTTATCCACACCGCGGATCAGCAAGCCTTCGTTGCCCTGAAGATGGGTGAGTTCGACGCGCGCCTGACGCCCGAAGAAATGCTCAGGAAGCAGGTCGGCGATCAACGTCTGGCCATGCAGGAGAGTTTTCAGCGTGACGGGCTTTCCGGGGTCACGGCGGTTATCCCCGGCCAGCCGGCGCGACGGGTGGCGCTGATTGTGAAAGGCCAGCAGGTCTACATGTTCATTGGCGTGGTCAAGGCACCAGGCTCGCTGGAAAGCGAGGACAATCAGTTTATGGCGGTGATCAACAGTTTCCGGGCGTTGACCGCGAAGGAGAAAGCCCTGGCTCAGCCGGTGCGGATCCATGTGGTGCAGGTCAAGCCGGGAGAAACGCTGGAAAGCCTGGCCGGGTCAGCCGACCTTCCGGGCGACAAGGTGGCTCGCATTCGCCTGCTGAATGGCCTTTATCCGAGCGGAGAAGTTGCGCCCGGAAGTATGCTCAAGCTGGCTCGCTAGGCCAGCCCTCGCTTGTTAGGTCAGGGTGTATTGGTTATTCTCGCCTGCCCGCTTTACCCATGCGCATAAAGAATGGTGTCGCCAAAATGACTGATCTGAAAACCGCCGCCCTCGAATATCACGCCCAGCCTCGTCCGGGGAAATTGAGTGTTGAAGTGACCAAGCCAACGGCTACCGCCCGCGATCTGGCACTGGCTTATAGTCCGGGTGTCGCAGAGCCTGTGCGCGAGATTGCCCGCGATCCGGAGCTGGCCTACAAGTACACCGGCAAAGGCAATCTGGTGGCAGTGATTTCCGATGGCACGGCAATTCTGGGTCTGGGGGATCTCGGGCCGCTGGCTTCAAAGCCGGTCATGGAAGGCAAGGGCGTCCTGTTCAAGCGCTTTGCCGGGATTGATGTATTCGATATCGAGGTCGATGCAGAAAGTCCGCAGGCGTTCATCGACACGGTCAAGCGCATTTCCATCACTTTCGGCGGGATCAACCTCGAGGATATCAAGGCTCCCGAGTGCTTCGAGATTGAGCGCGCTCTGATCGAGCAGTGCGACATCCCGGTCATGCACGATGATCAGCATGGCACGGCTATCGTGACGGCGGCCGGCATGCTCAACGCGCTGGAAATCGTTGGCAAGAAATTGCCGGAAGCCAGGATTGTCTGCCTGGGCGCTGGTGCTGCCGCCATATCCTGCATGAAGTTGCTGGTGAGTGTGGGCGCACGCATCGAGAACATTTTCATGTGCGACCGCAAGGGTGTGATTCATTCGGGGCGGGATGACCTGAACCAGTACAAGGCGGTGTTTGCCCATGAAACCGACAAGCGCACCATGAGTGATGCGCTCGAGGGCGCTGATGTGTTTGTCGGTCTGTCCGGTCCGAATCTGCTGTCCGCCGCAGATCTGCAGCGCATGGCCGTGAACCCGATCGTCTTCGCCTGTTCCAATCCGGACCCGGAAATCAAGCCTGAACTGGCTCACGCGACGCGGCCGGATGTGATCATGGCTACCGGGCGCTCGGATTACCCGAATCAGGTCAACAATGTGCTGGGCTTCCCCTTCATCTTCCGGGGCGCGCTGGATGTGCGCGCCAAGCGTATCAACGAAGAAATGAAGATCGCTGCCGCGCTGGCTCTGCGTGATCTGGCGAAGCTGCCGGTTCCGCAGGAAGTCTGCGATGCGTATGGCGGTGCCAAGCTGACCTTCGGTCGCGAATACATCATTCCGAAGCCAATGGACGCACGGTTGATTACCGTTGTAAGCGATGCGGTCGCCAAGGCGGCCATCGAGTCCGGCGTGGCAACCCTGCCTTATCCGAAGAACTACCCAATCAAAACGGTGGACGATGTGTTCAACGGCTGACCACTGGTTAGCTTTATGAAGCACTGAACCAAAGCCCTCGTCGAAAGACGGGGGCTTTTTGCTGTTGGCTATACCGGGTTCAGAACAGGTCGATGGGCGTACTTTCGTCCGCAGGCAACGGGCCGCCCGGTGCTGCCGAGCCAGGGGATTGTTCACCCATGCTCGGGAGCGAATCATCGCTCCTGAACAGTTCGAAGTAGGCGCCAGGGGTCCCTGGGGCGGCTGCCCGGCCGGTCACCGGATCTATGCGCAGGGTCTTGATGCCGTCGGGTTCGGGTAGCAGGTGCTCCGGCTGGTCCTTTAGGGCGGCGCTCATGAAGCTGATCCAGATGGGCAAGGCAACCGTGCCGCCGTATTCATTGCGCCCGAGGCTTTCCGGCTGGTCAAAGCCGGCCCACACGGTAGTCACGTAATCCGCGTTGAAGCCGGAGAACCAGCTGTCTTTCGATTCGTTGGTGGTGCCGGTCTTTCCGGCCAGGTCGTTGCGCTGCATTTCCAGGGCGCGTCTACCGGTGCCGCGCTTGATTACATCCTGCAGCATGTTGGTGAGAATGTACGTCGTGCGCGCGTCGACAATACGTTCGGCCAGGACTGGCGAGGTGTCAGTAGTGTCAGAGGGGGCTTCATTTATTTCGACGGCGACTGATTCCTGTGGTGCGGGGATGCTCGCAGGATTGGCTATGAATAATGCCTGGCCATCACGACTTTCAATGCGTTCAATCAGGTAGGGCGAGACCTTGAAGCCGCCGTTGGCAAAAACGCTCCAGCCGCTGGCGATTTCCAGTGGTGTCAGGTTTGCAGTGCCCAGGGCTAGGGAAAAGTTGCGCGGCAGGTCCTCTTTGTTGAAGCCAAACCGGCTTACGTAATCGAGGGCGTAATTGATGCCGATGGCCTGAAGAACGCGGATCGAAACCAGGTTGCGTGACTTGTACAGGGCTTCGCGCAGGCGTATCGGGCCGAGAAAGGTATCGTTGTCGTTCTTCGGTCGCCAGGCCTCGTCCATGCCGGCCTCCTGGAAGACAATTGGCGCGTCATTGACCAGGCTGGCAGCTGTAAAGCCGTGGTCAAGGGCGGCGCTGTAGAGGAAGGGCTTGAAGCTTGACCCTGGCTGCCTCTTTGCCTGGGCGGCACGGTTGTAGTTGCTTTGCTCGAATGAGAAGCCGCCGACCAGGGCGCGGATTGCGCCGTTGCGCGGATCAAGGGAAACCAGGGCGGCCTGGGCTGCCGGAATCTGACGAAAACTGAAACTGCCATCCGTTCCGCGGCTTACCCTTATCAGGTCGCCGACCTGGGCTACATCGCCGGGTTTTTGCGGGCGACTGCCAATGCTGTTGGTGCTTAAAAATGGCCGGGCCCACTTCATGCTTTCCCACGGGACAGCTACTTCTTCGCCGCTCCTGGTCAACACCAGAATGCCGCTTTGCTCGACCTGGGTGACAATCGCGGGTTCAAGGTCGCCAATGCTGCGGTGCTTGGCCAGCTCTTCCAGCCAGGTATTTTTGGTCATTCCGGGCAGGCGAGCTTCCGGCCCCCTGTAGCCATGACGCGCGTCGTAATTTGTCAGCCCCTGGCGAACTGCGCTGGTCGCCGCATCCTGCAAATGGCTGGGAACGGTAGTTGTGACCTGAAAGCCCTCGGTATAGGCATCGCTGCCGTAACGGCCAACCATTTCTGCGCGAACCATTTCGGCTATATAGGGGGCGTTCAGTTCCGGCGTCGGGCCGTGGTAGCTGGCGTCGATAGGTTCGGCAATTGCCGCGTCGTAGCGTGACTGATCGATCCGGCCGAGCTTGTACATCCGCCCGAGAATCCAGTCGCGGCGCTCTTTGCTGCGCGGGGCGTTAGCCAGGGGGTTGTAGCGTGAGGGAGCTTTGGGCAACCCGGCAATCATGGCCATCTGTGACAGGCTGACATCCCTGATGGATTTGCCGTAGTAAACCTGTGCGGCTGCCTCGATACCATAGGCGCGATTGCCGAGGTAAATCTTGTTCACGTAAAGTTCCAGAATTTCATCCTTGCTGAGTTCCCGCTCGATTTGCAGGGCTAGCAAAATTTCATTGATCTTTCTGGAAAAGCTGCGCTCGCTGGAAAGGAAGAAGTTTTTTGCCACCTGCATGGTGATGGTACTTCCGCCTGTCTGGATGTGCCCGCTCCTTAATAGCTCGGAGCTCGCGCGTACCAGGCTGGTCAGGTCTACGCCATGGTGATTGGCAAAGTTGTCATCTTCGGCCGCTAACAGTGCATTGATGAAGTCGGTTGGAATGTCGGCGAATCGAATTGGCGTGCGCCGCATTTCGCCGAATTCGGCAATCAGCTTTCTGTCGCTACTGAAAACCCTGAGAGGCATCTGCAGCTGAACGCTGCGTAATGTCTCGACAGAAGGCAGGCTGGGGCTGAGGTAGAGAAAGGCGCCGCTTAAACTGAGCAATAGCCCGCAAAAAACAGCTACGAAAGACCACCAGAAAAACTTTATCAGGTGTATCAAGGCTTTTAGATTTCCAGATAAAAGAATGGGTTATGCGAGAGGAATAACCTGAAACGAAAAACTGATCACATTATAAGCGGTTTTTTTGCGGGGTCGCCATTTGCGCTTCTGTCAAGACTGTTATTTAATGTAGAAAAATATAAACCTTCCGTAAGTCTCGGATGTAGATAGGAAATCAGTCGTGCTAGGGCTCTTCAATAAGAAAGCACATACGCTGCTGGGGATCGATATCAGTTCGACCTCGGTCAAGCTCATCGAACTGAGTCGCTCGGGAAGCCGCTACAAAGTAGAGGCTTACGCAGTCGAGCCGCTTCCACCAAATTCTGTTGTCGAAAAGAATATCGCAGAGCTGGAGGGCGTGGGGCAGGCCTTGGTGAGGGTGATTTCCAAGGCTAGAACCAGCACCAAGCAGGTGGCCGTTGCTGTGGCCGGCTCGGCGGTGATCACCAAGACAATCGAGATGGAGGCTGGTCTTTCCGATGATGAATTGGAGAATCAGCTGAAAATCGAGGCTGACCAGTACATTCCCTACCCTCTGGAGGAAGTTGCAATCGACTTCGAGGTTCAGGGGCCTTCGCCAAGAAATGCCGAGCGAGTGGATGTGCTCCTGGCTGCTTGCCGCAAGGAAAACGTGGAGGTGCGGGAGGCAGCTCTTTCGGTAGCCGGGCTGACGGCCAAGGTGGTAGACGTCGAAGCTTACGCCCTGGAGCGTGCGTACGGCTTGCTGGCCCAGCAGCTTGGTTCTGATCGTGATGACCTGACGGTTGCGATAATAGATATCGGCGCCACCATGATGACGCTCAGCGTTCTGCATAATGGCAAGACGATTTATAGCCGTGAATCCATGTTTGGTGGCCGGCAGCTGACAGAGGAAATCCAGCGGCGCTACGGCCTGTCCGTCGAGGAGGCGGGGCTGGCCAAGAAGGCAGGCGGTCTTCCTGATGACTACGAGGCCGAGGTATTGCAGCCATTCAAAGAGGCCGTGGTGCAGCAGGTTTCGCGCTCTTTGCAGTTCTTCTTTGCCTCTGGGCAGTTCAATGATGTCGACTACATCCTGCTTGCCGGGGGTACCGCGTCCATTCCGGATCTGGATCGATTGATTCAGCAGAAAATAGGTACGCAAACGCTGGTGGCAAACCCCTTTGCAGAGATGGCTCTTGGTAGCAAGGTCAACGCGGGCAGTCTTGCAAGCGATGCCCCGGCTCTGATGATTGCCTGTGGTTTGGCGATGAGGAGTTTCGACTGATGGCGCGCATCAACTTACTGCCGTGGCGCGAACAGCTTCGCGAGGAGCGCAAACAACAATTTCTGGTCACGCTTGCTGGGGTATTGATAGTTGCCTGCGGCCTGGTTTTTGTTGGCGATCAGTACCTGAACGCAGCTGTCGACAATCAGATTGCGCGCAATGAATTTCTCAAGAAAGAGATAGCGGTGCTGGACGCGAGAATCAAGGAAATCAGCGAGTTGAAAGTTCGTCGCCAGCAGCTGCTTGAACGCATGAAGATCATTCAGGATCTGCAGGGGAACCGTTCCATTATCGGGCGCATATTTGACCAGTTTGTCCGCACATTGCCGGACGGTGTTCATTTCACCCGCCTCAAGATGACGGGGAGCAATATTGCTGTCACTGGCGCGGCTGAGTCGAATAACCGGGTTTCTAGCCTGATGCGTAACATGGATGGTTCTGAATGGCTTGCATCGCCGAATCTGTCTGAAGTCAAGGCGGTTACTTCGGGCGGGGTCGATCAGGCCAATGTATTTACCATGAGTGTGCAGCAGGTAACGCCTGTCGTGAGTGATGCAGAAGGGGCCAGGAAATGAGTTTTGCTGAGTCGCTGGAAAGCCTTCGCAAGATCGATCTTGCAAACCTTGATATGAACAATGCCGGCTCTTGGCCTGCTCCGGTGAAGGCAATCACCTGCATTATTTTGTTAATTGTGGTGGTGGTTGCCGGATACAAATTGCATCTTGAGGATATTGAGCTGCAGCTTGACCAGCAGAAGGTCGAAGAGTCTTTGTTGCGCGATCAATTTTCGACCAAGGCTTTTCAGGCTGCGAATCTGGAAGCCTACAAAGAGCAGATGAAGGAAATGGAAACCTCTTTTGGTGCCCTGCTTCGTCAATTGCCAAGTGATACGGAGGTTCCCGGATTGCTTGAGGATATAACCAGAACCGGCTTGGCCAGTGGATTGGAGTTTTCTGAAATTAAGTTGCTGCCAGAGGTTCAGCAGCAATTCTATATCGAGCTGCCCATACAGATTGTCGTTGAGGGCGGATACCACGACCTGGCGACTTTTGTGAGCGGAGTTTCAAGCTTGCCAAGGATTGTCACCCTGCATGATTTCGAAGTGGCACCGGCAAGTCCCGGGGAGCCTTCAAGGTTGCGCATGAGTGTGCTGGCCAAGACCTATCGTTATAACGACAAAGGGCTGCAAAAATGAGATTCCCTAGCCTTTGTTATGCCGTTATTCCTTTTTTAATGCTTTCTGGCTGTGGTGGCGGGGATTTTTCCGACCTTCAAACCTTCATGGATGAGGTGCGGGCCAGACCTAAAGGCTCAATCGAACCCCTTCCGAAATTTCAGCCGTATGAGGCGTTTACCTATACGGCGTCGGCTTTGCGTTCGCCCTTTCAGCCGTCGGTGAAGATTGATCTCTTGGCCCAGCAAAAGAGCTCGAAAGATGTTAAGCCGGATGAGGCGCGCATCAAGCAGTTTCTTGAAGGGTTCAATATCGAAGTCTTCGAGATGGTCGGAACGCTTGCAAACGATACTGGATTAAACGCCTTGGTTCGTGGTGCCGGCGGAGTTCATCGTGTCAAAGTGGGCGATTATCTTGGGCGAAATCATGGGCGCATTGTAGAGATTACCAACTCGGCAGTTGATGTCATTGAAATCGTTCCTGATGGTGAAGGTGGCTGGTTGGAGCGCCCTCGAAGTATCCCGCTCAAAGAGCGCACTTAAGGGTGGGTAAAATGAATAATATTTATCAAGCTAAAGAACGGAACCTGAGAATGAATAGCTCCCTGGCGCGTATAGGTTTCGCCTTGCTAACCGCATTGACTTCAACTGCCCTGTTTGCTGCGGATCTTGAGGCGATTGATGTGGGCGCATTGCCCGGTGAAAGCGTTGAATTGAAATTGCAGTTTGATCAGCCTGTTGCTGCGCCGCGCGGATATACCATTGAGCAGCCTGCGCGAATTGCCCTTGATTTTCCGGGAGTGGCGAATAAGCTCGGCCAGAAAAATCGCGAGATTGCTGTAGGTGCGGCCAGAAGCATGACAATTGTGGAGACCAAAGACCGCACCCGCCTGATAGTCAATCTTTCAACACTGAAGCCGTATAGCGTCCGTAGCGAAGGAAACAGTGTTTTCGTAGTGGTAGGTGAAGGCGGATCTTCGGCAAGCAATACGGTCGCGCCGTCGACCGCGGCAGCCAAGTACAATGGCGCTTCAACTGCGGCCTATCAGCCTGCAGGCAAGACAATAAGCGCGATTGACTTCCAGCGCGGCCCTCAAGGTGAGGGCAATGTCGTAATCGATCTTTCCGCGGCATCGATAAGCCCGGATATTACTGACCTGGGTGGCAAAATTAAGCTGGAGTTTGCCAATACCGGCCTGCCTGAGTCGCTGCGGGTTCGTCTGGATGTTCAGGACTTTGCCACACCGGTGCGGTTTGTCAGTGCTACAGATCAGGCTGGTAAGGCGACAGTGGTTATTGAACCTACGGGATCCTATGACTACATGGCTTATCAGACGGATAAGCGGCTGACGATTAGCGTTAAGCCACTCACCCAGGCCGAGAAGGCGAAGCGTGATGAAAATCGCTTTGCGTACACTGGGGAGAAGCTGTCCTTAAATTTCCAGGACATTGATGTTCGTTCCGTTTTGCAACTAATCGCCGACTTTACCGATCTGAACCTTGTGGCCAGTGACAGTGTGCAGGGCAGTATCACGCTGCGATTGCAGAATGTGCCCTGGGATCAGGCACTGGATCTGGTGCTGAAGACCAAGGGTCTGGATCAGCGCAAGATCGGTAATGTGCTGTTGATTGCGCCTGCTGACGAGATTGCTGCACGTGAAAGGCAGGAACTTGAATCGCAGCAACTGATGGCGGAGCTGGCGCCGCTGCGGCGCGAGCTGATACAGGTCAATTACGCGAAGGCAGCAGATATTGCCAAGCTTTTTGAGAGCGTCACCGCAGCGGATGAAGAAGGATCAGGCGGGGCTGCCGGGCGCGGCTCAATCACGGTGGATGACCGGACCAACAGCATCATTGCGTACCAAACCCAGGAGCGCCTGGACGAGCTGAGAAGGGTTGTGGCACAGCTTGATATACCCGTGCGGCAGGTTCTTATCGAGGCGCGGATTGTCGAGGCGGATGTCGGCTTCAAAAAGGATTTTGGTGTCAAATGGCGCGGTCTGAGTGTTGGCGATAATAACTGGGTGGTTGGTGGTAGTACCGCGGTAAGAGACCGAGTATTGCCTGACGCGGGCGGTATTCCGACTTATGTTGACCTCGGTGCAGCTGCGCCGACATCCGGTCTGAATCTTGGCTTTATTACCGATAACACCATTCTGGATCTGGAGTTGACCGCCATGGAGTCGACCGGGAATGGG
The DNA here is from genome assembly GCF_015637705.1 of Pseudomonas sp. N040. Lineage (GTDB taxonomy): Bacteria > Pseudomonadota > Gammaproteobacteria > Pseudomonadales > Pseudomonadaceae > Aquipseudomonas. The sequence goes on along the minus strand of NZ_JADOBE010000004.1, from coordinate 54,834 downwards.
GAGGTTATTTCCCAACCAAAGGTTGTAACTTCTGACAAGGAAACCGCTAAGATCCTCAAGGGTAAGGAAATTCCATATCAAGAGGCTTCCTCCAGTGGTGCAACCACTACTCAGTTCAAGGAGGCGGTGCTTTCTCTTGAGGTGACTCCGCAGATTACGCCGGATGATCAGGTCATCATGGAAGTGAAGGTCAATAAGGATGACATTGACGAAACAGTTCCCCGTATTAACGGCGTGCCTTCACTCAAGACGAATGAAGTAAATGCAAAAGTACTCGTTCGTGATGGTGAGACAATTGTAATTGGTGGAGTGTTTTCAACCACCCAGAGCAAGACAGTTGAGAAGGTGCCGTTCTTGGGTGACCTGCCTTACTTGGGCCAGCTGTTCAAGAACACGGCTGTAGTAGACCAGAAAAGCGAGTTGTTGATTTTCCTCACCCCGCGGATCATGAGTGGCTCGGCAATTACACCGGAACTGTGAGTGGTGCAGAACCTGATTCTGGTTGGCCCGATGGGTGCTGGTAAAAGCACCATCGGGCGTTTGCTTGCCAAAGAGTTGCGAATGCCATTCAAGGATTCCGATAAGGAAATCGAGCAGCGAACTGGCGCCGATATCCCCTGGATCTTTGATGTTGAGGGTGAGCAGGGATTTCGTGAGCGTGAGCAAGCGATGATTGCGGAGTTGTGCGAGCTTGACGGGATCGTTCTTGCAACCGGCGGTGGTGCAGTCTTGAGGCCGGCTAACAGGCAGTCGCTGAAGGCCGGCGGGCGGGTTATTTACCTCTACACCTCGATTGAACAGCAGCTAGGGCGAACCTCGCGCGATAGAAACAGACCCCTCCTGCAAACTTCCAATCCCGGGCAGGTTCTTGTCGATCTGATGGCGGTGCGTGACCCGCTATACAGAGAAATTGCCGATATAGTGATAGAGACGGACGAGCGCCCTCCGCGGGTCGTGGTTCAGGAAATTCTTGATCAGCTACAGACTGGCTCGGGCAGTTAACCAAGCGTGAACTGCGATATTCTATGGCCCTTTTCCGGAGGGCTTCATGCAGACTCTTTATGTAAAACTTGGTGAACGCAGCTACCCGATTTATATCGGCTCGGGCATTCTCGGTCGTGCACAGTATTTTGCAGATCATCTGGCGGGGAAGCAGGTTGCTGTCGTTACCAACCAAACGGTGGCGCCGCTCTACCTTGATGCGCTGTGTTCGGCACTTGCCGGTTACGATGTGGCTGTTGTTACCTTGCCAGACGGGGAGTCTTACAAGACTTGGGAAACTCTCCAGTTAATCTTTGATGGTCTTCTCGGTGCTCGCTTTGATCGTAAGTCGACGATTATCGCCCTGGGTGGTGGCGTGATTGGCGATATGGCGGGGTTTGCAGCGGCCTGTTATCAGCGGGGGATCGATTTCATCCAGGTCCCGACAACACTGCTTTCGCAGGTAGATTCTTCCGTCGGTGGTAAAACCGGGATTAATCACCCCATGGGAAAAAACATGGTCGGTGCTTTTTATCAGCCGAAGGCCGTTGTGATTGATACGGATACCCTGAAAACGCTGCCGCCCCGTGAGTTTTCTTCAGGCCTGGCGGAGGTCATCAAGTACGGCTTGATTTGCGACGAGGGCTTCCTCGCGTGGCTTGAGCACAACCTTGAGCAGATTATCGCGCTGCAGGCTGACGCGCTTACTGAAGCCATTCGCCGGTCATGCGAAGCCAAGGCGCGCGTCGTTGGGCTGGATGAGCGCGAAACGGGATTGCGCGCGACGCTAAACTTGGGGCATACCTTTGGGCATGCAATCGAGACGCACATGGGCTATGGGGTCTGGCTGCACGGCGAGGCGGTTGCCGCAGGAACAGTCATGGCGCTGGAAATGTCGCGTTTGCTGGGTTTCCTGAGTAGCGAAGAGCGCGATCGCGGCATTCGGCTTTTGCGGCGTGCGGGGTTGCCGGTTATTCCCCCTGTGGAAATGACCGCCGAACACTTTCTCCAACATATGGCCATAGACAAGAAGGTTCAGGATGGGCGCATCAGGTTTGTACTGTTGCGCAAGCTGGGTGAAGCCATGGTAGTTGGTGATTATCCCGAAGAGATTTTACATGCCACGCTGAGTGCGGATTATCGTGCCATTGTGGGACAGCTTCACGACTGAAGAGGAATTCATGACTAGTTTGCATGCCGACGAAGCGCTTCTGGGGTACTACCAGTTCAGCCATGATCCATTCACTCCTCGAGTCCCTGGCTTCAAGTTTTACCCCGCACAGAGAAAGTCCGTTCTGGGCCAGTTGCACCATTTGGCCCGCTACGGCCAACAGCTGTTGTTGGTGGCTGGCCCGAAGGGCAGTGGCAAAACCTTGTTGCGCCAGGCCTTGGTCGCCAGCACCAATAAGCAGTCGGTGCACAGCATTGTGTTGTCGGGCCGTGAGTCCGGAGCTTCTGCGGCAGTCTTGAAGCTTGTAGCCAGTGGGGTGGGAGCCAGTTCTCCTGCGGTCGACGCGATTTTGTCGCGGGCTGGCCAACTGGCAGTGACAGGCCAGGAAGTGTATCTGCTGGTGGATGATGCGGGTCGGCTTGACGATCAGGCGTTGAGGGTTTTGATCGCGTTGGCGGCAGGCAACGGCGCAGGTCGCTTGCATGTATTTCTCTTCGCCGAGGCCGAGCTTGCGCCACGGCTTGGTCTGCTGGCCGAGGATCCGGCAAGCGTTCACTGCGTAGAGCTGCAGCCATACACCGATGCAGAAACCCGCGAGTATCTCGCGCTGCGGCTTGAGGGGGCTGGCCAGTCGCTGGAGCTGCTGACCGATGAGCAGATCGAGAGCATTCACGCGGAGTCCGAGGGCTGGCCGGGGGCAATCAACCAGGTGGCGCGAGACACCATGATCGAGGCGATGCTGGCCGATCGCGGGGCGCAGGGTGCGCGGGGTTTTTCGTTCGGTCTACCGAAGAAGCATGTGCTTGCACTGGTTATTGCTGCCGCGGTCGTGGGTGGTGCGTGGTTGATGAACAGTAATACTGGGCCGGTGCCGGGTGAGGTGCTCGTCCCCGCCACTGCCGGCTCTGGGCAGGCAGGGGCCGAGGTCCCGAGCAGGGCGCCGACAGTGGAGTTTTCCAGCAGCGCCAGCGCTACGCCGCAAGTAGTCCAGCCGATTATCAGGGAGCCCCTGGCGCAGGCCTCCGGGAATGCTGAGGGAGAGGACGCTGCTGGCGCGCAAGAGGTTCTTGCTCCAGCCGAAACGGTTGCCGGGCCTGTCGTGGTAGCGGCCGAGTCGCCCGGCGCGCTGGTGCCATTGCCCCTGCCGAATTCCCAGGCGCCGGCTCAAGTCGCCCCCCCTGTGTCCGCGTCGGGTGCGCCCGGTAGCGCTGCCGCTCAGGTTCCACCGGTCACGGCAGCTGTTGAGGTCGCTTCTGCAGCTGCGCCAGTGGCGTCCGCGACAGCGCTACCTGTAGTGCAGGATCAACCCAAGCCGAAGCCGCCAGCAGTCACGGCCAGCGCTTCGGCAGGCAGCCAGTGGTACAGGGCGCAGGAGGCCTCGCGGGTTACCTTGCAAATTCTCGGGACCCGGTCGGAGGCCAGCGCGAAGTCTTTCGTGAAGCAGAATGGCGGCGATTACCATTACTTCATGAAGTTGCACCAGGGGGCGCCTATGTATGTGGTGACCTATGGGGTCTTTTCCGGTCGTGATGCTGCGCAGGCTGCGGTACAGACCTTGCCGGCAAAAATCCAGGCGGGCAAGCCCTGGCCCAAGACCTTTGCCAGCATCCAGCAAGAGATGTCCGCGGGGCGCTGAACCGCCCGCGGGTCAGGGCGTCACCACTAGCAGTGGCGCGCCTGACTTTCCTTCGCTCAGGCGACATCTGGTTCCACTGGGTCGTCATCAACATTTGTGACGACTTGGGTGGATATGTACAATGACCTCCCTTTTGCCTGCGCAAAGCTGGCGCATTGACCTGCGCGTAAGGTAACTGATTGAATTTGAAAGAAGTTTCTGGTGAGAGCGTCTATGAAAGCGGGTCTATATCATCCTGATGAGTTCAAGGATAACTGCGGCTTCGGCCTGATCTCCCACATGCAGGGTGAGGCCAGTCACCATCTGTTGCAGACGGCCATCGAGGCCTTGACCTGCATGACCCACCGTGGCGGGATTAACGCCGACGGCAAGACCGGAGATGGGTGCGGGTTGCTGATCCAGAAGCCCGACCTGTTCCTGCGCGCCAAGGCCAAAGAGCACTTTTCTGTCGAGCTGCCGCAGCAATATGCGGTGGGCATGGTGTTCTTCAATCAGGACCCTGCGCGGGCTGCGGCTGCTCGTGAAAACATGAACCGTGAAATTCTGGCGGCTGGCCTGCAGCTGATTGGCTGGCGTCAGGTGCCGGTGGATAGCTCCGTGCTGGGCCGGCTGGCCCTGGAGCGCCTGCCGCAGATCGAGCAGGTATTTATTGGTGGTGACGGGCTGAGCGATCAGCAGTTCGCCATCAAGCTGTTTGTTGCGCGCCGCCGCTCCTCGGTTGCCAACGCGGCTGACACGGATCACTACATCTGCAGCTTTTCGCCCAAGACCATCATCTACAAGGGCCTGATGATGCCGGCGGACTTGCAGCAGTTCTACCCGGATCTGGGGGATGAGCGCCTGCAGACGGCAATCTGCGTGTTTCACCAGCGGTTTTCCACCAATACCTTGCCCAGGTGGCCGCTGGCCCAGCCGTTCCGTTTCCTTGCCCACAATGGCGAGATCAACACCATTACCGGCAACCGCAACTGGGCGCAGGCCCGGCGCAGCAAGTTCGCCAATGAGCTGATTGGCGATCTGGACGAGCTGGGCCCGCTGGTCAACCGGGTGGGTTCGGACTCTTCCAGCATGGACAACATGCTGGAGCTGATGGTTACCGGCGGCATGGACCTGTTCCGCGGCCTGCGCATGATCATTCCGCCGGCCTGGCAGAACGTTGAAAGCATGGATGCCGATCTGCGGGCGTTTTACGAGTTCAACTCGTTGAACATGGAGCCCTGGGATGGTCCGGCTGGCGTAGTCCTGACCGACGGGCGCTATGCCGTCTGCCTGCTGGATCGCAACGGCCTGCGTCCGGCGCGCTGGGTGACTACCAAGAATGGCTATATCACCCTGGCTTCCGAAGTGGGCGTGTGGAACTACCAGCCCGAGGACGTCATCGGCAAGGGCCGGGTCGGCCCCGGGCAGATTCTTGCGATCGACACTGAAACCGGGCAGGTGCTGCAGTCGGATGATATCGACAGCCGCCTGAAGTCGCGCCATCCGTACAAGCAGTGGTTGCGCCAGAGTGCCCTGCGCATTCAGGCCTCGCTGGATGAGGACAATGGTGCCGCCAGCTATGACGGTGAGCAGCTCAAGCAGTACATGAAGATGTTCCAGGTCACCTTCGAGGAGCGTGACCAGGTGCTGCGTCCGCTCGCCGAGCAGGGCCAGGAAGCTGTCGGCTCGATGGGCGATGACACGCCGATGGCGGTGCTGTCGCAGCGCGTGCGCTCGCCCTATGACTATTTCCGCCAGCAGTTTGCGCAGGTGACCAACCCGCCGATCGACCCGCTGCGCGAAGCGATCGTCATGTCGCTGGAGACCTGCCTGGGCGCCGAACACAACATCTTCGAGGAGTCTCCGGGCCACGCCAATCACCTGATTCTCAGTTCGCCGGTGATCTCGCCGGCGAAATGGCAGACCCTGCTGACGCTGGAGCGGCCGGGCTTTGCACGCGAGCACATTGACCTCAACTATGCCGAGGATGTCGGCCTGGAAGCGGCCGTGCGTGCCATCGCCGACCAGGCCGAGGCGGCCGTGCGTGCCGGCAAGGTGCTGCTGGTGCTCAGTGATCGCGCCATCGCTCCGGGCAAGTTGCCGGCACATCCCGCGCTGGCGGTGGGTGCCGTGCACCATCGGCTGGTCGAGCAGGGCCTGCGTTGCGATTGCAACATCCTGGTGGAAACCGCCACGGCGCGCGACCCGCATCATTTCGCCGTGCTCTGTGGTTTCGGTGCCAGCGTGGTTTACCCGTACCTCGCCTATGAGGTGCTGGCGGATCTGGTTCGCACCGGCGAGGTGCTGGGCGATCTGCAGGAAGTCTTCAAGTACTACCGCAAGGGCATTTCCAAAGGCCTGCTGAAAGTGCTGTCGAAAATGGGCATTTCCACCATTGCGTCGTATCGCGGCGCCCAGCTGTTCGAGGCGGTGGGCCTGGCCGACGACGTGGTGGAACTCAGTTTCCGCGGCGTGGCGTCGCGCATCAAGGGTGCCCGTTTCGTCGATCTCGAGGCCGAGCAGAAACTGCTCGCTGCCGAGGCCTGGAGCAGCCGCAAGCCGATCCAGCAGGGTGGTTTGCTGAAGTTCGTCTACGGCGGTGAGTACCATGCGTACAACCCGGATGTGGTGAATACCCTGCAAGCTGCGGTGCAGCAGAGTGACTACGCGCGCTTCAAGGAGTACACGGCGCTGGTGGATAACCGTCCGGTGTCCATGCTGCGCGACCTGCTCAAGGTAAAGCTGGCCGAGCAACCGCTGCCGATCGACGCGATCGAACCGCTGCAGTCGATCTTCAAGCGCTTCGATGCCGCCGGGATTTCCCTCGGTGCGCTGTCGCCGGAGGCCCACGAAGCCATCGCCGAGGCGATGAACCGCATCGGTGGCCGTTCCAACTCCGGTGAGGGCGGTGAAGACCCGGCGCGTTACGGCACCGTGCGCAGTTCGAAGATCAAGCAGGTGGCCACCGGCCGTTTCGGTGTCACGCCGGAATACCTGGTGAATGCCGAGGTGCTGCAGATCAAGGTGGCCCAGGGCGCCAAGCCCGGCGAGGGCGGCCAGTTGCCCGGCGGCAAGGTCAACGGCCTGATTGCCCGCCTGCGCTATGCCGTGCCCGGCGTCACGCTGATTTCGCCGCCGCCGCACCATGACATCTATTCGATCGAGGATCTGGCGCAACTGATTTTCGACCTCAAGCAGGTCAATCCGCAGGCGCTGGTATCGGTCAAGCTGGTTGCCGAGCCGGGCGTGGGCACCATCGCCGCCGGCGTGGCCAAGGCCTATGCCGACCTGATCACCATTTCCGGTTATGACGGTGGTACCGGTGCGTCGCCGCTGTCATCGATCAAGTACGCCGGCAGCCCCTGGGAACTGGGCCTGGCGGAAACCCACCAGACCCTGCGCGGCAACGACCTGCGCGGCAAGGTGCGGGTGCAGACCGACGGTGGCCTGAAGACCGGCCTGGATGTGATCAAGGCCGCCATTCTGGGTGCCGAAAGCTTCGGTTTCGGCACGGCGCCGATGATTGCGCTGGGCTGCAAGTACCTGCGCATCTGCCACCTGAACAACTGCGCCACCGGGGTGGCCACGCAGAATGAACGGCTGCGCAAGGACCACTTCATCGGCACGGCCGACATGGTGGTGAACTTCTTCACCTTTATCGCCGAGGAAACCCGCGAGTGGCTGGCCAAGCTCGGCGTGCGCAGCCTGGGCGAGCTGATCGGGCGCACCGACCTGCTGGAAATGCTGCCGGGTGAAACCGCCAAGCAGAGCCATCTGGACCTGAGCCCGCTGCTCGGCAGTGCGCACATTCCGGCAGACAAGCCGCAGTTCTGCGAGGTTGACCGCAACCCGCCGTTCGACCAGGGCCTGCTGGCCGAGAAGATGGTCGACATGGCCCGCGCGGCAATTGCCGGGAAGCGCGGCGGCGAGTTCAGCCTGGATATCTGCAACTGCGACCGCTCCATCGGTGCGCGGATTTCCGGTGAAATCGCCAAGGCACATGGCAATCAGGGCATGTCCGCCGCGCCGATCACCTTCCGCTTCAAGGGAACTGCCGGGCAGAGCTTCGGCGTGTGGAATGCCGGCGGCCTGCATCTGTACCTGCAGGGCGATGCCAACGACTACGTGGGCAAGGGCATGACCGGTGGCAAGCTGGTGATTGCGCCGCCAGCCGGCAGTCCGTTCAAGACCGAGGAATCGGCGATCATCGGCAACACCTGCCTGTACGGTGCTACCGGCGGCAAGCTGTTTGCCGCGGGTACCGCAGGTGAACGCTTTGCCGTGCGCAACTCCGGCGCGCATGCGGTTGTCGAGGGTACCGGTGACCACTGCTGCGAATACATGACCGGTGGTTTTGTCTGTGTGCTCGGCAAGACCGGGTACAACTTCGGTTCGGGCATGACCGGCGGTTTCGCCTACGTGCTCGACCTGGACAATACCTTTGTCGATCGGGTCAACCATGAGTTGGTGGAAATCCAGCGGATCAGCAGTGAGGCGATGGAGGGCTACCGCAGCCATCTGCAGGAAGTGCTGCAAGAGTACGTGGAGGAAACGGCCAGCGACTGGGGCCGCAACCTGATGGAGAATCTGGACGACTACCTGCGCAAGTTCTGGCTGGTCAAGCCGAAGGCAGCAAACCTGGCGTCCCTGCTATCCAGCACCCGGGCCAACCCGCAATAACGCAGCGCAAAGCGGCCAAGCGGGCCGCTTACCCCTGATTTTCTTGCAGCTTCGAGGCGTTCCCGCGAAGTTGCTGTTGAGAGGTTTTTGAAATGGCTGAACGTCTGAACAATGACTTCCAGTTCATCGAGGTCGGACGCAAGGACCCGAAGAAGAAGCTCCTGCGCCAGCGCAAGAAGGAATTCGTCGAGATCTACGAAACCTTCAAGCCGGTGCAGGCTGCCGAGCAGGCGCACCGCTGCCTGGGCTGCGGCAACCCGTATTGTGAATGGAAGTGCCCGGTACACAACTATATCCCCAACTGGCTGAAGCTGGTCTCCGAGGGCAATATCCTCGCCGCCGCCGAACTGTCGCACCAGACCAATACGCTGCCGGAAGTCTGTGGCCGCGTCTGCCCGCAGGATCGCCTGTGCGAGGGTGCCTGCACTCTGAATGATGGCTTCGGCGCGGTCACCATCGGCTCGGTCGAGAAGTACATCACCGATACCGCCTTCGCCATGGGCTGGCGCCCGGACATGTCCAAGGTCAAACCCAATGGCAAGAAAGTCGCGGTGATCGGTGCTGGTCCGGCCGGGCTTGGCTGCGCCGACGTGCTGGTGCGCAACGGCGTGTCGCCGGTGGTGTTCGACCGCAATCCGGAAATCGGCGGCCTGCTGACCTTCGGCATCCCCGAGTTCAAGCTGGAAAAATCGGTGCTCAGTCGCCGCCGCGAGATCTTCACCGGCATGGGCATCGAGTTCCGCCTGAACACCGAAATCGGCCGCGACATCAGCCTGCAGCAGCTGCTCGACGAATACGATGCCGTGTTCATGGGCATGGGTACCTACACCTACATGAAGGGTGGTTTCCCCGGTGAAGACCTGCCGGGCGTGCATGATGCACTGGACTTCCTGGTCGCCAACGTCAATCGCAACCTGGGCTTCGAGAAAGCACCGGAAGACTTCATCGACATGAAGGGCAAGCGCGTGGTGGTGCTGGGTGGTGGTGACACGGCGATGGACTGCAACCGCACCTCGATCCGCCAGGTGGCCAAGTCGGTGACCTGCGCCTATCGCCGCGACGAAGAAAACATGCCGGGTTCGCGCAAGGAAGTGAAGAACGCCCGCGAAGAAGGGGTCAAATTCCTCTTCAATCGCCAGCCGATCGCCATTGTCGGGGAAGGCAAGGTGGAAGGCGTGAAGGTGGTCGAGACCCGTCTCGGCGAGCCGGACGCCCGCGGTCGCCGCAGCCCCGAGCCGATTCCGGGCTCCGAGGAAATCATTCCGGCCGACGCGGTGCTGATTGCCTTCGGTTTCCGTCCGAGCCCGGCCGCCTGGTTCGATGACTTCCGCATCCAGACCGACAGCCAGGGCCGCGTGGTGGCGCCGGAACAGAACCCGTTCAAGCACCAGACCAGCAACCCGAAGATTTTCGCCGGCGGCGACATGGTCCGCGGCTCCGACCTGGTGGTCACCGCGATCTTTGAGGGGCGTACCGCGGCGGAAGGCATCCTGGACTATCTGGGTGTCTGATACTGACGCAAGTCACGCAGCATGACGAAAGGCACGGCATCCGCCGTGCCTTTTACATAGGGCTCTGCGAAAATAGCCGCACTCAACTCGGAAGCTTGCCATGACCCTGCTGAAAAATGATCGATTCTTGCGCGCCCTGCTGAAGCAGCCGGTGGACGTCACCCCGGTCTGGATGATGCGTCAGGCCGGTCGCTATTTACCGGAATACCGCGCCAGCCGTGCCAAGGCCGGCAACTTCATGAGCCTGATGCAGAATCCGCAGTTTGCCTGCGAAGTCACCCTGCAGCCGCTGGAGCGTTACCCGCTGGACGCGGCCATCCTGTTCTCCGACATCCTGACCATTCCGGATGCCATGGGCCAGGGCCTGTATTTCGAGACCGGTGAAGGACCGCGCTTCAAGAAGGTCATCAACACGGCGGCCGATATCGAGGCCCTGCCGATTCCCGATCCGGAGCAGGACCTCGGCTATGTGATGGATGCCGTGCGTACCATCCGCGGCGCGCTGAATGGCCGGGTGCCGCTGATCGGCTTTTCCGGCAGCCCCTGGACCCTGGCCACCTACATGGTCGAGGGCGGTTCGTCGAAGGATTTCCGCAAGTCCAAGGCCATGCTCTACGACAACCCGCAGGCCATGCATGTGCTGCTCGACAAGCTGGCACAAGCGGTCACCGGTTACCTGAATGGCCAGATCCGCGCCGGTGCGCAGGCTGTGCAGATCTTCGATACCTGGGGTGGCAGCCTGTCCGCGGCGGCCTACCAGGAGTTTTCCCTGGCCTATATGCAGCAGATCGTCAACGGCCTGATTCGCCAGCACGAGGGCCGGCAGGTGCCGGTGATCCTGTTCACCAAGAATGGCGGGCTGTGGCTGGAATCGATGGCGGCGACCGGTGCCGAGGCCCTGGGCCTGGACTGGACCTGCGACCTCGGCCAGGCGCGCGCGCGGGTGGGTGACAAGGTCGCCTTGCAGGGCAACATGGATCCGACGGTGCTGTATGCCCGGCCGGCGGCGATCCGTGCCGAGGTGGCGCGTATCCTGGCCAGCTATGGCAGCGGCAGCGGCCACGTGTTCAACCTCGGCCACGGCATCACGCCGGAAGTCGATCCGGCGCATGCCGGGGCCTTTATCGAGGCGGTGCACGAGTTTTCGGCGCCCTATCACCAGGGAAACGTGCGTCACCAGGAAACAGAGAGTCACCAGGCAGGCGTGTGACGGCAGTGCAACGGGCGGACCGCGTCAGTTGGCGGCGGTGCGCTGGATTTCTTGGAATTAATGATGTGGGGGAATGACCGATGCGGCGTGTAGTGTTCAATCAGAAAGGGGGTGTCGGCAAGTCGAGCATCGCCTGCAACCTCGCGGCAGTCAGCGCGGCAGAGGGCTACCGGACCCTGCTGATCGACCTGGACTCCCAGGCCAACTCGACGCATTACCTGACCGGCCTGACGGGCGCCGACATCCCGATCGGCATCGCCGAGTTCTTCAAGCAGACGCTGTCGTCCGGCGCGTTCAGCAAGAAGGGCAAGGTCGACATCTATGAAACGCCGTTTGACAACCTGCATGTGATTACCGCCACGGCCGAACTGGCCGACCTGCAGCCCAAGCTGGAGGCCAAGCACAAGATCAACAAGCTGGCTAAGTTGCTGGAGGACCTGGCCGGTGACTACGACCGCATCTACATGGATACCCCGCCGGCGCTGAACTTCTATACCGTCTCCGCGCTGATAGCTGCCGATCGTGTGCTGATCCCGTTCGACTGCGACAGTTTCTCGCGCCAGGCGCTGTATGGCCTGCTGGCGGAAATCGAAGAACTGCGCGACGACCACAACGAGGACCTGCAAGTCGAGGGCATCGTGGTCAACCAGTTCCAGCCGCGCGCCTCCCTGCCACAGCAGTTGCTCGACGAACTGAGCGAGGAAGGCCTGCCAGTGCTGCCGGTGAACCTGATGAGTTCGGTACGCATGCGCGAGTCACACCAGGCGTGCATGCCGCTGATCCACCTGGATCCGCGGCACAAGCTGACCCAGCAGTTCGTCGAACTGCACCGCCTGCTCGAGTCGGGCAACTAGCCGTACAACCCGCCCCCGCCCCGGTACTGCGCCGGGGCGTCCGCTGCCGCAGGCTCAGCGCCGGCGCATCTGGTACAGCCCCTGGCTGACCGCCACCACTTCCCCGCCGGCATCCTTCAACTCCAGTTCCAGGCGATAGTCGGCCTTGCCCTCGGCCAGCGCCCGGGCGCTGATCTCGGCGATCTGCTCGGCAGGCAGGCGTGCCTCGACCAGGATGTCGCCGGTGGCTGGCCGGCGAAAGCGCAGGTTCATTTCCTTGACGATCGGATAGAAGCGTTGCACGTCGAAACTGGTCATGAACAGCGCCCCGCCGGGGATTTCCGCCAGGGTGAACAGCGCCCCGGCGTACATGCTGCCGATGTGGTTCTGGTTGCCGGCCAGCGGCATGCGCAGGCGTACGAAGCCCGGTTCGGCGACTTCGGCCTTGAGCCCGCTGCGCTGGACGAAGGCGATCTGTTCTTCGGTGAGCTGGCGTACCAGTTCGCTGGGCATGGACATGCGGGTTCTCCACGGGATTGACTGCCTGCAGGCTAAGGGCTGGACGCGCGCCAGCCTATGACCGTGACGCTCCCTGCGGATTGACCGAACAGCTCAGACGCCCTGTTGCTGCAACCAGGCGAGCAATTGCGGCAGGGCCAGGGCGCCGCTCTGGCGGGCAACTTCACGGCCCTGGCGAAACAGGATCAGGCTCGGGATCGAGCGGATGCCGAGCTGGGTTGACAGTTGCGGATTGGCTTCGCTGTCCAGCTTGCCTAGTCGGCAGCGCCCGCGGAGCTGGCGGGCCGCCTGGGCGAAGGTCGGGGCGAAGGCGCGACAGGGGCCGCACCAGTCGGCCCAGACATCCAGCAGCAGCGGCAGGTCGCCCTTGAGCTGGCTGGCGAAACTGGCCTGGCTTAGCGCAAATGGCGTGTCCGGCAGCAGCGCCTGTTTACAGCGCCCGCAGTGCGGGGCATCGCGCAGGCGCGCGGCGGGGATACGGCTCAAGCCGTTGCAATGCGGGCAGGGAATCAGTAATGCGTCGCTCATCGGGCGGCTCCAGCAGGGCTTGCTCCCTATCTGGAGCCGCCGTGGCGAATATCAAGTGCACCGTTCGGCTCAGGCGTTGGCCGCGGCCAGCGCCTGGCCCAGGTCGGCGAGGATGTCATCGATATGCTCGATGCCGACCGACAGGCGCACCATGTCGCGCGGAACTCCGGCTTTCTCCAGCTCCTCGTCATTCAGTTGGCGATGGGTTGTCGAGGCAGGATGGCAGGCCAGCGACTTGGCATCGCCGATATTCACCAGGCGCACCACCAGTTGCAGGGCGTCGATGAAGCGCGCGCCGGCTTCCTGGCCGCCCTGGATTCCGAAGGAGAGAATGCCGGCCGGCTGGCCGCTGCAGAAGCGCTGGGCCAGTTGGTGCTCGGGGTGGTCGGGCAGGCCGGCGTATTTGACCCAGGCCACCTGCGGGTGGCGCTGGAGGAACTGGGCGACTTGCAGGGCATTCGCGCAATGCCGCTCCATGCGCAGCGCCAGGGTTTCCAAGCCTTGCAGGATCAGGAAGGCGTTGAATGGCGAGAGCGCCGCGCCCATGTTGCGCAGTGGCACCACCCGGCAGCGGCCGATGAACGCAGCCGGGCCGAAGGCCTCGGTGTAGGTCACGCCGTGGTAGGACACATCCGGGGTATTGAGCAGGGCGAAGCGCTCCTTGTGCTGTGTCCAGGGAAAGTTGCCGGAGTCGACCACGATGCCGCCGATGCTGGTGCCGTGGCCGCCCATGTACTTGGTCAGCGAGTGCACCACGATGTCGGCGCCGTGCTCGAACGGACGGCACAGCACCGGGGTGGCCACGGTGTTGTCGACGATCAGCGGCACGCCATGGCGGTGGGCGGCCTCGGCCAGGGCCTGGAGGTCGATGATGTTGCCGGCCGGATTGCCGATCGACTCGCAGAACACGGCCTTGGTGCGCTCGTCGATCAGGGCTTCCAGGGCGGCGATGTCGTCATGCGCGGCGAAGCGTGCCTGGATCCCCATGCGTGGCAGGGTATGCGCGAACAGGTTGTAGGTGCCGCCATACAGCTTGGCCACCGAGACGATGTTGTCGCCGACCTCGGCGATGGTCTGGATGGCGTAGGTGATGGCGGCCATGCCGGAGGCTACCGCCAGCGCACCGACACCGCCTTCCAGGGCCGCCACGCGTTTCTCCAGCACATCGTTGGTCGGGTTCATGATCCGCGTGTAGATATTGCCGGCGACCTTCAGGTCGAACAGGTCGGCGCCGTGCTGGGTGTCGTCGAAGGCGTAGGAGGTGGTCTGGTAGATCGGCACGGCCACCGCCTTGGTGGTCGGGTCGGGGCTGTAGCCGGCGTGGATGGCCAGGGTTTCCAGTTTCATCGGTGTGTTCCTTGATGCGTGCATGTTTCCCCATCATGGGAAACGGATCGCTGGCGGTCAATGCTCCGGGACAAAGAGTTGCGTGGCCAAATGGGTATCCCCACGACTTCTGCTCCTTGTCTGCGTAATGCGACAGGCTCTGCTGGTGCTGGCCTTGTTGCGGATCGCTAACGGAGTTGTTTTTGCAAGCTGCCCGGCCCCCTCAACCCAGCGCCGTGTAGAGGTTGTAGGCACTGATGAAGGTAATCAGGCAACCGACCATGGTGAGCAGCGTCCTGGCGGACAGGTTTTTGCACAGCAGGGCCGCGAAAGGTGCGGCGAACAAGCCGCCAAGCACCAGGCCGGCGACCAGCGTCCAGGTGTTGGGCTCCCCGGCCAGCAGGATGAACGAGGTTGCACTGGCAATGGTGAGAAAGAATTCGGCGAAATTGACCGAGCCAATCGTGGTGCGCGGATCACTGCCCGAGCCGATCAGGCTGCTGGTGACGACAGGCCCCCAGCCACCGCCTCCAGCCGCATCAACAAAGCCGCCGAACAGTGCCAGTTTTGCTATGTGCCTGGGCGCCTTGCGCTTGACCACATGGCGATAGGCCTTGCTCAGGATGTACAGGCCCATCAGCAGCAAGTAGGCAGAAATGAATGGCTTGAGCACTTTGCCGTCAAACTGGGTGATGAGCACTGCGCCTAATACCGCACCGATGATCCCGGGCAGCAGCAGGCGCAAAAACAGTGATTTCTTGACGTTGCCGAGCTTTGCATGGGAAATGCCCGACATGCCGGTGGTGAATACCTCGGCGATGTGCACGCTGGCACTGGCGGCTGCGGGTGATGCGCCAGTGCTGAGAAGAAAGGTGGTAGCGGTAATGCCATAGGCCATACCCAGTGCGCCGTCGATCGCCTGTGCCAGAAAACCAACAGCCAGTGCGCTCCAGAAAACCGGGTTGTGCAGAGTCTGCTCAATGATCTCCAGGCCGCTGAGTTGGTTGTCTCCAAAGAACAACCGCCAGGCGAGAATGCCCAGAAGCAATATCAGCGTAAGCGCTGCAAACCAGACTGCGGCGCGCAGGATCGGATGATTCCCGGGATGAGAGATGCTTTCCTCGATAGGCGGAATACCCAGTTGAGAGTGTTCCGAATTGATCGGGTTCTGGCTCAGGTCGAGGTTGCGGATTTTCATGAGGGCGGCCTTGCAAGCGAAGGGTCTGGATTGAACCTGGTGGTGGGAAGATAATCACTCCCGAATATTCTTTAAAAGAATTAATTTGCATTTTGATATAACAATAAACTTATACCAGCCGGGTTCCATCTCTCTGGCAGGGGGGAGATGGCCTGCTTTGTTCAGGGGCGACTCAAGACGAACAGCTGATTTCCAGGTGCTTGCCCCACTGCGGCGGGCGTTCGGCATAGCGCTCGTGCCCGGGTTGCGCGGTGAACGGCTGGCTGAGCACGGCATGCAGTTCGCGCACCGGCGCATAGTCGCCCTGCTCGGCGGCTTCGATCACCTGCTGCGCCAGGTAGTTGCGCAGCACATACAGCGGATTGACGGCGTGCATGCGCGCGCGCCGTGCCGGCTGGTCGGCGCCTTCGCGGTGACAGCGCGCACAGTAGTCGGCGCTCCATTGGTCGAAACCGGCGAGGTCGACGAATTCCTCGCGCAGCAGGCGCAAGGCCGGTTCCGCGGCCAGCTCGCCCAGTTGGCGGAAAAACCTCGGGTAATCCACTGCGCTGCCCTGCATCAGCTGCAACAGGCGCTCGACCAGCGCCTGGTCCTGCTCCTCCGCGGTGCTGAAGCCGAGGCGCCGGCGCAGCAGGTCGAGGTAGTGCGCCTGGTATAGCGGCAGGAACCGGCCGAGGGCTTCGCGCAATTGCTCGACGGCTACCAGCGGCGTCAACGCCTGGCCGAGCGCGGCCAGATTCCACTGGGCGATCGGGACCTGGTTGCTGTAGCTGTAACGCCCGCTGTCGTCGGAGTGGTTGCAGATGTGCTGGGCATCGAAATCGTCGAGAAAGGCATAGGGGCCGAAGTCGAAGGTGATGCCGAGAATCGACATGTTGTCGCTGTTCATCACCCCATGACAGAAACCATAGGCCTGCCATCTGGCGATCAGCTCGGCATTGCGCTCGACCACCGTGCGGAAAAAGGCGGCGTACGGCTCGGCATCCGCCAGGCATTCGGGGAAATGGCAGTGGACGACGTGGTCAAGCAGGGTCTTCAGCTGTTCATGCTGGCGGGTATAAAAAAAGTACTCGAAGTGACCGAAGCGCACATGGCTGGGGGCCAGGCGCAGCAGCATGGCTGCGCGCTCCTGTTTCTCGCGCCAGACCGGTGTGCTCGAGGCGGTCACACACAGCGCGCGCGAGGTCGGGATACCCAGGGCATACAGGTATTCGCTGGCGAGAAATTCGCGGATCGAGCTGCGCAGCACCGCGCGCCCGTCGCCCGAACGCGAGTAGGGCGTTTGCCCGGCGCCTTTCAGGTGCAGGTCCCAGTATTCGCCGGCGGCATTCACCACTTCGCCGAGCAGCAGGCCGCGGCCATCGCCGAGTTGCGGGTTGTACTGGCCGAACTGGTGCCCGGAATAGACCATGGCACGCGGTTCGGCGGTGCTCCACAGCTTGTGTCCGGAAAACAGCTGGGCGAACAGCGGGTTGTCGGCTTCCGCCGGGTCCAGATCCAGCAGAGCCATGGCGGCCGGGCTGGCGATGACCAGTCGCGGCTCGGCAATCGGTTCGGGCAGGACCGGCGTGGAGAACGCATCGCCGAGGCGGGCGTAGCGGTTATCGAATGTCAGTTCAGTCAGCGGCTTCAAGGCAATTCTCCGGCAATCCCGAGTATTTTCCTCGGGATTGCTGTAATGCGTCCAGCCCCGCGGACTATTCGCCGTCCGCTGCCGCTTCGACATCCGCGCGCCCGCTGCTGGGCGGATTCAGTTGCACCCTTTCCAGGGCGGCCTCGCGGCCCTGCAGGTTCTTCACATAGACGTCCATCTGGTTGAAGGCCATGTCGATGTGGTGCTCGCGGAAGCTCATGGCGATCGCCGTCAGCACCTCGTCGGTGGCGGGCAGGCGATCAACCAGTTCGCGCACATGGAAGCGCACATCGAAGTTGAAGGTGCTGGCGCCGATGTTGACGAAGAACGCCTGCGGCTCGGGGTCACGCAACACCCGGCTGTTGCCGTGCAGGGCCTGCATGATCAGCTTGCGCGCCAGTGCCAGGTCGGTTTCATAGGCCAGGCCGATGGTCAGCACGATGCGCGTTACCGTATCGGTCAGCGACCAGTTGATCAGCTGGTCGGTGATGAACGACTTGTTCGGCACGATGATTTCCTTGCGATCGAAGTCGGTGATGGTCGTCGCGCGGATCTGGATGCGGCTGACCGTGCCGGACAGCGGGCCGATGGTGACGGTGTCGCCGATCCGCACCGGCCGCTCGAACAGGATGATCAGGCCGGAAATGAAGTTGGCGAAGATCTCCTGCATGCCGAAGCCGATGCCCAGCGAGAGGGCGGCCACCAGCCATTGCAGCTTGTCCCAGCTGACCCCGAGCACTGACAGGGTGGTCACCGAGCCGATGCCGACGATGGCATAGGAGAGCAGCGTGGTGACGGCATACGCTGACCCCTGGGCCAGTTGCAGGCGCGACAGCACCAGGACCTCCAGCAGGCCCGGCAGGTTGCTGGCCAGGGCGATGGTGATGGCCACGATCAGCAGTGCACCGATCAGGTCGCCGAGGCTCAGCGGCACCATGCTGGCGGTGGCACCGCTGCCACTGCTGTATTCATAGAGGGTGAAATTGTCCAGGTAGCTGAACACGCTGAGCAGGTCGGCCCACACCCAGTACAGGCTAACCACCAGCAGGCCGGTGAGCGCCAGGCGCATCAGGCGCAGCGACTGTTCGTTGACCTGCTCGATATCGAGTTTGGGTTCTTCGATGAATTCGCCGCCTTCACTGCCTTCCTTGGCCATCTGCTCGCGCTTGGTAGCCGCACGCTGGTAGGCCAGGCGCCTGGCGGCGACCGCCAGCCCGCGTACCATCACGGCTTCCAGCACGATCCAGATCAGCACCACGTAAAGGGTGTCGATCAGCCGGTCGGTCAGCTTGAGCGCCGTGTAGTAGTAGCCCAGCCCGATGGCGATCACCAGGGCCAATGGCAGCAGGGTCAGGGCGCCGCCCAGGGCCAGGCGCAGCGAGGAGGCATGCTCGCGGGCCGGGCCGGTGAGCAGCAGCCGGCCGAGCAGCAGGGTCAGCAGGATGAAGCCGACCATCACCAGCAACATGCCGAAGCTGTCCTGGCTCAGGTATTCGGGCTGGTGCTCGGCTACGGTGGCAATCGCCAGCAACGGCATGATCAGCATGCCGAGTGCGCGCATCTGGCTGAACAGCGAGAAAGTAACGTCGCGCGGCCAGTGAAAGTGCCGTTCGGCCACGCCATCCGGGCGCAGCAGGCAGTAGGCGGTGTACAGCACCAGCCAGGCCTGGGCCATTTCGTACATCGCATCGGCCAGGTAGAGGTTCTGGCCCTGGGCATCCAGTTGCAGGGCGAAGCCGGCGAGCAGCAGCAGCAGGGTGACCGGCAGGGCCAGCAGCAGGTTGAGCAGCAATGCCAGGGGCGTGTGCAACTGGCTGTCGCGCTTGAAGTGGCCGATGTCCTTGTTCAGCGACGACAGCTTGTGCTTCAGCGCATTGCGTTGCCAGACCAGCAGCAGCACCAGCAGCAGCACGGGAATGAAGATCCACGGCTTGGCCGTGAGGGCATTGCTGAACTCGCTGATGCCCTTGCCGAGGGGGAAGTTGCGGAGCTGTCGCAGCATGTTTTCCGGCAGCTGCAGTGTGCCCTTGAAGGTCAGGTGCTTGTTGCTCGGCACCCAGAACATCTGTTCTTCCAGGGTATCGCGCAATTCGGTACTGCTGCTCAGCAGGTAGGTTTGCGAGAGTTGCAGGGTCATCGAGGCGTTGAGCAGGGCATTCAACTCGCGGCCGTAGCGCTCGAGCAAGTCGTAGCGGGTTTTTACCTGCTGCTCCAGGTCGGCCAGCATCTGCGGGCTGGCCGACTCGCCCGGCGACTTGCTCAGCAACTGCTGCAGGTACTGCTGCGGGTTGGCGAGTTGCTCGCGCTGCTGGCTGATTTCGAACTGGCGCAAGCGAATGTCGGCAATCTGGTCAGCCAGGCCGCGGTCGATGCGGATGTCTTCCAGGGACTTTTTCTGGTGGTAGAGGATCTTCGCCAGCAGCAGGCTGCCGCGCAGCACACTGATGTTCTCGTCCAGCGACTTCTTCGCTTGCTTGACGTTGTCCAGCTGCTGGGAAACCTCGAGGTTGCGCCGGTTCAGCAGGTTGAGCTGGTCAGTCGCCTCGAGCATGGCCTGGCTGAGCTTCAGGTTGGCCTGGTTCTCCCTGGCCAGCAGGCTGTCCGGGGAGGCGTTCTCGGCCTCGATGGCAAACTTCTCGATATCCCGCTCCGAAAGCGCCCGGCGCTTTTCGCTGATCAGGCCCTGCAGTTCGAGCATTTCCCTGTCCAGTTGGCTGGCGCGCAGCAGCTGCAGGTCGCGCAGGGCCGTGCCCAGGTCCAGCAGGATGTCATTGGCCGCCATTTGCTCCTTGAGCAGGCTGGCTTGATCTTCCAGCAGGCGCTTCTCGCTTTCCAGCTGGACGCGGACTTCCTTGCTCAGCGGCTTGCCGTTGTCCTTGCCGGTGGTCAGTGCCGCATTGATTTTCTGGCTGCGCAGGAGGATCCGGCTGACGTCGCTTTGTGCCCGCTCCGGGCGCGACTGGGCATTGATGTAAATGCTGTTGGCATCGCTGAGGGCTTTCTGGGTTTTCCCGAGTTCCTCGCTGCGATCGGCCAGCAGCCCTTCCAGCTGCAGCAGGTTGTATTTCGCATAGCGC
The DNA here is from genome assembly GCF_015637705.1 of Pseudomonas sp. N040. Taxonomy (GTDB): domain Bacteria; phylum Pseudomonadota; class Gammaproteobacteria; order Pseudomonadales; family Pseudomonadaceae; genus Aquipseudomonas. The sequence continues at coordinate 34,552 of NZ_JADOBE010000004.1, read as the reverse complement.
TGCACCTCCGCGGTTTCCGGTTGCGCGCCCAGGCGGATCAACTCGGCCTGCGATTGCTTGATGACTTGCGGGGCGGTCTTGACCTGGTGCTGCAGGTCGAGCAGTTCCTGCCGGGTGGCCGCGATCTCCTCGAGGTTCTGCAGGGTGCCTTGCAGTATCGCTTGCAGGGCTTTGTGCTCGGCTTCCGGCAGCTTGCGGTCGGCCAGGCCGTCCAGGCTCTGCTGGATCTCCTCGATGCTCGGCAGTGGGTTCTCGGGCTGGGCGAGGGTATTCAGGCTGAGCCCGAGCAGGGCGACGAGCAGGACATAGCGCATAAAAGGCATGGTGATGTGTAAAAACTCGCTGGCGATGGAAGAGGGTTGCCGGGCTGGCGCAAGACGCTACCCGCGGTTCAGTCTAGAGGAACAAGGCGGGGCCCGGGCGTTCGCCTTCGGGGAATTTGACGCCGACCTTGCGCACCTTGTTGTTGTCCATCACGGCTACGGTCCAGGTCAGGCCATTCCATTCGACCTGGTCGCCGACTACCGGCTGGCCGCCGATTTCATGGGCGATGAAGCGGCCCAGGGCCATGCGGCCGTCGATCTGCCCCAGTTGCAGACCATAGAGTGCCGCCACCGCAGAAAGTTCGGCATCCGCTTCCAGCACGAAGTCGCCGAAGAAGCGCAGGTCGAGCCCGCGTTGCGGGGCCTGGCTGAACAGCTTGCCGAGTGCCGGCAGGTCATGTTCATGGCCGACCACGCAGAGGATGTCGGCTGCCTGCAGGGTGGTACTGCCCGACGGGTGCAACAGTTCGCTGCCGCGGAACAGCGCGGCGACCCGCGTGCCGGCAGGCATTTTCAGGGCGCGCAGGGGCGCGCCGATGCACCATTTTTCGGCCCCCAGGCGGTAGATGAACAGCTCCCATTCGCTGGTCGGATGGATCTCCAGGCCGGCCCGCGAGATTGGCGCCGGGTCCGGCGGCACTATGACCTTCAGCAGCTTGGCCGCCCAGGGCAGGCTGGCGCCTTGTAGCAGCAACGACACCAGCACGATAAAGAACGCCAGATTGAAGAACAGCTGGGCATTTTCCAGTCCGGCCATCAGCGGGAACACCGCGAGAATGATCGGCACCGCACCGCGTAATCCGACCCAGGCAATGAAGGCTTTTTCGCGATCATGGAAGGCGCGAAACGGCATCAACCCGAGAAACACGGAAAGCGGCCGGGCAAACAGGATCATCCACATTGCCAGCCCGAGCGCCGGCAAAGCAATCGGCAACAGTTCATGCGGGGTGACCAGCAGGCCGAGGACCAGGAACATGCCAATCTGCGCCAGCCAGGTCAGCCCATCCAGCATGTGCAGAATGCCGTGCCGCGAACGGATTGGCCGGTTACCCAGCACCAGCCCGCACAAATAAATCGCCAGGATGCCGCTGCCGTCCAGCCAGTTGGTGATGGCAAACAGCAGCAGCCCGCCACTGACCACCAATAGCGGATACAGGCCATTGGCCAGTTGCAGGCGGTTGATCACCTGCAGTAACAACCAGCCGCCGCCCAAGCCGATGGCGGCACCAATGCTGAAATTGCGCAAGAGCTCCAGCGGTAGCGCCCAGCTGAGTGCTTCACCGTGGCTGATGATGCTGATCAGGGTCACGGTGAGGAACACCGCCATCGGGTCATTGCTGCCGGACTCGATTTCCAGGGTGGCGCTGACCCGTTCGTTCAGGCCGCGGCCGCCGAGCAGGCTGAACACCGCGGCGGCATCGGTGGAGCCGACAATGGCGCCAACCAGCAGGCCTTCCAGCAGGCTCAGCTGGAACAGCCAGGCAGCCGCGACGCCGGTCAGCCCGGCGGTCAGCAGCACGCCGAAGGTCGCCAGCGACAGCGACGGCCACAGCGCCACGCGAAAACTGGCGACCCGGGTGCGCATCCCGCCATCCAGCAGGATGATGGCCAGCGCCAGGTTGCCGATCAGGTAGGCGGTGGAGTAGTCATCGAAGGCAATCTTGCCCAGCCCGTCCTCGCCGGCGAGCATGCCCACGCCGAGGAAAATCACCAGGATCGGGATGCCGAAACGCGAGCCGAAATTGCTCACCAGGATGCTCAGGCTCACCAGCAGTGCACCGATCAGGAACAGGCTGTTGATGCTGCTGGCGTCCAAGGGGGTTACTCCGGTGAGGGGCGCGGGAGGATGCTTCCATCATGCAGGGTGCATGCCGGGATTCTAACCCGGGGCTTTGGCGGGGTGTCAAAGAAGGTGTTGGCTGGTGTGTGCTGGTGTCAACGCGTTGCGCATTCCGTGGCCCGATCTACCGGTTGCGCCTTGCACGGCGCCTCACTTTCTCTTTGTTTGCGCAAAGAGAACGTAAGCAAAGAGAAAGCGCCCCCGGCATTCGGCCCTTCATTTCGCTTCGCTGCATTTCGGGTTCGTTCGCTCCATCGGCGCTCCAGGGGCCCGCTGCGATGGGCCGTCCATGGCCCAGCGCAGCTTTCGTCGCATCCATGCGACTCAACCCCCTCCACACCGACTCCGCTCACCCTCCTGACGGGACTGTCAGTCCGTGCACGTCAGGCGCCGATTCGTTGGAAATGCTCGGCTTCGGTAGTCGGACCGTCCCCGTCAGGAGGCCGAGCAGAAGTGTTGCGCAGCAGGTTTCGAGGCAGGACGCCGAGAAAGCTCCGATGGACCATGGATGGTCCTTCGGAGCGTGCCTGCGGAGCAACGCCGGCGCGAGGGAAGTCGAGCGCAGCGAGACCCGTATGCAGGGGGGTGTTTCTTTTGCTTACTTTTCTTTGCACAAGCAAAGAAAAGTGAGGCGCCCGAGGGGGGGGCGCAACCCAAAGCTATCGAACAAGGGAAGATGCTCCAACACTGTTGGCACGGCAAGCTTTACATCGTCAGTCTCAGAACCACCCCTCCTGCATCCCCAGACAAGTGTCATCCCGCGCTTCCAGCAGGTTCAGCTCATGCTGGCAGCCGGGCACTTCCCAGGTCAGGAACCAGCGCGCCGCCTGCAGCTTGCCGCGGTAGAAATCGCTATCAGCCGCGTTGCCCTGCTGCAGCCCCTGAGTGGCGCGGATCGCCTGCTCCAGCCAGCGCCAGCCGATCACCGCATGGCCGAAGACCTTGAGGTACAGCGCGGAGTTGGCCAGGCCCTGATTGACCTTGCCCTGCATCAGGTCGCCGAGCAGGGCCAGGGTGACCTGATGCAGGCGCGCCACATGCTGCTCCAGCGGCAGGCGCAGGGCGTCCAGCGCTTCGTAGCCAGAGGCACGCTGGCAGGTGGCGTGGATCAGGCGGGTCAGCTGCTTGAGTGCGGCGCCGTTGTTCATTGACACCTTGCGTCCAAGCAGGTCGAGCGACTGGATGCCGTGGGTGCCTTCGTGGATCGGGTTCAGCCGGTTGTCGCGGTAGTACTGCTCCACCGGGTATTCGCGGGTGTAGCCGTGACCGCCGAGGATCTGGATGGCCAGTTCGTTGGCCTTGAGGCAGAACTCCGAAGGCCAGGATTTGACGATCGGCGTCAGCAGGTCGAGCAGTTCCAGCGCGGTCTTGCGCTCTTCCTCGGTCGGTAGGCTATGGGTGTCGTCGAACAGCCGCGCGGCATACAGGCCGAGGTCGAAGGCGCCCTCGACGTAGGCTTTCTGCGTCAGCAGCATGCGCCGCACATCGGTGTGCTCGATGATGGCGATCTGCGGGCTGGTCGGGTCCTTGCCATCCGGCTGACGGCCCTGCGGGCGCTGGCGGGCGTAGTCGAGGGAGTACAGGTAGCCGGCGTAGCCGAGCATGGTGGCGCCCATGCCGACGCCGATGCGCGCTTCGTTCATCATCTGGAACATGTAGCTCAGGCCCGCATGCGGTTTGCCCACCAGATAACCGACGCACTCGCCCTTGTCACCGAAGTTCAAGGCGGTGGAGGTGGTGCCGCGCCAGCCCATCTTGTGGAACAGACCGGCGAGAATCACGTCGTTGCGTGCGCCGAGCGAGCCATCGTCGTTGACCAGAAACTTCGGCACGATAAACAGGCTGATGCCCTTCACCCCGGGTGGCGCATCGGGCAGGCGGGCCAGCACCATGTGCACGATGTTCTCGGAGATCGGCTGGTCGCCGCCGGAGATGAAGATCTTGTTGCCCTTGAGCCGGTAGCTGCCGTCGGCATGCGGTTCGGCCTTGGTGCGCACATCGGACAGCGAGGAGCCGGCGTGCGGCTCGGTCAGCGCCATGGTGCCGTAGAAGCGGCCGTCGATCATCGGCTGCAGGAAGCGCGCCTTCTGCTCGGCGCTGCCGAAGCTCTCGATCAGGTTGCTGGCGCCCATGGTCAGCATTGAGTAGGAGCTGGTGGCGATGTTGGCCGACTGGAAGTGGGCGAAGCAGGCCTGCGACAGCAGGTTGGGCAGCTGCATGCCGCCGACCTCGAAATCACGGGTGGCGTTGAGGAAGCCGGCCTCGATAAAGGCTTCCAGCGCCGGCTTGATTTCGGGGATCAGCACGGCGGCGCCGTCCACATACTGCGGTTCGTGTTCGTCGTTCTTGCGGTTGTGCGGGGCGAACAGTTCCTCGGCGATGCTGCGCGCGGTGCCGATGGCGGCGTCGAAAGTTTCGCGGCTGTGTTCGGCGAAACGCTCGCGCTGGGTCAGGGCCTGCGCATCGAGCACTTCATAGAGTTCGAAGGCCAGGTTACGGGAGCTGAGCAGTTGTTCGGCCATGGGGTGCGCCTCGGTTGGATGAACGATGGCGGCCAGCTTAGGCCGCTGCCGGGCGCACGCCCAGCTTCATCCATGTGCGTGATAAAGCGGCCAAAGTGCGCCTGGCTGCGGCAATGCAAGCCCGCTGGCGGCCGGGCTGATAGAATTCGCGGCCTAGCGAGGAACCTTCGATGAATTACCGCCACGCCTTTCACGCCGGCAACCATGCCGATGTGCTCAAGCACCTGACCCTGTCGCGGATTTTTGCCCTGTTGGCGAAAAAGGATGCGCCCTATGCCTATCTGGACAGCCACGCCGGTGTCGGGCTGTATGACCTCGCTGCCGACCAGGCCAGCCGCACCGGCGAGTTCCTGCAGGGTATCGCCCGCCTCTGGCAGGCGTCAGTTGTGCCGCAAGTGTGCGCCGACTACCTGCGGGTGATCCACGAGCTGAATCCGGATGGGCAGTTGCGCTATTACCCCGGTTCACCGGAGCTGGCGCGCCAGCTGAGCCGCGCGCAGGACCGCCTGCACTGCAACGAGAAGCATCCGCAAGACGGCCAGTTGCTCAAAGAAAACATGCACTTCGATCACCGGGTGGCGGTGCATCTGGGCGAAGGTTGGCATGTACCGCGGGCTCTAATGCCGACACGGGAAAAGCGCGCGGTGCTGCTGATCGACCCGCCGTTCGAGCAGGCCGATGAGCTGGAGCGTTGCGTCAAGGCACTCAATGAAGCGATTGGCCGGATGCGTCAGGCAATCGTGGTGATCTGGTATCCGATCAAGGATGCGCGCCAGCTCAAGCGCTTCTATAACCAGTTGACCGGCAGCAGTGCGCCCAAGTTGCTGCGCGTTGAGCTGCTGGTTCACCCGGCGGATGACGCCACGCGCCTGAGTGGCTCCGGGCTGGTGATCGCCAACCCGCCGTGGGGTCTGGAGGATGAACTGCGCAGCCTGCTGCCCTGGCTGGCACAGGCGCTGGCGCAGAGCGCGGGTGACTGGCGGCTGGACTGGCTGATCGAGGAAAAGCCGACAGGCTCCTAGAGCGATTCCAGCAGTTGCCGGGCGGCCTGCAGGTCGCGCTGCACCCACTGTGCATCTGCCTCGAACTGCTGGTCGCTCATGCCCGGCTGGCGGAACAGGCTGAGAATCAGCTCGCTACCGTCGCCATTGGCCAGCAGACGCAGCGGCACATAAACGCTGTGGCCGGGGGCGACATGCACCCAGTGATCGAGTACGCCGTAGCTGTTGGCCGGGCTGAACTCGATGCGCAGGCGCCCCTGTGGCGTGCTGGCGAACCACTGGCCATCGACTTGTTCCAAGCCGCTGGCCAGGCCCGAGGCCCACTGGCAGAAATGTTCCGGCACGCAGAGATGGGCGTAGGCGCGTTGCAGCGGGCAGGCGATGGTCTGGCTCAGGTGGCGGACTTCGGTGGGTGCATGCATGGCCGGGTCTCCTTTGCCAGACCGTTGAAAAACTACCTGCGTTGCCGATACTGCGTTGAAAACAGGCTCGAAATGCTCATTTACCACTCGTAAACTGCGCTTTCTCGCCTGTTTTCGCCTTGTCTCGGCTGCCTCGCCGACGTTTTTCAACGGTCTGTTACGGCAGGGTCGGCTCAGGCGGCAGGCAGACGCCGGTGCCGCCGAGGCCGCAATAGCCGCCGGGGTTTTTGGCCAGGTACTGCTGGTGGTAGCCCTCGGCGTAGTAGAAGGGCGGCGCCATGCCGATTTCCGTGGTGATCGGGCCGAAGCCGGCGTCCTCCAGGGCCTGTTCGAACTGTGCCTTGCTGGCTTGGGCGGCGGCCAGTTGTCCGGCATCGCAGCAGTAGATCGCCGAGCGGTACTGGGTGCCGCTGTCGTTGCCCTGGCGCATGCCCTGGGTCGGGTTGTGCGCCTCCCAGAAGACCTTGAGCAGGGCTGCATAGCTGGTCAGTTGGGGATCAAACACCACCAGAACCACTTCGGTGTGGCCGGTAAGCCCGGAGCAGACTTCCTCGTAGGTCGGATTCGGGGTGAAGCCACCGGCATAGCCGACCGCGGTGCTCCACACCCCCGGCTGCTGCCAGAAGCACCGCTCGGCGCCCCAGAAGCAGCCGAGGGCGAAAATGGCCTGCTGCAGGCCAGCTGGAAAGGGTGGTTGCAGGGCATGCCCGTTGACCAGGTGCGCGGCCGGCACCGGCAGTGGCGTGGCGCGGCCGGGCAAGGCCTGTTCGGCGGTCGGCAGTTGCAGTTTGTGGGCAAGGATTTGCGAGCGCAGGACCATGACGGGATACCTCGGCAATGCAGCGGGTCTGGCGGTCAGCCAAATTGCGGGCCGGAGCGGGTGTTGAGGCCCTTGGCCAGGCGGTCATAGAGCACCACATTGACGGTCGCCGCAAGGTTCATGCAGCCGTTGGTGGGAATGTAAATGACCTCTTCGCACCAGGCCAGGACCTTCTTGTCCAGCGAGCCGTCTTCCGGGCCGAAGATATAGATGGCGCGGTCCGGGTGGGTGAAGGTGGTCAGGTCGCGGGCGCCTTCGACCATCTCCACCGCCACCGGGGTGCAGCCCAAGGGGATGATCTGCTCCAGATCATCCACGCCGATCAGCGGGATGTCCTGATGGACTTTCTTGGTGTCGGTGACGAAATCTTGGGCGCGGGCATAACGCTTGCCGGTATAGAACACCGAATTGACCCCGTAGCAGCCGGCGGCGCGCATCACCGCGCCAACGTTTTCCGGGGACTTGGGGTTGAACAGGCCGATGCAGCTGTAGCGGCGGTTTGCCATGGGAGAAGCTCGTGCGTTGCGGTGCGCGCAGATTAACCCATAGTCGCGCCGGGTAGGGTGTGGATAACGGTCACAGGCCTTATCCACCAATGTGCCGGTGGAAAAGCCGCCAGCGGCGTTTTCCACCCTGCCGGCTACAGCAACAGCGTACGGATATCCGCCAGTACATCGCCGAGGCGCTTGGTGAAGCGTGCCGCGGCGGCGCCGTTGATCACCCGGTGGTCGTAGGACAGCGACAGCGGCAGCAGCAGGCGTGGCTGGAACGCCTTGCCGTCCCATACCGGCTGCATGCTGGCTTTGCTGACACCGAGAATCGCTACTTCCGGCGCGTTGACGATCGGCGTGAAGCCGGTGCCGCCGATATGGCCCAAGCTGGAAATGGTGAAGCAGGCGCCTTGCATGGCATCCGGCGAGAGCTTCTTGGTGCGCGCTTTCTCCGCCAGCTCGGCGGCTTCGGCGGCCAGTTGCAGCAGGCTCTTCTGGTCGACGTCGCGTAGCACCGGCACCAGCAGCCCGTCCGGGGTGTCCACGGCAAAACCGATGTGTACGTATTTCTTGCGGATCAGCGCCTTGCCCGATGGCGCCAGCGAGCTGTTGAAATCCGGCAGCTCGCGCAGCAGGTGCGCGCAGGCCTTGAGCAGGAATGGCAGCACGGTGAGCTTCACCCCGGCTTTTTCGGCCACGGCTTTCTGCGCGTTGCGGAAGGCTTCCAGTTCGCTGATGTCGGCATTGTCGAACTGCGTCACGTGCGGCACGTTGAGCCAGCTGCGGTGCAGGTTGGCGGCGCCGACCTGCATCAGGCGGGTCATCGCCACTTCTTCGACTTCGCCGAACTTGCTGAAATCCACTTCCGGAATCGGCGGGATGCCTGCGCCGCCAGTGGCGCCAGTGCCGGATGTCTGTTTGGCTTTTTGCAGCTGCTGTTTGACGAACAGCTGCACGTCTTCTTTGAGGATGCGGCCATGCGGTCCACTCGCGGTTACCGCCGCAAGGTCGGCACCCAGTTCGCGGGCCAACTGGCGTACAGCAGGGCCAGCGTGGACTTTGCCAGTGCTGGCTGGCGCGCTGGCCGCGGCGGCTGTGGCTGCCGGCATGGGCGCGCTGGCCGCTGGCGCGGGAGCGGTGGCGGGGGCTGCGACAGCCTGCTCGGCCGCAGGCGGTGCAACCGCTGCGCTGGCGGCCGGGGTGCTGCCCTGCAGTTGCAGGATCAGGTCGCCGGTGCCGACTTCGTCGTCCAGCTTGACGTACAGTGCGCTGACCACCCCGGCGGCCGGCGAGGGAATTTCCATGCTGGCCTTGTCTGACTCCAGCACCAGCAGCGACTGATCCTCTGTCACCGTGTCACCGACCTTGACCAGCAGCTCGATGATCTTGGCCTTGGACGAGGAGCCGATGTCCGGCACGGCGATGTCCTGTGGCGCCGCGTTGGCGGTTGCCGGGGCGGCTGCCGGCGCTGGTGCCGGGACGGCGGCAGCCGCTGCGGGCGGCGCGGGTGGTGCTGCGCTGGCGGGCACGGTGGCGGCGTCGCCCGCCACTTCCAGCTCCAGCAGGTCGTCGCCGGTCTTCAGTTTGTCGCCGAGCTTTACGTGCAGGGCGGTGATCACGCCGGCGCGCGGCGCGGGGATTTCCATGCTGGCCTTGTCCGACTCCAGGGTCAGCAGGCTCTGGTCGGCCTCGATGCGATCACCGACCTTGACCAGCAGCTCGATCACTTCACCTTCGCCGTTGCCGATATCGGGTACGCGAATCAACTCACTCACAATCCATCTCCTTGGCAAAACGTAGGGTGGGCTTGAGCCCACCGCAACGACCTGCGCTGGTACTGGCGGGCTGAAGCCCACCCTACAAAAAACGCTCCGCTACAGCTAAGGCCTATTGCTGGCCGGAGGGTAAGTACCGGTGCCATTTTCATGACTCAGCAATCCAGCGGGTTGGCTTTTTCCGGATCCAGGCCGAAGCGCTTGATCGCATCGGAGATCACCTTGGGTTTGATCTCGCCACGCGCGGCCAGGGCCTCGAGAGCGGCGATGACGATGAAGTGGCGGTCCACCTCGAAGAAGTGGCGCAGCTTGGCGCGGCTGTCGCTGCGGCCGAAACCGTCGGTGCCGAGCACCTTGTATTCCTTGCTGGGGACCCACTGACGGATCTGGTCGGCAAACAGCTTCATGTAGTCGGTACTGGCCACTACCGGACCATTGCGCCCGGCCAGGCACTGCTCGACATAGCTGGTGCGCGGCTTCTTCGCCGGGTTCAGGCGGTTCCAGCGCTCGACGGCGAGGCCGTCGCGGCGCAACTCGTTGAAGCTGGTGACGCTCCACACGTCGGCGCTGACATCGAACTCCTCGCGGAGGATCTGCGCCGCCGCGCGCACTTCGCGCAGGATGGTGCCACTGCCGAGCAGCTGCACGTGGTGGCTGGCCTTGCGCTTGTCCGCCTCGAGCAGGTACATGCCCTTGATGATGCCGGCTTCGACGCCCTTGGGCATGGCCGGCTGCAGGTAGGCCTCGTTCATTACCGTGAGGTAGAAGAACACGTTCTGCTGTTCCTCGGCCATCTGGCGGATGCCTTCGCGGATGATCACCGCCAGCTCGTAGCCGTAGGTCGGGTCGTAGGTGCGGCAGTTGGGGATGGTGCTGGCGAGGATGTGGCTGTGACCGTCCTCGTGCTGCAGGCCTTCGCCATTCAGGGTGGTGCGCCCGGCGGTGCCGCCGATCAGGAAGCCGCGGGTGCGGCTGTCGCCGGCAGCCCAGGCCAGGTCGCCGATGCGCTGGAAGCCGAACATCGAATAGAACACGTAAAACGGCAGCATTGGCTGGTTGTGGTTGCTGTAGGCGGTGCCGGCGGCGATGAACGAGGACATGGCGCCGGCCTCGTTGATGCCTTCCTCGAGGATCTGGCCCTTCTTGTCCTCGCGGTAGAACATCACCTGATCTTTATCCACCGGCTCGTACAGCTGGCCGACCGAGGAGTAGATGCCGAGCTGGCGGAACATGCCTTCCATGCCGAAGGTGCGCGCCTCGTCGGGAATGATCGGCACGATGCGCTGGCCAAGATCCTTGTCCTTGACCAGCTGCGCGAGGATGCGCACGAAGGCCATGGTGGTGGAGATTTCGCGGTCGCCGCTGCCGTCGAGGATGGCCTTGAGAGTTTCCAGCGGTGGGGTCGGGATGCTGATGCTGCGGCTGCGCCGTTGCGGCACAAAACCACCGAGGGCATCGCGACGGGCATGCAGGTAGCGGGCTTCGGCGCTGTCGGCGGCCGGTTTGTAGAACGGCAGGTTTTCCAGCTCGGCATCATTGATTGGAATGTCGAAGCGGTCGCGGAATTTCTGCAGGCTTTCCACGTCGACCTTCTTGGTGTTGTGCGCGGTGTTCTTCGCTTCACCGGCGCCGGTGCCGTAGCCCTTGATGGTCTTGGCCAGCACCACGGTGGGCTGGCCCTTGTGGTTGACCGCCTGGTGGTAGGCCGCGTAGACCTTGTAGGGGTCGTGGCCGCCGCGGTTGAGGTTCCAGATTTCCTGGTCGGAGAGGTCCGCGACCATCGCCTTGAGTTCGGGGCTGTTGAAGAAGTGCTCACGCACGAAGGCACCGTCCTTGGCCTTGTAGTTCTGGTAGTCGCCATCGACCACTTCGTCCATGCGCTGCTGCAGCAGGCCGGCATGGTCCTTGGCGAACAGCGGGTCCCAGTAGCGACCCCAGACCACCTTGTTGACGTTCCAGCCGGCCCCGCGGAACACGCCTTCCAGCTCCTGGATGATCTTGCCGTTGCCGCGCACCGGGCCGTCGAGGCGCTGCAGGTTGCAGTTGACCACGAAGATCAGGTTGTCCAGCTGCTCGCGCCCGGCCAGGGCGATGGCGCCGAGGGATTCCGGCTCGTCAGACTCGCCGTCGCCCATGAAACACCAGACCTTCTGCTTGCCGGCAGGGATGAAGCCGCGGTGTTCCAGGTACTTCATGAAGCGCGCCTGGTAGATCGCCTGGATCGGGCCGAGGCCCATGGAGACGGTGGGGAACTGCCAGAAGTCCGGCATCAGCCACGGGTGCGGGTAGGACGACAGGCCTTTGCCATCGACCTCCTGGCGGAAGTTGTTCAGCTGCTCCTCGCTGATCCGCCCCTCGAGAAAGGCACGGGCATAGACGCCGGGCGAGGCGTGGCCCTGGAAATAGATCAGGTCGCCGCCATGTTCCTCGGTCGGCGCCTGAAAGAAATAGTTGAAGCCGATGTCGTACAAGGTGGCGCTGGAGGCGAAGCTGGAGATGTGCCCGCCCAGGTCCGGGTCTTTCAGGTTGGTGCGCATCACCATTGCCAGCGCGTTCCAGCGCACCAGGGACCTGATCCTCCGCTCCATGAACAGGTCGCCAGGCATGCGCGCCTCGTGGCCGACCGGAATGCTGTTGCGGTACGGCGTGGTGATCGCATAGGGCAACTGGGTACCGGTGCGCGTGGCCAGCTCGCCCATGCGGGTCAGCAGGTAGTGGGCGCGGTCTTCGCCTTCCTTGTCGAGAACCGACTCGAGGGCGTCCAGCCATTCCTGGGTTTCGACGGGATCGAGGTCTTGCATGGCTTGCTCCAGGGCTCAAAGGCTTCCAGAATCGGTCGCCAGTTTGCTCGCCACCGGGGTGGGTGGCGGCAGTGGGTTCGGCTACAACCGGGGTTGCCGGCCTGTAGTTTTGCTACATATTAACGCGTTCAGGCGCTCTTGAGACACACTTTTTGTAGCAAAACTACATAAAATCTTGCGCGTGACGGCCGGGTCCGGTTGCTGCCGCGCAAGGCTTCTGTCAGTCATTGATTTCCAAGGATAGACCATGAGTTTGCCTCTGCTGTCACCCCTTCCCGCGCTTCTGCAGGCCTGCGCCGGGCGTGCCGAACAGGGCCTGCTTGCGGCCATGGCCGAGCAGGGTATCGGCAGCCAGGACTGGCCGGCCGGGTGGGCTGAGGCGTTTCGGCGCGTCGCGGCGCTGAGCGACTTTGTCGCCGGGCAGGCGCAGCGCGATCCGCAGCTGCTGCGCGAGCTGCTGACCAGCGGCCTGTTGCAGCGGCCATTGGCGCACGGGGAGCTGCGCGCGCTGCTCGAGGAACGCCTGGCCGGCTGCGCCGACGAAGACGAGCTCGGGCGGCGCTTGCGGCGCTTTCGCAACAGCCAGCAGCTGCGCATCATCTGGCGTGACCTGACGCGCCAGGCGGCACTGGTGGAAACCTGCCGCGATCTGTCGGACATGGCGGATGCCTGCATCGATCTGGCCTATCAGTGGATCTACCGGCAGCATGCCGCCCAGTTCGGCACGCCGATTGGCCGGCGCAGTGGCGAGCCGCAGCACATGGTGATTCTCGGCATGGGCAAGCTCGGCGCCCTCGAGCTCAACCTGTCGTCGGATATCGACCTGATCTTCGGCTACCCGGAAGGCGGTGAGACTGAGGGGGTCAAGCGCTCGCTGGACAATCAGGAGTTTTTCATTCGCCTCGGCCAGCGCCTGATCAAGGCGCTGGATGCGATCACCGTCGACGGTTTCGTGTTCCGCACCGACATGCGCCTGCGCCCGTACGGCTCGGCCGGTGCGCTGGCGCTGAGTTTCAATGCGCTGGAGCAGTATTACCAGGATCAGGGGCGTGACTGGGAGCGCTACGCGATGATCAAGGCGCGGGTGGTTGGCGGTGACCAGCAGGCCGGGGCGCGCCTGCTGGAAATGCTGCGGCCGTTCGTCTATCGGCGCTACCTGGACTTCTCGGCAATCGAAGCGCTGCGCGGCATGAAGCAGCTGATTCAGCAGGAGGTCCGGCGCAAGGGCATGGCCGAGAACATCAAGCTCGGTGCTGGCGGTATCCGTGAAGTGGAATTCATCGCCCAGGTGTTCCAGCTGATTCATGGCGGGCGCGACCTGAGCCTGCAGCAGCGCTCGCTGCCCGGGGTGCTGCGGACGCTCGAGGGGCAGGGCTACCTGCCGGCGGCAGCGGTGCAGGAGCTGCAGCAGGGCTACGAGTTCCTGCGTTACACCGAGCATGCGCTGCAGGCCATCGATGACCGCCAGACGCAGATGCTGCCGGACAATGAACTGGACCAGGCGCGCGTGGCCAGCATGCTGGGCTATGCCGGCTGGGGCGAGTTTCACCAGCAGTTGATGCACTGGCGCGCGCGTATCGACTGGCACTTCCGCCAGGTCATTGCCGATCCCGACGAGGATGAGAATGAACCTGTCGCCGGCGCGACCGGGGCCGAGTGGTTGCCGCTGTGGGAGGAGGCGGTCGAGCCGGAAAGCGCCGTGCGCCAGTTGCAGGATGCCGGCTTTGCCGAGCCCGAGGCGGCGTTCAAGTTGATCCTCGACCTCAAGCGCGGGCCGCAGGTGCGCGCCATGCAGCGCATGGGCCGCGAGCGCCTGGATGCCTTCATGCCGCGTCTGCTGGCGCAGGCGGTGGAGCACGAGTTCCCGCACCGGGTGCTGGAGCGGGTCATGCCGCTGGTGGAGAAAGTCGCCCGGCGCTCGGCCTACCTGGTATTGCTCGGCGAGAATCCCGGCGCCATGCAGCGCCTGATCAGCCTGTGCGCGGCCAGCCCGTGGATTTCCGAGCAGATCGCCCGCTTTCCGCTGTTGCTCGACGAACTGCTCAACGAGGGCCGGCTGTTCAATCCGCCGCTGGCGCCGGAGCTGGCGGCGGAGTTGCGCGAGCGCCTGATGCGGATTCCCGAGGATGACCTGGAGCAGCAGATGGAGGCGCTGCGCCACTTCAAGCTGGCCCACCGCTTGCGCGTGGCCGCCTCGGAGATCGCCGGCACCCTGCCGCTGATGAAGGTCAGCGATTACCTGACCTGGCTGGCCGAAGCGATCCTCGAGCAGGTGCTGGCGCTGGCCTGGCGACAGACGGTGGCCCGGCACGGCACGCCGCGGCGCACCGACGGCACGCTGTGCGATCCGGATTTCATCATCGTCGGCTATGGCAAGGTCGGCGGCATCGAGCTGGGTCACGGCTCCGATCTGGATCTGGTGTTCATCCATGACGGCGATTCGCAGGCGGAAACCGATGGCGCCAAGCCGGTGGATGGCGCGCAGTTCTTTGCCCGCCTGGGGCAGCGCATCATTCACCTGCTGACCACCCAGACCAATTCCGGCCAGCTGTATGAAGTGGACATGCGCCTGCGCCCGTCTGGCGCCTCCGGTCTGCTGGTCAGTTCGCTGGCGGCCTTCGAGCGCTATCAGCAGAACGAAGCCTGGACCTGGGAGCATCAGGCGCTGGTGCGCGCGCGGGTGCTGGTCGGCTGTCCGCGGGTCGCCCGCGCGTTCGAGGCCATTCGCGGGCGCGTGCTGGGGCGTGAGCGCGACCTGCCGCAGTTGCGCGCCGAAGTCAGCGAGATGCGCGCTAAGATGCGCGACAACCTGGGAACCCGCGCAACAAACGCAGGCACGGCGGACAATGCGTTCGCCGCGGGGCAGACCTTCAATCTCAAGCAGGATGCCGGCGGTATCGTCGATATTGAATTTATGGTGCAATACGCGGCCTTGGCCTGGTCGCACCAGTACCCGGAATTGCTGCGTTACACCGACAATATCCGCATCCTCGACGGGCTGCGTGACCTTGGATTATTGCCGCGGGAGGATGTCGGCCTGCTGCAGGAAGCCTACAAGGCCCTGCGCGCGGTGGCACACCGCCAGGCACTGCAGAAGCTGCCGGGCGAGGTGCCCGCGGAGCAGCTGGCGGCCGAGCGCCACACGGTGTTGCGCATCTGGCGGGAATTGGGTTTGGCGTAGGCTGGGCAACGACCGCAGGTCTTGTCCGCCGCCGCCGGCCTGGTGGACGTTCGCGCGGCGCGACGTCCACCCTACACGTTGATTGAAAACGAACAGTTGAAAAGGAGCAGACCGATATGTCGATGGCCGATCGTGATGGCGTGATCTGGTATGACGGCGAAATGGTGCCGTGGCGCGAGGCCACCACCCACGTGCTGACCCACACCCTGCACTACGGCATGGGCGTGTTCGAGGGCGTGCGCGCCTACAACACCCCGTCGGGCACGGCGATCTTCCGCCTGCAGGCGCATACCGACCGGTTGTTCGACTCGGCGCACATCATGAACATGTCGATGCCGTTCGGCAAAGACGAGCTGAACCAGGCGCAGCGGGCGGTGGTGCGCGAAAACAACCTGGAAAGCGCCTACCTGCGGCCGATGGTGTTCTACGGATCCGAAGCCATGGGCCTGCGTGCCAGCGGCCTGAAGGTGCATGTGATCGTCGCGGCTTGGCACTGGGGCGCCTACATGGGCGACGAGGCGCTGGAGCTGGGCATCAAGGTGCGCACCAGCTCCTTCACCCGCCATCACGTGAACATCTCGATGACCCGCGCCAAGGCCAACGGCAACTACATCAACTCGATGCTGGCGTTGCAGGAGGCCATCTCCGGCGGGGCTGACGAAGCCATGCTGCTGGACACCGAGGGCTATGTCGCCGAAGGCTCCGGCGAGAACATCTTCCTGGTGCGCAATGGCGTGGTCTACACCCCGGAAGTGACCTCCTGCCTGAACGGCATCACGCGTAACACCATCCTCACCCTGGCCGACGAGCTGGGCATCAAGGTGGTGGAGAAGCGCATCACCCGTGACGAGGTGTACATCGCCGACGAGGCGTTCTTCACCGGTACCGCCGCCGAAGTCACGCCGATCCGCGAAGTCGACGGGCGGCAGATCGGTATCGGCCGTCGCGGCCCGGTCACCGAGAAACTGCAAAAGGCCTACTTCGATCTGGTCTCCGGCAAGGCCGCCGGGCATGCCGACTGGCTGACCCTGGTGTAGGGCGGGGCAGGCGCGAAGCGACGTAACCCACCGCAAGCTGATGGGTATCGCTACGCTCAACCCATCCTGTTTGGTTGGCTGAAGACTGCGTCAAGCCGGCCATTGAATGAAAATGCGGTATGACCGGGAGGCGCAAGCCTCCCCGGTCATTTTGGGAATGAGCATGAATATTCTGATCATTGGTCCCAGTTGGGTGGGCGACATGGTGATGGCGCAGACGCTGTTTCAGTGCCTGCAGCAACGCCATCCGGGTTGCCAGATCGACGTGCTGGCGCCCGACTGGAGCCGGCCGATCCTCGAGCGCATGCCCGAGGTGCGCGCCGCGCTGAGTTTTCCGCTGGGCCACGGCGTGCTGGATATCGCCGCGCGGCGCCGGATCGGCAAAAGCCTGCGTGGCCGGTACGACCAGGCGATCCTGCTGCCCAATTCGCTGAAGTCGGCGCTGGTGCCGTTTTTCGCCGGCATTCCCCGGCGCACCGGCTGGAAGGGCGAGCTGCGCTACGGCTTGCTGAATGACCTGCGTACGCTGGACAAGCAGCGTTATCCGCTGATGATCGAGCGCTTCATGGCGCTGGCCTTTGAACCTGGTGTGGCGCTGGCGCAACCTTACCCGCGCCCAAGCTTGCAGATTGATCCGGCCAGCCGCGCCGCGGCGCTGGACAAATTTGCGCTGAGCCTGGACCGTCCACTGCTGGCGCTGTGCCCGGGTGCCGAGTTTGGCGAGGCCAAGCGCTGGCCGGCCGAGCACTACGCCAAGGTCGCCGAGCTGAAGATTCGCGAGGGCTGGCAAGTCTGGCTGTTCGGCTCGAAAAGCGACCAGGCCGGTTGCGCGGATATCCGTTCGCGGCTGATCCCCGGCCTGCGCGAGGAGTGCGTCAACCTGGCCGGCCTGACCTCGATGGCCGAGGCGATTGACCTGCTCTCGGCGGCGACGGCGGTGGTGTCGAATGACTCCGGCCTGATGCACGTGGCGGCAGCGTTGAACCGGCCGCTGGTGGCGGTCTATGGTTCAACCTCGCCGCAGTTCACCCCGCCGCTGGCGGACCAGGTGGAGATTGTCCGCCTCGGCCTGGACTGCAGCCCGTGCTTCGACCGCACCTGCCGCTTCGGCCATTACAACTGCCTGCGTGAACTCAAGCCGCGGCCGGTGATCGAGGCGCTGGAGCGTCTGCTCGGCACCCCGGTCGAGGTGCAGTAGTTTGCGGGTATTGCTGATCAAGACCTCCTCGCTCGGGGATGTCATTCACACGCTCCCCGCGCTGACTGACGCCGCCCGGGCGATTCCCGGCATCCAGTTCGACTGGGTGGTGGAGGAGGGCTTCGCCGAGATCCCGGCCTGGCATCCGGCGGTGGCGCAGGTGATCCCGGTGGCCATCCGCCGCTGGCGCCAGCATCCGCTGCAAACCTTGCGCAATGGCGAGTGGCGGCGCTTCAAGGCGCGCCTGCGGGAAACCCGCTACGACCTGGTGCTCGATGCCCAGGGCCTGCTCAAGAGTGCCTGGCTGACCCGCTATGTGCCGGCGCCGGTGGCCGGGCTGGACCGTGCCTCGGCGCGCGAGCCGCTGGCCAGCCGCTTCTACGACCGCGGCTACGCGGTGCCGTGCGAGCAGCATGCGGTGCAGCGGCTGCGCCAGTTGTTCGCCCAGGCGCTGGACTATCCATTGCCGGCTACCGTGGGCGACTACGGGCTGGATCGCGCCAGCATGGCCGATGCAGGTGGACAGCCCTACCTGCTGTTCCTGCATGGCACCACCTGGGTCAGCAAGCACTGGCCGGAAGCCGACTGGCGCGCCCTGGCCGAACGGATGAACGCTCAGGGCTGGGCGATCCGCCTGCCCTGGGGCAACGCAGTCGAGAAGGCCCGGGCCGAGCGCATCGCCGCCGGCCTGGAGCATGCCGCCGTGCTGCCGAAACTGAACCTGGCCGGAGTGGCCAAGGTCATCGCCGGGGCGCGGGCCTGCGTGGCGGTGGACACCGGCCTCGGCCATCTGGCCGCCGCCCTCGATGTACCGACTATCTCGCTGTACGGGCCGACCCTGCCGGGCAAGGTTGGCGCCTATGGCCGCGGCCAGGTGCACCTGTGCGCCAGCGGCCCGGGCGCCGGCAGTGGCGACCGCCAGCAGCCGTGTTTCGCCGGGCTGGATGCGCAGCGCGTGGGCACCGAGCTGGAAGCCTTGCTGCTGGCCGGGGAGGATGCATGAGTGCTCCTGTAGGGTGGGCTTCAGCCCACCGTTATGTTTACGCCTGGATTGGTGGGCCAAGGCCCACCCTACGCTCGACGGGAATGCTGTGATGCAACTGGCCTTCGTCCTCTACAAGTACTTTCCCTACGGCGGGTTGCAGCGCGACTTCCTGCGCATCGCCCTGGAGTGCCAGCAGCGCGGTCACGCCATTCGCGTCTACACGCCGATCTGGGAGGGCGAGGTGCCCGCCGGTTTCGACGTGCGCGTAGCGCCGGTCAAGGCCTGGTTCAACCACCGGCGCAACGAGAAGTTCAGTGCCTGGCTGGCCGCCGATCTGGCCCGTGATCCGGTGGCGCGGGTGGTCGGCTTCAACAAGATGCCGGGGCTGGATGTGTATTACGCCGCCGATGGCTGCTACGAGGACAAGGCGCAGACCCTGCGCAACCCGATCTACCAGCGCTGGGGCCGCTACAAGCACTTCGCCGACTACGAGCGGGCAGTGTTCGCCCCCACGGCAAAGACCGAGATCCTGATGATCTCCGAGGTGCAGCAGCCGCTGTTCATCCGGCATTACCACACCCCGCGCCAGCGCTTTCACCTGCTGCCGCCGGGCATCGCCCAGGACCGCCGCGCGCCGGCCAATGCGGCCGAGATTCGCGCCGATTTCCGTCGCGAGTTCCAGCTGGCGGATGACACGCTGCTGCTGGTACAGATCGGCTCCGGCTTCAAGACCAAGGGCCTGGATCGCAGCCTCAAGGCGTTGGCCGCGCTGCCGGGGGAGCTGAAAAAGCGTACCCGGCTGATCGCCATTGGCCAGGACGATCCGCGTGCCTTCCAGTTGCAGGCGCGCTCCCTCGGGGTGTCCGCGCAGGTCGAGATCCTCAAGGGTCGCAGCGACATCCCGCGCTTCCTGCTGGGTGCCGACCTGCTGATCCATCCGGCCTACAATGAGAACACCGGCACCGTGCTGCTGGAGGCGCTGGTGTCCGGCCTGCCGGTACTGGTCACCGATGTCTGCGGCTATGCCCATTACATCGCCGAAGCCGATTGCGGGCGGGTGCTGCCCAGCCCGTTCCGGCAGGAACAGCTCGACCGCACCGTCGCTGACATGCTCGCCGATGACGAGCGGCGGGCCTTCTGGGGGCGCAACGGCCTGGCGTTTGCCGACTGTGCCGACCTCTATTCGATGCCGCAGAAGGCGGCCGACGTGATCCTGGCGGAGCGCCCATGAAGCTGATGCTGGCCGAACCCTTCAAATCCCTCTGGGCCGGAAAAGACCCCTTCACCGAGGTCGAGCGGCTGCAGGGCCAGGTCTATCGCGAGCTGGAAGGCCGCCGCACCCTGCGTACCGAGGTTGCCGGGCGTGGCTACTTCGTCAAGATTCACCGCGGCATCGGCTGGGGCGAGATCTTCAAGAACCTGCTCAGCGCCAAGCGCCCGGTGCTGGGCGCCGCCCAGGAGTTGCAGGCCATCCAGCGCCTGACCGCAGCGGGGGTGCCGACCATGACCGCCGTCGCCTATGGCGAGCGCGGTGCCAATCCGGCCAGGCAGCATTCGTTCATCGTTACCGAAGAGCTGGCACCGACCGTCAGCCTCGAAGACTTCAGCCTGACCTGGCAGGCAGTGCCGCCACCCCCACGGCTGAAGCGTGCGCTGATCGCCGCGGTGGCGCAGATGACCGGGGCCATGCACCGCGCCGGGGTGAATCACCGCGATTGCTACATCTGCCACTTCCTGCTGCACACCGACAGACCGGTCACCGCAGAGGATTTCCGGCTGTCGCTGATCGACCTGCACCGGGCCCAGACCCGCGCCGCCACACCGCAGCGCTGGCGCGACAAGGATCTGGCCGCGCTGTACTTCTCGGCGCTGGACATCGGCCTGACCCGGCGTGACAAGCTGCGGTTTGTCCGCGGCTACTTTGGCGCACTCAAGGGTCAGCCGTCGTTGCGCCAGATTCTCGGCGAAGAGGCCCGCCTGCTGGCTTGGCTGGAGGGCAAGGCGGAGAAACTCTACGCGCGCAAGCAACGCTACGGAGACGCACTCTGATGGCCAGCTGGAACCTGGATCCGGATTATGCGCATTTGGCCGACTTCGCCAGCCTGGATACGGTGTTTGCCATCAACGCAGAGCGCATCACCCGCGACCCGCTGTCCGAGGTCTGGCGCGTGCAGCAGGACGGTGTCAGTTACTACGTCAAGCGTTACCGGTTGGCCGGCAAGGGCTTGCGCCGGCATCTCGGCCGTCCGCGGATCAAGGCTGAGTGGCAGAATCTCAAGCGTTTCGAAAAGTGGGGAATTCCCACCGCCCACGTGCTGGCCTGGGGCCTGGAACGCAAGCACGGTGCTTTCGTGCGGGGCGCCATGATTACCCGCGGGCTGCCGGATACCAGTGATCTGGCGCAGCTGGTCAAGACCCGCGATGCGCGTCTGGCCGACCCGGCCTGGGTGCGCCAGACCAGCCGGCAGGTTGCCAGCCTGACCCGCCGCCTGCACGACCACCATTTTGTGCACAACGACCTGAAGTGGCGCAACCTGCTGGTCAATACCGCCGGCGAGGTGTTTCTCATCGACTGCCCGGGCGGAGCGTTCTGGTGGGGGCCGTTGCTGCGTTACCGCATCGTCAAGGACCTGGCCTGCCTGGATAAAGTGGCCAAGCAGTGCCTGAGCCGGACCCAGCGTCTGCGTTTTTATCTGCAGTACCGCGATCGACAGAAACTCAATGCCAGTGACAAGCGGCGCATTCGGCAGATCGTCGGCTATTTCGAGGGCCGTGAATGACTGACTTCATCGCCGCCGAAGACCGCGCGCTGCTGGAGCGCAACGGACTCGCCAGCTTCGAGGCGCTGTGGGCGCTGCAACTGGAGCCCGTGGACGAGCCGAACACCGAGCGCGGCGGGGTCAGCACGGTGTGCCGGCTGGAGTTGGAGGGGCAGGCCTATTACCTCAAGCGTCAGACCAATCACCTGACGCGCAATCTGGCCCATCCGTTTGGCGAGCCGACCTTTGCCCGCGAGTTGCGCAACATCCAGCGCTATCGCGAGCTGGGCATTCCGGCACTGGCCGCGGCCTTCTTCGCCGCGCGCCGGCAACCGGGCGAGTCGCGCGCCATCCTGCTGACGCGCGCGCTGGATGGCTGGAGCGATCTGCACCAACTGCTGGAGCACTGGTCGACGCTAGCGCTGGCGCACCGCCAGGCCATCATCCTGGCAGTCGGGCAACTGGCTGCGACGCTGCATGGCGCCGGCCAGTTGCACGGCTGCTTCTATCCCAAGCACATCTTCCTGCGCACGCGTGGCACGGCCTGGGAGGCCTGCCTGATCGATCTGGAAAAGACCCGGCCACTGTGGTTCGGCCGGCGCGACCGGGTCAAGGATCTCGAACCGTTGCTGCGCCGCGTTAGCCGCTACTGGGAAGAGGCGGACGTGCGCCTGTTTCTCGAAACCTACCTGGGCGGTGAGCGACAGGTTGACGACTGGATGGACCGGCTGGGTGCCCGCCAGCGCGACAAGGAGGGACGCCGGTGAAGCTGGTCCAATTGCGAGAGCGGCAACTGCCGCTGCCGCTGCAGATCGAGCTGGCGGAGGGTGCTTCGCTGCGGCTGCAGCGCCTGTTGCGGGTCCTGCCGGGGCAGCGCTACGTCGGCGTGGCCGAATGGCAGGGGCGCACCGTGCTGGCCAAGCTGCTGGTCGGAGGCAAGGCCGAGCGGCATTACCAGCGCGAACTGCAGGGTGCGCAGCTGCTGGCCGGGCAGGGACTGGTCACGCCGCCATTGCTGGCGCAAGGGTTCGTGCCTGGCCAGGGTGGCTGGCTGTTGTTCGACTACCTGGAGGGCGCGCAGAGCCTGTGGGATGTCTGGCGCACGCTGGAGCCCGCGCCATCGTTGTCGGCTGCCGGCGAAGCCGTGCTGGGCGAGGCGCTGGCGCTGATTGGGCAGATGCATGCGCGCGGCCTGTGGCAGGCTGACCTGCACCTGGACAACCTGCTGCGGCAGCAGGGCCGGCTGTTCGTCATCGATGGCGGCGGGGTCCTAGCGCAAACCCCGGGGCAGCCCTTGTCGCGGGACAAGGTACTGGCCAACCTCGGGGTATTTTTTGCGCAGCTGCCGGCCGAAGTCGAGACTGCCCTGGAAGAGCTGCTGGTGCATTACCTGCTGGCCAATGGCGAGCACGCCCTGCCGCTGGAGGCCCTGCAGGCGGAAATCGCCAGGGTCCGGCGCTGGCGCCTGCGCGACTACCTGAAGAAGATCGGCCGCGACTGCAGCCTGTTCAGCGCCCGGGTCGGCGCCTTCGGCCTGCGGGTGGTGCGCCGCGAAGCGGAAAAAGCGCTGCAGCCGTTGCTGGACGATCCGGACGCCTGCATCGAGCAGGGCCATATTCACAAGACCGGCGGCGCAGCCACGGTGGCCCGCGTCGAGCTCGACGGCCGGCCGTTGCTGGTCAAACGCTACAACATCAAGAACTTCGCCCACTGGTGCAAGCGTTTCTGGCGGCCCAGCCGGGCCTGGCACAGCTGGCGCGAAGGCAACCGCCTGCAGCATCTGGGCATTGCCACGCCACTCCCGCTCGCCGTGCTCGAGCGGCGCTGGTGCTGGCTGCGCGGGCGGGCCTATCTGGTTACCGAATACCTGGCGGGCCAAGATATAATCGAGCGCTTCCAGCCGTATCTGCACAGTCCTCCGCCTGAAACCGAGGTTCTGGCGCTGGAGCGCTTGTTTGCTGCGCTGGTGCGTGAACGCATCAGTCACGGTGATTTGAAGGGGTACAATGTGTTCTGGGATGCTGGCTGCTGGTCGCTGATTGACCTGGATGCCATGCAGCGACATCGCAGTCAGCGCAGCTTTGCCCGTGCCTATGGGCGTGACCGTGCACGATTCTTGCGCAACTGGCCGGCTGATTCAGCCCTGTACCAGTTGCTCGACCAACGTTTACCGCAGGTGCCCGGCACCTGCCCTGAAAGAGGCTAACACCTGTGGCATTGACCATTCTCGGCCTGTCCGGCGCCTTGAGCCATGACCCTTCTGCGGCCCTGTACATCGACGGCAAGCTGATTGCCGCGGCAGAAGAAGAGCGCTTCGTGCGCGACAAGCACGCCAAGCACCGCATGCCCTACGAGTCGGCCAAGTTCTGCCTGGAACAGGCCGGAATCAAGCCGGGCGATGTCGATGTGGTGGCGATTCCCTTCGCGCCGATCAGCCTCTTCGACAAGGCCCGCTGGCATTACGCCAAGCGTTACTGGTACGCGCCGGATCGCGCCCTCGATGCCATCCTCATGGGCAACCGCCGCTACAAGCGCTACTACAAGCACATCCAGTGGTGTCTGCAGCAGCTCGGCTTCGACCTGAAGAAGGTCAAGATCGAGCCGGTCGAGCACCACCTGGCCCACGCCTCCAGCGCCTACCATTGCTCGGGCTTCAAGGAAAAGACCGCGATCCTCGGCATCGACGGCAAGGGTGAGTACGCCACCACCTTCTTCGGTTATGGCGAGAACGGCAAGATCCACAAGATCAAGGAATTCTTCGATCCGGATTCGCTCGGCGGCCTGTATGGTGCGATCACCGAATTCCTCGGTTTCGAGATGCTTGACGGCGAGTTCAAGGTCATGGGCATGGCGCCGTACGGCGATGCCAGCAAGTATGATTTCTCGCGTCTGGCCACCTTCGAGAACGGCGAACTGGTGATCAACACCGACTACGCCAACGTCATCGGCCTGCGCCGCTACAAAGAGAAGGGCAAGGGCTTCTACTTCTCGCCCAAGTTGATCGAATGGTTGGGCCCGAAGCGCGAAGGCGATATCGCCGACGATCCGTACATCCATTACGCCGCCAGCATGCAAGCGCTGTTCGAGAAGCTGGCGCTGCAGATGATGGATTACTACCTCGGCGACATCCTCAAGGAGACCGGCAAGATCGTGTTTGCCGGCGGCTGCGCGCTGAACGTCAAGCTCAACCAGAAGATCATCGCCCGTCCGGAGGTCAAGGAGCTGTTCGTCCAGCCGGCTTCCGGCGATGCCGGTACTGCCGTCGGTGCGGCCGCTTACGTTTCGCACAAACGTGGCGTGCCGGTGGAGAAGATGGAGCACGTCTACCTCGGCCCGGAATACAGCAACGAAGACGTGATCGCTGCCTGCGCCCGCCACCCGAGCAAGCCTACCTGGCAGCAGATCGACAACATGCCCGAGCGCATCGCCAGGATCATGGTTGCCGGCAACCCGGTGGCCTGGTTCCAGGGGCGCATGGAGTTCGGCCCGCGCGCCTTGGGCGGTCGTTCGATCATCGGTTGCCCGAGCGTGGAAGGCGTGGCCGACCGGATCAACGCGCAGATCAAGTTCCGCGAGCGCTGGAGGCCCTTCTGCCCGTCGATGCTCGACACCGTCGCGCCGCAGATGCTCAAGGTCGACCATCCGAGCCCGTTCATGACCTTCACCTTTGAAGTCAATGACGAGTGGAAAAACCGCGTCGGTGAAGTGGTGCACGAAGACGGCACCTCGCGCGCCCAGGTGTTGAAGCGCGAATACAACCCGCGCTACTACGACATGATGCTGGAGCTGGAAAAACTCACCGGCAACGGCGTGTCGCTGAACACCTCGCTGAACCGTCGCGGCGAACCGATGATCTGCTCACCGACCGATGCCCTGGACATGTTCTTCGGCTCCGACCTGGAATACCTGATCATGCAGGACATCCTGGTGGTCAAGGATGGCGTCAAGCGTGATGACAGCACCAGCTGAAACGCCGGGCAGCAGCTCGGCAGCCGGTTTGGTCGAGGCCGGGCCGGTGCTGATCAGCGTGATCATTCCGGCGTACAACTACGCCCACCTGCTGCCGCGCGCGCTGGATTCGGTGCTCGGGCAGTGGGCGGATGATCTCGAGCTGATCGTGGTCAACGATGGCTCAAGGGATAACACGGTCGAGGTTCTGGCGACCTATCAGGCGCGTTATCCGCAGGTTCAGGTCATTCACCAGGAGAATGCCGGCGCGGCTGCGGCGCGCAATCACGGCATTCGCCTGGCACGCGGCCGCTATGCGCTGCTGCTGGATGCCGATGACGAGTTGCTGCCGGGTGCGCTGGCCAGCCTGCGCGAGGTACTGGCGGCCAATCCCCAGGCGGGGCTGATTCTGGGCGCGCAGCTTTCGGTGTATCCGGATGGGCGCGAGCGCCTGCGCTTGCCCACGCCCGCCAAGGGAACGCCTGCGCAGTTGATCCAGCGCTATCTGCTGGAAAAGAAGATATCCATCTCGCATTGCTGCTCGCTGTTTCGCCGCGACCTGTTGCTGCAGCGGCCTTATCCGGAAAACCTGCGTAGCGGCGAGGACATCGCGGTATTTGCCTACCTGCTGGTGAGCGGGCCTGTCGCGACAACCCGTCAGCCGCTGGCGCGAATCTACAAGCATGCCGACAGCCTGCGACATAACCGCGACGATGAGGAAGCGACGGCCAGAGGCATGTTGCATGAAGTGTTCGCCCGTCTGCCGGTCGAGTGCCAGCCGCTGCGCAAGCGCTATGAGGCACAGCGCTACCTGTCGCTGTTTCGATCGGCCTTGCGCGCCAGGGATCGGGCCAAGGCCTGGCATTACTACCGCATTGCGTTGTTGTGCAGCCCGCCGCAGGCGTTGCGCTGGGATTATTTGCGCAAGGCGCTGCTGTTGACGGTCGGCCGCTGAGATGCGCGTACTGGTGTTGACGGCCTCGCCGCGGTTGCCGGATCTGTGCACGCTGTATGGCGAGCTGGGCAAGCATGTGGACTTGCACGTGCTGCAGCTGGAGAAAAAACAGCAACGCGACCTGCGCAAAGCATTGCGCGACATCGATCTGGCGAGTTTCGCGCGGGTGCTGCTGGACCTGCCGTTCAAGAATGTCTATCGCCAGACAGGCTATCTGTCCAGGCTCAACGGGCTGCTGATTTACGATGAGGATGCCTGCCAGAATTATCTGAGCAATTCGCGCTGGTACGGCGCCTTCAGTCAGTTCTATCAGCGCTTGCCGCAAGCGCGGATTCTGGTCACCGGCGCCAGCGTCGCCGCGCGGCTGCAAGGCGAAGGCTTTGCGGTGAGCTTTGCGCCAAAGGGCTACGACCCGGCGCGGCAGTATCTGCAGCCGGGGTCACAGGATCTTCAGCAACGCGATATCGAGCTGGGTTTTATCGGCCGTACCGCCAGCGCCGCCTATGCCGGGCGCAAGGAATTACTGGAACAGCTGGCTTCGGTCGAGCCGTTGCAGCTGTTGCGCACGGAGCCGGGCGATGCCTATCGGCAGATGCTCAATCGTATTCGGCTGTTCGTCAGCGCCGATGTGGGACTGGGCGAATACATGGCCAAGAACTTCGAGGCGATGGCCTGTGGCTGCGTGTTGCTGGCCTGGCGGCAGGGCAGCGAAGAGCCGGCGATCGGCCTGCAGGACGGCGAGCACCTGTTGCTCTACAGCAGCCTGGCGGAGTTGCGCGCACATATCGCAGCGTTGCGCGTCGACCCGCAGCGGGCGCAGCGCATCGCAGATTCTGGCCGTGCATTTGTTCAGGCGCAGCTCAGCTATACGCATCTGGCGGCGCGCATGGCGGCCCTGCTGGCCGAGCCTTGGCCAAGTGTTCCGCCACTTACAGGCTGGCGTGCCGTATGGCAGCGCCTGCGTTTCTCTTGAGAGCCTTTGCATGACTTCCATGAATGCCGAGCAGCCGCTGGTCAGCGTGATAATCGCGTCCTACAACCATGCGCCCTATATCGAGGCCAGCATCCGCAGTGTGTTGGCGCAGACCTACGGCAATATCGAATTGCTGGTGGTCGATGATGGCTCCACGGACGACAGCGTCGAACGCATTCGTCGCCTGCAGCAACAGTATGGTTTTGATTTTCGCGTGCAGGCCAACCAGGGCCTGTCGCGCACCCTGAATGACAGCATCGCGCGTGCCCGTGGCGATCTGATCGTGTCATTCGGCTCGGACGATGTAATGCTGCCGCAGCGTCTGGAGCTGCAGGTGGCTTATATGCAGGGCAAGCCGGAAGTGGGGATTTGTGCCGGCAATATCGAGGAAATAGATGCCGATGGGCAGTCGCGCGGTGCGCCGCGTGATTTACCGTTGCGGCGCCTGGATTTCGAGGATGTGTTTCTCAATCGCAAGCCCGGGGCGCCGGCGCCGACCCTGATGTTTCGTCGGGAGGCGCTGGAGCGGGTCGGTGGCTTCGACCCGCAGATTCGCCTCGAAGACCTGTACATTCAGCTGAAAATCACCCGTGCCGGTTACTTCGTCGACATCCTCGGCGAGGTGCTGGCCCAGTACCGGGTGCACGGCAGCAATACCTACAAGAACTACCGTTTCATGGTTGAGAATGTGCTCAAGACCTATGAGCAGTTCAGTGATCACTGGGCCTATTCGCAGGTTCGCGGAAAGTTTTTGAACTCCATGCTGCTCAAGTGCGCGCGCTATGACCAAGCGCTATTTCGTCAGCTGTTGGGAGAATTGCCGTTGCATCAATGGCGGGGCAAGACCTTGCGGGCGCTGTGGCGTTACTGGTCAGTGTCAGACAGGTCCTAGCCCGTTGCTAGTACGGTTTTTAACAAGCTGCGTTTTGGAACGAATAATTGAGCGACGCGAATGTATTGATCATCTGGGGCATGCATCGCTCCGGAACATCCTTGCTGGCATCCTGGCTGGCTGCGTGCGGTCTGGATGTCGGGCAGGAGTTGCTGGGGTCTGGCGTGGGAAACGAGCGCGGGCATCATGAAGATATCGACTTTCTCCAGTTGCACGAAAACATTTTAAAAGACAACCGCATACGCTGCGGTGGCTTGTTGCGGACCGAACCCTTGCTGGTCTCGGCTCAACGGCTGGCGGAAATGCGCGATCTGGTTGGAACAAAGGCGGCACGCGGAACTCAGTGGGGCTGGAAGGAGCCGCGCACGTGCCTTTTTCACCGCGAATACCAGACGTTGCTTCCCGATGCTAATCATCTGCTGGTGTTTCGCGATTATCGTCTTGTCGTCGATTCTCTGGTGCGCCGCCGCATGAAGAAGCGCGAACAGCGAATCGGTAAAAAGCGGGGATTGAAAAAGCTGTATTACCGGAGCAAGGCCTCCCTGTGGCGTCTGTTATCCATGCCCCGCGCGGCCGAGCGCTATTTGCGCGCCTGGGTCCGTTACAACGAGAACTTGCTCGAGCTAGCCGCCAACGCCGCTGACGGTAAGCTTTTTGTACTGGACTGCAGTGATTTCGTGGCAGTCAGTCCGATGGTGCGTGCATGGTTGTGCGGCGCAGGGTTCTCCATCTCACCTGAGCCTGCCGAGGCGCATGTGGACAGGAGCATGATTGCCATTGCGCCTCGGCACGAATATCGCTTTAGCGCGGATTTGCAGAAGCGGGCCGATTCCATTTTGGCAAACATGCGTGATCTGGCGGAGCGCTCCCGGCAGATGGCCGCGAAAGGAGCTTGAATGCCTCGCGGGGTTTCGTGCCCTCCGGCGTGGGCAGTAGGGCATTTTCCACGTGGTTGCGTCTGCCAGGACGCGTCCGATACTTAAACGTCACGATTCTGCTCGGCACCCCGCATCTTGGCGAGACAGGGCTTGATCGCCGACGTTGCGGGATGGTCAGCTGGGCGAAATTCCGCTGGATTGCGAGACGGAAAACGGTGCGTTCTTGAAGTGTGTCCTGCAGTGGTCGGATGTGTGGCGGCAAGGCTCATGCAGTCGAATCATCAAGGTTCAGCCCTGTACAATGGATTGGCTAATGGTCTGCAGCAGTCGATTAGAAGTTTTCCTTTACCATCCCAGTTCGTCCGATGTCTGCGGAGAAATATGAAAGTCCTGTTAGTTGTTATGGATGACCAGCGGGTGATTCTGGATCGCCTGTATGAACAGATTCGGCAGAATCTGCAGAGCTGTGTGCTTGTGCGCCTGGAAAAGGCGCAGCAACTGCATCTTGCGCGGGTTTTGCTTGAACAGGATTACACCAGCTTCGACCGGGTCGTGATCTTTTCCCGGCTGAAACGCCTGCGCCGCCAGCTTGCGGTTCTGCGCGGCATTCCCGGGCTGATCTTTCTGGAGCACGATGCCTGTCAGAACTATATGGTCGACAGCAAGTATCGTGGCGCTTATTCGCGCTTCTACAGGCGCTTGCCCTGGGTGCGGGTGCTGGTTTCAGGCGCTGCAGTTGCCCGCCGGCTGTCTGCCGAGGGTGTGGATGCGGTCTTCGTGTCCAAGGGCTATGACGAGCAGATGTTCAGCAACCTGGGCGGCGTGCGCGATATCGAGGCGGCTTTTCTGGGTAGTATCAAGGGCGATGCCTATAGTCCTCGCCGGCAGGTCCTGGACGCCATCGCGGCGCAGACCGAGTTGCTGGTAACCAGGACCCGATCCGGTGCCGAGTATCAGGTCATGCTCAATCGAATCCGGATTTTCGTCAGTGCCGATGTGGGCATGGGCGAGTTCATGATCAAGAACTTCGAGGCCATGGCCTGCGGTTGCGTGCTGCTTGCCTGGGATCAGGGTGACGAAGGCGCGGCTCTCGGCTTCGAGGATGGTCGCAACGTGCTTTTCTATGACTCGGCGGATGCTGCCGTCGAGAAAATCCGCCAACTGCGGGCCGACCCACAACTGGCGGCGCGCATTGCCAATGCCGGGCAGGCCCTGGCGGAGCAGCATTTCACGTTCAAGCGGGTTGGCCATGATCTGGCGCGGGCCATTGAGTTGCCCCTGCGGCCCTGGCCCGGACTGGGTTTCTGGCAGCGCGGCTGGTTGCGCCTGCGCTACGGACTGCGCATCTGATGGCGATCAAGCTCTACTGGTGCCGCGGCAAGGGTCGCAGCGATCCTGCGCAGCAGAACTTCGGCGATTACCTGTCGCCCCTGTTGGTGGAAATGCTGTCCGGCCAGCCGGTGGTTTATGCCCCGGTGCACAAGGCCGACCTGATGGCGGTCGGTTCGATCCTGCCGCGGGTGCTCAAGGCTCGGCGGTTTCTTTTGCCGCGCCGGCTGCACATCTGGGGTGCCGGGACTGATGCACCGGGCCTGCACTTTTCGGCGCGGCACTACTACCATGCCTTGCGCGGCGAGAAGAGCCTGGAACAGGTCGAGGGCTTGCGATCCAGGCCGGCGCTCGGGGATCCCGGTTTGCTGGCGGGCGAGTGGTGGGGTGGACGGCCCAGGCCGGGAAAGCGCCACCGCATAGGCATCATTCCGCATTATGTCGATCGGCAGGATCCTCGCGTGCTGGCAGTGGCCAATGTGCCAGGGGTCATGCTGATTGATGTGTTCTGGCCGGTGGAGGAGGTATTGCGTGCGGTGCAAGGCTGCGACCTGATCCTTTCTTCGAGCATGCACGGCCTGATCGTGGCGGATGCCTTCGGCATACCCAACCGGCGCCTGCGCCTGTCCTCCGGGCAGATCTCCGATTTCAAGTTTGTCGATTATTACTCGGCGTTTGCCCTGGCCGAGCCCGAGCCGCTGAGCGGGCAGGTGTTGCTTGAGCTGGCGGGCATGAATCTGGACGAACTGATTGGCGCTTATCAGCGTCCCGGCCTGGAGTCCTTGCAATCAGGCCTTGTCAAGGCCTTTCCCGACCTGTGAGTTTTTGCATGAGCAATGTCCGCAATCAGCTGGCGCCAGTCGCTCCCTGGCTTTTCGCTGGAGTGTTTTGCCTGTTTTGCCTGGCCTTCTATTTGCCGCTGTCCTCCAAGGCCACCAACAATGTCTTCTATGTCGGCCTGGCATTGCCGACATTCATCTGGCTGCTCGCCCGGCCGCGGGCGCTGATGTCCCTGTGGCGTCCGTTTGCCTGGCTGTTCGTGCTGCTGAGCCTGATGGTGACGCTGGATGCCAGTGATGTCGCCGGGTTGAAGAAGGCGCTGTATCTCCTGCTGTTCTTTGCCAGTTGCGTGTTGCTGGAAGGGGGGCGCCCCGGAGTCCAGCAGGTGTTTAGCTGGTTTGCCCTGGCCAGTGTGGGCATCCTGCTGTGGGTCGCGGTCGACTGGCTGTGGATCTGGCTGCATGGCGAGCGCTGGGTTCGCTACGTGTACTTGCTCGGCGTCAATATCAACCCGGTCTACGTATCCTTGCTGATCACCAGTGCGCTGGTGTTTCTCTGGCTGTTCCATGTGTCGGACAGGCTCGAGCGGCACTCGCGTGCGGCTTTGGTATTCGGCCTGTTGGTGCTGGCCGGGCTGGTAGTGTTGTGCAGCAGCATCTTCCAGGCGCGCTCGGCATTGCTGGGATTCGGCCTGTTCTTTACGGCGTACTGCGTCACCAAGCGCATGCTGGTGCTGGGGCTGGCTTTGCTCGTGCTGCTGGCCGGGCTGCTGTTTTTTCTGGGTGGTGCCGAGCTGCTGCTGAATCGCGGGCTCAGCCATCGCACCGATATCTGGCAGGACGCCTGGCAGCGGCTGACCACGCAGTGCAATGTCTGGCTTGGCTGTGGTGCGGATGACTATCTGTTTCTGGGCAAGTGGCAGCATCCGCACAGCGGCTATTTTTCCATGCTTTACCGGAATGGCGTGCTTGGTGCACTGCTGTTTGCGCTGTTCGCTGCGGTGTTCTTCTGGCAGGGCATACGCGCACGTTCGCGCTGGATGCTGCTGGCGCTGGTCGGCTGGGGCAGCCTGCTGACCACCACCAATGGCGTGCTGACCTCACCGCAGCCCTTGTGGGTCTACTTCTGGCTACCGACCTTCATGGCGATCATCGAAGGCCAGCAGGCGGCGCTGCAGGCGTATTACGCCGCGCGTCGACAGGTACCTCACGGGGCGTCTTGATACAGCGCCAGGAGTTGCTCGATAGGAAAGTTCTGCAGTTTCTGCCGGGCCAGGTAATTGCGCAAATGGTCGAAATTGCGCCGCACTTGCCAGCGATTGAGTGCAGCAAACTTGAATTGCAGGTCAAGGATATCGATCAGCCCGTATTGCCCGTCCGGCAGTTGCAGGATGTTGCCCAGGTGCAGGGAGCGGAAGTAAATACCGCGCCGGTGCAGGCGGCGGATGAACAGGGCCAGTGAGGGCAGCAGCGGGTTTATCTGCTCGGGGTTCCGGCGCAGCAGTTGTTCGATGGATTGCCCGGGCAGGGGGTGATACAGGCAGGCGCTCAGGCCCGCCGGGCGATCCAGCCAGAATAGCCGTTGTGTTTCCGGTGCAGGGATCCCGGCCTGGCGGAGCCGTTCGGCGTTGCGGGCAAAGGTCCTGGCTGGCGGCTGCAGGCGGGCCAGGAATGGTTTGCGCCGGGTGTAGAAAATCTTCAGGAACAGCCCGTCAGGCAAGGCAATCACCTTGGGGCCGCGGGCGTCCCTTTCCAGCACATTTCCACTGGCGATCCAGCGCTCCAGTTGCTGCGCTGTTACAATTTCCATCCTTTACCTCTTGGCATTCTTGTGGGGATTTGCCGCATGACCAATTCTAACCGGCAATCTGACTTAAAAGTTTATCTGCGCTTGTTGCGCTATGTGCTGCCCTACTGGGGGCTGTTTGCCGTCAGTATTCTCGGCTTCCTGATCTTTTCCTCCACGCAGCCAATGCTGGCCTACGTTCTCAAGTATTTTGTCGATGGGCTGTCCAATCCCAATGCCAGCCTGTTTCCCCAGGTGCCCCTGCTGCGCGACCTGAATCTGGTCATGGCGGTCCCCTTGCTGATCGTGCTGATTGCCCTGTTCCAGGGGGTGGGTTCCTACCTGGGCAATTTCTACCTGGCCAGGGTTTCGCTGGCAGTGGTTCGGGATCTGCGTCTTTCGCTGTTCGACAACCTGCTGACACTGCCGAACCGCTATTTTGACAATCACAACTCAGGGCACCTGGTGTCGCGCATCACCTTCAACGTGACCATGGTCACCGGCGCCGCCACCGATGCGGTCAAGGTGGTGATTCGCGAGGGCTTGTCGGTGATCTTCCTGTTCGGCGCCCTGCTCTGGATGAACTGGAAGCTGACCCTGGTGATGGTGGCAATTCTGCCGCTTATCGGGCTGATGGTGGTGAGTGCCAGTCGCAAGTTTCGCAAGCAGAGCAAGCAGATCCAGGAAGCCATGGGCGATGTGACGCACGTCGCTTCGGAAACCATCCAGGGCTACCGGGTCGTGCGCAGTTTCGGTGGCGAACCCTATGAGCAGCAACGCTTTCGCGAGGTGACCACGGGTAACGAAGCCCGTCAGCTGAAGATGATCAAGACCAATGCGGTCTATACCCCGACCCTGCAGCTGGTGATCTATAGCGGCATGGCGGTGCTGATGTTCCTGGTGCTTTATTTGCGCGGCGACTCCAGTGCCGGCGATCTGGTGGCCTACATCACCATGGCCGGCCTGCTGCCCAAGCCGATCCGCCAGCTCTCGGAAGTCAGTTCGACCATCCAGAAAGGTCTGGCCGCCGCCGACAGCATCTTCGAGCAACTGGATGAGGCGCCCGAGGTGGATTACGGCACCCAGGAGCGCGAGCGGGTCAGTGGCCGGCTGGAGGTCCGCGATCTGACCTTCCAGTACCCGGACACCGAGAAACCTGTCCTGCATAACATTTCCTTCACTGCCGAGCCGGGGCAGATGGTCGCCCTGGTCGGCCGCTCGGGCAGCGGCAAGTCGACCCTGGCCAGCCTGGTGCCGCGTTTCTATCACCATGAACAAGGGCAGATCCTGCTGGATGGCCTGGACATAGAGGAATACACCCTGCGCAACCTGCGCCGGCACATTGCCCTGGTGACCCAGCACGTCACCCTGTTCAACGACACGGTGAGCAACAACATCGCCTACGGCGACCTGGCTGGCGCGCCTGCCGAGGCCGTGCGCAAGGCTGCCGAGGATGCCTATGCCGACGAGTTCATCGCGAACATGCCAAAGGGCTACGAGACCCTGGTCGGCGAAAACGGCGTGCTGCTCTCCGGGGGCCAGCGCCAGCGTCTGGCGATTGCGCGCGCGCTGCTGAAGGATGCGCCGCTGCTGATTCTCGACGAAGCCACCTCGGCGCTGGATACCGAGTCCGAGCGGCACATCCAGGCGGCGCTGGACAAGGTGGTAAGCGGGCGGACCACGCTGGTCATCGCGCACCGCCTGACCACCATCGAGAAAGCCGACCTGATCCTGGTGATGGACCAGGGGCGGATCGTCGAGCGCGGCACCCACGCCGAGTTGCTGGCGCAGAATGGCTATTACACCCGCCTGCACGCCCGCCAGTTTGAAGAGGGCGGCGAAGAACCGGTTGTCGAG
>NZ_JADOBE010000033.1 GCF_015637705.1 Pseudomonas sp. N040 | reverse complement strand
CCAGCCGACGAGCTGACCGTGGATGAGACCGACCTGACGGCCGACGACAGCGCCAACTATGCCGACAACTTCAGCAACACGCCCGACTATGGCGCCGACGACGCCGGCACACTGGACACCGACTACGCCCTCAGCGTGAAGAGCGCCGGGGTGGATTCCGGGCTGGTGGATGTGGCCACCGACGAGAAGGTGTTGCTCACCGTCAA
>NZ_JADOBE010000032.1 GCF_015637705.1 Pseudomonas sp. N040 | reverse complement strand
ACCGACACCATCACCGACAAGGACGGTGATCAGGACACCGGGTCGGATTACCTCGACATCGGCCAGGCGCTGAACTTCGAGGACGACGGGCCGAGTGTCACGGTCAGTGCGGACGCGCCAGCCGACGAGCTGACCGTGGATGAGACCGACCTGACGGCCGACGACAGCGCCAACTATGCCGACAACTTCAGCAACACGCCCGACTATGGCGC
>NZ_JADOBE010000031.1 GCF_015637705.1 Pseudomonas sp. N040 | reverse complement strand
ACCCTCAGCATCGGCGCGGGCGGCACCACCGGCAGCCTGGGCAGCGGCGCCGTGGTCAACAACAGCACCCTGCAGATCAATCGCAGCAACGCCGTAACCGTCGCCAACGCCATTTCCGGCACCGGCGCGCTGACCAAGCTGGGCGCCGGCACGGCTACCCTGACCGGCAACAACACTTACAGCGGCGGCACCACGGTCAGTGCCGGCACCCTGCTGCTGGGCTCC
>NZ_JADOBE010000030.1 GCF_015637705.1 Pseudomonas sp. N040 | reverse complement strand
TGCTGTTGTTGACCACGGCGCCGCTGCCCAGGCTGCCGGTGGTGCCGCCCGCGCCGATGCTGAGGGTGCCGGCGCTGATGGTGGTAGTGCCGCTGTAGGTGTTGGTTCCGGTGAGCGAGGTGGTGCCGCTGCCGATCTGGTTGAGCGCGCCGCTGCCGGAGATGACGTTGGCCATTGTCAGGTTGTTGGAACGGTTGATCTGCAGGGTGCTGTTGTTGACCACGGCGCCG
>NZ_JADOBE010000003.1 GCF_015637705.1 Pseudomonas sp. N040 | reverse complement strand
TTGATGCGATTGCTGCCGAACACCTGCCGCATCTTGTCGAGCGGTTTTATCGCTGTGACCCTTCCAGCAACCAGCCCGATGATTCGGGTGGGTTTGGTTTGGCAACAGTTCGGTCGATCATGCAGGCCCATGGTGGAAAAGTCAGTGTGACCAGTAGCCATTCAGGCGCGGCGTTTTTGCTATTTTTACCGATCGATACATCTGTATTCTGAGAGGTATTCTCTATCGCGAAGGCCGTGGTTAGGCCTAATTGCAGCGCCCCTAGTTTCGTAACAACCCCAAGCCTCACCGGAGGCCTGCCAAGCCACTACGGAACAGTCCGCGTTTGGCACTGTTCCAGCCATTCCAGCGGATGTCATCATTCATGAACACCATCACCGACCACGTAGTGCCATCGACAATCCAGTTCGTTTCAGGCGGTTCTCGTTGTATAGCTGACTTCTACCGCCCATTGGGCCCCGGGCCTTTTCCTGTGGTGGTGATGGCGCACGGACTGGGTGGTACACGCAAGATGCGACTTCCTGCGTTCGCCGAACGCTTTGTCGCCGCCGGCTACGCCTGCCTGGTGTTCGACTATCGGCACTTTGGTGACAGCGAGGGCGAGCCGCGCCAGTTGCTGGACATCAAGCGTCAGCTTGAGGATTGGAAGGCCGCGATAGCTCATGTCCGCCGCATGGATGATGTAGATCCGGATCGGCTAGCCCTCTGGGGCACCTCATTCGGTGGCGGACATGTGCTGACTATTGCTGCCGAGGATGCGAAAGTGGCTGCGGTCATCTCCCAATGCCCCTTCACCGACGGACTGGCTTCCATTCTCGCGACCGAACCCCTGGTGTCACTCCGGGTCAGCCTGCTGGGTCTGGTCGACCGCATCGGCTCGTGGTTCGGCGCCAGGCCCATTTTGATTCCGCTCGCCGGTCGACCGGGGACGACTGCATTTATGACCTCGCCGGATAGCTGGGATGGTTACAACAGCCTGATCCCACCAGGCGAGTCCTGTCGCAACGAGGCCTCCGCGCGTTTTGCCCTGGATCTGATTCGCTACTACCCCGGACGCAGAACCCCCTCTATCCGCGCTCCTGTGCTGTTCTGTGTGTGCGACCCCGATAGCGTGGCACCATCGAAGCAGACGCTGCGGCATGCCCAGCGCGCACCGCGTCACGAGATCAAACGCTATCCCCACGGCCACTTCGATATATACGTGGGCACAGCCTTCGAGCAGGTGGTGGGCGATCAACTGGAGTTCCTGCGGCGCAACGTGCCGACCATTCCCGCAAAATGATAGAAAGCATGAGCTGTCGCCCTTCAAGGAAGGGTAGCCAGACCACTGGCACTGCGTGCGCTCAAGCACTCGTTCAATTACTTCAAGTCGCAAGTCTGATCCGGGCAGCTTTTGCCGCCGCACCGATGTTTGCAGAAATACCTCAGGCCGCCTTCGGGCGGCTTGCTGCATTCAGGGGCAGGGATAGTTGGCGACCTTGCCGAACCGCCACGGCAGCATGGGAAATAAGGGGTCGGAGTCATTTATTTCAAACAGTCACGCTCGCCGTTACTTTAGTTGCAACGCAGAGAAGCAAGGGCAGGCCACGATATTGCCCCTGAATTCAAGCGTCCGCACCTAGTCGAAAACGATCTCTAGGCAGAGCAAACAATTCCGCACCACCAACACACCCGCACTGGCAAATCGGCGGGCCCGACGGTAGCGTGTGCGCGCTGCCGGGTTTCAATGCAGCAGCACATGCGGTTCCGCCATCACTCCCAAGCAGGTCGTCCCTGACAATGCCCAATGAACAGCCGAATGCTCCGACCCGCTGCCCGGTGTGCGGCCAGGACAACCGCTGCACGCTGGCCAACCCGGCGACGGCCACCCGGCCCTGCTGGTGCTACAGCGTGACGATCAGCCCGCAGGCCCTGGCCCAGCAGCTGGCGGCCGGCACGCGCAATGCCTGCCTGTGCCCGCACTGCGCACAGGCGCCACAGACGGCAGACAGCGATGCGCCTTGACCGCTTCATCAGCAACCTGGCGCGCTTCAACCGCCAGGATGCGCGCCAGCTGCTGGCCAGCGGGCGCCTGCGGGTGGATGGGCAGACCGTTGCCGATGGCTGCCTGCAGGTCCGCGAGTTCAACCGCATCGAACTGGACGACGAAGTGCTGCAGGCCGGCAAGCCGGCGCGCTTCTACCTGCTGCACAAGCCGGTTGGCTACGTCAGTGCAACCAAGCATCCAGAGCACCCGAGCGTGCTCGACCTGCTGGATGTGCCGGACAAGCACGACCTGCACCTGGCCGGCCGCCTCGACCTCAACACCAGCGGCCTGCTGCTGATTACCAATGACGGACACTGGTCGCGCCAGCTGACCCTGCCCGGCAGCCGCCTGCCGAAGGTCTACCGGGTGCAGACCGCACAGCCGATCAGCGCGGAATATGTCGAGGTGTTCGCCCGTGGTCTGTACTTCGCCTACGAAGACCTCACCACCCTGCCCGCCGAACTGCAGATCCTCGGCCCGCGCGAAGCCCGCCTGACCCTCCACGAAGGCCGCTACCACCAGGTCAAGCGCATGTTCGGCCACTTCCGCAACCAGGTGCTCGGCCTGCACCGCGAGAGCATCGGCGCCCTGCACCTTGGCGAGCTGCCCAGCGGTGCCTGGCGCGCGCTGACGGTGCAGGAAGTCCGCCAACTGCAGCCCGGCAACCGGACCGTGCCGTAGCGTTGCACCGGCAAGAATTCCAAGCCACTGAACTGAAAGGCTTTTCCGCAAAGACCACGGCTGGCTGGCGAGGCTGGCAGGATTCCTGCTTGGGTGCAGCAGGCCCGGCACACCGGCAAGCAGTTGCCACCTGACATTTCGTTGTCATCTGCATGCGCTTTGCTAGGGCCCGTACAGACCTCGCTGCAGAGGCTTGTCCAGCTCACTCCAGGAGAACATCGCCATGCGCGCGCATACCGCCATCGTCATCGTAAACCGGCAGTACCGCATCTACACCGAATTCCACTACAACCCTGCGGCCACGCGCACCATCCTGCTGGTCAATGGTTCCCTGGCGACCACGGCCGCCTTCGCCCACACGGTCAAATACCTGCTGCAGCATTTCAACGTAGCGCTCTACGACCAGCCCTACGCCGGCGGCTCCAAAGCGCATAACGAGCAGCGCCAGGCCATCGGCCGCGACGATGAAGCGGAGATCCTGCTGCAGCTGATCGAGCACTTCCAGGCCAGCCTGCTGCTGTCCTTTTCCTGGGGTGGGATTGCCAGCCTGCTGGCGTTGGCCCAGCGCCCGCCGCTGATCGAGAAGGCGGTGATCGCCTCCTTCTCGCCGGTGCTCAATGCCG
The DNA here is from genome assembly GCF_015637705.1 of Pseudomonas sp. N040. Taxonomy (GTDB): domain Bacteria; phylum Pseudomonadota; class Gammaproteobacteria; order Pseudomonadales; family Pseudomonadaceae; genus Aquipseudomonas. Next base: position 377,963 of record NZ_JADOBE010000003.1, on the reverse strand, counting down.
CCACCCTGGACTACCTGCAACGCAGCCTGGAACTGCTCGGCAGCTGCGCGCGCCAGCAGCTCGCCAGCCTGGTCAACGATACCCTCGGCCAGCACCTGCCGGCGCTGTTCAAGCGCTACAACCACAAGCACATCAGCAGCCTGGAGGACTACGAATACGCGCAGATGCACGCGCACATCGAGCAACTGCTGCGCCTGCAGGGCAGCGCGGCGCACCCCTGCTTCAGCCAGATAGAGATTCCCCTGCAGTTCATCAATGGCGAACTCGACCGTTACACCAGCGCAACCGATGCCCGCCTGTTCGGCGGCCTGGTGCGCGACAGCCAGTTTGCCGTGATCGACAACGCCGGGCACTTCCTGGACATGGAAAACAAGCCCGCCTGCCAGCAGATGCGCGCGTGCATGCTCGACTTTCTCGAGCCCCCGGCGCTGCCCCGGCGCCACCCCGCCAGCGTCCTGCTCAGCGCCTGAGCCAGCCAGAAACGCTGCGACCCTGCACGACAGGCTTCATTTCACGCCGCGCTTCTGGTAAAAAGGCACCCCTCGCGGGCGTCGTATAATGGCATTACCTGAGCTTCCCAAGCTCATGACGAGGGTTCGATTCCCTTCGCCCGCTCCAGCATTCACCATCAGGGCCCTGCATTTGCAGGGCCCTGGCGTTTCCGGCAGTCCCTTTGCGCGCTACCGCGCCAAAGCTGCGGGACATTCTGAAGAACTGGAATCATCACCAGCATGCGGCTGCCGGGTTGCCGCACTTCATACCGAGGCGGGTCGCCCGCGCCATGCCGACAGCACAGTCCAGGCCCAGGTTGCCAGCACGGTCAGCAGAAGCACGGCGGGGCCGAAAAACTCGAAAGCCCAGAACAGGATTCCGCCAACTACAAACAACCCCCCGAGTTGTCGGGGGGTTGCCAAATCGCCCTGCAGGGCCGCGCGCAGGATCAGGGCGTTGACCGGTACATAAAGCAGCAGAGCGGTGATCAGGCCCGGACTGAAGTCCTGAAACGCCAGGGTTCCGCCCAGGTGGAAAATCGCATTGTGTACCTGCGACGCCATCAGAAACAGGATCACGCCCCAGGCAGCAACCTTCGTGCGCAGTGTTGTGAACAGCAGGATGTAGACCAGCGTGATCGCAGTCAGAATCACGAAAACCGCTTCGGTACTGAGCGCATTGCTGTCCGGGAAATAGCGCAAACGCCATTCGCGAAAATTGAACAGCATGTGCTCTTCAGCGTGGTGGATTGCGTAGGCGAGCGGAGCCAGCAGGAGAGCCGCCTGGAAGGGTAGTCGCAGCATGAGAATTTCCTTGTGCGGTTTTTTCTCCATGAGATGTCAGCCTAAACTGACTATCCAGTCAGTTAGCAGCGTGTCAGTCTGCAGCATGAGCACCCTTACCGGATATCGCGGCCTGCGCCGCACGACCAGCCGCGAAGCACTCCTGGCAGCTGCAGCCGAACTCATGGGCAAGCGTGGGCTTGCGGACGTGTCGATAGACGAGATCGTTGCCCGCGCCGGCGTTGCCAAGGGCACGTTCTACAACCACTTCAAGGACAAACAGGACATTGCCCATCATATTGCGCTGGGCATTCGGTACGAGATCCGCGACCGCATTGGCATGCTCAAGTTACGCAGCAACGACCCGGCGCTGCACCTTGCCATCGCCCTGAGCCTGTTTCTCAGCCTTGCCGTGGAAAGTCCGCAGCGCGCACGCATGCTGGTGACGCTCCTGTCGGATGCAACCGCTCTGGGCGCACCGATGAATGCCCGTGTGCGCATGACCCTGGAAGCCGGGCAAGCCAGCGGCCGCTTCTTGTTCCCCTCGCTCGAAGCCGCGCTGGTTTTCGTGCTGGGCATAGTGGCGGGCGGTGTGCAATCGATACTCGAGAGGCCGCAAAACACTGTCCGCGAAGACCTTGTGCTGAACCTGATTCGGCACGCGCTTATCGGTCTCGGTCTTCCAGCAGCCGAAGCCGCACAGACGGCGACGGCCGGCCTGGCAGAGATCTCCGTCAGCGATGCGCCTGAATCGCCAATTGATTTGAAATAAAGCCGCGCAAACCGGCGGAGCGAATAAAAACCCGGTACTGCGCGCCCCCTGCATGCCTTGCTAGCGGCCAGATGATCTTTAATCAGTGAAAGTCATCCAGCCGATACCCGGACCAAGGAGTAGCAACGTGCCGAGTCGCCACGAACTGACCGTCCAGCAGCTGTATCAAACCTGCGACCCCGGGGAACTGGGCTGTGCCAGCAGCAGCGAACTGCCCGACCTGGAGTCCAGCCTTGGCCAGGAGCGGGCACTGGGTGCCCTGCGTTTCGGCATCGGCATTCGCCATGAGGGCTACAACCTCTACGTCATGGGCTCGCCGGGGCTGGGCAAGCATGCCATCGTCCGCCAGCTGCTCGGGCAGCAGGCGTCCCGGGCAACGCCACCGAGTGACTGGTGCTACGTGAACAACTTCCGCACCCCGCACAAGCCCTGCGTGCTGCGCCTTCCCGCGGGAACCGGCTGCGAGCTGGACGCCAACCTGCGCGCGCTGGTGCGCAGCCTGCTGAGCGCTTTGCCGGCGGCCTTCGACAGCAACGATTACCGCAACGCCATGCAGGGCCTCAAGGACAAATTCAAGGCGCGCGAGGAGCAGCTGTTCGGCGAGGTCGAAAGCCGGGCGCGTGCAGCCGGGATTGTCCTGCTGCGGACGCCCGCCGGCTTCACCCTGGCCCCCATCAAGGACGGCGAGGTGCTCGACTCCGAAGGCTTCGACAAGCTCTCCGACGCGGAGAAGCAGCAGATCAACGAGCACACCGAGCAGATGCGCCAGGTACTGCGCCAGGCGCTCCAGCAGATCGCCACGGCCAGCCGCGAGCATGACCTGCAGGTCGAACAGTTCAACGAGGCGGTTACCCGGGCCACGGTCGAGCACCAGTTCACCGAGCTGGAAGCGCGCTACTCAGATCTGGCGGAAGTCACGGCATTTCTGGCCGAGGTCAAGCGCGACATCGTCGAAAAGGGCCTGGAACTGTTCGGCTCGGCGCCGGCGGAAAAGCTTCTCGACCGCCAGCGCCTGACTCCGTTCAACCGCTATTTCGTCAATGTGCTGGTCGACCACGGCAGCAGCACGGACGCCCCTCTGGTCTACGAGGACTACCCGAGCTACCAGAACCTGCTCGGCCGCATCGAGCACCAGGCCCAGATGGGCACCCTGTACACCGACTTCACCCTGATCAAGGGCGGTGCCCTGCATCGCGCCAATGGCGGTTACCTGCTGCTCGATGTGCGCAAGCTGCTGGGCACGCCGTTCGCCTGGGAGGCACTCAAGCGCGCCCTGCAGGGCCGGGAGCTGCGCATCCAGTCGCTGGAGCAGATCCTCAGCCTGGCCAGCACCATCTCGCTGGAGCCCGACCCCATCCCCCTCGACGTCAAGGTGGTGTTGATCGGCGACCGCCTGCTGTATTACCTCCTGACCCAGTACGATCCCGAATTCGCCCTGCTGTTCAAGGTCGAGGCCGACTTTGCCGAGGACCTGCCGCGCAGCACGGACAATACCCGCCTGTATGGCAGGCTGATCGCTACCCTGCAGCGCCGCGAGCAGTTGCGCCCGCTGGAGGTTGCTGCCGTGGCGCGGCTGATCGAGCAGGCCGCACGGACGGCCGCCGATGCCGAGAAGCTGTCACTGAACATGCAGGACCTGCTCGACCTGCTGCATGAGGCCGACTACTGGGCCGGCGAGCAGCAGCAAGCGTCGATTCGCCGGGCGGATGTCGAGCGCGCGATAGACGAACGCCTGCACCGCGCCGACCAGATCCGCGAGCGCATGCTCGAGGCTGCCCTGCGCGACCTGCGGCACATCGAGACCGAGGGCAGCCGGGTGGCGCAGATCAATGGTCTGGCGATCATGCAACTGGGCGCCAACGCTTTCGGCCACCCGGCACGCATCAGCGCCACCGCGCGGCTGGGCGACGGCAAGCTGATCGACATCGAGCGCGAGGTGGAGCTGGGCGGCGCCCTGCATTCCAAGGGCGTGCTGATCCTCTCCGCCTACCTGGCCAGTCGCTTCGGAGGCCGGCAGCCGCTGTCGTTTGCCGCCACCCTGGTCTTCGAGCAGTCCTACGGCGGGGTGGAAGGCGACAGCGCCTCTGCCGCCGAACTCTGCGTGTTGCAGTCGGCGCTGGCCAGCCTGCCGTTGCGCCAGGATCTGGCGATCACCGGCTCGGTGGACCAGCACGGGCGCCTGCAGGTGATTGGCGGGGTCAACGAGAAAATCGAGGGTTTCTTCGACCTCTGCGCCGCCCGCGGCCTGACCGGCAAGCAAGGAGTGATCATTCCGCAGGGCAATATCAAGCACCTGATGCTACACCGCGAGGTGCTGGCGGCCGTGGCTGACGGACGCTTTCATGTGTACGCGGTGGAACATGCCGAGCAGGCCATGGCGCTGCTGACCGGGCTTGCCGCCGAGCGGGTCAGTGACGCCGTGCAGCAACGCCTGGACGAGCTGAGCGCGCTGCGCCAGCGTTATGCCCACCCGCAGCCGGACAGCCCGGCCGGCGGGTCAGCAGCCCCATGAAGCGGCCGGCTGGATACTGGCTTCGCCAGGGCCGCCACCGGACTTGACGCCAGCAGCCAGCCAGCGTGCGACCGCAATTGCATCGCACCAGCCCGACACTTGCTACATTGAGACAACCGCCATCCGGCATTTTCCCCGCCACGCCAACACTCAGGAGAAACACCATGCGTTATGCCCAACCCGGCACCCCCGGCGCCGTCGTTTCCTTCAAGTCGCGTTACGGCAACTACATCGGCGGCCAGTTCGTCGCCCCGGTCAAGGGCCAGTACTTCACCAACACCTCGCCGGTGAATGGCCAGCCGATTGCCGAATTCCCGCGCTCCACCGCCGAAGACATCGAGCTGGCCCTGGATGCTGCCCATGCGGCGGCCGATGCCTGGGGGCGCACCTCGGTACAGCAGCGTTCGCTGGTCCTGCTGAAAATCGCCGACCGCATCGAACAGCACCTGGAAGTGCTGGCCGTTACCGAGACCTGGGACAATGGCAAGGCCGTGCGCGAAACCCTCAACGCCGACATCCCGCTGGCGGCCGATCACTTCCGCTACTACGCCGGCTGCATTCGCGCCCAGGAAGGCGGCGCCGCCGAGATCAGCGAGAACACCGTCGCCTATCACATCCACGAACCGCTGGGCGTGGTCGGGCAGATTATCCCGTGGAACTTCCCGCTGCTGATGGCCGCCTGGAAGCTGGCGCCGGCGCTGGCTGCCGGCAACTGCGTGGTGCTCAAGCCGGCCGAGCAGACCCCGCTGGGCATCAGCGTGCTGATGGAGCTGATCGGTGACCTGCTGCCGCCGGGCGTGCTCAACGTGGTGCAGGGTTTTGGCCGCGAAGCCGGCGAAGCGCTGGCCACCAGCAAGCGCATCGCCAAGATCGCCTTCACCGGCTCCACGCCGGTGGGTTCGCACATTCTCAAGTGCGCCGCCGAGAACATCATTCCTTCAACCGTGGAGCTGGGCGGCAAGAGCCCGAACATCTTCTTCGAGGACATCATGCAGGCCGAGCCGGCCTTTATCGAGAAAGCCGCCGAAGGCCTGGTACTGGGTTTCTTCAACCAGGGTGAGGTGTGTACCTGTCCGTCGCGCGCGCTGGTGCAGGAATCCATCTATCCGGCCTTCATGGCCGAGGTGATGAAGAAGATCAAGGCCATCAAGCGCGGCGACCCGCTGGATACCGACACCATGGTGGGCGCCCAGGCCTCGCAGCAGCAGTTCGAGAAGATCCTCGCCTACTTCGAGATCGCCCAGCAGGAAGGCGCCGAACTGCTCACCGGCGGTGGCGTGGAACGCCTGGAAGGCAACCTGACCAGCGGCTACTACATCCAGCCCACGCTGCTCAAGGGACACAACAAGATGCGCGTGTTCCAGGAGGAAATCTTCGGCCCGGTGGTCAGCGTCACCACCTTCAAGGACGAAGCCGAAGCACTGGCGATTGCCAACGACACCGAGTTCGGTCTCGGTGCCGGCCTGTGGACCCGCGACATCAACCGCGCCTACCGCATGGGCCGGGCGATCAAGGCCGGACGGGTGTGGACCAACTGCTACCACCTGTATCCGGCGCACGCCGCTTTCGGTGGCTACAAGAAGTCCGGCGTTGGTCGTGAAACCCACAAGATGATGCTCGACCACTACCAGCAGACCAAGAACCTGCTGGTGAGCTACGACATCAACCCGCTGGGGTTTTTCTAGGCCAAGTTCCGTTATGTGTTGTGTCCAGCACGTAGGGTGGGCTGGAGCCCACCCTACAAAATCGACCCGCAACACCAAACGGGTACAGCGCCTTTTATCAGGTTTCCACGGACTCACCGGGAACCCTGACTTGCCAGCACACCGGCAATCCGGCCAGAGCGCAGCCGCCTGTGCGTGGCGGTGCTTTAGCCGCTGGCGCAGTCAGTCAGGCTGTGTAGGGCGGTGGGTCACTCCCCCGGGCCGTAGGCTACCCGGGCCAATCCGAGCATGATCACCAGCATGGCGCCCAGCAGCAGCGAGTGTTCGAGTATCGACGTGGTCAGCAACATGGCAGCTCTCCCGTTTGATAAAACCGTCTGGCGCCGTGAACCACCTTGCCGGTCAGTAGTGACGCCGCTGAAATATGCAGCTACGCATTTACTGTATGTGTATACAGTGTTTTTATCAAGCGGCTTTACGGGAAAATTTGATTATTTCGCAAGCCCTGCCGGCACGCCTGTCCTGTCGAGCTCTGCGGCTGGCCCGGGGCAACGACAGGGTCGCGGAATGCCACGGAAGTAGTCGGGGAATCAGGCTGGGAAAACAGCCCGCGACTCAGGGGGAACCGGTAAACATGCCATCGACCAGCAGGCTGATTGCCGTGCCAATCAGGGCTGGCACTTGTTGCTTGTTGTAATGTGTATGGTCGTCGCGGAAATTCAGACTGAGGATGCCGTTCATCATGCCCCAGGCCGCCAGCGCGACCTGGTCGGGATCCAGATCAGCGCGGATGCTGCCCTCGGCAATCCCGGCGCGGATCACCGCCGCGGTCCGGGCGTTCTGTTCCCGAATCAGCTCGCGGATATGTTCGAGGGATTCGGCGTCGCCAGCAGGGTCCAGCAGCAGGCGGAACTCGTTTGGTCGCTCGAAGGCAAAGCGGGTGTACGAATTGGCGATCAGGCGCATCTTTTCGCGCGCCGGGGCGGCAATTTCCAGGGCTTCCTGCATATACCCGTTGTGCTCTTTCAGGGCCATTTCGGCCACGGCTATGAGCAACCCCGGGCGCCCGCCTACCCGGTTATAGATGGTCTGCACGGCGATGTTGGCCCGTTCGGCCACCGCCTCGAGCGTCAGGGCCTCGAGCCCCCCCTCGATGATCAGGGTCTTGGCGGTTTCGATGATCGCTTGGCGCGTGGCCGCAGCTTTGCGCTGGACGCGGACAGCCGGCTTGATAGTGGTCATGGCGCAATTCTAGCCAGCCCCAAAAAATTTGTACAACCACAAAAATTGGAATAGCATACAATTTTGTCGTGTTGCAAATTCGGGCTCATGCTTCTCCCGAATGGTCTGGCCGGACATGTGCTGCAGGTTACCCGGTGAGAAATCGCCAATCACTGCAAACCGGAGTCCGGATGTGCAGATCTGCTTTAATCAGCACAGACACCGGAAAATCCCGTAGTCGGCAGCTTCTCACTTGACTCTCAACCCGGAGGGAAATCCTCATGAGCTTCCTGAAGAAAACCATAAAAATAGCGGTTGTTGATCTGATCCTGATGAACATTCTCGTCACCGTGGCGATCATTTCCACTGGTCACCTTGTGTCATACCTGATCGGCTATGTGCCACTCGCCTTGGGGGGCAACCAGTAATGAAAGCAGTTAATCAACTCTTCAGCGCAGCCCTTCTGGGCGCCTGCATCATGGCCTCGGGCCAGTCCCATGCGGCGCTGCTGATCGGCACGGTGACCGCGGCGGATGGCACGCCGGTGGCCGGCGCCATGGTGACCCTGTGGAATTCGGCGAAAAACGCCAAGGAAACCGTGTACACCAATGCCGCAGGCCAGTATTCGCTGAATACCGGGTTCACCGGCAAGGTGGTCCTGCGCACCCGCCTGTCGCGCTTCAAGGACCACAACAGCGACCTTGAACTGGCTGCCGACACCGCCCTGCAAACCGACATCACCCTGCAGGAGCTGACGGCGCCCGAAGGCATCTCCGAGCAACTGACCGCTTCGGCCCATGCCGCCACCCTGCCCTTCCATGATGCCGACACCAAGGAAGTGTTCATCCGCGAGTGCACCTACTGTCACCAGCAGGGCAACTCGCTGACCCGCCGTCCGCGTGACAAGCAGGCCTGGAGCGATACCGACTGGCGCATGGAAGGCTACGGTGCCTACATCACCTATGGCCAGCATGCACGCATCGTCGAAACCCAGCTCAACGGTTTCACCGGCAAGCCGGTGGTGGCCAGGCAGGAGTCGCCCTACAACCCCGAACTGGCCCGGGCCAAAGTCTATGAATGGCATGCCGGTCACGCGCTGTCCTTCATCCACGACGCCATTGTCGGTGCCGACGAAAAGCTCTACGGCTTCGATGAAGGCAAGGATGTGATCTACATTCTCGACCGCACCAACGGCAAGCTCGAGGAAGTGCCGGTGCCGGCCGATGACGGAGTGAACGTCGGTGGTGATTTCAACGGTGTGCAACTGCCGCTGGGGATTTTCACCGGCAAGGTTGGTTTGCACAGCGCGGTGCAAATCCCCGACGGCCGCATGTTCATGACCGCCTCGCTGGACAGCAGCATCATCAGCTTCGACCCGAAAACCAAGGAGTTCAAGAGCTACCAGATTCCGCGTGGTTTCCTCTGGCGTAACGGTATCTACCCGCACACCATCCGCGGCGATAAAGATGGCAATGTCTGGTTCACCGTCGCTTACTCCAGCGAGGTGTACAAACTTGACACCACGACCGGCGAATTCACCCGGGTGAAGCTGCCAAGCCAGGGTTTCACCACCTGGATGAGCGACACCTTCATGGGTGTGGTTCTGAAACTGGCCGGCCTGTTCCCGGCGAAGAATTACCATCTGGGCCTGAGCCATCACAAATGGCTGAATGCTGGCGACAGCGCCTTCACCCTGGCCTATGGCATCGACATCGACCCGATCACCGGCAATGTCTGGTACTCCAAGGTTCTCGGCAACCGTATCGGCATGGTCAACAAGGACACCTTGGAGGTCACCGAATACGACACCCCATACAAGGGTCCGCGGCGCCTGCGCTTCGGTCCGGACGGCATTCTCTGGATACCTTCATTCGATGAAGGCTACCTGATGCGCTTTGATCCGAAGACCGCAGAGTTCGAAAGCACCAAACTGCCACTGCTGGCCACGGACGAGTACGAAGTACCCTACGCGCTGAATGTACATCCCAAGTCCGGTGATGTTTGGATTGCCTCGAACAACTCCGACCGCGTGCTGCGCTACATTCCCAAGGAAAAGCGCTTCATCCCGTACCCGATGCCCCAGCAGGTCATCTGGTTCCGCGATCTGGAATTCAGCAAGGACGGCAACGTCTGCATGAGCAACTCCAACCTGCCGGCCTATGCCCACGAAGACAAGGTTCCGGCGTTCTTCTGCATCGAGCCGGAGCCCAACGGCGCCTACGGTTTCCGTTAAGCACCCGCGCAACTGCCAGAAACAACAAGGCCGGATCTGATCCGGCCTTGTTGTTTGCCATGTACCGGTTATGGGTTGAATCCTCGCTTGTCGTAGGGTGGGCTTCAGCCCACCGCAACGGGAGCGCGACATTGGTGGGCTAAAGCCCACCCTACGCGGGGAAAGCGCGCTCAACCGCTAATGCAGACATAGCCTTTGCACCGGATGATTACCACATCAGGTCATCCGGCACTTGGTAGGCGGCGTACGGATCTTCCGCATCCGCATCCGCTTCCTCGGTCACGCTGTTGAGCAGGACGATACGCCGCGCATCACGCTCCTGGATCTTCAGCGCCACATCGCGCGACACCACCTCGTAGCCGCCGCCATGCCGCACGATGGCCAGCGCACCGCTGCTGAGCTTGTTGCGCATCAGCGCGTTGACCGACAGGCGCTTGACCTTCTTGTCATCGACGAAGTTGTAGTAGTCCTCGGTGGTCAGCTTGGGCAGGCGGGTGGTCTCGATCAACTGCTTGATCTGCGCCACACGCGCCTTCTGCTCAGCCTTTTCCTGCTGCTGGCGATTCAGTTCCTGATCCCGCGCGACCTTCTCCGCCAGCGCCTGCGCGGCGGCCTGTTTTTGTGTGTCGTCGACTTCGACCTGGCCTTTCTTTTCCAGGCGTTGCTGCTTCTTCTGCTGCTTGCCAGCCTGCTTGACCTGCTTTTCATTGACCAGGCCGGCTTTCAGCAACTGGTCGCGGAGGGACATGCTCATAAAATTATTCGGTCTCGTCGGTTTAGCGGATATTCGGTAGCCGGGCCACACGGAGTGTGGCGCCCATTTTGCGAAAACGCCCTGCAATCCATTAACAGCCCGGGGCGGCTTTTTCCTGCTGTTTGACTTCAGCCCAGAGGGCGTCCAGCTGCTCCAGGCTGCAATTCTCGATGGGCACACCCCGTTCACGCAACGTCTGTTCGATCATGCGGAAGCGCCGCTCGAACTTGGCCGTGGCCAGGCGCAGGGCGCTTTCCGCATCCAGCTTGAGGTGACGGGCCAGATTGACCACGGCAAACAGCAGGTCGCCCAGCTCATCGGCCACGGCCGGCGCATCGTCGGCCGCCATGGCCTCCAGCACCTCATCCAGCTCCTCGCGCACCTTGTCCAGCACCGGCAACGCCGCCGGCCAGTCGAAGCCGACCTGAGCGGCACGCTTCTGCACCTTGCCGGCGCGACTCAGGGCGGGCAAGGCGGCCGGCACATCATCCAGCAGCGAGAGCTGTTCCGGGACGCTGGCCCTGGCGGCGCGCTCCGCGGCTTTCAACTCCTCCCAGCGCTGCTTGACCGCCGCCTCGGCCAGGCTCTGCGCAGTGGCCGTGGCGCGCAGGTCGCCCTCCGGAAACACGTGCGGATGGCGCTGTACCAGCTTGCGGGTGATGCCATCCACCACCTCGGCAAAGCCGAAGCGCCCCTCCTCGCTGGCCAGCTGGCTGTAATACACCACCTGGAACAGCAGGTCGCCGAGCTCGCCCGGCAGGTGCTCGAAGTCCCCGCGCTCGATGGCGTCGGCCACTTCGTAGGCCTCTTCCAGGGTGTAGGGCACGATGCTCGCGTAGGTCTGTTGGAGATCCCACGGGCAGCCGCTCTGCGGATCGCGCAGGCGCTGCATCAGGTAGAGCAGGTCGTTGAGCTGGTACATGGATGATCCTCTGGAGCGCCGGGCTAGCTGTTAAGCGGTATGCCGGTTGCGCCGGGCCTCGATGATATTGGGCAACTGGGCCAACCGCCCGAGCAGCCGGCCGAGGCCATCCAGCCCGGGGATCTCGATGGTCAGCAGCATGCTCGCCGTGTTGTCGTCCTTGTTCGAGCGGGTATTCACCGCCAGCACGTTGATCTTCTCGTTGAGCAGCACCTGCGACACATCGCGCAGCAGCCCGGAACGGTCGTAGGCGCGGATCATGATCTCCACCGGATAGGTCTGCTCCGGCACCGGGCCCCAGTTGACCTGGATGATCCGCTCCGGCTCGCGACCGGCCAGCTGCAGGCCGGTGGCGCAGTCCTGGCGATGGATGGTGACGCCGCGGCCGTGGGTGATGTAGCCGACGATCGGGTCACCGGGCAGCGGCTGACAACAGCCGGCCATCTGCGTCAGCAGGTTGCCGACACCCTCGATCTGGATATCGCCGCGGCGGCCCGGCCGCGTGGCGCTGCTGCGCCGCGGAATCAGCTCGAGCTGCTGGCTGCCGCGTTCCGGCTCGAGCATCTGCTCGGCATGATGGATCGCCTGGGCCAGGCGCAGGTCGCCGGCGCCGAGGGCGGCGTACATGTCCTCGGCGGTCTTCAGGTTGCATTTCTCGGCGAGTTTCTCCACGTCCAGGTGCGGAAACGCCAGGCGCTGGAACTCCTGCTCGAGCATGCCCTTGCCGGCCGCGACGTTCTGGTCGCGCGCCTGCAGCTTGAACCAGTGGACGATCTTCGCCCGTGCCCGCGAGGTGGTGATGTAGCCCAGGTTGCTGTTCAGCCAGTCGCGGCTCGGCGCACCGTGCTTGCCGCGAATGATCTCCACCTGCTCGCCGGTCTGCAGGCTGTAGCTGAGCGGCACGATGCGCCCGTTGACCTTGGCCCCGCGGCAGTTGTGGCCGACCTCGGTATGCACGCGGTAGGCGAAGTCCAGCGGCGTGGCGCCCTTGGGCAGGTCGATGGCGTGGCCGTGGGGGGTGAACACATAGACCCGGTCCGGCTCGATATCCACGCGCAGCTGCTCGGCCAGGCCGCCGATGTCGCCGAGTTCCTCGTGCCATTCCAGCACCTGGCGCAGCCAGGAAATCTTCTCCTCGTACTGGCTGGAACCGGCCTTGGTGTCGGTGCCCTTGTAGCGCCAGTGCGCGCACACCCCCAGCTCGGCTTCCTCGTGCATGGCATGGGTGCGGATCTGCACTTCCAGCACCTTGCCGTCCGGGCCGAGCACCGCGGTATGCAGCGAGCGGTAGCCGTTCTCCTTGGGGTTGGCGATGTAGTCGTCGAATTCCTTGGGAATGTGCCGCCACAGGGTGTGCACGATGCCCAGCGCGGTGTAGCAATCGCGCACTTCCGGGACCAGCACGCGCACCGCGCGCACATCGTAGATCTGGCTGAACTGCAGGCCCTTGCGCTGCATCTTCCGCCAGATCGAATAGATGTGCTTGGCCCGGCCGCTGACATCCGCCTTGATCCCGGTGGCCGCCAGCTCATCGCGCAACTGCTGCATCACGCCGGCGATGTACTGCTCGCGGTCGAGCCGGCGCTCGTGCAGCAAATGGGCGATCTGCTTGTACTGTTCCGGCTCCAGGTAGCGGAACGACAGGTCTTCCAGTTCCCACTTGATATGCCCGATACCCAGGCGGTGCGCCAGCGGCGCATAGATGTCGAAGACTTCGCGGGCCACCCGATGGCGTTTCTCGTCATCGGCGTGCTTCGCCTCGCGGATCGCACAGGTCCGTTCGGCCAGCTTGATCAGCGCCACGCGCACGTCATCGACCATCGCCACCAGCATCTTGCGCAGGTTCTCCACCTGCGCCTGGGCCCCCAGCACCATCGACTTGCGCGGACTCAGACTGGCACTGATCGCCGCCATGCGCTGCACGCCATCGACCAGCTTGCCGACGACCGGGCCAAACTGCTGCTGCACCTCTTCCAGGCTGGTCTTGCCCTCGCGTACCGCGCGATACACCACGGCGGCCACCAGCGAGTCCTGGTCGAGTTTCAGGTCGGCGAGAATCTCGGCGATTTCCAGCCCGGTACGGAACCCCGAGCTGCCCTCCGACCAGCGATTCTGCGCCGCGTTGGCCTGCTGCTCGGCATTGCGGGCGAACTCGCAGGCCGCCTTCAGGGCCTGGCGATCCAGCGCCGGATCGACGCTGACCACATGATCCAGCCAGGCATCCAGATTGATGCTGCCATCGGTATTGAGAGGCTGTTGCACCCTGACCTGAACCATCTTGCTTCCTCCTGTTGCCCAACCCTGGTATGGGACGGCTGCAACCTGCGTAACCAGCTCGCGGCGGGTTGCACCCGCCCTACGCTGATGCCCTTGCAAACAATGCCATGGCCTCGACATGCGCCGTTTGCGGAAACATGTCGAGAATTCCCGCACGTTGCAGACGGTAGCCCTGACCGATCAGCTCGGCGGCATCGCGCGCCAGGGTGGCCGGATTGCATGACACATAGACCAGCCGTTGCGCGCCGAGTGCACTCATCTGCCGCACCACCTGTAGCGCCCCGTCGCGCGGCGGATCGAGCAGCACGGCGGCAAACCCGCCCTGCGCCCAGCCGGCCGGCGCCAGGGGTTGTGACAGATCGGCCTGGCACACTTGCAGGTTGTCCAGGCCGTTGGCCAGGGCATTCGCCCGGGCGCGCTCGACCATGCTCGCCACGCCCTCCACCGCCACCACCTCGCGCACCCGCCGGGCCAGCGGCAGGGCAAAGTTGCCCAGGCCACAGAACAGGTCGAGCACCCGCTCCTCCGCCTGCGGCGCCAGCCAGTCCAGCGCCTGCCTGAGCATGGCGGCGTTGATCGGCGCATTGACCTGGACGAAATCCCCCGGGCGCCAGGCCAGTTGCAGGTCGAAGCCGTCCAGGGCGAAACCGGCGCTGGCCGCCGGGTCATCCGGCACCGGCTGGCCCTCGCCCTGCCACCAGAGTTGTGCGTCATGTTCCGCGCAAAAGCGGCGTACCCGCTCGACATCTTCGCCCGGCAGTTCCGCGGTATGCCGCAGGAGCAACACCCGCGTGCTGCCGCTGAACAGTTCCACATGCCCGACCCGGGCCGCCCGCTGCAGGCTCTGCAGCAGCGCCGGCAGCGCCGCGGCGATGGCCTGCAACTCGGGCACCAGCACCGGGCAGGCGCCGATCGGCACTATGTCCTGGCTGGCGGCCGCGCGAAAACCGACCTCCAGGCGCTTCTGCCGGACATCCCAGCGCACCGCGATGCGCGCGCGGCGCCGGTAGCCCAGTTCCGGCCCGGTGAGCGGTGCGGCCCATTCCAGTGGCTGCACCCCGGCGATCCGCTGCAGCTGTTCTGCCAGGCTCTGCTGCTTGAGCTGCAATTGTTCGGCATGCGGCAAGTGCTGCAGGGTGCAGCCGCCGCAGCGCCCGGCCACCGCACAGGCCGGCACGCGGCGCAGCGGGCTGGCCTGCAGCACGCGCTCGACACGCGCATCGACCACCTTGCTGCGTGCAGCCAGCACCCGCGCCTCGACCTGCTCACCGGCCAGGGCCCCGGCGACAAACCAGGTGCGGCCCTCGGCGTGACCGATGCCGCGCCCGTCATTGGCCAGTTTGTCGATCGACAGCAGCTGCTTCTTGCCCACCGGCAAGCCCGTCGCTTTGCTGCCACCGGCGTCTTGAAAGCGCAGTCCGGTACTTTTCTTGGCCACTATGGATACCCGCAAAGCCCGACGTTTCGCCTGCACGCCTGGCTGTAAGAATTATTCCGGTGTGTCGTAAACACCGGTCGATAAATAGCGATCGCCGCGGTCGCAGATGATCGCCACCATCACCGCGTTCTCGACCTCCTGCGACAGGCGCAGCATGGCCGCCACCGAACCGCCCGAGGACACCCCGCAGAAGATGCCTTCCTCGCGGGCCAGGCGACGCATGACCTGCTCGGCCTCCTCCTGGCCCATGTCGATCACCCGGTCGACGCGCGCGGCATCGAAGATCTGCGGCAGGTATTCCTGCGGCCAGCGGCGGATCCCGGGAATCGCCGAGCCTTCCTGCGGCTGCAGGCCGATGATCTGTACCGCCGGGCTCTGCTCCTTGAGGTAGCGCGACACCCCCATGATGGTGCCGGTGGTGCCCATCGAGCTGATGAAATGGGTGATCCGCCCGCCGGTCTGCTGCCAGATCTCCGGGCCGGTGCTGCTGTAGTGCGCCAGCGGGTTGTCATGGTTGGCAAACTGGTCGAGCACCTTGCCCCGGCCCTCGGCCTGCATCTGCAGGGCCAGGTCGCGGGCGGTCTCCATGCCGTCGACCAGGATCAGCTGGGCGCCATAGGCGCTCATCGCCGACTTGCGCTCGGCGGTGGAGCTGTCCGGCATGATCAGGATCATGCGGTAACCCTTGATCGCCGCAGCCATGGCCAGGGCGATGCCGGTGTTGCCGGAAGTCGCCTCGATCAGCGTGTCGCCCGGGCGGATATCACCGCGCAGCTCGGCGCGGCTGATCATCGACAGCGCCGGACGATCCTTGACCGAACCGGCCGGGTTGTTGCCCTCCAGCTTGACCAGCAGGGTATTCGAGGTCTTGCCCGGCAGGCGCTGCAGGCGCACCAGCGGGGTGTTGCCGATGCAATCGGCAATGGTCGGGAACTGCTGGGTCATGGCGGCAACGACGATCCGGCTACAAAGGGGTGCCCATGATAGCGACAAACCGCTGGACGCCATATCGGCAGATGTATCACCGGCTGTCAGACCGCGTGCTACCGCAGCCTGCCGGCTTGTCCGGCGAATGCGCCAGCAACCGGCAGAAAGCTGCTGCAGGCCGGGTTACTTCGAAGTAACCGACAGTGCGGTGGCATTGGTCATGAGGATGACGATGCTCTGGCCGACCATGGTCTCGCTCAACTGCACATCCGGGCGAACCACGAAGGAGTCCACACGGCCATCCTCGAAGGTCAGCGAGGCCTTGCGGGTAGCCAGATCAATCGCCGTGATCACCGCCTTGGTTTCGGTTGTCTCGGCAACCAGAAAGGCCGGCTTCTCGCCCTGTGGCGCCTTGAGCGCGACACTGCGTTCGGCGTTGATCGCTTTCGACTTGTCCTTGGGCAGGAATACCGCCATTTCCACCGCGCTCTGCAACACCACGTGATCGCCGACCTTGACCTGCGCAAAGTTGGTCGCTTCACGATCTATGTGCAGGGTTTTCTTGTTGCCTTGCTCGTCCTGCAAGGTCACCTCGCGCGTGCTGTAGTCGATCTTGATGACATCGGCTTCGATGGTAGTGACGTTGGTGCTGATGCTGCCCGGCTTGCCGGGCAGGAACACCTCGGACGTCACGGTTGTACTTTGCAGCTCATCATCGTGCTGGGTGGCGCAAGCCAGCAGGAAAACGGCTGCGCAGGAAACCAGCGACAATTGAGCAAGGGATTTGGCACTGCGCTGCATGGGAATCAACCTTGTAAGGGACTATAGGGACGGCGGATAGTACAGCAGCCAGCCTCGGTTCTAAAATCGCCAGGATCAACTCCCTGCCTGGCTGCCGGGTGCCGCCCGGGGCCGTCTTGCTCCGGGCAAACGCAGGAGCAGAATTGCGCCGCTACAGGGCAATGATGGCTGTTCGCGGCAGTGGGCAAGTCGTTAGACTGGCCACCGGATTACACGCTGGAGAACCCCGTGTTCAAGGAACTCAGCATCAGGAGCCGGCTGCTCCTGCTTTCCCTGCTTCCCGCCGGCCTGCTGGCCAGCCTGCTCGGCTGGCTCGTGCTGGCGCCCATCCCGCTGCCAGACGGGTACCCTGCGCTGCTCGCCCTGGGGCCGGCCCTGCTGGTGCCGGGTCTGGGCAGCCTGCTGGCCCTGCGCTGGGCGCATGCCATCGAGCTGCAACTGCAGCAAGCGCTGGCTCGGCAGCAGGGCAACGGCACCCCGCCAGAACCCGCGAGCGAACAGCAGAGCCGCGACAGCCTCGACATCCAGCACTTCGAACTGCAGCTGTTGCGCCAGCAGGCCCGGGAGGCGAACCGCAGCAAGGCGGAGTTCCTCAGCAACATGAGTCACGAACTGCGCACGCCGCTCAACGGCATCCTCGGCTTTGCCGATCTGCTGGGCAAAACCGCCCTCGACGCCGGGCAGCGCGATTACCTGCAGACCATCCAGCAGTCGGCCGGCAACCTGCTCGGCCTGCTCGGCAAGGTCCTCGACTTTGCCAGCCTGGAGAATGGCCAGGTGCAACTGGACAGCAGCGTGTTCAACCTGCGCGACCTGGTCCAGGACAGCCTGGCGCTGCTGGCACCGGCGGCCCACGAGAAACACCTGGAGCTGGTCAGCCTGGTATACCGCGACACCCCGACCATGCTGATCGGCGATCCGCTGCGCCTGCAGCAGATCCTCGGCCAGCTGATCAACAACGCCATCAAGTTCACCGCCCACGGCAGCGTGGTGGTGCGCGCCATGCTGGAGGACGAGCACGAGGATGTCGTCGAGCTGCGCATCAGCGTGCAGGATTCGGGTATCGGCCTGGAACCGGCGGCAGCGCAGCGGCTGTTCGACGCCTTCAACCAGGCCGACAACTCGCTGACCCGCCAGGCCGGTGGCGCCGGGCTGGGGCTGACGATCTGCCAGCACCTGATAGGCCTGATGGGCGGCTCGATCGGCATCGACAGCGTGCCCGGTGAAGGCGCGGAGTTCTGGATCAGCCTGCGCCTGGCCAAGGCCAGCCAACCCGACGCGCTGCCACCGGCAGTCCTGCGCGGGCGGCGCGTGGCCGTCTTCGAAGCCCATCCACTGGCACAACAGTCGCTGCAGCATCAGCTGGCCGACTGCGGCGTCGAGGTGTGCGGCTTTGCCAGCATGGAGGAACTGCTGCAGGCCCTCGGTTCGCAAGCGCCGGAGCTGGCCGTGATCGGCACCAGCCAGCGCACGCTGCCCGCCGAACAGCTCGCCGGCTACCTGCAGCAACTGCGCCAGCACGGTTGCCCGGCCCTGGTGCTGTGCCCGACCACCGAGCAGCCGCTGTTCGCGGATGCCCTGCAGGATGCCGGGGGCCTGCTGCAGTTCAAGCCTGCCGCTACCCGCAAGCTGCTGCAGGCGCTGGGCGAACTGCTCGCGCCGGGCCTGGTCAGCTCCCGGCAGGCGCGCGCGCCGGTAACCGACGAACCGCCACGGATACTGTGCGTGGATGACAACCCGGTGAACCTGCTGCTGGTCGAAACCCTGCTGGGCAACCTGGGGGCGCGGGTGATGGCCGTCGACAGCGGCTACGCAGCGCTGCAGGCGGTAGCAGAAGACCACTTCGAGCTGATCCTGATGGATATCCAGATGCCTGGCATGGACGGCCTCCAGGCTACCCGGGCGATCCGCCAGCGCGAGCAGGAGCTGCAGCTGCCGGCAGTGCCGGTCATTGCGCTGACCGCCCATGCGTTGCCGGGCCAGCAACGCGCGCTGCGCGAAGCCGGCCTCGACGACTACCGCAGCAAACCCATCAGCGAACAGCAACTGGCGCGGCTGATTCAGCAGTGGACCGGGAAAAACCTGCTGGCGGCGCTGACCGAACCGGCAGCGCCAGCCGGACCGGCCAGTCCGGCCGAAATGCCCGCCATCCTCGACGAGGCCGAGGGCCTGCGCCTGGCCGCTGGCAACGCCGAGCTGGCGAAGGATCTGCTGGCCATGTTTCTGGCCACACTGCACGACGAGCAGGCCGCGCTGCGCCAGGCCCGCGCCAGCCAGGCCCATCAGCGGCTGGCCGAGCGCGTGCATCGCCTGCTCGGCGCTACCCGCTACTGTGGCGTCCCGCAGCTGCGCGCCGCCTGCCAGCAGTGCGAGAACCTGCTCAGGCAGGATGCCGCGTACAACGGCGAGGCGCTGGACCAGCTGGACAGCGCCATCTGCTGCCTGCTGCAGGCAGCCGCGGCGCAACCGACCGCCGGCAGCAGTTCAATCTGTCACTGATTCAAGGCACACTGATTTAAGGCACTATGCCGCATCCAGGCGGAGGACCCATGGCCCAACACGATTTTCGCTACACCCTGTTCAACCCGGAACATACCCTCAACGAGTGCCGCGCCCTGTCCCCGGGGCGCTATCAGGTCACCGGAACCGGCGGCTCGATCCAGAGCGGCGACGAGCTGCTGGTCACCCTCAAGGGCAGCCGCGACCTGTGCCTGCAGCTGAGTGTGGACAAGGTTCGCCACCTGATCAGCCCGCCCGGCCAGTGGGTTGCCGTGGCTCGCGGTCCGGTTTTCGCCGAACTGGCTATTCTCAACTGGAAAGTCGACTGCGACGGCTGCGGCCAGCAGCTCGACTTCGAGTTCGCGGTCGACGCCGCGCTGGGCCAGAAGGCCCGTGCGCCGGCGGCCGAACAGCGGATCAACGCGCTCGGCTGGCGCAGCCGCGACGGCAAGCACCTGTGTCCGGCATGCCAGTCTGTCAACCAAGCCCAGAGGTAACCCGATGAAGAAACTTGCCACCCTGCTCATGCTCGGCGCCAGTCTTGGCCTGGCCGGCTGCGCCAGCGATGCGCTCAAGCTGGAGCCCAACCGCACCTATGTGGTGGAGTGGATCGGCGGGCGCCCGCTGATCGACAACAGCTACCTGACCATCACCCTCGATGAAGATGGCCGTGCGTTCGGCACGGCCGGCTGCAACCACTGGTTTGCCGCCTACACCCTGAAGGACCAGCAGATCAGTTTCGGCCAGGCCGGCAGCACGCGCATGATGTGCGCCCCGGCGTTGATGGAGCAGGAGCAAGCCTTCCTCGAGGCCCTCGGCAAGGTGCAGCGTTGGGATGTGTCAGCGACCAACCAGCTGCAACTGTGGCCCGCCGAAGGCAAGCCGCTGCGCATGTGGCCCGAAGACAACTGAGCCGGCAACCCAGCTGCCCACAAAAGCGCGCCTGACGGCGCTGATGACCCAACCCGCCAAGGACCCGAGCAACAGGAACATCCCGTGACCAAAGACCAGCTCCGCGCCGAACTCGAGCGCCAGGCGCAGCGCTTCAAGGAAATCTACAAAGGCGAGGTGACCACCTACGCCGCCCAGCCGGAACCCGAGCGCAAGCCCTGGCGCAAGCGCCCCAGCCTGATCGACCAGGCCTTCAGTGCAGAACTGGAGAAGATCGAGAAGCAACGCAAGGACGACGCTGACTGATCCAGTCCTGGACTAACCGGTTCGACCGTAGCCGGCGCTAGCTGTTGCGCTGGGCTGGGCTGGCAGCTCGGTGCCGGCCCTTTCGCGGCGAGGGCGCCGCTCCTACAACAGCATCAAAAGCCTTCCCGTCCCGGTGCCGCTGCCTTGGCCCTGTTGCAGGAACGCCGCCCCCGGCGCGAGCTGTTGCCCGCCCCAGCGGGGCGGCCGCTCAGCGCCGCCGGCCGCCGAGCAGGGAGCCGAGCAGGCCGCGCACCAGCTCGCGGCCAATCTGGTTGGCGGCCTGCCGCGCGGCGCTCTGCAGGACCTTGCCGGCGGCGCTGCCGAGCATGTCGGCGAAACCACCGGCTGCGGCCCCGGCCGCTGGCTGGCCTGCAGCCTCCGGCGCCGGCGCGGCAGCACTGGCTGCCCGCGCCTGCAGCATCTCGTAGGCCGACTCGCGATCAAACGCGCGGTCGTAGCGCCCGGCCTGTGGCGAGCGACGGATCAGCTCGGCACGTTCGCTCTCGCTCAGCGGACCGATGCGCGACTGCGGTGGTGCAATCGCCACCCGTTGCACCGGCGCCGGCGTGCCCTTGTCTTCCAGGGTACCGACCAGCGCCTCGCCGATACCCAGTTCGGTGAGTACCGCCAGCACATCCAGTGACGGATTGGGGCGGAAGCCATCGGCCACCGCGCGCAGGGATTTCTGCTCGCGCGCAGTGAAGGCGCGCAGGCCGTGCTGGATGCGCAGGCCGAGCTGGGCCAACACGCTGTCCGGCAGGTCGCCCGGCGACTGGGTGACGAAATACACCCCCACGCCCTTGGAGCGGATCAGCCGCACCACCTGCTCGAGACGCTCCTGCAGGGCCTTGGGCGTGTCGGCAAACAGCAGGTGCGCCTCATCGAAAAACAGCGCCAGCAGCGGCTTGTCGGCATCCCCACGCTCGGGCAATTGCTCGAACAGTTCGGCCAGCAGCCACAGCAGGAAGGTCGCGTAGACCTTTGGCGCCTCGTGCACCAGCCGGCTGGCATCAAGCAGGTGAATGCGCCCGCGGCCGTCGGCATCCGGGTGCAGGAGGTCCTCGAGCTGAAACGCCGGCTCGCCGAACAGCGCCTCGGCACCCTGCTGTTCGAGACTGGCCAGGCGCCGCAGCAACGCCTGCGCCGAGGCATTGGTGAACAGCGCGCGGTCTTCGCCGAGCAGTTCGGGATGCGCGGCCAGGTGATTGAGCAACGCCTTGAGATCCTTCAAATCCAGCAGCAGCAGGCCTTCGCGGTCGGCCACCTGGAATGCCGCGTACAAGGCGGCCTGCTGGCTGTCGGTGAGCTCCAGCAGATTGGCCAGCAACAACGGGCCCATTTCGCTGATGGTGGTACGCAGCGGGTGACCACTGCGGCCGGCCACATCCCAGAGGGTCACCGGGTAAGCCTGCGGCCGGTGCCCCAGCCAGGGCATACCGGCAATCCGCTCGGCCACCTTGCCCTGCGGATTGCCGGCTGCACCGAGGCCGCAGAGGTCGCCCTTGATATCCGCGGCAAACACCGCGACCCCGGCATCGCTGAAGGCTTCGGCCAGATGCTGAAGGGTCACGGTCTTGCCGGTACCGGTGGCCCCGGCGATCAGGCCGTGGCGGTTGGCCAGCTTGAGCGACTGGGCAACCGGCTGAGCGGCCGGATCAGCCCCGAGTATCAATGAATTTTCCGCCGGCATGGCGTCACTCCCTGCTAATGGATGATGGGACACATGCAGCTTGCGCCACAGCGCGGCGGCCGCGGAAAAATCGGCACCATGCGCATCGGACAGGGCCTCCGGATCGAAGCGTCGGGTGCAGCCCTCGCCTGTCACTGGCAGCGGCGCTGCGGCAGCGCGCTGGCGCGGATCACTCATCGACTCAGCGCTTGTCGTGCTGGTGCTGGGCAAATTGCTTGACCGCACGCAGCAGGTCATGCCGGCTCACCTGGCCAATCAGCTTGCCATTCTCGACCACCGGCAAACAGCGCCGTCCGCCACGCACCAGCAACTCGGTGGCCTGCATGATGTCGGTCTCCGGAGAAATCGAGAACACCTCACGCATCATGCTGGCACCGACGCTACCGCCAACCTCCTCGTAATAGGTGCCGTCGATGATGTTCTTCAGACAATCATCCGCCGACAGCAGGCCGATCAGGTGGCCATGCTCATCCACCACCGGCGCGGCATGCACGCGATGCTCCAGCAACCGGTCGATGGCCGCGAACAGATCCGTATCGGCGTGAAACGTCAGCAGGTGGCGGGTCATATAATCGCGCACGGTGATCGAGTTGAGCATCTACAGTTCTCCTTGAACCCTGGATAGCGGCGACTCAGGCAAACACCACCGTCTTGTTGTCGTGTACCAGCACGCGATCCTGAAGGTGATAGCGTAGCCCACGCGCCAGCACCATTTTCTCCACATCACGGCCCAGGCGCACCAGATCCTCGATGCTGTCGCTGTGGCTGATGCGCACTACATCCTGCTCGATGATCGGCCCGGCATCCAGTTCGTCGGTGACGTAGTGGCAGGTCGCGCCGATCAGCTTGACCCCGCGCAAAGAGGCCTGGTGGTACGGCTTGGCCCCGACGAAGGACGGCAGGAAGCTGTGGTGGATGTTGATCACCCGCCCGGCCAGGCGCTGGCAGATCTCCGCCGGCAGGATTTGCATGTAGCGCGCCAGCACCACGGCATCCGCCGCATGGGTATCGACCAGTCGCGCGACCTCGGCAAAGGCTGCCGACTTGTCCTGCGGGTTGACCGGCACATGGAAGAACGGGATGCCATGCCATTCGACCATGCTGCGCAGGTCGTCATGGTTGGAGATGACGCAGGGAATCTGGCAATCCAGCTCGTCGCTGTGCCAGCGGTGCAGCAAGTCCGCCAGGCAGTGCGACTCGCGGCTGGCCATCAGCACCACGCGCTTCTTCTGTGCCGAATCGGTGACCCGCCAGACCATGGAAAATTCCCGCGCAATCGGCGCAAAGGCCTGGGTGAAACCGGCCAGGTCGAACGGCAGGGAATCGGCGCGGATCTCATGGCGCATGAAAAACCAGCCACTGTGGGTATCCGAGTGGTGACTGGCCTCGGTAATCCAGCCGTTATAGGTGGCCAGGAAGTTGCTGACCTTGGCAACGATCCCGACGCGATCCGGACAGGCGATTACCAGGCGAAACGTGCGCATCCTCAAACTCCCAAAATGGATGAAGGCGGCCATTCTAGCCAGCGCCGACAAAAACGCCATCACGCTGTGCGCTGGATACTCGCCGCCAACTCTGCCAGGGCGCCCGGCTTGCCGGAAAACCACAGGCGGCAACTGCCTGACTGGCAGCGGATAAATCAATTAATGCCTGACGGAATAATCCGGCAAGGGCACCTGCGCGGCCAGACGCACGATAAGAACAGCTGCCGGACAATACTGTTCAGCCAATACACAACATCCATTTTTGATATGTTTAAACTTGTCGACTAAAAACCGTTTTATGAAAACTCCAGATGAATGGTTTACATAACAATATTCGCTATCTAATATTGCCCCACTGAATTTCCAATCCCGCCACCTGCAAGGTAAGCAATATGTCCCTGATCAATGAATACCGCGACACCGAAGAAGCCATCAAGCAACTTCAGGCCCGCCTGAACGACCTCAAGCAAAGCGAAAAGCTGCAAAAGGAACTTGAGTTCGAAGGCAAACTGCGTGCTCTCATGGGCGAATACAACAAGGCCCTGCCGGATATCATTGCCCTGCTCGATCCGGAATCGCGTGCCGGCAAAAGCGTACGTGCTGCCAAGCCGGTTGCCGGCAAGCGCACCCGCAAGATGAAGCAGTACGCCAACCCCAATACCGGCGAAGTGATTGAAACCAAGGGCGGCAATCACAAGACCCTGAAAGAGTGGAAAGCCAAGTGGGGCGCTGCCGTGGTTGAAAGCTGGGCCAAGCTGGTCGGCTAAGCACTTCAGCAGCAAGCGCTAGCAATAAAAAACGCCAGCATTGCTGGCGTTTTTTATTGCTATGCCCCCGTTACGAGTTGGGCACAAACCGTAGGGCGGGCTTTAGCCCACCAGGACCCTGATTCAGCGGCGGTGGGCTGAAGCCCACCCTACAAAATCGACCCCCAACAGTTAATTGGTACATAGCACTTTTTAGTGCGCTGTACTCGTTATGAATTGGTTCGTCTAAGTGCTCTTTTGCATTCGGCAATGGCAGCATTCTTATTTACAACGCAAACCATGCATGCAACTTCCACTTAACCGCGACCAACAGCGAACTCAGCCTGCCGGTTTATCCAGGCCCACCCGTTGTTGCAATTGCCCGGCATATTCACGCCAGTCGGCCAGTATTTGCCGCTGCCCTGCCGTTATTGAATCACCCACTGCCAGCAGCGCCTGATAAAACCCGTCCAGGGTAATGGGGGCACCCATCTCGCTATTGCACAAGCGCTGCTGGCAGAACAATTGCCACTGCTGCTGCTCGACAGTGCTGAGCGTGTGCGGGAAGTTGCGCGCCCGATAACGAAACAGCAACTCGGGCAGGCGCGCATCGGCAAACGGCCAGGCCTGCGTCGCCAGGCTTTCCGGTTCGGCAGCGCGCACCCGGGTGCACAGGTCACGGTCGCGCGGGGTGATGAAGCCGTCATACAGCTGCTGCTCGGGATCCGCGCTGGGAACAAAGGCTTCCTTGCCATATAGCAGCGGCAGCTTGGCCTGCCAGACCGCCGCCTGCTGCTCGAGCAGGGCGCGGCGGACCTCGCAGGCCGGCAAGTCCAGGCCGAGGCGCTGGATATCCTCGGCACGCAGCACCGACAGCGGCGCCACCACCGGGCAACGGTTGATATGCAGCAACTTCAGCGGCACCGGCAGTTCGCCCTCGCCCAGTTGCTCGCGGCGGCTGTACAGGCGCTGGCGCAAGGTCTCCGCGGTCTCTTCCAGCAAAGGTTGCGGGTCGGCCTGCAGGTCGCAGACGATCAGGGCGTTCTTGTTCTGCGGGTGCCAGGCCAGCGGCAGCACCACCGACAGATAACTGCGCGCCGCGGCAAAGCGTCCGGACACGTGCAGCAGCGGTTGCAGCAGTTTGATGCGCTCCTGCACCCGCGCCTTGTTGCGCAGGTCGAACAGGTAGTCATACAGCTTGCGCTGCCGTTCACGCACCAGCCGTGCCAGCGCAATGGTCGCACGCACGTCGGCCAGCGCATCATGTGCCTGGCCGTGCTCGATGCCGTTGGCGGCGGTGAGCCGCTCCAGCTTGAGACTGACCCGGCCGTCCTCCTGCGGCCACTCGATGCCTTCTGGGCGCAGGGCATACACGCTGCGCATCAGGTCGATCAGGTCCCAGCGGCTGTTGCCGCCCTGCCACTCGCGGGCATAGGGGTCGAAGAAGTTGCGATACAGGCTGTAGCGGGTCAGCTCGTCGTCGAAGCGCAGGCTGTTGTAACCCGCCGTGCAGGTGCCCGGCAGTGCCAGCTCGGCATGCAGGCGGGTGATGAACTCGGCCTCGCACAGCCCCTGCTCGTGCAAGCGCGCCGGAGTGATGCCGGTGATCAGGCAGGCCATCGGGTGCGGCAGGATGTCATCGGCCAACCGGCAGTACAGGTTCAGCGGCGCGCCGATTTCGTTGAGTGCCTCATCGGTGCGGATACCCGCCACCTGCAACGGCCGGTCACAGCGCGGATTGATCCCGGTGGTTTCGTAGTCGTACCAGAAAATTGTCGAAGCCAAGTCAGATTCCTTATCAGAAGCCCCAAGCGCTGGGCAGGGAGACGCCGAGTTTAGCCGGACTGCCTGCTAACGGCTGCTTTGCCTTCCATTGCCGGCGCCTGCGGACGCCGCGCACTGCGCCCGAACCACTGGCTTGGCGGTTGCTTCGCCGGGCCTGGCTGGCTAGCATCGGGCTTTACCTGCATAGTCCTCGCATGTCGCCAACCGCCCCGCCTGCCACCCCCGCCCCGCACAGTGCCGCTGCCGCCCTGCTGGATACCTGTCTGCGGGTGGAAACCCCGGAAGGCATCGACCTAGTGCTGCGCCCGGCCGGTCTGGTGCCGCGCGCACTGGCCTTTGCCATTGACCTGGGCATCCGCGCGGCGCTGCTGCTGGTGCTCTACGTGGCCCTCGGGATGCTCGGCGAGCTCGGCATGGGCCTGGGGACCATCCTGCTGTTCCTGGTCACCTGGTGGTACATGGTGCTGTTCGAGGTGTTCAACCAGGGCCGCTCGCCGGGCAAGCAGCTCCTCGGCCTGCGGGTCATCCATGACGATGGCACGCCGGTGGGCTGGGCCGCCGCGCTGACGCGCAACCTGCTGCGCTTCGTCGACCTGCTGCCGTTCGGCTACACCCTGGGCATTCTCAGCTGCCTGAGCCATCCGGCCTGCAAGCGCCTGGGTGACCTGGCCGCCGGCACCTTGGTGGTCTATCGCGACCTGCCGGCGAGCACCCAGCAGGCGCCGGCAGTACCCGCCGAACGGGCACCCTTCGCCCTCGGCCTCGACGAGCAGCGCGCCATCCTGGCATTTGCCGAACGCCAGCACAGCCTGACGCCGGCGCGCCGTGAGGAACTCGCGGGGATCCTCGCGGACGTGCTCAAGGTACCGGCCGAACAGGCCGAGGCGCGCCTCAACGGCATCGCCCGCGGACTGCTGACATGAAGCAGGCCGCTTTCGAACACCGCCACCAGGCCGCCTGGCAGCGCTTCGCCGGCCAGCTCACGGCGCTCGAGCGCAACCAGCTGGCCGGCCAGGACTGCAGCGAGTTCGCCAGCCAGTACCGGCAGATCTGCCGGCAGCTGGCGCTGGCCGAGGCGCGCGGCTACAGCAGCCAGCTGGTCGAGCGCCTGCAGCAGCTGGCCCTGCGCGGCCACCAGCAGTTCTACCGTCACCGCAGCCATCTGGGCCCGCGCCTGCTGGCCTTCGTCCTCGGCGGCTTCGCCCGCCAGGTGCGCCGCGAATGGCGTTTCGTGCTGGCCGCCAGCCTGTGCTTCTACGGCGGCCTGCTGGGCATGGGCCTGCTGGTGTACTGGGTGCCCGAGCTGGTCTACAGCGTCATCGACCCGGCGCAGGTGCAGGCCCTGGAGTCGATGTACGACCCGGACGCCCAGCGCCTGGGCCGCTTCGCCGAGCGCGGTTCGGCCGACGACTGGGTGATGTTCGGCTACTACATCATGAACAACATCGGCATCGCCTTTCAGACCTTCGCCAGTGGCCTGCTGCTGGGGCTCGGCAGCCTGTTCTTCCTGGTCTTCAACGGCCTGATGATCGGCGCCGTGGCCGGCCACCTGAGCCAGATCGGCTATGGCGAGAGTTTCTGGTCGTTCGTCATCGGGCATGGTGCCTTCGAGCTGAACGCCATCGTGCTGGCCGGTGCCGCCGGCCTGATGCTCGGCTGGGCACTGCTCGCGCCGGGGCGCTACACGCGTGGCGAAGCGCTGCGCCTGGCCGCCCAGCGGGCCATCCAGCTGCTCGGCGGCGCCGTGCTGTTCCTGCTGCTCGCCGCCTTCATCGAGGCCTACTGGTCTTCGCTGACCTATGCCGGCGCGACCCTGAAGTACGCAGCGGGGGCCGGGCTCTGGCTGCTGGTGCTGGCCTACCTGGAATTCTCCGGAAGACACGCGCATGCGCCTGACTGACGCCAATGCGGCGATCCGCCCGCGCAGCGCCTGGGAAGCGCTGGATCTCGGTGTGCTGCTGGCGCGCCGCGATGCCGGACTGCTGATCGCCAGCTGGGCGGTGCTGACCCTGCCGCTGTTCGTCTTGCTGAGCCTGCTGCTGTGGCAATCGCCGTCCTGGGCGCTGCTGCTGTTCTGGTGGCTGAAGCCGGCCTTCGAGCGCCTGCCGCTGCATATCCTGTCGCGCTCGCTGTTTGGCGACCGGCCAAGCCTGGCTGGCGCCCTGCGCGCGCTGCCGGCCCTGCTCAAGCCGCAACTGCTGGCCAGCCTGACCTGGCGCCGCCTGAGCCCGACGCGCAGCTTCGACCTGCCGGTGCTGCAACTCGAAGGCCTGTCCGGCGCCGCGCGCAGCCAGCGCCTGGTGGTGCTCGGCCAGCGCGATACGGGGGTCGCCAGCTGGCTCACGGTGGTCGGCATGCACATCGAAACAGCCCTCTGGCTCGGCCTGCTGGCCCTGCTCTATCTGCTGTTGCCGGCGCAGCTGGCGATCGACTGGCAATGGCAGGACCTGCTAGACGTCAACAGCGCCAACTGGCTCTGGCTGGAGCACCTGTCCAACCTGCTGTATGTCCTGGTGCTGTGCGTCTGGGAGCCGGTGTACGTCGCCTGCGGTTTCAGCCTCTACCTGAACCGCCGCACCACCCTGGAAGCCTGGGACATCGAATTGCAGTTCCGCCGGCTGCGCCAGCGACTTGGCGGTTCGGCCGCTGCGCTGCTGCTCGGGGTAGCCCTGCTGCTGGCCCAGCTCCCCGCCCCGCTGTGGGCGGCCGACAGCGCCAGCAGCTGCCCGCTGCCCTTCGACGACCCGCTCGGCCCGGACAAGCCGCGCCTGCAACACCAGGCCCTGAGCAGCGCCGCCGCGCGCGAGCAGATCGCCACGCTGCTCGACCAGCCGCCGTTCGAGAACCGCGAAAGCGTGACCCGCTGGCGGCTCGGCGATGCCGCTGCCGGACAGGCGCAACCGGCGGCTGACGGCAGCCTGCTGCAGGGACTGAAAAACCTATTGCGCCTGCTCGCCCAGCTGGGCAGCCTCGAATGGCTGGCGCGGCTGCTCGAGGCCCTGCTGTGGAGCGGCCTGTTCTGCCTGCTGGCCCTGCTGGCCTGGCGCTACCGCGAGTGGCTGCAGACCTTCGGCCACCGCCTGCGCCGGTCCGCCGGCCAGGCTGGCGCCACGCCGGCGCTGCTGTTCGGCCTGCAGGTCGCGCCGGCAAGCCTGCCCGCGGACATCCCCGGCAGCGCCGAACGGCTCTGGGCCAGCCAGCCACGCGAAGCCCTCGGCCTGCTCTACCGCGGCCTGCTCAGTCGCCTGCTGGAGGATTTCCGCCTGCCGCTGAAAAGCTCGAGCACCGAGAACGAAGTGCTGCAGCTGGTCAGCCAGCTCGATCAGCCGCAGCTCAGCCAGTACAGCCTGCAACTGACCCGCCACTGGCAGGGCCTGGCCTATGGCCACCGGCTGCCACCGGCCGCCGTCGGCCAGCAGCTCTGCCGCGACTGGCGTGAACTGTTCGCCGGGGAGCACGGCGCATGAGCCGGCAGCAGCGCTTCTACCTGGGCGCCGCGGCCTTGCTGCTGCTCGGGCTGCTGGCCATCTACCTGCTGGGCCACCTGCAACCCTACGAGGAAATCCGCAAGCATGGCCCGGCCCCGGAAGTCGCGGCCAACCCGTACCTGGCCGCCGAAGCCTTCCTGCGCCAGCGCGGGGTCAAGGTCGAGCATGCCGACGACCTGCGCCAGCTGGCCAGCCTGCCCAGCCAGGGCCAGACCCTGCTGCTGTTCAGCGACCGCCAGGGCATGCCTGCCGGACAGGTTCGCCAGCTGATGGACTGGACCCACCGGGGCGGCCATCTGGTGCTGGTCGCCGAGCGCCTGTGGGACGCGGAGAAGGCCGGCAGCGGCGATCCCCTGCTCGATCCGCTGGGCATCAAGCAGATCCTCAGCGAGGACCTCGAGCCGCCAGCCCCGGCGGACGCTGCGCCAGCGCCCACCGACGAGGCCGCTGCAAACTCCGCCAACCCGGCCGCGCCACCCGCTCAGGCAGACGCCGCCGATGCGGACGAGAGCGACCACTACCCGGAGCTGACCAAGCTCTACCTGCCCGACGAAGAAGCCCCGGCCTATGCCGGCTTCGACACCCGCTTCCACCTCAACGACAGCCACAACCGCGCCCATGCCTGGGCCAACAGCGGCGCCGCCACGCACATGCTGCAGCTGTTCGCCGGCGCCGGCCTGGTCACCGTGCTGACCGATGCCTGGCTATGGGAAAACCCGCAGATCGACCAGCAGGACAACGCCTGGCTGCTCTGGTACCTGACCCAGGACAGCCAGGTGCTGCTGGTCTACCGTGCCGATCGCGACAGCCTGCCCGGCCTGCTGCTGCGGCACTTCCCGCAGGCCCTGAGCGCCCTGGCTGTGCTCCTGTTACTGAGCCTTGGCTACCACGGCGTGCGCCAGGGGCCGCTGCTGGCACCGGCCAGCCGGGACCGCCGGCAACTGCAAGAACACCTGCGCGGCAGCGCCGACTTCCTGCTGCGGCACGGCGGCCAGGCGGGCCTGCTGGCCGACCTGCAGCAGGATATCTGCCAGCAGGCCAAACGCCGCCATCCGGGCTTCGAGCGCCTGCCGATCGCCGAGCAATGGCAGCTGCTCGCCCGTTTCAGCCGCCTGCCGGCCGGCAGCATCAGCCCGCTGATGCGTCCGCCGGCGCCAGCGCCATTGTCCGCCAGTGCCTTCACCCGCCAGGTCCACCAGTTGCAGAACCTGCGCAACCGCCTCGACCGCGGCAGCGCCAGTGCCACCCCACCCGGCGCCGCGACGCGCCGGCCAGCCCCCGAAAAAGCCGTAGTGCCTACCCCACTTGCCCGATCAGGAAACACCCATGAGCGATGAACCCGTAGTACCCGACGTCAGCAGCGCAACGGCCGCGCCCGGCACCAGCAGCAGCCAGCGCCAGCGCGCCAGCCAGCTGGCCCAGGCGTTGCGCGCAGAACTGCAGAAGGCCCTGATCGGCCAGACTGCGGTGATCGACGACCTGCTGACGGCGCTGCTCGCCGGTGGTCACGTGCTGGTCGAGGGCATCCCCGGACTGGGCAAGACCCTGCTGGTGCGGGCCCTGGCGCGCTGCTTCGGCGGCGAGTTCGCGCGCATCCAGTTCACCCCCGACCTGATGCCCAGCGACGTCACCGGGCATGCGGTCTACGACCTGCAGTCCGAGCAGTTCAAGCTGCGCAAGGGCCCGGTGTTCTGCAACCTGCTGCTGGCCGACGAGATCAACCGCGCGCCGGCCAAGACCCAGGCGGCGCTGCTGGAAGTCATGCAGGAACGCCAGGTGACCCTCGAGGGCCGCCCGCTGCCGGTGCCGCTGCCGTTCCTGGTGATGGCCACGCAGAACCCGATCGAGCAGGAAGGCACCTACCCGCTGCCGGAGGCGGAACTCGACCGTTTCATGCTCAAGCTGCGCATCGACTACCCGCAGCATGCCGAGGAACTGGAGATGGTGCGCCAGGTCACCCGCTCGGTTCGCGGCGAGATCCTCGACGTGGCGGCGCTGCGCACCCTGCTGCAACCGCGCGATGTGCTGGCGCTGCAGAAGATCGCCAGCGACCTGCCGATCGACGCTCAGGTCCTCGACTACGCCGTGCGTCTGGCGCGCACCACGCGCAGCTGGCCGGGGCTGATGCTCGGCGCCGGCCCGCGCGCCTCGATCGCTCTGGTGCGCGGCGGGCGTGCCCGGGCCCTGCTGCGCGGCGGCGAGTTCGTGCTGCCGGACGACGTCAAGGGCTGCGCCCTGGCGGTGCTGCGCCATCGCGTGCGGCTGTCGCCGGAACTGGATATCGAGGGGCTGAGCGTGGACCAGGTGTTGCGCCAGCTGATCGATCAGGTACCGGCGCCGCGGCTATGAGCTGGTCGCCTGGCTTTTTCGGTAAAGCGTTGCCTGAGCATTTGCGTGGGCTCGCAGCGCTTTCCTCGGCGTTTGACTACTGGTTGCGCCCTGCACGGCGCCTTACTTTCTCTTTGTTTGCGCAAAGAGAAAGTAAGCAAAGAGAAAGCGCCCCCGGCATCCGGCCCCGAGCGCTGCGCGTTCGGGGTGCGTTCGCTCCATCGGCGCTCCAGGGGCCCGCTGCGATGGGCCGTCCATGGCCCAGCGCAGCTCTCGCGGCATCCATGCCGCTCACCACTCTCCACACCGACTCCGCTCTCCCTCCTGACGGGACTGTCAGTCCGTGCCAGCCAGGAAGTTTATCGATCGGTTTGGTAGGGCGGTGCGGCTGGCGACCAGGCCCCGTCAGGAGGCCGAGTGCAGGTGCTGTGCAGAGGGGCATTTGGCAAGGATGCCAAATGAGGAACGATGGGCCATGGATGGCCCTTCGCGACGACCCTCGGAGCAGTGCCGGAGCGAGGGCAGTCGAGCGCAGCGAGACCCGGATGCCGGGGGGTGTTTCTTTTGCTTACTTTTCTTTGCACAAGCAAAGAAAAGTGAGGCGCCCGGCGGGGCGAAACGTGTGGTTGGAGGCCGAGCAATGTGCGCTGAGCCAACCCATTCCGCTGGGCCAACTCCGTTGAACAACTCTGCCCTGAGGCCCTCACACCGCCTGCTCGGCCTGGCCGCCGCGCTGGCCGGGCTGGCTGTCCTGCTCGAAGCCCTGCCGCTGCTCGGCGTTGCCCTGCCGCCACAGCTCGCCCCGCTGTGGTGGGGCCTGCTGTGCAGCCTGCTGCTGGCCGCCCTGCTCGACGCCCGGTTGCTGCGTCGCCTGCCGACGCCACAGGTGCAGCGCGAGCTGACGGGCAACCTGCCGCTCAGCCGCTGGAGCGAGGTGCGCCTGCACCTGCAGTACAGCGGCAACCAGCCGATCCGCATCGGCGTGTTCGACCACGTCCCGGCCGGCATGGCCTGCGACAGCTTTCCGCTGTCGGTCACTCTGCTCCCCGGGCACAGCTGCGAACTCGGCTACCGCCTGCGCCCGTTGCAGCGCGGCCACTTCCATTTCAGCTGCTGCGAACTGCAGCTGCCCGGCCCGCTCGGGCTGTGGCAAGGCCGGCGCCTGCTCGAGCTGCCTGGGGAAACGCGGGTCTACCCAGACTTCGCGCGCCTGCACGGAGCCGAACTGATGGCCGTCGACGACTGGCTGCAGCAGCTCGGCGTGCGCCAGCAGCAACGCCGCGGGCTGGGCATGGAATTTCACCAGCTGCGCGAGTTCCGTGATGGCGACACCCTGCGCCAGATCGACTGGAAAGCCACTGCGCGCAAGCGTACACCGATCGTCCGCGAGTACCAGGACGAACGCGACCAGCAGATCATCTTCCTGCTCGACTGCGGCCGGCGCATGCGCAGCCAGGACGGCGAACTGGCGCACTTCGATCACGCCCTGAATGCCAGCCTGCTGCTGGCTTATGTGGCCCTGCGCCAGGGCGATGCGGTGGGCCTGAGTACCTTCGCCGGCGAGCAGCCGCGCTTCCTCGCCCCCGCCAAGGGGATGGCGCAACTCAGCGCCCTGCTCAACAGCGTGTACGACCTGCACAGCACCCAGCGCCCGGCGGACTACGCGGCGGCGGTCAGCCAGCTGCTGGCGCGGCAGAAGCGCCGCGCCCTGGTGGTGCTGATCAGCAACCTGCGCGACGAGGAGGACGAAGAACTGCTGGGAGCACTCAAGCGCCTGGGTCGCCAGCACCTGGTCCTGCTCGCCAGCCTGCGCGAAGAAGTGCTCGATCGCCTGCGTGAGGAGCCGGTGGACAACTATGCCCAGGCGCTGGCCTACTGCGGCACGGTCGGCTACCTGAATGCCCGCGGCAGCCTGCACGAGCGCCTGCGCGCCAACGGCGTGCCGCTGCTCGATGTGCGTCCCAGTGAGCTGGGGCCGCAGCTGGTCAGCCGCTACCTGGCCTGGAAAAAGGCCGGGGTACTCTGAGCCAGCGACACACCTGGGGATGCGGGCCGCAGATAAACTGAATGCCCGCACGCGCGGGGTAGGAGCCAGCTTGCTGGCGATGCCTCTCGTACCCCGGATCGCCAGCAAGCTGGCTCCTACAATGGCTGCGCGACCGGTTCAGATCATGCCGGACCAATAAACCCCAATTCCACCCACGCAAGGACCCGCCCGATGCTCACTCTCCACCACCTGGAAACCTCACGCTCGCAACGCATCCTCTGGCTGCTGGAAGAACTCAAGATCCCCTATGAACTGAAGCTCTACCAGCGCAACCCGCAGACCCGGCTGGCGCCGCCGGAACTGAAAGCGATTCATCCGCTGGGCAAGTCGCCGGTGATCACCGACGGCGCGGTGACGGTCGCCGAGTCCGCGGCGATCATCGAATACCTGGTGGAAACCTACGGCCATCTCGGCCAGGGCGAACTGGCCAGCCTGACCCCGGCGGCCGGCAGCGAGGCACACCGCCAGTGCCGTTTCTGGATGCATTACGCCGAAGGCTCGCTGATGAACTGGCTGGTCATGAAGCTGGTGTTCACCACCATCCCGACCCAACCGATGCCGTTCTTCGTCCGCCCGATCGCCCGCAAGCTGTGCCAGCAGGTACAGGCCAAACTGGTCGATCCGAACATCAACACGGCGCTGGCGTTCATCGAGCAGCACCTGGCCAGCCACACCTGGTTTGCCGGCGAGCAACTGAGCATGGCCGACTTCCAGATGAGCTTCGCCGTGGAAGCGCTGCTCGCGCGCGGTGAGGACGCCACCCGCTACCCGCACCTGCAAGCCTACAAGCAGCGCATGCTGCAGCGCCCGGCCTACCAGCGCGCCATCCAGGTCGGCGGCCCGGTACTCCGGGCCTGACCGCCAACCGCCACCGGTGCCCGGCTAGGCGGCCTTGCCCGGACGCCGGTGCGGATGGCTGTGGCTGCCGGCCAGGACGGCGATGGCGCAGAGCACCACGAAGGTGGCGGCGTTGGCCGGGATCTGCAGGTTGAAGTCGGTGCCGGAGTGGATCAGCAGGGCGAGGATGCCCATGGCCGCGCCGAAACCGACGCCGCTGCGGTACACCGACTGGCGCTGCCACAGGGCGCGCAGCGCATGCCACAGGGCCAGCAGGACGAAAGCCGCCAGCGACAGGCTGCCGAGCAGGCCGTACTCGATACCGAACTGCAGGTAGTCGTTGTGCGCGTGGTCGAAGTGGCCGCGGATATCGGCGCCGGGGTATTTGGGGAAGGCCGCCTCGAAGCTGCCGGCACCCTGGCCGGACAGCGGCCGTTCGAGCAGCAGCGGCAAGGCGTAACCGAACACGTCGGGGCGGTCTTCGGTGGACTGCTTCACCACCACCCCTTCGACCACCACATCCGTCAACTGCGTATTGACGATGCGCTCGCGCAGTTGCTCGAGGCCGAAGTACTGGCTGATCACCAGCACGTCGATGAGGATGATGCTGGCCAGGATCAGGCTGTTGCGCAGGCGATGTTGCCGTTCCAGCAGCACGAACAGGCCGCCGACCAGCAGCAGGCTGACAAAGAAGGCAGTGTTGCCGGTGCGCGAACGGGTCAGCACCAGAGCGATGACCATCACCACCAGCGCCAGGCGCAGGCGTGCCTTCGGTCCGAGCAGCAACTCCAGCACATTCACCCAACTGAACGGCCGGCCATCGCGCAGCGCCAGCAGCAGGCCGATGCCGCAGGCCAGGCTCATCTCCAGGTAGCCGGCGAGGTGGTTGCGGTTGACGAAGGTACCGGTGGCAACGCCGACGCCGGTGTCCTTCGGGCCGACCAGCAGCCACTCGACTCCCGACAGGGTCATGAATGAACCCCAGAACGCCTGCAGGGTGCCGCTGACGACCAGGATCGCGAGCAGCAGGCTGAGCCGCTTGCGCGTGTGCATCAGGCTGACGGTCAGCAGAAACAGCAGGCTGTAGGCTATTCCCAGCAGCAGGTATTTGAAGGTTGCGCCGTTATCGACGCTCAGCCCGCTGAGCCACTGCACGGCGACCCAGGCCTGGGTTGCCAGCAGCAGGGCCAGCATGGGCCGCGCCGCGTGCAGGGTGATGCGGCTGGCGGGTCCGAGCAGGCCGCGCCAGCAGGCCAGCGCCCAGCCGGCAGCGAGGATGCCGGTGCACAGGCTGAATAGCCCGATCGCCCAGTCGCGGTTGCTGCCCAGCGGCAGGGGCAGCCAGAGCAGCAGCAGGAGAAGCCCGGCTACGAGGAAGCGCTCGAGAAGACTGCTGGTGTGAGGCATGGCTGGGTTGATCCGCGCGCTGGTTGGCTGGCCGACAGGCGGCTGGCGCCTGCGGCAAAGGTTGAGGATTGTAGGGGGTTCGGCCGGGGGCTGTAAGCACTCCCTTGCGCCGGCCCGCCAAAAGCGCGCGCCGGGGCGACGCTCCTGCACGAACGCGTATTGGCAAGGCCTAGGACGACCCGCAAGCAGAAACATTCAAATATTCGATTATAAATAGCGGTATTTAGCGTTATTTAACTGATACGCGTAGATATATTATGGCTCGCACAGGCAGTTTGAGCCTTGAAGGGAGGTACCCATGAACAGTCGCAAGATCCAGCAGATTCTGCCCGGACGCAACAGCCGGGATGGTGATGGCGTGCGCATCCGGCGCGTGCTTGGCCAGCAGCAGCATGACCTCGATCCGTTTCTGATGCTGGATGAAATCCGTTCGGATGATCAGGCCGATTACGTCGGCGGCTTTCCCGCGCATCCCCATCGCGGCATCGAAACCCTGACCTACATGCTCTCCGGCGGCTTCATCCATGAAGACAACTTCGGCCACCGTGCCGAGCTGCGCAATGGCGGTGCCCAGTGGATGTCCACCGGCAGCGGCATCATCCATTCGGAAATGCCGCTGATCCATGACGGGCTGCTGCATGGCTTCCAGCTGTGGATCAACCTGCCGGCCGCACAGAAGATGAAGGCCCCGGAATACCGCCAGGCGGTCGCCGGCGAACTGCCCACGCTGAGCCTCGCCAGTGGCGGTTCGGCCCGGGTGTTTGGCGGCAGCTGGACGGTCGACGGCACGCTGCTCCGCAGCCCGCTGGATAGCCTGGCCGCTGGCGCGCGGACCCTCGACCTGCAGCTGCCCGCCGGGGCGAGCCTGAACCTCGCGTTGCCCGCGCAGGACACCCTGCTGGCGTATGTCTACGAGGGCATGCTGGCGACCGGGCTGCCGATCCAGCCGGGCCAGCTGGTCCGCTTCAGCGAAGGCGAGCAGGTCAGCCTGACTGCAGGTGCCGAGGGTGTGCGCCTGTTGTTGCTGGCCGGCACACCACTGGGCGAGCCGATCGTCCAGCACGGCCCGTTCGTGATGGACAGCGAAGCCGAAATCCAACAGGCCATTGCGGACTACCGCAACGGCATACTTGGCCAACCACCGCAAAACCCAGAAGGAGCTACACCATGAACCTGATGAACCTGCTGCACACTGACAAATCCCTGTCCTCACTGGTACTGCGCGTCGGCCTCGGCCTGGCGCTGATGCCGCATGGCGCACAAAAACTGTTCGGCTGGTTCGGCGGCTATGGTCTGGAGGGCACCGGTCAGTGGATGGACTCGATCGGCTTGCAGCCAGGCCTGCTGATGGCCGCGCTGGCCGGCTCGGCCGAGTTCTTCGGTGGTCTGGCGCTGGTACTGGGCCTGCTCACC
The DNA here is from genome assembly GCF_015637705.1 of Pseudomonas sp. N040. GTDB lineage: Bacteria > Pseudomonadota > Gammaproteobacteria > Pseudomonadales > Pseudomonadaceae > Aquipseudomonas. The sequence continues at coordinate 340,247 of NZ_JADOBE010000003.1, read as the reverse complement.
CGCCCGGCGGCAGCGCTGACCGCCTTCACCATGCTGGTGGCGATCTTCAGCGTGCACAGCGGCAATGGCTTCTTCATGGCCAACAACGGCTATGAATATGGCTTCGTGCTACTGGTGGCTTCACTGGCCCTGCTGATTTCCGGCGCGGGCCGTTTCTCCCTGGATGGCCGGCTCAGCCATGCTGCTTGAGTCTGGCGTATAGCCGCTGCGGGGGTAGCTAACCACACGAGGTTACCCCCGCTGCTCAGCCGGTCAGCGTGGCCTGGTAGATCTGCATCTCCGGCGCGGCGCTGGCCAGTTGGGTCAGCGCGCCGGCGAACTGGCGCGACGCGGACAGGCCAAAATGCACCTGCAACGCCGCCTGGTCGGCCCAGCGCTCGACAAATACCAGGCGCAGCGGGTCTTCCGGATCCAGGTACACCGCATGGGCAATGCAGCCCGGCTCGCCGCGCGAGCGCCGTACATGCACCTGGCTCAGCGCCAGCGCCTCCTCCAGCCGTTCCGGCTGCACCTGCACACTTCCCAGCAAAACGATCATCAGCGTGTCTCCGCGTTCACTGGCTACCCAGCGTCTGAATGTAGCCGATCAGCGCAGCCAGGTCTGCGCCGGAACCGACATGCGTGGCGATCGAACGCATCCACATGCCCTGGATGTCGGCATGCGCTTCCGCGCCACGCCAGCCGCGTATGTAGCTGGCCAGTTGCTGGTCGATGTACCAGCCGCCGAGGAGGCGCAGGTTGGGGGCCTGCATCTGCGGATAACCCTGGGCCTGCACGCCGTGGCAGGCCGCGCAGGTGTCCAGGTAGCGCGCGGCGCCCAGCGGATCGGGCAACTCCGCGGCCGCCGCCAGGAGTACCGCGGGCAGGCCGGCGTAGTGCTGCGCCAGGCTGGCGATCTGCTGTTCGTCGAGACCAGCGGCCTGCGCACGCATGGCCTGCCCGGACGCATCCTGCCCGGCATAGCCGCGCCGGCCCGACTTGAAGTTGCTCAGCTGGCGTGCCAGGTAGGCGGCATCCTGACCGGCCAGGGGCGGCGCGCCAAGCGCCTGATTGCCCTGGCCCTGCGCGCCATGACAGCTCGCGCAACCGGCCAGCAACTCCGCTGCGGTGCCGTTGGCGGCTTGGGCACCGGCAGGTGCTAGCAGGAACAACAAAGACAGGCCGAAAATCTTGTGCATGTTTTTTACCTGTTAGTGGTTGAGGTCAGCCCGCCAAGTTGCACCTGCTCCTGATGCGCGATGCGTTCCAGCAATTCGCTGCGCACCTCACTGACCCGTGCCAGCGGCTGCTTGCGCAGCGGGCCAACTTCCGCCGCCGTGTAGGGTTGAAAATACACCGGCAGCTGCGCCGCGCTGAAGCGCAACAGCATCCAGTTCAGCAGACGCGCCAGATCGGCATCATTCAGTGCGGTCTGTGCCGAGCCTGGCACCTGCACGAGGAATTCTCGCCCGCCCGGCACGCTGAGGAAGCGGCCCATCTGGTTGCGCAAGTCCGGCACCTGACGCGAAGGAAAACCGCTGCCATCGGGCAGGTGACAACCCTGACAGTTGAGCATGTAGTCAGCCTCGGCCGGCTCGGTTGCCCAGCTCGAACTCGCCGCCAGCAACAGCAGCAGTGCCGCCGTGCGCATCAATGCTCCTTGACGCCAATCACCACCGACAGCGAGCAGTGATACGGCACGTTGGCCTGGCTGCCGGTACACCAGTTGAGGTCGTTGGAACTCTGTGGCCGGTAGATCGGCGTGTCACCTTGGTCGCGCTGGCAGATGCAGCGACCACAGTTACTCTTACCGCAGCAGTCGTTGTAGGAAATGATGTAGTCCTTGCCGTCGGTGGGATTGCGGCAGGTGCCAATCCAGGTGATGTCCGATTTCACCGTGCCCGGCGGGCAGCTGCTCGCCGAGCCGCCGCAGCAACCACAGAGGAAGCCATCGATGGCGCAGTGCCGCCAGTAGTCGCAGCTGTTCGGATCACCCTCCTCGTCAACGCTGGTCGCGGCGAAGGCGCCATTGCGGTAGACCGGCAGCAGGGTGAAAGCGCCGGCACCGATCAGCAGGGTGCCGAGCCCGCCGAGAAAGCCGCGCCGGGAGGTGCTGCGCGCCGTCTGCCGGGTCATTTTTTCGGTGAGTTGATCAAACCAGTTGTTTGCCATAGTCGCGTGATCCTTCAGCTGTGGGCCGCGTGAAATTGCTGGACCGAAGAAAAGCCCAGCTGCTTGGCCTCGAACAGGCTGTCCAGATGCTCGCGCGTATTGATCAGGCCATGGGCGGCGACCTTGCCCTGGGCGTCGATCAGCACAGCGTAGGGCAGCTTGCCGATCTGGTAGGCCAGACCGACCTCGGCCGACAGCAGGTAGGGAAACTCGTCGAGATTCTCCCGGCGAATGAAGGCCAGCTGTTCCTGCTCGTCACCGTCGCTGGCCAGCACCACGCGCAGCCAGCTGCGCTCCTGTGCCTGCGCCGACTTGAGCACCGGCAGCAGGGTCTTGCACACCGGGCAGGTCGGCGAGAGGAAGAACAACAGGGTCGACTGCCCGTTCGCGTTCACGCCGCCCAGACTCAACGCACCACCGGTCAGACTTGGCAGATTGAACGCTGGGGCCTCTTCCCCGGCCTTGATCACCTTGCCCAGCGACAGCGCACCGACCGGGCGAATGCGTTCGTGCAGCAAACCGATCTGCCGGGCCAGCGCCAGTACGACCAGCAACAGGCCGATGATGGCCAGCCAGGCAAGGATATTGGAGACGATCAGAGCCTCGGTCATAGAGAGAGTTCTCGTGCGGAGTGGTGGTTGGCGATCAAGATGTTCGCCAGCAGATAGAAGGCACAGCCACAAAGCAGCAGACAGCCGATCACCACGCCGTCATACAGCCCCAGTACACGGCCGCCCGGCGCCTGCAGCAGATTGAGGGCGAGCAGCGCGAGCAGCAGGTTGCGCCACACCAGCGGGGGGCTGACCGCCTGCCGCTGCTCGCCGACATGGCAACCGCAGTCGGCAATCCGCCGGCCTTGCAGCAGGCTCAGCGCCATCACCCCGGCATACAAGAGCAACAAGGCGGCAGCCAGCAGCGCCGCTGGGGCACGCCAGGAAGGCAGCAGCAGAGCCGCCGCGGCAGCCAGTTCCAGCACCGCCAGCAGCAGCGTCAGCGGCTTTTCCAGCCCACCAGGCAGCAGCCGGTAGTTCTGCAGTACCTGAGCGAAACCGCCACGGTCACGCAGTTTGTGCAGCGCCGCGGCGCCGAGCAACAACACCAGACCGAGGCTGGAAGCCGTCACCCAGACCGGATCGGTGAGCAGGCCGATCACCATGGCAGCACCATGTTCAGGTAGCCGTAGGGCAAGCCGTCGACCCTGCGCAAATGCTCGCCGCTGTCGGCGTCATACAGATTGATCTGCTGCTGCAAGCGGCGCAGTACGCCGTCCTTGCCCTCGGTGGCGAAGATCCAGGCGGTGGCGAGGAACGGCATCGGCATCACATAGTCGACGCTGTACAGCCGCGGCTGCGCGCCGGGGCTGACGCCGATGGAGATGCTCAGTTCCTCCAGCTCCAGCGCCTGCAGCTTGCTGCCGCTCTGCACGTCGTACACCCAGACCTCAGTGCCCGGCTCCTGGAAGGTCTCCGGGCCGCCCTGGTGCATCAGCACGAACAGCCGGCCACTCGCGGCGTGCACCGCAGTGTGCTGCACGCCGCTGATGCGCCAGTCATCCGCGCGCTCGGCGTCCGAGACCAGCGACCAGCTGCGCGCCACTTTCAACGCGTCGGCCGTCATCTGCACGGCGTAAGCATGGTTCTCGCGGGAGACGAAGTACCAGGTGTCGCCGATCCGCGAAGCCGAGGTGGTGAACAGGTCCTTGAGCGGGTCGAACAACGGCTGGCTGCGCTGCTTGAGCAGCACTGCGCCCTGATCATCCAGGCGCAAATGCAGAAAACTGCCGTCGCCGCAGATCGAGTAGAAATCGCGCGGGCCGGCCGGGTAGACCGAAGCGCAGCCGGGGGTTTCCACCTCGCCGACGAAGCGGTCGGCATTCAGGTCGATGATGCTGATCGACTGTGCCGGGGTGTAATTGAGCACCAGCAGGAAGCGCTCGTCGTCCGACAGCACGCTCAGGCCGGTGTTGCCCAGCGCGTTGATGCGTTTGGGCGGGATGGGAATTTCGCGTTTGGGTTTGAGCGTCAGCGGGTCGTAGACACTGACCACGTCGGTGCGCTCGCCGCGGGTGCCACGGCTGAAATAGGTTTCCACGGCGAACAGCTCATTGCGCGACTGCGCTGGCAACAGGCTGTTGAACCAGAAGCCGGTATCCAGCTGGCCGAGCATCTGGCCGTGGTCATCGAACAGCAGCGCGCGGCCGTCGATCATGCTCGGCGCGCGATTGCCCCAGATCCAGAACCAGTGCTGGCCGTCATGCTTTTCCAGCACTTCGACAGTGCCCTGCTCCAGGGCAATTTCCGCCAGTGCGGCAGGCATCTGGGCGGCAAGCGACAGGCCGCAAAGCATGAAGTAACTGGCCAGACGCTTGAGCATATGTGGGATTTCCATGTGGGGCAAAAGTGGACACCGGGGCTGTTTGCAGGCAGCCGCCCAGTGGTGGATTCTAGTCGTCCTAAGCCCGCGGCACATGACTGACCTCGCCAGGCACGTCGGACTTCGTTGCGCTCAACCCAACCTACATTTCACCTGCGCAAGCCCGTACTAGCCTTCGGCAATACAGACGCGGTTGCGCCCGCCACGCTTGGCCGCATACAGCGCGCGGTCGGCACGCGCGATCAGGCTCTCCAGATCCTCGTCGGCCGGTGTCAGCACGGCTACCCCGATCGATACGGTAAAGCGCAGCGTGTGGCCACCGGCAAGCGGCATACGCTCCTCCGCCAGGCGTTCGCGCAAGCGCTCGGCGACCAGGCGCACCTGTTCCAGGCCGGTCTCCGGCAGCAGGATGGCAAATTCCTCGCCGCCCATACGCCCGGCGATGTCAATCTCGCGCAGGGAGCCGCTGCAGATATCGCTGAAGCACTGCAGTACGCGGTCGCCGGTCTTGTGCCCATGGGTATCGTTGATCGCCTTGAAGTGGTCCAGGTCGATCACGCACAGCGACAGCGCCAAGCCGTAGCGGCGCGCCCGGGCCACCTCGTCGCTGGCCTTGTCGATGAAATAGCGGCGCGAGGCCAGGCCGGTCAGGTAATCCACCTGCACCTGATTCTGCAGTTCTGCTTGCAACGCCGTGCGGATGCGCACCTCGCTGCGCAGGCTGGCCGAGAGCAAGGCAAAGCGCATGGCAACCAGCGAAATGCCGCCCAGCGAGACCAGCGCCAGCAACAGGCCGACATACAGCCAGCGCAGGTCACGCGGCGGATTGCTGTCGTAGAGCAGGTGCTCCAGGGAGAAATCCTCGGGCAGCATGCCCAGCGCAGCATAGGTCTGCGCAATCCGCCGCCAGCGCTCCGGATTCATGTAACCCAGCTCGATCAGCACCGGCTGGATCAGCGGCACCATCTGCTGGTACTGGAAGCGCATGTGTTCGCGGGTGTGTTTCTGGCTGTAGTCCTGCTGCAGGACATCCATGATCTCGTCGGGATGCTCCATGGCATATTCCCAGCCGCGCAGGCTGGCCTGGCGAAACGCCCTGACCTGCTCCGGATGCAACTCGATCTGCCGTTCGGTGGTAAACAGGTTGAGGTCATAGAAGTCGATGCCCACATCCCGTGCGCTCAAGGTGCGGAAGGCGAAGCCGGCGCGGGCCAGGTAATCCGGCTCGTCGGAGGCGTAGGCCTGCATCGCATCGACCTTGCCGTTGAGCAAGTCGTGCGGGTCATAGCTGGGGTCGACGCGGATGTAGTCGTGTTCGGACAGGCCTTGCTTCCTGAACAGGGCCAGCAGTTCCGTGTTGTCCTCGACCATCATGACGCGCTTGCCGCGCAGCTCGGCGACCGAGCGGGCACCATCCTTCGGCACCAGCAAGACCACCGGGGAGTGCTGGAAGATCACCGCCAGCACCACCACCGGATTGCCCTTGTGCCGCTCGAGCAACAGCTTGGCATCGGAAATACCGTATTCGGCCTTGCCTTCGATGACCTGCCGCTCGGAAATCTCGCCCGGCTTTGACTCGACAATCTCGACATCCAGGCCGGCATCACGGTAGAAGCCCTTGGCCTTGGCCGCATAGAAACCGGCGAATTCGAACTGGTGCTGCCAGTTCAGCTGCAGGCGTACACGCTCCAGGCGTGGTTGTTCCAGCGCGCCGGCCGGCATGGCAAGCACCAGCAGCAACGCCAACAGGCGCCGGGGGCTACCACTGAAAAACCCTGCCGAGAAGATACTGCGCATGCCAGAAATCCGGAACGGACCCACCAATCAATAAATCCAGCGGCGCAGTGTATGCGATCCGTCAGCCGGCTTCGAGCCTGAAGCCGATTCGCGGGAAATGCACATGCAGCGTACCGGCCCGCGGATCTTCACGGCGCAGGATGAGTTCCTCGCTGCCGGCATACAGCAGCTCGCCGGCCACCGGATCGACACCGTAGTCGGTGGCGGCAATGCTCACCACCTGGCCAACTGCGAGGCCATGCAGCGGCACTGCCGGGGCGTCTGGCAGCGCTGCCGGAGTCGCCGCGCGTGCCACGGCCAGCGCATCCTCGGCCGCCAGCGGGCTGTGCGAACCATGCCCGAAGCCCAGTACCCGCGCCAGCCAGGCCGCCACTTCCGGATAGTCGTCCACCAGTGGCGCAGTCACCGGCGTGCTCCTGATGAACCACAGGCAATGCGCCAGCGAGAAGTCGGCAATCGAGGGCTGGCCAAACAGGAACTCGCCCTCCTCGCGCGCCAGCTGCTGCTGCAGGCGGCCCATCAGGGTTGGCCATTGCTGGCGCGCCTGCTCCAGCGGCAGGCGACTGCTCGAGCCACCGCTGAACAGTCCGGCGCGGTCCGCCATGAAGGCCTTCTGCACTTCCACGGGCAACTTGCCCATGCGCAGCGCCATCGACTCCGGCTGGAACACCAGGCTGACCGCATGCTGGAACACCACGCTGTCGACCCACAGGGCGAAGCTGGCGCTGGTGAACTCCTGGCCCTCGGGAAACAGCGTGGGAGTGGTCTTTTCGGCTTCCAGGCGCCGGGCAATCAGCGCCGTATCGCAGTAGATATCCGCGCCAATCTGCAGCACCGGGGTCTTGCGGTAGCCACCGGTGAGGGCTGTCAGGTCGGGCTTGGGCATGATCCGCGGGATATCCACCCAGCGCCAGCTCAGCTGCTTGTAGCCCAGGATCAGACGAACCTTCTCGGCAAACGGCGAAGCGTCGTAGTTGTGCAGGATCACTTCATGCATGGCAATGTCCTTCGGTGAGTGGCCAGGCCGCAAAGCTTACGCGCCCGTCCCGGGCGCAACCATCCGGGCGGGCTTATCGGGGCTTATCAGGCTGATGGATGGCGGGCTGGCCGCCAGCACTTCCTTGGCCGGCTTGGGCAACTGCTTGATCGCCCGTTCGCGGCGCAGCGCCGCCGAGCGGTCCGCGCAGGCCTCCACATATACCAGCGCCCGAGCCGGACTGGAGAAAAAGAACCGTGCGCCCTTGCCGGCCTGGTGCTGGGCGAAGCGGCGCACTGGATCATCGCTGATACCGCAGTACAGGGCGCCATTGGCGGCGCGCACCAGGTAGACAAACCAGGGCCGATTCACGCCATCAGGCCCAGAACTGCTCGCGCACCCGCTGGCAATACGCCACCAGCCGCGGAAACTCTCGGGCCATCCGATTCACCGGGGTTTCCGCAGTGGCGAGGATCAGGTTGGCCAGTACCCCGTAGGCTGAAGCGTCGGCGCTGCACGGCTGCGCGCCACCAAAGAAGGCCGCCGCACCCAGCAGCGCGTCGAGCGCCTGCAGGTCTTCCCGGGCAAAATCCAGCAGTTCGTTCCGCGAGTGCCGCCCGATGCCTTGCGCCACATAACCGTTAGCCAGCTTGCGGCGTATCAGCCCGGGGACAATCCAGCGCAGCGGTGCCGGCAACGTGCCGAAGAAGGCCGGTTTGATCTGCGCCCAGCCCTCGTCGTCAATCCAGCGGAAATACACCGTCAATACCGCCAGATGCTCATCGCAGAGCCGCGCAATCGCCAGCGCACGGGCCCGGCCGGGCGCATCCAGCGGCGCATCGAGGTCGCTGCCGCGCTCGCTCAGCGTGCGCAGGATGATCGCCGAGTCGGCAATCAGCTGGCCGTCCAGCTCGATGAAGGGCAGCTTGCCGCGGGGGGCCTTGCGCGGGTCGGCCATGCTCCTGACCCGGTACTCCAGCCCGGCCATGCGCAGGTAAGTCTCGACCTTGAGGCAGTACGGGCTGGGGTTGGGAACGTTGAAGGCCGGAGCGAACTGGAAAAGCGTGAGCATGTCGATGATCCGCAGGGACACAGGCGCCGAGGTTAGGCAATTATCGGCGCACTGACCAGCCTGTTCAGGTCAAGCGAAGGTAACAACGAGGGGTTTATCCGTCCGCCCCAAGGACAGTCAATGCAGTATCTGGCTGAGGAACAGTTGGGTCCGCTCATTCTGCGGATGATTGAAGAAGGTCTCGGGATCGGCCTGCTCGACGATCTCGCCTTTGTCCATGAAGATCACCCGGTTCGCCACGGTGCGCGCAAAGCCCATCTCGTGAGTCACGCAGAGCATGGTCATGCCGTCTTCGGCGAGGCCGATCATGGTATCCAGTACTTCCTTGACCATCTCCGGATCCAGTGCCGAAGTCGGCTCGTCGAACAGCATGATCTTGGGCTTCATGCACAGCGCGCGGGCAATCGCCACGCGCTGCTGCTGGCCGCCGGACAGCTGGCCGGGAAACTTGTTGGCCTGTTCCGGAATGCGCACGCGCTTGAGGAAGTGCATGGCCACCTCCTCGGCCTGCTTGCGCGGCATCTGGCGCACCCACATCGGCGCCAGCGTGCAGTTCTGCAGCACGGTCAGGTGCGGGAACAGGTTGAAGTGCTGGAACACCATGCCCACTTCGCGGCGGATCGCCTCGATATGCTTGAGGTCGCTGGTCAGCTCGGTGCCGTCGACGACGATGCGCCCCTGCTGGTGTTCTTCCAGGCGGTTGATGCAGCGGATGGTGGTCGACTTGCCCGAACCGGACGGCCCGCAGAGGACGATGCGCTCGCCCGGCTGCACGCTCAGGTTGATGTCCTTGAGCACATGGAACTGGCCGTACCACTTGTTTACCCCCTGCAGCAGGATCATCGGCTCGCTGGCGGGCTTTAGGCTGGCTTGACTCATCTACTTGGCTCCTGGCAACTCGTTAAACCGATTATGCGCTGCATACCCCTCTCCCTATCCCTCGGCTTTGGCTTCCTGCGTCGCTCTACCTCCTGCATCCATGCAGTCGTCTCCCCAAGGGGCGAGGGGATGACTGCCCTACCGCTTGTGCCCCGTGTCCAGCCTGTGTTCCAGGCGCAGGGAATAGCGCGACATGCCGAAACAGAAGATCCAGAACACCAGGGCGGCAAACACGTAGCCCTCGGTGGCCATGCCGATCCAGGCCGGGTCGGTGGTGGCCTGCTTGATGCTGTTGAGCAGGTCGAACAGGCCGATGATGATCACCAGGCTGGTGTCCTTGAACAGGGCAATGAAGGTGTTGACGATGCCCGGGATCACCAGTTTCAGCGCCTGCGGCAAAATCACCAAACCCATCATCCGCCAGTAACCCAGCCCCAGCGCCGCTGCCGCCTCGTACTGCCCCTTGGGAATCGCCTGCAGGCCGCCGCGCACCACCTCGGCGATATAGGCCGACTGGAACAGGATCACCCCGATCAGCGCGCGCACCAGCTTGTCGAAGCTCAGCCCTTCGGGCAGAAACAGCGGCAGCATCACCGAGGACATGAACAGCACGGTGATCAGCGGCACGCCGCGCCAGAACTCGATGAAGGTCACGCACAGCACGCGAATCGCCGGCAGGTCCGAGCGCCGCCCGAGCGCCAGCAGGATGCCCAGCGGCAGGGCGCCGGCAATGCCGACGGCGGCAATCACCAGGGTCAGCATCAGGCCGCCCCACTGGCTGGTATTGACCTGCTCCAGGCCGAGGAATCCGCCATGCAGCAGCCAGAAGGCCAGCAGCGGATACAGCAGCAGATAGCCCGGGGCATAGAGCAGCTTGCGCGGCATGCGCGCGACAAACAGTGGCGCTGCCCCGAAAATCGCCAGCAGCACCGTCAGGTTGACCCGCCAGCGCAGTTCCTCGGGATAAAAGCCGTACATGAACTGGCTGAAGCGTTCGCGGACGAACACCCAGCAGGCGCCGTCGCCGGTGCAATCGCTGCGCGTGCTGCCAGTCCAGTCGGCATCGATGAAGGCCCACTGCAGCAACGGTGGAATCACCAGCCAGACCAGGTAGGCCGCGAGCAGGGTCAGCAGTGTATTGAACCAGTTGGAAAACAGGTTGCTGCGCAGCCAGGCCAGCACCCCCGTGCTCAGCGGTGGAGGTGGCAGATCGGGCTTGAAGGTATGGGTTTGCATGCGCTTACCTCTCGACCAGCGCAATGCGCTTGTTGTACCAGTTCATCAGCAGCGAAATGCTGATGCTGATGGACAGGTAGACACTCATGGTAATGGCGATCACCTCGATCGCCTGGCCGGTCTGGTTGAGCACCGTGCCGGCAAACAGCGAGACCATGTCCGGATAGCCGATGCCGGCGGCCAGCGAGGAATTCTTCACCATGTTCAGGTACTGGCTGGTGAGCGGCGGGATGATCACCCGCAGGGCCTGCGGAATGATGACCTTGCGCAGGGTCACGCCCGGCTTGAGCCCGAGCGAGCGGGCGGCTTCGGTCTGCCCGTGACTGACCGCCTGGATGCCCGAGCGCACGATCTCGGCAATGAAGGCCGCGGTATACACCGTCAGCGCCAGGGTCAGTGCCATCAGTTCGGGAATCACCACCAGGCCGCCGCGGAAGTTGAAGCCTTGCAGCGTGGGCAAGGTCCATGCGAACGGGTTGCCGAACAGCAGCAGGGTCAGGCCCGGCAGTACCAGCAGCAGGCCCAGCGAGACCAGCAGCGCCGGAAACGGCTGTCCCGTGGCCTCGAAGCGCCGGCGCCCCCAGCGCACCAGCAGGACCACGACCAGCAAGGCCAGGCCAAGGCCGATCAGGAATGGCCAGAAACCCTCGGCCATGGATGGGGCCGGCATGTTCAGGCCGCGGTTGCTGAGAAAAAACGTATCGCCGATGCTGAGGCTCTGCCGGGGACCGGGCAACGGCAGCAAGACAGCGAAGTACCAGAAAAATATCTGCAGCAATGGCGGGATGTTGCGGAATATCTCGATGTAGATGGTCGCCAGTTTGCTGATCAGCCAGTTCGGTGACAGCCGCGCCACCCCGAGGACAAAGCCGAGCAGGGTGGCCAGCACGATACCGATCACCGAGACCAGCAGGGTGTTGAGCAAGCCGATGAAGAACACCCGCCCGTAGCTGCTGCTTTCGCTGTAGTCGATCAGGTGCTGGGAAATGCCGAAGCCGGCGCTCTGCTCGAGGAAACCGAACCCCGAGAGAATGCCGCGCTGCTGCAGGTTGTGCTGGGTGTTGGCAAACAGGAACCAGCCCAGCGCGACGACCGCGATCACCGCCAGCACCTGGAACAGCCAGGCGCGCACTTGCGGGTCAGTGAGTAACGATGAGCGTATTGAAGAAGAAGCAGGCATGGGCAACACGGTCCTCTGCAAGCACCCGGTCACTGTCGTGAGCGGGCCGTTCCGGAACAACGCCGCCCCGGAATGGGGCGGCGATACCCAGGATCAGCGCACCGGCGGCGCGTACTGCAGACCACCCTTGTTCCACAGGGCATTCAGGCCGCGTTCGATCTTCAGTTCACTGCCTGAGCCGACATTGCGCTCGAACGACTCGGCATAGTTGCCGACCTGCTTGACGATCTTGACCGCCCAGTCCTTGGGCAGCTTCAGGTCCTTGCCATAGTCCCCCTCGGCCCCAAGCAGGCGCGCCACATCCGGGTTCTTGGTGGTCTTGGCCATCTCCTCGACATTCTGCGAAGTCACGCCCAGCTCTTCGGCATTGAGCATGGCAAACAGCGTCCAGCGCACGATGTGGAACCACTCGTCGTCACCCTGGCGCACGGCCGGGCCGAGGGGTTCCTTGGAGATGACTTCCGGCAGCACGGCATACTCGTCGGGAGCCGCCAGCTTGATGCGCTGCGCATAGAGTTGCGACTGGTCGGACGTCAGCACATCGCAGCGGCCGGACTCCAGCGACTTGGCGCTCTCGTCGGAGGTGTCATAGGTGATCGGGGTGTACTTCAGGCCATTGCTGCGAAAGTAGTCGGCCAGATTCAGCTCGGTGGTGGTGCCGGCCTGGATGCACACGGTGGCCCCATCCAGCTCCTTGGCGCTGGCAATACCCAGCTTCTTGTTCACCAGAAAGCCTTGACCATCGTAGTAGGTCACGCCAGTGAAGTTCAGGCCCATGGCCGCATCACGCGAACTGGTCCAGGTGGTGTTGCGCGAGAGGATATCGACTTCGCCGGATTGCAAGGCGGTGAAGCGCTCCTTGGCGGTCAGCGGACTGTAACGAACCTTGGATGCATCGCCGAAGACGGCTGCGGCCACCGCACGGCACACATCCACATCCAGGCCGAGGTAGTTGCCCTTGGCATCGGCGTAGGAAAATCCCGGCAAGCCATCGCTGATGCCGCACTGCACATAGCCTTTCTTGGTCACGGCATCCAGGGTTGCGCCGGCCTGGGCCACACCGCTGATGCCAATCAGCCCAGTCGCTGCAACAACTGCCAGAGTCAATTTGTTCATTTTCATACAGCCTCCAGATACAACCATAGAAAAAGAGTCAGCCTCAGCTGCCTGACATTGCCCGGGATCCAGGCATGCGGCGAGCAAACACCAGCACAGGGGTAATTACAGAAACGAGTCTAGTAGAAGATCCGGCAGATGCCGGATCTGATGTGCGTCATCAAAGAACGCAATAAACATGCCGCCACCCACCCAGGCCCAGGGCGCTGATAATCCGCCGGATTGCCCGCACTTGAACCGCACCACTTCCGCTGCATAATGCCGCACACGCTGCCTTATGCAGCAGCCGCACCCTTCAGGAGCGCTACATGACCGAGCCATTGATCCTGCAGCCCAGCCAGACCGCCGATGCCTGCGTGATCTGGCTGCACGGCCTGGGCGCCGACCGCTATGACTTCCTGCCGGTCGCCGAGGCCCTGCAGGAAATCCTGCCCTCCACCCGCTTCGTGCTGCCGCAGGCGCCGACCCGCGCCGTGACCATCAATGGCGGCTATGCCATGCCCAGCTGGTACGACATCCTGGCCATGAGTCCGGCCCGGGCGATCAACCGCGAGCAACTGGAAAGCTCGACCCTGCAACTGATCCAGCTGATCGAGGCGCAGCGCGACAGCGGCATCGATCCGGCGCGGATCATCCTCGCCGGCTTCTCCCAGGGCGGCGCAGTGGTCCTGCACTGCGCCTTCCTGCGCTGGCAGGGCCCGCTGGGCGGGGTGCTGGCGCTGTCGACCTATGCGCCGACCTTCGATGAATCCCTACAACTGCCCGCCGACAAGCAGGCACTGCCGGTATTTTGCCTGCATGGCAGCCGGGACGAGGTCGTCGACCTGGCCATGGGTCGCGCCGCCTACGATTTCCTCGCCGAGCGCGGAGTAGCCGCCAGCTGGCAGGAATATCCGATGGGCCATGAAGTGCTGCCCGGCGAGGTCCGTGATATCGGCCACTGGCTCGGTGCAAGGCTCAGGGTTTGCTAGATTGCACACCTATTGATTGGTTACGGACCAATATTGCAGGAGCCAGCTTGCTGGCGATCAGGCGCGCGAAGTGCATCGCCAGCAAGCTGGCTCCTACCGATCACATGCAAAATTGACTCTGTATCCATTAACCAACAAAAACGGATAACCGATCATGCGCAAAGCCTTGTTAGCCCTGCTGCTCCTGCTCGTCATCGGTCTGGCCGTCTTTTTCAGCGTGCCGCGCCTGGTCGACCAGGACCTGAACCGCGTCCTGCAGCCCGCGCCGTACCCGGCCAGCCAGGCTGCCAGCGACCTGCACGCGCGGCTGTTCGTCGCCGACCTGCACGACGATGCCCTGCTCTGGCAGCGCGACCTGCTCAAGCGCATCGACTACGGCCACACCGACCTGCCGCGCCTGCTCGAAGGGCGTGTCGGCCTGCAGGTGTTCTCCACCGTGACCAAGACCCCGCGTGGGCTGAATTACGAACGCAACAGTGGCGACAGCGACAGCGTGACCCTGCTGGTGATGGCCCAGCGCTGGCCGCGCGCCACCTGGACCAGCCTGCTGCAGCGCGCGCTGTACCAGAGCGAGAAACTGCACCAGGCCGCCGCCGCAAGCAACGGCCAGCTGCGCGTCATCCGCAGCCGTGCCGACCTTCAGCGCTACCTGGAGGATCGCCAGCAACAACCGCTGCAGCTCGCCGGCCTGCTCGCCACCGAAGGCCTGCAGCCCCTCGAGGGCCAGCTGGAGAATATCGACCGGCTGTACGACGCCGGCTTCCGCATGACCGGCCTGACGCACTTCTTCGACAACGAAATTGGCGGCTCCGCCCATGGCATCGACAAGGGCGGGCTGACCGCCTTCGGCCGCGAGGTGATCCCGCGCCTGCAGCAAAAGCACATGCTGATCGACCTGGCGCATGCCTCCAAGCCGCTGATCGACGATGTCCTCGCCATCAGCACCCAGCCGCTGGTGGTCTCCCACACCGGGGTGGCCGGTACCTGCCCCGGCCCGCGCAACCTGACCGACCAGCACCTGCAGCAGATTGCCGCCACCGGCGGGATTGTCGGTATCGGCTACTGGGACGGGGCAATCTGCGACCCGTCGGTTGCCAGCATCGTCAAGGCGATCCGCTACAGCGCCGACCTGATCGGCGTCGAGCACGTGGCGCTGGGCTCGGATTTCGACGGCGCGACCAGCACACCGTTCGACACCACTGGCCTGGTACAGATCACTCAGGGCCTGATCGATGCAGGTTTCAGCGAAGCCGACATTGCCGCGATCATGGGCGGCAATGTGCGCGACCTGCTGCTCAGGACCCTGCCGCAGGACTGAACCGGCGCGCTGCGGCTGCTTGGTGCTTCGCCGCGCGCGCTTCTTGCTTTACACTGGCGAGCGTTCATTCCTTAACCAATCGATGAGATCACCGTGCTCAAAGCACTCAAGAACATGTTCAAGGGCGACAATCCCGCTGCCGGGAGCGCTGACAGCAGCGCCGGCAACCTGCAGCCGGCGCCCGCCAGCCCCAGCCAATCCAGTGCTGCTGCACCCGACCGCGAAACGTCTGCCGCGCAGCCGGAGCAGGGCGAGCGCCAGCCGCGCGCCGACAAACCACGCGCACCAAGGCCTCCGCGGGAAAAGCCGGCCAAGCCGGCTGACAGCTGGAAACTCGAGGACTTCGTCGTCGAACCACAAGAAGGCAAGACCCGTTTCCACGATTTCAAGCTGTCCCCGGAGCTGATGCACGCGATCCATGACCTCGGCTTCCCCTACTGCACGCCGATCCAGGCCCAGGTGCTCGGCCACACCCTGCGCGGCAAGGACGCCATCGGCCGCGCCCAGACCGGCACCGGCAAGACCGCCGCGTTCCTGATCTCGATCATCACCCAGCTGCTGCGCACGCCGCCGCCAGCCGAACGCTTCATGGGCGAACCGCGCGCACTGATCATTGCGCCAACCCGCGAACTGGTGGTGCAGATCGCCAATGACGCGCTGGCGCTGAACAAGTACACCGGGCTGAACGTGATGAGCTTCGTCGGCGGCATGGACTTCGACAAGCAACTGCGCCAGCTGGAATCGCGCTACTGCGACATCCTGGTGGCCACCCCGGGTCGCCTGCTGGACTTCAACCAGCGTGGCGAAGTGCACCTGGACATGGTCGAAGTCATGGTCCTCGATGAAGCCGACCGCATGCTCGACATGGGCTTCATCCCGCAGGTACGGCAGATCATCCGCCAGACCCCGATGAAGGGCGAACGCCAGACCCTGCTGTTCTCCGCCACCTTCACCGAAGACGTGATGAACCTGGCCAAGCAGTGGACCACTGACCCGGCGATCGTCGAGATCGAGCCGGAAAACGTCGCCAGCGACACGGTCGAGCAGCATGTCTACGCGGTGGCCGGCAGCGACAAGTACAAACTGCTGTACAACCTGATTTCGCAAAACAACTGGATCCGCGTGATGGTCTTTGCCAACCGCAAGGATGAAGTGCGGCGCATCGAGGAACGCCTGACCCGCGACGGCATCAGTGCCGTGCAGATGTCCGGCGATGTGCCGCAGCACAAGCGGATCAAGGCGCTGGAAGGCTTCCGCGAAGGCAAGATCCGCGTGATGGTCGCCACCGACGTGGCCGGGCGCGGCATTCACGTCGAGGCCATCAGCCACGTGATCAACTTCACCCTGCCGGAAACCCCGGACGACTACGTGCACCGTATCGGGCGTACCGGTCGCGCCGGCGCCAGCGGCACCTCGATCAGCTTCGCCGGCGAGGATGATGCCTACGCCCTGCCCGCCATCGAGGCCCTGCTCGGGCGCAAGATCCACTGCGAGCAACCGCCCACCGAACTGCTCAAGCCGGTGCCACGCAAGCACTGACAGCCGCAACCGGGAATAAGGGTGAGGCAGGCAACGGCTTCACCCTTTTTTGTACCCCTGGGTAGTGGACGGCGGGCGAGCCGAGCAGTCTTCGTTCAATCACCCAGCCCGCCGGGCTTCAGCCCCAGATGACCGGCCCCGGGCGGCTGTACCAGTCATCCACCTGCCCCGCCACTGCCTTCTCGATGGCGCTGCGCTTGAGCTTCATGGTCGGGGTCAGGCAGCCGTTCTCGATGCTCCACGGCTCGTTGGCCACCACCAGCATGCGCAAACGCTCATGATCAACCAGCTCGGCGTTGAGCGCTTGCAGCAGCCCGGCAAGCTCGGCTTCGGTCTCGGCCCGGAACTGCGGCTCATCGCGCCGGGCACGCAGTTCTTCGGCCAGTACCAGCAGACCATAGGGCGCCGACTGGCCGACCCCGGAGACCATCGACAACTCCAGCAGCGGGTGCACGTTCAGGCGATTCTCGATCGGCGCCGGGGCCACATACTTGCCCTTGCCGGTCTTGAACAGCTCCTTTTTCCGCCCGCTGATGCGCAGTTGCCCGTCCGGCTGCAGTTCACCCAGGTCGCCGGTGCGGAAATAGCCGTCCTCGGTAAAGCACTCGGCATCCAGTTCCGGCCGCTTGAAGTAGCCTGCCAGCTGGCCCGGCGACTTGATCAGCACTTCGCCATCACTGTCGATGCGCACCTGCACCCCGGGCCTGGCCACACCACACAGGCCAGGGTCGTTCTGCTCGGCGGTGCCGCCAAAGGAATAGCCGAAGTCTTCGGTCATCGCATAGCCTTCCAGCAGCTTGAGGCCCAGGCGGCGATACCAGTTGATCACCTCCTGCGGAATCGGCGCCGAACCGCTGCCGGCGATCTTCACCGCGTCCAGCCCCAACCCGGCCAGCACCTTGCGCGCCACCATGCGCCCCAGCAGCGGAATGCGCAGCAGCCGCTCCAGCTTGCGCGGGGGCATTTTGGCAAACACGCCCTGCTGGAACTTGATCCACAGGCGCGGGACCGAGAGAAACACCAGCGGTCGCGCGCGGCGCAGATCGGCCAGAAAGGTATCCAGCGACTCGGCAAAGAACAGCTGCCAGTTACCCGCCACCAGGGCACTGCACTCGACCCAGGCGCGCTCGTAGCAGTGCGCCAGCGGCAAGTAGGACAGCATGCGGTTTGCCGTACCCGCACCGATGCTCTCGGCAAACAGCCCGACAACGCCTTCGGCGACCCGTGAAATGCTGCCAAAGGTCTGCATCACCCCCTTGGGCTGCCCGGTGGAGCCGGAGGTGTAGAGCAGCATGGCCAGTTCATCGGCGCCACGCTGCGGGCACCCGGCAAGCGGCGCGTGCTGGGCGATAATCGACTCCCAGCTGGCGAAGCCGGTCTTCGGTGCCAGTGGCAAGGCGATGCAGGGCAGCCCGGCGGGCACCCCGCCTTTCTGCTGTTCCCAGTTGTCGAGCTTGCCGATAAACAGCAGCTGGGCGTCGCAATGCTCGAGCACGTAGGCGAGATTGCTCGCCGTCTCGGTGGGAAAGATCGCTACCGTGGTGCCACCGGCCAGCCAGATCGCCAGCTCGGCAATGATGAAATGGGCACTGTTCTTCGCCAGCATGGCGATGCGGGGGGCGGGCGGCAGGTCCAGGCTGCGCAGATGCGCCGCCATGCGCCGGGCCTCATCCATGACCTCGCCCCAGCTGTATTCGACGACCTGGCCGCCGCCAACTGGCTGGGTCAGGAACAGCTTGTCGGAACGTTCAGCCTCGTGCTGGTAGACGTACTCGAGAATCAGCTTTTCATTCATGGACTGCCTCAATATTCGCGACTGGAAGGGACGGACGTGCAAGCACACGGTGCCCGTTCAACCCTAGCAGGGAGGAGCGCGAATGTTACCGACAGTGTTTAACCAGAAATGACGAACTGGCCGTCAGAGTCCGAGCTCAGCGGCACGCTGTTCCATCTGCCTGGCGGCAACGGCATCGGCAGCCAGGCCGGGGCCGCCGTCCCGATAAAGCGCAGCCAGCTTGTGCGCGGCCAGCGGATGTCCGGCAGCGGCGGCCAGACACCACCAGTGGGCAGCCATGCCGGCATCCGCAGCCTGTTGCGGGGTTTCCTGCAGGCACAGCAAGCCGACCTGGTAGGCTGCCTTGCCATCACCCGCCTCGGCGGCCAGTTGCAGCAGCCGGCGGCCTTCATTGCGCGCCGCCAGCCCCTGGCCGCGGAACAGCAGCACATGGCCATAGAAGGATTGCGCGCGGACATCGCCGAGCTTGGCCATCCGGGCGTACTGCCCTTCCATCCAGGCCCACAGGCGCGGTTGCCTGACCAGCGCCGGGAACCGAACCAGCCAGCGGGCCAGGCCGTAGCCAAGGCGCGCGCGCAGTTTCCACAACCCGTTGGCGGACACGCCCATCAGGCATCCTCCGGATAGGTGAACTCAAAGACCCGGACGATTTCCGCCGAATGCCACGAGGCTGCAGCCATGCCATCGGGCGGACCGCTGAAGCGCCCCAGGCGCAGCGCATGTTCGAAAAAACCGGTACGCGGCAGGCGGCTGGCGCCCTGGCTGATGACCAGTGTGCTGCGCAATGGCCGCTCGGCGCGCGCATCAATGGCAGCCAGGTGCTCCAGCGCAGCGGTCAGGGTCTGCATGGCCGGACTGGGCAGTTGCAGGCGTTCGATCAGGGCACGATAGGTCAGCACGTGGCGTTGCCGGCGCGCCTCATCCAGCTCGGCGAGCAGCGCATCCCAGTGCTGGCGGCTGATGCGTACAGTCAATTGACGCCCTCCCACCCGGCGACACCCAGCGCTCGAGCCAGCGCCCTGGCAATGGCGCCATCCGGCCGCCGTTCGCCGCTCTCGAACAGCGCCAGATAGTGCGGACTGATCCCCACTGCGCGCGCCAGGTCCTCCCGGCTCATCGACCGCGACTCGCGCAACGCCGTCAGTTGCGCCAGCCTTGCCAGCTCGCCGGGGGACTCCCTTGGCGCACCTTCGACTACGCCGGCCCGGCCCGTTGCGGCCTGCAACAGGGCCTGATACTCCGCCCAGGGCAACACTGCATATTCCGGCTGCCCTTCCCGCATGATCACTTGCACATTCATTTCCCGATGGCTCTCTGGACAGACCAATCCAACTGGTTTGGCACTTTGCAAACGAGTCTCATCTTAACAGGCAGGCGTGGGCCAGCGGCTAGGGGAGCACGGCTAAAACTGCACACTGGCACCTGCCAAGCAGGGTCGCCGCCGACACAATCGGCCACCATCGCAGCGCGCAACGCGCGTGGGAAATACGTCGGTAACAATGCAGAATTCCCCTCGGAAAACCCGTCAAATCGCTGCAACCCGCATGCTGACTGCGTCCGCGGCAGTTACCCACAAAACCTGTGGATAACCCTGTTGACAGATTGTCCATTCCTGCTTCGAGACCGCGTAAATAGTGGCTTCCGGACGGATCGGGCAGTTTTTAAGCGTCATCTTTTTATTTATATGAATCAATAAGTTAGCCCGCCAATCGGAGGCCCATCGAGGCGTAACCAAATGACTGCGACAGGCACTCGCAAAATGTGCATAACAGTAACATCGGCACACCTGTAACAGCCGTTACCCGCTATTTTACCGGCCCAGAAACGCCAACGCCCCGCTAAGCGGGGCGCTGGCTGGACTGCGCGGATTACTGCGCGGCGGCAGCTGCAGCAGGATCCTTGATGCTGAGCAATTCCAGATCAAATACCAGCACCGAGTTCGGCGGAATAGCCGGGCTCGGGCTCTGCTCGCCATACGCCAGATCACTTGGAATAAACAGCTTGATCTTCTCGCCAACGTGCATCAACTGCAGGGCTTCCACCCAGCCGGCGATCACGCCGTTGACCGGCAGGTCAATCGGGCTGCCGCGCTGGATCGAGCTGTCGAAGACAGTGCCATCGACCAGGCGTCCTTCGTAATGCACGGAAACCACATCGGTGGCCTTGGGCATGGCGCCCTCACCCTTGGTCACGACTTCGTACTGCAGGCCTGAAGCGGTGCTGACGACACCTTCGCGCTTGGCATTTTCTTCAAGAAACTTCTTGCCGGCCTTGGTCGCCTCTTCGGTCAACGCGGCTTTCTGCTCCTCGGCGCGCTTTTGCAGGAAGGCAAAGGCCTCGACCAGCTCTTCATCCTTGAGGCGCTGCTCCTTCTTGCCCATCGCGTCTTCGATGCCCATCGCGACGGCTTTCGGATCCAGGTCAGTCATGCCTTCCTGGACCAGGCTCTGGCCCATGTTCAGGCCGATGCCGTAGGAGGCTTTTTCAGCAGGGGTCTTCAACGCCGAGGGCGCTTCGGCCTGTTCCGCGTTGCAACCCACCAG
This sequence comes from Pseudomonas sp. N040, assembly GCF_015637705.1. Classification (GTDB taxonomy): domain Bacteria; phylum Pseudomonadota; class Gammaproteobacteria; order Pseudomonadales; family Pseudomonadaceae; genus Aquipseudomonas. The sequence goes on along the minus strand of NZ_JADOBE010000003.1, from coordinate 319,301 downwards.
AACCAGACCGGCCAGGGCCACTGCCGCCGCCAAACGATGATGTTTCATGAGCATTCCTTGATGACTGTGCCTTGCGGCGGATTTGTTTAAGCCGCGAGCTTAGCAGGCGGATTGCCGCGATAGGAACCGGAATTCGCGGATAAGTTCCGCACTGCACAGCGTCTATTGCGCTACGCCGGCATTGCCCGAGCAGGCTAACCGACTACAACGATTGCAGTACGCGGCTTGGGTCTGCTTTACTTCGACTCCGAGCTGCGGCCCAGCGTGTCCACCTGCAACCATTTACAGCAGGGGCTGCCAAATACCCCGGGACCCGCATGGAGCGACGGCCAGGGGATTGCCCAAGGATGGCTATTCCAATAATAAGTAGCGCTCGAAGCCTAAGAGGCAGCCGGCAGCATGATAAACAAACACCCTTATTGCCGTCTGATTCCCCTTGTTTTCTGTGGCTTGGGCCTGCTCGTGGATGCCGTTGCCGCAGACAAGGCCCTCGACGCCAGCCAGATCGGCAGTGATGCGGTTCCGCTCACCGAATACTTTGCCGTACTTGAAGATCCCGAACACAAGCTGACACTCGCCGAGGTACAGACACCAGCGATTGCCGCCCAGTTCGTTGCCGAGCATGGGTCCGACCAGCCCCTCGCCTACGGTACGACAACGACGCCGCACTGGTTTCGCTTCCGCCTGCAGAACCCTACGCCGCAGCCGCTGCAGCGCATTATCGAGATCGATTTTCCGCGCATTTCTGATATCCAGCTGCACCAACCGTTGCCGGACGGAAGCTATCAGTCGCTGCAGACTGGCGCAGCCTACCCTTTCACCACGCGCCCTTACGCCAACCGCAATTTTGTCTTTCCAGTGAGCCTGCCGCCCCTCTCGGAACAGACCTACTATTTCAGATTGCAATCCAACACGGATCTGCTGGTTCCCGCGCAAGTCTGGTCACCGGAAGCCTTTCAGGCCCATGAGCGCAAGGACTACATCATTCAGGCCTGGTATTACGGCATTGCTACTGCCATGGGCTTGTTCAACCTGCTGCTGTTTATTGCGCTGCGGGAAAAAATCTATCTGCTGTATGTCATCTTCGTGGCGACCACGGTGGCCGCTTTCGCCTCCTTCTTCGGTCTGGCGCCCGAGTTCCTCTGGCCTGCGGCCGGGATCTGGGCGGAAAAGGCCATGTCGATTACCGCGGTATTCCAGGCCACCATCTTTGCCCTGTTTACCCGGCACATGCTGAACACCCCGGCGATTGTGCCGACCCTCGACCGGGTCCTGCTGCTCGTCGTCGGCACCATGCTACTGCTGCTGCTTGGCGACCTGGCCTCGATTCCGGGCGCATTCATCCTCGGCCAGTTATTTGTATTGGCCGTGTATGTGTACATTTTTGCGGTCGCCTTCCACTGCGTATTGCATCACGAGCGGCGCGCCTATTTCTTTGTCATCGCCTTTACCTTCTACCTGCTCGGCGTGATCACCTACACCCTGACCTCCATGGGCGTACTGCCGCATACCCAGCTAACCGCCAATGCGGGGCAAATCGGTTCCGGGCTGGAAATGCTGCTGCTGGCATTCGCCCTGGCTGACCGATTCAACATGATTCGCCGAGAAAAGTACCAGGCTCAGGAAGAAGCACTGCAGACCAAGCAAACGCTGCTGGATAGCGTCAGAGCCTCCGAACGCCAACTGGAAGCACGGGTGGCCCAGCGCACCGAAGAACTCAACGAAGCCATGCGCAAACTGCAGGATCTGAGTCTGACCGACGGCTTGACCGGCATTGCCAACCGCCGGCAATTCGATAGCGTACTCAGCGCAGAATGGAAGCGCGCCGAGCGCGCCGGCGCCCCCCTGGCACTGGCCATGCTCGACGTGGATCATTTCAAGAAATTCAATGACCTCTACGGTCACCCGCAGGGTGACGAGTGCCTCAAGCAGGTGGCCCGGCTGCTGGCGAATAATGTATCGCGCCCGGCAGAGCTTATCGCTCGCTATGGTGGTGAGGAGTTTGCAGTCATCGTCCCTGGAGCAAACAACCACGAGGCGCTGCAACTGGCGCTGAAAATCTGCGCCGCGCTGCGCGCCTGCAGGATTCCGCATGCCGGTTCCGAGGTCGGCTACATAACCGCAAGCATCGGTGTGGCGGTCAGCACTCCCCAGCCGGGCGAATCCCCGGACACGCTGATACAGGCCGCCGACACTGCCTTGTATGGCGCCAAGGCCGGCGGACGCAATCGGGTGGTGGTTGCCGATCCGATCCCGCATGGCCATTTCAGCCTGCACAAGCACCTCTAGGAGCCTGCCGGACTTAACACTGCCCTGCTGCGGGAAAGCCGGATCCGGCCATTTCCCCTGCTCTTCCCGGTTAGCGGGTCATCACCCATCAACGCTGAGTAACAACGGCTTGAGCCAAGCGGACGCCCGTCCCCCGGAGCAGACAGCAACGCTGTGCGCGGGCAAACCTCAACAGTCCCTAAGGAAGGGAAATCATGCATGAATCACGAGTGTGTACCCATCCGGCAGCAGCCAGCGCAGAGGCCTGCCGCGAGCCCTATGATCGCGGCGACCAGGCGCTTGAAGAGCAGGTGCAGAATGCCCTCAACCTGTTTCTGACCATGAAGAACCCGGCGCAGATGCCGGCGCTGCTGGACATTCTCGAGCAGGTCAAACCCAGGGTACAAGCGGCGCTGAGTGGCCTGCACTATGTTCACTTTGCGCGCTTTCTGCCGACCCGGGATGGCTCCACGCTGCTGGTCATCACCGAATATGACGGCGACCTGGATGCCTACCTGATGGATTTCGTCGCGGTGCTGGGCGACGAGTTCAACGCCATCCTCGAGTTCGTCGAGGGTGCTCCGCGCCTGCCCGTACAACAGTACCCGCGCGACTTCTGTGACTTCGTCACCCGCAACAATCTGGCACAGGTCAAGGCCTGGTCGGCCTACCCGGAAAAAACCGTGATCGAGATTCAGGGCCCGCGCCGGACGCTGCCGCCGGCCGTCGCGGAACCCGCCCCGGCCAACCTCGATCTCGCCGATATTCAAGGCAATATCCTGCGCGGCTACCGCGTCAGCCACGCCCGCCACTTTGCCCTGGCGATAAGCGACAACGCCGGGGCGCGCGACTTCATCAACGGCCTGGTGTGCGGCGACGAGCGCCTCAGCCCGCAAATCAGCACGGCGGCGCACTGGCAGGAGCGCCCCGCCTACTTCCTCAACATCGGCCTGACTTGGGACGGCCTGCAGGCGTTCGGCCTGCCTGCCGACACGCTCCAGTGCTTTCCCGCTGCCTTCCGCGAAGGTCCGGCTGCCGAGTCGCGGGCGACGCCGCTCGGCGACACCGGGGCCAGCGCGCCCGCCAACTGGGTCATCGGCCACCCCGAGGCGCCGGTGCATGTGCTGCTGTCGCTGTATGCCGATGCGCACCAGCATGCCGCGTTCGAACAGCAGACCTGCCGCCTGCGCCAACTGTTCACGGCGCATGGCCTCAGGGAGCTGTCCTGTTTCGACGCCAGTGCATTGCCGCACGACCAGGTGCATTTCGGCTATCGCGACAGCATCGCGCAACCGCGCATCGCCGGCGCACCGGGGCGCGAGGCAGCCGACATGCAGCCGGCTGCCAGCGCCGGGGAGTTTCTGCTCGGCAAAGACTACGTCAACCAGTATTCCGGCAACTTCATCGGCGACCTGCCGGCCGCGCTCTGCGATAACGCCAGCTATGCCGCATTGCGCATGCTCAAGCAGGACGTACGCGCCTTCGACGACCTGATTAACCAGGCCGGGCAGCGGCACAATCTGTATCCGGAACTGGTGGCGGCCAAGTTGATGGGACGCTGGCGCGACGGCTCGCCGCTGACCCTCGCGCCCGAAGCACCCGACGGGCACATGTCCAGGCAACGCCTGAACAATTTCGATTACGCGCCAACCGCCGAGCACCCCACCTATTACGATGACGCCGACGGCCTGCGCTGCCCGGTCGGCGCGCATATCCGCCGGCTCAACCCGCGCGGCGCGCTGGTCACGGGCAAGCCCTACAGTCGCCGGATCATTCGCCGCGGCATGCCCTACGGGCCGGCATTCGACCCCGGCCAAGCGGATGACGGCATTGAGCGCGGCTTGCTCGGCCTGTTCATCTGCGCTGACCTGGCCATGCAGTACGAGTTCCTGATGCGCACCTGGGTCAACCAGGACATCCAGACCCGCGGCCTACAGAACAGCCGCGACCCCATCCTCGGTGCGCAACCGGCCGAAGGGGGCCAGTTCGTGATTCGCACCGGCGACAACCGCGACCCGATCGAGCTGACGGTACCGCGCCTGGTCACCACCCGTGGCAGCCTCTACCTGCTGATCCCCGGCATCGGCGGCCTGCGCTATCTGGGGTCACGCTGATGCAGGCGCCACTGCTTGCCCAGCACGCGGCGGCCCTGTCACGCGGCGTACCCTGCGGGATGCTGGCCTGGTGGGGACGCACGGACTTCCCCGATGGCACGCCGAGCGCGCCGCGGCTCGCCCAGGCGGACTGGGAAGCCTGGTATGCACGCCTGCAGCAAGCCGCACTGGTTCCCGACCGCTTTGTTGCGCTGGATGCCGTCAAGGCCATGACCGTTCCGCTGCGCCCCGATGGCCCGCTGCCGGTAGCCATCGCGGATTTCCGCGTCGCCACGCTGGATCCGGCCGCCCCGGAACAGCGTGCCTTCATTGCCTGCGGCCTGCTGCACGGGCAATGGGGCACGGCCACGCCCACCTATCGCAGCCGCACGGTGACCTTCAGTTTCGATGCGCGGTTCTACTTCAGCAATCCCGGCGCGCCCCTGCCGGACAGCTTCGATTTCGATCCGGGTGACGGCCATGGCTTTCGCTCTGTGCGCTTGGGCGAGCAGCTGAGCGTCACTTATGGCAACACGGATACGGTGCACGCGACGCTGCGCTGCGGCGGCGCCCGCTCGAGCTTTGACCTGCTGCTCGGCAGCCAGCCGGCAGCACCGGTAGCCGATGACACCTGGCAACTGCAGGCTGCCAACGGTTGCCTGGGCAGCGCCTACGTCTACCGTGCCACCGGGCAAACCGTGCTGACGCGACCGATGATCATCGCGGAAGGCTTTCCTGGTGGCTATCCCTGCGACTACCTGTACGAAATGCTCAACCAGCACGGCACCCTGGAGGCGCTGCGCAACGCCGGTTACGACATCATCCTGCTCGGCTTCGCCAACGGCACCGACCTGCTGCAGAACAATGCCCAAGTGATGCAGGCCTGCATTCGCCAGGCCATGCAACAGACCCCGGCGCCCCTGGTGGTTGGCGGCGTGAGCATGGGCGGCCTGGTGGCCCGCTATGCCCTGACGGAGATGGAGGCTCGCGGGCAAGCGCATAACACGCGGATCTTCCTCACCCTCGACACGCCACACCGCGGCGCTTACACCAACCTGTGCAACCAGTGGTTCGCCCATTACTTTGCCAGCGCCGCGCCGCTGGCCAAAAGCTTCTCGGCACTGCTCGACTCGCCCGCCAACCAGCAATTCGTCATGGCCTGGTTCAACGGCCACAGGGTGCAGGTGAGCCCGCTAAGGGAGCAATTCACCCGCGCACTGGCGGCGCTCGGCAACTATCCGCAGCAACCGCGCCGGCTAGCCATTGCCTGCGGCACAGGCGATGGGCAGCGCACGCAGGGCGCGCATGCGCCGGCACTGGACTGGGCCGGCAGTCCGCTGGCCCACGCGCGGCTCTGGACGCTGACCGAAGGGGATGACAACCCGGGGGTGATCGCCGAAGGCTGCTCACTGCTGGCTGACGGCAGCGTGGCGAATACCCTCAGCTGCACCAGCGAGTGGTCCTGGGAAGGCGCGCCGGGCGGACAGAACCTCTACAACTACTACTCGGCGATGATTGCCCAGGCGATCGGCTACGGCACTGTCACCACGCCGATCGCACAAACCTGTGCAGTCCCTACCGTGAGCGCCCTCGACCTGCCGGGCAGTCCGTTCGAAGCGGTGCCGCCACCCGCTAGCGGCCGATCCCCTTTCGATGACTACATCTGCTGCGAAACCAACCAGTTGCACCTGCAGTTCACGCCCAGGATCAAAGACTGGCTGCTCGATCAACTTACCCGGTGATACTCATGGCTTTCGATCCGAACAGGTTCAACCCGCACGACCCGAGCTACCTCGCCAACCCTTACCCGACCTACGCGCTGTTCCGCCAGCAGGCGCCGGTGCACCGGGTACACGCCAGCGTGCCGGTTCAGGGGCGCGACCTCACGCTGTATGACAGCACCTGGGTCTTTCGCTACGCCGATGTAAAACGCGTGCTGGAGGACAGCCAGCTGTTCCTCAAGAGTCCGCCCTCCCCGCCAGCGCCGCCGCCCCCCTTCGACGTGCTGCAGAACATGCCGGTCGGCATCTTCTCGATGAACCCGCCGCGGCATAACCAGCTGCGCCCGATCCTCGACGAACTGTTTGCCGTGGCGATCGACAAGATCGATGGGGTAGCGCAAGGCATTGCCAGCTCGTTGCTCGACAGCGCCCAGAGCCGCCAGCGCATCGAACTGGTCTCGGCCTACGCCAACCCGTTGCCGGCCGCTGTGTTGCAGAACGTCCTGGGTATTCCCGAAAGAGACTGGCAAGGCGTGCAGAAATGGGTCGAAGGGGTGGTCGCCGGGCATGACTACACGGCACCGGTCGCCGCGCAGATGCTCGGCGGTACCTGCGCCATGGCGCTGGGTGGCTATTTCCAGGCGCTCACCCGGGGCTGCCCGGTCCAGGCCAACAAGGGTGGCATGGTCGACCTGATGGTCAACCAGGCCGAACCACAGGGCATGTTGCGCGACGAAGTGCAGATGACGCTGGTCAACCTGGCGGTAGCGGGTTACCTGTCCTCGGTATTCCTGCTGGCCACCGGCACCCTCAACCTGCTGCAGAATCCAGCCCAGCTGGCATTGCTGCGCGACCACCCGGAGCTGATGGACAACGCGATCGAGGAGTTGTTGCGCTATGACGCGCCGGCGCAACTGGCTGACCGTTACTGCGCGCAAGCGACCGAAATCGCCGGCGTGCAGTTGCAGGCCGGCGACCAGGTCACTGCCGTGCTGGGCTCGGCCAACCGCGACCCGCAGGTGTTCGGCGATGCCGATACGCTGGACATCCGCCGCACGAATGCAGCGGCCCATCTGGGTTTCGGTGATGGCATCCACCACTGCCTGGGTGCGCCACTGGTGCGCAGGGTGGCACCAGTGGCATTCCGCGCCTTGCTGCAGCGCTTGCCGGCGTTGCGCCTGGCGGGACTGCCACAGTGGCAGACCGACCCCTACCTGCGCAGCGTGGTGAATCTGCCGGTGGCCATCGGCTGACCTGGCTATCGATGGCTCCGCGGACGCGCGTGAGCCTTGGCCAGTCGCTGCCGGCAGAGCGTTGTCAGCCGTGCCGGGCCTGCCGGGGCAAGCCCGCCCTGGCATTTTCTAGCGCGTAAATAAAAACGGGCACTTCGCAAGAAGTGCCCGTTTTCGGAATAAATGGCGCAGCGGACGGGACTCGAACCCGCGACCCCCGGCGTGACAGGCCGGTATTCTAACCGACTGAACTACCGCTGCGCGTAACCTCAAGATGGTGGGTGATGACGGGATCGAACCGCCGACCCTCTGCTTGTAAGGCAGATGCTCTCCCGGCTGAGCTAATCACCCTTGCTCTCGAAGTGGGGCGCATTCTACGGAGCGATCCCCGGCCTGACAACCCCCAAGTGAAAATATTATTCCTCGACTATCCAAAGGCTTAGCTCGGGCTTGGCCTTGGACGGGAAGACGACAATAATGCCCGCCCTCGTGTCTGGCCCGTGTCTGGAGAGTTACCCCATGTGGTTCCGCAATCTGCTTGTTTATCGCCTTACCCAGGATATTGACCTGAGCGCCGAAGCACTCGAAAGCGCGCTGGCCAGCAAACCGGCCAAGCCTTGCACCCATCAGGAAATGGCCACCTATGGCTTTGTCGCGCCGTTCGGCAAGGGCGCTGACGCCCCGCTGGTACACGCCAGCCAGGATTTCCTGCTGATCGCCGCGCGCAAGGAAGAACGCATCCTGCCCGGCAGCGTGGTGCGTGATGCGCTGAAGGAGAAAGTCGACGAAATCGAAGCGGCGGAAATGCGCAAGGTCTACAAAAAGGAACGCGAGCAACTCAAGGACGATATCGTCCAGGCCTTCCTGCCGCGTGCCTTTATCCGCAAGGGGATTACCTTTGCCGCGCTCGCGCCCAAGCAGGGCCTGATCCTGGTCGACGCCTCCAGCCCCAAGCGTGCCGAAGACCTGCTCTCCACCCTGCGCGAAGCCCTGGGTTCGCTGCCGGTGCGGCCGCTGAACGTGAAGGTCGCACCGACCGCCACCTTCACCGACTGGATGAAGAACCAGCAGGCCAGCAACGGCCTGCACCTGCTCGACGAGTGCGAACTGCGCGACGCCCACGAGGATGGCGGCACCATCCGCTGCAAGCGTCAGGATCTGGGCAGCGCTGAAATCCAGAACCATCTGGCCGCCGGCATGCTGACGACCAAACTGAGCCTGGCCTGGGAAGACAAACTGTCACTGGTCATCGATGACAAGCTGGCGCTCAAGCGCCTGCGCTTCGAAGACCTGCTGCAGGATCAGGCCGCGCAGGATGGCGGCGATGATGCGCTGGGCCAGCTGGACGCCAGCTTCACCCTGATGATGCTGACCTTCGTCGAGTTCCTGCCGCAGCTGATCGAAGCCCTCGGCGGCGAAGAGATCCCGCAGGGCATCTGAGCCCTACAGCCCCACCCCTTCAGCGCCGTCGGCTGACTACGACTTTAGTCTGGGTCCGCCGCCAATCGGCGGCGTTGCTGCAACACTGACAATCCCCGGGCCGCCGCTTTATCCTGCGGCCTTTGGCTTGCGCGCACGGTTTCCCACTAAACTGCGCGCATGCCTTGATTGCCGGAGTCTGCATGTCGCTGTCCAGCTGGCTGATCGCCACCGTTGCCCTCACCTACATGGCCATCCTGTTTGCCATCGCGTTCTATGGCGAGCGCCGGGCAGCCCTGTCGCCACGCGTGCGTGCCTGGGTGTTCAGCCTGTCGCTGGCAGTCTATTGCACCAGCTGGACCTTCTTCGGCGCGGTCGGCCAGGCCGCCGGCCAGCTCTGGTCGTTCGTGCCGATCTATCTCGGCCCGGTGCTGCTGATGCTGTTCGCGCCCTGGGTGCTGCAGAAGATGGTGATGATCAGCAAGCAGGAAAACATCACCTCGATTGCCGACTTCATCGCCGCCCGCTACGGCAAGTCACAGCCACTGGCCGTCGCCGTGACGCTGATCTGCCTGGTCGGCGTGCTGCCGTACATTGCCCTGCAACTCAAGGGCATCGTCCTTGGCGTGAACCTGCTCACTGGCGGCGGAGGCGACTCTGCCGGCCCCGGGGCCCAGGACACCGCCCTGATCGTGTCGCTGCTGCTGGCGCTGTTCGCCATCCTGTTTGGCACGCGCAACCTGGATGCCACCGAGCACCACCGGGGCCTGGTGCTGGCCATTGCCTTCGAGTCGGTGTTGAAGCTGCTGGCATTCCTCGCCGTCGGCGCGTTCGTTACCTGGGGCCTGTACAACGGCCTGGATGACTTGCTGGCGCAGGCCGCAGCGGCGCCCCAGCTGGCGGCTTTCTGGGACGCGACACCCGCCTGGCCGGCGCTGCTGGTGCAAACCGGGGTGGCCATGATGGCGATCATCTGCCTGCCCCGGCAGTTCCATGTCAGCGTGGTGGAAAACACCGAGCCGCGTGATCTGGAGCTGGCGCGCTGGGTGTTTCCGGTCTACTTGATCCTCGCCGCGCTGTTCGTCGTACCGATTGCCCTGGCCGGGCAATTGCTGCTGCCGGCCGGGATCAACCCGGACTCCTTCGTCATCAGCCTGCCACTGGCCCAGGCCCAGCCGGCCTTGGCCGTACTGGCCTTTATCGGCGGCGCCTCGGCCGCCACCGGCATGGTGATCGTCGAGGCGGTGGCACTCTCGACCATGCTCAGCAATGACATCGTGCTGCCCCTGCTCTTGCACCGGCAGAAAGCCGAGCGCCCCTTCGAACTGTTTCGCCACTGGTTGCTGTCGGTGCGCCGCATCAGCATCCTGGTGATCCTGCTGCTGGCCTATTTCTGCTACCGTCTGTTCGGTTCGACCGCCAGCCTGGCCAGCATCGGCCAGGTTGCCTTTGCCGCCGTGACCCAGCTGACGCCAGCCATGCTCGGCGCGCTGTACTGGAAGCAGGCCAACAGTCGCGGCGTGTTTGCCGGCCTGGCCGTGGGTTCCGCACTGTGGTTCTACACCCTGGTGCTGCCGCTGCTGGCCGTCGGTGCCGGCTGGTCATTGCAGGCCTTTCCCGGACTCAGCTGGCTGCAGGGCCGTCCGTTCGGCCCGGCCATCGACCCGCTGACCCTCGGCAGCGTGTTCTCGCTGAGCGGCAACTGGCTGCTGTTCGCGCTGGTCTCGGTGTTTTCCCGCAAGCGGGTGGCCGAGCACTTGCAGGCCAGCCGCTTCATCGGCCAGCACAGTTCGCTGCGCGCGAGCAGTCGCTCGCTGCTGGCCGTGCAGGTCAAGGACCTGCTCGGGCTGGCCGCCCGTTTCGTCGGCGAAGAGCGCGCCCAGCAAAGCTTCCACGGGCTGGCCGAGAGCAGCCTGCGCCCCTTCAACCCGACCCAGCCGGCCAACAGCGAATGGATCACCCATACCGAACGCCTGCTGGCCGGGGTGGTCGGCGCCTCCTCGGCACGGGCCCTGGTGAAAGCCACCATCGAAGGCCGCGAGATGCAGGTCGAGGATGTGGTGCGCATCGTCGACGAAGCCTCGGAGGTCTTGCTCTTCAACCGCGCCCTGCTGCAAGGCGCCATCGAGAACATCACCCAGGGCATCAGCGTGGTCGACCAGTCCCTGCAGCTGGTGGCGTGGAACCATCGCTATATAGAGCTGTTCGACTACCCGGAAGAGCTGATCCAGATCGGCCGGCCGATTGCAGACATCATCCGTTTCAACGGCGAACGCGGCTTGTTCGGCAATCAGGACATCGAGGAACAGGTCAAGCGCCGGCTGAACTGGATGCGCCGGGGGACCCCGCACACCTCGGAGCGACAGTTGCCCAACGGCCGGGTCATCGAACTGATCGGCAACCCCATGCCGGGCGGCGGCTTTGTCATGAGCTTCACCGACATCACTGCCTTCCGCCAGTCCGAGCACGCCCTCAAGGAAGCCAACGAAGGGCTGGAACTGCGCGTGCGGGAACGCACCAGCGAACTGTCCCAGCTGAACGTGGCGCTGTCCGAGGCGACCGCCCATGCCGAAGCCGCCAATCAGTCGAAGACCCGCTTCCTCGCCGCAGTCAGCCACGACCTGATGCAACCGCTGAATGCCGCCCGGCTGTTCTCCGCGGCGTTGTCGCACCAGCAGGACCAGCTGCCCCCGGACAGCCGCGAACTGGTACGCAATTTGGACAGCTCGCTGCGTTCGGCGGAAGACCTGATCAGCGACCTGCTCGACATCTCCCGCCTGGAAAGCGGGCGCATCACCCCGCAACGGCGCAGTTTTGCCCTGAGCGAACTGTTCGACGTGCTGGGCACCGAATTCAAGGCGCTGGCCAGGGATCAGGGCGTCGACTTCCATCTGCGCAGCAGCCGGCTGGCCATCGACAGCGACCCGAAACTGCTGCGCCGGGTGCTGCAGAATTTCCTCACCAACGCCTTTCGCTACGCCGGCGGCCACGTACTGCTGGGGGTGCGGCGCGAAGGCCGCAACCTGCGCCTGGAAGTATGGGATCGCGGCCCGGGCATTCCGCCGGACAAGCAGCAGTTCATCTTCGAGGAGTTCAAGCGTCTCGACAGCCATCAGACCCGCGCGGAAAAGGGCCTCGGCCTCGGCCTGGCGATCGCCGACGGCCTGTGCCGGGTCCTCGAGCATCCGCTCAAGGTGCGCTCATGGCCGCAGCGCGGCAGCGTGTTCAGCGTCAGCGTGCCGTTGGCCAGCCACTTCGAGCGCGCCGTTGTGGTTGCGGAAGAAGCCAGCAGCACCGATGCACAAGCGCTGCGAGTGCTGTGCATCGACAACGAAGACAGCATCCTGGTCGGCATGGACAGCCTGCTGTCGCGCTGGGGCCTGCAGGTCTGGACCGCGCGCAACCGCCTGGAGTGCGAGCACCTGCTGGATGACGGGGTCACGCCGCAGCTGGTGCTGGTGGACTACCACCTGGACGAGGGTGACACCGGCACGGCCCTGATGGCCTGGCTGCGGCAGCGCCTGGGCGAGCAACTGCGGGGCGTGGTGATCAGCGCCGACGCGCGCAGCGAGCTGATCGACGAAGTGCAGGCGGCCGGTCTCGACTACCTGCCCAAGCCGATCAAGCCGGCGGCCCTGCGCGCCTTGCTCAACCGCCACCCGCCGGGCCCGGCCGACCACTGAGCGCCAGGGCCGGAGGCTGCTGTCCCGGCAACTATTCGTCCACGCCGGCCGGCAGGCCGGCTGAGCGCTCGAGCAGTTCCAGCGGCAGGCTCTTGCTGGCCCGCGCACCGAGCAACTTGAGGTTCTCGATGCGCCCGACCAGATTGCCGCGACCGTCCACCAGCTTGTTGCGCGCCGCGGCATAGGCCTTGTCGAGCTGCTGCAGGCGATTGCCCACTTCATCCAGATCGCTGACAAAGGCGACGAACTTGTCATACAGCTGCCCGGCACGCTCGGCAATCTCGCGGGCGTTCTGACTCTGCCGCTCCTGCCGCCACAGGCTGTCGACCACCTGCAGGGTCGCCAGCAGGGTCGTCGGGCTGACGATCACCACATGCTGCTCGAAGGCTTCCTGAAACAATCCGGGCTCGGCCTGCAGGGCCGCCGCAAAGGCTGCTTCGATCGGCACGAAGAGCAGCACGAAGTCGAGGCTGTGCAGGCCATCCAGGCGCTGGTAATCCTTGCCGGACAGGCCCTTGAGGTGCGTGCGCAAAGACAGCAGATGCTGTTTCAGGGCCTGCTGGCGGAGCAGCTCGTCGTCGGCGGCGATGTACTGCTGCCAGGCGGTCAGGCTGACCTTGGCGTCGACGATCACCTGCTTGTCGCCGGGCAGCTGGATCAGCACATCCGGCTGGAAACGCTCGCCGTCGGCGCCCTTGAGGCTGACCTGGGTTTCATACTCGCGGCCCTTTTCCAGGCCGGCGCTTTCCAGCACCCGCTCCAGCACCAGCTCGCCCCAGTTGCCCTGCGTTTTCTGCCCCTTGAGAGCACGGGTCAGATTGGTCGCCTCATCGCCCAGGCGCTGGTTCAGTTGCTGCAGGCGCTCCAGCTCCTTGCCCAGCGAAAAGCGCTCGCGGGCTTCCTGCTGGTAGCTTTCATCGACGCGCTTCTCGAATGCCTGGATGCGCTCCTTGAGCGGATCGAGCAACTGGCCCAGGCGCTGCTGGCTGGTTTCGGCAAAGCGCAATTCGCGCTCGTCAAAGATCTTGCCGGCCAGCTCGGCAAACTGCGCCCGCAGGTCATCGCGCGCGCCCTGCAGATCGCTGAGGCGCTGCTGATGGGATTCCTGCTGCTCGCGCAGCTCGGCCAGCAACGCTGCCCGCTGACTGTCCAGATGGCGCAGTTCGGCTTGCTGGCGGTCGAGCTCGAGCTGCTGCGCCGCCGCGGCTTCACGGGCACTCTGGCGCTCAATGCCGTGCAGCTGGTTTTCCCGCAGGGCGGCGGCCAGCTCGGCCTGCTGGCTGGTGTTGCGCAAGCCCAGGCTGCGCACCTCGGCCAGTTGCTGCTGCAGTTCGGTGGAGACGCCCTGCAGTGCCGACTGGGCCGCCTGCAGGCGCTCCTCGAGCAGCAAACGCTCGCCCTCCAGGAGCGCCTTGCGCCGTTGCAGGGCCCAGGCCAGGGCCAGCAGCGGCAATGCGGCAGCGATCAGACCCAATAGCGCGGAGGTTGCTTCAATCGGCATGGCACGGCTCCCGGAATAATGCGCTGCAGTATACCCAGCCACCCTCCGCGACGGCAGCTGCAACTGCGCCGCAAGCTCTGGATCAAGGCTTTGCGCGGGGCCGAAAAGTAATCCACAGAAGCTGTGGATAACTCAGTGCATAAGCTGCTGAAAAAACTTCTGACCGCTGGCCAGAGCAGCTTCCAGGTCAAATTGATCAAATTTTAACCACATAAAAATGTGCATATATATCAACAAGTTATCCAATCTTCGAGAAAGATCAAGCAGTTACGCGGGACTGGCGTACCAAGCCATCTGGGCAGCCTGAAATTGTGTACAGATGCTTGACAGGCTGCCGCGCAAAGCCTTCCGGCTGAGCGCTGCAGCGCCTGAAAGCCGCTCCGCCGCCGGCCCGCAGAAACGAAAAAGCCGGACGCGACAGTCCGGCCTTTTGCTGCGACGCGTGGGTCAAGTCTTGGGCAGGGTTACCCCGGTCTGGCCCTGGTATTTGCCACCGCGGTCGCGGTAGGACACCTCGCAGGTCTCGTCGGACTCGAGAAAAAGCATCTGCGCCACCCCTTCATTGGCGTAGATCTTCGCCGGCAAGGTGGTGGTGTTGGAAAATTCCAGGGTCACGTGGCCTTCCCATTCCGGTTCCAGCGGGGTGACGTTGACGATGATGCCGCAGCGGGCATAGGTGCTCTTGCCCAGGCAGATGGTCAGCACGTTGCGCGGAATGCGGAAGTACTCGACGGTGCGCGCCAACGCGAAAGAGTTCGGCGGGATGATGCACACCGGGCCTTTGACATCGACAAAACTCTTTTCGTCGAAGTTCTTCGGATCCACCGTCACCGAATGCAGGTTGGTGAACACCTTGAATTCGTCAGCGCAGCGCACATCGTAGCCGTAGCTGGACACCCCGTAGGAGATCAACCGCTCACTGCCTTCGGTACGCACCTGGCGCTCCACGAACGGCTCGATCATCCCGTGCTGCTGGGCCATGCGGCGAATCCACTTGTCCGACTTGATGCTCATGGCAGGTGTCCTGAATAGAAGCGTTGAAGAAAACGTGCGCGCATCTTACCGGTGCCGGCGACCAGGTTCAAAGAGTGCCCACGGACAGGTGTCCGGAACACCGGCCAGGCGCTGATGAGAAGATGTTGTGGCTTGATGCAGGATAATGGTTGGCACAATCGGCATAAACGGGTATGGTGGCCTCCTGTGCTGCATGTGTCACCGCGAATCGCTACCTGATGTTTGATTTCGATCCAATCATCGCACGACTCCTTTTACATTTTTGCGCTCAGTCTAGGTCCGGGCTTTTCCGTACCGAAATTAAATCTGTTTCAGGAGATACACCATGTCGAATCGTCAAACTGGCGTAGTTAAGTGGTTCAACGATGAAAAAGGCTTCGGCTTCATCACCCCGCAATCCGGTGACGACCTGTTCGTTCACTTCAAGGCAATCCAGAGCGATGGCTTCAAGAGCCTGAAAGAAGGTCAGAACGTGTCCTTCATCGCTACCCGCGGCCAGAAAGGCATGCAGGCTGAGGAAGTTCAGGTTATCTAACCTGTTCTGAATCAAGAAGAACCCCGCTCATGAGCGGGGTTTTTTTATGCCTATTGGATTTCGGTAGCACCGGACACGTGCAAGCAGCGCTAGTATCCAACTGAAGCCCTCCCAAGAAAGCCAAACTGACCATCAGGAGCGAACCATGCCAGCAGGCACCACTGAACAAACCAAACTAGCGCGCGGCTTGCTCGATGTACTGATCCGTGCCGGCCTGATTGCCGCTCTGGTGATGTACAGCTACAAAGTGTTCCAGCCGTTCATGGGCCTGATGCTCTGGTCGGTGATTCTGGCCATTACCCTCTACCCGCTGCACTGCATGCTCAAAAGCAGGCTGGGAAATCGGGACGGCCGCGCTGCAACACTGATCGTCGTGGTCGCCATCGGCATTTTGCTGATTCCGGTGTATCTGCTCGGCAACTCACTGACCGCTTCGGTGCAAACGGTTATGCAACTGGTCAAGGATGGTGGCCTGCATATTCCGCCACCTGCCGACTCAATTGCCCAGTGGCCGATTATCGGCGCCAAGCTGCATGCATTCTGGCTTGAGGCTGCCACCAATCTGATGAGCGTGGCGCAAAAACTTGCACCCTACATGAAGGACATCAGCCTGACTTTGCTTGGCCAGATTGCTGGTGCAGGGGTCGGTCTGCTGGTGTTCATCGGCGCCCTGATCATCGGTGGCATCATCATGGCCTTTGGTGAGAACGGTGAGCGCAGCGCGATCAAGATCGCCAGCCGCATCTCGGGACAGGAAAAGGGCAAGGCTATCGCTCACCTGTGCACCGCGACCATTCGGGCGGTAGCTCAGGGCGTGGTAGGTATCGCCTTCATCCAGATGTTCCTGATCGGCCTGGGTTTCGCGGTCTATGGCATCGAGGGTGCCGGCTTGCTGGCCATGGCCGTGCTGATTCTCGGCATCATGCAGTTGCCGGCTACCCTGATTACCCTCCCGGTCATCGCGTATGTACTGGGTACTGAAGGCGTCAGCGCCGCGAGCATCAGCTTTGTCATCTACACCTTTGTTGCCGGCATGGCAGATAACGTGCTCAAGCCGTTGCTGCTGGGGCGCGGTGTAGAAGTGCCGATGCCGGTAATCCTGATCGGCGCTCTGGGAGGCATGGTCACCGGCGGTATCATTGGCCTGTTTATCGGCCCGGTGATTCTGGCCGTCGCGTACCAGCTGTTCTGGCAATGGGTTGAAGATCAGCCGGAAAGCGCAGAAACCTCGTCCGAGGATCAAGCCTGAATCACCGCCAGCGGAGCCGCCTGCGGGCTCCGCTTCCAGGATGGAAGCATGCATTACTTTGCGCGAAACACGCTTGCACTCCTGCTGATCAGCCTGAGCATCAATGGCTGTGTGCAACTGGGTCCGGACTTCACCCCGCAAAACCCCGAATGGGTTGCGCAGTGGGACAGCCCTTGCCTGCAACAGGCCAGCCGACTGAGCACTCAACCGAAATAGCTGCAGTGGTGGACGGTGTTCAATGACCCGGCCCTCAATCGCCTTATTGCCGAAGCCGATGCACATAACCCGAGCCTGCGGATCGCCGGCCTGCGAGTCCTGGAAGCCCGGGCAGCCCTGGGCATTGCCCAGAGCGGTCTGTACCCGCAGGTGCAGCAAGCGACGGCGAATGACATCTATCTGGACCGTAACCAGTCTGGTGGCGACTTTCCGCGCGATTCCAACGCCTGGCAATACGGCGCCGGCTTCCAGCTGGTCTGGGAACTGGACTTCTGGGGCCGTTTCAGCCGCGCCATTGAAGCATCGAATGCCACCTACTTCGCCACCCAGGCCAGTTACGAAGATGTTCTGGTATTGCTGCGCGCCCAGGTTGCAGACATCTACTTTGCGCTGCGTACAGCTGAAGCGCGCCTGCGCATTGCCCGTGAAAACGCCGCACGCCAGAAACGCAGTTATGAAATCACCGAACGACTCTATAAAAGTGGCGACAATGATGAGCTCGACCTGCAGCAGGCCAAGACTCAGCACCTGGGCATGCTGAGTACTGCCCCTGTGTTCGAGAATCTGGTGCAGCCCACCCGTAATGCATTCTCCGTGCTGATCGGCAAGCCGCCCGGAACGCTGCCGAAGCTAACCGGAAATGAAGGCCTGATTCCGCTGACTGACACGGCCGTTCTGGATGATGTCCCCGCCAGTTTGCTCCAGAGACGCCCGGATGTGCGTGCAGCAGAACTGCTGGCGGCAGCCCAGTCGGCACGGATTGGCGTGGCAGAAACAGATTTCTATCCGTCGATAACGTTACTCGGCAGCATCGGCTGGTCTGCCACTTCACTGGACGGCAGCTCGGACAACCGTGACCTGGCAGCCGGCCCGAGCCTGACCTGGAACCTGTTTGACCATGGCCGTATCAGCAACAACGTGCGGGTACAGGACGCGCGCTTTCAACAGTTGTTTGAAGCCTACCGCGCCACCGTATTGCAGGCGGCTCGCGAAACGGATGATGCAGCCACCGGCATCCTGATGTTTGGCGTATCGACCGCAACCCTGACCGCAGCGATCATGGATGTGTTCAAACGCAGCCAGCACCACCTGTCCTGAACGGATCTATCAACAGCAAGCCGCCCCAGATCAGTCGTCGCTGATTTCGATGCTCGGCATGCCCTGCGCGCCCTGCCCGCCTTGAGCGATGCGCGCGCCAACGCTGCGCGCCAGCTCCTGGTAGACCATGGCGATCTGGCTTTCCGGGTCGGCGATGGTGGTCGGCTTGCCACCGTCGGACTGCATGCGGATGGCCATCGACAGCGGCAGCGAGGCCAGCAGGTCGACGCCATACTGCGCGGCCAGCTTCTCGCCGCCGCCTTCGCCGAACAGGTGCTCGGCATGCCCGCAGTTGGAGCAGATGTGCACCGCCATGTTCTCCACCACGCCGAGCACCGGGATATTCACCTTGCGGAACATCTCCACGCCCTTTTTCGCATCCAGCAGGGCCAGATCCTGCGGCGTGGTGACGATCACCGCACCGGCTACCGGGACCTTCTGCGCCAGCGTCAGCTGGATGTCGCCGGTGCCCGGTGGCATGTCGACCACCAGATAATCCAGGTTGTCCCAGGCGGTCTGGCTGATCAGTTGCATCAGCGCGCCGGAGACCATCGGTCCGCGCCAGACCATCGGCGTGTTCTCATCGGCAAGGAAGGCCATCGACATCACCTGCACGCCATGCGCCTCGATCGGCACCAGCCACTTCTGCTCCTTGATCAGCGGCCTTGTGCCCTCGGCAATACCGAACATGATGCCCTGGCTGGGGCCGTAGATATCCGCATCGAGAATACCGACCCGCGCGCCTTCACGGGCCAGCGCCAGCGCCAGATTCGCGGCAGTGGTCGACTTGCCCACGCCACCCTTGCCCGAAGCCACGGCAATGATGTTTTTCACGCTGACCAGCGCCGGCACCTGCTCCTGCGCCTTGTGCGGGGCGATCAGCACGTCCACCCGGACGCGGGCGGAGTCCACGCCGGCGATGCTTTCCAGGGCCATTTGCAGCAGTTGCGCCCAGCCGTTGCGGAACAGGTCGCAGGCATAGCCCAGCTCAAGGCGAACCGTCACGTTAGCGCCCCGAATATCTATCTCGCGCACGCAACCGGCACTGACCGGATCGAGATTCAGATGTGGATCGGTGTACTGCCGCAGGCAGGTTTCGACGACTTCGCGGGTAACAGCGCTCATGCACAACTCCGAAACACCAGCTAAAACAGGCCGTCATCTTACCGTAGGGTGGAAAACGACCGCAGGTCTTTTCCACCATGGCTCCCTCTTGGCAGAAAACGTTGCACGGTTTTCCAGCCTGCAACGGCCCAGAATAAGCCGTGCACACCCGCCACGGATGAAAAAAAACCGCTGCGCCTATATAGTTGCCGACCTTCCCGTTTGACCAATGCAGCCCAAAACCATGTCCCAAGCCCGCCAGATTCTCGTTACCAGCGCTCTGCCCTATGCCAACGGCTCGATTCACCTCGGGCACATGCTCGAATACATTCAGACCGACATGTGGGTACGTTTCCAGAAGCTGCGCGGCAATCAGGCCACCTATGTCTGCGCCGACGACGCCCACGGCTCGGCGATCATGCTGCGCGCGGAGAAGGAAGGCATCACCCCGGAACAGCTGATTGCCAACGTGCAGGCCGAGCACAGCGCCGATTTCGCCGATTTTCTTGTGGATTTCGACAACTTCCACTCGACCCACGCAGAAGAAAACCGCGAACTGGCCACCGGCATCTACCTCAAGCTGCGCGACGCCGGGCATATCGCCACCCGCTCGGTGACCCAGTATTTCGACCCGGAAAAGGGCATGTTCCTCGCCGACCGCTTCATCAAGGGCACCTGCCCCAAGTGCGGCACCGAGGACCAGTACGGCGACAACTGCGAGAAATGCGGCGCCACCTACGAGCCGACCGAGCTGAAGAACCCGCGCTCGGCGATCTCCGGCGCGGTACCGGTGCTGCGCGACTCCAAGCACTTCTTCTTCAAACTGCCGGACTTCCAGAGCATGCTCGAAGGCTGGACGCGCAGTGGCACGCTGCAAGAGGCGGTAGCCAACAAGATCGCCGAATGGCTGGATGCCGGCCTGCAGGAATGGGATATCTCCCGTGATGCGCCGTATTTCGGTTTCGAGATTCCCGATGAGCCGGGCAAGTATTTCTACGTCTGGCTGGATGCGCCGGTGGGCTACATGGCCAGCTTCAAGAACCTCTGCGCGCGTCGCCCGGAACTGGATTTCGATGCCTACTGGGGCAAGGATTCCACTGCCGAGCTGTACCACTTCATTGGCAAGGACATCGTCAACTTCCACGCGCTGTTCTGGCCGGCGATGCTCGAAGGCGCCGGCTACCGCAAGCCGACTGCGGTGAACGTGCACGGCTACCTGACGGTCAACGGGCAGAAGATGTCCAAGTCGCGCGGCACCTTTATCAAGGCGCGCACCTACCTCGACCACCTGAACCCGGAATACCTGCGCTACTACTACGCCAGCAAGCTGGGCCGCAGCGTCGATGATCTGGACCTCAACCTCGAAGACTTCGTGCAGAAGGTCAATTCCGATCTGGTCGGCAAGGTGGTCAACATCGCCAGCCGTTGCGCCGGCTTCATCCACAAGGGCAATAACGGTGTACTGGTTGCAGCCAACCCCGAGCCGGAACTGTGGGGCGCCTTCCAGAGCGCCGCACCAAGCATCGCCGAAGCCTATGAAGCGCGCGACTTCGCCCGTGCCATGCGCGAAATCATGGCGCTGGCCGACCGTGCCAACGCCTGGATCGCCGAGAAGGCGCCGTGGGCACTGAACAAGGTCGAAGGCAAGCAGGCCGAGGTGCAGGAAATCTGTGCGCTGGGCGTCAACCTGTTCCGCCAGCTGGTGATCCTGCTCAAGCCGGTGCTGCCGAAACTGGCCGCCGATGCCGAAGCCTTCCTCAACGTTGCTCCGCTGACCTGGGCTGATCTGAGCACACCGCTGGCCAACCACCCACTCAATCCGTTCAACCCGCTGCTGACCCGTATTGAACCCGCGAAGATCGAAGCCATGATCGAAGCCTCGAAGGAAGACCTGATCGCCGAGTCCGCCACCCCTGCTCCGGCTGGCAATGGCGAACTGAGCAAAGACCCGCTGGCCGCCGAGATCAACTTCGACGCCTTCGCCGCCATCGATCTGCGTATCGCGCTGATCGAGAAATGCGAATTTGTTGAAGGTGCCGACAAGCTGCTGCGCCTGACGCTCGACATCGGCGACGCCAAGCGCAACGTGTTCAGCGGCATCAAGAGCGCCTACCCGAACCCGGCCGAACTGGAAGGTCGCCTGACCCTGTACGTGGCCAACCTGGCGCCGCGCAAGATGAAGTTCGGTATCAGCGAAGGCATGGTGCTGGCCGCCGGCCCCGGCGGCAGCGAGATCTACCTGCTCAGCCCGGACAACGGCGCCAAACCGGGGCAACGGGTCAAATAAGGCTCGCACGACAACACTTCACGCTCGAATCAATGAGGAAAGCCCATGTCCGCTACCGGCCTGCAACTGCGCTCCCTGGTCAAAAGCAGCGCTGAACTGGAGCTGTCGCTGGTGCGGCTGCCGGTTCCGGTTCCAGCCGCCGACGAAGTGATCATTCGCGTCGAAGCGACCCCGCTGAATCCCTCCGATCTGGGCCTGCTGTTCGCTGCGGCGGACCTCAGCACCGTCAAGGCCGCGGGAACCGCGGACGCGCCGCTGGTAACCGCCTCGATTGCCGAAAGGGCCATGCCGGCCATGCGCGGTCGCCTTGACCAGTCCCTGCCGGTCGGTAACGAGGGCGCCGGCACGGTGATCGCCGCCGGCGCATCAGCCCAGGCCCAGGCCTTGCTGGGCAAGACGGTGGCACTCTCCGGCGGCGGCATGTACGTGCAATACCGCTGCGCCAAGGCCGAGCAATGCATTGTCCTGCCAGAAGGCTGCAGCGCCGCCGAGGGGGCGTCGATTTTCGTCAATCCAATGACTGCCGTGAGCATGCTCGATGTCATGCGTCGCGAAGGCCATCGCGCCCTGGTTCACACGGCGGCCGCCAGCAACCTGGGGCAGATGCTCAATCGCCTGTGCCTGCAGGAACGCGTCGACCTGGTCAATATCGTGCGCAGCCCGCAGCAGGTCGAACTGCTGCGCAGCATGGGCGCGCAGCATGTGTGCGACACCAGCGCCCCGACCTTCGTCGAAGACCTTACCCAGGCGCTGATCGCGACCGGCGCCACCCTGGCCTTCGATGCGATCGGCGGCGGCAGCCTGGCCAGCCAGATACTCTCCTGCATGGAGGCGGCGATCTCGCGCTCGGCCACGCAATACAACCGCTATGGTTCGGCGACCCACAAGCAGGTGTATATCTACGGCGGCCTTGACCAGGGGCCGACAGTGCTCAAGCGCAACTTCGGCCCGGCCTTTGGTGTTGGTGGCTGGCTGCTGCCCAATTACCTGCAGAAGGTGGGTGCCGAGGCCCGCAGGCAATTCCAGAATCAGGTACTGGCGGGGCTGAAGACGACGTTTGCCTGCCACTACGCCCGCGAAATCTCGCTGGCCGAGGCGCTGCACCCGGACGCGATCGCCGCTTACAGCCGGCCGAGCACCGGCGGCAAATACCTGATCAATCCAGCCAGGGAGCTGGCGCCGCCGGCAGACTGAGCATCCGGCCAGTGCCCGGCAGGCGCCCCGGGCGCCTGCAACTGCTTGTCTGGCCGCAGCCATTGCCTCGATAATAAGCGTCTTTCCCGCAGGTTGACTGCCCCGCGACGGTAATCACATGACCGAACTCGCCCTGATCATGGTTAGCGCCATCCTGGTCAACAATTTCGTGCTGGTGCAGTTCCTTGGCCTGTGCCCGTTCATGGGCGTGTCGAAGAAAATCGAGACCGCGCTCGGCCTGGCGCTGGCGACCACCTTTGTGCTGACCCTGGCGGCGATGAGCACTTACCTGATCCAGCAGTACGTGCTCAAGCCGCTGGATATAGAGTTCCTGCGGACCATCAGCTTCATCCTGGTGATTGCCGTGGTGGTGCAGTTCACCGAGATGGTGGTGAAGAAGACCAGCCCGCTGCTGTATCGCGTCCTCGGGATCTTCCTGCCGCTGATCACCACCAACTGCATCGTGCTCGGCGTGGCCCTGCTCAACGCCAACAAGGCCGAGTTCACCTTTGTCACCGCCACCCTCAACGGCTTCGCTGCCGGCCTGGGCTTTTCCCTGGTGCTGGTGCTGTTCGCCGCCATGCGCGAGCGGATAGCCATCGCCGACGTGCCGAAATCTTTCCAGGGCGCGGCCATCGGACTGATTACCGCGGGCCTGATGTCGCTGGCGTTCATGGGTTTTGCCGGACTGATCCGCCTATGAGCATGATCCTCAGTGCCGTCCTCGCGCTGCTGGCGCTGTGCCTGGTGTGCGGCGCCATCCTCGGTTTCGCCGCCGTGCGCTTCAAGGTCGAAGGCGATCCGATTGCCGAACAGGTCAACGCCCTGCTGCCGCAGACCCAGTGCGGCCAGTGCGGCTATCCGGGCTGCCGGCCTTATGCCGAGGCGATTGCCGCGGGCGACAAGATCAACAAGTGCCCGCCTGGCGGCGAGGCGACCATCCAGGCACTGGCCGACCTGCTGGATGTGGAGGCGGAACCGCTGGACGCCGTCGAGGGCGAAAAGCCGAAAATGGTCGCCTATATCCGCGAGGCCGAATGCATTGGCTGCACCAAATGCATCCAGGCCTGCCCGGTGGATGCGATTGTCGGTGCCGCCAAGCAGATGCACACGGTGATCATCGCCGAATGCACCGGCTGCGACCTGTGCGTCGAGCCGTGCCCGGTGGACTGCATCGACATGCTGCCGCTCGAGCAATCGGTGCAGAGCTGGAAATGGGCGCTGCCGCTGCCTCCGGGCCAGCTGATCGCCACGGATCGGGAGCAGGCAGCATGACTTCGATGTCCGCAAGCCCCGTGCAGGTTCACAGCATTCCCGGTGGCATTCACCCGCCCGAGCGCAAGGAACTGTCCAATCGCACGCCGATCCAATTTCCACCGCTGCCCAAGCGCCTGATCCTGCCGCTCAACCAGCACATCGGCACCCCGGCCGAACCCTGTGTCAGCGTCGGCCAGCGCGTGCGCAAGGGCGAGAAGATCGCTGATGCCACCTCGGTGGTCAGCGTGCCGCTGCACGCCCCGACCTCGGGCACCGTCAGCTTCATCGGCCCCCAGCCCTACCCGCATGTCTCGGGCATGCCCGCGCCTGCCATCGTCATCGACAGCGACGGCCTGGATGAATGGGCGCCACTGCCAGCCTGCGACCACTTCCATCTGCTCTCCGCCAGCGAGCTGCTGGAAAAAATTCGCCAGGCCGGGATCAACGGGCTGGGCGGCGCCGGTTTTCCCACGGCGGTCAAGCTGACGGCACGGCCGCAGCAGAAAATCCACACGCTGATCATCAACGGCACTGAATGTGAGCCGTACATCACTGCCGACGACCTGCTGATGCGCGAAAAGGCCGCCGAACTGCTCTCCGGCATCGACATCCTGGTGCAATTGATCCAGCCCGACACCGTGCTGATCGGCATCGAGGACAACAAGCCCGATGCCGCCGCGGCCGTGCGCCAGGTGCTCGACCAGCGTCCGTACCAGGTGGTGGTATTCCCCACCAAGTACCCGTCGGGCGGCGAGAAGCAGCTGATCCAGATTCTCACCGGGCGCGAGGTGCCCAGTGGCGGACTGCCCGCCGACATCGGCGTGCTGTGCCAGAACGTCGGTACCGTGGTGGCCATTCATGACGCAGTGGTACTCGGCCGCCCGCTGATCTCGCGGATCACCACCCTGACCGGCAAAGCACTGGCGCGGCCGATGAACGTCGAGTGCCTGATCGGCACACCGGCAGGCGAACTGCTGGCCTTTGCCGGCCTCGAGCAGAACAAGCTCGCGCGCCTGATCATGGGCGGCCCGATGATGGGCTTTACCCTGCCCTCCCTCGCTGTGCCGCTGATCAAGACCAGCAACTGCCTGCTCGCCAGCACCGTCGAGGAGTTGCCAGCGCCGCCGCCGGCCCAGCCCTGTATTCGCTGTGGCGACTGCGCCAGCGCCTGCCCGGCGAGCCTGCTGCCGCAGCAGCTGCACTTCTTTGCCCTCGGCGAGCAGACCGAGCAGCTCAAGGCACACCAGCTGTTCGACTGCATCGAGTGCGGGGCCTGCGCCTATGTCTGCCCGTCGAGCATTCCCCTGGTGCAGTACTACCGCGCGGCCAAGGCCGGTATCCGCGAGCAGGAACAGCAACAGCAGAAAGCCGAACACTCCAGGCAGCGTTTCGAATTCCGTCAGGAGCGCCTGCGCCGCGCCGAAGAGCAGAAAGAAGCCGAGCGCCAGGCGCGTGCCGAACGCGCTGCCCGGACCAGGGCCGCACAAGCCGAGACACCGGCTGCCGCGCCCAGTGCCAGCGCACCCGCCGACGAACAGCTCAAGCGCCTGAAGATCGAGGCCAGCATGGCGCAAGTGGCACTGAAGAAAGCCGAGAAGCAACTGGCCATGCATGACACCCCGGAGCTGCAGGCCCAGGTGGCCGAGCTGGGCGCCGCCGCGAGCGCTGCCCAGCAGGCGCTGGCCGGGGCCCAGGCCTGCGCCCCGGCCAGCCCGGCAACAGCCCCCCCCGGCGAAGCCGCACTGAAAAGGGCCAAGATCGACCTGGCGCTCAAGCGCGCCACAC
This sequence comes from Pseudomonas sp. N040, assembly GCF_015637705.1. GTDB lineage: Bacteria > Pseudomonadota > Gammaproteobacteria > Pseudomonadales > Pseudomonadaceae > Aquipseudomonas. Next base: position 293,645 of record NZ_JADOBE010000003.1, on the reverse strand, counting down.
TGAAGAAGGCCGAAGTCGCCGGTGCCGCGGCCGACGAACTGGAGGGATTGCGCACCGCCCTGGCAGCAGCCGAAACAGCCCTGCATGCGGCCGAGGATGCCTGCGGCAAGCCTGCTCCCGAACGGGTGCGCACCGACAAGCAGCCGATCGACGAGGCGCTGCGCGCGCTGAAGACCGAACTGGCCTTCGCTCGCGCCGACCTGCGCAAGCTGGAGCGCGCTGGGGATGCCGATGCCAGTGCGCTGAGCGCGGCCCAGGCACGGCTCGCCGAGGCCGAGCGCAAGCTGGGCGAGCATCAGGGGCCAGAGCAATGCTGAGCGCCGCGCCCCCCGCAGGGTGGGTTAGGCCGGAGGCCGTAACCCACCAAGGCAGCGCAAGCTGCCCAGGCCATGCCTTTACTTTTGCGCGCCATCGCCGCGCTTTGCTCGGCCCGAACTACAGGTTTCGCCTTGCACGGCGAGTTACTTTCTCTTTGCTTGTGCAAAGAGAAAGTAACCAAAGAGAAAGCACCCCCGGCATCCGGCCCTGCACTTCGCTGCGCTACGTTCCGGGTTCGCTCGCTCCATCAGCGCTCCAGGGGCACGCCCTGAAGGGCCATCCCTGGCCCATCAGGGCTCTCGCGGCATCCATGCCGCTCAACCCCTTCCACACTGACTCCACTCGCCCTACTGACGGGACCTATCCCGGCTTCACCAGCAGTGTTATCAAAACGACGAGTTGGCAGACAGCTCGGCTGTTGCTGCAAACACCTTGGGTTCAAACGCGCAAACTCCCCGTCAGAAGGCCGAGTGGAGGTGTTGCGCAGGGGGACGCGAGGCATGGACGCCGAGCGAGGAGCGAAGGGACAGGGACGTCCCTTCGTGACGGCCCCCGGAGCGGCACCGGAGCGAGGGAAGTCGAGCGCAGCGAGACCCGTATGTCGGGGGGCGCTTTCTTTTGCTTACTTTTCTTTGCGCAAACAAAGAAAAGTAAGTCGCCGTGCAAGGCGAAACCTGTAGCCCTGTGCCGTGGAAAACGCTGCGAGCGTTTGCATGACCGCAAGCCAGCTGCATAACCCCAGGAAACTAGCCATGCCCCCAATCACCTCACCCCACGCCAAAGGCCCCAACCGCACTCAGCGCGTCATGCTGCTGGTGCTGGCAGCCTGCGCGCCGGGTACGCTGGCCCTGACCTGGCTGTTCGGCATCGGCACCCTGGTCAACCTGCTCTGGGCCAGCCTGGTCGCTCTCGCCGTGGAAGCGGCAATCCTGAAAATCCGCCAGCGCCCGCTGGCCTTCTACCTGAGCGATGGCAGCGCGCTGGTGACTGCCGTGCTGCTGGCTCTGGCGCTGCCGCCTTACGCGCCCTGGTGGCTGACACTGGTCGCCGTTGGCTTTGCCATCGTGTTCGGCAAGCAGTTGTACGGGGGCCTGGGGCAGAACCCGTTCAACCCGGCCATGCTCGGCTACGTGGTGGTGCTGATTTCCTTCCCGATAGAAATGACCAGCTGGCCAAAACCGCACAGCGTCGGCATGCTCGAGGGCCTGCAGCAGATCCTTGGCCTGACCCATTTACCCGATGGCTGGAGCCAGGCAACCGCACTCGACAGCCTGAAAATCAACAAGAGCCTGACCATGGAGGAGCTCCGGGCCACCAATCCCGCGTTCGGCAGCCTCGGCGGGGCAGCAGTGGAATGGGTGAATGCGGGCTTCCTGCTCGGCGGCCTGTTCCTGCTGCGCCAGCGCCTGATCAGCTGGCATGCGCCAGTCGGGATGCTGGCGGCCCTGATGATCATCAGCCTGCTGTTCTGGAACGGCTCTGGCTCGGACTCCAATGGCTCACCGCTGTTCCACCTGTTCAGCGGCGCAACCATGCTCGGTGCCTTCTTCATCGTCACCGACCCGGTGAGTGGTGCGACCAGCAATCTCGGCCGGCTGATCTTTGGTGCCGGCGTCGGCATCCTGGTCTACATCATCCGTACCTGGGGCGGTTATCCGGATGGTGTCGCCTTCGCCGTGCTGTTGATGAACCTTGCCGCACCAACCATCGACTACTACAGTCGGCCCCGCACCTACGGGCATGGCAAGCCCGAACGCGGCTTCAAGCTGGGAGAATGAACATGGCACTCCCGGAGATTTCCCGCTCGATGCTGAAGAACAGTCTGGTGCTCGGCCTGTTTGCCATTCTCACCGTCGGCCTGGTAGCCATCACCGAGCAGGGTACTGCCGAGCGTATTGCGCTGGCCGAGCGCGACGCCAAAAGCCGCGCCCTGAGTGAACTGCTGCCGGCGGGCAGCTACGACAATCACCTGCAGGATACCCTGCGCCGCCTCCACGACCCCTCGCTCGGCAGCAAGGCGAGTCCGGCCTACCTGGCCACTCTCGACGGCAAACCGGCGGCGGTGATTCTGCAAGTAACCACCCCGGAGGGTTACAGTGGCAGCATCGATCTGCTGGTCGGCATCCTGGCCGATGGCCGCCTGGCCGGTGTACGGGTGATCCGGCACAAGGAAACCCCCGGGCTGGGCGACAAGATCGAACTGGCCAAGAGTGACTGGATTCGCAGCTTCGCCGGCAAGTCGCTGGACAGCCCGGCGGATGGCTGGGCGGTGAAGAAGGATGGCGGCCAGTTCGATCAGTTTGCCGGCGCCACCATTACCCCGCGTGCGGTTGTCAAGGCGGTGCACCAGGCCTTGCAGTATTTCGATGCGCACCAGGCAGAACTGCTGATGCCCCAGGAGCCAGCACATGACTTACCGTGAAATCGCCATCAACGGCCTGTGGAAGAACAACCCGGGGCTGGTGCAGTTGCTCGGCCTGTGCCCCTTGCTGGGGGTCAGCAACTCGATGGTCAACGCCCTCGGCATGGGCCTGGCCACCGCATTGGTACTGGCCGCCTCGAATGCCGCCGTCGCACTGATTCGCAGCCAGGTCACCGATGCCGTGCGCCTGCCGGTGTTTGTCATGATCATTGCCGCGCTGACCACTTGCATCGAGCTGCTGATGCAGGCATTTACCTACGAGCTGTACCAGATCCTCGGCATCTTCATTCCGCTGATCACCACCAACTGCATCATCCTTGGCCGCGCCGAGGCCTTTGCGGCAAAGAACACCGTGGCCCATGCGGCCTTCGATGGCCTGATGATGGGCAGCGGCTTCGGGCTGGTGCTGCTGGCGATCGGCAGCGTCCGCGAACTGCTGGGCACCGGAGCCCTGCTGGGCAACATGCAACTGCTGTTCGGCCCGATCGCCGCGCACTGGCAGATCACCCTGTTCCACAACTACCCGGGCTTCCTGCTGGCCATCCTGCCACCCGGTGCCTTTCTCGTGCTGGGCTTGCTGATAGCCCTGAAGAACCGCATCGACGAGGTAGTCGCCGAGCGCGCCAGCGCTGCTGAACCGGCTCCCGCCACCACCCAGAGCCGACGGGTACGGGTGACCGGGGTGATCGAGTAGCCGCTTATTGCCATTGCGCTGTGGCTGTGGGAGCGGCGCCCGCGGCGTTAGCGTTGGTTCTGCTGGAAAACCTTTTCGCGGCGAAGCGCCGCCCCGACAACAGCATCAGGGTCTCTCACGGTATGAACGCAGCCAAGCGCCTGGAAATCTTTCGTCGCCTGCGCGAGGACAACCCCGACCCCACCACCGAACTGGCCTACAACTCGACCTTCGAGCTGCTGATCGCCGTGATCCTCTCGGCGCAGGCCACCGATGTCGGAGTCAACAGGGCCACCGCCAGGCTGTATCCGGTCGCCAACACCCCGGAGGCCATCTATGCGCTGGGCTATGAGGGGTTGTGCGAGTACATCAAGACCATCGGCCTGTACCCGAGCAAGGCGAAGAATGTCATCGAAACCTGTCGCCTGCTGATCGAGCGGCACAACAGCCAGGTGCCGAACCTGCGCGAGGAACTCGAAGCCTTGCCCGGAGTAGGTCGCAAGACCGCCAACGTGGTGCTCAACACGGCTTTCCGCCAGCCGGTCATGGCGGTGGACACGCATATTTTCCGGGTCAGCAACCGCACCGGCATTGCGCCGGGCAAGACGGTGCTCGAGGTGGAGCAGAAACTGCTCAAGTTCGTACCCCGCGACTACCTGCTTGATGCCCACCACTGGCTCATCCTGCATGGACGCTATGTTTGCCAGGCGCGCAAGCCACGCTGTGGCAGTTGCCGGATTGAAGACCTGTGCGAATTCAAGTCCAAGACTTCAGACGATTAGCAATTTAATAAAATATCAATCAGCCGATTGAAAAAATCTTTTTTACCCTCTCGCACTTTGCCGATATAAGAGGCCCCAACCTAGCCCGAATCGGACTGCCCCTATGACCGCTGCAAATGAAGAGATCGAACTCGAAGACGATCCTGTCGTGCAGGATTCCGAAGACACCGTCGAACAACCCGTGGAGGTCGCCAAGACCAACCTTGCCAAGCGCCGCGTGATCGACAACCTGCTCGATGAAAGGCGCCTGCGCAAACAGCTGTCGGATTACGACTTCGACCTGTGATCCACTCACCGCGTTGACGCGCGCATCCAGGTATCCGGGCATCGCTGCCCCACGGTCCGACCAGATCTTTGGTTGAAAATCACTGCCAGTGAGGCACAAAAAAGCCGAACCCGATAACAACTGTTATCGGGTTCGGCTTTTGCTATTCAGCTTGCAGCGCTCGGGACATCCTGCCACCGGGAACTAGCCCAGCGACAGGATGCCTTGCATCAGCCCTTCTTGACCTTGTCGGTATTCAGGAAGAAGTACGACAGGGCCGGGATCATGATCAGCGCACCGAGCATGTTCCACAGGAACATGAAGGTCAGCAGGATACCCATGTCGGCCTGGAACTTGATCGGCGACCAGGCCCAGGTGATCACACCGGTGGCCAGGGTGATACCTACCAGAGCAACCACCTTGCCTGTAGAGGCAACAGCCTTCTTGTAGGCAACACCCAGCGATGCCCCGTCACGCTGGTATTGCAACTGCACACTGAGCAGGTAGAGCGCGTAGTCAACGCCGATACCAACACCCAGCGCAATCACCGGCAGGGTTGCCACCTTCACACCAATCCCCATCCACACCATCAGCGCCTCGCACAGCATCGAGGTCATCACCAGCGGCAGGATAGCCACTGTGGTGGCGCGCCAGCTGCGGAAGGTGATCAGGCAGAACAGGATGACCGCGGCATATACATAGAGCAGCATGGTGCGGTTGGAGGCCTTGACCACTTCGTTGGTCGCCGCCTCGATGCCCGCCGTACCGGCGGCCAGCAGGAACTGCCGGTCTGGCGTGCTGTTCTGCTCGGCAAACTCTTCGGCGATTGCTGCAACTTCATTCAAGGTGTCGGCTTTGTGGTCCTTGAGGAAGGTCACTACCGGCATGACCGAGCAGTCGGTATTGAACAGTTCAGGCGTGTTGTTCGATGCCGTGGTAGCCGAGTAATTCAGCACATCCTGATTGCGCTGGATAGTGAAGAACTTCGGATTACCTTCATAGGAACCTGCGGTGATCTGCTTGATCGCATTCACCAGCGAAACCGAGGTCTGCACCTGCGGATGCTGCTGCATCTGCCAGGCCAGGCGGTCAGCCAGGATCAGCGTCTTGTAGTTGAGGCAGCCTTCCGGTGGCGTCTTGACGATCACCGCGAACAGGTCACTGGACAACGCATAGTTGCTGGTTATGAACGCATTGTCGCGGTTGTAGCGCGAGTCGGGACGCAACTCCGGCGCACCGGCATCCAGATCACCGATCTTCAACTGGGTGCTGACCATGAAACCGCCAACACTGATGATCGCTGCAACGACCACCGCGATGGTTGCCCAGCGACGCTCGGTGAAGTGGTCGAGCAGATCCCACAGCTTGCCCAAGCCCTGATGGCTGGCGGCAGCCTGATCTTCCTTCAGTGCCCGCTGGGCAGCTGCTGTACTCACGCCAACATAGGAAAGTGCCACCGGCATCATCAGCAGAGTGGTGAAGATCAGTACGGCCACACCGATACTGGCAGTGATGGCCAGTTCCTTGATCACCGGAATGTCGATCAGCATCAGCACGGCAAAGCCTACCGCATCCGAAAGCAATGCGGTCACGCCAGCCAGGAACAGGCGCCGGAAGGTATAGCGCGCAGCAATCAGCTTGTGCGTACCCTTGCCGATGTCCTGCATGATCCCGTTCATTTTCTGCGATGCGTGGGAGACGCCAATGGCGAACACCAGGAACGGCACCAGGATCGAATACGGGTCGATCGCATACCCCATCCAGGCGACAATCCCGAGCTGCCAGATTACCGCCAGCAAGGAACAACTCACCACCAGGGCGGTACTGCGCAGGCAGCGGGTGTAGAAGTAAATGACGATGAATGCAGTTATGACTGCCATGCCAAAGAACATCATCACCTGGAACAGGCCGTCAATCAGGTCGCCAATCAGCTTGGCAAATCCGATCACGCGAATCTTGATCTTGCCGGTACCTTCCTCGCCAGAGGCATGCGCAGCCTTATCGCCACCGTATTCATACTTCAGGCGCAGGCCGTCTTCCAGAACCCGGGCAAACTCGTAATAGTTGATGCCTTTGCCGGTAGCCGAGTCCTTGTCGAGCAAGGGAACAATGATCATGCTCGACTTGCTGTCGCCAGCGACCAGTTGGCCGCCCAGTCCCGCGCGGGCAACGTTCAATCGAAGCTCTTCGATACTGGCTGGCGAGCCATCATAGGTATCCGGCATAACCGGACCACCCTCGAAGCCCTTTTCAGTCACTTCGGTCCAGCGCACGCCTGGAGACCACAGCGACTTCTGCCACGCCCGGTCCACACCGGTCGTCAGGAACAAGTCATCATTGACCTGACGGAGCGTCTCAAGGTAATCCGCATCGTAGATATCACCGCTGGTAGTTTCGACCACCACCCGCACCGAGTTGCCCAACCCGCGCAGCTGGCCACGATTTTCCAGGAAGTTCTTGATGTACGGATGACCCTGCGGAATCATCTTTTCAAAGCTTGGGCGCATTTCCAGGCGAGTGACCGCCATAAAGCCGAGCAGTGCCGTCATCACCACGATGAACAGCAAGAACAGCGGCCGGTGGTTGAACACCATGCGCTCCAGCAGGCTGCCGGTGCTCGGATCAAAGTCTTTAAGATCGCGAATCACCGGCATCTCGAATTGTTTTTCAGTTCCCATGATCAGGTACGCCTCTCTCTTTGTTCTGGCTTATTCAACAGGGAACACGCGCACGCCACGCGGGCCTACGAGCACCAACGCCTTGTCGCCGGCAGCAACCGCACCACTCACCGGGGACAAGCTGGCCTGCGGCACAGGCTCGAATGTGACACCGCCATCGGTACTCTTCAGCACATGACCTGGCTGGGTGAACAGAAACACCTGCCCGGCGTCATCGACAGTGGCCGCGGTGAACGTCTGCTTCACTGGTGTAACAATTCGATTCCAACTGGTACCGCCATCATTGCTGCGGAAAGCCATGCCACGCAGACCATAAATGATCAGATTGTTTTTAGTGGCAAGGACACCAAAGTAGGTGCCGTCATAAGGCGTCTTGATGTGCGCGAAGTTACCACTGGCAGGATCCAGCTGAAGCACCGAGCCCTGCTCGCTGACCGCGATCACACCATCCGTACCAAACCCGGTAATCGCATTCAGGTGCAAGGCCTGCGGATTGTCGACCTTTTCATTGATTGGGGTCCAGCTCGCGCCACCGTCCTTGGTCTGGAAAGCCATGCCAAAGGCACCCACGATGTAGCCATTCTGGTTATCAGCAAACCAGACACTCATAAACGGTTTGTCAGCACCTTCATCTGCCATCCGCTGTGCATCAGCGACCAGCGTAGCAAACTGCTCGTTGGCTGGATCCGTTGCGGCCAGACGGGTGTAGTACTCCAGCATGATCTTGCCAGTCTGGGTACCATCCAGTTGTTTGGTCCAGGTTGCGCCTGCATCGGAGGTGTGCAACACCACGCCATCATGGCCAACCGCCCAGCCCTCGGACGGTGTCGGGAAATGTACGGCGGTCAGATCCGAACTGAGCGGCACCTTGGCCTGCAGCCAGGTTTTGCCAGCATCGTCGGAGTACAGAATATGGCCTCGCAGACCAACAGCCACCAGCCGCGAACCGGCGCTGGTGACACCGTTCAATCCACCTTTGATGGCAATCTGGCTCATCAGAGCCGGGGTCTCCAGGACGTCTGCATATTCGGCGGCCTGAATTGTACCTTGCTGCATGAAGAGCGCTGAACACAGCGCTGACAGCAAGAGTCTCTTGGAAAAATACATGCGCTTTCCTCACAAGAAAAATCGCCGGAACGCATGCAGGCATGCGATCCGGCGATTGGAGATCATTTGATAATCCAACCCTTTGATTAGCACCCGCACTCGAGTGTCGCTGCCAGACGACGGCGACACCCTCGAACTAGTCAAGCACAAGATTGGAAATCAGCTGCTCAAGGCAATCAACGGATACCGGCACCCGCCAGCGACTCAGGCGACCACTTGGACTTGGACAGGTTATCGATATAGCGCACGCCACCGTATGGGCCAGTCAGGCCGTTGAGCGTGTAGCTACCACCAACCAGGTCATAGATCGCATGCGCAGTGGCATTCGGAACACCCACGTCGTAGCTGGGCGCCATGAATGCATACGAGCCACGGTACAGATCGCCACGGGCATCGTACATATCGGCAGCGACAGCAGTCCAGGAGTCCTCATCGATATAGACGCGACGCTTGTGGTAGATGTGGCGCTTACCCGGCTTGAGCGAACCCTCGACGACCCACACCCGGTGCTTTTCCCAGCGCACCTGATCCGGGGCAATGTTGTTGGCCTTTACAATCGCCTTGACATCCTTGCCATAAACCAGATCGTAAGTATTGTAAGGAATGTACATCTCCTGCTTGCCAATCAGCTTCCACTCAAAGCGATCCAGCGCACCAGTAAAGACGAAGGTATCGTCATAGGTAGCTGCGCCAGCAGTACCCGGGTTTGGCGTATCGTAGGCCAGATCGGGGGCCAGTTTCACCCGGCGCTGGCCAGGCAGGTACTGCCAGGCGCGGCGAGGTTGCACGATTGGATTGACCGCATCCTGAACCAGAATCGCTTCGCCGGCGCGACGGGCCGGGCCACTGTAATTCACCTTGATGCGATAAAAGATGTCCTTGGCTTCCATAACCCTGGTCAGGTCTTCATAGACTGGCAGGTTAACAGTGGCCAGGCCCGTGGTTGCCAGTGTCGGTACGCCCGCGCTATCGACGTTCCAGCTGTCGAACTTGCTCTGGATGGTCACGCCACTGTAACGAAGCAGGTGGTTCCACATCACTTCGCTGCCCGTTTGCGGGATCGGGAACGGTACGCCCGGTAGCGCATTGGCAATACCCACGCCATCGTTCACAGTCTTGGCACTGACGGCGTTGAGCTTGGCATTGGCAACAATCGCCTGAGGAAGCCAGACCGAACGGTGGGTTGGATACACCTCCACCTTGTTGTTCGGGTAGCGCTTGAGCAGCTCCGCCGTGGTGGCGGTCAGCTTGTCCTTGTTGGCAGCCAGATTGGACTGATCGATGACCAGGACCGGCTTCTCATTGGCATAAGGGTTTGGGCGATAGGAGTCACCGGCATTGAAGCCTGCCGGCAACTGGGTATTGCCTCCGGTATATTCGGGGATCGAGCCATCCGCATTAGCGGCACGCTCGGCACCAACACCGGTCAGGGTGGTGCCGAGCTTCTCGGCTTCCTGCAGCGATACAGCCGCCTGTGCCGCTCCGGCAAAGGCCACCGCCAGAGAGGCAGCCATCAATGTTTGCACGAATTTCATCGTAGTGTTTCTCCTGCTTGTTTTTATAAGCAGTGCCCGCAGGCACTGCGTTGCTCAGGCTAAATCAGATGGTGGTCTTGAAGGTCAGGTAAACCGCGCCGCGATCTTCGATGGTTGCACCAGCACCGGAGAAGGACGAGTAACTGCCCTCGTAACAGGTATACGCCTGGCTGGTAGCCAGGGCGTTCGGCGTTGCGCCGTCGCCGGAAGTGTCAGTCGGACCATTAACCGTGTCCGGGCTGTAGTCGCAGTCTTCCGTCTTGCCGAACGCATCGACATATTTCAGGTCGACGAAGTACTTGTTGTAAATCTGCGCGCCCACGCCAACTGCATAGTTGCCGGTGTCCTTGGCGCCACCGCCCTGTACCGGTGAGGTGCCATCGACACCTACGTTGACCGACAACGGCGCTGTCATATCAACCCCCGGGAATACCTGATACCAGGTAGGCGTAAAGTTGACGGCAATGCCAACGTTGCTGCGATCCGACGCATCAATACCATGGTAGGTACTCTTGCCCTTGTACAGAGCAGAATTATCATCATCCAGGCTAACCAGATAGCTGGTGTAAACCTCACCCAGCAAGGTCGCCGAATCAAATACCGGGGTATCGGCAAAGGTGGTCAGGCCATTGACCACCCAGTGCAAGGTGTCACCGGTGGCAAAGGTACTGTTGTCGATTTCACGCTGATCCACCACACCCGTGCCTGCACCGCGCGCCGGAAGAGCAAGCGTCGACCCAAGAGGGATAGCCCCGCTATAAAGGTTTGCATACAGGTCGTTCGCCAGTTCAGGGCTGAAAATCGCGGTAATGCTGGCCAGCGGCATGTTGTGACGGTAGTTCAGGTCACTGCCAACACTGACACCCTCAATGTTCTTCGACAGGCTGATGCCGAAAATATCAATGTCCTCTGCATAGGCCAGCCCATACTCGGTGTCGGCCAGGGAGTTCACGAGATTCCCACCAGCCTGCGCCTTCACACACGTCGGCACACCAATGAATTTACAGATTGGAAGAGCAACATTCACATTACCGGCAGAAACAGTACTTCCGCCCAGATAACTCTGCGGCAGAATATCCGAGGTGTTGCGGTAATAGGCACCCAAAGAGCCATCCAGCCACTCCGGCGCCCATTTGGCCATCAGACCCCAGTCACCGGCATCATCCGGCTCGTAGTCTTTCCCGCGCGGCACTATGCTGAACTGGTTGGCGGGCAAAACACCAGTGGAACTATGGCCAAGGACGAAGGATTGCCCTCCCTGGTCCAGCACATCCGCACCGCCGTAATAAGTACCCGCTTCCGGCAAACGGGCAGCATCCCAGTCGAGGAAATACTGTCCGGCAAAGGTCCAGTCGGAGTTCAGGGTAAAGCTGGTGAACAGCTGGTTACGCGGCACGAACAATTCTTTGGCTTCGGTACCCGGCGAGGACGCCAGCTTGGCCAGATCGAGGCCGGACTGGCCATAGCTGACCGAGTGAATCGGGTTCAGCAGGGTTTCACCCCAGAAGGTGTTGGTCTGGCCGACCTTGAAACTGAGCAGCGACTCATCACCCACTTCGGTGCTGTAGAACACGAAGGCATCAAGGATTTCACCGGACGGCCCACTGTAATAGCGCTGGGCATAATTGCTCAGGTGCGAGCTTGGATTGGTCGCGCCATAAGTATTAATGAAGGGGTTTTGCTGCGCAGGATTGACACCACCGAGCAACTGAGAAGTCGATGATGCAGCGCCGTTGACAAAGCCGTTGGAATTGGAGCCTGTGTTGTCGTAAGCCTTGTCATACCAGCCCGCCGCGCTGACGCGGAAGCCCATGGATTCCTTGTACACCACATCCACTTCGGAAAGGATGTCTACGCGGTTGGTGATATTGGTCCCGGCATGGCGGAAATTGTAATCGCCGTCGTTATTGTTCGGCGTATTGAGCATTTTCTGGTCGGCACTTTCAGTGCGCACGCCATAGTTGTACTTGAGGGTGTTGTCGAAGCGGACGGCTACATCCGGATTGCCAACGTCCACCTCGATTGCCTGCGCGCTGGATACGCCCATGCCGGCCATTACAGCCGAGGCAAGCAAGCCCCTACGAAAATTGAATGACTGGATTTTTTTGTTCTGCATGGCGCTTACCCACCTTTGTTTTTATGTTGATGCTGATTTGTTCAGCTTCTATCCCCGCCTGAGAATAGAAGCGGTGCCAATTTTTACCGCATGTTTCACCAAAATGGAACAGAAAAATCCCCCACCAGCGGTCAGTACATGACCGGAAATGAATTTATGTTCGCGTTTCTATTTAGCCCCCTTTGAGCCAGAAGCCCTGATCCGCTTGCGCCACAGTGGTTTCAGACGCAACGCACTGTTCGAAAAATAGTAAAGCAGGTGCATCGCCCATGCACCACCAGCGAGCAACCTTTTTAAAATTGATCGCTCCCACGCGCCCGCGTGGGAAAGCAGCGCCAGAGGCTACGCGTCGGTGTTCCGCAACTCACCTGTGGAGCGGTTCCCTCGCTGGAACGCGGGAACTATCAACTTATGCCAGTCTGCAATCCCCTTGGCCGCGATGACGCGAGATTTTGTCCGGGCAATTGATCCAAGAAATGCGGCGCCGGGCCACCTGAAAGCTTGATAGCATTCCACGCAATATCCATGAGCCCATCATGGCTCAGCCAGCCAACAGCTCGACTGCAGCCTAAAGCACAACATAACGAGATCGATTAATGCGTAACGTCGGCCGGAACGATCCCTGCCCCTGTGGCAGCGGCAAAAAAAGCAAGCACTGCTGCGGCACACCAGCGATAACGCAGGCACCGATAAACACCTCTGGTCGTGTTCAGGCCAGCCAACTGCTTGAACGCGCTGTTCTGCACCATCGGGGCGGGCAATTCAGCCAGGCCGAAGCACTCTATCAGCAAGTTCTGCTCATCGATCCGGACCAGTCTGATGCCCTCCACCTGCTCGGTGTGATTGCTGCGCAGGCGGGTAAATTTGCCCAGTCAGCCCAACTGATCGAGCGTGCCATCCGGAAGAATCCGCGCAACCCGGTTTTCCACAATAACCTGGGCAATGCCTATCGGCAGATTGACCAGGACACAGCTCGCTGCATCGCCTGTTACCGCGCCGCCATCCGGCTTGACCCGCAGTATGCCGAGGCCCACAACAATCTGGGCAATGCCCTGAAACGCAAGGGTGACCTTCCTGCAGCGCTGAGCAGTTACCAGAACGCGCTCAGGTTCAATTCGGCCCTACTTGAAGCCGCCCTGGGTCAGGGCACTGTCTTGCAGAAGCTGGGACGCGCTGAACAGGCCGAAGCGACTTTCCGGCAACTGATTGGCAGCAGGCCCGATTGTAGCGAAGCCTTCATTGGTCTTGGCACCGCTCAATTTGCCCTTGCCAAACTGAGCGAGGCGGAAGCCTCCCTGCTGCAGGCCTTGCGCCTGGACCGGCACTCCGCCATTGCCTACTACAACCTCGGACTGGTGCTGAATGCCCGGGGCCGCCCGGAACCGGCTGCCGAAAGCCTGTCCACGGCGATCAAACTGAAACCCGACTACGCCGAAGCCTATTACCACCTCGGCCTCGCGCTGCAAGCAAACAATTTGCACCCGGTAGCCGAACAAGCCTTGCTCAAGGCGCTGGAGCTGGATCCGGAGAATAGCCTCGTGTTGCTGAGCCTTGCCGAATCAAAAAACTCGCAAGGCGATGGAGATGGGGCCGTCGAGATATGCCAAGGGGTAATTGCCAGGTATCCGAAAATGGGTTCTGCTCACTTCAGTCTCGGCATGCACCTGAACAGGAAAGGCAAGCTCGACTCTGCGCTGGAGTCTTTTCAGAAGGCGCTGGATCTGGGTGTTAAAAGCCCGACTTTGCTGCATATGATGGCCGCACTCCGGGGCGAAATACCGAAGACATCGGCAGCCGAATACGTCACCGAGGTGTTCGACGGCTATGCCGCCAAGTTCGACAAGCACCTGATCGAAGGACTCAAGTACGACAATCCTGCCCACCTGCTGCAGATGGCGCGCAAGCACTGCAGGACGGCCGAGGGCGCCTGGCGAGTGCTCGATCTGGGCTGCGGAACCGGCTTGTGCGGCGTGGCGTTTGCGCCGTTTTCCGAGGAGCTGGCTGGCGTTGATCTCTCGGGCAAAATGCTCGACAAGGCACGCGAGCGCAACATCTACCAACGGCTGGTGCAGTCTGACCTGCTGGGCATGATGCAAGCCGAACCCGATGCGCGCTTCGATTTGCTGATTGCTGCCGATGTGTTCGTGTATATCGGTGATCTGGAGGAGATTTACGCTCAAGCAAGGCGCCTGCTGGTACCGGGCGGACTCTTCCTGTTCTCTGTTGAATCCAGTGATGCCTTGTTGCCGGCAGGGCAGCAAAGCATTATTAGCGACTACCAGCTACTGCTCTCGGGCCGCTTCGCCCATGCCAGCGCCTACCTGCAACGCCTGGCGACTGATCACCATCTGCAACTGCTCGCTCTGGAGGAGCGCGTGCTGCGCATGGAGAGCAATGCACCAATCAAAGGCTGGTGTGTGGTGCTGGCTGCATAGCGGCATACCGGCGGGCCGCCGCCCCGCACCGAGACCGCCCAAGGGTGGGGGACAGGCAGCACCGAGCGCCCCGCAGGGCGTTCGCGGCGAATGAACAGTTCGCCAGCGATATCATTCAGAACAACACCATTTGCTCATGACGACCTCGCAGATCTACCAGACGCACACCGATACCAATCAAACGCACCGCCTTGTTGCCGCGCATATGGGCAGCACCGAGCAAGCGGCTGTAACTGTTCAGGTCGCGGCCAACCCCCGCCTGTTCCAGAGTCGTTTGGGTAAAGTCATGAAACTTGAGCTTGACGAAGGGCTTATCTGCCCGATAGCTACTGTCCAGGCGCAGCAAGCGACGATTGAGTTCTTCCAGCAAGAGCGGCAGGCGCGCCAGGCAGGCCGACAGATCCGGCAGGTCCTGATCGTAGGTATGTTCGACGCTGACCGACTGGCGCCGGCCATCGGCCTGCACCGCGCGCTCGTCATTACCCCGGGCAAGCTGCCAGAGCCGCTCGCCGAAGCTGCCGAACTCGCGCAGCAAGTCCAGCCGGTCCCGCTGGCGCAGATCACTGCAGGTCCGAATTCCCATGCGCAGCAGGCGCTCGGCAGTAACCTTGCCAACCCCGTGCAGTTTGCTGACAGGCAAGGCACTGACGAAAGCCTCGACCTCATCCGGCGCAATGACAAACAGGCCGTTGGGTTTCCTCCAGTCACTGGCAATCTTGGCCAGAAACTTGTTCGGCGCCACCCCGGCCGAGACAGTGATCCGCACTTCCTGCCAGACCCGGTTCTGGATCTCGCGCGCGATGCGGGTAGCACTACCGGCATGCTGGCTGCTCCGGGTCACATCGAGATAGGCCTCATCCAGCGACAGCGGCTCTATCTGCTCCGTGTAGTCTCGAAAGATGCCGTGAATTTCCCGCGAAGCAGCCCTGTAAGCCTCCATGCGCGGCTTGAGGATCAGCAGATCGGGGCACAGCTTGAGCGCCTGTCGCGAAGGCATCGCCGAGCGCACCCCGAAGGCCCGCGCCTCATAGTTGCAGGTAGCAATCACCCCGCGCCGGTCTGCCGCGCCGCCAACGGCTACCGGCTGCCTGGCCAGACGCGGATCATCGCGCATCTCGATGGCAGCGTAGAAGCAATCGCAGTCGACATGGATAATCTTGCGCACGGCATCCCGGGAAGCCCTACAGGGCTGGCGTTGAGGGCTGAATTCTAGCACCGTGAATGCGCCATTTATCCGGCCCTTGAATAGAATGAATTTTCATGCGCTTTGCAGGAGCGCCGCCCCTACGCGAGCTTTTGCCGGGTCCATCGCGCCGATGGGCGACGCTCCTGCCAAACAAGGATCAGATCAATAATCGCCTGAAAGAAGACCATCTCCCCGGCACCTGCTGGTTTGTGGTGGCGCCCTTTGCGGCCGGTTGCCTGCCTCACCGGCCCCACAGTCAGTAGCCCGGATGCAATCCGGGTAATGGGGTGAAAGCTCTCCAGGATTGCATCCGGACTACGGAGTCAAACCCAAGTTGTCTACCGCAGGTTTGCCTGGCACCCTGAAATAGGCAACGACCCAAAGTAAAGATTGACACCCGAGCTTTCGCGAGTACAATTTGCGCCGCGGGATGGAGCAGTCTGGTAGCTCGTCGGGCTCATAACCCGAAGGTCGTAGGTTCAAATCCTGCTCCCGCAACCAGATCAGAGAAAAAGGCCACTTGAAAAAGTGGCCTTTTTTTGTTGCCGGAATCAATCCCAAGCCCTTGAATCGAAAACAAAAATTGACAACCAGCGATTATGCCGTAGAATGGCCGGCGCGGGATGGAGCAGTCTGGTAGCTCGTCGGGCTCATAACCCGAAGGTCGTAGGTTCAAATCCTGCTCCCGCAACCAGATCAGCCAAAAGGCCACTCAATGGAGTGGCCTTTTGCATTTCTGCATCCGGCAAAGCATGTCAGTCCGCTTCGGTTGGAAAACGTCCTGCGCTCATCCATCAACGATTTTGCTGCACGCTAAGACTTGCTTAAGTTTCATTGTCTAGAATTCGCCGGCGCCAACACTCACCGGAGTCCCGCTATGTCATGGAAAAATACCGAACAACGCTTTGGCAGCCTGTCGATCGCCTTGCACTGGCTGATGTTTCTGCTGCTTGCAGCGGTCTATTGCACCATGGAGTTTCGCGGCATCTTCCCCAAGGGCAGCGATGGGCGTGAACTGATGAAGCAGTTCCACTTCATGCTGGGCATGTCAGTGTTTGTCCTGGTCTGGCTGCGCATCGCCGCGCGCCTGATCGCCCCAAGCCCGAAGATCATGCCCGAACCGCCGGCGCTACAGGAAAAGATCGCCAAGCTGATGTATCTGGCACTCTATCTGCTGATGATCTGCACGCCATTCCTGGGCTGGCTGTTCTTGAGCGCTGCAGGCAAACCGATTCCATTCTTCGGCCTTGAACTGCCCGCCCTGACCGGCAAGGATCATGCTTTCGCCGAGCAGATTGAAGAGTGGCATGTGCTGATCGCGCAAACCGGTTACTGGCTGATCGGCATTCACACCCTCGCCGCGCTGTATCACCACTACGTGATCCGCGACAACGCCTTGCTGATCATGAAGCCTGAGCGCGACTGAAAGCCCGAGCCTCATATTGCAATGCAAAAAGGCTTGCCAGTCACCCGGCAAGCCTTTTTGTCATTCAGGCTCCAGACTACATCTCGACCTGGGTACCCAGTTCAATCACCCGGTTCAGAGGCAGCTTGAAGAAGCGCAGGTTGCTGTTGGCATTCTTCAACAGGAAGGCAAACAGATTTTCGCGCCAGCGCGCCATGCCCAAGCGTTTGGTCGGAATAACCGTCTCGCGGCTGAGGAAATAGGTGGTGCGCATCGGGCTGAAATCCAGCTCGTCGAGGTGACACAGCGCCAGGGCCGCTGGGACGTCCGGCTCGTCCATGAAACCGTAATGCAGCACCACGCGAAAGAACCCCTCGCCATAGGCCGTGACCTCGAAGCGTCGGTCGAGCGCCACACGCGGCCGATCCTCGCTGACCACTGTCAACAAGACCACCTGCTCATGCAGCACCTGGTTGTGCAGCATGTTGTGCAGCAGCGCATGCGGCACCGCATCCGGGCGCGCCGAGAGGAACACCGCCGTGCCTTGTACCCGATGCGGCGGCTGGCTGCGGATGCTGCTGATGAACAACGGCAGCGGCAGTGCACTCTCATCCAGACGCTCGACCAGAATCTGCCGGCCACGCTTCCAGGTGGTCATCAGCACGAACAGGGCGATACCAGCGATTACCGGGAAGACACCGCCCTCGAGAATTTTCGGAATGTTGGCGGCAAAGAACAGCACGTCGACGATGAAAAAGCCGATCAGCAGCGGAATCGCCCACCAGCGGGGGGCCTTCCACAGCAACAGCATCACCGCCGCCACCAGGAAGGTATCGATCAGCATGGTGCCGGTCACCGCCACGCCATAGGCAGAAGCGAGGGCACTGGAGGAGCCGAAGCCCAGTACCAGCAGTACCACGCCAACCATCAGTGCCCAGTTGACCATGCCAATATAGATCTGCCCCTGCTCCTGGCTGGACGTGTGCTGGATCTGCATGCGCGGCACATAACCGAGCTGGATCGCCTGCTGGCTGAGGGAGAAAGCCCCGGAAATCACCGCCTGCGAGGCAATGATGGTCGCCAGCGTGGCCAAACCGATCATCGGCAACAGGCCCCAGGACGGCACCAACAGGTAGAACGGGTTGCGCGCTGCTTCCGGGTCTTCCAGCAGCAAGGCACCCTGGCCGAAGTAATTCAACACCAAACCCGGCAGTACCAGGCCGAACCAGGCACGGGCAATAGGCTTGCGCCCGAAGTGGCCCATGTCCGCATACAATGCCTCGGCGCCGGTCAAGGCCAACACCACCGCCGCCAGAATGGTGATGCCGATACCCGGATGGGAGATGAAGAAGTTCACCGCCCAGTATGGGTTGAGCGCCTGCAATACCTGAGGCTGGCGCAGAATGCCGTACACCCCGAGGGCGCCGAGAATCAGGAACCAGGCGACCATCACCGGGCCGAACAAAATGCCGATGCGCGCCGTGCCGTGCTTCTGGATCAGGAACAACCCCACCAGCAGCACCAGGGTCACCGGCACCACCCAGTGACTGAGCCCCGGCAGCGCCACGTTCAAACCTTCAACCGCCGACAATACCGAGATCGCCGGGGTGATCATGCTGTCGCCATAAAACAGCGCCGCACCGAACAGGCCGAGCAGCACCAGCACAGTCTGCAACCGCGGATACGGCAACGCCGCCCGCCGCGCCAGCGCCGTCAGGGCCATCACTCCGCCCTCGCCGTCGTTATCGGCACGCAGCATGAACATCACATACTTGAGCGACACCACCCAGAGCAGCGACCAGACAATCAGGGAGAGGATGCCAAACACACCCTCATGATTGACCTGCACCCCGTAGTGACCGGCAAACACCTCCTTGAGGGTATACAGCGGGCTGGTGCCGATATCGCCATACACCACGCCGGCGGCCGCCACCAGCAGGCCAACACCCGACGAATGACTGCCTTCCTCGGCAGTCGCTGCAACAACCTGTTCGCTCATACAAGCTACTCGTTACAAAATGTGTGCAAATGCTGCGCTTGCGCCGCACACAAGGCAACCGGTGCCACCATTTGTCGCAGCCGGGGAATCTACGCCGGCTAGCGCAGAGCGCTGGCCAAGCCGCCATGCGGCCGCTAGAATTGCGCACTTTTTGATCAGCGCAGTGAACACCACTGGCGCGTATCCAGCCCGAGGTTCGCCATGTCTACCCCCGCCAGCCCCAAAGTCGGTTTTGTCAGCCTCGGTTGCCCCAAGGCGCTGGTCGACTCCGAACGCATCCTCACCCAGTTGCGCATGGAAGGTTACGAGGTGGTGTCCAGCTATGAAGATGCCGACGTGGTGGTGGTCAACACCTGTGGCTTTATCGACAGTGCCAAGGCGGAATCGCTGGATGTGATCGGTGAGGCGCTGGCCGAGAACGGCAAGGTCATTGTCACCGGCTGCATGGGTGTGGAAGAGTCGGCCATTCGCAATGTGCACCCCAGCGTGCTGGCCGTCACCGGCCCACAGCAGTACGAACAGGTGCTGAACGCCGTACACGATGTCGTTGCGCCCAATAAGGAACACAACCCTCTGATCGACCTGGTACCACCACAGGGCGTCAAGCTGACCCCGCGCCACTACGCCTATCTGAAGATTTCAGAAGGCTGCAACCACAGCTGCAGCTTCTGCATCATCCCGTCGATGCGCGGCAAGCTGGTCAGCCGTCCGGTCGGCGAAGTGCTCGGCGAAGCCGAGCGGCTGGTCAAGGCCGGCGTCAAGGAAGTCCTGGTGATTTCCCAGGACACCAGCGCCTATGGCGTGGACATGAAGTACAAGACCGATTTCTGGAACGGCCAGCCGGTGAAGACGCGCATGCTCGAATTGTGCGAAGCGCTCGGCAGCATGGGTGTGTGGGTGCGTTTGCACTATGTCTATCCGTACCCGAATGTGGACGACGTGATTCCGCTGATGGCCGCCGGCAAGATCCTGCCGTACCTGGACATCCCCTTCCAGCACGCCAGCCCGAAAGTGCTCAAGGCGATGAAGCGCCCGGCCTTCGAAGACAAGACTCTGGCGCGGATCAAGAACTGGCGCGAGCAGTGCCCGGAACTGACCATCCGTTCCACGTTCATCGTCGGCTTTCCCGGCGAAACCGAAGAAGATTTCCAGTACCTGCTCGACTGGCTGAGCGAAGCCCAGCTCGACCGGGTTGGCTGCTTCCAGTACTCGCCGGTGGAAGGCGCACCCGCCAACGATCTGGATCTGGAACCAGTGCCGGACGATATCAAGCAGGATCGCTGGGACCGCTTCATGGCGCATCAGCAGGCCATTTCTGCCGAACGCTTGCAGCAGAAAATCGGCCGCGAGATTGAAGTACTGATCGACGAAGTCGACGACGAAGGCGCTGTAGGCCGCTCCTGGGCCGATGCCCCGGAAATTGACGGCAGCGTGTTTATCGCCACGAACAGCGTAAGTCCCGGCGACAAAGTCCGCGTACGCGTCGTCGATGCCGACGAATACGACCTGTGGGCCGAACTGCTCTGAGGAATACGCCGTAGAGCTGGTGCAACCCGCCGGGTAATGGTTTGCGGGTTGCCCCCGTTCCAGCAAAACTCGCATACACTTCGCTAAAAAATTGGACTAGACTCCAAAAATTGTTTGCACTCAACCTGTGCAAGCACTTCTGGAGCTATCTCGCATGAAATTTTTGCGCTTTCAGCCAAGCCTGTTGGCTGTTGTTGTTGCCGCCAGCCTGGGTTCAACTGTGTTCGCCGCTGACACAACCGCGCCAGTAGCGGCCAAGCCCCCCTACTCGCCCTACGTGAATGAAGACTTCCCGACCCGACCGCTATTCGGCGACACCCATGTACACACTGCGTTCTCCATGGACGCCGGAGCCTTTGGCGCGCGCCTGAGCCCGGCAGACGCCTATCGTTTCGGTCGCGGCGAACAAGTCACCTCGTCGACCGGTCAACCCGCCAAACTTTCACGCCCGCTTGATTTCATGGTGATCTCGGACCATTCCGACGGCTTCGGTTTTTTCCCCACCCTGATGAGCGGCGATCCGACCCTGCTGGCTACGCCGCAAGGGCGCAAATGGTATGACCTGATCAAGGCCGGCAAAGGTGGTGAGGCAGCAATCGATATCATCACCAGCTTCGGCCAGAACAAACTGCCCGATGGTTTCCCATTGCCGGGAACACCCGCCTACAAGTCAGCCTGGGCTCAAGTGATCAAGGCGGCCGAGGAGGCCAATGATCCTGGGCGCTTCACCGCCATCATTGGCTACGAATGGACCTCCAACGAACAGGGCAACAACCTGCACCGTAATGTGTTGTTTCGTGAAGGTGGCGAGCAGGCCAGCAAGGTCGAGCCCTACACCACCCTGCCACCGCTCGGCAGCGGCAACCCGGAAGACCTGTGGAAATGGTTGGCTGAAGCAGAAAGCAAAACCGGCAGTCAGATTCTGGCCATCGCCCACAACGGCAACCTGAGTAACGGTCGCATGTTCCCTACCACCGAGGTGTATGGCGGCAAGAAGATCGACAAGGCCTACATCGAAACGCGCGCCAAATGGGAGAAGCTCTACGAAGTAACCCAGATCAAAGGCGACGGCGAGACCAATCCAGCCCTGTCACCCACGGATGAGTTCGCCAACTTCGAACGACTGGACAAGAGCAACCTGGATGCTTCGCAAGCCAAGACACCTGAAATGCTCCAGTATGAGTACGCCCGTGAAGCATTGAAGAACGGTCTCAAACTGGACAAGGAGTTTGGCACCAACCCCTACAAGTTCGGCATGATCGGCTCAACCGACTCGCACACCGGACTGGCCACTGCCGGGGAAGATAACTTCTTTGGCAAGGCAAGCAATATGGAGCCGAACCCCAAGCGACTGACCAAGGACTTCTTCCGCAACTTCAAGACCGGCATCGGCATCAAGGAATGGCAATTGTCATCGTCCGGCTACGCTGCTGTGTGGGCCAAGGAAAACACCCGCGCATCGATATTCGATGCCATGCAACGCAAGGAAACCTACGCCACCACCGGACCGCGCATGACTGTGCGCTTCTTTGGCGGCTGGGACTTTACCCCGGACGATGCACAAGATCGCATGCCGGCGCGCGTGGGTTACGCCAAAGGCGTACCGATGGGCGGCGACCTGAACAACGCACCTGCCGGCAAATCGCCAACCTTCCTGGTGGCCGCCATGAAGGACCCGATGGGTGCCAATCTCGACCGCATCCAGATCATCAAGGGCTGGCTCGACAGCAAGGGCGAAGCTCACGAGAAAATCTATGACGTGAGCTGGGGCGATGCCGAGCGGCGCCAACCCGGCAAGGACGGCCAGTTGCCGGCAGTCGGCAGTACCGTCGATGTCGCCAATGCCAGTTGGACTAATACTATTGGCGATTCCGACCTGATCACCGCGTGGACCGACCCGGACTTCGACGCCAGACAGAGTGCCTTTTATTACGCGCGCGTGCTGGAAATCCCGACCCCGCGCTGGACCGCCTACGATGCCAAGTATTTCGCCCTGAAAGCCGACAAGGACGTGCCCATGCAATTGCAGGAGCGCGCCTACACCTCGCCGATCTGGTACACCCCGTGAATCAGTAAGGGACGCGCTACACCCAAACGGGAGAAACGGGCAGCCGACGTTTCTCCCTTTTTGTTGGCCCTGCACTTTTATCGGTTGAACAACGATCAGCGTGCTAATGCTTTGCACCACGCCGCTCTGACAAGGCAGACTGACGCCTTTACCGCATCGATCCCGGAGCACGCATGCTTGCGCAAAACCTTGATCAACTGAACGCCATCCGCGATGAATGCAAAGCCATGGTTACCCGTCGGGCCGGGCTCTCGGCCGGTGCCGCAGTCCTGCCCATCCCGGGAGTCGATATTGGTGCCGATGTCAGCCTGCTGCTGGAAATGATCCCGGCGATCAACCAGAAGTTCGGTCTGACGCCCGAACAGATCGAGCAACTGCCGCTGCAGCTCAAGAAGATCACCGTGGTCGCCGTCACCAGCGTTGGCAGCGAAATGGTCGGCAAGCTGGTGACCAAGCATGTACTGATCCAGGTGCTGAAAAAGGTCGGCGTGCGGGTCACCACCAAGGCGTTTGTGAAGTTCATCCCCATCCTTGGCCAGGCAGTTGCGGCCTCGATCAGCTTTGGCGCCATGAAGATGGTCGGCAACGCGCATGTCGAGGACTGCTACACCGTGGTACGCAACACCCAGCTTGCCCGTCAGGCACTCGCCAGCGAGCCGGCCGATGCATAGCGTTGCGCCGGTCGGTTACCTGCGCTCGTGCTTTCGCGAAAAGTTCGCCATCCCGCGCCAGCCGCAGCTGGCGCCAGCGGCGCGCGGGGTGCTGGAACTGCTGCCACCGTTCAATACCGGCGAAGCTGTCGCCGGGCTGGAACAGGTCAGCCACGTCTGGCTGCTGTTCCTGTTTCACCAGGCCCTCGAGGACAAGCCGCGCCTCAAGGTGCGCCCGCCGCGGCTGGGTGGCAACCAGTCGATCGGCGTGTTCGCCAGCCGCTCGACCCACCGACCCAACGGTATCGGCCAGTCGGTGGTCCGGCTGGACAAGGTTGAAGCCGCTCGCCTGTGGCTGTCCGGCATCGACCTGCTGGACGGCACGCCGGTGCTCGATATCAAGCCCTACGTACCCTATGCCGACTGCGTGGCGGATGCGCACAACGGCATTGCCGAAGCGGCCCCGGCGACCATCGCCGTCGACTGGCAACCCGCCGCGCTCGAACAGGCTCGACTGCACGCCCTGCGCCTGAATGAACCCCTGGTCGAGTTGATCGAACAGTGCCTGGCCCAGGATCCGCGTCCTGCCTATCAAGTACCCGCGAGTTCGCGACGCTATGGCTGCCGGCTGTGGGACCTGGATGTGCGCTGGCATTACCCGCAGCCGGAGCGCATCTGCGTACTGGAAGTACTGCTGGCGGAGTGAGCGCATTTACTCCGGCCTGGCAGCCATTCAATGCCCCTCTCACTTCGCCGGAAGCACCCCATGCACACCGATGCCATCACCCGCCTGCAGCAGCATTTGCGCAGCGCCCTGGACCCGGCCCCAGGCGAGGCCCGTCGGCTCTTGCATGGCCGCGGCAGGCGCTGGCCGGGGCTGGAACAGATCAGCGTCGACTGGCTGCAAGGGATCCTGCTGGTGACGCTGTTCCGCCAGCCGGAGCCTGGTCAACTGGCCGCCCTCGAAGCCATGCTGCCCAGCCTCGGACAGCCTGTACTGCTGCAGCACCGCTACCGGCCGGACTGCCCGGCAGAATGGCTGGCAGGCGCGCCGCTGAGCACCTGGCAGATCGACGAGGACGGGCTGCGTTACCAGCTGGACTTGGGCAACAAGCAGAACAGCGGCCTGTTCCTCGACATGCGTTATGGCCGCCGTTGGGTACGCCAGCAGGCGGCCGGCAAGACAGTCCTCAACCTGTTCGCCTACACCTGCGGCTTCTCAATAGCGGCGATCGCCGGTGGCGCGCGGCAGGTAGTCAATCTGGACATGGCCAGGGCGGCCCTCAGCCGCGGGCGCGACAATCACCGGCTGAACCAGCACGACCTCAGCCGGGTGAGCTTCCTGGCTCACGATCTGTTCAAGTCGTGGGGAAAAGTGAAACGCCTCGGCCCGTTCGACCTGATCATCGTCGACCCGCCCAGCTTGCAGAAAGGCAGCTTTGTGCTGAGCAGTGACTACCCGAAGATTTTGCGCCGCCTGCCTGACCTGCTGAACCAGGATGGTCTGGTGCTGGCCTGCTGCAACGACCCGGACCGCGGCTCCGCGTTCCTGCTGGATGCCGTCGCCCGTGAAGCGCCAGGCCTGGTCTTCCGCGAGCGCCTGGAAAACCCGCCCGAGTTTGCCGACATCGATCCGGAGTGCGGGTTGAAAGCCCTGGTGTTTCAGCGCACGGCGCAAGCCGGGTTGAGCCCGACAAAGGCAGGCCCTTGAGTTTTCAGGAGCGGCGTCCTCGCCGCGATGGCGCTGCAAAAGCACCCACCGAGGTGGTGCGCCTACCGGCGAAACTACTATTCAGGGACCTGATCAATAGCTGCGGCGCTTACTTCTCGACGAAGGCGCGCTCGATCAGGTAGTCGCCCGGATCGCCCATGCGCGGGGAAATCTTCAGGCCGAAACTGTCCAGCACGGCACTGGTTTCATCCAGCATGCTCGGGCTGCCGCAGATCATGGCGCGATCATCCTGCGGGTTGATCGGCGGCAGGCCGATATCGCTGAACAGCTTGCCGGTGCGCATCAGGTCGGTCAGCCGGCCCTGGTTCTCGAACTCTTCACGGGTCACCGTGGGGTAGTAGATCAGCTTCTGCCGCAGTGCCTCGCCGAAAAACTCGTTGTTCGGCAGGTGCTCGGTGATGAACTCGCGGTAGGCCACTTCGTTCACATAGCGCACGCCGTGAATCAGGATGACCTTCTCGAAGCGCTCATAGGTTTCCGGATCCTGGATCACGCTCATGAACGGCGCCAGACCGGTGCCGGTGCTGAGCAGGTACAGATGCTTGCCCGGCAACAGGTCGTCCAGCACCAGGGTGCCGGTGGGTTTGCGACTGACCATCAGCTCGTCGCCCGGTTGCAGGTGCTGCAGGCGCGAGGTCAACGGGCCGTCCTGCACCTTGATGCTGAAGAATTCCAGATGCTCTTCGTAGTTCGGGCTGGCGATCGAGTAGGCGCGCATCAGCGGGCGGCCGTTTTCCTGCTGCAGGCCGATCATGACGAACTGCCCGTTCTCGAAACGCAGCCCCGGATTACGGGTGGTCTTGAAGCTGAACAGGGTGTCGTTCCAGTGATGGACACTGAGTACGCGTTCGACATTCATATTGCTCATGGTGAGTTCCTGAAGCAGCAGACTTGATGGGGACGGATTTTAGGCGCAGGCTGTTAATCTGTTAAGTGAATAATAAAGATATTAAATATTGGTTATATAGATATGAGATTTACCCTGCGACAACTCGAAGTGTTCGCCGCCGTGGCCACCCAAGGCAACGTTTCCAGGGCTGCGCAAACACTGGCGCTTTCCCAGTCAGCCGCGAGTACCTCGCTGTCGGAGCTGGAACGCAGCATCAGCACCCTGCTGTTTGACCGGGTCGGCAAACGCCTCAACCTGAACTCCGCTGGTCAGCAGTTATTGCCCCAGGCATTGGCGCTGCTCGAGCAGGCCCGGGAAATCGAAGCCCTGCTCAATGGCAAAAGCGGTTTCAGGTCACTCGCTGTCGGGGCAACCCTGACGGTTGGCAACTACCTGGCAACCCTGCTGCTCGGCAAGTTCATGCAGAACCACCCCGAGTGCCGGGTCAGCCTGCATGTCAGCAACACCGAGCAGATGGTGCAGCAGATCGCCCGCTACGAACTGGATCTGGGGCTGATCGAGGGCGATTGCCAGCACCCGGATATCATCGTCCGGCACTGGGTGGATGACGAACTGGTGGTGTTCTGTGCTCCCGAACACCCGCTGGCCAAGCGCGGCCAGGCCACCACGGAGGAGCTCTGCCGCGAAGCCTGGATCCTGCGCGAGAAAGGCTCCGGCACCCGGCTGACCTTTGATCAGGCCATGCGCCATCATCTGTCGCAGCTAAATATCCGGCTTGAACTGGAACACACCGAAGCGATCAAGCGGGCGGTGGAGTCGGGGCTGGGCATCAGCTGCATTTCACGCCTGGCACTGCGCGATGCGTTTCGGCGGGGCAGCCTGGTGGCGGTGGAAACGCCGCAACTGGACCTGCTCCGGCAGTTCCAGTTCATCTGGAACCGGCAGAAGAACCAGACCGCCGCGATGGCCGAATTCCTTGAGCTGTGCAAGGCACTGACCAGCAACGTGGCACGCAGTGACCAGATCGTCCTGCCGATGCTGAACTGAACCGCTCAACCGAGCAGGATCAGGCCCCAGACCACGCCGATCAGGCACAGCGCGATGAACTGGGCGGCGCTGCCCATGTCCTTGGCGCTCTTCGACAGCGGATGGATGTCCAGCGAGATGCGGTCGATCGCCGCCTCGATGGCCGAGTTGAGCAGCTCGACGATCAGCAGGATCAGGCACACGGCGACCATCAGTGCCCGCTCGACCCGGCTGACATCGAACACGAAGGCCAGCGGGATCAACAGCACATTGATCAGTACCAGCTGACGGAACGCCGCCTCGCCAACAAAGGCGCTATGCAAGCCGGCCATGGAGTAACCGGTAGCGTTGAGAATGCGTTTGAGGCCGGTCTGGCCCTTGAATGGTGACATCGGTGAACTATCCAGAATTATGCCGCGCCGGTGAATCCGGCCCAGCGGAGAAGGTGAAGGGCTGCATCCCTGCCAGCGCCGGATGCCAAGGCTTGGCGCCGGTTGCAGCCAGGCCTGCGGAAAACATCGATCCTCGCCACTTGGCGGTTAAATCCTCAATCCAGCCGTGCTTCATTGCGGCGCTACGTTTTCCAGCTGCTGCAACAACATGGCCGCCTGGGTCCGGGTGCGCACGCCCAACTTGCGGAAGATCGCGGTGACATGCGCCTTGATCGTCGCCTCGGACACTGCCAGCTCCCAGGCAATCTGCTTGTTCAGCAAACCGTCGCAGACCATGGTCAGCACGCGGAACTGCTGGGGTGTCAGGCTGGCCAGACCGGCGCTGGCCGCCTTGGCTGCGGCGGACACGGCGGTCATCTGCGCCGATGGATTCGGCCACCACAGGTCTCCGTCGAGCACCGCACGCACGGCCTGCTGGATCTGCTCCAGCGAGCTGGACTTGGGAATGAAGCCACTGGCGCCAAACTCGCGTGAGCGCGACACCACCGCAGCCTCTTCCTGTGCCGAAATCATCACCACCGGTATCTGCGGGTATTGCCCGCGCAGCAGCACCAGCCCGGAGAAGCCGTGTGCCCCGGGCATGTTCAGATCGAGCAGGACCAGATCCCAGTCACTTTTCTCATTCAGCCGGGCTTCCAGCTCTGCAATGCTGGCAGCCTCGGCCAGCCGCACCTCACTCCCCAGGCCAATACTCAGCGCCTGTTGCAAGGCACTGCGGAACAGCGGGTGATCGTCGGCGATCAGTATTTCGTAAGCAGCCATGGCATGTCCTTTTATTGGCACTGCTCCCGGTGCAGCACCTGGCTGCAATCCAGCCTGTCACTCCACCCGCCGGCCTCACAGCACGCGGATCAGGCGGACAGTCCACTGGCAGGCAGTGACCGGGACAGCATTATTGTTATGAACGCATGAGGCCTGCAGAATAACGGGGCGCAGCCAATCTTTACAGCCATACCAGCAACCCGGCTGCCGTTATACGTAAATGTCGCGCTTGCCGATAGCCAACACGGCGGCCTTGCGGCACAGTTTGTGCCCCCCACGCCGAGAGATTTGCCATGCACCGCCAAGCCCTGCGCGCCGACCTGCTGATGCTGCTGACCGCGATCATCTGGGGCTCGGCCTTCATTGCCCAGCGCCTGGGCATGGACAGTATCGGCCCGTTCCTCTACAGCGGCCTGCGCTTCACGCTCGCCAGCGCTGTACTGCTGCCGCTGATCCTGTTTCTCGAACGGCGCGTCGAGCACCGCAAACCGGAAGCGTTCAATCCCGGCTTGCTGCTCGGCGGCCTGATCATGGGCCTGGCCCTGACCGTCGGAATGAGCCTGCAGCAGGTTGGCCTGCTGTTCACCAGCGTGACCAACTCCGGCTTCATTACCGGCCTCTACGTGATCATCGTACCGCTGCTGGGCCTGCTTCTCGGTCACAAGACCGGCCTGGGTATATGGATGGGCGCAGGGCTGGCAGTCGTCGGCATGTTCCTGCTTAGCGTCGGGGAAAACTTCCAGGTGGCCTCGGGTGACTGGTTGCAGCTGGCTGGGGCGTTTGTCTGGGCGGCGCATGTATTGCTGGTCGGGCACTTCGCCAGCCGGCATGACGCCCTGCAACTGGCGCTGATCCAGTTTGCCGTCTGCGGGCTGATCAGCCTGCTGCTGGCGCTGGCCTTCGAGCCGATCGAGCTGGGCGCCATCCTGGCCGCCCTGCCGGCGATTCTGTATGGCGGGCTGCTGGGCGTGTGTGTCGGCTTTACCCTGCAGGTGATTGCCCAGAAAGATGCCATTCCTTCCCATGCGGCTGTCATCCTGTCGATGGAAGCCCTGTTCGCAGCCATGTTTGGCGCACTGTTGCTCGACGAGGCACTGAGCCTGCGCGGTTATTTCGGCTGCGCCCTGATGTTTGCCGGCATGTTGCTGGCACAGCTCTGGCCGCGCCGGCTCGCAGCCTGACCTCAGCCAGGCAGAAACGCCTGTAACGCCTGGTGCGCAGGACTGCCGAGATCCAGCGGCTGATTGCGCTTGGCGGCCAGGTAATGCTCGGTGAATACATCCAGATAGGCATCCAGCGCCTGGGCCGCACGCTGGTCGCCGGCCAGCTCCAGGCAGAGCGCCGCCACCTCGGCCGTACACAAGTGTTCCTCGCGCTGCGCGCGGCGCAGGCGATAGCGCGACAATTGTTCCGGTTGCAGGCTGAGGACCGGAAAACGGTCCAGATAGGGACTCTTGCGAAACATCTTGCGCGCTTCCATCCAGGTCGCATCGAGCAGCACGAACAGCGGCCGCTGCCCCGGGGCGAGCGGCACCCGCTCAACCACCCGCTCCGGCTCGGCATACTCGCCGGGAAAGACGATGATGGGTTGCCACTGCGGGTCATTCAGCAGGGCCTCGATTGCCGGGTCCGGCTCGGTTCGCGACCAGCCGAAAGCCGCGGTATCCGCCACCACGTCGGCAATCAGCCAACCGGTATTGCTCGGCTTCAGCGGCTCGGTGTCGTACATCAGCAGGCACACACCCGCCACACTGCTGACCTGCGGTCGCCACGCGCACAGGCAGTAGCTGAACGCCACCCGGCAGTGCGGACAGCGCGGCACTCGCGAGCCGCGCGCATTGAACGGACGAACGCTGCGCGCCAGACGCTCGGCACGCAAACGGGCAACGGCATGGCTCATGGGCAGTTCACCAGAACAAACGGACAGGGCTCGCCCTGCGCGGGGACGGCAGTTTAACAGCCTTTACGTGCAGCACGGCAGGCTCCGGCTGTGCGCAGTCACCTCCATTGGGCGATATCTGCATGAGACAGGGCGTATCGCGGGTGTTTTGCCTGCTTAAATGAGTAACATCGGAGTCCACCCCGCCAGCTTCAAGCAACCGGAGATTTGCATGTCCAGCCAGTACCCCGCCGTCGATCCCACAGGCCTGCTCGAATACTCGGTGGTGTTCACCGATCGCTCGCTGAACCATATGTCCCAGCAGTTCCAGCAGGTCATGCGCGACATTTCCGCCGGGCTCAAGCGCACCTACGCCGCCGCTGCCGTGGCCGTCGTGCCCGGTGGCGGGACTTACGGCATGGAAGCGGTGGCCCGGCAGTTTGCCGGGGGCAAGAAATGCATGGTGCTGCGCAATGGCTGGTTCAGTTATCGCTGGAGCCAGATCTTCGAAACCGGACGGATTCCCGCGGAGGAAATCGTCCTCAAGGCGCGCCCAGTGGCCAGCGGGCAGCAGCAGCCGTGGACACCGGCCCCGCTCGACGAAGTGGTCGCCAGCATTCGCCAGCACAAGCCCGACCTGCTGTTCGCTCCGCATGTGGAAACCGCCTCCGGGATCATCCTGCCCGACACGTATCTGCGCGCCATCGCCGACGCCATGCATGAACACGGCGGACTGTTCGTCCTCGACTGCATCGCCTCCGGCGCGGTCTGGGTTGACATGCGCGCCTGTGCGGTCGATGTGCTGATCAGTGCCCCGCAGAAAGGCTGGAGCGCCTCGCCCTGCTGCGCACTGGTGATGCTTGGTGAAACGGCCGCCGAGCGTATCCAGCAGACCCGCAGCAGCAGCTTTGCCTGTGACCTGCTCAAATGGCTGCAGATCATGCAGGCCTACGAAAATGGCGGGCATGCCTACCACGCGACGCTGCCGACGGATGCCCTGGCGCGCTTCTGCCAGAGCCTGCAGGAAACCGCAGGCCATGGCCTGGACAACCTCAAGGCCAGGCAATGGGCGCTGGGCCAGCGCGTCAGGGCACTGCTGGCCAGCAGTGGGTTCCCCAGCGTCGCCGCTGCCGGCTTCGAAGCGCCTGGCGTGGTGGTCAGCTATACCGCTGACCCGCTGATCCACAACGGCAGGAAATTCATCGAGCAAGGCCTGCAGACGGCGGCTGGCGTACCCTTGATGTGTGATGAGGCGGCGGACTTCCGCACCTTCCGCATCGGCCTTTTCGGCCTGGACAAATGGCTCGACCCGCAACAGGCAGTGCACAACCTCGAGAGCGCCCTGCGCGAGGTAAGCCCGGCGAGCTGACCTGCATCAACACCACCTGCCTGACATGGGGGCAGGCTTCGAGTCATCCTCTGCGTACAGGAGTTCGTCATGGCTCTGCTCAACTTTTACGGCGCGATACAGCAAGTCACCGGTTCCTGCTATCTGATCGAGAGCCGCGATGGCTCCCGGGTGCTGCTCGAGTGCGGCATGCACCAGGGCTATCGGGATGCGGACGAGCGCAATCGGGCAGCGTTCCCCTTCGATCCTGGCAGCCTGAATGCGGTAGTGATCTCGCATGCCCACCTGGATCACAGCGGACTGCTGCCGCGCCTGGCTGCCGAAGGCTACCGCGGACCGATTTATGCCACCGTCGCCACCTGCGAGCTGATGGAACTGATGCTGCTCGACGCCGCGCATATCCAGGAACATGACACCGAGTGGGAAAACAAATGGCGCGCACGCGTCGGCAAGGACCCGATTACCCCCATTTACGCCACCGCCGATGCCGAGCGGGCACTTGAGCTGCGCCGCCCGCTGAACTATGGCGCGAGGCATGAGGTCGCCCCGGGCGTGCGGGTTACCTACCATGATGCCGGACATATTCTCGGTTCTTCGATTGTCGAGCTGGAGGTTGATGATCACCACCTGACCCGGCATCTGGTGTTCTCCGGCGACCTGGGCAATAACTGCTCGCCGCTGATGCATGACCCGAGCATTCTCAGCCGGGCCGACGCCGTCATGCTCGAATCCACCTACGGTGATCGTGACCATCGCTGTACGCCGGATACGCTCGATGAGCTGGCCGAGATTCTCCAGCAGGCGCACCGCGATGGCGGCAATGTACTGATACCGGCCTTTGCCGTCGGCCGCACCCAGGATCTGATCTATCACCTGGGCCGCTTCTATCAGCAAGGTCGCCTGCCGCAGCAGGCAGTATTCCTCGACAGTCCGATGGCTATCCGCGCCAATGCGATCTACAACCGCTACATCGACCAGTTCAATCCGGAAGACCGGGCTGCACTGCATGCCAAGGGGGTAAAGCGCATCGAGGAATGGCTGCCGATCCTGCGCTGCACACCGTCACCCGAGGACTCTATGGCGATCAACCGCATCAAGAGCGGCGCCATCATCATCGCTGGCAGCGGCATGTGTACCGGCGGGCGCATCGTGCACCACTTCAAGCACAATATCTGGCGCCAGGAATGCCACTTGGTGTTTCCCGGCTTCCAGGCCAAGGGCACCCTGGGACGTGCCATCGTCGATGGTGCCAACAGCATCAAGGTCCTGCACCAGCGCTTCGCGGTCAAAGCCAAGGTTCACACGCTCGGCGGCTTTTCCGCCCATGCCGGGCAAAGCGAGCTGATCGACTGGGTAAAACACTTCGATCACCGCCCCGAGCTGTATCTGGTGCATGGCGAGCTGGAAAAAATGCTGATCCTGCAGCAGGTCATCAAGCAGCGCCTGGACTGGACCGCCACCATTCCGGAACCCGGCGAGCAAGTGGTGCTCTAAAGCAGGCAACCGACCCATCCAGAGGGACAGGCGCATGCCTTACGAACCGGACGATTACCTGTCCCGGCATTTTCAGACCAGCGCCATCGACATCAACCAGAAAGTCGATGATCTCGCCGAGCTGGCCGTACCACCCGGCAGCCCGAACAGGCAGCTGTATCGGGAGATGCTGATGAGCGTCATCCGCATGGCGCAGGCCGACCGCAATCGCTGGGACGCCAAGATCATGCTGCAGACCCTGACCGAGATGGAGAGTGCCTTCAGCCTGCTGGAGAAGTTCAAGCGGCGGCGCAAGGTCTCGGTATTCGGCTCCGCGCGAACGCCTGTTGGACACCCGCTGTATCACCTGGCCCGCGATCTCGGCAGCGAACTGTCGCGCCTGGACCTGATGGTCATCACCGGTGCCGGCGATGGCATCATGGCTGCGGCGCACGCTGGCGCCGGCGCTGACAACAGCCTCGGCTTCAACATCTCGCTGCCATTCGAGCAGGGCGCCAACCCTACCGTGCAAGCCTCCGGAAACCTGCTGACCTTTCATTTCTTCTTTCTGCGCAAGCTGTTTTTCGTCAAGGAGGCTGACGCCGTTGTCCTCTGCCCGGGCGGCTTTGGCACGCTGGACGAAGCCCTCGAGGTCCTGACCCTGATCCAGACCGGCAAAAGCCCGCTGATTCCAATAGTTCTGCTGGATCATCCGGAGGGCAACTACTGGGACAGCGCCCTCGATTTCCTGCGCCAGGGCCTGGCAGACAATCACTACATCCTGCACAGCGACCTGCACCTGATGCGCCTGGTGCACAGCGGGGCGGAGGCCGCACAGGAAATATCCCGTTTCTACCGCAACTTCCATTCATCCCGCTGGCTGCAGGGGCTGTTTGTCATCCGCATGAATCATCCGCTCAACGAGGGCGCACTGTTGACGCTGCACAAGGAGTTCTCCGACCTCAGCCGTGAAGGCGGCTTTCGCCAGCAGCCTTACTGCGAGACAGAAACCGACGAGCCCGAACTCTGCCACCTGATCCGCCTGGCGTTCCACTTCAACGGGCGCGACCATGGGCGCTTGCGCGAGCTGGTGGACTTTATCAATCTGCCGCAGAACTGGGCACAGAACAGCTGAGCACGGGCTGTTTTCCGCGAAGTAGCGGGCCGGTTCAGTCGAGGTCGGCGTTGCGCAACAGGCGCCCGACCATTTCCACCGGGTATCCGCGGTAGCTGAGAAACCGGCCCTGCTGGGCGCGTGCTTTCGCATCCACCGGCAGTTGCCCGGCAAACCGGCGGCGCCAGACCTCGCGCAGCTGGGCGGCCCAGTCGATACCCGCCTCGCGGATGGCTGCTTCGATCGCTTCGCGCGGTAGTCCGCGCTGGGCCAGCTCCTCGCGAATGCGCAAGGGACCATAGCCGGCACGCGCGCGGCTGCCGACAAAGCATTCCAGATAGCGCGATTCATTGAGCAGACCGTCTGCTTCCAGACGATCCAGGGCGCTCTCGATCAGCTCGGCGGCAGCACCACGCAGGCGCAGCTTGCGCGCCAACTCCACTCGCCCGTGCTCGCGCCGGGCCAGCAGATCCATTGCCGTGCGCCGCACGGCGGCGGCGCTATCGAGCACGGCCGGCATGGCAGGCGTCAGATGTCGGCGTCAACCAGATCGTCCGCGGTACTGGTCGATTTGAGCGGTACCGGTGCGACCAGCAGCTTGTCGCGGATCAGCTGCTCGATGGTGCGCGCCACTTCCGGATTGTCTTCCAGGTACTTGGCCGAATTGGCCTTGCCCTGGCCGATCTTGCTGCCCTGATAGCTGTACCAGGCTCCGGACTTCTCGAGCAAGCCAAGCTGTACGCCCAGATCGATGATCTCGCCGTTACGGTAGATGCCCTTGCCATACAGGATCTGGAATTCGGCCTGGCGGAATGGCGGCGCCACCTTGTTCTTCACCACCTTGACGCGGGTTTCGCTGCCGACCACCTCCTCGCCTTCCTTGACCGCGCCAGTACGGCGGATGTCCAGACGCACCGAGGCGTAGAACTTCAGGGCATTACCACCGGTGGTGGTTTCCGGACTGCCGAACATCACGCCGATCTTCATGCGGATCTGGTTGATGAAAATCACCAGGCAGTTGGCATTCTTGATGTTGCCGGTGATCTTGCGCAGCGCCTGGGACATCAGACGCGCCTGCAGGCCGACGTGCATGTCGCCCATTTCGCCCTCGATCTCGGCCTTGGGCACCAGGGCGGCCACAGAGTCGATGACGATGACATCGACCGCGTTCGAGCGCACCAGCATGTCGGTGATCTCCAGTGCCTGCTCGCCGGTATCCGGCTGCGACACCAGCAGGTCGTCGACATTCACGCCCAGCTTGCCGGCGTACTCCGGATCAAGTGCGTGCTCGGCGTCGACGAAGGCGCAGGTCGCCCCCAGCTTCTGTGCTTCGGCGATCACCGACAGGGTCAGCGTGGTCTTGCCCGAAGACTCCGGGCCGTAGATCTCGACGATGCGGCCTTTCGGCAGGCCGCCGATGCCGAGTGCGATGTCCAGCCCCAGGGAACCGGTGGAAATGGCCGGGATGGCCTGACGCTCATGGTCGCCCATGCGCATGACTGCACCTTTGCCGAACTGCCGTTCGATCTGCCCAAGGGCTGCCGCCAGTGCACGCTTCTTGTTCTCGTCCATTGCCATCCTCACCTATTCAAGGGGCCCATCGCCCGCCAACAACTGTATATGTAGACAGTAGTATTCCATATGGCAAGTACGCCGACTACCCCTGCAGCAAACTTTCTCCACCAAACTGACGAACGACCCTTCCTATGCCTGCCGAAGCTGCCGCCGGCTCTTGTCCGCGACAGCTTTTGCAGCGTTCCGGGGAATGCGGCAGAATGCCTGCTTTCAGCAAAACCTACCCTGAGCACTGGCAATGAAGAAACTCCTTGGCGCACTGCTGCTGGTGGTCGGCGTTCCAGCGCTGATCCTGTTGTACTGGATGCATACCCCGCAGGGCTGGCTGACAGCTCCCGCTGCCGTGATCGCCAAACTGGCCGAGCTGCAGGAGTACAGCAGCGACAATCCGTCGATAGCGGACACCCGCGCCAGCCGTCGCGCCGCCATAGGTTTCTTCACCGCGCCACCGGCGCAGGTCGCCGAGGTGCGCAACCTGAGCATTCCCGGTCCCGGCGGGCCGCTGCCAGTGCGGATCTACCTGCCACAGCACAGCGCGACTGCACTGCCGATCATCCTCTACTTCCATGGTGGCGGCTGGGTCGTCGGCGATCTCGACTCCCATGACAATCTGTGCCGCACGCTGGCCGTCAAGACCGCTGCGGTCGTGGTTTCCGTCGATTACCGGCTGGCACCGGAGCACGCCTTCCCCGCAGCCCTGGATGATGCTGACGCCGCCCTGCGCTGGGTGGCCGAAAATGCCCGCACCTTCAATGGCGATGCGGCGCGCATCGCGGTAGCCGGGGACAGTGCCGGTGGCAACCTGGCCGCTGCGCTCAGCCTGCTGGAGCGCGACCGGCAGGGCCTGCGGCTCAGCGCCCAGGTGCTGATCTATCCGGCGGTCGACCTGAGCAACCTCGACCGGCAATCCTCTCTGGACTTTGCCGAGGGCTACTTCCTCACGCGCGCGCGCATGGCCTGGTTCATCGAGCAGTACGTTCCGCAAGCACAGCAACGCCATGAGCAACTGGCCTCCCCACTGCTGGCCAGTTCACACGCCGCATTACCCCCCGCGCTGACCATCACCGCCGGCTTTGATCCGCTGCGCGACGAGGGCGAGGCCTATGCCACGGCGCTGGCCGAAGCCGGCGTGGCCAGCCGTCAACAGCGCTTCGAGGGGGTGCTGCATGGTTTCGTGTCGATGGACCGCTGGTTTCCCGAGGCGGATCAGGCCACGGACCTGATCGCCGGCTTTCTGCGCGAACAGTTCAAAACCGCGACAGCCGCTGGCGAGCAGAACTAGCCGGCAAGCGGCGCGTTTCCCGCCGCGAGCCTGACCAGCCCGGCCAGCGCCGCCCGCACCGTCTGCCGGCGCACCGCCGCGCGATCTCCGGCAAACTGGCAGCGCTGGCTGAACAGCTGCCCGCCATCGGCCCAGGCCAGCCAGACGGTCCCCACCGGCTTTTCCGCCGAGCCGCCCTCCGGTCCGGCGATCCCGCTGACGGCCACTCCGTAGCGCGCCCCGCTGCGCTGGCAGGCGCCGCGCACCATGGCCTCGACCACCTCGCGGCTGACCGCGCCCACCTGCTCGAACAGCTCTCCTGGAACCCCCAACTGGGCCGTCTTCTGGGCATTCGAGTAGGTCACGTAACCGGCCT
Organism: Pseudomonas sp. N040; assembly: GCF_015637705.1. Classification (GTDB taxonomy): domain Bacteria; phylum Pseudomonadota; class Gammaproteobacteria; order Pseudomonadales; family Pseudomonadaceae; genus Aquipseudomonas. The sequence continues at coordinate 256,631 of NZ_JADOBE010000003.1, read as the reverse complement.
CGAACCAGCTCGAACTGCCGGCAATCCGGGTGATCGCCTCGGCAATGCCGCCGCCAGTGCAGGACTCGGCGGTGCACACTTGCGCCTGCCGGGCCAGCAGGTTCCGCCCCAGGCTGGCGGCCAGGTCGGTCAGTCCATCCATCGCAGCCTCCAGGCTTAATACAGACAAGGTGGATACCGTACACTACGCGACTTTGTGATTGCAGCCGGATCCCCCGACAATGAGCGACCTCTCAGCCCACACGCCCATGATGCAGCAATACTGGAAACTGAAGAATCAGCATCCAGACCAGCTGATGTTCTACCGGATGGGCGACTTTTACGAACTGTTCTACGAGGACGCGAAAAAAGCCGCCGCACTGCTCGACATCACCCTGACTGCCCGTGGCCAGTCGGCGGGCAAGGCGATCCCGATGTGCGGCATCCCGTACCATGCCGCCGAAGGCTACCTGGCCCGGCTGGTCAAGCTCGGCGAGTCGGTGGTGATCTGCGAACAGATCGGCGATCCGGCGACCAGCAAGGGCCCGGTGGAGCGCCAGGTGGTGCGCATCATCACCCCCGGCACGGTCAGCGATGAAGCGCTGCTCGACGAGCGTCGCGACAACCTGCTGGCTGCCGTGCTCGGCGATGAGCGCCTGTTTGGCCTGGCGACACTGGACATCACCAGCGGCAACTTCAGCGTGCTGGAAATCCGTGGCTGGGAAAACCTGCTGGCTGAAATCGAGCGCCTCAGCCCGGTCGAATTGATGATCCCGGATGACTGGCCGCAAGGCCTGCCGCTGGAAAAGCGCCGCGGCGTGCATCGCCGCGCGCCCTGGGACTTCGACCGCGACAGCGCGCTGAAGGGCCTGTGCCAGCAATTCGCCACCCAGGACCTCAAGGGGTTCGGGTGCGAGAACCTGACCCTGGCCATCGGCGCCGCCGGCTGCCTGCTGGCCTATGCCAAGGAAACCCAGCGTACCGCCCTGCCGCACTTGCGCAACCTGCGCCATGAACGGCTGGACGACACGGTGATCCTCGACGGTGCCAGCCGGCGCAATCTGGAACTGGACACCAACCTGGCCGGCGGCCGTGACAACACCCTGCAATCGGTGGTCGACCGCTGCCAGACCAGCATGGGCAGCCGCCTGCTGACCCGCTGGCTGAACCGCCCCCTGCGTGACCTGCCGACCCTGCAAGCCCGCCAAGACTCGATCAGCTGCCTGCTCGACAGCTACCGCTTCGAGCAGCTGCAACCCCAACTCAAGGACATCGGCGACATCGAGCGCATCCTCGCCCGTATCGGCCTGCGCAATGCGCGCCCCCGCGACCTGGCGCGCCTGCGCGATGCGCTGGCCGCCCTACCGGCCTTGCAGCAGGCCATGCGCGCGCTGGAAGTACCGCACCTGGCCAGGCTGGCAGCCAGCATCCGCACCTATCCGGAGCTGGCCGATCTGCTGGCCCGCGCCATCATCGACAACCCGCCGGCGGTGATCCGCGATGGCGGCGTGCTGAAAACCGGCTACGACGCCGAACTCGACGAACTGCAGGGCTTGAGCGAGAACGCCGGCCAGTACCTGATGGACCTCGAAGCACGGGAAAAGGCGCGCACCGGTCTGGCCAATCTGAAAGTCGGCTATAACCGCGTGCATGGCTACTTCATCGAATTGCCGAGCAAGCAGGCTGAATCAGCGCCGGCCGACTATATCCGCCGGCAAACCCTCAAGGGCGCGGAGCGCTTCATCACCCCGGAGCTGAAAGCCTACGAAGACAAGGCACTGTCGGCCCAGAGCCGCGCGCTGGCCCGCGAGAAACTGCTCTACGAAGCGCTGCTGGAACGCTTGATCGGCGAGCTGGCACCGCTGCAAGACAGCGCCGCCGCGCTGGCGGAACTGGATGTTCTGAGCAACCTGGCAGAACGCGCGCTGAACCTGAACCTGAACCGCCCGCAGTTTGTCAGCGAGCCGTGCATGCGCATTGAGCAAGGCCGTCATCCAGTGGTCGAACAGGTGCTCGAAAGCCCTTTCGTGGCCAATGACCTGGCGCTGGATGGCGACACGCGCATGCTGATCATCACCGGCCCGAACATGGGCGGCAAATCCACCTACATGCGCCAGACCGCGCTGATCGTGCTGCTGGCGCACATCGGCAGTTTCGTCCCGGCGGCGCGTTGCGAGCTGTCGCTGGTTGACCGCATCTTCACTCGTATTGGCTCCAGTGATGACCTAGCCGGCGGGCGCTCGACCTTCATGGTCGAGATGAGCGAGACCGCCAACATCCTGCACAACGCCAGCGACCGCAGCCTGGTGCTGATGGACGAAGTGGGCCGCGGCACCAGCACCTTCGACGGCCTGTCACTGGCCTGGTCGGCGGCCGAGCACCTGGCCCGGCTGCGCGCCTTTACCCTGTTTGCCACCCACTACTTCGAACTGACCGTGTTGCCGGAAAGCCAGCCGCTGGTGGCGAACGTGCACCTGAATGCGACCGAGTACAACGAGCGCATCGTGTTTCTCCACCATGTCCTGCCAGGCCCGGCGAGCCAGAGCTACGGACTGGCTGTCGCGCAGCTGGCTGGCGTTCCCGCCAGCGTGATCCAGCGCGCCCGCGAGCATCTGGCACGCCTGGAGGCCAGCAGCCTGCCGCACGAAGCCGCGGGCGGGGTGTCCCCGCCGAGTGCCGCGCCCCTGCAAAGCGACCTGTTCGCCAGCCTGCCGCACCCGCTGCTGGAAGAACTGCGCAAGGTCAGGCCGGATGATCTGACCCCGCGCCAGGCCCTCGACCTCATCTATGGCTGGCAGAAGCGAATCTGACGCCAGGCCGACAAACTGTTAGAATTGCGCGCCTTTTTCGCATCGCCAGGTTTACAGCCTGAATCCTGGCGACCATCCTGAACCTGCAAGCCCCATTTGCCGGGGCGCAATCCCCGTCCAAGGAGAGCATCAGCATGACCTTCGTCGTCACCGACAACTGCATCAAGTGCAAATACACCGACTGCGTGGAAGTCTGTCCGGTGGATTGCTTTTATGAAGGGCCGAACTTCCTGGTCATCCATCCCGACGAGTGCATCGATTGCGCCCTGTGCGAGCCGGAGTGCCCGGCCGAGGCGATTTTCTCCGAAGATGAAGTGCCTGAAGATATGCAGGAGTTCATTGAACTGAATGCCGATCTGGCGGAAATATGGCCGTGCATCACCGAGAAGAAAGAATCGCTGCCTGACGCCGAAGAGTGGGACGGCGTGAAGGACAAGCTGCAGTACCTGGAGCGCTAGTAGCTCCCGGTCATGCAGGCCCGCACTGGTTGCGGGCCTTTTGCTTTTCTGCAGGCAAAAAAGTGGGCGGTAGAACCGCCCACGTAAATTCATACTTCCTGTTGTTACCGACTCATCTTCCTGATGAAGCGCTTCCTGCGCTGTCCCGACCGTCATCCATGACAGCCCGTGTCAATCCGTTGACACAACTCGATACTAAGCAAGCACCTGCCGCAAACAAAGCCCCATAGTTGCCATGGAAAATTCAGTCCACGGCAGATCCACTGATAAAACCTTTTGGTTTCATATAGTTAAAAAGTATCGACAGCTACCTCGAGTCGAACTCGGGCGTCCCGACTCCCAGATGCTTACGCCAATGTAAGCAATTGCTTACGCGCACCTGCTGACTTTCAATCAGCCGACAACCTGCAGGCGCGGCTGTGGCATCCTTCAGCACGGATTGGCGAGGCCAATCTCTCGCGTTACGGCGGACAACTGCAATCGGTGAGCATAAGCATGCACAAGCTTGATCTGAAGATTCGCCTGTTGAATGGCGCCGATATCGCCATCGGACCCGGTAAAGCCGACCTGCTGGAAGCGATCCGCGAGGCTGGATCCATCAGCGCTGCCGCACGCCAGATGAGCATGTCCTACCGGCGTGCCTGGCTGCTGGTAGAAACCATGAATCACAGCTTCAAGGAACCGCTGGTTTCTACCCTGGCTGGCGGAAGCCGCGGCGGTGGCGCGACCTTGACCGCCTTGGGCGAACAGGTGCTCGTGTGCTATCGCGCCCTCTGCCTGCGGGCACACACTGCAGCCGAGCCTGGTATTGCCCAACTGGCCGGGCTGCTCCGCCAGGAAACAGCCGAGGAGTCCTGAGCAGGCGCCTGACACGTTGGCCTATACCCAATATCGCTATATATGGGAGGATATAGCGAACTGACCAGCCGGATCCTTCACCTGCATGCTGAGACAACTGCTTATCGGTGTTGCCATGTGCCTTTCACTCTCGGCCAGGGCAAACACCACCGACCAGCCTCTGGTGGCAGCGGCCGCCGACCTGCAGTTCGCCCTCACCGAAGTGGCCAGGCACTTCGAGAGTGACACCGGCCATTCAGTTCGCCTGGTGTTTGGCTCATCCGGCAATTTCTACCGGCAAATCCGTGCAGGGGCACCCTTTCAGCTGTATCTCAGCGCCGATGAACATTACGTCGAACAGCTGGCGCGAGAAGGCAAAACCCAGGATCAGGGCACCCTCTATGCCCTTGGCCGTATTGTCTTGTTTGCTCCGAACGGTTCTGGCCTGCAGGTCGACAGCCAGCTCAAGGGCTTGACAGCCGCCCTGGCCAGCGGCGCAATCCAGCGCTTCGCCATAGCCAACCCGCAGCATGCCCCCTATGGTCAGAGAGCCGAGGAGGCGCTGCGTCACGCCGGTCTCTGGGAAGCGCTGCAAGGCAAGCTGGTGCTGGGGGAAAACGTTGCGCAAGCCGCGCAGTTCGCCACCTCCGGCAATGCCCAGGGCGGCATCATTGCCTATTCGCTGGCGCTATCCCCGACACTGGCCAAACTCGGCGAAACGGCCCTGATTCCCGAAGAGTGGCACCAGCCGCTTCGGCAGCGCATGGTGCTGCTCAAGGATGCCGGCGACACCTGCCGGGAGTTCTATCGCTACCTGCAGGAGCCACGGGCGCGCGGCATCCTGCGCACGTACGGCTTCTCCGTACCCGATCAAGGACAATAGGACACACAGATGGAGTGGGCGGCGCTGCTGTTATCGCTGAAACTGGCCATCGGCACCATGCTGATCCTGCTACCCATCGGCATCTGGGTCGGCCGCAAGCTGGCGTGGTCGCAGTTTCGCAACAAGTACCTGCTTGAAGCACTCCTGGCCCTGCCCCTGGTGTTGCCACCCACTGTACTGGGCTTCTACCTGCTGCTTGCCATGGGGGCCGAATCACCCGTTGGACGCGCTTACCATGCGCTGTTCGGCCAACAACTGACATTCTCCTTTGCCGGCCTGCTGCTGGCCTCGCTGCTGTTCAACCTGCCTTTCGCCATCCAGCCGATGCAGCGCGCCTTCGAAGCCATTCCCCGCGAGGTTCGCGAAGCCGCGCGCTGCTGCGGCCTTTCACCCTGGCGCGTACTGCGCCGGATCGAGCTGCCACTGGCCTGGCCCGGCATCCTCTCGGCCATGGTGCTGACCTTTGCCCACACGCTGGGCGAGTTTGGCGTGGTACTGATGGTGGGGGGCAGCATCCCTGGGGAAACCCGCACCATTGCGATTGCCATTTATGACCGCGTCCAGGCTTTTGACGAGCAGGCCGCCGGAATAATGTCCGCCGTGCTGTTGCTCATCTCGCTACTCGCCATCGGCCTGTCGTATTTCGCCACCTCGCACTTGGCACAGGGGCGGAAAGCGCATGACTGACGGACTGCACCTGTGGCTGAAGCAAAACTCACCGATTGCGCTGAATGCCCGCATCAGCTGCGCGCCAGGGGAAATCCTGGCCCTGATCGGCCCATCAGGGAGCGGCAAGTCGACCTTGCTGCGCAGCATCGCCGGCCTCTATCAGCCGCGCACGGGGCGGATCGAATGCGCTGGCGAGACCTGGTTTGACAGCCGGCACGCAGTCACAGTGCCGACTAGGCAACGTCGGGTCGGCATGGTCTTTCAGCAGTTCGCCCTGTTTCCGCACCTGTCGGCCGAGGATAACGTGGCTGAAGCACTGCTCGACTATGCGCCCGCCGAGCGTAAGGCCTGCGCCAGGGACTGGCTCGAACGCGTCCATCTCGGTGGGCTGCACCAGCGCTTGCCGCACCAGTTATCGGGTGGCCAGCAACAAAGGGTCGCCCTGGCCCGCGCACTGGCCCGCGAACCCAAGGTATTGCTGCTGGATGAGCCGTTTTCCGCGGTAGACCGTAGCACCCGGGAAGCGCTGCACAGTGAACTGGCCGAATTGCGCGCAATGTTGCGCATGCCGGTCATCCTGGTCACCCACGACCTTGAAGAAGCCACCCTGCTGGCGGACCGCATGTGCGTCCTGGCCGACGGAACCACCCTGCAAAGCGGTACTCCCGACGAACTGCTGCAAGCACCCGATTCGGCTGCCGTGGCGCGCATGCTCGGCATGCGCAACCTGTTCGCTGGCCGCGTGCTCGGGCATGCCGAAGGGTACAGCCTGCTCGGCTGGGGAGCGCTCACGCTGAAAGTCCGTGCACACCCCCACCTGGCTATTGGTAGTGCAGTCAAATGGGTGATCCCGGTATCCGGCGTACTGCTCATGCCTCTGGCCGGTCGCCCGGGCACACCGCTGGACAACCCGCTACGGGCGAACATACAGCGCATGCTGTCCCTCGGCGAACACTTCCGCGTCAACCTGCTGGTCGGCGACAATCAGCTGACCATGAATGTCGCACGGCATGTCGCACAGCGTTATGCACTGCTCAGCGGCGAGTCGATCGAAGTGCGCTTGCGCGGCGAGACCATTCACCTGATGCCGGACTGACGTCCGGCCAGGCGAATTATGCGGCGGGTCATTGCGACCAACCTGCAACAATCAATAGATGAGTACCCCCACCCCGGCATGGCGGTGGAGGCAGGCAGTTACTGAAACAGCGAGTCTCCGGAAAGACCGTTGCTTTCCAGTATCTCACGCAAGCGCTTGAGTGCTTCGACCTGAATCTGCCGCACGCGCTCACGGGTAAGGCCGATTTCACGGCCGACTTCCTCCAGCGTGCTGCTTTCATGGCCACGCAGACCAAAACGGCGCACCACCACTTCACGCTGCTTTTCCGTCAGGTCACCGAGCCACTCATCAATACTCTGGGATAGATCGTCATCCTGTAGCAGGTCACACGGATCAGTGGTGCGCTCATCGCTGAGCGTATCCAGCAGGGTCTTGTCCGAGTCCGGCCCGAGCGAGACATCCACCGATGACACCCGCTCATTCAGCCCGAGCATGCGTTTGACATCCGCCACTGGCTTTTCCAGCAGATGGGCGATTTCTTCCGGCGAGGGTTCGTGATCGAGCTTTTGCGTCAGTTCACGCGCGGCGCGCAGATAAACGTTGAGCTCCTTGACCACATGAATCGGCAGGCGAATGGTGCGCGTCTGGTTCATGATGGCACGCTCGATGGTCTGCCGGATCCACCAGGTGGCGTAGGTCGAGAAGCGAAAGCCTCGCTCGGGATCGAACTTTTCCACAGCACGAATCAGGCCGAGGTTTCCTTCCTCGATCAGGTCAAGCAGGGAAAGACCGCGATTGACATAGCGCCGTGCAATCTTCACCACCAGGCGCAGATTGCTTTCGATCATGCGCTTGCGCCCGGCTGGATTACCGCTCTGCGCCAGACGCGCAAAGTGCACTTCTTCCTGGGGAGTAAGCAGTGGCGAAAACCCGATCTCGTTGAGATACAACTGGGTGGCGTCCAGCGCCCGGGTGTAGTCGATAAACTTGTGTTGTTTCAGACCCGCAGAGGCCTTCGCCCCTCGACTTGGAGCAGGTTGATCCGACTCGCCATCAGTCGCATCTTGCATGATGATCTCACGCTCCAGAAGAAGCAGATCTTCGTCAACTTCGAACTCTGGCACTTCGTTTTTTTTGAGAGCCATTTTTTATTATCCCCTACTTAGTCCTGCCGTAAGCCAGCAAACGCCCGAATCCATGGCATCAGCAGACCTACCCCCCCTAGGTAACTGAACGAACAGACCCGGGTTAGCGGCTTGGCAGATACTGCAAGGGGTCAACAGGCTTACCCTGCCGGCGAATTTCAAAGTGAAGCTTCACCCGGTCAGCCCCCGTCGAACCCATGTCGGCAATGACCTGTCCTGCCTTGACCTTTTGCCCTTCCCGCACCAGCAAACTGCGGTTATGTCCGTAAGCACTTACATAGATGTCGCTGTGCTTGATGATCACCAGTTCGCCGTAGCCCCGCAAACCACTTCCGGCGTAAACAACGGTTCCATCCTGCGCAGCCAAAACAGGCTGTCCTAATTCTCCAGCGATATCAATGCCTTTATTCAAACTACCGTTTGAGGCAAATCTGCCGATCAGCGCGCCCTGCGCAGGCCACGCCCAGCCTGCGCCGGAGAGCTTTACCGGGGTCAGGATAGGGCTCACCGCAGGTGCGCTCTTCGGCGTTTCGACGGACTGGCTGGCCGTGACTGGAGGGCTGCTCGTGACAACGGCGGGCGTGACCGGCGGCCGGTATACCTGTGGGGTGCTGGCTGCTGGCGGTACCGCCTGCGCTGGCGCCTTGTAAGCCACCAGCGGCGGCTGACTGGCCGCCGACGACAGCGCGTCGAACCGCACCACCTGGCCAGGCCTGATAAGGTATGGCTCAACAATGTTGTTGCGCGCCGCCAGGGCCTTCCAGTCCCAGCCAAACCGGAACGCAATCGAATAGAGCGTATCGCCGCGCTGCACGATGTACTGGCCACCCATGGTCCGCGGCTTCTGCGAATGCGCGGAAGCGGAGTTGCGATCGACAATCTGCACCGATTCGCTCGACGAGCTGCTGCAACCGGCGAGCAGGCTGCTGCAAAGAAACGCCAGAGCCAGTCCGCGCATGACTGGTCGCGGAAAATGGCTGAAGCCCGTTTGCGCTGAAAAATCCAAGATTGGCACCTGCTGTTCCATCGTAATGATCAACGTTCCTCTGCCTGCATGCGCCGGGCCAGGGCAATTGCCAGGCCGATCACCTGCAGCCGTTGCGAGTCGGTATCGGCCGGCAGGGTAAACTGCCCGGGTGAGGCCACGCCAGCGATGCAACAGCCAGTTTAAGCCGTCTGGAAAAAACCAACAGGCCAACCAGGCAACCCGCAGCAACAATCAGCAGCACCAGCAAGTCGAGTTCGGTTACTGCGCCAGAAACCCGCGCGTAAAGCCCTGCCAGTACCAGGATCAAGCTAGCGGAAACTCCCGGCACGACCTCCACGCCCCCCATGGCCATGTCCTTGATAAACCGCCGCAGGTAATGCCTCATGCGTTCTTCCGTAGCAGGGGTTCAGGCCAATGGGCCGTTGAGCAGCGGGACAAACCGCACGGAATCCAGCACGTGGCGGGAAAAACCATTTTCCTCACGAATGATCAGCAGCAGATCCTGTACCTCGCCGGCACCCACCGGGATAACCAGCCGCCCGCCTGGCGCCAGTTGTTCCAGCAGTGCCTGCGGCACATCCCTGGCGGCAGCCGTCACCATGATCCCGTTGTACGGTGCCAACGCGGCCCAGCCTTCCCAGCCATCGCCCCAGCGAAACACCACATTGCGCATTTTCAGTTCGGCCAGGCGCTCCTTGGCGCGATCCTGCAGAACCTGGATGCGTTCGACCGAGAACACCCGCTCCACCACCTGAGCCAGCACCGCGGTCTGATAACCGCAGCCGGTACCGATCTCGAGCACCTTGTCCAACGGCCCACCGGCGAGCAACAGCTCGGTCATGCGCCCGACCATGTAGGGCTGGGAAATGGTCTGGTTGTGCCCGATCGGCAGCGCCGTGTCTTCATACGCCCGATGAGCCAGGGCTTCATCGACAAACAGGTGGCGCGGCGTGCGGCGAATCACTTCCAGCACCCGCGGACTGGACAGCCCCTCCTCATACAGGCGCTCGATCAGCCGCTCACGGGTACGCTGCGAAGTCATGCCGATGCCGCGGCGCTGGATCTCATCTTCAAGGGCGCTCACAGCAACGCCTCCAACCAGTCCTGCATGCCGGCGAATCCATCGGGAAAGGTGCGATCCAGCTGCAGCGGGGTGACCGAGACGTAGCCCTGCATCACCGCATGAAAATCCGTGCCGGGGCCACCGTCTTCGGCATCACCTGCGACCGAGATCCAGTAACCTTCCTTGCCGCGCGGATTGACCACCTTGACCGGTGACGCAGCCCGGGCGCGATGCCCCAGACGGGTCAGCTGGATGCCGCGGATATGATCCAGCGGCAGGTTCGGCACATTGATATTGAGCACGGTGCGCGCCGGCAGATTCAGCTGGGCATGGCCTTCGACCAGCTTGCGGGCAAACCAGGCCGCGGTGGGCAGATTGTCCGGCAAACGCGACAGCAGGGAAAAGGCGAAGGCCGGCTGATCTAGGAAGCGCCCCTCCAGCGCAGCCGCAACGGTACCCGAATAGAGCACGTCATCACCCAGGTTGGCGCCCAGATTGATCCCGGACACCACCATGCCAGGCACGCGCTCGAGCAGGCCGTTCAAGCCCAGGTGCACACAGTCGGCCGGCGTGCCGTTCAGGCTGATGAAGCCATTGGCCAGGCGCTGCGGATGCAGCGGGCGATCCAGGGTCAGCGAGCTGCTGGCCCCGCTCCGGTCCTGGTCCGGGGCGATCACCACGCACTCGGCGTAATCGGCCAGCGACGAATGCAGCGCAGCCAGGCCTGGGGCATTCACCCCGTCATCATTGGAAATCAGAATTCGCATGCAGTATCCGTAGTTCCCGCCGGCAGCAGATCCACCAGTTCGCGCACCACCACGGTGGCGAAACATCCCGCTGGCAGGACAAAAGCCAGTTGCAGTACATCCGGCTCGGGATAATGCCACGCCAGCTGGCCAATGGGGAGGCGCAACATGCGCCTTTCCTGTTTCATCCCGGCCGCAGCCAGCCAATTGGCCAGACCGGCATTCTCGGCAGCCAGCCTTTGCTCCAACTGGTGCGGAGCGCTGCCTGCTGGCGATTCGCCTTCACCCCACAATGGCCCGGTTGGATGCAGGTCGAGGATGGCCAGCCGCGGATCTGCGCACTCCGCCTCGCCGGCCATGAAAAAGCTGCGACTGTCGGTAAAAGCCAGCAGGTCCCCCACCTCGGCCTTGTTCCAGCTGCCGGCCGCTACCCGCTCTGCCAGTACCCGGTTGAACAGGTAGCTGCGGGCTGCCGACAGCACCCGCGAGCGCAGATTGCGCTGCTCGGGAAATTCCCCGCGCTCGGCAAAGCCCAGGGCTTCACCGACATTGCCGCCCTGATGGCCAAAGCGTTGCAGGCCGAAATAGTTGGGCACCCCCTGCTGCGCGATCAGTTGCAGGCGCTGCTCCAGCGCGCCTGGATCGACCTGCAACTGCTTGAGGCGCAAGGTGAAACCGTTGGCCGCATGTGCGCCGCGCTGCAGCTTGCGCGAGTGCCGCACGGCCTTGCGGATGCTCAGGCTGTGGCCTTCGGCGGCGGCCAGATCAGGGTCGGCCTTGCCCGGCAGGTGCAGGCTGAACCACTGACGGGTCAACGCCTGGCGGTCCTTCAAGCCGGCATAGCTGATCGCGCGCTGCGGTACTCCCGCCGCACGGGCCAGCCGGCGCGCCGCCTCCTCGGTATTCAGGCCGCGCTTTTCCACCCACAGCCAGAGGTGCTCGCCCTGACCGGACAGCTCGATGTCGAGCACCTCATCGACCTGAAAGTCTTCCGCCGTGGCCTTGAGTAGTGCCTGCCCGCAAGCCGGACCATGGGCGCGCGGCCCGAGCAGTTCGAGCTCGTTCATCGTGCGCACAGCAAGGCTACGGCATGCACCGCGATACCTTCCTCGCGCCCGGTAAACCCAAGCCGTTCCGTGGTGGTGGCCTTGACGTTGACCTGATCGAGCTCGACTTCGAGGTCCGTCGCGATCAGCGCCCGCATCGCCTCGATGTGCGGCGCCATCTTCGGCGCCTGGGCGACGATGGTGGCGTCCACATTGCCGACCCGCCAGCCCTTGTCCTTCAGCAGCCCAAGGACATGGCGCAGCAGCCCGCGGCTGTCGGCGCCCTTGAAAGTCGGATCGCTGTCCGGGAAGTGCTTGCCGATATCGCCCAGCGCCGCCGCACCGAGCAGCGCATCGCTCAGGGCATGCAGCAGGACATCGCCATCGGAGTGGGCAATCAGGCCGAATCGGTGGGGAATCCGCACGCCGCCGAGGGTGACAAAATCCCCCTCGCCAAAGCGGTGTACATCATAGCCGTGGCCAATACGCAGGGAGCTGGTCATCAGGAGGTCGGGCCCAGAAAAAGTCAGGGCATGATTCTAACCAGTTTGCTGCCACTGTGGCCGCTGGACCAATGAATTACACGCAGCCTGCATAAAGCAAAGTCCCCATCACCTGGTTTGCAGTTGCAGGCCTTTTTGCGCTGGAGGGGCGATGCAGGCAGGCTGACTGTTGAGGAAAGACACTATCGTTTGAACAGTGAGCGCTTCGGTGCGCCTGGACATGCCACGCCCGGCGAAATTCATGTGTGAAGCCCCCTCAATCACACCCAGCCACTTGCAGCCGGGCGGCATGTCGCCGAATGGCTGCAATCTGGTTTTCCATGACCCGCCTCCCAGCTCACCATCTTCCGTGCCGGTTAGCATCAGCACGGGCATGCTGATTTCCTGCCAGGCCTGCGCCGGAAAGATCGACCCCTCACCCTGCGGCGACAAGGCGACATACGCGTCAAACCTGCTGTTTCCGGTGAGACCAAGATGGTTCTTCGCACCGGCCTCCAGCATTGCCGTGGCTGCCCCCATCGAATGCCCGATCAGCACTGAGCGTGACGAGTCGCAATGCGACTGCCCCCAGGCACGGACGGCGGCGATATCCATGAAGCGCCCCTGATACGCCGCCGGAGTTGCGATCAGCTGGGCCAGGCCTTTTTGTACGCCACTCTGCCGCACCAGCTGACCGAGCGCTTCGCGCCCGCTTTCCGGGTGCCCGGGCACCAGCGCCAGCCAGCCCTGGGCGGCGAGCACCTGGGCTAGGTACGCATAGCCCGCCTCGGAACCTCCCGCGCCATGACTGATGACCGCTACGCCAACGCAGCGCTGCCTGTCTACCAGATAGACACTCGCCGCCAGCGACTGGTTGTCTGCCCGCACAAGGTTCAGCCGATCTGAAGCAAGGGCATTTGGCACCAGCACTATCAGCAGCACCAGCAACAACGTCCACTGCCGCCAGAGAGCCCGGTCGCTCATCAGAAATGAATCACGCTGCGGATGCTCTTGCCCTCATGCATCAGCTCGAAAGCACGGTTGATCTCTTCCAGCCCCATGGTATGGGTAATAAATGTGTCCAACGGAATCTCGCCGGCCTGGGCCTTTGCCACATAGCCCGGCAACTCGGTACGCCCACGCACGCCACCAAAGGCCGAACCGCGCCAGACACGCCCGGTCACCAGCTGGAACGGTCGCGTGCTGATTTCCTGACCAGCACCGGCCACCCCGATGATCACCGACTCACCCCAGCCCTTGTGGCAGCACTCCAGCGCGGCACGCATCAGCTGCACGTTGCCGACGCACTCGAAGGAGTAATCCACCCCACCATCGGTCATCTCGACAATCACGTCCTGAATTGGCTTGTTGAAGTCCCTCGGATTGACGCAATCGGTGGCCCCCAGTTGTCGGGCAATCTCGAACTTGGCCGGATTGATATCGATGGCAATGATGCGCCCGGCCTTGGCCATGCCCGCGCCGATGATCGCCGCCAGACCTATGCCGCCCAGGCCGAAAATGGCTACCGTGGCGCCCGCCTCCACCTTGGCAGTATTCAGCACCGCACCGATGCCCGTGGTGACGCCACAGCCGAGCAGGCAGACCTTTTCCAGCGGGGCATCCTTGGGGATCTTTGCCAGGGATATCTCCGGCAGCACGGTGTACTCGGAGAAGGTCGAGCAGCCCATGTAGTGATAGACCGGCTGGCCCTGGTAGGAAAAGCGCGTGCTGCCATCCGGCATCAACCCCTTGCCCTGGGTGGCCCGGATCGCCTGGCACAGATTGGTCTTGCCGGACTTGCAGAACTTGCATTCACGGCATTCGGCGGTATACAGCGGAATCACATGGTCACCGACCGCAACAGAGGTCACACCCTCACCGACCGCTTCGACAATACCGCCCCCCTCATGCCCGAGAATGCACGGGAAAACCCCCTCGGAATCCTCGCCGGACAGGGTGTAGGCATCGGTATGGCAAACCCCGCTGGCGACGATACGCACCAGCACTTCGCCGGCCCTGGGGGGCGCGACGTCGACCTCGACGATCTGCAGCGGCTGGTTGGGGGCAAAGGCTACGGCGGCACGGGACTTGATCATGCAGAACTCCGGAAATTGAAATGACAGACTGCGAGAATGGTGGGCGTAGGGTGGGCTTTAGCCCACCAAACCAAACCAAACCAAACCAAACCAATGGTGGGCTAAACAGCGCCGCAAGCGTAGCGCTCAGGTTGCGGGCTTGCTCGCCCAGCGCAGGCGCAACCACTCGAGGTCTTCGGGACGGGTGATCTTCAGATTATCCGCACGCCCCTCAATGAGCCGCGGCGCGTGCCCGGCCAGCTCAATGGCCGAGGCCTCATCGGTAATCGCCGCGCCGACCTGCAGCGCAGCGCGCAAGGCCTGGCGCAAGCGGCCAAAGTGAAACATCTGCGGCGTAAACGCTTGCCAGATATGGCTGCGATCTACGGTTTCCAGCACCCGCCCATCCGGGCGGGCGCGCTTCAGGGTGTCGCGCGAGGGCGCCGCCAGCAGACCGCCAACCGGGTCGGCCGCCAGCTCGCCAAGCAGCAGAGCCAGGTCTTCGGGTGCCAGGTTGGGCCGCGCCGCATCATGCACCAGTACCCAGTCCTGCTCGGCCGCGCCCAGCGCCTCGAGCGCCTGCAGCCCGCTGAGCACCGAGTCTGCACGCTCGCTGCCGCCAGCAGCACGGTGGATGCGCGCATCCTTGGCACAAGCCAGGGTCGGCCAGTACGGGTCCTCGGCCGCCAAGCACACCACCAGCCCCTTCAGGCCGGGATGCCCGAGAAAACAGTCAAGGGTGTGTTCCAGGAGGCAGCGCCCGGCCAGCTCCAGGTATTGCTTGGGTCGATCGGCCTGCATCCGCGCACCAACCCCGGCGGCCGGAATCACCACCCAGAAACTCGGTGCAGACTGGCGGCCCACCGTCATTTGGCCAGCTGGTAGAGGGTTTCACCCTCTTTGACCATGCCCAGCTCGTGGCGGGCACGTTCTTCCACCGTTTCCATGCCCTTCTTCAACTCCAGCACCTCGGCTTCGAGGATACGGTTGCGCTCCAGCAGGTTGCGGTTTTCCCCCTGCTGCGCGGCGATCTGGCGTTTCAGCTCGGCCACTTCCGCCAGGCTGCCGTCACCCACCCACAGCCGATACTGCAGCCCGGCCAGCAGCAGGATCAGGACAAGGAATAGCCAGTAGGGAGTCTTTGTCATTTGACGCGGGATTCCATGAACAAAGGGCAGCTCACGCTGCCCTTTTTAGCACTGCCGGATCAGCCGCGAAACTCCGCGCGCCCGCGATAAATCGCCTTGTCGCCCAACTGCTCTTCGATGCGCAGCAGCTGGTTGTACTTGGACACGCGATCGGAGCGGCACAGCGAGCCGGTCTTGATCTGCCCGGCCGCAGTACCGACGGCCAGGTCGGCAATGGTGCTGTCTTCGGTTTCACCGCTGCGGTGCGAGATCACCGCGGTGTAGCCGGCTGCCTTGGCCATCTGGATGGCTTCCAGGGTCTCGGTCAGCGAGCCGATCTGGTTGAACTTGATCAGGATCGAATTGCCGATCGATTCGTCGATACCACGCTTGAGGATCCTGGTGTTGGTCACGAACAGGTCATCCCCCACCAGCTGGATTTTCTCGCCGATCTTGTCGGTCAGCACTTTCCAGCCGGCCCAGTCGGACTCATCCATGCCGTCTTCGATGGAGATGATCGGGTAGCGCTGGGTCAGGCCGGCCAGGTAGTCGGCAAAGCCTTCGGCGCTGAATACCTTGCCTTCGCCGGCGAGGTCGTACTGGCCGTCTTCGAAGAATTCGGAGGAAGCGCAGTCCAAGGCCAGGGTCACGTCAGTGCCCAGCTGGTAGCCAGCGTTGGCCACGGCTTCGGCGATGGCTGCCAGCGCATCCTCGTTGGAAGCCAGGTTCGGTGCGAAGCCGCCTTCGTCACCCACCGAGGTGCTCAGGCCACGGGCCTTGAGCACGGCTTTGAGGTGATGGAAGATCTCGGTGCCCATGCGCAGGGCCTCGGAGAAGGTCTTGGCGCCGACCGGCTGGACCATGAATTCCTGGATGTCGACGTTGTTGTCGGCGTGCTCGCCGCCGTTGATGATGTTCATCATCGGCACCGGCATGGAATAGACGCCCGGGGTGCCGTTGAGGTCGGCGATGTGCGCATACAGCGGCACGCCCTTGGCCTGGGCCGCCGCCTTGGCCGCAGCCAGGGACACGGCGAGGATGGCGTTGGCGCCCAGCGAAGCTTTGTTCTCGGTACCGTCGAGGGCGATCATCGCGCGGTCCAGGCCTTGCTGGTCAACTGGGTCCTTGCCCAGCAGCAGGTCTCGGATCGGGCCATTGATGTTGCCAACGGCCTTCAATACGCCCTTGCCCAGGTAACGGCGCTTGTCGCCATCACGCAGTTCCAGCGCTTCGCGCGAGCCGGTGGAAGCACCGGACGGCGCACAGGCGCTGCCGATGATGCCGTTGTCGAGGATCACATCGGCTTCCACGGTGGGGTTGCCACGGGAGTCGAGAACTTCACGACCCTTGATATCGACGATCTTTGCCATTCTTGCTAGCACTCCAGGGATTTGAATAACGGGCCGGGGGGGACTTCAGGCAGTCTCGATCGGCGGGAAACTCTTGACCAGGTCATCCAGCTGCTTGAGCTGGGTGAGAAAGGGCTCCAGCTTGTCCAGGCGCAAGGCACAAGGGCCATCGCACTTGGCATTGTCCGGATCCGGATGGGCCTCGAGGAACAGGCCGGCCAAGCCCTGGCTGAGCCCGGCCTTGGCCAGGTCGGTGACCTGCCCACGCCGTCCACCCGCGGAATCGGCGCGCCCGCCGGGCATCTGCAGGGCGTGGGTGACGTCGAAGAACACCGGGTACTCGAACTGCTTC
Source organism: Pseudomonas sp. N040 (assembly GCF_015637705.1). Taxonomy (GTDB): domain Bacteria; phylum Pseudomonadota; class Gammaproteobacteria; order Pseudomonadales; family Pseudomonadaceae; genus Aquipseudomonas. The sequence goes on along the minus strand of NZ_JADOBE010000003.1, from coordinate 239,565 downwards.
ATGATGCCGAAGCCGAGCATGTCCACCACCAGGTTATTGTAGCCGAAGGAGGAACCGCGCTCGCACAGGATCAGTTGGTCGTTGCCGGCCTCCTCGCACTTGCGCAGGATATGCTTCATCTCCTGTGGCGCAAGGAACTGGGCCTTCTTGATATTGATCACCGCGCCGGTCCTGGCCATGGCCACCACCAGGTCGGTCTGCCGCGACAAAAAAGCCGGCAGCTGGATGATGTCGCACACCGCCGCCACCGGGGCAGCCTGATACGGCTCATGCACGTCGGTGATCACTGGCACGCCGAAGGTCTTCTTCACTTCCTCGAAGATCTTCATGCCCTCGTCCAGGCCCGGGCCGCGGAACGAGGTGATCGAGGAGCGGTTGGCCTTGTCGAAGCTGGCCTTGAACACGTAGGGGATGCCGAGCTTGTCGGTGACCCGCACGTATTCTTCACAGGCCCGCAGCGCCAGATCACGCGACTCCATGACGTTGATACCGCCAAACAACACGAACGGCTTGTCGTTGGCGATCTCGATACTGCCTACCCGGATAGTCTTCTGGCTCATGCCTTGCGTGCCTTGTACGCCAGCGCGGCGGAAACGAAGCCAGTAAACAACGGGTGGCCGTCACGCGGGGTGGAGGTGAATTCCGGATGGAACTGGCAGGCGACGAACCATGGATGATCCGGAGCCTCGACGACCTCCACCAGCGCACCATCGGCCGAACGCCCGGTGACTTTGAGGCCGGCAGCCTGCAGAGCTGGCAGCAGGTTGTTGTTGACCTCGTAACGATGCCGGTGACGCTCGACAATCACATCCTTGCCGTAGCAGTCATGCACCCGCGAGCCATTCAGCAACTGGCAATCCTGCGCGCCCAGGCGCATGGTGCCGCCCAGATCGGAGGCCTCGGTGCGCACTTCGAGATCGCCACTGGCGGTTGCCCACTCGGTAATCAGGCCAACCACCGGATGCTTGCTGTGCGGGTCGAACTCGGAAGAGTTGGCATCGCTCCAGCCCAGCACATCACGGGCAAACTCGATCACCGCGACCTGCATGCCGAGACAGATGCCTAGGTACGGGATCCTGTTGTCGCGGGCGTATTTGACCGCGGTAATCTTGCCTTCGACACCGCGCAGGCCGAAACCGCCGGGAACCAGGATGGCATCCGCCCCCTCCAGCAGACCGACGCCCTTGGTTTCAATGTCTTCCGAATCGATGTAGCGCAGATTGACCTTGGTGCGCGTCTGGATGCCGGCATGGCTCATCGCCTCGATCAGCGACTTGTAGGCATCCAGCAGCTCCATGTACTTGCCGACCATGGCAATGGTGACTTCATGCTCGGGGTGCAGCTTGGCATCCACCACGCGGTCCCATTCGGACAGGTCGGCCGGTTTGCAGTGCAGGCCAAAGCGCTCGACGACAATCTCATCCAGGCCCTGGGCGTGCAGTACCGACGGAATCTTGTAGATGGTGTCGACGTCTTCCAGGCCGATCACCGCGCGTTCTTCCACGTTGGTGAACAGGGCGATCTTGCGCCGCGACGACAGGTCGATCTCATGGTCGGAACGGCAGATCAGCACATCCGGCTGCAGGCCGATCGAACGCAGCTCCTTGACCGAATGCTGGGTCGGCTTGGTCTTGGTCTCGCCAGCGGTGGCGATGTACGGCACCAGGGTCAGGTGCATCAGCATGGCGCGCTTGGCACCCACTTCCAGGCGCAGCTGGCGAATCGCCTCGAGAAACGGTTGCGACTCGATATCGCCAACCGTGCCACCGATTTCGACCATGGCCACGTCGGCATCACCGGCGCCCTTGATGATGCGCCGCTTGATTTCGTCGGTGATGTGCGGAATCACCTGAATCGTCGCCCCCAGGTAATCACCGCGCCGCTCCCGGCGCAGCACATCTTCGTAGACGCGCCCGGTGGTGAAGTTGTTGTCCTGGGTCATGGTGGTGCGGATAAAGCGCTCGTAGTGCCCCAGATCCAGGTCGGTCTCGGCGCCGTCATGGGTAACGAACACCTCGCCATGCTGGAACGGACTCATGGTTCCCGGATCCACGTTGATATAGGGATCCAGCTTGAGCATGGTGACCTTGAGGCCCCGCGCTTCCAGGATCGCCGCCAGTGAAGCCGAGGCAATGCCTTTCCCCAAAGAAGAAACAACACCGCCCGTCACGAAAATGAAGCGCGTCATGAAAAACCCTAGAAGTCTGCGTTTAAGCGGCCAGTGCCGCCGGGAAAAGCAAAACAGGCCCTATCGACCTGACAGAAACAGCTGGCCATCACGGATTCCGGAGGGCTCCGCAAAAGCGCTAGTAAGACGGTTGAGCAGTCTACCGGAAACGCCATTTCAGCTCAAACCTTGACAGCCAGCCGGCGGCTCCCAAAGCAAACGCCAGGCCGCCTGGGAAATGGCGCTGCACCGCGGCAAATTGGCGACAGCAATCAGCTCCTCGCCGCGATACAGCAGCGGCAGGCGCGCGCGCGCAAATGACGGCACCCCGGATTCATTCAGCAGGCGCTTCAGGTCGCGATGACCGCGCCCCGCCACCAGCAGACGCTCGCCGCCTTGCCGATAGCGAACACGCAGCGGACCCGCTGGCGGCTCACCGGCAAAGCTGAGCACGCCGTTTCCCGGCAACGGCAGGGCCTGGTCTGGCTGCAGCCAATCAATCTCGCCGCTCGGTGCCGGCAACCAGTCGCCAGGTAGCCACCACACCCGGCCCCCGGCGCGCCTGAGCTCGCCCTGCGCCAGACGCCAGACCGGGCTTGCATCAACCGCGGCGTCGCGCAGGGCCAGCCATCCGGCCCAGTGCGCGCGGTCAGGCAACTCGGTCAGCGGGGCCAGAAAGGCGCGCAGGGCATTGCGCTGCCGGGCGTCGCCGAGCTTCTGCAGCGCAGCCAGGTCCAGGCACGGCAGGCCCAGCCAGGAAAACTCCGGAGCAGCCTGTGCGGCATGCAGATCCTGGGCTGCCAGCTCATCCAGCAAGGTTTGCGCTTCCGCCAGCTGCTCGGCATTGCGCGCGAGAGTCGCGCCAGCCGCCGACCAGCGCTGCTCGAGCAGCGGCAGGACCTGATGGCGGAGGAAGTTCCGTGCGTAATGGCAATCGCTGTTGGAGGGATCCTCGACCCAGCACAACTGATGCGCCCGTGCGTAGGCTTCCAGTTCCGCGCGGGAAACATCCAGCAGCGGGCGCAGCAGCGTGCCCGCCCCCAACGCCCGCTGGCGCGGCATGCCGGCCAAGCCCTTCAGCCCGGAGCCACGCAACAGCCGAAACAGCAGGGTTTCCGCCTGATCATCCCGGTGCTGGGCCGTCAGCAACACTTCGGCAGGTGCCAGCAGGCGCTCGAACGCCTGGTAGCGCGCCGCTCTCGCCGCGCGTTCCAGGCTACTGGCGGAACGCTGCACTGTCACCGGTTCAACCCGCAAAGGCACACCTAGTCCGTCGCACACGGCCTGGCAATGTGCCGGCCAGGCTGCAGCCACCGCCTGCAGATCATGCTGGACATGAATAGCCGTAAGCGGGGGCAAGCGCTGCAGCCGGCCGAGGCTTGCCAGCAAATGCAGCAGCACAGTCGAATCCAGCCCCCCGGAAAAAGCCACGCGCCAGGCCGGCGCCGCAGACCACGGCAGAAGGCTTTCAAGCAGGCGCGATTCAAAGCTAGTCATGGGAGACAAGCTTAAAACAACAACGGGCCCGCAGGCCCGTTGTTTGTGCATCTTCCGTCAGGCGATGCCATAGCTCATCAGACGCTCGTAGCGACGTTCCAGCAACTTGTCGGTATCGAGTTTTTTCAGCACCGCCAACTGTTTCACCAGCTGGCCGCGCAGGGTATCAGCCATCGCCAGCGGATCATTGTGTGCGCCACCCATTGGCTCGGGCACCACGTTATCGACAATCCCCAGCCCCTTCAGCCGGTCGGCGGTAATCCCCATGGCTTCTGCTGCCTCGGGAGCCTTTTCTGCGGTTTTCCACAGAATAGAGGCACAACCTTCGGGGGAAATAACCGAGTAGGTGGAGTACTGCAGCATGTTCAGGGTGTCACAGACACCAATTGCCAGGGCACCGCCGGAGCCACCCTCGCCAATCACGGTGGCAATGATCGGCGTTTTCAGACGCGCCATCACCCGCAGGTTCCAGGCAATCGCCTCGCTCTGGCCACGCTCTTCCGCGTCAATGCCCGGATACGCGCCAGGCGTATCGATAAAGGTGAGGATCGGGAGCTTGAAGCGCTCGGCCATTTCCATCAGGCGGCAGGCCTTGCGATAGCCTTCGGGACGCGGCATGCCGAAATTGCGCCGCACTTTCTCGCGCACCTCGCGACCCTTCTGATGACCGATGACCATCACCGGCTCGCCCTCCAGGCGGGCGATGCCGCCGACAATGGCAGCATCATCGGAAAAGTGCCGATCACCGTGCAGTTCATCGAACTCGGTGAACAGGTGTTCCAGGTAGTCGAGGGTATAGGGACGGCGCGGATGGCGGGCCAGGCGGGCGATCTGCCAACTGGTCAGGTTGCTGAAAATGCTTTCCGTCAGTGCCTTGCTCTTGTCCTGCAGACGGGCGATCTCGTCAGTGATATTCAGCGAGTTGTCATTCCCCACCAGGCGCAGACCTTCTATCTTGGCTTGCAGGTCGGCAATCGGCTGTTCGAAATCAAGAAAATTCGGGTTCATGTTGGTTCCGTCTGGGGCCGCAGCCTTGCGGGCTGCCGGCTAGATCTAGTTACGCCCTACATTACGGGATCAGGCATCAAGGGTCGATAGCAATGCCGGAGCACGATCCGTGCATCAGCGGTAGTGCAAAAAGACGTTGTCGCGGCCGAACTGGTCACGTAAAGCCTGAATCAGTGTATCGGCCGGGTCGATGCGCCAGCCATCACCAAACTGCAACAAGGCTTTGGCACTGCTACCGGTATAGTCCAAAGTCAGCGGACAGGCACCCCGATGCCGGGCGCACAATTCGCCCAGCCAGCGCAAACGCTCACCCTGCAAGGCTGCCGCAGCCACGTTCAACCGCAAACTGTCGGCCAACGCCGTGCGCGCCTCCTCCAGCCCGAGCACGCGCTTGGCGCGCAGGCGCAAGCCACCGGAAAAATCGTCATTGCTGACCTCCCCTTCCACCACCACCAGCGCATCGGTCTGCAACAGTGCCTGGGCAGCCGCAAAGGCATCGGCAAACAGCGAGGCCTCGATGCGTCCGGAGCGGTCATCCAGGGTGACGAAGCCCATCTTGTCGCCCTTCTTGTTCTTCATCACCCGCAGATTGACAATCAGTCCGGCGACCGTCTGCACCTCGCGGGAAGGCTTCAGATCAATGATGCGCTGGCGGGCGAAACGCCTGACCTCGCCCTCGTACTCATCAATCGGGTGGCCGGTCAGGTACAGGCCCAGGGTTTCCTTCTCGCCGCGCAGGCGCTCCTTGAGCGACAACTCCTTCGCGTTGCGAAATTTGGCATAGACATCCACCTCGGGCTCGGCAAACAACCCGCCGAACAAATCCGCATGACCGCTGTCATGGCTGCGCGCCGCCTGCTCGGCAGCCGCCACTGCCTCCTCCATCGCCGCCAGCAACACGGCCCGATTGCGATCGACATTGGCCTGATACGCCTTCAGCTCGTCATAAAAGTAAGGCCCGAGCCGGTCCAGCGCACCTCCGCGAATCAGCGCCTCGAGGGTGCGCTTGTTGATCCGCTTCAGATCCACCCGGGCGCAGAAGTCGAACAGATCCTTGAAAGCCCCCTGCTGGCGGGCCTCGACCAATGCCTCCACCGGACCCTCACCGACGCCCTTGATCGCACCAAGCCCATAGATGATGTGGCCATCGGGATCTACCGTGAACTTGAACTCCGAGTTGTTCACATCCGGCGCATCCAGGCGCAGCTTCATGCTGCGACACTCCTCGATCAGCGTCACCACCTTGTCGGTGTTGTGCATGTCCGCAGACAGCACGGCGGCCATGAAAGGTGCCGGATAGTGCGTTTTCAGCCAGGCCGTCTGGTAGGAAACCAGACCATAGGCAGCCGAGTGCGACTTGTTGAAGCCGTAGCCGGCGAACTTTTCCACCAGGTCGAAGATATTACCGGCCAGTTCGGCATCAATGCCGTTGCCGGCACAACCCTCGATGAAGCCGCCACGCTGCTTGGCCATCTCTTCGGGTTTTTTCTTGCCCATGGCGCGGCGCAGCATGTCGGCGCCGCCGAGCGTATAGCCGGCCATCACCTGGGCGATCTGCATCACCTGTTCCTGGTAGAGAATGATGCCGTAGGTCGGTGCCAGTACCGGCTTGAGGCCCTCGTACTGATAGTCGGGATGCGGGTAAGCCAGTTCCGCGCGGCCGTGCTTGCGGTTGATGAAGTCGTCGACCATGCCGGATTGCAGCGGGCCGGGGCGGAACAGTGCAACCAGCGCGATCAGGTCTTCCAGGCAGTCGGGCTTGAGCTTCTTGATCAGCTCCTTCATGCCGCGCGATTCCAGCTGGAAAACCGCGGTAGTCTCGGCCTTCTGCAGCAACTGGTAGGTCTTCTTGTCGTCCAGCGGGATGAAGTCGATATCCAGTGCCGGCAAGCCATTGCGGGCCTGCTCGCGGTTGATGGTCTCCATCGCCCACTTGATGATGGTCAGCGTGCGCAGCCCGAGGAAGTCGAACTTGACCAGCCCGGCCGCCTCGACATCGTCCTTGTCGAACTGGGTCACCAGCCCGTCGCCTTCGTCATCGCAATAGATCGGCGAGAAGTCGGTCAGCTTGGTCGGCGCAATCACCACACCACCAGCGTGCTTGCCGACATTGCGCACCACGCCTTCGAGCTTGAGGGCCATCTCCCAGATCTCGGCGGCCTCTTCATCGACCTTGAGGAAGTCGCGCAACGGCTCCTCCATCTCGTAGGCCTTCTCCAGGGTCATGCCGACCTCGAAGGGAATCATCTTCGACAGGCGATCAGCCAGTCCGTATGACTTGCCCTGTACCCGCGCCACGTCGCGCACCACGGCCTTGGCCGCCATCGAACCGAAAGTGATGATCTGGCTTACCGCATTGCGTCCGTACTTGTCCGCCACATAGTCAATAACCCGGTCCCGCCCGTCCATGCAGAAGTCGACGTCAAAGTCGGGCATGGAGACCCGCTCGGGATTGAGGAAGCGCTCGAACAGCAGGTCATAGGCCAGCGGATCCAGGTCGGTGATGCGCAACACGTAGGCGACCAGCGATCCGGCACCCGAACCGCGGCCCGGGCCCACCGGCACGCCGTTGTTTTTCGCCCACTTAATGAAGTCCATGACGATCAGGAAGTAACCGGGAAAACCCATCTGGATGATGATGTCCAGTTCGAACTTCAGCCGGTCCAGGTACACCTGGCGCTTTTCCGCGTAATCCGGGGTGGTTGCCTGCGGCCACAGCACGGCCAGGCGTTCCTCCAGCCCTTCGTGGGCCACCTGGCGCAGGTAGTCATCGATGCTCATGCCGTCCGGGGTCGGGAAATCCGGCAGGAAGTGCTTGCCCAGTTGCACGTCGATATTGCAGCGCCGGGCAATCTGCACGGTGTTCTCCAGCGCCTCGGGCAGATCGGCAAACAGTTCTTGCATCTCTTGCGGAGACTTGAGGTATTGCTGATCGGAAAAGCTGCGCGGCCGCCGCGGGTCATCCAGCGCCCGGCCTTCGCCGATGCACACACGGGTTTCGTGGGCCTCGAAGTCCCCCGGCTTGAGAAAGCGCACATCGTTGGTAGCGACCAGCGGTACCTGGCAGCGACTGGCCAGCTCAACGGCCAGATGCAGGTGCTCCTCGTCATTCACCCGACTGGTGCGCTGCACTTCCAGATAGAACCGCCCGGGGAAAACTGCCTGCCACTCGGCCAGCAGTGCCTCGGCCTCGGCATTGTTCTCTGCCAGCAGGGCAAGACCGATTTCACCCTCGCGGGCACCGGACAAGGCGATCAGCCCTTCGGCAGCCTGCTTGACCCAGTCCCGTTCGATAATCACTTCGCCATTGCGCTGGCCTTCGACAAAACCCCGGGAAATCAGCTCGGTCAGATTGCGATAGCCCTTGCTGTTCATGGCCAGCAAGGTCATCCGCGTCAGCGGGCCATCCTCGGCCGAATTGGCCAGCCAGATATCGGCACCACAGATCGGCTTGATCCCGCCCGCCATCGCCGCCTTGTAGAACTTCACCAGCGCACACAGGTTGCCCTGATCGGTGACCGCCACGGCCGGCATTCCGGCACTGGCGACAGCCTTGATCAGCGGCTTGACCCGGACCAGGCCATCGACCAGGGAATACTCGGTATGCAGACGCAAATGGACAAAGCTGACAGTCATGAAAATTCCGCAAAGGATTCAGAAACGGCAAGGCCCGGATTGTACCGGGCCTTGCCGCAAACAACAGCGCGCAACATCACGCGGATTCCAGCAACGCGCGCGGCGCCGGATCAGGTGCCTTCGAGCAAGCGCCGCACCGGCGCGAAACTGCGTCGGTGAATATCTGCCGGCCCCAGCCGCAACAAGGCCGCCAGATGCTCGGGCGTCGGATAGCCCTTGTGCCCGGCAATGCCGTAGCCCGGGTACAGGCGATCCAGCTGGTGCATTTCGCGGTCGCGACTGACCTTGGCCAGAATCGACGCCGCCGCAATCGCCGGCACCTTGCTATCGCCTTGAATCACCGCGGCGCTGGGCATCTTCAGTTTAGGACAACGATTGCCATCGATCAGCGCCAGCCGGGGGGTCACCGCCAGCCCTTCGACTGCTCGCTGCATGGCCAGCATGGTGGCGTGCAGGATGTTCAGGCAGTCGATCTCCGCCACCTCGGCCCGGGCAATGCACCAGGCCAGCGCCTTCTCGCAGATTTCCTCGAACAGCGCCTCGCGGCGTGCCTCGCTGAGCTTCTTCGAATCATTCAGTCCGCGAATCGGCCGCGCCGGATCCAGGATGACCGCCGCCGTAACCACCGGCCCGCACAGGGGGCCGCGACCTACCTCATCGACACCGGCAACCAGCTCTTCCACCAGCGCAAAATCGAGCCCCAGCTGCATCAGCGGCCGACCAGTGCCAGTACTGCTTCAGCCGCCTGCACGGAGGCGTCCTGACGCAAGATGCGGTGAATCTCGGCAAAGCTCTCGGTCTGGGCCTGGCCATCCTGGAGCAGGGTCGACATCGCCTCAGCCAATGCCGCCGGCGTTGCCGCGTCCTGAATGAATTCGGGCACCAGCTGTCGCCCCGCCAGCAGATTCGGCAAGGAGAACAACGTGGTTTTGATCAGGCGGCGCAATATCCGGTAGGTCAGATTCGCCACCCGGTAAGCCACCACCATCGGCCGCTGGTGCAGCAAGGCCTCCAGGGTTGCCGTGCCCGAGGCGATCAGCACCGCATCGCAGGCCGCCAGCGCTTCATGGGAACGCCCATCCAGCAGCCCAAGTGGCAGATTGCGGCCAATCAGTAGTTGTTCCAGCTGCTCACGGCGGGCCGGACTGGCACACGGCAGCACGAAGCGCAGTCCCGGGCGCAACAGGCTAAGGCGCTCGGCCGCATCCAGGAACAGCGGCCCGAGCCTGCTCACCTCGCCACCGCGACTGCCTGGCAGCAAGGCCACCACGGTCGCCTCGTCGGCCAAATCCAGGCTGCGGCGTGCCGCAGCGCGATCAACCTGCAATGGAATGGTATTCGCCAGGGGATGCCCCACAAAGCGCACCGGCACTCCGTGCTCCTGGTAGAAACGCGCCTCGAAGGGAAACAGCGTGAGCATCAAGTCGCAGGCCTGGCGAATCTTGAATACCCGCTTTTGGCGCCAGGCCCAGACTGAAGGGCTGACGTAATGCACGGTGCGGATACCCGCCCGACGCAACTTCAGCTCCAAGCCCAGATTGAAATCGGGGGCATCGATGCCGATGAAGACATCCGGACGCTCGGCCAGCAAGGTGCGAATCAGCCGGCGCCGGCGCCACAACAGCTCGAACAGGCGCCCTAGCACTTCGACCAGGCCCATGACCGAAAGTCGTTCCATTGGAAAATAGGAGCGCAGGCCCTCTGCTTCCATGCGCGGACCGCCGACGCCCAGAAACTCGACGCCAGGGTGCCGGGCCTTTAGCGCCTGCATCAGGCCGGCACCCAGAATATCGCCAGAAGCCTCGCCTGCGACCAGCGCCACTCGCAACGTGCTGACCATGCTTTAGCGCGTGATGCCGCGACTGGAAGCCTGGATGGAGTCGCGGAAAACCGCCACTTCGGGGAACTCGCCAGCCAGCTCGGCAAGCTCGGCCAGCGCCAGCTCTACCGTCAGCCCCTGCCGATAAACGATCTTGTAGGCGCGGCGCAGGGCCTGCATGGCTTCATTGCTGAAGCCGCGCCGCCGCAGGCCTTCAAAGTTCATGCTGCGTGCTTCGGCAGGATTGCCGAATACGGTGACATAGGCTGGCACGTCCTTGCCAATGGCAGTCGCCATGCCGGAAAAACTGTGTGCGCCAAGGTGGCAAAACTGGTGAACCAGGGTAAATCCGGACAGAATCACCCAGTCATTGAGGTGTACATGGCCGGCCAGCGAGGCGTTGTTGACCAGAATGCAATGATTGGCAATCACACAGTCATGCCCGACATGCACATAAGCCATCAGCAGATTGTGGTCGCCAATGGTGGTTTCCGCACGGTCCTGAACGGTGCCGCGGTGGATGGTCACACCTTCACGGATGATGTTGTTGTCACCGATGACCAGGCGGGTATCCTCGCCCTTGTATTTAAGGTCCGGAGTGTCTTCACCCACTGAAGAAAACTGGTAAATCCGGTTATTTCTACCAATCCTGGTGGGCCCCTTGATGATCACATGAGGTCCAACCACTGTACCCTCGCCTATCTCGACGTTCGCTCCGATGATCGACCACGGGCCGACCTGAACGTCATCCGCCAGCCTGGCTGACGGATCGATAATGGCACGAGGGTCAATCAAACTCATAGCTTGCGTTCCGCACAAATGATTTCAGCCGAACAGACTTCCTTGCCATCGACAGTCGCCCTGCACTCGAACTTCCAGATGCTGCGCTTGGAGCTTAAATAGCGCGCCTCGAGCTGCAACTGGTCACCTGGCACCACCGGCTGGCGAAAGCGCAGCTTGTCCGAACCGACAAAATAATACAGCGTTCCATCGGTAGGCTTCAGCCCCATCATCTTGAAGCCCAGAATACCCGCCGCCTGGGCCATGGCTTCAATGATCAGCACACCCGGCATGATCGGGTGCTGGGGAAAATGGCCATTAAAAAAGGGCTCATTAATGGTCACATTCTTGTAGGCAACGATCTGCTTGCCTTCAACATCCAGCGTCTTTACCCGGTCTACCAGCAGAAAAGGATAGCGATGCGGCAGGTATTCGCGAATTTCGTTGATGTCCATCATAAAAGCAGAAGGCCTGTATTGAGGTTTGAAGGCTGCAATGGCTGCAGGCTATGCATCAGATGAAACATCAGCGGGCGGGGTCACCGCGGCCACGCGCTTCTCCAACTGCTGCAGGCGCCGAGCGAGATCATCCAGGTGACGCAGACGGGTCACACTCTTCTTCCATTCAGCCGCTGGCTGCATCGCCGTGCCGGAAGAATAGGCGCCCGGCTCACTGATCGAACGGGTCACCATGGTCATGCCGGTCACGAAGACGTTATCGCAGACCTCGATGTGTCCAACCATGCCAACGCCGCCGGCGATCATGCAGTGCTTGCCGATCTTGGTACTGCCGGATATGCCGACGCAGCCAGCCATGGCCGTGTGATCACCTACCTGAACGTTATGCGCGATCATGATTTGATTGTCGAGCTTCACCCCGTTGCCAATCAGGGTGTCAGCCAGCGCGCCACGGTCAATGGTCGTGTTGGCGCCGATTTCCACATCATCACCGATGCAGACGCCGCCAATCTGGGCAATTTTCTGCCAGACGCCGTTTTCGTTGGCAAAGCCAAAGCCTTCACCACCGATCACCGCGCCTGACTGGATCACTACACGCTGACCGATGCGCACGTCGTGATACAGGGTCACGCGGGGAGCCAGCCAGCCATTCGCGCCAATCTGGCTGCGGGCGCCGATCACGCAATGGGCACCGATGGTCACCCCGGCAGCGATCTGCGCCGCGGATTCGATGACGACACCAGGACCGATGCTGGCGGTGCTGTCGACCAATGCGTCCGGCGCGATGACCGCGCTCGGATGGACTCCGGCAGGCGCGCGTGGCTTGCGATCGAACAGATGGGAAAGCTGCCCGTAGGCCAGATAAGGATTGGCTACCACCAGCGCATTGCCGGTGAACCCCTCGGCATCTGCCACCGTCAACAGAACAGCGGCTGCCTGGGTAGTTGCAAGGTATTTTCGGTACTGCGGGTTCGCCAGAAAGCTCAATTGCCCGGCCCCAGCCTCCTGCAACGCAGCGAGACCGGTGATACTCAGCGTGGCATCACCAGACAGGCTTGCGCAAAGCCGCTCTGCGAGCTGGCCAAGGGTAAACACCGGAGCCGTCATCTCAGCCCTGCTTGTTCATCAGCTCGATGACCTTGCGCGTAATGTCGTATTGCGGCTTGACATCCACCACGGCACCACGCTCGAGCACCAGATCGTAGGCGCCTTCCTTCAGCACCTGCTCGACTGCCTTGTCCAGCTTGGGTTTCAGATTCTTCAGCATTTCCCGATCGGCGATGGCCTTGGCTTCGTTCAGCTCTTTCGACTGGAACTGAAAGTCACGGGCCTTTTGCTTGAACTCGAGCTCAAGCCGCTCACGGTCGGCCTGCGCCATCTTGTCACCGCCCTTGACCAGCTTGTCCTGAATGCCCTTGGCATCGGTCTCCAGCTTTTTCAGACGGGTAAGCTGCGGACCAAATTTCTTTTCGGCATCCACGGTATATTTTTTTGCGGCATTCGATTCGAGCAGTGCCATCTGATAATTCAGAACTGCAATCTTCATCTCGGCAAATGCTGGCATGGCTACCAGGGCAATACCGAGCAGAACCAGCTGGGTCAACTTACGCACAATGCACTCCTGCGACACACACGATAATCGTGATGAATAAACCCGATCAGAAGGTCTGACCAAGGGTGAACTGGAAGAACTGCGGATCACTGTTGTCCGGTTCCTTGATCGGGGTAGCAATAGCAAAGCCCAGCGGACCCATGGCGGTAATCCAGGTCAGCCCAACGCCGGCGGAAACCGCCAGATCGCCCAGGCTCGGGCTGTTGCAGTCAACCACGAAATCGCCGCAATTGGAGCTGAATACATTGCCCGCATCGACAAACGCGACGGTGCGCAGACTGCTCTGATCCTTGATGAACGGCAGGGGAAAGAGGAAGTCGACACCGCCGGTTATCAGCACATTGCCGCCAAACGGCTGGTCATCCTGATCTGGGTCGGTACAGATGCCAGTCTCCGGGTTGCACTGGTAATAGCCTGTAACCGGATCATAGTTAGGCATCTGGTTGGCGCCACCGGGTGCATAAGGATATGCCAGGCTGGCCACCGCGCGCGGCCCGAGCGAGCCACTGCGGAAACCACGCACCGAACTGATACCGCCGGCAAAGTAGTTTTCATAGAACGGCAAGCCGTCGGTACCGCCGAAGCCATCGCCGTAGCCCAGCTCGGTGTGCAGGCGCAGGGCGGTCTGCTTGCTGGTCGGAGTGAAATGCTGGCCACGGTAGTCGAGCTTGTAGAACTCCAGATCGCTGGCGCCAGGCACTGCGGCCTGCAGGGACAGGCTCTGCGAATAACCGCGGTTGGGCAGAATCCCGCGGTTCAGCGTGGACTCGCCCCAGCCGATGGAAGCCTTCAGGTTGGTGAAGTCGGCCGTGTCGGCACTGCCACCATTGGCTTCCATGAATTCCAGGATGGCGGGAACCGTATAGGTGCCGCTGTTCAGCGAGTCCTGCGAGATTACCAACCCGTAATTCAGCGAGGAGGTCTCGCTGATCGGGTAGCCAATGCTCATCCCCGCGCCCAGGGTATCCACCGAGTAACTGGTGACATCGTAATCCGCTTCGTCGTAGTCGGTGGTGTTGTAGAACAGGTTGTAGCCAAGGCTGACCCCGTCCATGGTCCAGTACGGGTCGACAAACCCCAGGTTGTAACTGCTCTGGTATTCGCTGCGGCTCAGGCCAAAGCTCACCCGGTTACCGGTACCGAGGAAGTTGTTCTGGGTGATTGCGCCACCCAGGATAAGACCGGCGTCCTGGGCAAAACCCACGCTGGCGGTAATCGAGCCGGAGGGCTGCTCTTCAACGCTGTAATTCACGTCAACCAGATCGTCGCTGCCGGGAACCTGCGGGGTTTCCACATTGACTTCCTTGAAGAAGCCCAGTCGTTCTAGGCGCAGCTTGGATTGATCGATCTGGTAAGTCGATGCCCAGCCACCCTCCATCTGGCGCATTTCACGGCGCAGCACTTCATCTTCAGTCTTGGTGTTGCCGCGGAAGCTGATGCGATTGACGTAGGCGCGCTTGCGCGGATCGACCACAAAGGTCACGACCACGGTGTGGGCCTGCTCATCGGGTTGCGGCACCCCGTTGACGTTGGCAAAGGTATAGCCATCGTTACCCAGGCGACGGGTAATCAGCTCGGACGTCGTGGTCATGATCTTGCGCGAGAAGACCTGGCCCGGCTGAACCAGCAGCAGGGCACGGATTTCCTCCTCGGGCACCTTGATGTCACCGCTGAGTTTTACCTCGCTGACGGTGAACTTGGCACCCTCATCGATATTGACGGTGACATAGACGCTTTCCTTGTCCGGCGTAATGGATACCTGCGTGGAGGTGATATCCATGTTGATATAGCCACGGTCCAGATAGTACGAGCGCAATCTTTCCAGGTCACCGGAAAGCTTTTCGCGGGAATACTTGTCATCACTGCTGAAGAACGATAGCCATCCGGTGGTTTTCAGCTCGAACAGGGCGCTGAGGTCCTCCTCGGGAAACACTGTATTGCCCACCACGTTGATCTGCTTGATGGTGGCAACTGTGCCTTCATGGATGGTGATCTTTACCGCCACCCGGTTGCGTGGCTGCGGCAGGGCTTCGGTCTCGATTTCGGCCGAATAGCGGCCCTGCGCCACATACTGGCGCAGCAACTCGTTGCGCACGCCTTCGAGGGTGGCACGCTGGAATATTTCACCTTCTGCCAGGCCGGACTTTTCCAGCCCCTTGAGCAGGTCTTCGGTGGTAATGGCCTTGTTACCCTCAATCTTGATACTGGAGATCGAGGGGCGTTCGACCACGCTGACAATCAGGATATTGCCATCCCGACCCAGCTGGATATCCTGAAAGAATCCGGTCTTGAACAGGGCCCGCGTGGCATCCACCAGGCTCTGATCATCGACCTGATCGCCGACATTGAGCGGCAGGGCACCGAACACGCTGCCGGCAGATACGCGCTGCAGGCCATTGACGCGGATGTCGGAAATCGTGAAGGACTCGGCGTAAGCCGCACCAGTCATGAAAATGGAGAGCAACGCAATTAGGAGCAGGCGTTTCATGAAGTCCTTTTTACCAACAATAAATTAGAAAACCGATGAACCAGCATTAAAGGAAGCCCTTGATCAGAGGCGTCCTACATCATTTACCAGCGCCAGCACCATCAAAGCCACGACTAATGCAATTCCCATCTGCATGCCAAGGGCTTGCAGACGCTCGGACAATGGCCGACCACGAACCCATTCAACCAGGTAAAACATGAGATGTCCGCCATCCAGAATCGGAACCGGCAGCAGATTAAGGACACCCAGACTGATACTCAGATAGGCCAGGAAGTTCAGGAACTCGCCCAACCCGGACTCGGCAGTAGCGCCCGCCACTTTAGCAATGGTTATCGGGCCACTCAAGTTTTTTACCGAGAGCTCGCCCAGCAGCATCTTTTTCAGCGAATCCAGCGTCAGCACGCTCATGGCCCAGGTCTTGCCCAGCGCCTGCCCAATAGCCTCCAGCGGCCCATAGCTCACTTCGCGCAGCATGTCGGCTGGCCATTCCGGCGCAGTCACCCCAGCCCCCAGATAGCCTGCAAACTGGCCACCCTCAGCCTTTGCGGACAGATGCACCTGCATTTGTTCTACCTGGCCGCTGCGCTCGAATGTCAGGGCGACTGTCTTGCCGGGCAAGTCACGCACCCGCGCCACCAGTTTTTGCCAGTCACTTACATCCTCGCCATCCAGGGCGAGCAACCGGTCGCCGGCCTGCAAGCCCGCCGCCGCCGCCGGGCCAGCCGGATCCAGCTCGGAAATCACGCTGCTTATTGTTGGCCGCCAGGGAACAATGCCCAGCGCACTGATCGGATCAGGATCCTCAGCCCCCTTGAGCCAGTTCTTGACCGCCAGTGGACGCTGCACTTCCAGCGACGAATCCGGCTGACGCAGCGTCAACTCGAGCGTTGTGCTTTCGCCAAGATGACGCACCAACTGCAGATTGACCGCAGACCAGTCACCGGTCGGCTCGCCGTTGACCGCGAGGAACTCCTCGCCAGGCTGCAACCCTGCCAGTGCTGCCGGGCTGGCAGGGGCAATCTCGCCCACAACCGGACGTACCTGCTGGCTGCCGAGCAGGGCGATCACCCAGAAAAACAACAGCGCGAGAATGAAATTTGCAACCGGCCCGGCAGCCACAATGGCGGCACGCTGACCAAGCGACTTGCGATTGAAGGCTTGTCCAAGCAGCTCGGGCGGCACCTCTGCCTCGCGCTCGTCGAGCATTTTCACGTAGCCACCCAGGGGAATGGCCGCAATCACATATTCCGTGTCCAGCCGATCACGCCAACTGAATAACGGCAGGCCGAAGCCGATGGAAAAACGCAAAACTTTGACACCGCAGCGCCGGGCCACCCAGAAGTGGCCAAACTCGTGAAAAGTAACCAGCACACCCAACGCAATCAGGGTGCCAAACAGCATATAGAGCGCGCTCATGGATTTCCTCGGCTACTTTTGCGCATGCCGGCCCAGCCACGCTGTCGCGACATTGCGCGCGCTGCGGTCCGCCGCCATGACATCTTCGAGGTTTTCGACAGGCAAAACCGGTTCACGGTTCAGCACCTCCTCGATCAACCGCGGAATATCGGTAAACCCCAGGCGCCGCTCAAGGAAGGCGGCCACGGCGACCTCGTTGGCCGCATTGAGCATGGCGGCAGCGTTGCCCCCGGACTCGGCCACCTGCCGCGCCAGGCGCAGGCACGGAAAACGCTGCTGATCCGGCGGCTGAAAATCCAGCCGGGCCACCTTGAACAGATCCAGCGCCGTCACCCCCGAGTCAACCCGTTCCGGCCAGGCCAGTGCGTGTGCGATCGGCGTGCGCATATCCGGATTGCCCAGCTGTGCCAGAACCGAACCATCCACGTAATCGACCAGCGAATGAATGACGCTCTGCGGATGAATCACCACTTCGACCTGGGACGGCCGGGCATCGAACAGCCAGCAGGCCTCGATCAGCTCCAGGCCCTTGTTCATCATGCTCGCCGAATCCACCGAGATCTTGCGCCCCATCGACCAGTTCGGGTGGGCGCAAGCCTGCTCGGGAGTAACCTGCGCCAGCTCCTGCAACGGCGTTTCCCGGAAAGGTCCGCCAGACGCCGTCAGCAGGATGCGTCGCACACCCACGGCCCCCAGGCCTCGTGCGTAATCCAGCGGCAGGCACTGGAAGATCGCGTTGTGCTCGCTGTCGATCGGCAACAATACACTGCCGCTGTTGCGCACCGCCTGCATGAACAGGGCGCCGGACATCACCAGCGCCTCCTTGTTGGCCAGCAGGATGCGCTTGCCCGCGGTCACCGCTGCCAGTGTCGGCGCCAGACCGGCAGCCCCGACAATGGCCGCCATCACCGTATCGACTTGCGGATGCGCCGACACTTCGCACAGCCCCGCGGCACCGAACAGCACGCGCGTGTCCAGCCCGGCAGCCTTCAGCCCGCCTTGCAGGTGGCGTGCGGAGTCCGCGTCCGGGGTCACCGCAAAGCGTGGACGATGCTGCAGGCACAGCGCTTCCAGCTCCGCCAGGCGGGTGAAGCCGGTGAGCGCGAAAGCCTGATAACGCTGCGGATGGCGCGCCAGCACGTCAAGCGTACTGCGGCCAATCGAGCCGGTCGCACCCAGCACCGTAACCTGCTGCACCTGTGTCACCGGGTGCCCCAGCCCGCCAGCCACAGCAGCACGGCGAACAGTGGAATGGCAGCGGTCAGGCTGTCGATCCGGTCCAGGATGCCGCCATGCCCGGGCAGCAGGTTGCTGCTGTCCTTCACCCCGGCCTGGCGCTTGAACATGCTCTCGTTGAGATCACCTACCACTGATATCAGTACCAGCACCACGGTGCCCAGCAGGGCGCCTGTCAACTGGCCGAGCGGCCAATGCTGGTAGAGGCCCAGAGCAGTGGCCAGCAGCAGGCACAGCAGCATGCCGCCAAACACCCCTTCCCAGCTTTTCCCCGGACTGACCTGCGGCGCCAGCTTGCGCTTGCCGAAGGCCCGACCGGCGAAATAGGCGCCGATATCCGCCGCCCAGACCAGCACCATCACCGCCAGAATCAGGCCATTGCCCTGCGGCATCTGCTTGAGGACTACCAGCCCCTGCCAGGCCGGCAACAGAACCAGCAGGCCAATCAGCAGCCGCACCGGGCGCGCAGCCCATAGCTGACTGCTGCGCGGATAGCTGAGCACCAGCAGCGTGGCCACCAGCCACCAGGCAATGGCCAGCCCCAGCAATGGCCAGGCCAGCCCCGGATTCAGGAACAACCCAGCGCACAGCAGCGCGGCCAGCGCCGCGAACAGGCAACGCTGCGGCTGACCGTCAAAGCCAGCCAGCCGCGCCCACTCCCAGGCACCCAGGGTGATCACTGCGCCAATAAACAGCGCGAACTGCAGACCTTCCAGCAAAAAGAAACCACCCAGTGCGATGGGCAATAGCAGCAGCGCCGTGATGATCCGTTGCTTCAGCATGTCTTGCCCTCTACCTGTTCGCTGGTCATGCCAAAGCGCCGTTGCCGGCTGGCATAGTCAGCCAGCGCGGCGCGCATGGCTTCTTGTTTGAAGTCCGGCCAGAACAGCTCGGAAAAGTACAGCTCGGCATAGGCCAGCTGCCACAGCAGGAAGTTACTGATGCGATGCTCGCCGCCGGTGCGAATGCACAAGTCCGGCAGCGGCAAATCCGCGCCCATCAGGCAAGCCTGCAGGTTCTCCGCGGTAATCCCGTCGGGCTGCAACTCGCCGCGCTGGACACGCCTGGCCAGCTGCTGTGCCGCCTGCACGATGTCCCACTGGCCTCCGTAGTTGGCCGCAACCTGCAAGACAAAGCGGGTATTCTTCGCCGTCAGCGCCTCGGCCTGCTGCATGGCAGCCTGCAATTCGGGATGAAAGCGCGAGCGGTCGCCAATGATGCGCAACTGGATGCCGTTGTCATTAAGCTTGCGCGCCTCACGGCGCAACGCCAGGAGAAACAGCTCCATCAGCGCGCTCACCTCGTCGGCGGGACGCTGCCAGTTCTCGCTGGAGAATGCGAACAGGGTCAGCACCTCGACGCCCGCCTCGGCACAGGTCTTGATCACCGCGCGCACGGCACTCACGCCGGCCTTGTGGCCGGCCACGCCGGGGAGCATGCGCCGCTTGGCCCAGCGATTGTTGCCATCCATGATGATCGCAACATGCCGTGGCACAGCGGGCGTTTCAGGCTTCTTCATGTCGGCAGTGACCGTCAAACGGCCATCAGATCCGCTTCTTTCTGCTTTACCGCCACTTCGATTTCCGCCACGAACTTGTCCGTCAGCTTCTGGATATCATCGGCGGCGCGGCGCTCTTCGTCCTCGCTGATTTCTTTTTCCTTGACCAGATCCTTCAACTGGCTCAGCGCATCGCGGCGAATATTGCGTACCGCCACCCGGCCATCTTCTGCCGCATCACGCGCCTGCTTGGTGAAGCCCTTGCGGGTTTCCTCGGTCAGCGCCGGCATGGAGATCAGCAGCAGTTCGCCGAGGTTGGTCGGATTGAAGCCCAGCCCGGAGCTCTGGATCGCCTTGTCGACAGCGGCCAGCATATTGCGCTCGAACGCCACTACCTGCAGGGTCCGGGAGTCCTTGACGGTCACGTTGGCGACCTGGTTCAAGGGGGTGTCCGCGCCGTAGTACGGCACCATCACGCCACCGAGTATGCTCGGGTGCGCCTGGCCGGTACGGATGCGACTGAAGGCATGGAGCAGCGACTCCAGGCTCTTCTGCATGCGTTCCTGGGTGTCTTTCTTGATCTCGTTGATCATTGCTTGTTCTCCTCGATCAGGGTTCCCTCGGCACCACCGAGGACGATATTCAGCAGGGCGCCGGGCTTGTTCATGTTGAACACGCGCAACGGCATATTGTGGTCGCGACACAGGCAAATAGCCGTGAGGTCCATCACGCCCAGCTTGCGATCCAGCACCTCGTCATAGGTGAGGCGCTCGAATTTCTCGGCATGCGGATCCTTGAACGGGTCGGCGGTGTACACGCCATCCACCTTGGTCGCCTTCAGCACCACATCGGCATCGATCTCGATGGCGCGCAGGCAGGCGGCCGAGTCGGTGGTGAAGAACGGGTTGCCGGTGCCGGCGGCAAAGATCACCACCTCGCCGGTTTTCAGGTGGCGCATGGCCTTGCGCCGGTCGTAATGGTCGGTCACGCCAACCATGGAAATGGCCGACATCACCAGCGCCGGGATATTCGAACGCTCCAGCGCATCGCGCATGGCCAGGGCGTTCATCACCGTGGCCAGCATACCCATGTGGTCGCCGGTAACCCGGTCCATGCCGGCAGCGCTGAGCGCCGAGCCGCGGAACAGGTTGCCACCGCCCACCACCAGGCCCACCTGCACACCGATCCCCACCAACTGCCCGACCTCAAGCGCCATGCGGTCGAGCACTTTCGGATCGATGCCGAAATCCTCGGAGCCCATCAGGGCCTCACCACTGAGCTTGAGCAGAATGCGATTATAGCGTGGCTTACGACCACTCCCCGGCTGGGCCATTGCAAATCTCTCCTTGTGGCGAACGTTGAAAAGTGACTGGAACATTCATCAATGCAGCTGCCGGCAGCCTGCCTGGCTGCCCATGATGCACCGCCGGGAAAGATAAAACACCCTCCCCACTTCGACAAAGAGGCCGCACGCGTGAGCGGGCAGCCTCTTCGAACCAGCGGTAAAAGCGTCTTACTGCTTGCTTGCAGCGACCTGCGCAGCCACTTCTTCAGCGAAGTTGTCGACCGGCTTTTCGATGCCTTCGCCTACCTGGAAGCGCACGAAGGAAACGATCTCGGCACCGGCCTTCTTGGCCAGGGCGCCAACCTTGATTTCCGGGTCTTTCACGAAGGCTTGCTCGACCAGGCTGGCTTCAGCCAGGAACTTCTGGATACGACCGCCAACCATCTTCTCAACGATTTCGGCCGGCTTGCCCTTGATCTTGTCTTCGTTGAGGCTCATGAAGACGGCTTTTTCGCGCTCGATGGCTTCAGCGGAAACCTGCGTAGGCAGCAGGAATTCCGGGTTGCTCGCCGCAACATGCATGGCGATCTCCTTGGCCAGATCAGCGTCACCGCCTTTCAGGACAACCAGAACACCGATCTTGTTGCCGTGCAGGTAGGCATTGACCACATCACCTTCAGCACGCGCCAGGCGGCGGATGTTGACGTTTTCACCACACTTGGCCACCAGTGCTTCACGCGCCGATTCCTGGGAAGCGATCAGCGGCGCAGCGTCAGTCAGCTTCTCGGCAAAGGCTTTTTCAATGCTGCTGTTGACGAACGCCTTGAAGTCGTCCTGCAGGGCGAGGAAGTCAGTCTGCGAGTTGACCTCGATGATCACTGCCGACTTTCCATCGTCAGCAACCTTGACCCCGATAGCGCCTTCAGCAGCAATATTGCCCGCCTTCTTGGCAGCCTTGATGGCGCCGGAAGCACGCATGTCATCAATGGCTTTTTCGATATCGCCACCAGCCTTGGTCAAGGCCTTCTTGCAATCCATCATGCCTTCGCCAGTGCGCTCGCGCAGTTCTTTAACCAGGGCTGCAGTAATTTCTGCCATCTTGCTAATCCTCTCGAAAGGTCTTCAACCAGCGTGGCCGCCGCGACGGACACACTCAATTCTCAGGTGGCAAAAAGGGGGCCTAGCCCCCTTCTTGCGCAACGGGTAACGCTTGGCGTTGCGGCCTTAGCCTTCGGCTTGCTGCTCGGACGCAGTTTCTTCGACGAACTCGTCGGTGCCGCCGGCAACATTGCCACGACCACGGATCACCGCGTCTGCCATGGCACCCATGTACAACTGGATGGCGCGAATGGCGTCATCGTTGCCGGGGATGATGTAGTCAACGCCATCCGGGCTGCTGTTGGTATCGACGATGCCGATAACCGGGATACCCAGCTTGTTGGCTTCGGTGATGGCGATGCGCTCGTGGTCGACGTCGATCACGAACAGCGCGTCCGGCAGGCCGCCCATGTCCTTGATGCCGCCCAGGCTGCGATCGAGCTTCTGCAGGTCGCGGGTGCGCATCAGCGCTTCTTTCTTGGTCAGCTTGGCAAAAGTACCGTCCTGCGACTGGATTTCCAGATCACGCAGGCGCTTTACCGAAGCACGAATGGTCTTGTAGTTGGTGAGCATGCCGCCCAACCAGCGATGATCCACGTACGGCGAACCGCAACGTGCGGCCTCTTCGGCGAGGATCTTGGCTGCGGAGCGCTTGGTGCCCACGAACAGAATCTTGTTTTTCCCGGAGGC
Source organism: Pseudomonas sp. N040 (assembly GCF_015637705.1). Lineage (GTDB taxonomy): Bacteria > Pseudomonadota > Gammaproteobacteria > Pseudomonadales > Pseudomonadaceae > Aquipseudomonas. The sequence goes on along the minus strand of NZ_JADOBE010000003.1, from coordinate 216,877 downwards.
CAGCTTCTCAACGAAAGACAGGGCTTCGTTGAACATCGGCAGGGTCTTTTCCAGGTTGATGATGTGAATCTTGTTGCGCGAGCCGAAAATGAACTTGCCCATTTTCGGGTTCCAGTAACGGGTCTGGTGGCCGAAGTGCACACCGGCCTTCAGCATATCGCGCATATTGACTTGGGACATGGTAGTTCCTTGATTAAGTCGGGTTAGGCCTCCACGCATCCCGCTATCCAACCCTTGCGGGCACCCAGGAAAGCGTGTCGATACGTGTGCGGATTAGTGCTTCACCGGCTGTTATGCCCGTAAAGCGGCGCGTTTTATACCACAAACAACTCGATAACGAAACCTGCCAAGGATGATCGGTTAAGGCTGATCGGGCTGTTGCAGTCTGCTAGAATCGCCATCCCCCGCATCCAGCCAGCGCCCGTGCGCCCCAGAGAGCCCGTATGACTGTCACCATCAAGACGCCCGAGGAAATCGAAAAAATGCGCATGGCCGGCCGCCTGGCCGCCGACGTGCTGATCATGATCGGCGAGCACGTCAAGCCCGGGATCACCACGGACGAACTGGATCGCCTCTGCCACGACTACATCGTCAACGTGCAACAGGCCATTCCGGCCCCGCTCAACTACAAGGGTTTCCCCAAGTCGATCTGCACCTCGATCAACCACGTGGTCTGTCACGGCATCCCGAATGACAAGCCGCTCAAGGATGGCGACATCCTCAATATCGACATTACCGTGATCAAGGATGGTTACCACGGCGATACCAGCAAGATGTTCCTCGTCGGCAAGCCGCTGGAGTGGGCCGACAAGCTCTGCCGGATCACCCAGGAGTGCCTGTATAAAGGCATCGAACTGGTCAGGCCGGGGGCCCGCCTGGGCGACATCGGCGAAGTGATCCAGAAACATGCCGAGAAGAACGGCTACTCGGTGGTTCGCGAATACTGCGGCCACGGCATCGGCGCAGTGTTCCACGAAGAGCCGCAGGTCCTGCATTACGGCCGGGCCGGCACCGGCATCGAGCTCAAGGAAGGCATGACCTTCACCATCGAGCCGATGATCAACCAGGGCCGCGCCGAAACCCGCCTGCTCGGCGACGGCTGGACCGCCATCACCAAGGACCGCAAGCTGTCGGCGCAGTGGGAGCACACCATCCTGGTCACCGCCGACGGCTATGAAGTACTGACCCTGCGCAGCGACGAAAGCTTCCCGCGCACGCCCGCTGCCTGACAAGGAATTGCCCGATGCCGCAGGTTGATCCCGAACTGTTCGACCGCGGCCAGTTCCAGGCGGAGCTGGCCCTCAAGAGTTCGCCCATCGGCGCATTCAAGAAGGCCATTCGCCAGGCGCGCGAAGTACTCGATGCACGTTTCATTGCCGGCAGCGACATTCGTCGCCTGATCGAAGACCGTGCCTGGTTTGTCGACCAGATCCTGCGCGAAGCCTGGAAGCAGTTCGCGTGGAGCGCGGCGGCAGACATCGCCCTGCTGGCAGTCGGCGGTTATGGCCGCGGCGAACTGCACCCCTACTCCGACATCGACCTGCTGATCCTCCTCGAGAATGACGACCAGGAGCTGTTTCGCCAGCCGATCGAAGGCTTTCTGACCCTGCTCTGGGACATCGGCCTGGAAGTCGGGCAAAGCGTGCGCTCGGTCGAACAGTGCGCCGAGGAGGCCGCCAGCGACCTGACCGTCATCACCAACCTGATGGAAAGCCGCACCATTGCCGGCCCCGAGCGCCTGCGCCAGCGCATGCAGGAGGTCACCGCGCCCGACCGCATGTGGCCGAGCCAGGAGTTCTACCTGGCCAAGCGCAAGGAGCGGCGCGCGCGGCATGCCAAGTACAACGACACCGAATACAACCTTGAGCCCAATGTGAAAGGCTCGCCCGGCGGCCTGCGCGATATCCAGACCATCCTCTGGATTGCCCGCCGCCAGTTCGGCACGCTCAACCTCCAGGCCATGGCCGCCCAGGGTTTCCTGATCGAATCCGAGGCCGGCCTGCTGACCGCCGCGCAGAGCTTCCTGTGGAAGGTTCGCTACGCCCTGCACATGCTTGCCGGCCGCGCCGAGGATCGCCTGCTGTTCGACTACCAGCGGCGCATTGCACCCCTGCTGGGCTTCAGTGACGGTGCGGACAAGCTCGCGGTTGAGCGCCTGATGCAGAAGTATTACCGCTCGGTGATGGCCGTCGCCGAGCTGAACGACCTGATCATGCAACACCTCGAAGAGGTCATCCTGCGTCCCGGCGAGGCCGGCCCGGCAACCCCGCTGAACAGTCGTTTCCTGGTCCGCGATGGCTACCTGGAGGCGACCAGCCCCAATGTGTTCAAGCGCACCCCCTTCGCCATCCTGGAAGTGTTCGTCCTGCTCGCCCAGCATCCGGAAGTTCGCGGGGTGCAGGCCGACACCATTCGCCTGCTGCGCGATGCCCGGCACCTGATCAACGATGACTTCCGCAGCGACCTGCGCAACACCAGCCTGTTCATCGAGCTGTTCAAGTGCCGTGAGGGCATCCACCGCAACCTGCGGCGCATGAACCACTACGGCATTCTCGGCCGCTACCTGCCCGAGTTCGGCCATATCGTCGGGCAGATGCAGCACGACCTGTTCCACATCTATACGGTCGACGCGCACACCCTCAACTTGATCAAGTACCTGCGCAAGTTCAGGCACACCGGCGTCGCCGAGCGCTTCCCGCTGGCCAGCCAGCTGGTGGAGACCCTGCCCAAGCCCGAGCTGATCTACATCGCCGGCCTCTACCACGATATCGGCAAGGGCCGCGGCGGCGATCACTCCGCGCTGGGCGCCATCGATGCCGCCGCCTTCTGCCGCCGGCACAACCTGCCGGCCTGGGACAGCAAGCTGATCGTCTGGCTGGTGCAAAGCCACCTGGTGATGTCGACCACCGCGCAACGCAAGGACCTCTCCGACCCCCAGGTAATCTTCGATTTCGCCAACCTGGTCGGCGACCAGACGCGCCTGGACTATCTCTATGTGCTCACCGTCGCCGACATCAACGCGACCAACCCGAGCCTGTGGAACTCGTGGCGCGCCAGCCTGCTGCGCCAGCTCTACACCCTGACCCAGCAGGCGCTGCGGCGCGGCCTGGACAACCCGCTGGATCGTGAAGAGAAGATCCGCGACACCCAGGCTGCCGCCCTCGATCTGCTGGCCGACAACGGCGTCGACCCCGACCAGGCCGAGCAGCTGTGGAACCAGCTTGGCGATGACTATTTCCTGCGTCACAACCCCGGAGACGTGGCCTGGCATACGGCGGCGATCCTCCGCCATCCGGCCGGCAACGACCCGCTGGTGCTGGTTCGCGAAACCACCGAAGGCGGTCTCGAAGGTGCCACCCAGATCTTCATCTACGCCCCCGACCAGCACGACTTCTTCGCCGTTTCGGTAGCCGCGATGGACCAGCTCAACCTGAGCATTCAGGACGCGCGGATCATCACCTCGACCAGTCAGTTCACCCTCGACACCTACATCGTGCTGGATGCCGATGGCCGCTGCATCGGTGACAACCCCGAGCGCATCCAGCAGATTCGCGACGGCCTGGTCGCGGCGCTGAAGAACCCGGAAGGCTACATGGCGATCATCCAGCGCCGCGTGCCGCGCCAGCTGAAGCTGTTTGCCTTCGCCCCGCAGGTGAACATCTCCACCGATGCCGCGAGGCAGGTCAGCGTGCTGGAGCTGATCGCGCCGGATCGTCCGGGGCTGCTGGCCCGCCTCGGGCAGATCTTCATCGAGTTCGACCTGTCGCTGCAGAACGCCAAGATCGCCACCCTCGGCGAGCGCGTGGAAGACGTGTTCTTCATTACCGATGCGCAACAGCGCCCGCTCACCGACCCGGCGCAGTGCGCGCGCCTGCAGCAAGCCATCATCAGCCAGCTGGAAGAAGCCAACGGCGCACCGGCCGTTACCAGCTTCAGCTTCTGACAATCCACCTGCCCAGCCTGACACGGACCCCGCATGAACAACGCGCTGAACCAGCTACAACCCTACCCGTTCGAGAAACTCCGCGAACTGCTCGGTGCCGTCCGGCCACCGGCCGACAAGGCGCCGATCGCCCTGTCGATCGGCGAACCCAAGCACAAGTCGCCGGACTTCGTTGCCCAGGCCCTGGCGCGCAACCTCGACCAGCTGGCCGTCTACCCGACCACCCTGGGCATCCCGGCCCTGCGCCAGGCGATAGCCGATTGGTGCATACAGCGCTTCGGCGTGCCGGCCGGCTGGCTCGACGCCGCGCGCCATGTACTGCCGGTCAACGGCACCCGCGAAGCGCTGTTCGCCTTCACCCAGGCCGTAGTCAACCGCAGCGCCGATGCCCTGGTCGTGAGCCCCAACCCGTTCTATCAGATCTACGAAGGCGCCACCCTGCTCGCCGGCGCCCAGCCACACTACCTGCCGTGCCTGGCCGAAAATGGCTTCAACCCGGACTTCGATGCCGTCCCGGCCGAGATCTGGCAGCGCTGCCAACTGCTGTTCCTCTGCTCGCCGGGCAACCCGACCGGCGCGCTGATTCCACAGGCAACCCTGGAAAAACTGATCGGCCTGGCCGACCAGTACGACTTCGTGATCGCCGCCGACGAGTGCTACAGCGAGCTGTACTTTGACGAGGAAAACCCGCCGCCCGGCCTGCTCAGCGCCTGCGCCGCGCTGGGTCGCAGCGACTTCAAGCGCTGCGTAGTGTTCCACAGCCTGTCCAAGCGCTCCAACCTGCCGGGCCTGCGTTCCGGCTTCGTCGCCGGCGACGCCGAGATCCTCAAGGCCTTCCTGCTCTACCGCACCTACCACGGCTGTGCCATGCCGGTACACGTGCAGCTGGCCAGCGTGGCCGCCTGGCAGGACGAAGCGCATGTGCGTGCCAACCGCGAGCTGTATCGCGCCAAGTACGCCGCCGTGCTGGCCATCCTGCAGCCGGTACTGGATGTGCAGCGCCCGGACGGCAGTTTTTACCTGTGGGCCAGAACGCCGATCGACGACACCACCTTCACCCGCGAGCTGTTTGCCCAGCAGCATGTCACCGTGGTACCCGGCTCCTACCTGTCGCGCGCAGTGAACGGGGAAAACCCTGGCGCCGGTCGCATCCGCATGGCGCTGGTCGCACCGCTCGCCGAATGTGTGGAGGCTGCCGAGCGCATCCGCGACTTCATCAAGGGGCTGCCGGCATGAACATCACCCTGTACGGCATCAAGGCCTGTGACACCATGAAAAAGGCCCGCAACTGGCTCGACGAGCAGGGTGTGGCCTATCAGTTCCATGACTACAAAGTCAGCGGCATCGACGCCACCAGCCTGCACAAATGGTGCAGCGAACATGGCTGGGAAACCATCCTCAACCGTGCCGGCACCACCTTTCGCAAACTGGACGATGCGGCCAAGGCCGACCTCGACCAGGACAAGGCCATCAGCCTGATGCTGGCCCAGCCATCGATGATCAAGCGCCCGGTACTGGATCTGGGCCCGCGTACGCTGGTCGGCTTCAAGCCGGAACTGTACGCCGCCGCTTTTTCCTGACTCTCCGCATTTAACCCGAGGATTACCTATGAGCACCTCCTACTTCAGCCTGGCCATTGGCGTTGGCACCCAGAACCTGCAGGGCCACTGGCTGGAAGTCTTCTATCCGCAGCCGCTGCTGAATCCACCAGGTGAACTGGTCCACGCAATTGCCGGCAAGCTGGGCTATCAGGGTGGCAACCAGACATTTGTGCTGGATGTCGGACTGGTTGCCGGACTCGCTGAATCCGTTCAGGCAGCAGGTTTCTCGGCCCAGGCAGAAATCCTTGAGCACCTGACCCACAGCCAGAAGCCGCTGGTCGCCACCCTGCTGGAAACCGACGCGGCGCCGGCCTCGACCCCCGAGGCCTACCTCAAGCTGCACCTGCTCTCGCATCGGCTGGTCAAGCCGCATGGCGTCAACCTGAGCGGGATCTTCGCGCTGCTGCCCAACGTGGCCTGGACCAGCCAGGGCGCCATCGACCTCGGCGAGTTGCCGGCACGCCAGCTGCAGGCGCGCCTGCAGGGCCAGCTGATCGAAGTGTTCTCGGTCGACAAGTTCCCGAAAATGACCGACTACGTAGTACCGAGCGGCGTGCGCATCGCCGACGCCGCCCGCGTGCGCCTGGGCGCCTATGTCGGCGAAGCGACCACGGTGATGCATGAAGGCTTCATCAATTTCAACGCCGGCACCGCCGGACCGGGCATGATCGAAGGCCGCGTCTCGGCCGGCGTGTTCGTCGGCAAGGGCTCCGACCTGGGCGGCGGCTGCTCGACCATGGGCACTCTGTCGGGCGGCGGCAACATCATCATTTCGGTCGGCGAAGGCTGCCTGATCGGCGCCAACGCCGGCATCGGCATTCCGCTGGGCGACCGCAACACCGTGGAGTCGGGCCTGTACATCACCGCCGGGACCAAGGTCGCCCTGCTCGACGAGCAGAACCAGTTGGTCAAGGTGCTCAAGGCCCGCGAACTGGCCGGCCAGAGCGACCTGCTGTTCCGCCGCAACTCGCAGACCGGCGCGGTCGAGTGCAAGAGCAACAAGACCGCGATCGAGCTCAACGAGGCGCTGCACGCCCACAATTGAGCCTAATGTAGGGAGGAAAACTCGCACCGCGATTTTCCACCTTCACCCTGGTGGATGAGGCTTCGCCGTCATCCACCCTACCAAGAGTCCGGCTTATGGCCCTGATTTCGCCTTGGCGTGCAGACTTTCCCGGCATCCTGGCTCTCGAAGCGGAAGCCCAGACCTATCTGGACAGCGCCGCCACCGCGCAGAAGCCACAGGCCGTGCTCGAACGGCTGACGGACTACTATGCCCACGGCGCGGCCAATGTGCACCGCGCCCAGCACCTGCCGGGCGAGCGTGCCACCCGCGCCTTCGAGGCGGTCCGCGAACAGCTGGCCGGCTGGCTGAATGCGGCTGACAGCCGTGAAATCATCTTCACCCGCGGCACCACCGAAGCGGTCAACCTGCTGGCCTATGGGCTGGAGTCTCAGTTTCAGCCCGGCGATGAAATTGTCATTACGGCACTGGAGCACCACGCCAATCTGCTGCCCTGGCAACAGCTGGCACAGCGTCGCCGGCTCAAGCTGGTGGTCCTGCCGCTGGACGCCAGCGGCGATCCAGACCTGGCCGCGGCCCGCGCACTGATCGGTCCGCGCACGCGATTGCTGGCCGTCAGCCAGCTGTCCAATGTCCTCGGGCGCTGGACGCCACTGGCCGCGCTGCTGCAGCTGGCGCGCCAGCACGGCGCACTGACGGTGGTCGACGGCGCCCAGGGCGCGGTGCATGCGCGGCCGGACGTGCAGGCGCTGGACTGCGACTTCTACGCCTGCTCGGCCCACAAGCTGTACAGCGCCGAGGGCGTCGGCGTGCTCTATGCCCGCCAGTCGGCAGCCAAGCGACTCAGCCACTGGCAGTTTGGCGGCGAGATGGTGCTCGACGCGGATTTCCAGCAGGCGCGCTTCCGTCCGGCCCCGCTGGGCTTCGAGGCCGGCACCCCGGCGATCGGCGCGGTGCTGGCGCTCGGCGCGGCCCTCGACTACCTGCAGCAACTGGACAGCGCCGCCGTGCAGGCCCATGAAGGCGCGCTGCATGCCTGCCTGCTGGATGGCTTGCGCCAGCGTCCGGGACTTCGCCTGCTGGGTGCGCCACAGCTGGCGCTGGCCAGCTTCAGCGTCGAGGGCATGCATGGCAGCGACCTCGCCCACCTGCTCAGCGAACAGGGCGTGTGCCTGCGCAACGGCCACCACTGCGCCATGCCGCTACTCAAGCAACTCGGCCTCAGCGGTGCACTGCGGGTATCGCTCGGCCTGTACAACGATGGCGCCGACCTGCAGCGCTTCTTCGCGGCCCTGGACCAGGCCATGGAGTTGCTGCAATGACCCTCACCGCGGCAGCCGCCGATGCCCTCGACAGCTTCCGCAGCTGCCCGGGCTGGGAGCAGCGCGCGCGCCTGTTGCTGGCCTGGGGCGCCCGGCTCGAGCCGCTGGATGATGAGCAGCGCAGCGAAGCCAATCGAGTCCGTGGCTGCGAAAGCAACGTCTGGCTGATCGCCGAGCAGCACGCCGGCACCTGGCAATTCAAGGCCAACAGCGATGCACGGCTGATCAGCGGCCTGCTGGCGCTGCTGCTGGCGCGGGTCAACGGCATGAGTGCAGCCGAACTGGCCAGGGTTGACCTGCCAGGGTGGTTCAACCAGCTGGGCCTCGGCCGGCAGTTATCGCCCTCGCGCAGCAATGGCCTGAATGCCGTGCTGCAGCGCATGCGCGAACTGTCTGCCGGCTCGTAGGTTGGGTTGAGCGCAGCGAAGCCCGACATGGCGGCGCTACAAGCCCGCACAATCCTCGCTGCTGGGCTTCGCCGTGCCGCAGCTCAGCCCAACCTGCGGATTATTCAGGCGTAGCGGCAGGCGCCGTGCCCCGCTCGGCAGGCCGCCGGGTACCGGCCACCAGCTTGTCGATGGCCCGTGCTGCCGCGGTCATGCCAAAACTGGCGGTGACCATCATCACCGCGCCAAACCCGCCGGCACAGTCGAGCTTCACGCCGTCGCCGGCAAACTGCTTGCTCTGGCACACCGAGCCATCCGCCTGCGGGTAGCGCAACTGCTCGGTGGAGAACACGCAGGGCACGCTGTAGTTGCGGCCCGGCGTGCGGGAAAAGCCGTAATCGCGGCGCAGGGTCGAGCGCACCCGCGCGGCCAGCGGATCATTGAAGGTCTTGTTCAGGTCGGCGACCCGGATCTGCGTCGGATCCAGCTGCCCGCCGGCACCCCCGGTGGTGATGATCTGGATCTTGCGCCGCTTGCACCAGGCGATCAGCGCGGCCTTGGCCGGTACGCTGTCGATGCAGTCGATCACGCAATCCATCTGCTCGGTGATGCAGGCCGCCATGTTGTCGCGGCTGACGAAGTCGGCCACGGCATGCACCACGCAGTCGGGATTGATGGCGCGGATGCGTTCGGCCATAACCTCGACCTTGGGTCGCCCCACTGCGCCGGCCAGCGCATGAATCTGCCGGTTGGTATTGCTGATGCAGACGTCATCCAGGTCGAACAGGGATAGCTCCCCCACCCCCGAACGCGCCAGCGCTTCAGCCACCCAGCTGCCCACGCCACCGATGCCGACCACCGCCACATGCGCCGCTGCCAGGCGCTGCAAACCCTCGCGACCATAGAGCCTGGCGACCCCGGCAAACCGCTGCTGATCAATATTCATCCAGCCCTCCACGACAGGAGCGACAGTATATGCAAGCCGCCGCGGCGCCACGAGCCGGCAGTCTGCTTTGCTATACAGGCAGGGGCCTGCGGAGTAGCATTTGCACCGATAAACCCGCACCACCCCCACTCCTCATTTGCAGAACTCGCCAAACCATGCCAAAGCGCAAGATCGGCCTCAATCTCGTGGTTTTCGTGGCGGTCGCCGCCCTGTTTACCGGCCTTTGGGCCTTGTACAACCGCCCGGTCAGCGCCCCTGACTGGCCGGAGCAGATTTCCGGTTTCTCCTACTCGCCCTTCCGCCAGGGCCAGAGTCCCCAGGAAAACATCTACCCTACCGCGGCGCAGATGAGCGCCGACCTGGAACTGCTCAGTACACAGACCGACAGCATCCGCACCTACTCGGTGGATGGCAGCCTGGACCAGATCCCGCGGCTGGCCGAAGACGTCGGCATGCGCGTCAGCCTGGGCATCTGGATCAGTCCGGACAAGGCACGCAACGAACGCGAGATCGCCCGCGCGATCGAACTGGCGAACGACTCGCGCAGCGTGGTGCGGGTGATCGTCGGCAACGAAGCCCTGTTCCGCGAGGAAGTCGAAGTAGAGGAGCTGATCGGCTACCTTGACCGCGTGCGCGCCGGGGTCAAGGTCCCGGTGACCACCGCCGAGCAGTGGCACATCTGGCAGGAATACCCGGAACTGGGCAAGCACGTCGACCTGATCGCGGCGCACGTCCTGCCCTACTGGGAGTTCGTGCCGATGGAGGACTCCACCGACTTCGTGCTGGAACGCGCCAAGGAACTGAAAAAGCTCTTCCCGAAAAAGCCGCTGCTGCTCGGCGAAGTCGGCTGGCCGAGCAATGGCCGTACCCGTGGCGGCGCCGAGGCCAACCAGGCGGATCAGGCCATCTACCTGCGCACCCTGGTCAATGCGCTGAACGCCAAGGGCTACAACTACTTCGTCATCGAAGCCTTCGACCAGCCGTGGAAAGCCACCGACGAAGGCTCTGTCGGCGCCTACTGGGGGGTGTACAACCTCGACCGCAAAGCCAAGTTCCCGTTCACCGGGCCGATCGTGGAAATCCCGCAGTGGCGCATTCTGGCAATCGCCTCGGTGGTCATGGCCCTGCTGGCCCTGGCGCTGATGCTGATCGATGGCAGTTCGCTGCGCCAGCGTGGCCGCACCTTCCTCACCTTCGTCGCCTTCGCCGGCGGTACCGCGCTGGTATGGATCGCCTACGACTACAGCCAGCAGTACAGCACCTGGTTCAGCCTGATGGTGGGGGTGCTGCTCGGTATCGGCGCGCTGGGCGTATTCGTGGTATTGCTGACCGAGGCCCATGAACTGGCCGAGACGGTGTGGACCAGCCAGCGCCGCCGCGCCTTCCTGCCGGTGATCGCCGATGCCGGTTACCGGCCCAAGGTGTCGATCCACGTGCCCTGCTACAACGAACCGCCGGAAATGGTGAAGCAGACGCTGGATGCCCTGGCCAACCTGGATTACCCGGATTTCGAAGTCATCATCATCGACAACAACACCAAGGATCCGAAGGTCTGGGAGCCGGTGCAGGCGTACTGCGAACAGCTCGGTCCGCGCTTCCGCTTCTTCCACGTCGCCCCGATCGAAGGCTTCAAGGGCGGCGCACTGAACTACATCCTGCCGCATACCGCGGCGGATGCCGAAGTGATCGCGGTGATCGACTCGGACTACTGCGTCAGCCCCAACTGGCTCAAGCACATGGTGCCGCACTTTCAGGACCCGAAGATCGCCGTGGTGCAGTCGCCGCAAGACTACCGCGATGGTGACGAAAGCCTGTTCAAGAAACTCTGCTACGCCGAATACAAGGGCTTCTTCCACATCGGCATGGTCACCCGCAACGAGCGTGACGCGATCATCCAGCACGGCACCATGACCATGATCCGCCGCAGCGTGATGGATGAACTGAAATGGGCCGACTGGACCATCTGCGAAGATGCCGAGCTCGGCCTGCGCGTGTTCGAGAAAGGCTATTCGGCCGCCTATGCCTACCAGAGCTTTGGCCGCGGCCTGATGCCCGATACCTTCATCGACTACAAGAAGCAGCGCTTCCGCTGGGCCTACGGCGCCATCCAGATCATGAAAGGCCATGCCCGCAGCCTGTTCCTCGGCAAGGACTCCAAGCTCACGCGCGGCCAGCGCTACCACTTCATTGCCGGCTGGCTGCCGTGGATTGCCGACGGCCTGAACATCTTCTTCACCGCCGGCGCCCTGCTCTGGTCGGCGGCGATGATCATCGTGCCGCAACGGGTCGATCCGCCGCTGATGATCTTTGCCATCCCGCCGCTGGCGCTGTTCTTCTTCAAGTTCGGCAAGATCATGTTCCTCTACCGACGGGCGGTCGGGGTAGACCTGAAGCGCTCGTTCCAGGCTGCCGTGGCCGGCCTGGCGCTGTCGCACACCATCGCCAAGGCGGTGTTGTACGGGGCCTTCACCAAGACCATACCGTTCTTCCGCACGCCGAAGATGGCCACCAACCAGGGCCTGCTGGTGGCGCTGATGGAAGCCCGCGAGGAAGTTTTCGTGATGCTGCTGCTGTGGGGGGCGGCGCTGGGCATCAGCATCGTGCAGGGCTTCCCCAGCCCGGATGTGAAGTTCTGGGTCGGCATGCTGCTGGTGCAGTCGCTGCCGTATCTGGCGGCACTGATCATGGCCCTGACCTCCTCACTGCCCAAACCCGGGGAAGTGCTCGAGCAGGCCACCACCTGAGCAGTGCCCGAAACGGCACGCTCCGCGACAAAAAGGGCTGCCTCCGGCAGCCCTTTTTGCTTGCCCGCACAACTACTCAGCCAAGCAAGAAGTCCGTAGCGTTCAGGCTGGTCACGCCCAGCACGGCAATCTGCACTGCCGCACCGGCGCCGTTGGCATCCGCATCATAGGACAGGGCCCCCGTCGTACTGTCGAACAGCAGGTAGTCATCGGCATCCAGGCTGCTGGCACCCGGCGCCACGACCAGGTTGTCGGCGCTGATGCCACCGGCCAGGGCCGTGAACACGCTGGCGTCGAGTTGCAGCAGGTCTGCCCCGCTGGCGAAATCGGTGATGCTGTCAAAACCGCCGACGGCCAGGTTGTCGAACACGAATATATCGTTGCCCGCACCACCGGTAAGCGTATCGGCACCCTCACCACCGACCAGCGTGTCGTTGCCTCCGCGTCCATCCAGCTGATTATTGCCGCTGTTGCCAATCAAGCGGTTGTCCCCCTCGTTACCGCTGCCGTTGATGTCGGGATTGGCCGCAGCATCGCTCAGCGTCAGGTTTTCCACATTGGGCAGATTTTTCAGGCTGTAGGAAAAGCTCGAAACGATGGTGTCGACACCCTGGTCGGCACCTTCCTTGACCAGGTCACTGGCTCTGTCGACGTAATAGGTGTCATCGCCACCACCGCCGAACAGCTTGTCGGTTCCGGTTCCGCCATCGAGCACATCGTTGCCCGAGCCGGTGCTCAGCTTGTCGTTGCCGGCACCACCGTACACCTGGTTGTCACCCGCACCGGCCGCAAGGTTGTCGTTCCCTGCACCGCCATCGACCAGATCGGCACCGCTGCCACTGACGATCTTGTCGTTTCCGGCATCTCCATAGACTTCATTGTCGCCATCGCCCGCAGCGATATTATCGTTGCCCAGACCGCCCTCGATGTCGTCCTCACCAGCACCGGCAACCACCTTGTCGTTACCGTTACCGGCAAAGATGACGTCATTGCCGCCTTGACCGAACAAGTGATCGTTGCCGTTGCCACCCTCTAGCAGGTTGTCCGCTGCGTCACCGCGGATCAGGTCGCTGCGGGAACCGCCGATGGCCCCGGCGATATTTACCAGGCTGTCGTTACCGTCGCCCCTGGCCGTACCCGCCGCCAGATCGACCACCACCCGCCGGTTCAGTGCGGAAAAGTCGACCACGTTGAACAAGCCGGCCCCGCCATCGAGCTGGTCATCACCCCGCCCGCCGCGCAGCACGTCATTACCGTCGCCGCCCAGCAGGTCGTCGTCGCCGGTGGTGCCCTCCACAAGGGTATAACCGCCATTCTCCTCCAGCCAGGCCAGCGCCTGACTGGCCCAGCCATTGCCATTGCCATTGCCATTGCCATTAGTATTCGCTGACATGATCGTGCTCCTCTATCAGTTCGCTAGCACTAGACACATCTGAAAGCATAGGTCCTGGCTCGGACTGAAATCAGAACAATTCCGCATTACCGCCAGGTAGCTGCCGAACACTTGCACTATATAAGTGGCGGTGCCACAGGCAGCCGGCGCCGCAATGTCTCAAGCGCCGGCCTTTTTGCTTTAAGATGGCGGCCTTTTCCGCGCCGCCGCGACCTTCGGAGTTTCCGCATGACCAGCCCCGCCCCCGCCCTCTCGCCGACCCTGGAGCTTGCCTGCGAGCTGATCCGTCGACCGTCGGTAACCCCTGACGATGCCGGCTGCCAGCAACTGATGCTGGAACGGCTGGCCAATGCCGGTTTTGCCATCGAGCGCATGCGCATAGAGGAAGTCGAGAACTTCTGGGCCCGGCACGGCACTGACGGCCCGGTACTGTGTTTTGCCGGGCATACCGACGTGGTGCCCACCGGCCCGCTGGAAAGCTGGCAATACCCGCCGTTCGACGTACTGATCGACGAGCAGGGCATGCTCTGCGGCCGCGGCGCGGCGGACATGAAGGGCAGCCTGGCGAGCATGATCATTGCCGTCGAGCGCTTTGTCGCCGACCACCCGCACCACCAGGGTGCCATTGCCTTCCTCATCACCAGCGACGAGGAAGGTCCGGCGCAACATGGCACCCGCGCGGTGGTCGAGCGCCTGCGCGCGCGCCACGAGCGGCTCGACTGGTGCATTGTCGGCGAGCCCTCGAGCAGCAGCCTGCTCGGCGATACGGTGAAGAATGGCCGTCGCGGCTCGCTTGGCGCGACCCTCACGGTGCGCGGCAAGCAGGGCCATGTGGCCTACCCGCAACTGGCGCGCAATCCGATCCACCTGGCCGCCCCGGCGCTGGCCGAACTGGCGGCCGAGCACTGGGACGACGGCAACGCCTTCTTCCCGCCGACCAGCTTCCAGATCTCCAACCTGAACGCCGGCACCGGCGCGACCAACGTGATCCCCGGTACGCTGAGCGCGGTGTTCAACTTCCGCTTCTCCACCGAATCGACGGTCGAAGGCCTGCAGCAACGGGTCGCCGCCATCCTCGACCGGCATGGCCTGGACTGGCACATCGACTGGGCGCTGTCCGGCCTGCCGTTCCTCACCGAGCCCGGCGCCCTGCTGGATGCCGTGGCCGCCAGCATCAAGAGCGTCACCGGCCGCGATACCGTCGCCTCGACCAGCGGCGGCACCTCGGATGGGCGCTTTATCGCCACCCTGGGCACCCAGGTGGTCGAACTGGGGCCGGTCAACGCCACCATCCACCAGGTCAACGAACGCATCCTCGCCAGCGATCTGGACCTGCTCACCGAGGTCTACTACCAGACCATGGTGCGCCTGCTGGCATGCTGACCTGCCCGATCTGCCAGCAAGCCCTCAGCGCGCTCGACAACGGCGTGACCTGCCCGGCCGGGCATCGTTTTGACCGGGCGCGCCAGGGCTACCTGAACCTGCTGCCGGTGCAACACAAGAACAGCCGCGAACCGGGCGACAACCTGGCCATGGTCGAGGCCCGCCGGCGCTTTCTCGAAGCCGGGCATTACGCCCCGCTGGCCAAGCGTCTGGCCGAACTGGCCGCCGGCTATGCCCCTGCGCGCTGGCTGGATATCGGTTGCGGCGAAGGCTATTACACCGAGCAAATTGCCAAGGCCCTGCCCACTGCCGACGGCTATGCCCTGGACATTTCCCGCGAGGCGGTCAGGCAGGCCTGCCGGCGCCACAAGCCACTGACCTGGCTGGTCGCCAGCATGGCCCGCGTCCCCCTGGCCGACGCCAGCTGCCAGCTGCTCGCCAGCGTGTTCAGCCCGCTCGACTGGCAGGAGGCCCAACGCCTGCTCGCTCCCGGCGGCGGCCTGCTGCGCATGGGCCCGACCCGGCAGCACCTGTATGAGTTGCGGCAGAAGCTGTATGACGAAGTGCGCGACTACGACGACCAGAAACACCTCGACCTGGTGCCGGACGGCCTGCAGCTGGCGCACAGCGAAACCCTGGAGTTTGTCCTGCATCTCGACGACGCCCAGGCCCGCGCCGACCTGCTGGCGATGACCCCGCACGGCTGGCGCGCCAGCGCCGAGCGCCGCGCCGCGGTGATCGCGGCAGAGTTAGAGGTCAGCGTATCGATACGCTACGATTGGTTCCAACGCGCCAGTTTCGCAAACCCATGAGAACGCCCATGCGCCAGCCCGATATCGAGATTTACCTGAAGGATGCCGAACATCCCGCGGTCGCCAGCTGGCTGGCCACCGCGATCGGCCCGTGCACGGCCTGGCAGCAAAAAGGCCAGACCTACAAGTGCATGGCCGGCAGCATCCCGGTGACCTGGCTGCCCAGGGCCGTGGGCAAATGGCACAGCCTGCTGCTCGACAGTGACGCCACGCCCTGGGCCAATGACCTCGAGTGCGCCCGCGCCGCGTTTGCCGCACTGGGCGTGGAAGTCCGCTGCGCCCCGGGTGGCTGGGACGAAGAAGAAAGTGACGAACAAGCGGACAGCTGGATCCGTATCAGCAGTGATGGCGAGGAAACCATCGTCTGGCGCACGGGCTGAGGTCCTCCTGCCCCCTCCCCAACCCTCTCCCGCCAGCGGGAGAGGGAGACCAGCCTGATCAGTGCCGCCGCCGGCGCCACAGCCACAGGCCCAGCACCAGCAACGTCAGCAGCGCCGGCACCAGCACGATGTTGAGCAGCTTGAGGGTGCGCCCCAGCGCGTCGATATCGGCGTTGAGCTGGAAGCGTACTTCGCGCAGCTCCTTGCGCAACCTGACCTTCTCCTGCAGGAACTGCTGCACGGCGGCCTGCTGCTCGGCCGTCAGCTCGAGGGTCTTTTCCGGGTCCTGGGCAGTCTGCAGCTCCGCCAGCTTCTGGTCGGTTTCCGCCAGGCGCTGCTGCAGTTCCTCTTCCTTCTGGCGGAAGCGGCTTTCCGCCTCGCGCTGCAACGTCGTGACCACGTCGAACGGCCGGCTGAAACGCCCGCGCGAGCGCACGCTGATCAGCGCATCGCTGCCGCTCAGGTTGTCCAGGGCATTGATGGTGAAGGTCGCGTTGTCGGCCCACGGCTGCGGAATGCGCTGGCCGAAGAAGTCCTGCACCTGCACCCACATGCGATCGCTGAGCAGGTCGGTATCGGCCACCACGATGACGTTGATGCTGTCCGCCGCCTGCAGGCCATCCTTGATCCCTTCGATCCCCGCCGGGTAAGCCGACTTGGCCGGCCCGCTGACCCTGGCTGCCAGGGTGTAGCGCTCGCCGCTGGGCTTGAGCTCGCGAAACAGGGTTTCCGGGTTGCTCAGGTTCTCGAAGCGGGTGACATCCACCGGCATGGCGTAGGCGGAACTCTGCAGCAGCGGCACGAAGCGCGTGCTGGCACCCGGCAGCGGCTCGAGAATGCCGGCGGTGGCCAGGGTCAGGGTTTCCAGCCCGGCGGTGACCACGTCATCCTGGCCCAGCGCGGTCTTGGGCAGGCTCAGCCAGCCCGGGTGGCGCACCTGATTCTGCTCTGCACCGGCCTGCACCGTCAGCGCATAGGCGCCATCGGCCAGCACCTTGCCCGGCAGCAGCTGCAGTCCCCAGGCCTTGAACAGCGTGGCGAGATCGGAATCGCGCAGCGCCGGCTCGCCCGGCAGCATGGGCAGCGAATGGTCGGCCTCGCTGAGCGGGTCGACGAATACCAGCAGCTTGCCGCCACGCAGGACGAACTGGTCAATGGCATACAGGCTGGCATCCGGCAGACCCTTGGGGTGAACCAGCATCAGCACCGATACCTGCGCGGGGATCTGGTCGATGCCGGCTTTCAGGCTTTCCACCTGGAACTGCTGGCGAATCTCCTCCAGCACCATCCACGCCGAAGCCGGCTGGCGGGTTTGCGGATCAAAACCACCGGTCAGCGGCAAGCCGCTGAGCAGGCCGACCACTGCTTGCTGCGGCTGCGCCAGGCTCTGCAGCAGGCGGCTGACTTCGTACTCGAGAAACTCTTCCTGCTCGGGGGAAAAGAACGGGATGACCTGGCGGTTGTCCGCACCGCTGGTGCCGACCAGGCCGAAGTACAGCTGGTCGCCGCCCTGGTTCAGCGGCACGCCCTGCAGGCCGTATTCGGCGGCCTGGTCTTCTTCCTCGGAAAACGGTTCGGGATCGACGATGTGCAGGCGAATCTTGCCGTTGGCCTCGCGCTCGTAGGCGCGCAGCATTTCCTCGACACGCCGCGCATAGTTGCGCAACGGCACCAGATCGCGGGCCGCCTTGTCGGAGAAGAACAGGTACAGCTCGACCGGCTCCGGCAGGCTGGCGAGGATGCGCCGGGTGCCCTCGGAGGTGGTGTACAGCTGCTGCTCGGTCAGGTCGAGCCGGGCCTGGGTGATGGTCTGGCTGGACAGCAGGTTGAACGCCACAAAGGCCACGGCGATGGCCAGCAGGCCGGCGCCGGAATACATCAGTTTCTTCATGCTCAGTCAGCCTTCTTCATATCGATTACCACCGCCGTGGCCGCCAGCCAGGCGGCAATCAGGGTGACAAAGAACAGCAGGTCGCGCAGGTCGATCACGCCATTGCTGATCGCCGTGAAGCGGGTCAGGAAGCTCAGCGAGGCAATCCCGTCGACCAGCCACTGCGGCGCCCAGCCACTGAACAGGTCGAGCACCATCGGCAGGCCGCTGACGATGAACAGGAAGCTCAGGCTCATGGCCAGGATGAAGGCAATCACCTGATTCTTCGCCAGCGCCGACATGCACGAGCCGATCGCCAGATAGGCGCCGGCCAGCAGCCAGCTGCCGAGGTAGGCCGTGGCCAGCGCGCCGTTGTCCGGGTCGCCCAGGTAATTCACCGTCAGCACCAGCGGGAAGGTCAGCAGCAGGCCGAGGCCGGCGAACACCCAGGCCGCCATGAACTTGCCGGTGACCGCCTCGAAGCGACTGATCGGCAGGGTCATCAGCAGCTCGAGGGTGCCGGACTTGCGCTCCTCGGCCCACAGGCGCATGGCAATCGCCGGCATCAGCAACAGGTAGAGCCAGATATGGAAGTCGAAGAACGGTGCCAGGTCGGCCTGGCCGCGCTCGTAGAAGCCGCCCAGGTAGAAGGTGAACACGCTGGACAGGACCAGGAACATGACGATGAACACATACGCCAGCGGGGTGGCGAAATAGCTCGCCAGCTCGCGCTTGAAGACTACCGGCAACTGCCTCATGCCACTTCCCCCCGGGTCAGGCTGCGGAACACTTCATCCAGCCGGCCGCGCTCCACATCCAGCTCCTTGATTGCCCAGCCGCGCACGCGCACCAGTTCATTGACCTGCGGGAAGATCACCGCCCCCGGCCTGGCCAGCACGGTCAGGCTGTGTTCGCGCGCGTTGACTTCGACCCCGGCCACCCCCGGCAGGCCCGCCAGCGCGGCCTGATCCAGCGGCGCATCACTGACCAGCGACACCGCCTGGTGGTAGCGCGAGCGGCATTCCAGCTCGAACGGTGTGCCATCGGCCACCAGCCGCCCCTGGGCGATGATCACCGCGCGGCTACAGACCGCGCTGACTTCCTCGAGAATGTGGGTAGAGATGATCACGATCTTGTCCTGCGCCAGACTCTTGATCAGCTGCCGCACCTGATGCTTCTGGTTCGGGTCGAGGCCGTCGGTGGGCTCGTCGAGGATCAGCACCTGCGGGTCATGCAGGATGGCCTGGGCCAGCCCGACACGCCGCTTGAAGCCCTTGGACAGGGTGTCGATGCTTTGCCGCTGCACCGGCGCCAGCTCGAGCAGGGCCAGTACGCGGTCGACCCGCTGGCGCATTTGCGCGCCGCGAAAACCGCGGACTGCGGCGATGAAGTCGAGGAAGCCGCGCACCGTCATGTCGCCATAGCAGGGCGCGCCCTCCGGCAGGTAGCCGATCTGCCGCTGCACCTCGAGGGTGCGGCTGCGGATATCCGCGCCGAACACGCTGGCGGTGCCCGACGTCGGCGCCAGAAAGCCGGTCAGCATCTTCATGGTGGTGGACTTGCCGGCACCATTGGGCCCGAGAAACCCCAGCACCTCGCCGGGGGCAACCCGGAACGACAGGTCATCCACCGCCGTATGCTGCGCAAAGCGCTTGGTCAGCTTGCTTATTTCGATCATCTACTCTCACCTGACAGACCAGTCCCCGGCCAGACCCTGGCGGCGACGCTGAAAATGCTGGCGGACTATATGTAGCCTGCCACTGGCAACGCAAGACAAAAGGACGGGCGCTGCCGGCGGATTTTTTACCGCATTTTGCCCGTGCCCGGCGATTGCGGCACACTAGCGTTGCCCGCGCGTCCGCGCATCTGCCTTCACAACACATCGAGGCCCCATGACCCGCTCCCCTGTCCGTCGCCTCCTGTTCAGCAGCCTGCGCCGTCTCCTGTACCTCTGGGTGCGCTCGGAAACCATCAATCAGCCGGCCTTTGCCCTCAAGCTGGAGGCGGACAAGCCAGTCATCTACGTGCTGCCACGGCAGTCGCTCAGCGATCTCGCGGTCGTCGACCATGAATGTCGCCAGGCCGGGTTGCCCAGGCCGGTACGGCCGGTACAGATCGGTGCCGGCGCACAATCCAGGGCATATTTCTACCTGAGCCCCGAAGGCGACTGGCTGGGCCGCCAGGAGAAGCACGGCAGCTCGCCGACCCTGGTGCAACTGCTCGCCACTATCGAGCAGGACGCCCAGAGCGATGCGCAGATCGTCCCGGTCAGCGTGTTCTGGGGTCAGTCCCCCGATCGCGAAACCAGCCCGTGGAAACTGCTGTTTGCCGATAACTGGGCAGTCACCGGACGCCTGCGCAAACTGCTCAACATCATCATTTTCGGCCGCAAGACCCGCGTGCAGTTTTCCGCGCCCATCCAGCTGCGCCAGCTGGTCGAGCAGAGCAAGGGCCGCGAACGCACCCTGCGCATGGTCCAGCGCGTCCTGCGCGTGCACTTCCGCAACCTGAAGACCGCAGTGATCGGTCCCGACCTGTCGCACCGGCGCACCCTGGTGCAGGGCCTGATCGACGAAGCGCCGGTAAGCCAGGCCATCGCCGACGCGGTCGAGGTGGATGGCATCAGCCTCGACAAGGCACGCCGCCAGGCCTTGAAGTACGCCAACGAAATCGCCTCGGACTATAGCTACGCGACCATCCGCTTCCTCGAAACGCTGCTGACCTGGTTCTGGAACAAGCTCTACGAAGGCATCAAGGTCAGCCATCTCGAGCAGGTGCAGGAAGCCGCCCAGGGCCATGAGGTGATCTACGTGCCCTGCCACCGCAGCCATATCGATTACCTGCTGCTGTCCTACCTGCTGTTTCGCAACGGGCTGACTCCGCCACACATCGCTGCCGGCATCAACCTCAACATGCCGCTGATCGGCGGCCTGTTGCGGCGTGGCGGGGCGTTTTTCATGCGCCGCACCTTCAAGGGCAACCCCCTGTACACCGCGGTGTTCAACCAGTACCTGCACACCCTGTTCAGCCGCGGCTTCCCGGTGGAGTACTTTGTCGAGGGCGGCCGCTCGCGCACCGGACGCATGCTGCAACCGAAAACCGGCATGCTGGCCATGACCCTGAGCAGCTACCTGCGCACCTCGCGCCTGCCGATCGTGTTCATCCCGGTCTACATCGGCTACGAACGGGTGCTCGAAGGGCGCACTTACCTGGGTGAGCTGCGCGGCGCGAGCAAGAAGAAGGAGTCGATCTTCGACATCTTCAAGGTGCTCTCCGCACTCAAGCTGCGCTTCGGTGCGGTGGCAGTGAACTTTGGCCAGCCGATCCGCCTGAATGCCTTTCTCGACCAGCAGCAACCCGACTGGCGCAAGCAGCCGTCCGCTGCGGACTACCGGCCGGACTGGCTGGGCCAGGCAACCAACCGGCTGGGCGAGCAGATTGCCCGTCACCTCAACGATGCCGCC
The DNA here is from genome assembly GCF_015637705.1 of Pseudomonas sp. N040. GTDB lineage: Bacteria > Pseudomonadota > Gammaproteobacteria > Pseudomonadales > Pseudomonadaceae > Aquipseudomonas. Next base: position 195,609 of record NZ_JADOBE010000003.1, on the reverse strand, counting down.
GCGATCAACCCGGTGAACATGGTCGCCCTGGCCCTGCTTTCCACCAGCCGCCTGGCGCTGGATCAGGCCAGCCTGGTGCAGGTGCTCGAACTGTTTCTGGCATTGCAGCGCCAGGTGCCCTATTCGCCGCATGCGACCCTGCCGCAGGGTGACGGCGAGGCGCTGATCGATTACGTGGTGAGCATGGACCTGCTCGCCGTGCAGGCAGACGCCCTGGGCAAGATCCTCTACCTGAAGGAGCAGAATGCGGTACTGATGACCTACTACCGCAACAACGTGCTGCACATGTTTGCCCTGCCGGCCCTGCTCGCCAGCTTCTTCCAGAACAGCGAGCGCGTCAGCCGCGAAGAAATCCAGCAGTACGTCGAGGCGCTGTATCCCTACCTGCAGGCCGAACTGTTCATGCGCTGGTCGAAGGATGAACTGCCCGCGGTGATCGACCAGTGGCTGCAGGCATTTGTCCAGTTCGACCTGCTGCAGCAGGACGGCCAGGACTTTGTGCGCCCGGCTCCCAGCTCCCAGCAGTTCGTCATGCTGACCCTGCTGTCCCGCGCTATCCTGCAGACACTGCAGCGCTTCTACATGGCCATGGCCTTGTTGCTGAATGGCGGACAGAACAGTCTCAGCGCGGAAGCACTCGAAGACCTCTGCACGGTCATGGCCCAGCGCCTGTCGATCCTGCATGGCCTCAACGCCCCGGAGTTCTTCGACAAGAGCCTGTTCCGGCACTTCATCCAGTCGCTGCTCGAACAGCAGGTGGTCAGCCTGGACACCGCCGGCAAGCTTGGCTACCACGCACAACTGGAGGCAATGGTCGAAGGTGCCGCCCTGCGCCTGCTGTCGGCGGAAATCCGCCTGTCGATCCGCCAGGTGACCACGGTCCCGCCCGCCACCGGCGCCTAGCCACGGCGCAGGCCGGGCGCAGATCCGCACGGCGCCGTTACCCTAACCTTGCACCGAGGAACCAATCATGCGTCGACCAGCCCTAGCCCTTGCCAGTCTGCTGCTGTGCTTTCACGCCCACGCAGCGTCACTGGCGGATATCAGCCAGCAGGATACCGGCACCGCCCTCAAGCAGGCACTGGACCAGGGGATCGCCCTGGCGGTGACGCAGCTGGGCAAGCCCGGCGGCTTCAACGACAACCCGGCGGTGCGCATCGAACTGCCGGGCAAGCTGGCCAAGGTCGCCAGCAGCATGAAGATGATGGGCATGGGCGCCGAGGTCGAACAGCTGGAAGACAGCATGAATCGCGCCGCCGAACTCGCCGTGCCGCAGGCACAGGCCTTGCTGACCACGGCGGTGAAAAAGATGTCCGTGCAGGACGCCAAGGGCATTCTCACCGGGCCAGACGATGCCGCCACCCAGTACCTCAACAAGAGCAGCCGCGAGCAACTGCGCGCCAGCTTCCTGCCGATCGTCAAGCAGGCTACCGACCAGGTCGGCCTGGCCAGGCAATACAACAGCTTTGCCGGACAGGCGGCCAGTTTCGGCGTACTGGATGCCAAGGATGCCAACATCGAGAACTATGTGACCGAGAAGACCCTCGACGGCCTGTTCGCCATGATTGCCACGGAAGAGGCCAGGATTCGCGACAACCCGGCAGCAGCCGCCACCAGCCTGGCGAAAAAGGTATTTGGCGCGCAATAGCCTGGCCGCGTCGCGTGGATCACTAAGTGATCGAATGTGACGACCAGCTGTGCGTTAATTGGAAGGCTTCATCCCTGTCTTACTCGCGCGGCACCCAGGAGAACTACCATGACCCTTTGCCCCATCGCTGTCGTAGCCGGTTGCCAGAAATGCCCGGCGTTTTCCATTTGCCCACTGAAATCCGTCCTCGGTGACCAGGACAAATCCGCCGGCAGCAAGCCAAAAACCCGAAAGACCTCCAAGCGCGCCTGAGCCGGGCGGGATTGCTGACCGCCCGTGGTCGGCAAGGAGCGTGCAGCATGTTCACCTACGCCTGCCTGGGCAGCAACGACCTGCAGCGGGCCGCGGCCTTTTATGACGCGGTCCTCGGAGCGCTGGGGCTGACGAGGTGCACCGTCGCGGCCGAAGACCAGCAGGACGGCTGGATCGGCTGGGGTACCTACGCGGACGATGGCCGCGAGGAACTGGCCCTCTGGCTGTGCCCGCCGTTCGACGGCCGGCCGGCCAGCGTCGGCAACGGCAGCATGCTGGCTTTCAAGGCCGCTTCCTGGGCACAGGTCGAGCAGTTTCACCGCGCCGCCCTGGCCCATGGCGGCAGCTGCGCCGGCGCCCCCGGCCTGCGCCCGCAATACAATCCGGACTTTTACGCGGCCTATGTGCGCGACCCGGACGGCCACAAGCTGGCCGCCGTCTGCCGTGGCTTCACCACGGCCGCCCAAGCCTGAACATCCCCTTCCAGAGAGCCCGCTCCCATGTCCAGTCAAATGCTTGCCGGCAAGCGCGTACTGATCACCCAGGCCGACCAGTTCATGGGCCCGGTTCTCTGCGAAGTGTTCCGTGCCCATGCCGCCGAGGTGCTTGCCGATACCACGGCGTTCAATGCGCCCGGAGCACCCGCGCGGATCATTGCCGCCGCCGGACGGATCGACGTACTGGTTGCCAACCTGGCCATTCCGGCCCCTGCCACCCCGGCAACCCTGGTCGGTGATGACGAGTGGGCCGCGGTGTTTGCCGCCCTGGTCGATCCGTTGCCGCGCCTGTTTCGCGCGACACTGGTGCAGATGATCGAGCGCCGTGCCGGCAAGATCCTGCTGATGGGCAGCGCCTCGGCCCTGCGCGGGATGAAACGCGCATCGACCTACAGTGCCGCGCGCGGGGCGCAGCTGGCCTACGTGCAGGCCGTCGGGGTGGAAATGGCCGAGCACAATGTGCAGGTCAACGCCATCGCGCAGAACTTTGTCGAGAATCCGACCTACTTCCCGGCGGAAGTACAAGCCAACCCGCGCTTTCAGGAACGCCTCAAGCGCGAAGTTCCGCTCGGACGACTGGTGGGTGCCAGGGAGGATGCCGAGTTCGCCGCCTACCTGTGCAGCGAGTCGGCCAACTGCTTTGTCGGACAGGTATTTCCAGTCTGCGGGGGATGGGTGCAGCGCTGAGGCAACAATGCGGCGATAGACACGCGCATAGCGGAATCGTTGAAAAGCGCGTGTATTCCGTCGGATTGGAAATCCGTGTGCAGCTTTTTTGACTGGCGCGGGCTCCGAGCCAGACCGCAGCGTTTTTCTCTGTACGAAAACAGCTTTTCGCCTTGCTGGCGAGTTACTTTCTCTTGACTCGCTGCGCTCGCCCTGCGGGCCAGCCTGCGGCTGTTACTTCGCTGCGCTACGTTTGCTTGTGCAAAGAGAAAGTAACCAAAGAGAAAGCACCCCCGGCATCCGGCCCCGAGCGCTGCGCGCTCGGGGTGCGTTCGCTCCATCGCTGCTCCAGGGGCCCGCTGCGATGGGCCGTCCATGGCCCAGCGCAGCTTTCGTCGCATCCATGCGACTCAACCCCTTCCACACCGATTCCGCTCACCCTCCTGACGGGACTCTTAGTCCGTGCACGTCAGGAAATATATCGATCGGTTTGGTAGGGCGGGTGCAACCCGCGCGGCAACGGCGGGTTGCACCCGCCCTACATCGAATGGAACGTGATCCGTAGGGTGGACAACCGCGCAGCGTTGGCCACTGTTGGCCGGCTCGGTGGAAAAGCCGCAAGCGGCGTTTTCCAGCCTACGCAAGCGCTGCGGTGAACACCCAAATCCCCGTCAGGAGGCCGAGTGCAGGTGCTGTGCAGAGGGGAATTTGGCATGGATGCCAAATGAGGAACGATGGGCCATGCATGGCCCTTCGTGACGACCCTCGGAACAGTGCCGGAGCGAGGGAAGTCGAGCGCAGCGAGACCCGGATGCCGGGGGGTGTTTCTTTTGCTTACTTTTCTTTGCACAAGCAAACGTAGCGCAGCGAAGTAACAGCCGCAGGCTGGCCCGCAGGACGAGCGCAGCGAGTCAAGAGAAAGTGAGGCGCCGTGCAAGGCGCAACCTGTAGCCCCAAGCCGAGGAAAGTGCGGCGGTCTGGCTCGGAGCCCGCGCCAGTCAAAAAAGCTGCACACGGATTTCCAATCCGAAGCGAATTGATCGCTGCCAAGCTCCACCTGGCAACCCTCCGCGGTTGTATCAGATCGATTACCGCAGCTTTTCCAGCATCCCGTAATACCACATGCCAACCGCCAGCATCGGGTTGCCGAACACGTCGCCCATCGGCACCTTGATGTGCTTGCAGGCGGCAAAGGTGTCGAACTTCTCCAGGCTGCCGGTCATCGCGTTGGCCATGATCTCGCCCATGATGTGGGTGGTCGCCACGCCATGCCCGGAGTAGCCCTGGCAGTACCAGACGTTATCCGACAGCTTGCCCAGTTGCGGGATGCGGTTCATCACGATGCCCATCGCGCAGCTCCACTGGAACTCGATCTCCACGCCTTTCAGCGCCGGGAAGGTGCGCTCGATGCACGGGCGCAGCTCGCCAGCGATGTCGCGCGAGTCGCGCCCGGAGTAGTTGGCGCCACCGCCGAACAGCAGGCGGCCATCGGCGGTCATGCGGTAGTAGTCGAGCACGAAGCGGCAGTCGTAGACCGCCAGGTCCTGCGGGTTGAGTTCTTTGGCCAGCTCGCCCAGCGGCCGGGTGGTGACGATGCCGCCCATGGCCGGGAAGATCAGGCCCTTGAGCTGCTTGCGCTCCAGCTTGTGGTAGACGTCACCGGCCAGCAGCACCTGCTTGGCGTCGATGCGGCCCTGCGCGGTGATCACCGCCGGGTTGGCGCCGTGGACGATGTCGAGCACTTCGGAATGCTCGAAGATCAGCGCGCCCAGGCTCTCGGCCGCCCGGGCCTCGCCGATGCACAGGTTCAACGGGTGCAGGTGCATGTTGCGGGTATTCTTGATCGCCCCGCAGTAGAGGTCGCTCTGCAGGTGATTGCGCACGCCCTGGGCGTCGAGCAGCGTCACCTCGGCGCCCATGCCGCGACGCACGGCTTCGTCGTAGGCGTTCTCCAGTTCCTCCATGTGCACCGGCTTCATCGCCGCGTGCAGGTGGCCATGCTTGAGGTCGCACTGGATACCGTAGCGGGCCACCCGGCTCTTGATGATTTCGTGCCCGCGCCAGCGCAGGTTCCAGATGAAGTCGTCGACTTCCTGGCCGAGCGTCTTGCTCATCTGCTTGTGCATCGCGCCTTCGCCGGACAGGCTGCCGGTGACCTGGCCGCCGTTGCGCCCGGTGGCGCCCCAGCCGATCTTGTTGGTTTCCACGATGGCCACCTTGAGACCGCGCTCGGCCAGCTCCACCGCCGTGGCCACGCCGGTAAAGCCGCCACCGATGATCACCACGTCGACACTCACCTGGCCCTGCAGGGTCGGGTAGCTGGTCTCGGCGCTGAGGGTGGCGCTGTAGTAGGACTGGCAGCGCTCGGCGGCGGGGGTCACGGCGTTCTCGGCGGTAGTCATGGGTGCTCTCTTGGTGGGGCGGCCACACGCCTGGGCGTCAGCCGAATCTGCAGATAGGCCACACTCGCACACCGCGGATACTTGAATAAATCTTTATTTGACTATTTTCAGGTTAGGATTCGTAAAACTTCTCAGGGTGGCTAAAGCCTGCGCTGGCAGCTGCCCTACGCTTGCCGATAGGGCAACAAAGCGCGCGCCTGTTCGGCATAGGCCATCACGGCGAGGCGCTCATCTTCGAGGAAATTAGCCACCGCGGTGCGCAGGCCGGGATGGCAGAGGTAATGCCAGGAATGCGTCAGCACCGGCTCGAAACCGCGCACCAGCTTGTGCTCGCCCTGGGCGCCGGCATCGAAACGCTGCAGCTGCTGCGCGATGGCGTATTCCATGCCCTGATAGAAACAGGTCTCGAAATGCAGCCCGGGGCACTCGCGCAGGCAACCCCAGTAGCGCCCGTACAGGCTGTCCCCGGCCAGCAGGGAAAACGCCATGGCCAGCGGCTTGCCGGCCTGGCTGGCGATCACCACGCGCAGCAAGCCGGGCAGGCGCTGCGCCAGCAGGCTGAAGAACAGGCGCGTGAGGTACGGCGCCTGGCCGCGCACCTGGTAGGTATTGGCATAGCAGGCGTAGACAAAATCCCATTGCGCCTCGCTCAGCTCGTGCCCGGCATGCCAGGCGAAGCTGATCCCCTGCCCCGCCAGCTGTTCGCGTTCCTTGCGCAGCTGCTTGCGCTTGCGCGAGCTGAGCAGGTCGAGAAAGTCCTGAAAATCCCGGTAGCCGCGATTGTTCCAGTGATACTGGCAGTCGAGCCGCTGCAGCCAGCCCGCGCGGCCCTGCAGCAGGGCATCCTCCGGCGCGCCGGTGAAGTTCACATGCAGGCTGGACAAGCCTTGCGCCGGCAACCCGGCCACCACTTCGTCGAGCAGCAAGGCCGCGTCCTGCGGCTGGCCGAGCAGGCGCTGGCCACTCACCGGGGTAAACGGAATGGCCGCCAGCAGCTTGGGGTAGTAACCGATTCCGGCGCGCTGGCAGGCCTGCGCCCAGGCATGGTCGAACACGTATTCGCCATAGGAATGCTGTTTCACGTAGGCCGGCATGGCCGCCAGCAGCTCGCCGCTGGCACTGCGCAGCAACCGGTGGGCGGGCCCCCAGCCGGTGCCGCGGCCCACGCTGCCGCTGTCTTCCAGCGAGGCCAGGAAGGCGTGCTGCACAAAGGGTTGCGCCCCGGCCAGCAGGGCATCCCAGTCGGCAGGGTTGATTTCGCTCAGTGAGGACAGGGTTAGAACAGGCATGCCGGCAGTCTGGACGTTTGCGCCGCTAAAAAAAACCCCGCCGAAGCGGGGTCAAAGGAGCATTGCAGGTGAGGGCGAATCAGAACACGTATTGCGCGCGCAGGCTGATGGCATGGCCATCCTTGTCGCTGGCATCGGCGTCGCGGTTGGCCGTGGTGCTGCCCAGGGCGACCGACGAGCCACTGCTGCTGACCGTTTGCTGCAGGTCGAGCATGTCGCTGTCGGCAGTGGTGAACAGGTAGTTGGCGGAGATTTTCACTGCCTCGTTGGCATACCAGTTCACGCCCAGGGTGTTGATGCCGACCTGGGTGCTCTCGATGTTGCTGGCCGCCAGGCCGACGTTGGTCGGACCGGCCAGGCCGTCGTTGTCCTCCACCTTGACATGATCGTAGCGGTAGAAGACCTCCCAGGCGCCGGTTTGCTTGTTGGCCGGCTTGATCGCATCGAACTTGGCGCCATCGAGCTTGTAGATGCGCGACTCACCGGTGAGGGTATAGGCGATCTGGGCGTTGTAGCCGGTAGCCTCACGGTCATCCCAGTCACCCTGGCCACTGAGGGTCCGACTCAGGTACTCGCTCTCCAGCGACAACGGGCCGTTCATGTAGGCGAACTCGGTACCCCAGACCTGGTCGTCGGTGTAGCAGCGTGCCGCGACATTGGTGGTGTTGCAGGCGGTGGTGCCGGAGCCGATGCCCGCCAGTACCGGAGTCGGGGTATTGGTCGTGGTGTCCTCGGAGATGCCGCGCACCTGCAGGGTGGAGGTGATCGCCCCGTTGAACTTGCCATCGTCGTAATTACGCTGCGCCGCATCCACACCAAAGTGCAACACTTCGGTTTCTGCAACGATCGGCGCAAACACGCCACGCAGCACTACCGAGTTGACGTCCATGCCGCTGGTGGACTCGTTGACTTCGTTGCTCGGCTCCTGCTGGAAGATACCGGCCGAGCCGTACAGGTTGCCGCCATGGGTAGCGCTGACCTGCACGCCCATGCCGTCTTCCTTGGAGTTGACCCAGGGCGCCAGGTCATAGATCGCCGAACGCTCCAGCGCCGTCACCCACTTGGAGCTGGTGGCGTGCTGCAAACCGAAGTCCGGGTCGAAACGGCCGCCCTTGATCACCACCGGAGCGAAGCCGGTGTAGGCAATCGAGGCTTCATCCCAGTCGCTTTTGTTACCCGCCGGGACGCTGCCATCGGAGAAGTCATAGTTGAAGACATAGCGCCAGTCCTGGTAATTGCCGCCCAGCTCGAGAATTGCGCGACGGAAGTAGGACTCGTTGGCCGACTTGTTGTTCTTGGTGTAGAAGCCGTCGAACTGGTCGAAGTCGGCCTGAATGCGCCCGCCCAGCTTGAAGCTGTACTGCTTGTCGACGGTAGCCACTTCCAGGCCGCTCTTGGTCTTGATGACCAGGTCGGTGCCGTCGGTGGTGACGGTACCGGCGGATGCCTGGGCGGAAATGGCCAGGGCCAGGACACTGGCAGTGAAACCGGCGCCAGCGCCACAAAAACTGTGCTTACGGATCATCGAGATTCCCCTATTGGTCTTGAGCAGAAAACACGCGGGCATCAGGCCCATCGGTGTTGGGGGGAATATTGGTGTCGGGATATTTCAGCGCCGTGGCGGTTGCATGAAAGTTCGGTGACAGGGGAACTTTTCGCCGGGGCGCCGGCTGGCCCGGCAGCATCCAGTGGATGCGGCCCACAAACAGTTGGATTTTTGCCTGTGCCCGGCAGGTCACTGGCCAGCAGTTGCCGTCAGCTGAATTTCCGCGCCACCAGCCAGTCCAGGGATACCGCGCCGGGGCCTTGCGCCACCAACAGCAGCAGCACCGCAGCCCAGACACCATGGGTCGGGTAGGCATCTGGGTAGACCAGTAGCTGGATGGTCGCCGTCATCAGCAGCAAGGCCAGCGCGGAAAAGCGCGTGGCCAGGCCGAGCAGCAACAGCACGGGGAAGACATGCTCGGCAACAGCGGCCAGCAGCGCCGCCAGTTCCGGCGCCAGCCAGGGCAGCCGATACTCCTCGCGGAACAGGTAAAGCGCCGAGTCGGCCAGCCGTGGCCAGCCGAACTGATAGCTGCCGGCGACCACGTCCACGGCAAAACCCTCAATCTTGGTTTGCCCGGACTTCCAGAAAATCGCCGCAATGGAAAAACGCCCGAGCAGAGCAATCAAGCCGTAGGGAATGCGCTCGAACTGGCTAATGCACCATTTGCCCAGCTGTACCATGCGGGTTACTCCTGCACGCGGTAGTCTGTAATGGCCGCCGCGCGCAGCAGCACTTCCAGCGCGGCAGCCAGATTGAAGGGGGTGGCGTTGCTGACCGCCTCGGCGAATGACCTGCCCTGCGCCAGATTCTCGATGAAATGCGCAGCGCCCTCCTCAAGCCGCACGACGTGCACCGCAAGATCCTGGCGCAGCAACACAGCGGATTCCGGCTGCTGCGGATTGATTGAGTGCAGGACCGCTGCCGGCTCAGCGGTTTGATGCGCGGCCCACAGCGAAGCCACCGCAAAAGACGAGCGCAACACGCTCAGGCTCGGCTGCAGGGTGAAACAGAGCTGCGCCAGCCGGCGCTCATCACCCAGCAAACCGGCCAGTTCGGTCAGCGGCACGGCTGCTGCATCGGCCGCATGAAAGGCCTGCACGTAACACCACTCCAGCCGGGCCAGATCCGCCAGATAAGGCACGCTGGCTGCGGGCGCAAAATTCTCGACAAAGTCCGCGAAGCTCTCGCCGTAGTTGACCAGCACGGGCGATACCGGTGGTACGGCGCGCACATACTGGCTGGCCATGGCGTTGAAGAACGCTGCGCCGACCATGGCCTGGCACACCGGATAGGTATCGGCCAGCGCGCCAAGCAGTGACGCCAGCACATTGTTGCGGTAAACGGCAAAGCGCTGGGCCGGATCGGAACCATTCCAGCTGACCAGCCCTGGCGGGCAGTTGGCAGCCGGATTGATCAGTGCCGCGGAAAATTCGGCATGCTCGCTCATGCGCATGCCCCTTGAGGGTCAGCAAACGCTGGCGAACCACGCGCCATGAGTGCTTCTGCGTGCCGAGCCTCGGCCAGCAGTACCGCCAGTTCGGGAATGTCGTTGTCCCGCTCGATCAAAGTCGGCTGTGGCCCGGTGAGGGCCAGGGTAAATTCATACAGCTGCCACACAGCCTGCGCCACCGGCGCGCCGTGGCTGTCGATCAGCAGCGCCGCGCCGAGCGAATCGACCGCCTCGGCAAATCCGGCCAGGTGGATTTCACCGACCGCCGCCAGCGGCAGGCCGCGGATGTAGTCCTGGGCATCGGCGCCGTGGTTGACGCAGCTGACATACACGTTGTTCACATCCAGCAGCAGCCCGCAGCCGGTGCGCCGCACCACTTCGCTGATGAACTGGTTCTCGGCCATGGTCGAGGCGGCGAACTGCACATAGGTGGCCGGATTTTCCAGCAGCAGGCGCCGCCCCAGCCGTTCCTGCACATGGTCGATCTGCGCACAGACATGCTCCAGGGTGGCCTTGGTATAGGGCAGCGGCAGCAGGTCGTTGAGGAACCGGCCGCCATGACTGGACCAGGCCAGGTGCTCGGAAAACGACTCCGGCTGATAGCGCGCCAGCAACTCGGCAAGCCGTGTCAGATGCGCTTCATCCAGCGGCTCCTGGCCGCCGATGGACAGCCCGACGCCATGCAGCGACAGCGCGTAGCGCTCGCGGATGCGTTCAAGATAGTGGTGGTAAGGCCCGCCAGCCACCATGTAATTCTCGGCATGCACCTCGAAGAAACCCAGCGCCGGCGTTTCCGCGAGGATCTGCCGGAAGTGTTGTGGCTTCAGGCCGATGCCCGCAGCGCGGGGCAGCCGGGCAGGCGCTGCAACAGCACCTGCCCGACCCCGCTCAAGTTCACCTGACTGCAGCATGGCAAACTCCGCGCAAGCGCCTCAGGCGCTCTTTTCCTTGAACGCCTGCAGCTGGCCGAAACCGGTTGGCGAGGTCGGCGACGGGGTCTTCTCACAGGTGCCTTGGGGCACCAGCGACCAGGCGCTGCCCTGATAGTCGGTCTTCGAGGTGCCTGCGCACGAAGTTCCGGCACCGGCGGCACAGTCATTCTTGCCCTTGAGCGCGACACCGAAGCACTTGTCCATGTCCGCCGCCTGGGCAGTCAGCGGGGCCATGGAAACACTCAGGGCAGCGCCCAGAGCGAGCGCCAGCGCAGCGGTATTGATGCTTTTAGTCATGGTTCAATTCCTTCAGATTGGTCGAATGCGATTTGCTTGCAACAGACAGAAGAAAGCTGCCTGGCACACAGTAGAGATCAACGGCGGGGATTTGTTACAGACGGGTATGAAATCGTTCAGTCCGGTTTGGCTGGACTCGCCAGGTGCGACAGATCTTGCGCCTGAGCCAGCTTCTCTACCAGCGCATCAAGCTCGGGGATGGCAGCATCCGGTAGCCGCCGGATGACCGCCTGGCTGAGTTTCATCTGCCGGATGAAGCGCCGGCAATGCACACACATGGCCAGATGCAGGCGTACTGCGAGGCGCCCGCGCAACGGCAGCTGCGCATCCAGATAATCACTGGAGTGTGACACCAGCTGTTTGCACGTCAGCATTGACCCGTCTCCTCATAATGCTCAAGGGTGGCGAATACCTTGAGCCTTGCACGGTGCAGCAGCACACGGACATTAGAGAGCGAAACATCCAGTAAATTACAGATTTCCTCCAGCTCCAGCCCCTGTCGTTCGCGCAGCAACAGCACACTGGACTGCAACTCGGAAAGACTGCCCAGCGTGTGCTCCAGGCATTCGCGCAGCTGTTCTTCGGCAAGCAGCGCTTCCGGGGAGTCCTCGTGCCAGGCCGCCGGCGGGGTCAGCCAGTGGCCATCGGCGGCAAAGCGTTCTGCCCCGATGGTGCCGTGCGGCGCCGGCAAATCATCCAGCAGGATCTCGCGCCGGCTGCTCTTGAGCCGACTCTTGGCCGTATTGGCAGTGATGGTCAGCAGCCAGGTCTTCAGGCTGGAACGCTGCTCGAAACCCGCCAGATTGCGCACCACGGCCAGCCAGGCATCCTGCACCACCTCGTCGGCAAAGCGGCTGCCGGCAATCGCAATCGCCACCGCACGCATGGCGCCCTGGTAGGTGCTGACCAGCTCGCGGTAGGCCTGCTGCTCTCCGGCCCGCAAACGGGCCAGCAGGGCGGCATCGGCGGGGTAGTGCATCAGTGCTTGCGCAGAATCACGCTACCGATGGAGTAGCCGGCACCGAACGAGCTGAGCACGCCCAGTGCGCCGCTGGGCAAGTCTGCCGAATGCTTGTGGAAAGCAATCACCGAGCCTGCCGAGCTGGTATTGGCATAGGTATCGAGCACGACGGGCGCCTCACCCGGCTCGGCATCGCGACCGAGCAGCTTGCGGGTGATCAGCAGGTTCATATTGAGGTTGGCCTGATGCAGCCAGAAGCGTTTGACGTCGCTGACGTTCAGTGCATTTTCTTCCAGATGCTTGGCAATCAGTTCCGCCACCATCGGGCAGACCTCGCGGAACACCTTGCGGCCTTCCTGAATGAACAGCTTGTCCGAGGCGCCGATGCCTTCCTCGGCACAACGATTGAGGAAGCCGAAATTGTTGCGAATGTTGTTGGAGAACTGGGTTACCAGCTTAGTGCCCACGATGTCCCACTGGCAGTCGGAGGTCGCCTGGTCGGCACGCTCGACGATCACGGCGGTGGCCGCATCGCCGAAGATGAAGTGGCTGTCGCGATCGCGGAAGTTCAGGTGGCCGGTGCAGATTTCCGGGCTGACCATCAGCAGGCAGCGCGCCTGGCCGGTCTGTACCGCGCTGTTGGCCGCCTGCAGACCGAAGGTAGCCGACGAGCAGGCCACGTTCATGTCATAGCCCCAGCCCTGGATGCCCAGAGCGGTCTGAATTTCCACGGCCATGGCCGGGTAGGCGCGCTGCATGTTGGAACAGGCGCAAATCACCCCATCAATATCGGCAGCCGTTTTTCCCGCCTGTTTCATCGCATCACGTGCGGCAGCGACAGCCATTTCAGCCAACACGCTCAACTCTTCGTTGGAGCGCTCGGGAATCCGCGGCACCATGCGCTTGGGGTCGAGGATGCCGTCCTTGTTCATTACGAAGCGCGATTTGATACCCGAGGCCTTCTCGATGAAACCCACGCTGGACTCGCCCAGCGCCTCGATCTCGCCGCGCTCGATAGCGCCGGCATTGTCGGCATTGAACTGCTGCACATAGGCGTTGAAGGATTCCACCAGCTCTTCGTTGGAGATGCTTTGGGCCGGGGTATACAGGCCGGTGCCGCTGATCACGACTTTATGCACGATCTTTCCTCTTCTTGTTGTGGTCGCCCGCGGCGGCCAGTTGAGCGCAAAGCCCCGGCCAACGGGGCCTGGAGCACAGAACAAGGGTTACAGGCCGGGGGCAATACCCCCAACACAGTTTGTAACAAAGGGCAGAGTGTGCCACAGCCGAAGGCTGCCGTCCGCTCGCAAAAGCAGGCTTCTGATTGGTGGTCAGGCCGGTCCGGGAGCATGACCGGACGGTCACGCCGGGCACGGACTGAGCAACCCTCGCCAGTCCGCTGCCGGGCCTGACAGGCAGGCTGGCAGCGCCAATGAACCCGGCGGAACCGGGCGCGCCCCTACCTGCCGGCTTCACGCAACCGCAAAGCTGCCAGCTGGCGCAGCAGCCACTTCTCCAGTTCAACCAGGGCACACACCACCCCCGCAATCAGCAGACAGCCGCCCCAGGCCATGGCGGGCAGATCCGCAGTTGCGAAAAGCCGCTGCAAGCCACTCCAGTGACTGAAGAGCATCTGCAACCCCGCCAGCAGCAGGACCATGTACCAGACCATCGGATTGTCGCGCCAGCTGAAGCTGGCCCAGCCCTCCAGGCTGCGGCAACTGAACAGATAGCCCATCTCGCAGGCCACCATCGCATTCACCGCCAGGGTGCGGCTGGCCTCTACCGACCAGCCCAGTGTCTGGCTGTAATCGAACAGACCCAGGCACAGCCCGGCCATCAGCAGCGAGATCAGCGCAACCCGCCACAACAGGGCCGGACTCAACAGTGGCTGCCGTGTATCGCGTGGTGGTCGGCGCATCTGGCCGTCCTCGCCCGGCTCAAAGGCCAGCGCCAGCGCCAGGGTCACGGCAGAGATCATGTTGATCCAGAGAATCTGCAGCGGTGTGATCGGCAGCGTCAGACCCAGGGCAATCGCCGCCAGCAGGGCGAACGCCTGTCCGCCATTGGTCGGCAGGATGAACAGGATCGACTTCTGCAGATTGGCATAGACCGTGCGCCCCTCCTCCACCGCATGCACGATGGTGGCGAAGTTGTCGTCGGCCAGCACCATCTGCGCCGCCTCCTTGGCCACCTCGGTGCCCTTGATACCCATGGCAATACCAATGTCCGCACGTTTCAGGGCCGGCGCATCGTTGACCCCGTCACCGGTCATCGCCACCCGCTGCCCTGCCGCCTGCAGGCGCTCGACCAGACGCAACTTGTGCGCCGGGCTGGTCCTGGCAAACACATGGGTATCGGCCAGCCGCGCATCCAGCGCGGCATCGTCAAGCCGATCCAGCTCAACGCCGGTGAGCGGCGCAGCGCCGCCGAGCCCCAGGCGCCCGGCAATGCAGGCGGCAGTGGCGGCGTGGTCGCCGGTGATCATCTTCACGCTGATCCCGGCCACATGGCATTCGGCAATCGCCCGGATTGCCTCCTCGCGCGGCGGATCGAGCATCCCCACCAGGCCGAGCAGGACAAAGCCACCCTCCAGATCGGCATAGTTCAATTCGTGTTGCGGCTGCGCCAGGCTGCGCAAGGCCAGGCCGATCATGCGCAAGCCCTGGCTGGCGCCCTGCTCCAGCGCGGCATGCCAGTGGCGCAGATCGAGCGGTTCATCGCGACCGTCGCGCCACTGCCGGTTGCACAGTTCCAGCAGCCGCTCGGGTGCGCCGAGCAGGTAAATCAGCCCATGCCCGGAGTGATCGTGGTGCAGGGTGGCGCTGCAGCGTTGCTCGGCGCTGAACGGGATGCTGTCCAGCCGCGGCAAACGCTCAACCTCATGTGCCTGCTGCATGCCGAGCTTGCCGGCCAGGGTCAGCAACGCCGCCTCGGTCGGATCGCCGGTGATACTCCATAGCTGCTCGCTGCAATGCAGACTGGCGCCATTGGCCAGCAGGCCGGCGCGCGCCAGTTCGCGCAGGTCATCGGCGCTGTCCAGCGCGCACAGCTGGCCATCATCACACTGGACACTGCCCCGCGGGGCATAGCCCACCCCGTCGACCCGGTAAAGATGGGCCGCCGTGAATACCTGCTGCACGGTCATCTCGTTGCGCGTCAGGGTGCCGGTCTTGTCCGAGCAGATCACCGTCACCGCGCCAAGGCTTTCCACCGCCGGCAAGCGCCGGATGATCGCCTTGCGCCGCGACATGCGCTGCACGCCCAGCGCCAGAATGATCGTCAGCACCGCGGGCAGACCTTCCGGGATTGCCGCCACCGCCAGACCGACGGCAGCCATCAGCATCTCGACCGCACTGTAGCCGCGCAACCACACCCCGAAGCTGAACGTCAGCAGCGCCAGCGCCACGATGATCAGCGTCAGTTGCCGGGCAAAGCGCGCCATATCGTTCAGCAGCGGCGTTTGCAGGCTGCTGACGCTGCCCAGCATCTGACTGATGCGCCCCAGCTCGGTAGCGTCGGCCGTGGCCACCACCAGCCCGCAGCCACTGCCTGCTGTCACCAGCGTGCCGGAATAGGCCATGCTCAGCCGATCGCCCAGACTGGCTTCGTCGGGTACCGGCGCCGACTGCTTGCCGACCGCCAGCGACTCGCCGGTGAGGGCCGCCTCCTCGATGCTCAGGTCATGCACTTCCAGCAGGCGCAGGTCGGCGGAGACCCGTTCGCCAGCCTCCAGCAGCACAATGTCGCCGGGCACCAGCTGTTCAGCCGGCAGACTGTGCACGGCACCGGCACGCCGGACCCGGCACTCCACGGTGAGCATCTGCTGGATCGCGCGCATGGCTTGCTCGGCGTTGCCTTCCTGGATGAAACCGACAATCGCGTTGATCAGCACCACGCCAAAAATCACCGCGCTGTCCAGCCACCCCTCCAGCAGCAGCATGACCAGGCAAGCCGCCAGCAACACATAGATCAACAGATTGTGAAACTGCAGCAGAAAGCGCTTCAGCGGACCTGCGCCCTGCCGCGGCGGCAGGCTATTGGCGCCGTATTGCTGCAGGCGCAGCCGCGCTTGCGCGTCGCTCAGGCCAGTGCTTTGCACTTCCAGCAAGTGCAGACACTGCTCGCCCGGCAACGCATGCCAAACATGATTTGCGCAATCCTTCATCGACTTCCTCCCCCGAACAGCCGGATTGGCAGCAGGTAGGCTGGACATCTCGCGCAGCGAATGCCCACCGGCCCGGTAGCGGTGGAAAAGGCTAGCGCCGTTTTCCACCCTGCAAAATGCAAGTCATTAAAAGCCGCTGCAATAATGTTGCGCCCTGCTGTAGCGAATCACCATGTCAGCGTCAGTTCACTGCGAAAACTGCGTGGCAATCCGCTGAGCGGATCGCTGAAGGCCAGTTCCTGCGCCAGCAGCTTGAGCGGGCGGCTGTAATCGTCCGGGGTATCGCTGGCGGCAGTCAGTTGCGGGTAGAACGGGTCGTTGCAGATGCCCGCCCCCAACGCTGCCAGATGCACGCGCAACTGATGCTTCTTGCCGGTCAGCGGATACAGGCCGTAACGGCACAGATCACCCTGCTGTTCACGCACCTCGATACGCGTTTCGCTGTTGGCCGGACCGTCCACTTCCTGCATGCGGAAGAAAGGCTGGGCCTCGGCCAGACGGGTCTTGCGCAGCTGTGGAAACGACTGTCCTGGCAGCGCCGGGGCAATTGCCTCATAGCCCTTGACGATCTGCCGGTCGCGGAACAATTGCTGATACTGGCTGCGGCTCTGCGGGTTGGCGGAGAACAGCACCAGCCCGGCAGTCAGGCGGTCGATGCGGTGGATCGGCACCAGTTGCGGGTTGTCCAGGCGTTTGACCAGCCGGGCCAGCAAGGTTTGCTCGACATAGCCACCGGACGGCACCACCGGCAGGAAATGCGGCTTGTCGACCACCACCAGATGCTCGTCGACATGCAGCAGGGTCTCAACAAACGGAATCTCGCGCTCCTGCGGCACTTCACGAAAGTAGTGCACGCGCAGCCCTTCGCGATAAGCATCCTGCGGCCCCAGCGGCAACCCATCGGCACCCAGCACCCGCCCGCGGGCCATGCGCTGCAGCCAGACCGCGCGGCTGACGGAGGGGAAATGCGCACACAGGCAATCCAGCACCGTGGCCCAGTCGCCGCGCGGCAGATGCAGGGTACTGGGGCGGACGCCCGCGTGATGGGTAGAGGAAAGCGACATGGCGAAAGGTCTGGCCGGATCAGCGCGCAGAATACCGCAGCCGGCGCAGCGGCGGCGATGCCGGCCAGCAGCCGGGCGCGGAGCGGGCCCGGACGGCTAGTGGTTCTGGCTGAGAAAGGTGGTCGGCAGGGTACTGCGCAGGCCGCGCTCATCCAGCTCCAGCTCGGCCCGCAGGCCGTCCGCGCTGCTGGCAAACAAGCCGGTCTGCAGCAATGGCTGGCTGACAAAACCATAAAACTGCATCGCCTGTTGGCGGGCGATGGTCTGGCCCTGTCCGCGCAGGGCGGCATTGTCTTCCAGCGCGCCGAGGAACATGGTTCTGGACAGGTTTGCCTTCACCGTTAGCGGCTGGGGTCCAACAGCTTTGTCCAGCTGCATGCCGCTACGGCCGTCTGCATTAGACAGCGCCAACAGCGTGCCCTGCACGTGGCTCGCCGGCGGCAGCGCGGTGGCCCAGGCCTGCGTCTGGCCAGCGAAGGCTTGCGCCACTGCCGCAAGACTCACGCCTTCAGCCGTCAGCTGCTGGCTGAGCTGGCCGACCGGCTGGCCCCACAGCGCCAGTTCGCCGGCTGAGAGTTGCAAGGCCAAGGCTGCCGTAGTGGCATCCCCGTCCAACTGCACCTGCTGCTCAACGCCCGTCAGGCGCAGCAGTGGCGCGCCACCTTGCTGCAGCTCAAACTGCTGCGTCGTCAGCTGCAGATCCAGCGAATCCAGTGAAGCATCGACAGCCAATTGCAGATCGCTTACCGCCAGTTGCCAGACGCCCAGTGGCAGCCTTGGCGTAGCACCCTGCAAGTCCGTCTGCAGGTGGCCGAGATAGCTCAGGCGCAGATTGCCAGAGAACTCCGCCGGCAATGCCTGCTGCTGTTCACTGTGGTGTTCTTGCAGGTCGAGCAGTCGCAGCCGATCCGTCAGCAGCGCCGGGCGCAGGTCGAACTGCGCCAGCCGGTCTGCGGGGAACGGACCGTGGCCGATGTCGTTGGCCACGCGCAGCACCAGCTGCCGCCCGGCATCCAGCGGCCAGTCCAGGCGCAGGATGGCGCGGGTACTGAACCAGCCACCGTGCAACTCCTGCACACTCAGGCGGGCGCCGTTTTCCAGCTGCACGGGCGTCGCCTGCAGGGGTGCCAGTTGCTGGCGCAACAGCACGCCGGTCAGGCCGGCCACGCCGACCACCAGCAGGACAAACAACCCGGCCAGCCAGGCCCAGGTTCGCGGTTTACGCAGCCAGTTAAGCATCGCCGTACCCCGTCACTGACACGCCGGATCCGGCTGCATGGCCCAGCGCGTGGCTTGCTCCAGCACACGGGCATAGCGCGGATCGCTATAGGAAGAAGCCAGATGGCCGGGTGCGCCGTAGAACGCCCGGCCCTTGCCCAGACAATGCTTCCAGGCGATCGGATGGTCTTTGCCCATGCCGATGTCGGCGAACAGCACCTGCGGCGAGTAGGTCTGTTCATCCAGACTGAGCAGCACCTGCACATCCTTGGGCGGGGCGCGGAAGGAGTACCACTCATCGGTCATGGAGAACGACTCTGGAAGGTGACTGACAATCGCATCCTGCGGGCTCTCGACCTTCAGCGTTGCCTCCTGGAACTGCGGGAACATCGGATGCGCAGTGAACTGCGCGCGCAGCAGCGACTGCGGGTACCAGGCCCAGGCATATTCCGGATCGCCACCGCTGCCGTGGATGCCGACGAAACCGCCGCCGTTCTGCAGATACTGCTCCAGCGCCGTGCGCTGCTCGGCGGTAAGCACATCGCCGGAGACGTTGTTCCACACCACTGCATCGAAGCGCGCCAGATCCTGCGGGTTATGCACGGCGGCGTTGTCGGTCAGGTACACCGACCAGCCGTTGGTCTCGCCCAACTTCTGGAACAACGCCTGCGCCGCCGGAATCGCTTCCTTGTGGATGAAGCCATTGGTCTTGCTGAACAGCAGAATCGCCGGGTGTTTGAGATCAGCCGGCAGAACCGGTGCCACGGTTTCGTAGGCCGGCTCGCGGAGAAAACCATCCATACGCAGCTTGATCGCCAGCGCGCCGGCCAGCAGCGCCAGTACGACCAGGGCAATCAATGCATAACGCCCGAAGCGGGCCAGACGGGAGGAAGAACGTGTCATCGGGTGAATCTCCTTGAAGTCAGATCTGGCCGGCGCGCAACTGCTGCACGGCGTAGTCGGCGGCGCGCGCGGTCAGCGCCATAAAGGTCAGTGACGGGTTGACGCATGAAGCCGAAGGCATGCACGCGCCGTCGGTGATGAACAGATTGGGCACCTCGTGACTCTGGTTCCAGCGGTTGAGGAAGGACGTCGCCGGATCGTCGCCCATGCGCGCCGTGCCCATCTCGTGGATGCTGCGCCCGGGCTGATTATTGACGAAGGTCTGCACCCCAACCGCACCAGCCAGCTCAAGCATGCTCTTGGCTTCGCGCAGCATGTCGGCACGCAGGGCAGCTTCGTTGGCGCCGTAGCGGAAATCGAAGGCCACCTGCGGGATGCCATAGCGATCCTTGAGGGTCGGATGCAGGTACACGCGGTTGTCGTAACTGGGCAGCACTTCACCGAAGCCACCCAGATACAGCACCCAGGGACCGGGGCCGTGCATGGCCTGCTTGAACTCCTTGCCGAAGCCGGGAATCAGCTTGTAGTTAAGATCCCAGCCGGGACGCATGGCCGCGCCCTGGAAGTTGTAACCGCGCACAAAGTCCAGGCCCTCACCCTCAGCGCTCAAATTGCGGAAGCGCGGGATGTACAGGCCGTTGGGCCGATAGCCATAGGGATACTTGTCCAGATAGCCGGGCACGATGCCGTAGGCACCATCCGGGGTGATGTGTTCGGTCAGGTAGCGGCCGAGCACACCGCTGCGGTTACCCAGACCGTTGGGGAAACTCGCGCTGGTGGAGTTGAGCAGGATCTGCGTGCTGCCCACAGTGGAGCCACAGAGGAACACCAGCCGGGCGCTGACGCGGCTGCGCGCGCCGGTCTGCGCATCGATCACGCGCACCGCGCTGGCGCGTTTGGTATTGGGGTCATAGTCGATGCCCTCGACCACGCTGTCGCCACGCAGGGTCAGGTTGCCGGTGGCGCGCGCCGCCGGCAGGGTCGCATTGAGGCTGCTGAAGGCGGCATTGAAGGTACAGCCACGCTCGCATTTGAAGCAGTAGGTGCAGGCGCCACGGCCGTTGCGCGCCTCGGTCTGAATCGCCACCCGGCCGATGGTCAGGTGGCGGTTCTCGTAGTGCGTCTGCAATGACTGACGCAGCACCTTCTCGACATGGTTGAGTTCCATCGGCGGCTGAAATTCGCTGTCGGGCAGGTGCGGCAGGCCGAGCGCCTCACCACTTACGCCAACGAAGCGCTCGACATAGCTGTACCAGGACTCGATATCGCGGTAGCGGATCGGCCAGTCGTTGCCATGGCCGTCGCGCTTGTTGGCCTCGAAGTCCAGATCGCTGAAACGGTAGACCTGACGGTTCCACAGCAACGACTTGCCGCCGACCACGTCTGCCCGTGTCCAGATAAAGGGTTGCTGCGGGTCATACACGTAGGGGTTGGCACTGTCGCGGTTGAAGAAGTGCCGGGTGGTCTCGTCGAAGGCGTAGCTCTGGCTCTGGATCGGGTAATCCTGCTCATACAGGTTCCGGTCCGGAAGCCCGCGCAGCGGAATCTTCCACGGTGGCATCAGGGCGGTGGTGAAATCCTTCTCGGGCGTTATCTCCTTGCCGCGATCGAGCACCAGCACTTTCAGGCCCTTCTCACACAGCTCCTTGGCGGCCCAGCCGCCGGTAATCCCGGAGCCGATGACGATGGCGTCGAATTCAGGCATGCGTTGCTCCTTCACCAGATGTACTGCTTGCCGTCGCTGTCAGCGAGGGTGGCTTCGCCGCGATAGCCATTGGGCACGGGCAGGTAGACCATCTCGGTCAGCGCCGCGCGTTCCGAGGTGTAGTAACCGACCACCACCAGTTCCTTGAGCTTGCTGAAGAACGGCGCCTGCTCGTCGATCAGCGGCTTGTCCGCCGCACTGGCCTGCGGCGGCGGATGCAGGCGCTGCTGATCGCGGGCATGTACCTCCTGCTCGGCCAGCAACACGGTCTGCTGCGCCTCGCTACAGGCGCTGTAGGAGTTGCCGAAACGCTGCTGCGCCTCGTGCTCAAGGGTATCCAGGCCCTGCATGAAGATGCCGTGCTCGGTGTCGGTGTACCAGCTGGTGACAATCTGCTCGATAAACGCCGGCACTCCGGCGTCGATGGCACCGGGCGTGTCGGTGCGCGGGATCACCAGTTCGGCCAGCACGCTGATCTGCGCGCGTTGCGCGTCACTCAACAGGCGCGGCGCAACCAGCGGCGCTGCAGCGGTCTGGGTGAGCGCCCGGACCAGGCCCGAGGCAGTGATGCCGCCGAGCATGACGGCAATCTGAAGGAAGTCGCGGCGCTGCATGAATCACCTCTGCACGTCGGGCCTGCACGTGGATGCAATATTGTTGTGTAATGCGCTGGCGCATCCTAACCAGTACAGCGGTGCGCAAACTACCCACGCGTGGACGATTACCCGAAAACCATGAGCCAACCCGTTGCCCGCTTCCTCGCCAGCCTGCCCGCCCCCAGCCAGACCGCACTGATGGCCCTGGCCGAGCCCTGGCAGGCTGCCGCCGGCGACTGCCTCTTTCGGCATCAGGGGCCGGTGGCGGCGTTGTGGATGATCGACCAGGGCCAGATCCGCTTCCAGCTCGACACCCCCGGCGGGCGCACCATCGTCACGGGCCTGGCCAGTGCCGGGCACTGCTTTGGCGACATCGAGATCAGCGAGGGTCTAGCCGCCCTGGCCGACGCGCTGGCGATCAGCGCCTGCCGCGGCTGGCGCCTGCCGCGCGCCGCGGTGCTGCAGGCCATGGAGCAGGTACCCGGCTTTGCCCGCCTGCTGGTCACCGGGCTGGCGCGCAGCCTGCGCCTGCGGCACCTGCTGCACCTGCACACCCTGCTGCAGCCGGCCGACCAGCGCCTGGCGCTGGCGCTGCTCAACCTGGCGCAGCCGGCGGTCGACGGCTCGGCCCGGCTGGTGGTGCCGGTGACCCAGGACGCGCTGACCGAATACACCGGTACCAGCCGCCAGTTCGTCAGCAAGCACATCAGCCTGTGGGCCGAACGCGGCTGGATCGCCACCCGTTACCGCAGTGTGGAAATCCTCGCGCCCGAGCGCCTGCGCGAACTGCTGGATGCCTCGACCGACCCGATCCTGCTGGCGATGATGGCCAACCGCTGACAGCAGCAGGCGGTGCCGGCGCATCGCGGGGCTGCCCGCTCCCGCCAGAAAGCGCCGAGACACCTGACGCCTGATACGGCTCCTGCTGTGCGAGAACGGCACCCTCGCCGCGGGGGCGGCAAAAGCGCGCGGCGGGGCGGCGCGCCTGCAGGCGCTGCTACCAACTCGAGGGGTTAATCAATACGTTATGGTTTGCAGACCCGCTTGCCGCAGGGGGCCGCCGGGTGGCAGCAGGGTGAGCGTAGGGTGGGCTTTAGCCCACCAAAGCCCATCGAAGCACTGTGTCTGGCATTGGTGGGCTAAAGCCACCCTACGCGGGGAAAAGCACGGCCAACCACTAATGCAGACAGCGCCAGCAATAACGCCACGGGCGGTCAGCCAGGATTGGCGCAGGCGCCCGCCGCATCAGGCAACCTGGTGGCTGTGCCGCTCCGCCTGGCGGCTGAACAGGGTGTGCGGGTGCAGCACCAGGACATCGCAATCCAGGTTATCCAGCACGGTTTCCGCGGTATTGCCAATCAGCACGCCAGCCAGGCCGCGCCGGGCCACGGTGCCGAGCACCACCATGCTCACCTCCAGTTGCCGGGCCACCTGCGGAATCAGCGTGCTGGCTGGACCCTCGCCGATATGCAGCTGGTTCTCGCTCAGCCCGTACTCGTCCTGCAGCCACTGCAGTTGCTCAAGACAGTTGCGGGCCAGGGCCTCCTCGAGGCTGGTGATCGACTCGGTCTTCGGCAGCCCGACCAGCTCATGGGCGCTGACTACATGCAGGCTGTAATCGAACAGCGCGCACAACTCCGCCGCCGCCGCGATCACATTGCCCTGCAAGGCCTTGTGCAGCTCATCCTGATGCGCGACATCCATCGCCGCCAGCACCTTGCCGCCGCTCCAGGCCTGGCGGCTCTTGACCAGCAGCAAGGGCACGGGAGCGTCGCGCAACAGGTGCCAGTCATCGGGCAGCAGCAGCTGCTTCTCGAGCCAGGAGGCCGGCTGCTGCTGCTTGATCAACAGATCGCTGTCCAGCCGCTGGCAGGCTTGCAGCATGGCCGTGCTGACCTGTCCGATGTCGACTGCGACCTGCTCGCCGCGGGCCCGGATGCCCAGCTCGCGCAGCTGGTTGAGCTGGCGCTGGAGAAACTCGCCCTGATCGGCGTGGGCGTCGCAGACCAGCAACTCGAGTGCGGCATCCAGCTTGAGCGCCAGCTCCTGGGCGCGCAGCAAGGCCAGGCTGTCGGCAGCCGGCGGCAGGCCGGCGAGAATGGTGCGTATCGAGCGCATGGCAACCTCCTCCCCCATTGGCAAGCGTTAATGGCGGACTGGCCTCGCGGGCAGTTTCTGGCGGACGAAAGTGGCGCCGACCGTGCACGGTGCCGGCATGGGCAGCCCGGCAAAGCGCTTTGCGCCTGCCGACTGCGACCAGTTTGCGCCGGCAACAGCCATGATATCCCGCAGATAACCAGCCAGAGCAGTTATCAGTTTCCTCCCTGGGCACGGATGGTCAAGCACGTGTTTAGCTTGTTTCGAGGTAAGCACTGGCGTTTTTGGAGACGATGGTTGCATAGCCCCCGAGACCGGCGTCCGCCTCAGCCGCAGGGCGGGGCACAGCCGCCTGGCGGCGCCGGATACACCGGGGCGAAGCCGCCGCCGGGGGTGCGGAAGTTGGTGGTCTGGCCCTGGTAGACGCGCGCCGCCACGCACTGCACCTCGCCGGCGTAGGTGTAGTTGCGCAGGTCGAACTTCAGCGCCGCAGTCTGCCGGGCCATCACCCGCTGGCCGGGCTGTACCAGCGCCTGGGCCACGTAGTCGCCGGCGAGGATTTCCGCCCAGACGCGCCGGGTCAGCTTGTCGCCGCGATACGCCGCGCGGCTGCCGAAGCCGGCGCAGGGCTTGAAGAACAGCGTGCGCCGCGCCGCCCACAGGCGTTCTGCATGCTCCGGGGTCACCCGTTCGGTGCGCGGGATGGCCGCCAGCAGCAGCGCGCGGGTCTCCGCCGGCACGCCGAAGGCCTCCAGCTGCACGGCATCGCTGAGCAGCGCCAGGTTGCGCTTGTCGGCATACAGGGCATGGGCCTGCGGGTGCGGGGTGAGCAACACCGCCTGCTCCACACAGGCCTGGCGCAAGGTGGCGCTGGCCGGCGTTTCCAGGGCGAAATCGGTCAGGCGGTTGTAGACCAGGTCGATGGCCAGCTCGCCCAGCCACAGCCGGCCGTCACGCAGGCTCAGCTGCGCCGGATCGGCAATCACGGCCTGCAGGCCGTGGCGCTGGAACAGTTGCTGGAACAGCAGGAATTCCGGGTAGAGGTATTGCTGCTCCGGCGCATCGTCGACGATGGCGATGCTGCGCAGCGGCCGCGCCGCACCGCCCAGCCGCCATTCCTCGTGAAACATGGCGATGATCCGTTCCTCCAGCGCCTCACTGCGCATGGCCGCCGGCAACATCTGCTCGATCGCCGGACAACAGGCGCGCTGCGCCCGCGCCAGCACCGCGTTGAGCATGGCGCCGCCGGCATTGCTGTTGATCTCGATCAGGCCGAAGGCATCTTCATCGACATGGAAGTCGTAGCCGAAAAACACCCCGCGCGGCGCCACCGCCTGCCGGGCAATGGCCGGCGCAGTGGCCAGCACCGCCGCGCGGTAGGCCGGCAGGGCCACCACCGCCTCCACCGCACGCACCACTGCGGCCATCCGTTCCAGTTCTGCCGGGGCGACGAACACCGGATGGCTGGCAAACAGGTACGGGCAACGCTCGCGCACCAGCTCGAACAGCCCCGGCTGGCCCAGCGACGACTCCAGCGCGACGCGCAACGCCGCGTGATCCAGGCCGATGCAGAAGCACTCGGCATTCAGCGCCTGCACCGACACCCCGGCGAACGTGGCCGGCGCCAGGTGCTCGGCGGCAGGGGCACAACAGGGTAGCTCGGACTCGGACATGCAGCACTCTCGACCAGGACATTTGCCTGCCACCATAACCAGCGGCCGCGGCACAGGGAAGCGGGCCGCGCAGCCTTGACTGCTAGCGCATCCCCGGCCGGAGGCGTCCGCGCCATTCCAGACAAGCGCCCGGCAGGCTGGCACAACGCCTGATCTAGCGGATTGAATCACCTATGGATTTGGCTCATAAGCGGTTTAAATTTGGCTATGTAAGCATTATGGGTTGAAGACCCGCTTATCGAAGGGTAGGCGTAGGGTGGGCCTTGGCCCACCGCTGCCAACCTGCCGCTCAACCTTATTGCACCGCTGCTTTTGGTGGGCTGAAGCCCACCCTACACGGGGAAAAGCACGCTCAACCACTGATGCAGGCAGCGCCTTTAATTTGCATGCGCCAGATAGGAGAGCCAGCTTGCCGGCTTTGCAGGATTGGTTAGCCGAGTAGCGGCGTAACCGGCATGACCGCCGCCGATGGGTATCGCTACGCTCGCCCCATCCTGCGAAATGCCTCCTGCAACACTTAACTTTTGCAATTCATCATTCACTCCGGCACCGGATTCCGACGCCCCTATCCAGAGCAGACAGCAATGAACCTGACCCTCAACGAAGACCAGGCCATGATCCAGGACATGGCCCGCAAATTTGCCCAGAGCGAGTTGGCCCCGGTGGCTGAAAAACTCGATCAGCATGGCGACCGCGCCCAGTTTCTGGCCAACCTCAGGCAACTGGCGGAACTCGGCTTCATGGGCCTGAACATCGACAGTCAGTACGGTGGCGCGGCGGCCGGCACCGTGGCTTTCAGCCTGGCGATCACCGAAGTCGCCCGCGCCTGTGCCTCCACCGCGGTGACCATGTCGGTAACCAATATGGTCGCCGAGGTGATTCAGGCGGTGGCCAGTGAAGAGCAGAAGCAGCGCTACCTGCCCAAGCTGTGCAGCGGCGAATACGCTGCCGGTGGCTTCTGCCTGACCGAAACCGGCGCCGGTTCGGATCCGTCCGGCATGAAGACCTCCGCCGTACTGGATGGCGATGAGTGGGTGCTGAACGGCGCCAAGCAGTTCATCAGCAGCGCCGAATACGCCGGGTTGTTCGTGGTCTGGGCCGTCACCGACAGCAGCCTGCCGCGCGGCAAGGGCATCTCCTGCTTCCTGGTGGAAAACGGCGTGCCGGGCCTCGCCATCAGCAAGGCGGAAAAGAAGATGGGCCAGCATGCCTCGGCCACCAACGAGGTGCGCTTCGAGAATTGCCGCATCCCCAGGGACGCGCTGATGGGCGAGCTGAATCAGGGCTTCAAGGTCGCGGTGGGCGAACTGGCCGGCGGGCGCATCGGCGTGGGTTCGCTGGCGCTGGGCATCGGTCTGGCGGCGATGGACTTCGCGCGCAACTACATCGGCGAGCGCAAGCAGTTCGGCCAGACTCTGGCGAATTTTCAGGGCCTGCAGTGGATGCTTGCTGACGCTTACACCGATCTGGAAGCGGCGCGGTTGCTGCTGATGAATGCTGCCGACCGCAAGGCGCAGGGGCTGAGCTTTGGCAAGGAGGCGTCGATGGCCAAGCTGTTCGCCTCGGAGAAGGCCAATAAAGCCTGCTACACCGCCCTGCAACTGCTCGGTGGCTATGGCTATATCAAGGACTTCCCGCTGGAACGCTATGCCCGCGACGTGCGCATCACCTCGATCTACGAGGGCACCAGCGAGATCCAGCGGGTCATCATTGCGCGCGAACTGCTGCGCGAGATCGCCTGAGTCCCATCAACCTTTTTTCAGAGAGACCATCATGGAATTGCAGAATAACGTTGTAATCGTCACCGGCGGCGCATCGGGCCTGGGCCTGGTCACCTGTCAGCAACTGGCCGCCCAGGGTGCCAAGGTTGTGGCCTTCGATCTGAACGAGGAAGCCGGCCGCGCGCTGGTGGCCGAACTGGGTGATAAAGCCGTTTTCGCCAAGGTCGATGTCACCGACGTAGCCTCGGTTGCAGCCGGCATTGCCAAAGCAATCGAAGCCTTCGGCCGCATCGATGTGTGCATCAACTGCGCCGGCATTGCCCCCGGCGGCAAGACGGTTGGCCGCAACGGCGCGCTGCCACTGGAAAAGTTTGCTCAGGTGATCAATATCAACCTGCTCGGCACCTTCAACGTGCTGCGTCTGGCCGCCGAGCAGATGGCCAAGAACGCACCGAACGCTGATGGCGAGCGTGGCGTGATCATCAACACGGCTTCCGTGGCTGCATTTGACGGTCAGGTCGGGCAGGCCGCCTACAGCGCGAGCAAGGCCGGCGTGGTCGGCATGACCCTGCCAATCGCCCGTGATCTGGCGCCGCTGGGCATCCGCGTGATGACCATTGCCCCCGGCATCTTCGACACGCCGATGATGAAAGGCATGGCGGACGAAGTGCGTGATCCGCTGCTGAAGATGGTGCAGAGCCCCAAGCGCTTCGGCGAGCCGAAGGAATACGCCGCGCTGGCCGCGCACATCATCACCAACCAGTACCTGAACGGCGAAGTCATCCGCCTGGATGGCGCGATCCGCATGGAGCCCAGGTAGGCGCCGCTTTTTGCCGCCGGCAAAGCCCACCCCCAGACAAGCGAGTAACCTGCAACTCTCCCTACGACTCCGATTGATCGCGCCCCTGCGGCGCACGCGCCAACCATCAACCGTAGGGTGGGCCCTGGCCCACCGCTGCCACCCTCTGGCCCGACCTGCCGTCTCGCGCTTTTGGTGGGCTGAAGCCCACCCTACGCCGACCCTACGACAAGCGAGCATTCGACCCGTACCACGGACAGCGTCAAACGGATCGAGTACTTTGCCAGGGCGGGTGCAACCCGCGCGGCAACCGCTCAGCTCTCCACCAGGCTCCACTGCTTGCCCAGGCGCTTGTCGGAAACAGCCATCTTCGTGCCCAGCTGCTGGGCGAACAGTGACACGCGGTATTCCTCGAGCATCCAGCGGTACAGGGTGAGTTGCGGGTCGCGCTTGCCTTCCTGGCGGTGCTTGGCCAGGCGCGCCTGGTATTGCGCCCAGCAGGCGCTCAGCTCGCCGCTCCAGACCCGGTCTTTCTGCAACTGGCTGCCCAGCTTGTCGAAGCGCTGCTCGACGGCCTTGAGGTAGCGCGGCAGCTCCTTCAGCCACTCGACCGGGGTTTCGCGGACGAAGCCCGGATAGACCAGGTTGCCCAGCTGCAGCTTGATGTCGTTGAGGGCCACGGCTTGGGCCAGGTCGATCTTGCCCTTGCAGCGCTTTTGCAGGGCGTGCCAGAGCTTGAGGATGTCCAGCGTCAGCCTGGCCAGGCGCTCGGCGTGCTCCGTCCAGGCTCCGCGCTTGCTTTCGGCCAGGGCGGCCAGGGCCGCACCGTCACGCGGCAGCGGCGCAACACCGTCGAGGATGCAGCTGTCCAGGCTGGCCAGCAGGATGTCCTCGACCAGCGCCTCGACCTTGCCCAGCTCGCGATAGAGCAAACCCAGCTCGGTCAGCCCCGGCAGCTTGCCGCGCAGGTACTTGGCGGGCTCGGCCAGTTGCTGCAGCAGCAGGCGCTGCAAGGCGCGGCGGTGCTGGAAGTCGGCTTCGGCGGCGGTCGAGAAGCGCTCTTCCCTGACCACCCCGGCCTCTTCCACCAATGCCGGGAACACGGTCATGCTCAAGCCAGCGATATTTTGCTGGGTCTTTTCCGCCACCTCGGCAAACGCCTTGGCCTGCAGCGGCCGCTGGGCCTGTTGTTGCGGGATGGCCAGGGCGGCCTGGCTGGCCTCGGCGAAGCGTGCACAGAGTTCGGCCAGGTCGCGGCCTTCGCCGAGCAGCTTGCCCGTGGCATCCACCACTTCCAGGTTCATCCGCAGGTGGCTGTCGAGCTGCCGGGCGGCCTCGGCCCAAGCCTCGTCCGGCACCCGCACGCCGGTCATGCGTTGCAGTTCGTGGCCCAGCGCCTGCGGCAACGAACCCTCGGCAAAGCTGATGCGCGCCAGGGCGGCCTTGATAAAGTCCGGCACCGGCACGAAGTTCTTGCGCAGCGCCTTGGGCAGCCCGCGCACCAGGGCCATGCACTTGGCCTCCAGCACGCCGGGCACCAGCCATTCCAGGCGCTCCGCCGGCAACTGCGGCAGCAACGGCGCCGGCACGCGCAGGGTCACGCCGTCACGCGGGTGGTTGGGCTCGAAGTGATAAGTCAGCGACAACTGCAGCTCACCCAGATGCAGGGTGTCCGGGTAATGGGCGGCGGTGACTTCGTTGGCCTCGCGGGCCAGCACGTCTTCCTCGCGCATGATCAGCAGCTGCGGGTCCTTGCTGCTGTTGGTTTTGTACCAGCTGTCGAAGGTCGCGGTCTGATGGATCTGGGCCGGGATGCGCGCGTCGTAGAAGGCGAACAGGGTTTCCTCGTCGGCGAGGATGTCGCGCCGGCGCGCCTTGGCTTCCAGCTCGTCGAGCTGTTCCAGCAACTCGCTGTTGGCTTTCAGGCAACGGGCGCGGGAGAGAATTTCACCGCGCACCAGGCCTTCGCGGATAAACAGCTCGCGCGCCAATACCGGCTCTATCGGCCCGTAATGCACGGCGCGGCGGCCAACCACGATCAGGCCGTAGAGGGTGATCTGCTCGTAAGCCACCACCTGGCCGCGCTTCTTCTCCCAGTGCGGTTCGAAGTGGTTCTTCTTGATCAGGTGACCGGCCAGCGGCTCGATCCAGTCCGGCTCGATCTTCGCCACCTGACGGGCGAACAGCTTGGTGGTCTCCACCAGTTCGGCGGCCATCAGCCATTGCGGGCGCTTCTTACCCAAGCCGGAAGACGGATGAATCCAGAAGCGCCGCTGCCGGGCGCCGAGGTAGTCGCCCTCCTCGGTCTTCTGGCCGATCTGGCTGAGCAGGCCGGAGAGGATCGCCTTGTGCACCCGGGCGTAATCGACGCCACGCTGCTGGGCCTCGTCCAGCGGCTTGGCGGGCTGCTCCTTGTAGGAGCGAGCTTGCTCGCGATCCTTCTGGTTCGGTGTCTGACCGACGGAACGCTGATCGCGAGCAAGCTCGCTCCTACCCGGCCGGGTGGCTTCGAACAGCTGCAGTTCCTTGCAGATCAGGCTGAGCTGGCGATGCGAGTCGCGCCACTCGCGCAGGCGCAGGTAGTTGAGGAAATTCTTCCGGCACCAGCTGCGCAGTGCGCTGGCGCCCAGCGCCTGGCGCTGTTCCTCGAAGTCGCGCCACAGGTTGACCAGCGCGGCAAAGTCGGAATCCACGTCCTTCCACTGCGCATGGGCCTGATCCGCCGCCTGCTGGCGCTCCGGCGGGCGCTCGCGCACGTCCTGCACCGACAGCGCGCTGGCGATGATCAGCACTTCCGGCAGGCTGCCCTGTCTGGCGCCTTCGAGCAGCATGCGGCCGAGGCGCGGGTCCACCGGCAGGCGCGCCAGCTGGCGACCGAGCGCGGTCAGCTGGCCTTCGCGGTTGACCGCCGAGAGTTCCTGCAACAGGTTGAAGCCGTCGCTGATCGCCCTGCCATCCGGCGGTTCGATAAACGGGAAATCTTCGATGGCACCCAGACGCAGATGCAGCATCTGCAGGATCACCGCCGCCAGGTTGGTGCGCAGGATCTCGGGATCGGTAAAGGCCGGCCGGCCGTTGAAGTCTTCCTCGCTGTACAGGCGCACGCAGATGCCCGGCTCGACCCGCCCGCAGCGGCCCTTGCGCTGGTTGGCGCTGGCTTGCGAGACGGCCTCGATCGGCAGGCGCTGAACCTTGGCACGGTAGCTGTAGCGGCTGATGCGCGCGGTGCCGCTGTCGATCACATAGCGAATGCCCGGCACCGTCAGCGAGGTCTCGGCGACGTTGGTGGCGAGGACAATCTTGCGCCCGGGACGCGACTGGAAAATCTTCTGCTGCTCGGCCGGCGACAGCCGCGCGTACAGCGGCAGCACTTCGGCGTGCTTGAGGTTGGCCTTGCGCAGCAGCTCGGCGGCGTCGCGTATTTCCCGTTCGCCGGGGAGGAACACCAGTACATCGCCGGGACGCTTGCCGGCGCTGCGCTCGAACGCGGCGAACTCATCCAGCGCGCGCAGGATCGCCTGATCGACGCTGAGGTCGTCTTCCAGGGTTTCGCCGTTCTCGTCCTGCTCGCCGAGCAGCGGGCGGTACCAGGTCTCGACCGGGAAGGTACGCCCTGACACCTCGACAATCGGCGCGTCGTTGAAGTGCGCGGCGAAGCGCGCCAGATCGATGGTCGCCGAGGTGATGATCAGCTTCAGGTCAGGGCGGCGCAGCAGCAGGGTCTTCAAAAAGCCCAGCAGGAAGTCGATATTCAGGCTGCGCTCGTGGGCCTCGTCGACGATGATGGTGTCGTACTTTTCCAGGTAACGGTCGTGCTGGGTTTCCGCCAGCAGGATGCCGTCGGTCATCAGCTTGATCAGGGTGGCGTCGCTGCTCTGATCCTCGAAGCGCACCTGATAGCCGACCAGCTGGCCGAGCGGCGTGTTCAGCTCTTCCGCCACCCGCATGGCCACACTGCGCGCGGCGATGCGCCGCGGCTGGGTATGGCCGATCAGGCCGTGCACGCCGCGGCCGAGCTCCAGGCAGATCTTCGGTAGCTGGGTGGTCTTGCCCGAGCCGGTTTCGCCAGCGATCACCACCACCTGATGCTTGCTGATGGCGGCCTTGATCTCGTCGCGCTTGGCGGCAATCGGCAGGCTGTCGTCGTAGCGGATCGGCGGGATGCTCAGCCGGCGCGCTTCGACCCTGTCGCAGGACTGCTGCAGGCGCTCGGCCCACTGCGCCTGCTTAGGCGCATCGGGCTGCTTGCGCAACTCGTGCAGCTGCCGGCGCAAGCGCTGCCGGTCGGCCAGCAGGGCCTGGTCGAGGCGGTTCAGCAGTTGGTCGAAATCGGAGGTCGGAGGGGTCATCAAGCTGCCGCGGGCGGATTCGCAAAGGCGGCGATTGTCGCAGATTTCGCCGCCGCAGAGGCGCCTGGCAGCATCAGCAACCTGCACAAACGACAAGGCCCCGCAGTGCAGGGCCTTGTCGTTTGTGCCAGGGCAGTGGTTACAGCTTGCCCAGTTTCTTCAGCTCTTCATCGCGCAGCTCGCGGCGCAGGATCTTGCCGACGTTGGTCGCCGGCAGGCTGTCGCGGAACTCGATCGAGCGCGGCACCTTGTAGCCGGTGACGTTGTCGCGCATGTGCTGCATCACCTGTTCCTTGGTCAGGCCGGAACCCGGCTTGGCCACCACGAACAGCTTGATCGCCTCGCCGGACTTCTCGTCCGGAATGCCGATGGCCGCGCACTGCAGCACGCCGGGCAGGGTCGCCAGCACGTCTTCCAGCTCGTTCGGGTAGACGTTGAAGCCGGACACCAGAATCATGTCCTTCTTGCGGTCGACGATGCGCAGGTAGCCGTCGGGCTGGATGATCGCGATGTCGCCGGTCTTCAGCCAGCCCTCGGCATCGAGGATCTCGTCGGTGGCTTCCTGGCGCTGCCAGTAGCCCTTCATCACCTGCGGACCCTTGACGCACAGCTCGCCGCGCTCGCCCAGCGGCAGCTCGACACCGTTGTCGTCGATCACCTTGCACAGGGTCGAGGGCAGCGGAATGCCGATGGTCCCCAGCTGGTTGTGGTCGATCGGATTGAAAGTGGCCACCGGGCTGGTCTCGGTCATGCCGAACCCTTCGCAGATCGAGCAACCGGTGACTTCCTTCCAGCGCTCGGCGGTGGCCATCTGCAGCGCCATGCCACCGGACATGGTCAGTTTCAGCGCGGAGAAGTCCAGGGCACGGAACGCCTCGTTGTTGCACAGGGCGACGAACAGGGTGTTGAGACCGACAAAGGCGGTGAACTTCCACTGTGCCAGGTCCTTGATCATCCCCGGCAGGTCGCGCGGGTTGGTGATCAGCAGGTTGTGGTTGCCGATCAGCATCATGGCCATGCAGTGCACGGTGAAGGCATAGATGTGATACAGCGGCAGCGGTGCCACCAGGATCTCCTGCGCCTCGTGCAGGTTGGCCCCCATCAGCCCGCGCACCTGCAGCATGTTGGCGATCAGGTTGCGGTGCGTCAGCATGGCGCCCTTGGCCACCCCGGTGGTGCCACCGGTGTATTGCAGCACGGCAATGTCCGAGCTCTGCGGGTTGACTTCCTTGACGCGCTGGCCACGTCCCAGGGCCATGGCCCGAGTGAACTTGACGTGGGGCAGCAGGTAGGGTGGTACCAGCTTCTTCACGTACTTGACCACACTGTTGACCAGCAAGCGCTTGGGCAGCGGCAGCAGGTCGCCGACCTCGGTAACCACCACATGCCTGACGCCGGTGCGCGGCACCACCTCATCGGCCAGGTGGGCCATGTTGGCCAGGCACACCAGCGCCTTGGCGCCGGAGTCGTTGAACTGGTGCTCCATCTCGCGGGTGGTGTACAGCGGGTTGGTGTTGACCACCACCAGCCCGGCGCGCATGGCACCGAACACCACCACCGGATATTGCAGGATATTCGGCATCTGCACGGCGATGCGGTCGCCCGGCTGCAGGCTGGTGTGCTGCTGCAGGTAGGCGGCGAAGGCTCCCGACAGCTCGTACAGCTCGCCCCAGGTGATGGTCTTGCCCAGGTTGGTGAAGGCCGGCTTGTCGGCAAAGCGCTGGCAGGATTCGCGCATGACCGCCTGGATATTCGGGTACTGATCGGGATTGATCTCGACCGGAACGTCTGCCGGGTACTTGTCCTTCCAGAAATTCTCGAGCATGAAAGCCTTATCTCCTGAGCAAAGCCGATCAGCGCAGCAATCAGCCGGTGTTGTTTTAATAGTCATGCCAGCACCCGGGGACGGGCAACGGGGCGGCGAGATTAGCAGTTTTGAACGCCACCGGCCAGACCGCAGCGGCAGCTCCCGGGCGCTGAACGCGCGCGCATCTTGCGGGCATCAGGCAGCATCTGGCCCGACACCCGCAGAGTAGTTGCCACAACCGGTCAGTGTCCGTCGCGCAGCTCGCGGCGGAGGATCTTGCCGACCGGAGTCATCGGCAACGACTCGCGCAAGACGATGTGCCGGGGCACCTTGTAGCCGGTGAACTGCTCACGGCAGAACGCCTTGAGTTCCTCGATGGTCAGCTCCGGATCACGCGGCACCACGAACAGCTTGACCGCCTCCCCGGACTTCTCGTCCGGCACCCCGATGACCGCGCAGCTGGCCACCTTCGGATGGGTCATCAGCACGTCCTCGATCTCGTTCGGGTAGACGTTGAAGCCGGAGACGATGATCAGGTCCTTCTTGCGGTCGACGATGCGCACGAAGCCGTCCGCATCGATGACCGCCACGTCGCCGGTCTTCAGCCAGCCCTCGGCATCCAGGACTTCGGCGGTGGCCTCCGGGCGCTGCCAGTAACCCTTCATCACCTGCGGGCCCTTGACGCACAGTTCGCCGCGCTCGCCCAGCGGCAGCTCGACACCGTTGTCGTCGATCACCTTGAGTGCGGTGCCCGGCATCGGCAGGCCGACGGTACCCAGGCGGGCCGCCGCACCATAGGGATTGGCCGAGACCACCGGCGAGGTTTCGGTCAGCCCGTAGCCTTCGACGATCGTGCAGCCGGTGAGCTGCTGCCAGCGCTCGGCAGTGGCCTTGACCAGCGCGGTGCCGCCCGAGTTGGTGATCTTCAGCCGGGAGAAATCCAGGTTCTTGAATTCGGGATTGTCCATCAGCGCGACAAACAGCGTGTTCAACCCCAACAGGCCGGTGAAGCGCCACTTCTTCAGCTCCTCGATGAAGCCCGGAATATCCCGCGGATTGCTGATCAGCACATTGTGGTTGCCACTGACCATCATGCACATGCAGTTCGCCGTGAAGGCATAGATGTGGTAGAGCGGCAGCGGCGCAATCATGATTTCCTGCCCCTCCTTGATCAGCGGCTGGCCATCGGCGCCGATCTGTGACATGCAGGCCAGCACCTGCTGCATGTTGGCCACCAGGTTGCCGTGGGTCAGCATCGCGCCCTTGGCCACCCCGGTGGTGCCACCGGTGTACTGCAGCACGGCAACGTCATCAAGGCTCTGGCGAATCATCTTCAGCGAATGCCAGCGGCCCTTTTTCAGCACCTGGCTGAAGGGCACCGCCTTCGGCAGGTGGTAGCTGGGCACCAGCTTCTTCAGGTATTTGACCGCCGCATTGAGCAGCCAGCCTTTCAGCGGCGAGCGCTGCAGGTCACCCATGCGCGCCTCGATCAGGTACTCGATGCCGGTATCGGGCAGCACTTCCTCGACCAGCTTGCCGAACAGGTTGACGTACACCAGCGCCCGCGCGCCGGAATCGTTGAACTGGTGGCGCATTTCCCGCGCGGTATACAGCGGGTTGGTGTTGACCACGATCAGCCCGGCGCGCAGCGCGCCAAACACGGCGATCGGGTATTGCAGCAGGTTGGGCATCTGGATGGCGATGCGGTCACCCGGCTTGAGGTCGGTATTGCTCTGCAGCCAGGCGCCAAAGGCGGCGGACAGGCGATCCAGCTCGCTGTAGGTCAGGGTGACCCCCAGGTTGCTGAAGGCCGGACGGTCGGCGAATTTCTTGCAGGAACGCTCGAATACTTCAACCACCGAGTGAAAGGCATTCTGCTCGATAGTGGCGGAAACCCCGGCCGGGCGTTTGTCATTCCAGAACTCAGCTTGCATTTCTTATTATCCTCATCGACAGGCTGGCCCGCGCGCGCGCGCGCGCGGGAGTGCAGGGAACTTAACAGCTCTGTGACTGGGCGCAAATAGTCGCTGGCACCTTATCAACACAATGAATAGCCGCGCCTTGCGCGGCCGCCCTGGGCGCCCCGCAACCGCGCTGCGGGCAAGTCAATCCCTGCCGGCCCGGGCAGCACAGCGAACAAACCCGTCAACCCGCTTTGCCAGCAGCCGCCAGCCGTGCAAAATGCACTTTCGTCCCGGGCACAAGGACCCGCCATGCACCACGCAACCTTCTGGCTCAGCGCCACTGACAGCACCCCGCTGCATGTCCACCAGTGGTCTGGCACACAGCCACCCAGGGCGATCGTGATGCTGGCCCACGGCCTGGCCGAACATGGCGCACGCTATGCCCGCCTGGGCGAGGCCCTGACGGCCCACGGCTTCGACCTGTTCGCGCTGGACCAGCGCGGCCATGGGCGCAGCGCTGAACAGGGGCTGCTCGGACATTACGCCGATGCCGCTGGCTGGGAGAAAGTGGTCGGTGACCTGGCCAGTCTCAACCACCACATTCGCCAGCAGCATCCCGGCCTGCCGATCTTTCTCCTCGGCCACAGCATGGGCAGCTACATCAGCCTGGCCTACCTGATGCAGCACAGCTGCAGCCTGCAGGGCGCCATCCTGTCCGGCTCGAACTTCCAGCCGGCCAGCCTCTACCGCAGCGCCGGGTTGCTCGCCCGCCTCGAGCGCTGGCGGCTCGGCGCCACCGGGCGCAGCAAGCTGCTCAACTACCTGTCGTTTGGCTCCTTCAACAAAGCCTTCCAGCCGGCTCGCAGCGGGTTCGACTGGCTGTCCCGCGATCCGGTCGAAGTCGATCGTTATGTCAGCGATCCGCTGTGCGGCTTTGTCGCCACCACACAACTGTGGATCGACCTGCTCGGCGGCCTGCAAGGCATCAGCAGCGTCAAGCAGCTGTCGCAGATAGATCCCGGACTGCCGGTACTGCTGATCGGTGGCGATTGCGACCCGGTGAGTGCCGGCCGGCGCCTGAACGATCTCGCCGGCGCCCTGCGCGTGGCCGGGTTGAAGGATGTGCAACTGAAAATCTACCCGGGCGCGCGCCACGAGCTGCTCAATGAAAGCAACCGCGACGAAGTCACTGCCGACCTGATCCACTGGCTCGAGCAGGCGCTCGCCCACAGCCGTTTCTGCCAACCCGCCCCCAAGGAGAACCCATGACCCAGGTTACCAACATCCCCTATGACGACCTGCAGGTCGGCCAGCAGGCTTCGTTCAGCTGCACCGTCGAAGAACGCGACATCCAGCTGTTTGCCGCGGTGTCCCGCGACCACAACCCGGTGCACCTGGATGCCGAGTTTGCCGCGCAGAGCATGTTCAAGGAACGCATTGCCCACGGCATGTTCAGCGGTGCGCTGATCAGCGCCGCGATAGCCTGCGAACTGCCCGGACCGGGAAGCATCTACCTCGGCCAGCAGATGCGCTTCACCCGTCCGGTCAAGCTGGGCGACACCCTCACCGTACAACTGGAAGTGCTCGAGAAACTGCCCAAGGGCCGCGTACGCATCGCCACCCGGGTGTTCAACCAGAACCAGGAACTGGTGGTGGATGGCGAAGCCGAGGTGCTCGCACCGCGCACCCAGCAAACCCTGCAACTGCCGGAACTGCCGCCCATCACCATCGGCTGAGCGGCGCAGCGGCGGGGCTGCCTGCAGCACCCCGCCGCCCTTCCTCCACGCCCCCGGCTGGCAGCCACTGGCAGCCGGGACCTGCCAGCCACTCGTGCCAATCCCGCGCCTGTCCGCCCGGGCAGGTTGGCATAGGCCTGCGCGCCCGCCATGACCGGCAGCAGCGAGTGCTTGCAGATTAATTAAATACGCATATAAATATACGCATGTGACAACCTCAGGTGATCGCTGTGAACCAGCCGCGCGCTCCCGGTCGCCCCACTGGCGACGCCCAGCTACAACGCCAGCGCCTGCTCGACGCCGCGCTCGCCAGCTTTGCCCGCCACGGCATTGCTGCCAGCAGCCTGCGCAGCATCGCCGACCAGGCCGGGGTGACCCCGGCCCTGGTCAACTACTACTTCGGCAACAAGCAGCGGCTGGTGGAAACCGTGTTCGAAGAACGCCTTGCGCCGCTGCTGGCCAACGTCGCCAACGCGCTGCACGGCAGCGAAGACGATCCGCGGCAACTGGTTCGCCGACTGGTCTGCGCGCTCAATGCAACCCTCAGCCAGCATCCCTGGCTGCCGCCGTTGTGGGTGCGCGAAGTCCTCTGCGAAGGTGGCGCACTGCGCGAACTCTGGGCCACCCGCATCGGGCCGATGATTCCGGCCCGGCTGGCCGCATATTTCGCGGCCGCCCAGGCCCGGCAGGCCCTGAACGCCGAGCTGAACCCGCGCCTGCTGGTGGTCTCGCTGTTCGGCCTGGTCATGCTGCCGCATGCCGCCGCCTCGCTGCTGCACGGCATTTTCCCCGACCTCGACAACCGCGCCGCGGCGTTGAGCGAACACACCCTGGCGTTGCTCGAGCGCGGAATGGAGACAAGCCATGCTGATTGAACGGACAGGCACCCCCGCCACCCTGCTCCTGCTCGCGTTGCTGGGCGGTTGCGGGGCGGGCGAACCGCCGCCGCTGCTCGGCACCCTCGAATGGGACCGCATCGGCATCCCCGCCGAAGCCTCGGAAACCGTACTGAACTGGCAGGTGGCCGAGGGCGCGCAGGTCGAGGCCGGCCAGCTGCTGCTGCAGCTCGATCCGCGCCGGCTCGACGCGCTGGTCGCCCAGGCCGCGGCCGAGGTGCAGCAGGCCGGCGCCCGGCTCGACGAACTCAGCCACGGCGCGCGGCGCGAAACCATCGAGGCGGCGCAGGCCGCACTGGAGCGCAACAGCGCCGCCGCCATCGCCGCCAGCCGGGACTTCCAGCGCATCGAGGCGCTCTACCAGCGCCAGCAGGTGGCGCTCGCCGAACTGGATCGCGCCCGCGCCAGCCGCGACCAGAGCGTGGCGGCCGTACAGAACAGCGCAGCCCAATTGCGCGAACTGACCAACGGCACCCGCCCGGAACAGCTGGCCCAGGCCGCGGCGAGCCTGCAAGCGGCAAACAGCCGGCTGACCCAGCTGCAGCTGAACCGCGCGCACCTGGATGTCCGTGCCCCACGCGCCGGCCGGGTGGATGCCCTGCCGTTCCGGCCGGGCGACCAGCCGCCGTTGCACGCCGAAGTGGTCAGCCTGCTGGTCGGTGCGGCGCCCTATGCGCGCCTGTTCGTGCCGGCCTCGCAGCGCAACCGCCTGGCCATCGGCGACACCCTCCGGGTAACGGTCGAGGGTGTCGCGCAGCCGTTCACCGGCAAGCTGCGCAGCATCGCCAGCGAGGCCAGCTTCACCCCCTACTACGCCCTCACCGGCGCCGACGCCAGCCGCCTGGTATACCGCGCCGAACTCGTACTGGAAGGTGCCGAGGCCGCCAAGCTGCCCGCCGGCCTGCCGCTGCAAGCCGTGCTGGCGCAGCCATGAACGACGGCCAGCCGGTGATCCGTGCGCGCGGGTTGAGCAAGCGCTTCGGCGCGTTGAGCGCGGTGGACAGCCTCGACCTGACGGTCAACCGCGCCGAGGTGTTCGGCTTTCTCGGTCCCAACGGCAGCGGCAAGTCGACCACCATCCGCATGCTCTGCGGCCTGCTGCGACCCAGCGCCGGCGCGATCGAGGTGCTCGGTTGCCAGATCCCGCGCGACGCCGAGGCGCTGAAGCGACGCATCGGCTACATGACCCAGAAATTCTCGCTCTACGAGGACCTGAGCGTCGGCGAGAACCTCGAATTCCTCGCCGCCATCCAGGGCTTGCGTGGCCAGCAGGCGCGCCTGCGGATCAGCGAACTGCTCGAGCGCTACTGGCTGGCCGACCGTCGCCAGCAGATGGCCGGGACCCTCAGCGGCGGGCAGAAACAGCGTCTGGCGCTGGCCGGGGCAGTATTGCACAAGCCCGACCTGCTGCTGCTCGACGAACCGACCAGCGCGGTCGACCCGCAATCGCGCCGGGAGTTCTGGGACTCGCTGTTCGAGCTGGCCGAGTCCGGCACCACCCTGCTGGTGTCCACCCACTACATGGACGAAGCCGAGCGCTGCACGCGCCTGGGCATTCTCGATAATGGCCGGCTGGTGGCCGACGGCAGCCCGGCCGAGCTGATGCGCGCCCTGCCCGGTCACCCGCTGCTGGTCGAATGTGCCCAGCCGCGGCAGGCACAGCGGGCGCTGCAGGACTTGCCGGGGATCATCGCCACGGCGCAGATCGGCACGGCACTGCGCGTGCTCAGCGGCGCGCCGGAGGCCATCACCCAGGTCCGCCAGCAGCTGGCCGCCAGCGGCATCGCGGCCCAGGTCGTGGCCACCGCGCCGAACCTGGAAGACGTGTTCGTCAGCGTCACCCGCAAGCCGGTGGCCGACCCGCAGGTGCCGGCATGAGCCTGCAACGCCTGGGCGCCATCGTGGTCAAGGAACTGCGCCAGCTGCGCCGCGACCGCCTGACCTTCGCCATGATCGTCGGCATTCCGGTTATGCAGCTGGTACTGTTCGGCTTCGCCATCAACATGGACGTGCGCGGGCTGGAGGCCGCGGTACTTGACCAGGCCAACACGGCGCACTCGCGCGAAGTGGTCGCGCAGCTCGGCTCCAGCCAGGTGCTCGACTTCCAGTACCGGCTGAGCAGCCCGCAGCAGATCAACGCCCTGCTGCGCGAGGGACGGATCAGCGCCGCGCTGGTCATCCCCGCCGATTTCGAGACGCGCCTGCAACGCCGCGGCCCGGCGCCGCTGCAACTGATGGTCGACG
The DNA here is from genome assembly GCF_015637705.1 of Pseudomonas sp. N040. GTDB lineage: Bacteria > Pseudomonadota > Gammaproteobacteria > Pseudomonadales > Pseudomonadaceae > Aquipseudomonas. The sequence goes on along the minus strand of NZ_JADOBE010000003.1, from coordinate 154,786 downwards.
GTTCGGATCAGGTGGTGCAGGCCGCCGCCCGCCAGCTGGCCAGCTTTCCCCTGCCCGGCTGGAGCCAGCCCGCCGGCATGACCCTGGTGAACTTCTACAACCCGGAGCGCCGCGCCCCGCTGAACACCGTGCCCGGCCTGATCGGCGTGATCCTGACCATGACCATGGTGCTGTTCACCGCCATCGCACTGGTCCGCGAACGCGAACGCGGCAACATGGAAATGCTCATCACCACCCCGGTTTCACCGTGGGAACTGACGATCGGCAAGGTGCTGCCGTTCATCGGCATCGGCCTGGTCCAGGTAACGGTGATCCTGCTGGTCGGCCGCCTGCTGTTCGAGGTGCCGGTGCGCGGTGCGCTGGCCGACCTGTACGCCGCCGCGCTGCTGTTCATCATCGCCAGCCTGACTCTCGGCATCTTCGTCTCGACCATGGCACAGAGCCAGTTCCAGGCCATGCAGCTGGCGTTCTTCACCTTCCTGCCGCAAATCCTGTTGTCCGGCTTCATGTTCCCCTTCGCCGGCATGCCCAAGGGCGTGCAGTGGTTCGCCGAAATACTGCCGCTGACCCACTTCGTGCGGCTGGCCCGCGGCATCATGCTGCGCGGCGCCAGCCTGCGCGAGCTGTGGCTGGAGATGGCGGTATTGCTGCTGTTCACCGTGGTGATGATGAGCATTGCCGTGGCACGCGTGCACAAGCGGCTGGACTGAAGCCGGCAACGTCCCTGCCTGCCGGAGCCCGGGGCCTGGCTTCCGCGCGGGTTCAGCGCGGCGGCTTGACCAACCTGCCGATGAACCGTGGGGTAAAGCACAACCCCAGGGCCAGCGGGTAACTCAGGCAGTGCAGCAGGAACAGCAACTGACCCATCGAGCCGGGCTCATCCTTGAGCAGCATCAGTCCGAACAGGGCGGCATACAGGAACAGCATGATGGCCGTGTAGAACAGCAACAGCCTGATCCGCTCAGCAGGCTCGGGGACCCGCCGATAGCGCCAGGCAAACAGCAGGCTCACGCCGATCGCCACCAGGCCGGCCGCCAGCAGGGTCGCGGTCACCCCTGGCACGCGCAGCAACCCGCGCAGCAGCAGGTTGAGCACAAAGGCTGCCGCGCTGGCGGCCAGGGCCCAATGCAGCATTGCCGGCGGTCTGGCTGGCGCAGCCATCAGTCCAGCCGCTGGCTGAGGCCGAAGCGCTTCATCAAGCCCTTCTCCAGCAGCCCCTGCGGCAGCAGCCGCGCCAGCAGCGGCAGGCTGTGGCTGCCGTTGCCCAGGCGCAGCAGGCGCCGGCGCGGATGGCGCTGCACGACGCGCAGCAGCTCCGCGGCAAATTCGGCCGCCGGGGTGGGCTTGTCCTGCGAGGCATTGGCGCGCGCGCGGATGCCCTCGCGCAGCGGCCACCAGGGCGAGCGTTCGCTGATCAGCTGTTCCGCCTGCTGGCTGGCATTGGCCCCAAAGTTGGAAGCAATCGCGCCTGGCTGGACTTCCATCAGGCCAATGCCGAAGGGTGCGAGCTCCATGCGCAGCGCAACGGAGAGCGCATGCACGGCCGCTTTCGACGCACAATAGGCGCCGGCAAACGGGGTAATCATCACCCCGGAGACGCTGCCGATATTCACCACCAGGCCTTTACTGGCGCGCAGCAGCGGAAAGCAGGCGCGGCTCAGCTCGACGAGGGCAAAGACATTGGTTTCGAACTGCTGGCGCATGGCGGCGGCGCCGCCATCCAGCAGCGGCCCCATGCCGCCGTAGCCGGCATTGTTGATCAGCACGTCCAGGCGCCCGGCTTCGCTGGCCAGGCGCTGCAGGGCCTGGGTGATTGCCTGCGCATCATTCACATCCAGTGCCACCGCATGGAATCCGGCAGCACTCAGCTGCTCCAGGTCGGCGGCCTTGCGCGCGCCGGCCCAGACCTGATACCCGGCGGCCCGGAAGGTTTCGGCCAGGGCCCGGCCAATGCCGCTGGAACAGCCACTGATAAGAACCACGGGTGCGGACATGGGAACTCCTGGGTTGAGGGTTTCAGTCTTGGCCGGGATGGTCGCGCAGGAATACCAGCTTGTCGACGCCCGATTGCTCCGCGCAATAGCGGTAGCCCTGCTCGGCAAACTGCTGCAGGGCCAGCGGATCACGGATCTGCTGCTTGATCACGTAGCGCGCCATCAGGCCGCGGGCCTTCTTGGCGTAGAAGCTGATGATCTTGTACTGGCCGTTTTTAAGGTCCTTGAACTCGGTGTCGATGATCCTGGCCTGCAGCGCCTTGCGCTTGATTGCGCTGAAGTATTCGTTCGAGGCCAGGTTGAGCAGGATCTGGTCGCCCTGCGCCAGCAGCGCGTCGTTGAGCCAGCCGCTGATCCGCTCGCCCCAGAATTCATAGAGGTTGTTGCCGCGCGGGTTGGCCAGCCGGGTGCCCATTTCCAGGCGGTAGGGCTGCATCAGGTCGAGCGGGCGCAGCACGCCATAGAGGCCGGAGAGCATGCGCAAGTGTTGCTGGGCAAAATCGAAATCGCGCTCGCTGAAGTCCTCGACCTGCAGCCCGGTATACACGTCGCCCTTGAAGGCCAGCAGGGCCTGGCGGGCATTTTCCGGGGTAAACGGCATTTGCCAGCTGCTGTAGCGGACAGCGTTGAGCCCTGCCAGCTGGTCGGACAGGCTCATCAGTTCGGCAATTTGCGCAGGCGTCAATGTGCGCAATTGCTTGATCAGCAGCTGCGCCTGGTCCAGATGCTCGGGTTGGGTAAAACGGCGGGTGACGGGCGTTGAGGTGAAATCCAGCGTCTTCGCCGGGGATATGACCATCAGCATGTGGGGGGGCTCCTTGGTGTCGCGCGATGCTAACCCGGCAGCGGCGCATGGCTTGCCTGGCACGGGCCGGCCGGGTGACTGTCTGCGGGCTGAAGAGGTGCGCTGGCGCGGCGGCCAAATTGGCGAAAGCCGGCAATTTTCTGCGGGGTGGACTTGCGACTCTAACGGCAGCGGAGAGGCACGCCAAGCACTATTTGCCGATTGAAAAAATATACTGTCTGGCGATGAAAAGCGCTTTTTCCCGTAGCCAAGAATGCGGTATTAACAATACAGACCGCCGCAACCTGCCCCCACAGGTGGCGTCTTCACCTCGCACTTGCGGCTGGTCGGTCTCAATCCGGCGGAGCGCCGCAGCGGCATTCCGTCACCGCCATCAGCAAGAGGTGACCGAGCATGGATCAACACGGACGCGCAAAAGCCGAGAAGCCTATCCTCTACGTCCTTGATACCAATGTTCTGATTCATGATCCCAACGCGCTGCTGAACTTCGAAGAACACCACGTCGCCATTCCGATGACCGTGCTCGAGGAGCTCGACAAGCTCAAGGCCGGCAAGCATTCGGTGGCTGCCGAATGCCGCCAGGCGATCCGCCTGATCGACCAGGTACTCGGCGACGCCACGCCGGAGCAGGTCGAGCTGGGGGTGCCGATCCAGCGGGGCAAGAGCGGGCCGCGCGGCAGCCTGTCGATCCTCATGAGCAAGCGCGCCGAGCCCATCGTGCTGCTGCCGGAGAACCTCAACGACAACAAGATCATCAACCAGCTGGTGGAGCTGCGCAGCCGGCATACCGGTACCAGCGTGGTGCTGGTGAGCAAGGACATCAACATGCGCCTGAAGGCGCGCGCCTGCGGCCTGGCCGCGGAGGACTACCACACCGACCAGCTGGTCGATGATGTGGCCCTGCTGTCACGCGGCTACCACACGCTGGATGGCTCGTTCTGGGACCGCGTGAGCAAGGTCGAGACCCGCCAGGGGCATGGCAAGACCTGGCATACCGTGCAGATGCAGGAAAAGCTGCCGGCGCACATCAACGAGTTCATCGTCGATGCCCAGGGTTTCGTCGGCTGGATCAAGGAGGTCAACGGCACCGAGCTGCTGATCCTCGACATGCATCACGAGCAGCTGCTGCATCAGGAAGCCTGGGGCCTGCGCCCGCGCGATGTCTATCAGTCGCTGGCGCTGTATGCGCTGCTCGACCCGGACATCCACCTGGTCAACCTGTCCGGTGCCGCCGGTTCGGGCAAGACCATCCTGGCGCTGGCCGCGGCCATCGAACAGACTATGGTCAGCAAGCGCTACCGGCGCATCATCGCCACCCGCAGCGTGCAGGGGCTGGACCAGGAGATCGGCTTCCTGCCCGGCACCGAGGCGGAGAAGATGGAACCCTGGCTGGGCGCCATCACCGACAACCTCGAGGCGCTGCACATGGATGACGAGAGCACCCACGGTAGCGTCGACTACATCCTGCAGAAGGTGCCGCTGCAGTTCAAATCGCTGAACTACATCCGCGGGCGCAGCTTCCAGCAGAGCCTGATCCTGATCGACGAGTGCCAGAACCTCACCCCGCACCAGATGAAGACCATCATTACCCGTGCCGGCAACGGCTCCAAGGTGGTCTGTCTGGGCAACCTGGCGCAGATCGACACGCCCTACCTGTCGGCCACCAGCTCCGGCCTGACCTACCTCACCGAGCGCTTCAAGGATTTCCCGCACGGTGTGCATGTGTCGTTGCAGGGCGTGCCGCGTTCGATATTGGCCGAGTACGCCGAAGCCAACCTGTAAGGGCCACGCCGGGCGGCTGGCGCAAGGCCGTCCGCCCGGCCAGGCTTGATCAGGGTCACGTCAACTGCGGGTTGGCGGGTTACACTGGCCCACAGGCAACTGTGGAGTTTTACCTGTGCTGACCCATCTTGATAATCAAGGCCATGCCCACATGGTCGACGTCACCGCCAAGCAGGTGACCTTCCGCGAGGCGGTGGCCGAGGCGCTGGTGCGCATGCGCCCGGAAACCCTGGCACTGATCGTCGCCGGCGGCCATCCCAAGGGCGACGTGTTCGCCGTGGCGCGGATCGCCGGCATCCAGGCGGCGAAGAAGACCCACGAACTGATCCCGCTGTGCCATCCGCTGCTGCTCACCGGGATCAAGGTCGAGTTGCAGGCCGAGGGTGCCGACACTGTGCACATCGTCGCGCGCTGCAAGCTGGCCGGCCAGACCGGTGTGGAGATGGAAGCCCTGACCGCCGCCAGCGTCGCTGCGCTGACCCTCTACGACATGTGCAAAGCGGTGGACCGCGGCATGTGCATCGAGCGTATTTGCCTGCTGGAAAAGCTCGGCGGCAAGAGCGGGCATTACCAGCGAGGTGCTGAAGACGAGGAGTCTGCTCAATGATCCAGCTGCAGTATTTCGCCCGCTACCGGGAAGCGCTGGGCCTGGACAGCGAAGCGCTGCCGTGGAGCCCTGCGCTGGCCAGCCTGGATGACCTGCGCCGGCTGCTGCTGGCCCGCGGCGGCGTCTGGAACGTGCTCGACGAGCAGAACCTGATGTGCGCGCGCAACCAGGAACTGTGCAGCCTCGCCACTGAATTGCAGGACGGCGACGAAGTGGCGTTCTTCCCGACCGTGACAGGCGGCTAGACATGGCCATTCGCGTGCAACTCGCCGCCTTCGACCCGGGCACCGAACTGAATGCCCTGCATGCGGCCAACCTGGGCATCGGCGCGGTGGTCGGCTTTGTCGGCTATGTGCGCGATTTCAACGCCGGGCAGGCGGTGCACGGCATGTTCCTCGAGCACTATCCGGGCATGACCGAAAAGGCCCTGGCGAAGATCGAGGCCGAAGCCCGCCAGCGCTGGCCACTGCTGAATGTGGAGATCCTGCACCGGGTCGGCAACCTGCAGCCAGGCGAGCCGATCGTCTTCGTCGGCACCTGCAGCAGCCATCGCCAGGCGGCCTTCGAGGCCTGTGATTTCATCATGGATTACCTGAAGACCCGCGCGCCGTTCTGGAAGAAGGAAACCGGAAGCGCCGATGCCGGCTGGGTCGAAGGTCGCGCCAGCGACCAGCAGGCGGCCCGGCGCTGGGAGCGCTGAGTCGCGCACGGCGAGCGGCGGCGCGGGCCAGGGACTCAGAAGAAATGTGGCGGAAGCAGCCGGCGCTGGAAGGCGTCACGCTCGAGTTGCTCGCGAAAGTCCGGATGGGCAATCGAGATCAGTGCCCTGGCGCGTTCCGGCACCGACTTGCCCTTCAGGTTGACCAGGCCGTACTCGGTGGCCACGTACATCATGTCGGTGCGCGGGGTGGTGACTATGTTGCCGGGAGTCAGGCTCGGCACAATCCGGCTGCGTCGCGTGCCGTGCTTGTCGTAGGTCGAACTCATGCAGATAAACGATTTGCCACCGGCCGAGGCGTAGGCGCCGCGGACGAACTGCAGCTGCCCGCCGGTCCCGCTGATATGCCGATGGCCGTCCGATTCGGAGGCGGCCTGGCCCTGCAGGTCGATCTGTGTGGTGTTGTTGATCGCCACCACCCCGGGATTCTGCATGATGATGTGCGGCATGTTGGTGTAGTCAACCGGACGGAACTGAAAGTCCGGGTTATGGTCGATCGCCTCGTACAGCTGGCGCGAGCCCAGGGCGAAGGTGCAGACGATCTTGCCCCGATCGAGCTGCTTGTGCGCGCCGCTGATGCGCCCGGCCCGGTAGAGATCGACAATGCCGTCGGTGAGCATCTCGGTGTGCACGCCAAGCTCCCTGACCCCGCTTTCCAGCAGCAGGCTGCAGACGGCGTTCGGCATGCCGCCAATGCCGATCTGCAGGCAGGCACCATCCTCGACTTCTGCGGCGATCAGCCGGGCGACGGCAAGGTCCTGTTCCGTGACAGGCGGGTTGAGCAGCTCCGTCGCCGGCTGGTTATCGCCCGGGATGATGTAGTCCACCTCGCTGAGGTGCAGGCCATTCTGCTCGCCCAGGACATAGGGCAGGCCGCTCGACTCCTCGACAATCACCAGGCGTGCCCGTTCGGTCACCGCGTGGATCCATCCAGGCATTGGTGGCGCTGAAGTTGAAGAAGCCGTTGGCGTCCTGCGGGCAGGTCTTCAGGATGACGATGTCCGGCGGCTCGATGAAGCGCCGGTAGTAGTCGGGAATCTCGCCCAGATTGACCGGCAGGTAGTGGGCGATGCCGGCGTCATGCTTCTGTCGGTCGTAGCCGGAGAAATGCAGGTTGATCCAGACGAAGTGCTCGCCGTGCGGATCCGCCTCGAGAACCGCGCGTGGACGGACGGTCAGACAGGCGCGAATCTTCACGCCGCTTAACTGATCCTTGCGCCGGGCCAGCGCCCGGTCGAAAGCATCCGGCTGGCAGAGTGCTCCGCCGTAGTCGAGCCACATCCCGGAACTGACCAGTTCCGCTGCCTGAGCGGCGCTGATCCGACGCGCCGCAGCTGCGGCAATTCTGCTGGGTGCCATAAGCCAAACCTCCCCTCGGCAGGTCGACTGCTTGACTGACTGCGCATGTCTGCACTGCCAAGGCAGTCTAGGCGAGCGCTCGTGGCTCAACCAGGCAGCCCGCAACGTCGGCAAAGCCAGGCCTCGCAAGAGCCCGCCGGCAGCAGCCGCTTGCCGATCTGGCAGCACCGGCACAGCCAACCCGCGCCCAAACAAAAAGCCCCGCACGAGGCGGGGCTTTTGACTTGCGGGGCCGGTTGGCTTACATCATGCCGCCCATGCCACCCATGCCGCCCATGTCCGGCATGCCACCAGCAGCTGGCTTGTCGTCCGGAATCTCGGCAATCATGGCTTCGGTGGTGATCATCAGGCTGGCGACGGAAACCGCGGCCTGCAGAGCAGAGCGAGTCACCTTGGCCGGGTCGAGGATACCCATTTCGATCATGTCGCCGTATTCGCCGGTCGCCGCGTTGTAGCCGAAGTTGCCGGTACCCTGCTTGACCTTGTCGACCACCACGCTCGGCTCGTCACCGGAGTTGGCGACGATCTGGCGCAGCGGGGACTCGACGGCGCGACGCAGCAGCGCAATACCGACGTCCTGATCGGCGTTGTCGCCCTTCAGCTCGGAGATGGCCTGCAGCGCACGCACCAGGGCCACGCCACCGCCAGGTACCACGCCTTCTTCGACGGCAGCACGGGTGGCGTGCAGAGCGTCTTCAACGCGGGCTTTCTTCTCTTTCATTTCGACTTCGGAACCGGCGCCGACCTTGATCACCGCAACACCGCCGGCCAGCTTGGCCAGACGCTCTTGCAGTTTTTCCTTGTCGTAGTCGGAGGAAGTGTCTTCAACCTGCTTGCGGATCTGCGCCACGCGGGACTCGATGTCCGCCTGCTGGCCAGCGCCGTCGATCAGGGTGGTGTTTTCCTTGCTCAGGATCACGCGCTTGGCGTTACCCAGATGCTCCAGGGTGGCACCTTCCAGGCTCAGGCCGATTTCTTCGGAGATCACGGTACCGCCGGTCAGGACCGCGATGTCCTGCAGCATGGCCTTGCGCCGGTCACCAAAGCCCGGTGCCTTGACGGCAGCGACCTTGACGATGCCGCGCATGTTGTTCACCACCAGGGTCGCCAGGGCTTCGCCCTCGACGTCTTCGGCGACGATCAGCAGCGGACGGCCGGACTTGGCCACGGCTTCCAGCACCGGCAGCAGTTCACGGATGTTGGAGATCTTCTTGTCGACCAGCAGGATCAGCGGGCCGTCGAGTTCGGCGACCATGGTGTCCGGCTTGTTGATGAAGTACGGCGACAGGTAGCCGCGGTCGAACTGCATGCCTTCGACGACGGACAGTTCGTTTTCCAGGCCCGAGCCTTCTTCAACGGTGATCACGCCTTCCTTGCCGACTTTTTCCATGGCTTCGGCAATGATGTCGCCGATGGAGTTGTCGGAGTTGGCGGAGATGGTGCCGACTTGGGCGATCGCCTTGGTGTCCGCGCACGGCTTGGACTGGGCTTTCAGCTGGGCAACGATGGCGATGGTCGCCTTGTCGATGCCGCGCTTGAGGTCCATCGGGTTCATGCCGGCAGCGACGGCTTTCAGGCCTTCGTTGACGATGGCCTGAGCCAGCACGGTGGCGGTGGTGGTGCCGTCACCGGCGTCATCGTTGGCCCGCGAAGCGACGTCCTTGACCAGCTGGGCGCCCATGTTCTCGAAGCGGTCCTTCAGCTCGATTTCCTTGGCAACGGACACGCCGTCCTTGGTGATGGTCGGAGCGCCGTAGCTCTTCTCGATGATCACGTTGCGGCCTTTCGGGCCGAGGGTGGCTTTTACTGCGTCAGCCAGTACGTTTACGCCAGCGAGCATTTTCTTGCGGGCGGAATCGCCAAATTTAACTTCTTTTGCAGCCATGATCGGTATTCCTCAATTCGTTTCGTGGAACAGAATTCGTAGCGACGATGCTTGAAAATCAGCCTTCAACAACAGCCAGGATTTCGTTTTCGCTCATTACCAGCAGGTCTTCGCCATCAACCTTGACGGTGTTGCTGCCGGAGTACGGGCCGAACACCACCTTGTCACCCACTTTGACTGCCAGAGCACGGACTTCACCGTTATCCAGCACGCGGCCGGTGCCTACAGCGACGATTTCGCCACGGTTCGGCTTTTCGGCAGCCGAGCCTGGCAGCACGATGCCGCCAGCAGTCTTGGTTTCTTCTTCACTGCGACGGATAACGACGCGGTCATGCAGAGGACGAAGCTTCATTGTCGATCTCTCCCAACTGTGGATTGTTTTTTGCCAGTGTGGCACTGGCGGTTTGCTTTGGTCCGGCTGCGCCGGGTGCAGCGTGCCAGGCACACTGCGAAAGTCTGTCTGCCAGAGGGCAGGCACCTTGCGGTGATCAGTAGTTGGTGCCGTGCAGGAATGTTTTCAAGGGGGCTTGCCGATTTTTTTACTGATCGCGACGTTCGAACTCGCCTTCGATCACGTTCGGCCGGGTTGTCCCGCTGCGCGCCGCCAGATCATCGGCAAAGGCGCGCTGGCGCATGGCCTGCGCGTTCATCCGCGCCAGCACACGCCGCACGATCAGGTGGCGGGTGAACGGCAGCAGGCACAGCAGGCCGACGGCATCACTGATGAAGCCCGGCAGCAGCAGCAGACCACCGCCCAGCGCAATCAGCATGCCTTCGAGCATCTCCTGCTCGGGCATTTCGCCGCGCGCCAGCTTTTCCCGGGCGCGCAGAGCCGTCGCCAACCCGGCCACGCGCAGCAGCAGGCTGCCGAGAATGGCCGAACCCACAATCAGCAACAGGGTTGGCAATACACCGATCATTCCGCCGACCTTGATCAGCACGGCCAGCTCGACAAATGGAAAGACCAGGAACAGCAGGAAAAAAACGGGCATTGGCAGGGTCCTTGGTGGATGAAGCTCATCCGGTTAATGGCAGATGAAGGCGCGCGCGGGACAATTCAAGCCGGCGGCGTGCCGTTGGTCGCCGGCGAGGCTGGCCAGGCCGGCGCATGCGCCAGCTCGACCAGCGCCTGGCGCACGCTGCCGGGCGTGCTGCAGGGGGCCGCAAACGCCAGCCAGTACAGGGCCCGGCCAATGCGCAGGTGCAAGCCCTCGCTGTCGATGCCGACCAGCTCGGCCGGGGTGTGCGCCGGCAAACCGGCCAGCTGCACATAATGCGCGATAGCCGCGGCGTGATCGCGATTCATGTGTTCGAGCATCGACAGTTCCGCCTGCGGGCTGAATGGATTGGCCAGCAACAGCTGATCCAGCCAGTGAATCGCGCCAAAACCGCCGATATAGCGGGCGCGCACCGGTTGCAGGTACCAGAAATCGAAGTCATGCACCCGGTGATAATCCCGCGACTCGGGAAAGTAGCGGTAGTAGCGCTCCGCCGCGGCCCCGATCGCGGCGTCATCGCAGAGTTGCCGCGCCTCGGCCAGCAGGGTCAGGCGCCCCGCCGCCTGCACATCGTCAGCGGCGCGCTCGCCGACCAGCAACGAGCATTTCGGCTCGTGCAACAGGTTGCGGGTATGCTGGGCAATGCGACTGATCAGCAGCAGGGGACGGCCCTCGGCATCCAGGCAATAGGGTACGAGCGAGCCAAACGGGAAGCCGGGCATGGCCCTGGAATGCGTTGAAAGTACGCCGCGGTATTCCTTGAGAAGCAATTCTCGGGCATGCTTTGCGGCCTTCGAGCTCACCTTGTGACTCCTTGAGCATTAATAGTCATGAAAATCGGACTTGCCAGCGCCTCTCCGGCACCGGCAAGCACACAGCAATCCATACCTTCAGGGGATAAGCAAATGCAACTGACCGATAAAGTCATCATCATCACCGGCGGTTGCCAGGGTCTGGGCCGTGCCATGGGCGAATACCTCGCGGCCAAGGGTGCCAAGCTGGCCCTGGTCGACCTCAACCAGGAGAAGCTCGACGAAGCCGTGGCTGCCTGCAAGGCCGCCGGTGGTGAGGCCCGCGCCTACCTGTGCAACGTCGCCAACGAAGAGCAGGTCACCCACATGGTGGCCCAGGTCGCCGCCGACTTCGGCGCGATCAACGGCCTGGTCAACAACGCCGGGATCCTCCGCGACGGCCTGACCATCAAGGTCAAGGACGGCGAAATGACCAAGATGTCGCTGGCCCAGTGGCAGGCGGTGATCGACGTCAACCTGACCGGCGTATTCCTCTGCACCCGCGAAGTGGCGGCGAAGATGATCGAGCTGAACAACCAGGGCGCTATCGTCAACATTTCCTCGATCTCCCGCGCCGGCAACATGGGCCAGGCCAACTACTCCGCGGCCAAGGCCGGGGTGGCGGCCGACACCGTGGTCTGGGCCAAGGAACTGGCGCGCTACGGCATCCGTGTGGCTGGCGTGGCACCCGGTTTCATCGCGACCGACATGACCGCCGGCATGAAGCCCGAAGCACTGGAGAAGATGACGTCCGGCATTCCGTTGCGGCGCCTGGGCTTACCGCTGGAGATAGCCCACTCGGTGGCCTACATCATGGAAAACGACTACTACACCGGTCGCATCCTGGAACTCGACGGCGGCCTGCGCCTGTAACCCTGCGCAGCGTCCTGCCAGGGCTCCGTCGCCAGCGCGCCGGGGCCCTGTGCTTTGCGGGGCTACCAGCCGACACCGATACCAATGGTGTACTCGCGGGCAGACGAGGTTTCGCCCAGCCCGCGCACCTGATCCAGTTCGTACAGCAAGCTCAAGCGCGCCCAGTCATTCAACCGATAACGCAAACCCGCTTCGCTTTCCAGCACATAATCCACGCTGTCGATATGCGGCATGGCGGCCTCGCCGGTGCTGAAGAACTCCAGCCGACTGCCCCACAACAGGCGTTTGTAGTCCCACTCCAGCGCTGACGCATCAAAGCTGGCGTCACCGTCACTGGTCTGCAAGTCGTAGTGGTCGAACTGGCCAATCAACTCGAAGTGGCCCAGGGCGTTATCCCAGAACCGATAGCCCGGACCCACACCGTAAGCCGTCTGGCGCTCGACATACTCGAACTGATCGCGGATCACGCCATAGCTGCCGCGGACAAACCACTTGTCACTGACAAAGTAATCCTGGTCGTAGTCGAACTCCCACTCATCCTTGATGTTGTTATCGTTCTTGGTCTCATGCCGCTGAGAGCCGTCCAGCGAGTAGCGCCAGCGGTCATGCTTCAGGCGGGTATCCAGCTTGAGCCGCCAGTCATCGACCCTATCCTCGTTGCGCTCGATATTCAGCTTGCCATCCAGATTGCCTTCCCAGACCAGATCCTCGATAAACGGCCGCGGCGGTACGATCTGGGTAATGCTGGCCAGCGGCAGGGTCTTGCTCTCGTGGTTTTCCAGACGCACCATGCCCTGACCGGCGGCCGCCAGGCTCTTGCTCTGTTCAGTGTCGAAACCCGACTGCTTGACCAGCAACGGCTGAGCGGAGCGCAGCGTGGAAACATCCGACCAGCTGATCAGCACACGCCCGGCATACTTGGTCTGCAGGACCAGCTTGCCGCCCTCCAGCAGCACAATCGTGCCGCTCAAGCGGTCGCCATTGTTCAGCCAGACGGTGTCCGCCCAGGCCGGGAAAACCACACAACACAACAGCAGCCACAGGTTTTGCCAGCGCATGAACCATTCAACTCCAAAAGGACGCGCAGAGAATGCACGGCCGGACTCGACCGAGGCAAGCGCGCAGCAGCGGCGCGAAGTGCTCTACCTGTGCCTCGCCAGCATCCCCGCCGGCCAGGTCCTCAGCTACGGGCAACTGGCCGCCATGGCCGGCGCCCCGGGGGCCGCACGCTGGGCGGCGCGCATCCTGGCACAACTGCCGGAGGGCACAGCACTGCCCTGGCACCGGGTGATCACTGCCTCCGGCCGCCCCGGGCTGAGCCCCGACTGCGCGTCGGGACTGGAGCAGCGCCAGCGCCTGCGCAGCGAAGGGATCCTGCTGACCAATGACCGGGTGGACATGCGTCGGCATGGCTGGCGCGGCAGGCCGGCCAGCGTGTAAAGTGCGCGCTTTGTTCCAGAGTCGAAACACGATGTCCAGTCGCCCTTGGCGCGACGCTTTTGCCGCCTACGCCAGCCCCGCCTCTATCGCACTACTGTTGCTCGGCTTTGCCGCCGGCCTGCCGTACATGCTGGTGTTTTCCACCCTGTCGGTGTGGCTGCGCGAGGCCGGCGTATCGCTGCAAACCATCGCCTATGCCAGCCTGATCGGCCTGGTGTATGCCTTCAAATGGGTCTGGTCCCCCCTGCTCGACCAATGGCGCCTGCCGCTGCTCGGTCGCCTCGGACGGCGGCGTTCGTGGCTGATCCTTTCGCAGTCCTTGGTGGCGATCGGCCTGATCGGCATGGCCATGAGCGATCCGCAACTGCATCTCTCCTGGCTGATCGCCCTTGCCGTACTGGTGGCCTTCGGCTCGGCCACCCAGGACATCGCCGTGGATGCCTATCGCCTGGAAATCGCCGAGGACAGCCGCCAGGCTGCCCTGGCCGCCAGCTACATGGCCGGCTACCGGGTTGCCGCGCTGCTGGCCACGGCGGGCGCGCTGTATTTTGCCGGCTGGTTTGGTTCCACCGAGACGCTTTACCACTACGCCGCCTGGTCGGGTACCTACCTGCTGTTTGCCAGCCTCATGCTGCCGGCCATCATCGTCAGCCTGTGGCTGCGCGAACCCAACGTGCCGGCACAGATCGAACAGGCCGCCAGGGGCTTCACCCTGACCCACCAGATGGCTTCGGTACTGGTGCTGATCATCCTGCTGGTGTCGTTTCCGGCCATGTTTACCCAGCTGTTCCGCAGCAACTGGTACAGCCTGTTCAACGAAGACAGCGGCCTGCTGTATCTGGTTCAGCATGACCGGCCGTTCCTGCGCGCCATCCTCTATACGATCCTGACGGCGTTGTGCCTGTCGGCCATCGGCCGGCGCAGCCTGGCCCCGGTGCTCACGCCGATCAGCGATTTCATCCAGCGCTACCACTGGCAGGCATTGCTGATGCTGGGCTTGATCGCCACCTACCGGATGTCCGATACGGTAATGGGCGTGATGGCCAACGTCTTCTACATCGACAATGGCTTCAGCAAGGAACAGATCGCCAGCATCAGCAAGCTGTTCGGCCTGGTCATGACCCTGGTCGGTGCGGCTTCGGGCGGACTGCTGATCATGCGCCTGGGCATCATGCCGATACTGTTCATCGGCGGGGTGGCCTCGGCGGCCACCAACCTGCTGTTTGCCGTGCTCTCGGGCATGGGCGCCAACCTCGAAATGCTGGTGGTGACCATTTCCTGCGACAACTTCAGCTCGGGCCTGGCGACCACCGCCTTCATCGCCTACCTGTCGAGCCTGACCAACCTGAAATTCTCGGCGACCCAGTACGCCCTGCTCAGCTCGATCATGCTGCTGCTGCCACGCCTGTTCGGCGGCTACTCGGGCACCGTGGTGGAAAAGGTCGGTTATGAGCAGTTCTTCGTACTGACCGCACTGCTCGGCATCCCGACCCTGTTCCTGATTCTCTGGCAGTGGCGGCGCGGCGAGCAGGTACCCGCCAGAGAGGTCGCCGAGAACGCGGAAACCTTCTCCGGCCAGGTCTAGCGCCGGCGGCGTTCAGTCGCGGAAATTATTGAACTGCAGCGGCATGTCCAGCTCCTTGCTGCGCAGCAGGGCGATGGCTTCCTGCAGGTCGTCGCGCTTCTTGCCGGTAATGCGTACCTGTTCACCCTGGATGGCGGCCTGCACCTTCAGCTTGGCATCCTTGATCTGCGCGACAATTTTCTTCGCCAGCTCCTTGTCGATGCCCTCGCGCAACTGTACTTCCTGCTTGACCACTTTTCCGGAAGCGTAGGAATCCTTGTATTCAAGGCACTTGATATCGATCTTGCGCTTGACCATGGCCTGCTCGAGGATCGGCACCATCTGCTCCAGCAGAAAGTCGGACTCCGCGGTCAGGGTAATGGTCTTGTCCTTGCTCTCCAGGCTGCATTTGCCGCGCAGGTCGTAACGCCGCTCCAGCTCCTTGAGCGCGTTATCGATGGCATTGGTGACTTCGTGCTGGTCCAGTTCGGACACCACGTCAAACGATGGCATGGGTTTCCTCCAGATAAGCGGTGCGGCCGTTGCTACGGGCGGCCGGCACCTTGCTTGCGGTAATAGTGCGCATTCATTATAACTGCACTTCAACTAATGCTGCGGCAATGTACCGTGGCACCCACCATCTGGCCTAGTGAGCGTTTAATGCCCAATTCCCAACTGAGCATACTGGTGGTGGACGACGCCAAGTTTTCCAGCGCAGTGATCGGCCGCGAGCTGAACAATGCCGGCTATCTGGATATCCGTTATGCCAGCAGTGCCAAAGAGGCACTGACCCTGCTCGAGGAACGCCCGGCCAGTGTCTTGCTGGCCGACTGGCTGATGCCGGAAGTGAACGGCCTGGAGCTGACCGAAATGGTCCGCCAGCTGGATGAAACCACCGAACACTACACATACGTGATCCTGATGACCGGGCGTGAAGGTGACAACGCGCTGCGCGAAGCCTTCGATCACGGCGTGGATGACTTCATCAACAAGGCCAGCATGCACGAGCAGCTGTTGCCGCGAATCTATGCTGCCGACCGCCTGTGCAACACCCTGCAACGCCTGCTGCAGGGCAACCGCCTGCTGCGGCACAATGTCGCCAATCTGGAACAGCGCAACCTGGTCGAACCGGTTACCGGGCTGGGCAACACGCGGCACATGCAGCAGCGCCTCTCCGCCTGCCTGCGGCAGATCGAATCGCGGGGCGGCGCTATCTGCTACCTGCTGATCGGCCTGCGCGAAATCCCCGAACTGCAAGACCTGCACGGATCAGCCTACCGCGATGAAATCCTGCATAGCGTGGCGCGCCGGCTGCAGCAGCTGGTACGTCCACTTGACACCCTGGCCTGCCTGGACGACAAGCATTTCGCCTTGCTGACGGTGCTCGACGACCTCGGCGAGTGCTCGCCGAGCAGCTTCAAGCGCCTGCATGACGGACTCAACCTCAAGGCGTTCAAAACCAGCGAGGGTTTTGTCAGCCTCAAGGCCGGCATTTCCCTGGTCGGCATGGACAAGAAAGCCCTGCCGCAGAAGGTCGAGGACCTGATGCGCCTGGCGGAAAGCATCCTGCCCGAATCCTATGACAGCGGACGGGTCTCGGCAGCGCGCCTGCCCCTGCCGGCCTGACCACAGGCAATGCCCTGGCATGTCCTCGGCGCTGGCAGCCTGGGCCTGCTCTGGGCCGCGCGCCTGGCCGCGGCCGGCCTGCCAACCAGCCTGATCCTGCGCAACCATGACAGCCTGCAGCGCTACCGGCAGGCGGGCGGCATCCAACTGGTCGAAGGTTCGCAACAACGACTGCTCAGTCTCCCTGCACAAACAGCCGCACAACCGGAACCGATCCAGCGCCTGATCCTCGCCTGCAAGGCCTACGATGCCGAAGCCGCGATTGCCTCGATAGCCGCCCGGCTGGGCGACAACGCCGAAGTCCTGCTGCTGCAGAACGGCTTGGGCAGCCAGGCGGCGGTTGCCGCGCGTATCCCGCAGACCCGCTGCATCCTGCTGTCGAGTACCGAAGGGGCTTTCCGCCACGCCAGCTTCGGCGTGACCTTCGCCGGCCAGGGACACAACTGGCTGGGCGATCCGGGCAACCCCGTGCCTCCGGCCTGGCTGGACGAACTGACGCAGGCCGGCATTCCCCATGCATGGTCGGACGCCATGCCGGCGCGGCTGTGGCGCAAGCTGGCGGTCAACTGCGCGATCAACCCGCTCTGCGTGCTGCACGACTGCCGCAATGGCGAACTGCTGGAGCACCTCGACGAAGTGGCCGGACTCTGCGCCGAACTCAGCCAACTGCTCGCGCAGACTGTCGGCGCGACAGCCGCGGGCGGCCTGCTCGACGAGGTCCGGCGCATCCTCCAGGCCACCGCCGGCAACTACTGCTCGATGCTGCAGGATGTGCAGCGCCGGCAGCGCACCGAGATCCGCTACCTGCTCGGACAGGCCTGTGCCGAAGCGGCGCAACGGCAGCTGCACCTGCCCGGGCTAGGTGCCCTGCAGGCACGCCTGCGCCAGTATTTGCTGAGCCTCGGCCTGCCCGCCGATTGACTGGCAGCTGAACAATCGCCAGCGATGCAGTACCCTGCGCAGCCACATGCCACTCCGCCGGAGGCCACCGTTCCATGGGACAACGACTGTCGAAGATCTACACGCGCACCGGCGACCAGGGCGAAACCGGCCTGGCCGATGGCCGCCGCGTAAGCAAGGATCACCCGCGCATCGAAGCCATGGGCGAGGTAGACAGCCTGAACAGCCAGTTGGGCCTGCTGCTGGCCGAGCTCGACCTGCAGCTGCCAGCATGCCCGGGGCTCGCCGAACTGCGACAGGTCCTGGCGCCCTGCCAGCACCGGCTGTTCGACCTCGGTGGCGAACTGGCGATGCCGGCTTACCAGGCCGTGCAGGACGCGCATACCGCCCAGCTCGAACAGGCCATTGACCGCTGGAACGCCGAACTCGGCCCGCTGGAGAACTTCATCCTGCCCGGCGGTTCACGCCTGATCGCCCAGGCGCATGTCTGCCGTTGCAGCGCGCGCAGTGCCGAGCGCCGCTGCCAGCAGCTGAACAGCCTGGAACCACTGCGCCCGACCCTGCTGGCCTACCTGAACCGGCTGTCCGACCTGCTGTTCGTCGCCGCCCGGCTGATCGCGCGGCGCCAGCAGGTCAGCGAAGTGCTCTGGCAGGAAGCCAGCCAGCCGCAATAGCCGTCCCCGACCACTCTGGGTGGCGCCCGCTTGTGCTGGAGCGCCGCCCGCGGCGCGCGCTTTTGCTGTGCCGGTAAGACGACCGGCTAGAACTTGCCGTGACGTCCCTCGCCGGCCTTGAAGCGACTGGCGCCGGCACCCGACTCGCCACTCTCCAGCACCTTCAGCCCGCCTGCGAACTCGTTGGCCAGCGCCGCACCGAACGGCAGATCCCACTGCGCATAGGCACTGGCGCGGTCCGCCAGCAGGCAGCGCTGCGGGAAGGCGGCGATCTGCCCGGCCAGCTGCTCCGCCTCAGCGCGTGCGCTGCCGGGAGCCACCACGCGGTTGACCAGGCCGATCTGCAAGGCCTCCTCGGCATGCACCGGCCGCCCGGTGAGGATCAGGTCCAGCGCCCGCCCCTGGCCGACAATCCGCGGCAGGCGCACGGTGCCGCCATCGATCAGCGGCACGCCAAAACGCCGGCAGAACACGCCGAGCACGGCATCGGCCGCCATCACCCGCAGATCGGCGAGCAAGGCCAGCTCCAGCCCGCCCGCCACCGCATAGCCCTCGATGGCGGCGACCAACGGCTTGCTCAGGGTCATCCGGCTCGGCCCCATCGGCCCGTCGCCGTCAATCTCCAGCCGATTGCGCCGCGCGCCGCCCTCGGCCACCGCGGCCAGGTCGGCACCGGCACAGAAGGTCCCGGCCGCACCCGTGAGTACCGCCACCCGCGCCTGCTCGTCCGCCTCGAAGGCCCGCAGCGCCGCCGCCAGGGCTTCGGCAGTGGGCCGGTCAACGGCATTGCGCACCGCCGGCCGATCAACAATGATCGTGGTCACCGCAGCATTGGTTTCGATCCGTACCGGCATCCGGCATTCCTCCAGGCGGCCCGCCGCGGGGTCGCCGTCAGCGGGCGAAGCGTTGCAGGTTGGCCATCATCTCGCGCATGGCCTCCATGTTGTCTTTCGGGTGCGCCGCGCCCTCGAAGTCGCAGATCCGCGCCCACTGCGCGGCAACCTCGTCCGGGCTGAAACCGGCGCGCGGGTCAAACCCGGCGCCCAGACTGCGTTCCCAGCGCACCTTGCCGATCCAGCCGCCACCGACCTCGAACAGGCCGGCGGTGTCCTGGCAGGCGTCACTGCCGAGAAACACCACCAACGGGCTGACCAGCTCGGGCTTGAGCTGCTCGAACACCTGCGGCGGCAGCAGGCCTTCGGTCATGCGGGTGGCACCGGTGGGGGCAATCGCGTTGACCAGGATGTTGTGCTTGAAGCCCTCGAGCGCCAGGGTCCGGGTCAGGCCGTACAGCCCGAGCTTGGCCATGCCGTAGTTGGACTGGCCGAAATTGCCGTAGATACCGGAGGTGGACGAGGTAAAGATCACCCGCCCGTAGTTCTGCTCGCGCAGGTGGGGCCAGGCCGCGTGGGTGACCTTGTAGGCGCCCTCGACGTGGACCTTGTAGACCAGCTCCCAGTCGGCGTCCTCCATCTTGTGGAAGCTCTTGTCGCGCAGGATGCCGGCATTGTTGACCACCACGTCGATGCGGCCGAACGCGTCCAGGGCGTGCTGCACGATCTTGCCGCCGTCGGTTACCGAGTCGTGGTTGGCGACCGCCGTACCGCCGGCGGCGCGGATCTCGGCCACCACCTTGTCCGCCGCCGAGGCATTGGCGCCCTCGCCGTGGCTGCTGCCGCCGAGGTCATTGACCACTACCTGCGCGCCATGGCTGGCGAACAGCAGCGCGTGGGCCCGGCCCAGTCCGCCACCCGCGCCCGTGACCAGCACGACCTTGCCTTCCAGCCGAACCGCTTCGCTCATTGCAGAACTCCTCTCGTTCAATGGGTAAGGTGGCCAGTGTCCGCCGGCGCAGCAGTGCCAGCAATGCCGGCAAGCCAGCTGAATAACCCGCGATAAGGGGCTTGCATGATCAGGCCGGGCGAATCAGCTCGAGATGATTGTAGAGGTGCAGCACGTGGGCCAGGGCATATTCGGCATGGCTCAGCTCGCCATAGGCGAAGTGCGGCTGCAACGGGCCGCCGAACGTCGCAAAGCGTTGCAGGGACAGCTGCAGGCGTTGCAGCGCCGCGTCCGCAGTGGCCGGTTCGGCCAGGGGCGGCGCCCCCGGAATCGGCTCGGCCAGCGGATGACGCATGGCCCCGCGGGCGGCAAACAGATCGAACACCGCCGGCCCCAGGCTGTGGCGGAACCAGGCAGGTTTCAGTTGCGGATAACCATCCATCGAGTAATCGACACTTTGCGCGCAATGGTTGAAGACCTCTGCCGGCGTCCAGCCCTGCTCGCTGCGCAGGGCTTGCCCGGCCAGCTGCTGCAACAGTTGTCGGGCCGCCGCCAGGCTCAGGGCCGCGGGAGCCGGCGCGCCGGGCAGCGCCCACCAGGCCGTGCCCAGGGCTGCCGCGGACAGCCCTGCCATAACCCCCAACAACTGTCGTCTGCGCATCCCTGGATCCTTGTCTGAGCCGGAACAACCCGCAGGCTGATGATCCGGCGCCGCGCGCCGCAGCGCAAGCATCGGCCTGCCAGGCGCCTAGACCATCTTCACCACGATGTCATGCAGGGTACTGGCGCAGTGCGCCATGCGTTCGGCGGCATTGGTCAGGTGGCGGTAGATCTCGCGCTTCTTGAACATCTGGATGTAGTTGTCGCCCTGGAACAGATCCGCCAGGGCATCCTTGTACAGGTGATCGATGGCCCGTTCGGCCTTGCGCGCCACCTCGGCATCATCCGAAGCCGCGGCCATATGCTTCTTGCCCAACTTGGCAAAACCGTCGCGCAGGGCGCCCGCGCCGACCAGCAGCAGCTGGGCCATTTCCAGGGTGAAACGATCGGGCTTGACGCCCAGCGCGGCCATCTCGTTGACCGTGTCCTTGCAGTAATTGACCACCTCGTCGAGGTTGGTGATGGCACGGTAGATATCCTCGCGGTCGATCGGCGTGGAAAACGCCTCGTTGAGGATATGGATATTGGCCACCTTGATATCGTCCGCGGTGTGTTCGTCGGCATGAATCTGCGCCTCCACTTCCCGGCTGCTGGTCTGCATGAACAGCACCAGCAATTCGACGGTCTCCGCCACCTTTTGGCTTTGCCGGGACAGCATGTGGAAAAAGTCCGGCGCCTTGGGCAGCACCCGCTCGAAAACACGGGCAATCAGCGAGTGGCCTGGATTTCTGAACAGCAAGAACTTCATTGGAAACCTCGTGTGAGCGCCAGGAACAACAGGTAGAACAGCACGCCCATGGCGGCCGCGCCGGGAATGGTGATGATCCAGGTCATGGCGATTTCCCGGGCCTTCTGCCAGCGCACCGCCTTGGGCCGCTCGGCATAGCCGATGCCCATGATAGAGGTCGCCACCACATGCGTGGTGGACACCGGCGCACCGAGCAAGGATGCGCCGAAGATCACCGCCGCCGAAGTGATCTGCGAGTCGATCGCGTGCAGCGGGCGCACCTTGTAAATGGCAAAGCCGAGGGTGCGCACGATGCGCCAGCCACCGGTCAATACGCCCAGGGTGATGGCCAGCGAACAGGCCAGCATCACCCAGAACGGCACCGCGAACTCATGGGTGAAACCACCCAGCAGCAGGACCAGAGTGAGGATGCCCATGCTCTTCTGCGCATCGTTGGCGCCGTGCGAGAAGGCCAGCCAGGCCGCGGTGAAGAACTGTGCGCGGCGCAGGTCGCGGTTGATGATCGGCCGCGCGCCGGCGAGCAGGCGCGCCATGACCTTGTGCACCAGGAAGGCCACCCAGAAGCCGAGCAAGGGCGACAACAGCAGCGCCAGCAATACCTTGGTCACCCCGGTCAGGTGCCCGTGGGCCAGTTCGGCAAAGCCCCAGGCCACGTGCGCCAGGCCGGTGGAAACCACCACGGCGCCAGCCAGGCCACCGACCAGGGCATGCGACGAGGACGACGGTATGCCCTTCCACCAGGTAATCAGGTTCCAGCTGATCGCGCCGAGCAGCCCGCACAACAGGATGGCCAACGCCAGCCGCGGCTCCAGGCCGTCGAGATCGACAAACTTGCCGATGGTGTTGGCCACGGCGGTGCCACCCAGCAACGGGCCGAGGAATTCGAAGACCGCCACCAGCAGCACCGCCTGCGCCGGCAGCATGGCCCGCGAGGCAATCATGGTCGCGACTATGTTGGCCGCATCGTGAAAGCCGTTGGTGTAGTCGAACACCAGCACCACGCACACGGTCGCCAGGGCGAGAATGAAAAGGATATCCATGCTGATCACGGGCCCGGCCGGTGACGCTGCCCGTCCGGCCTGCCCGTCGTTCCCCTTGTTGTTGTATTGGCGCAACGCGCCGGCAGCACATCATGCCAGAAGCATTACCCGCATGAGTCTCTGCCGCGGCCGGAGCCTGCACGTTGATGCACGTCAAGCGCCCGGCAGTTGCTGCCGGAAAGCCTGGGCAAGGCCCTGCACTCCTTACGGGTTGAACACTCGCTTGCCGCAGGGTGGGCGTAGGGTGGGCTTCAGCCCACCAAAAGCGCGAAACGGCAGGTCGGGCCAGCGGTCGGCAGCGGTGGGCCAAGGCCCACCCTGCGGTTGAGGCGTGTGGCAGGCGTTGTCAGCCGAGCAAGGCGGGCAACAGCTCCACGGCCGCGCTGGCCGGGCGCCCAGCCACTTCGCCGATCAGCAGGATCGCCGGGCTCTTGAGCTGGAAGTCCCGAGCCGCCTGCTGCATGTCCTGCAGCTGGCTGCAGCAGGTGCGCTGCTGCGGCAGCGAGGCGTTCTCGATCAGCGCCACCGGCATGTCGGCGCGCATGCCGCCGGCCAGCAGGCTGTCCCGCACTTCCGCCAGCTTGGCGACGCCCATGTACACCACCAGGGTGGTACCGCCCTGCGCCAGCGCGGCCCAGTTCAGGCTGCTGTCGTCCTCGGTGTGCGCGGTGACCAGCGTCACGCCCCGGGCCACGCCACGCAGGGTCAGCGGAATGCCGCAGTTGGTGGCTCCGGCCAGGCCGGCGGTGATGCCGTTGACCAGCTCCACCTCGACCCCATGCTGCCCCAGCCAGTCGGCTTCCTCGCTGCCGCGGCCGAAGATGCACGGATCGCCGCCCTTCAGCCGTACTACGCACTTGCCCTGCCGTGCATAACGCAGCATCAGACGGTGGATAAAGGTCTGCGGGGTCGAGCGGCAGCCGCCGCGCTTACCCACCCGGATCACCCGCGCCGTCGGGCAATGCTCGAGCACCGCCGGATTGACCAGATCGTCGATCATCACGATCGCCGCCTGCCGCAGTGCCTTGACCGCCTTCAGGGTGAGCAGCTCCGGATCACCGGGACCCGCACCTACCAGCCAGACTTTTGCGCTCATATCGGTTACCTCGCGTAGGGTGGGCAACGCCGCAGCCTTGCCCACCAATCGGTTTTCCACCCTAGGGTCATGCGTTTATTGCCAGCGGCTGGCTGGCCAGCAGGCGTTTGATTTCCGGGACACAGGAGCCGCAGCTGGTGCCGCACTTGAGTTCTTGCTGCAAACCAGTCAGGTCGAGGCCGCGGGCGATGCCGGCGCACACCGCGTCCTGGCTGACGTTCAGGCAGTTGCACAGGGTCTTGCCGGCCGGCTTGCTGCTGTTGCCCGGCGGGGTGGACAGCGGCGCCAGCAGCCAGCGGCGCAGCTCGGCATCGGCGCGGCCTTCGCCCCACAGGCCTTTCAGCCAGTCACGCGCCGCGGTTTCCCCGGCCAGGCGAATCGCACTGATGCGCCCATCCTCGATGCGCACGCGCTTGCCCACGGTTCTGCGCGGGTCGTCATAGGCCAGCACCGGGCCTTCATCGACGCCAAGCAGTGCATCGATCTGCGCCAGCAGCGCCGCATCCGGCGCCACCGCGCTGGCCGCGCGAATCTGCAGGGCCGGGCGCTCGCGCCCGGTCAGGCTCAGGCTGGCATAGGCAAACTCCTCGAACAGCGGGCGCAGGGCACTGAAACGCCGCTGCACATCGCCCTCGACCAGCGCGTAGAACTGCCAGGGCAACTCGACCTTGTCCACCTCGACCCCGGCCTGTTTCAGCTCCGGCTGTTTCGACAGCGGGTCGAACGCCGGCTGGGTCAGTACGTTGGTGCCCAGGCCCTTGAGGAAGCGGTTGCCCCAGTGCATCGGCAGATAGGCCTGGCCGGAGCGCACGCTGTCGTCGGCCTGCACCGGCACGATCAGGCTGCCGCGTCGGCTGCGCACCCTGACCAGCTCCCCGGCGAGCAAGCGCCGCCGGCGCAGTTCATCCGGATGCAGGCTGAGCACGGCTTCCTCGACATGGCCAAAGGCCCGCGCGCTGGTGCCGGTACGGCTCATGCCGTGCCACTGGTCACGCAGGCGGCCGGTATTCAGGGTCAGCGGAAAGCGCGCCTCGCGCTTTTCCTGCGGCGCGCGCCAGGCTTCGGCGAGAAACTGCGCGCGGCCGGTGGGCGTCGGAAAGCGGGCATCGCCGTACAGCCTTGGAGTTCCTTGCGCAGCACCCAGTGGAAACGGCCACTGCTGCGGGCCCAGCGTGTCGAGAATCGTGTAGCTCAGGCCGGACAGGTCGAGATCCCGGTCCTGCGTCAGGCCCTTGTATTCATCGAACAGCGCCTCGGCGCTGGCAAAGTCGAACAGGCTCGGCTGGCCGGGGCGCAGGCGCTGTTCCAGGCGGCGGGCGAAATCGCAGGTGATCGCCCAGTCCGCCCGCGCCGCGCCGGGCGCCGCAACGGCGTGGCGGACATGGCTGATGCGCCGTTCGGAATTGGTCACCGTGCCGTCCTTTTCGCCCCAGCTGGCAGCGGGCAACAGCAGGTCGGCGTAGGCGCAGGTCTCGGTGGTGAAGAAGGCTTCCTGCACCACCACGAACGGGCAAGCGGCCAAAGCGGCATGCACCTTGTTCTGATCCGGCAGCGATTGCGCCGGGTTGCTGCAGGCGATCCACAGCGCCTTGATCTTGCCCGCGCCCACCGCCTCGAACAGCTCGACAGCGGTCAGCCCGGGACGCTCCGGCAGCGCGGGAACGCCCCAGTAGCCGGCGACCTCGCTGCGGTGTTCGAGATTGGCCACCTCGCGATGGCCGGGCAGCAGGTTGCTCAGGCTGCCGGTCTCGCGCCCGCCCATGGCGTTCGGCTGGCCGGTGAGGGAAAACGGCCCGGCACCGGGACGACCGATCTGCCCGGTGGCCAGGTGCAGGTTGATCAGTGCGCTGTTCTTCGCGCTGCCGGAAGTCGACTGATTCAAGCCCATGCACCACAGCGACAGGAAGCTCGGCGCCCGGCCAATCAGCTCGGCACAGGCCTGCAGGCTGTCCACCGGGATGCCGCAGGTATCGGCGACGATGCCCGGCGTGTAGTCGCGCACCAGCCGCTTCAGTTCGTCGAAGCCCTCGGTGTGTGCATCGATATAACGGCGGTCGATCCAGCACTCCCACAGCAGCAGGTGCAGGATGCCGTGGAACAGCGCGACGTCGGTGCCGGGCAGGATCGCCAGGTGCAGGTCGGCCAGCTCGCAGGTATCGGTGCGCCGCGGGTCGACCACGATGACTTTCATTTCCGGCCGCCGCGCTCTGGCTTCTTCCAGGCGGCGGAACAGCACCGGGTGGGCATAGGCCATGTTGCTGCCGACGATCAGCAGGCAGTCGCTCTGCTCGATGTCCTCGTAGTTGCACGGTGGCGCATCGGCACCCAGGCTGCGCTTGTAGCCGACCACCGCAGAACTCATGCACAGGCGCGAGTTGCTGTCGATATTGTTGGTGCCGACCAGCGCGCGCGCCAGCTTGTTGAAGGCGTAGTAATCCTCGGTCAGCAGCTGCCCGGAGATGTAGAAGGCCACGCTGTCCGCGCCGTGCTCGCGGATGGTTTCGGCGAACACCGTGGCGGCGTGCTCCAGTGCGCTGTCCCAGTCGCTGCGACTGCGTGCCAGCGCCTTGCCCAGGCGCAACTCGGGATACAGGCCACGCGCATCCAGATCACCGGTCAGGTGCAGGGTCGAGCCCTTGCTGCACAGCTTGCCGAAGTTCGCCGGATGCGCGGGATCGCCCTGCACGCCGAGAACCTGCGCGCCGTCGTGCTCGATCAGCACGCCGCAGCCGACGCCGCAGTAGCAGCAGGTGGAAGCGGTGATCTGCGTGGTCATGGATAACTCTCCGACCGGAGTGGACGTAGGGTGGGCTTCAGCCCACCAATACCGAGACATATTCCGTGGTGGGCTGAAGCCCACCCTACGGAGCTATGCACACTGCTCGGCGTGATTCAGCGCCAGCAGCACCCGGCCTTCTTCCACTTTGGCGTGGTGCCGGTGCGCGCAGCCCTGGTCCGGTGCCACCGCTTCGCCGCTGTCCAGCTCGATCTGCCAGTTGTGCAGCGGGCAGGCCACGCGCTTGCCGTAGATCAGCCCCTGCGACAGCGGGCCGCCCTTGTGCGGGCAGCGGTCGTCGAGGGCGAAGACCTGGTCATCGCTGGTACGGAAGATCGCGATGTCGCCCTTGGGCCCGTCGATGATCCGCGAGCCAAGCGGGTTGATCTCTTCCAGGGCACAGATATCCAGCCAGTTCATACGGTGGCCTCCTCAACAGCAACAACGGGAATACGGTCGAATTCTTTCTTCAGCGCCGGGGTCTCGATGCGCTCTTTCCACGGGTCCTGCTCGAACGACAGGGCGTACTGCAGGCGTGCATTCAGCGCCTGACGGTTGGCCGCATCCTCGACCACCGTCTGCTTGATGTAGTCCATGCCGACCCGATTCAGGTAATGCACGGTGCGCTCCAGATAGAAGGCTTCCTCGCGGTAGAGCTGGAGGAAGGCGCCGTTGTATTCGCGCACTTCCTCGGCGGTCTTGACCTTGACGAAGAACTGCGCGACTTCGGTCTTGATCCCGCCGTTGCCGCCGATGTACATCTCGAAGCCGGAATCCACGCCGATGATGCCGACGTCCTTGATCCCCGCCTCGGCGCAGTTGCGCGGGCAGCCGGAGACGGCCAGCTTGACCTTGTGCGGCGACCACATGTTGAACAGGTCGTGCTCTAGCTCGATGCCCAGTTGCGTGGAGTTCTGCGTACCAAAGCGGCAGAACTCGCTGCCCACACAGGTCTTCACGGTGCGGATGGATTTGCCGTAGGCGTGTCCGGACGGCATGTCGAGGTCCTTCCACACCGCCGGCAGGTCCTCCTTCTTGATCCCCAGCAAATCGATGCGCTGGCCGCCGGTGACCTTGACCATCGGTACGTTGTACTTGTCGGCGACGTCGGCGATGCGGCGCAGCTCGGACGGATTGGTCACCCCGCCCCACATGCGCGGAACAACGGAGTAGGTGCCGTCCTTCTGGATATTGGCGTGGGCGCGTTCGTTGATCAGGCGCGACTGCGGGTCGTCCTTGGCCTCGCCCGGCCAGGTGGAAATCAGGTAATAGTTCAGCGCCGGGCGGCAGGTGGCACAACCGTTCGGCGTGCTCCAGTGCATCGCGCTCATGGCCTGCGGCAGCGAGATCAGGTGCTGGTCGCGGATCGCCTGACGAATCTGCCCGTGGTTCAGCTCGCTGCAACCGCAGATGGCTTTCTCGCTTTTCGGCTTCACATCCGCCGCGCCACCGACGGTGCTGATCAGGATCTGCTCGACCAGCCCGGCACAGGAGCCGCAGGAGCTGGCGGCCTTGGTGTGCTTCTTCACCTCATCGACGCTGAACAGGCCGTTTTCCTGGATCGCCTTGACGATGGTGCCCTTGCACACGCCGTTGCAGCCGCAGACTTCCATGCTGTCGGGCATGTTCGCCGCGCTGCTCTGGCCCTGGTGGCCGACGTCGCCCAGGGCGCTCTCGCCGAACATCAGGTGATCGCGGATCTGCGCGATGTTGGCGCCTTCCTTGATCTGGCGGAAATACCAGCCGCCGTCGGCGGTGTCGCCAAACAGGCAGCCACCAACCAGCACGTCATCCTTGATCACCAGCTTCTTGTACACCCCGCCGATCGGGTCGGACAGGGTGATGGTCTCGGTGCCTTCGCTGCCCATGAAGTCGCCGGCGGAGAACAGGTCGATGCCGGTGACCTTCAGCTTGGTCGAGGTCACCGAGCCCTGATAACGGGCAAAGCCGAGCTGGGCCAGGTGATTGGCACAGACCTTGGCCTGCTCGAACAGCGGCGCCACCAGACCATAGGCGGTGCCGCGGTGGTTGGCGCATTCGCCAATGGCGTAAACGCGCGGGTCGTAGGTCTGCAGCGTGTCGTTGACCAGGATGCCGCGCTGGCAGGGAATGCCGGACTTCTCGGCCAGTTCGGTATTGGGGCGGATGCCGGCAGCCATCACCACCAGATCCGCCGGGATCACATCGCCACTCTTGAACTGGATGGCGCACACCCGACCTTCGCCGTTGTCGAGCAATTCCTCGGTCTGCTCGTTGAGGCGGAAATGCACACCGCGCGATTCCAGCGCGCCCTGCAGCAGTTTGCCGGAGGTCTTGTCCAGCTGGCGTTCCATCAGCCAGTCGGCGAGGTGCACCACGGTTACATCCATGCCGCGCTGCTTGAGGCCGTTGGCCGCTTCCAGACCGAGCAGGCCGCCGCCGATGACCACCGCATGGCTGTGGGTCTTGGCGGTTTCCATCATGGTGATGGTGTCGGCGATGTCGCGGTAGGCAATCACGCCGTCCAGCTTGTTGCCCGGCACCGGCAGGATGAACGGCAGGGAGCCGGTGGCCAGCAACAGGCGATCGTATGCGGCGGTGCTGCCATCGTCGGCGGTAACCACGCGGTTGCGCCGGTCGATCGATTCAACCTTGCGCCCCAGGCGCAGGTCGATGCCGTTGTCCTTGTACCAGTCGAGGTCGTTGAGCACGATTTCCTCGAAGGTCTGTTCACCGGCCAGCACCGGCGACAACAGAATGCGGTTGTAGTTGGGGTGCGGCTCGGCGCCGAACACGGTGATCTCGTAAAGTTCCGGCGCCAGCTTGAGCAGCTCTTCCAGGGTACGCACCCCGGCCATGCCGTTACCGACCATCACCAGCTTGAGTTTCTTCATCTGAGCTCTCCCATCACCCGTTCCGGGGAATCAATAATCGGGAAACAAAAAAGGCGTCCCGCAGAAATGTGCGAGGACGCCTTTGTCCTGATCCCGACTTGCCGGGCCGCGGCTCCCTCGCCATTGAGAGATACCGCGCTATGTGTGTTGCCGTTTTACCGTACGGCGAACATTGCAGGTGTCGTGCCAACAGCCAGCAAAGCGTTTAAATCAGCCTGTTTTTCCTTAGGTGCTGAGCGCCAATCGCCGAGGGCAAGCGTGGAACGGGCGCAGGGTCGGCGCAGGTTGCGCGCGTAGGGCTGGCGTAGGGTGGGCTTCTGACCACCAAACCAGACAACGCCAAATGGTCGGCTGAAGCCCACCCTACGCCCACCCGACAAAATCGCGCCGCGGCCGGGCCATTGCGCCGCTGCCGGCGGTTTTCCTGCACCCGTTTGATGCCAACCGCACAGCATTGGTGCACTTCAGCCCTTGAGCAGCAGCACCAGCAACAGCAGGTTCAGCAACCACCCCGCCAGCGCCAGCCCGCGCCAGACCTTCAGCGGTTCGCGCTCCAGCAGCGGGCGCGCGCGCAGGGCATCGACCTGGCGTTCGCCCTGTTCCAGCTGCAGCAGCCATTGCTCGGCCGTCTCGAAGCGTTGTTGCGGATCACTGGCCACTGCCTGCGCCAGCAACTCGTCCAGCCACGCCGGCACGTCGGGCCGGTAACGGCTGACCGCTACCGGCTGGCCGAAGCGCGGATGCTGAAAGGCCTCGATCTCGCCATACGGGTAGTGCCCGCAGAGCAGCCGGTACAGCGCCACCCCGGCGGCGTAGAGGTCCTGCCGGGCATCTGGCGCAGCACCCTGAAAGCACTCCGGGGCCAGGTAGCTCGGCGTGCCGGGCAGATGATGGGCCTGCTCCGCCGACAGCCCCGGACAGAAGGCCAGGCCGAAATCCAGCAGGCGCAACTCGCCGTCGCTGCCCAGGTGCAGGTTTTCCGGCTTGATGTCGCGGTGCAGGATATTCCGCCGGTGCAGCATGCCCAGCCCGCGCAACAGGCGCGGCGCCAGCTCCAGCCAGTCGGCCAGCGGCAGCGGACCATGCCGGGCCAACAGCTCGGCCAGCGTCTGCCCGGCATATTCGCGCTGCACGTAATACAGGTGCTGGCGCTGTGGCAGCGGGTGCAACTCGGGAAAGTAGCGGCCGGCGACCCGGCGCAAAAACCACTCTTCCAGCAGCAACGCCGGCCCGGCACCCTCCTCGTCCGCGCGACTGGGCGGCAGGGTCTTCAGCAGCCAGGCCTGGCCCTGGGCATCGCGCACCCGATACAGCAGTGACTGGCGAGATTCGGCCCGCACGCCCAGCACCGTCCAGCCTTCGAACGACTGCCCGCTGCGCAAACGTGGCGGCAGCGGCCAGTCGCGCAATTGCGCCAGCGTATCGCCGAGGTTGTTTTGCGGCAGCCGGTCGATGCGCACCAGCAGCGCGCTGGCGTTGTCCTGACTGCCGGCCAGATGGGCGGCGCGAATCAGCGCATTGACCACCGCCTGCTGCTCCGGCTCATCGCGCAGCACGCTGGCGATGTAGGCATCGTCAAGGCTGGCCCAGACGCCGTCGCTGAGCAGCAGGAACTGCTCGCCGGCCTGCAACTCGCCTTCGCTGTAATCGGCCAGCACATGCTGGTCCAGGCCCATCGCCCGGCTCAGCACATGCTGCATGCCGGGTTGTTCCCAGACATGCTCGCTGGTCAGCCGCTCCAGCTTGCCGGCATGCCAGCGATAGACCCGGCAGTCGCCGACGTGCGCCAGGGTGTAGCGCCGCCCGCGCAAGACCAGCGCGCTGAGTGTGGTCAGCAACGGCTGGCCGCCGCCATTGGCGCGCAGCCAGCGGTTCTGTGCCAGCAACAGGCGCTCCAGCGCCTGCGCCACCGGCCAGGTTTCCGGCGTGGCGTAGTAATCCAGCGCCAGGGCCTGCAGCGTCGCGCGGGCAGCCAGCCCGCCATCCACGCACTGGCTGACGCCATCGGCGATCGCACACAGATAACCCTTGCTCGCCGCCAGCGCCGGCGCCGGTGTGACCACGCGCAAGGCATCCTGGTTCTGCGGACGCGGCCCGGCAGCAGTGGCTTCGGCGATGCTCAGTTGCAGGCTCATGGATACTCTTGTCCGATTAGTCCGGAAGAGGAGGCGTTACAGCGCAGGGTGGGCTTCAGCCCACCAAACACCAAACCAGGCAGCGCCAAATGGTGGGCTAAAGCCCACCCTACGCCCAACCTACATTTTCCTGCCAACAGTTAAACCCGGGCCACGGTCATCGCCGCGCTACCCCAGGTGGTGCGCCAGCGGCGCTTGACGCTGAACAGGCCGACCCAGGCCAGCACGCCCAAGCTGGCGAACAGCCACAAACCGAGCTGGTAATCGCCGGTGGCTTGCTTGATCGCGCCCAGCCCGGCGGTCAGGCAGAAACCACCAATACCGCCCGCCATGCCAATCAACCCGGTCATCACGCCAATCTCGCGATGAAAGCGCTGCGGCACCAGCTGGAACACCGAACCGTTGCCGGCACCCAGGCAGAGCATGGCCACCACGAACAGGCCGAGTGCCGCCGTGGAGCTGGCCAGGTTGAGGCCGACGATGGTGATGCTCAGCGAAGCCACGGTGTACATCACCAGCAGCGCGCGGATGCCGCCGATGCGATCAGCCAGGGCGCCACCCAGCGGACGCATCAGGCTGCCGGCGAACACGCAGGCGGCGGTGTAGTAGCCGGCCTTGACCGGATCGAAACCGTACTGGTCATGGAAGTAACCGGGCAAGGTGCTGGCCAGGCCGAGGAAGCCGCCGAAGGTCACGCTGTAGAACAGCATGAACCACCAGCTGTCCGGATCGGCCAGCGCCTTCAGGTAGTCGGCCATGGCCTTGGGGGCCGGTCGGTTCGGCGCATTCTTCGCCGCGACGGCAAAGATGCCGAGGGTCAGCACCAGCGGAATCAGCGCCAGGCCGAACACATTGTTCCAGCCATAGGCGGCGGCCAGGGCCGGGGCGAACAGCGCGGCCAGCACGGTACCGGAGTTGCCGGCGCCGGCGATGCCCATCGCCTTGCCCTGATGCTGCGGCGGATACCACTGCGAGGCCAGCGGCAAAGCCACGGCGAAGGAAGCGCCGGCGACACCGAGGAACAGCCCGAGCAGCAACGCCTGCTCATAACTGTGAATGCCGTGCAGCCAGGCCACCGCCAGCGCGCCGATCACCACCACCTGCCCGAGCAGGCCGGCCGCCTTGGGCGAGGTTCGATCAGCCAGCAGGCCGAGCAGGAAGCGCAAGACCGCGCCGGCCAGGATCGGCGTGGCAACCATGAAGGAGCGCTGCTGGGTCGTCAGTTGCAGGTCCGTGGCGATCTGCACGCCGAGTGGGCCAAGCACATACCAGACCATGAAACTCAGGTCGAAGTAGAGAAAGGCGGCGAACAGCGTCGGCGTGTTGCCCGATTTCCAGAAACTTTTATTCATCTGACACCTCGTGGATAGCAATTCAATGATTCCGCCCGGCTCGACCGAATCGGCTAACGCCGGAAAACCCAGCCCTGCGTCACACGTGGACGCGAAACGAAAAAAAGCGTCGCCTCAACGCGGCTCACCGAGAACCGATTGAATGCGACGCCTTTGCCGTAGTCGGGCAACCGCCTTTGGCTGCCAAGTACAGGTATTCAGCAAGGACCGGGCCAACATTGCCGGCACTCACACTCCAGCGCGGGAGCCGCCGCCCGGAACGCGCTGCGCCGCACTGATGGGGCGCGGCTGATGCGGCTGC
The DNA here is from genome assembly GCF_015637705.1 of Pseudomonas sp. N040. Taxonomy (GTDB): domain Bacteria; phylum Pseudomonadota; class Gammaproteobacteria; order Pseudomonadales; family Pseudomonadaceae; genus Aquipseudomonas. The sequence goes on along the minus strand of NZ_JADOBE010000003.1, from coordinate 122,007 downwards.
GCCAGGCAAACGCCGGGCAACGCTCATGCTCATTTGCCGGCGCCGGCAGAGCGTCAGCGCAAGCAAGCCCGGGCCGAACTGGTGCGTCCGCCCGCAATTGGTGCGCAGCTGTGCCTGTCTAGCCGACGGACAGGCAGCGCATTCGGTGGGCGCGGCGCCCATGCCGCGAGGGGTGGCAAAAGCTCGCGCCGGGGGCGGCGCTCCTAAGGGGCCGTGCGGGCAGGCGAACCGCACCGCAGCAACAGACCTGGGGGCGCGGCGCTCTCGCCATGAGGGGTGGCGATGATCTGTTCGGCGAGCGGGTTCGGCGGGCAGGCCAGCTACGCGGCCGGGCGGTGTTGCTTCTGGTAGAGGAACTCCAGCACCGCCGCGCGGTACTCGTGGTAGCGCGGATCATGGGCCAGGGCCATGCGCTCGCGCGGGCGCGGCAGCTCCACCCGGAGAATCTCGCCGACCGTGGCCGCCGGACCATTGCTCATCATCACGATACGGTCGGACAGCAGCACCGCTTCGTCCACGTCGTGGGTGATCATGATCACCGTGTTGCCCAGCGCCGCATGGATCTCCATCAGCGAATCCTGCAGATGGGCGCGGGTCAGCGCATCCAGCGCACCGAACGGCTCGTCCATCAGCAATACCTTGGGTTGCATGGCCAGTGCGCGGGCAATGCCGATGCGCTGTTTCATGCCGCCGGAGATTTCGCTGGGGCGTTTGTCGCGGGCGTGGCTCATGTGCACCAGCTCGAGGTTGTGCTCGATCCACTCACGCATCTCGGCCTTGCTTTTGCGCCCTTTGAAGACCTGACGCACCGCCAGCTCGATGTTCTGGTAGCAGCTCAGCCACGGCAACAGGCTGTGGTTCTGGAACACCACCGCGCGTTCCGGCCCCGGCGAGTTGACCTCGCGGCCATCCAGAATCACCCCGCCCTGGCTGGCCTGGTACAGGCCGGCAACGATATTCAGCACGGTGGATTTGCCGCAGCCGGAGTGGCCGATCAGCGAAACGAACTCGCCCTTGGCGATTTTCAGATTGACGTTCTGCAAGGCGCAATACAGGCCCTTGTCAGTTGGGAAGCTGATGCCGACGGCACTCAGCTCGAGGTGTGCCTGACTCATGGCGAACTCCTTGAAAATAATTAGCGAAGATCAGCATTCTTGTCCCAACTGACGCGGCGTTGCAGCGCCAGCATCAGCCGGTCGAGGGCAAAACCGATCAGGCCTATCACCACCACCGCGACCATGATCCGCCCCAGCGAATTGGAGCTGCCGTTCTGGAACTCGTCCCAGATGAATTTGCCCAGCCCGGGGTTCTGCGCCAGCATCTCGGCAGCGATCAGCACCATCCAGCCGGTCGCCAGCGACAGGCGCAGGCCGGTGAAGATCATCGGGATCGCCGCCGGCAGCACGATGCGCCGCACGTGGCTGAGTGGCGACAAACTGAGCACGCGACTGACGTTCTGCAGATCCTGGTCCAGGCTGGCCACGCCGACCGTGGTATTGATCACCGTCGGCCACAGGCAGCACAGCGCCACGGTGATTGCCGAAGTGACAAACGACTTGGCGAACAGCGGATCACTGCTGCTGTACACGGCGCTGACCACCATGGTCACCAGCGGCAACCAGGCCAGCGGCGAAACCGGCTTGAACACCTGGATCAGCGGATTGATTGCGTTGTAGATCGGCTTGCTCAAGCCGCAGATGATCCCCAGCGGAATCGCCACCAGCGAGGCCAGCACAAAGCCGGTCATCACCGTGTAGAGGCTGGTGAAGATCTGCTTGAAGAAGGTCGGCTTGCCGGTATACGGGCGGATGCTCACCTGGGCCGCCGGATCGCTGGCGAGCTTTTCCGCGTTGCGCTGTTCCTGTCGCTGGTAAAACGCATCGGCCTTGGCCTGCTCACGCTGATGTTCATCCACCAGGCTGACGAACTGCGTGGCCACCTGGCTCGGGCCGGGAAACGCGCCCAGGCTGGTGTTGATGCTGCCGGCGGCCAGCTGCCAGAACAGCAGAAACACCAGCGTGCCGATCAGCGGCAGCAGCAGGTTGGGCAACCAACGCTTGAACGCCACACGGCGTGCGCTGTTCAGGGTGTCCTGGATCGGTTGGGCGACGGCAGGGTTGCTCATCGTCGGGTCCTCGCAGCAAGCGGGCGGCGGCAGATCCGCCACCCTGGGCAATAGACGGGTTACTGGACCGAGTCGGGTTTCAGGCCGATCTTGAACTGGTTGATGTAGGCATTCGGCTGGCGACCGTCGTAGGTCAGGCCATCGATGAAGGCATTGCTCGGTGCGCGGAAGCCTTGCTCGTCCGCTGGCGGGAAGTCCGCCGCGCTGGCCTTGCCTTCGGCAACCAACTCATTCGCGGCACTCTGGTACACCGCCGGCAGATAGACCTGCTTGGCGATGTCGACGTACCAGCTGTCCGGCTTGGCTTCACCGATCTGCCCCCAGCGGCGCATCTGCGTCAGGTACCAGATGGCATCCGAGTAGTAGGGATAGGTGGCGTTGTGCCGGAAGAACACGTTGAAGTCCGGTACCTCGCGCTTGTCGCCCTTCTCGTACTCGAAGGTGCCGGTCATCGAGTTGGCGATCACCTTGGCATCGGCACCGACGTATTCCGGCCGCGCGAGGATTTCCACGGCTTCCTGGCGGTTGGCGTTGTTGTCCGCATCCAGCCACATGCCGGCACGGATCAGCGCCTTGACCAGCCGCTTGTGGGTTTCCGGATTGGCTGTGGCCCAGGCTTTGGACACGCCGAGGACTTTTTCCGGGTTGTTGTTCCAGATCTCGTAGTCGGTGATCACCGGCACGCCGATGCCTTTGAACACCGCCTGCTGGTTCCACGGCTCGCCTACCGAGTAGCCATTGATGGTGCCGGCTTCCATGGTCGAGGGCATCTGCGGTGGCGGGGTGACCGAGAGCAGCACGTCGGCATTCAGGGTGCCGGTGATGTCGCCCTTGGCCGGTGCGTAATAGCCGGGGTTGATGCCGCCCGCCGCCAGCCAGTAGCGCAATTCGTAGTTATGCGTGGACACCGGGAACACCATGCCCAGGTTGAAGGGCTTGCCCTTGGCCTTGTACTGCTCGATCACCGGCTTGAGGGCATCGGCCTTGATCGGGTGCACCGGCTTGCCGTTTTCCATCGGCACGTGCTTTTTCATTTCGTCCCAGACCGCATTCGACACGGTGATGCCGTTGCCATTCAGGTCCATGGAAAACGCCGTAACCACCTCAGCCTTGGTGCCGAAACCGATGGTCGCGCCGAGCGGCTGGCCGGCGAGCATGTGCGCGCCATCCAGTTCACCGGTGATCACCCGGTCGAGCAGCACTTTCCAGTTGGCCTGGGCCTCGAGGGTGACGTACAGGCCTTCATCCTCGAAGTAGCCCTTCTCGTAGGCAATCGCCAGCGGTGCCATGTCGGTGAGCTTGATGAAGCCGAGTTTCAGCTCGGCCTTTTCCGGTTCGGCGGCCTGGGCCAGCGACAGGGTCAGGGAAGACAACAGCAGGCCGCCCAACAGCGACTTGATCCGGACGTTACGGCGAATGGTGTGCATCATGGAGATTTCCTCAGGGCCAGAAACGAAAAAAGACGTCATAGAAAACCGGCTCGCGAAGAGCAGTTTGCTAATGACGTCTTTGTCAGTTCGTCCTGATCACCGCCATTGGCGATCATGAGACGGGTGTTAGCCAGGTGATTGCAAGCGCCTTGCCAGATATGCAGGAACACCTGAATTAATTTAAATAACCGTTATAAATCATATTGTTAAAATAATAACCAGCTGCCGAAAGCAGCCCCAAAAGTGTTCCCGCAGGCCATTCAAGGGCCGGCCGGGGTGCATCAGACTGGTACGCGGGCTGCAGCATGGTGCACGGCCGGCAGCTTCAGTTGCCGAGCATGTCGTGCATGGCGATGATCTGCTCGGCGACCTGGATCAGCTTCTGCTGGCGGCTCATGGCCTGCCGGCGCATCAGCGTGTAGGCCTCTTCCTCGTTGCAGCTCTTCATCTTCATCAGCAGCCCCTTGGCCAGCTCGATGCGCTTGCGCTCGGCCAGCTGCGCGTCACGCGCCTGCAACTGCGCGCGCAAGGCCTGGTCGCTCTCGAAGCGCACCATCGCCACATCGAGAATCGGCTGCAGACGCTCGGCCTGGATACCGGCGACTATGTAGGCGCTGACCCCGGACTTGATCGCCTGACGCATCACCCCCGGGTCCTGCTCGTCGGTGAACATCACGATCGGCCGCGGCTGGTCGCGGCTGACCAGCACCACCTGTTCCATGACATCGCGGCCGGGGGATTCGCTGTCGATCAGGATCACGTCCGGGCACAGCGCTTCCACCCGTTTGGGCAGATCAATCACCAGCCCGGATTCCTCGATCACCTCGAAGCCGGCCTCGCTCAGGGCCGCCTTCAGGCGGCCGAGTTTCTGCGCGGTATCGTCAATCAGCAGGATGCGCATCAGCATGCCCCCGCCTGACGCGCGTCGGTCAGTGCGTGCAGTTCGAAGCTGCGCGCGTAGGCAGCCGGATCACTGCCATCCCAGAGCTTGCCGTCGAACAGCCGGCTGCTGCGCAGCGCCGGCGGAACCGCCAAACCCAGGCTGCTGGCAGCCTCGGCATACAGCGCGGTCTGCTGCACCGCGCCGGCCAGCGCCAGGTAATCCGGCTCTTCGCGCAACAGTCCCCAGCGGCGGAACTGCGTGAGGAACCACATGCCGTCGGACAGGTACGGCATGTTCACCGCGCCCTGCGCGCAAAAGCGCAGTGGATGCGGGTCCAGCCAGGCCTGGCCGTTGCCATCTTCATAGCGCCCGCAGAAGCGCGGTTCGATCACCTCAAGCGGGGTATCCAGAAATTCCGGCGCACTGACCAGCGAGGCTGCCGCGCTGCGGTTTTCAACATTGGCATCGAGGAAGCGACTGGCCTCCAGCACCGCCATTACCAGTGCCCGGGCGGCATTCGGGCAGGTCTCGACAAACTCGCGGGTGCAGCCGAGGACTTTCTCCGGATGATCGGCCCAAAGCGACTGGCTGGTGCATACCGTGAAGCCCTGCCCTTGCGCCACCGCCTGCGCCCCCCACGGCTCACCCGCGCAAAAGCCATCGATGCGCCCGGCGCGCAGGTGCGCCACCATCTGTGCCGGCGGCACCACCACGCTGTCGACATCGCGCAACGGGTGAATGCCCAGGCTCGCCAGCCAGTAATACAGCCACATGGCGTGGGTGCCGGTGGGAAAGGTATGGGCGAAGGTCAGCCGCGCACCAGCCTGGCGCACGTAGCGGGCCAACGCCTCGCCATCGCGCACGCCAGCGCTCTGCAAGCGCGCAGACAAATTGATGCTCTGGCCGTTCTGCGCCAGCCCCATCAGCACCGCCATCGGCAGCGGCGCAGCACCACCCAGGCCCAGATGCATGCCATACACCAGGCCATACAGACTCTGCGCGGCATCCAGCTCGCCGGTGTGCAAACGCTCGCGCAACCCGGCCCAGGACGACTGCCGCTGCAGCTTAAGGGTCAGGCCATAGGGCTGGGCAAACTGCTGGGTGGCCGCCACGATCAGCGAAGCGCTGTCGGTCAGGGCCATGAAGCCAAGGTTCAGGCTGCGCTTTTCCGGGGCATCGGAACCGCCGACCCAATCCAGGGAATTGCTGTGCGGTGGCTGGTACTGCTCGCTCATAGGGATTTCGCTGTGGCAACTTGAGAAGTGTTGCCGGCGAGGTAGCAAGGGCTGTGCCAGTGATCGGCACAGTGGTGGCGTCCAGCACGCATGGTGGGAAATGCTGCGCAGTTTCCCACCCTACGCAAACTCCGGAGCACGTAGGGTGGACAACGTTTACTTGTCCACCAGCTGCTGCGACTGTCTGCGTCAGCTTGGCCCAGAACACACGTGCCTAGCGCAGCATTTCTTCTATCGCTGTTCATCTACCGTCCAGCTCAGCGCTTCCAGCGCTGCCGCCACATGAATGCGGTTGCTTTCCAGCGGCCGCGGCAACAGTTCTTCAGCGCGGGCCAGGCGGCGCAGCAGGGTGTTGCGGTGGGTGTGCAGCTGTTCTGCCGCCTGCGTCGCATTGCATCCGCAAGCGAGGAAGGTCAGCAGCGCCCGGCGCAGCACGGGGGCGGCACTGGCCAGGCTGCCCAGGGTGTGGGTGATGAACTGCTGCGAGGCCTTGGGGTCGCGGGTCATCAGGGCGACCAGCCGCACCATGTCGAAGTTCACCACGCGCGCATCGGAATGCAGGCGCCCGAGTACCCGTTGCGTGGTCAGCGCATCTAGGTGCGCACGGCGGAAACCTTCCAGGCCCTGCCCGGTGGAGCCCATGGCCAGGCGCACGCCCGGCAGGCCCTTGATGGCCATCAGCAGCTGCGGCAGCTCGACCGGTTTGTCTGCGGTGGTCCAGACCCACAGGGTGGCCGCATTGGCGATCACCGTCAGGCTGTGGCGGCTGCCGGCGCAGCGCACCAGCGCCCTGGCCGCGTGTTCCAGGGTAGCCAGCCGGGTATCCGCCTCCTCGCTCCAGATCACTGCCGCATGGTGTGGCTGCTCCAGGTTGTAGCCCAGTCGCTGGCCGGCCTGCTGGGCGTTGATCCCGGTGCCCTCGACTATCGCCGTCACCAGTTCGCGGCGCTCGACGTGGGTGCCGCGCATGCGCTCCTCGCGCTCGGCCTTGATGAAGGCGGCCAGCGCTTCCATGTTGCCGTCGATAAAGGCGGCGATCGAGCGGGCCGATACGTCGAGCAATTCGCGCAGTTCCTGCGGGTCGGATGTCAACTCGAAGGCGATCACCATCCATTGCTGCCACGCCGTGCCTTGCGCCGCTCGTGAGGCGTTGAACATCAGGTCGGTTTCGCCACGGCGGATCAGTTCGCGCGCATTGCTCAGCATGTCGCCCGGTACATAGGGCGCAACCGGCGCACCCGGACTCTCGATATTCGCCGCCGCCCAGTGGATCAGACTGGAGCGGGTGGCCCGCCGTGAGGCGGCCATCAGTACCGGATCGTCGGCCAGGGATTTCATGCTCGCTGGCGAGAGGCTGGCCAGGTCGATCTCTTCCAGCCATTCCGCCGGCGCGTTGAGCACACGATCGGCACCCTGGCGGAGCAATTCGCGCACCCGCGGCGACGGCAGCGGCCATTTGGCCAGGGGCAGGTTCGAGTAAGGCAGGCTCAACGGCATCAGCTCCCAAAGATGGTTCAATATGCACCATATTAAATAGGATTCAGTGCAGTTTATACCTTGCCCGCCTGGCGGGTTGTCAACAACACTGCTGCGACATCTCGCCACAGCGTTGAGTTCAGGAGCAGCCCTTGTCAGTCCAGCAGCAGCCATCCACCGAGCACATCGATGTGCTGATCATCGGTGCCGGGATTTCCGGCATCGGCGCCGCCTATTACCTGCAACGGGATCTGCCCGGCAAATCCTACGTGATCCTGGAGGGCCGCGAAGCGCTGGGCGGAACCTGGGACCTGTTCCGCTACCCGGGCATCCGCTCCGACTCGGACCTGTACACCTTCGGTTATGAATTCAAGCCCTGGCTCAATCCCAAGGCCATCGCCAGCGCCGACTCGATCCTCGAGTACCTGCACGAGACCGTGGCCGAGTACGCCATCGACCAGCACATTCGCTTCCAGCACAGGGTGCGCAGTGCGGCCTGGTCGAGCGCCGAGGCGCGCTGGACGCTGGAGGTCGAGCGACTGGATACCGGCGAGTGCCAGCGCATGACCTGCAACTGGCTGTTCTCGGCCGCCGGCTACTACCGCTACGACGCGGGTTTCACCCCGCACTTCGAAGGGGTCGAGCAGTTCCAGGGCCAGTTGATCCATCCCCAGCACTGGCCGGAAAACCTGGACTACCGCGGCAAGCGGGTGCTGGTGATCGGCAGCGGCGCTACCGCGGTGACGCTGGTGCCGGCGCTGACCGACAAGGCCGCGCACGTGACCATGCTGCAACGCACGCCCAGCTATGTGCTGAATGTCCCCGCCGAAGACCCGATCGCCCGGCTGCTGCGCCGCTTGCTGCCAACCGAACGCGCCTATGCGCTGACCCGGCGCAAGAACGTGCTGATCTCGCGCGGGATCTGGCTGCTGTGCCAGAAATACCCGAACGTTGCGCGCCGGCTGATCCGCCACTTCAACAAGAAGGCGCTGCCCGAGGGCTATCCGGTCGACGAGCATTTCAATCCGCCGTACAACCCGTGGGAACAGCGCCTGTGTGCGGTGCCTGATGGCGACCTGTTCAAGGCCATTAGCGACGGCAGCGCGTCGATCGTCACCGACCACATCCGGACTTTCACCGCCAAGGGGGTCAGCCTGCGCTCCGGGCGCGAACTGGAAGCCGACATCATCGTCACCGCCACCGGCTTGAACCTGCAGTTGTTCGGCGGGGTACAACTGTCGGTCGACGGCCAGGTGCCGGACTTGTCACACAAGGTGGCCTTCAAGGGCATGATGCTCGACGGCATCCCCAACTTCGCCTTCAGCGTCGGCTATACCAACTCCTCGTGGACGCTCAAGGTCGGCCTGCTGTGTGAACATTTCTGCCGCCTGCTCGCCTACATGGACCAGCATGGCTACAGCAGCTGCTCCGCGCAGTTGCCGGCGGCCGACATGCCGACCCGGCCACTGCTGGATTTCGGCGCCGGTTACGTGCAACGCGCGATCAACTCGCTGCCACGGCAGGGGCCGGGCGCGCCCTGGCTGATGTCGATGAACTACCTGGAGGATGTCCGGCTGATGCGCGAGGGCCCGGTGGCGGATGCCAACTTGCAGTTCACCACCGCCGCCCAGCAAACCGGACAGAGCCTGCCCACGACGCGTCTGGCAGTACCGGCATGACAACCTGTCTGGAACTGACCAGCCGCCAAACGCGAGGCCCTGAATTAGTCAGGAAGCACCGATTTGCAGGATGGGTCAGGCCACCGGCCGTAACCCACCATCCGGCCGCAAGGCCGGTAAGCACGATGCCGTTGGCATCGATGGTGGGTTACGCCGCTGCGCGGCTAACCCACCCTACAAAAACACGGCAACCAATAACCCCCTGCGCGCCGCATGAACTCAGCCAACCCTGGTCAGGAAAACCACAATGAAAGACTTCAAGGACAAGACCATCGTCATCACCGGAGCCGGCTCCGGCATGGGCCGCGCCTACGCGCTGGAGTTCGCCAGACTGGGCGCCCGGCTGGCGCTTAATGACTTCGATCCGGCCGGCCTGGCCGAGACGGTTGCCCTGCTCAAGGGCACGCCGGCCCGGGGCGTGTTCAGCCAGGTCTTTGATGTCGGGGACAAGGCCGCGATGAACACTTTTGCCGCCGAGGTACAGGCCGAACTGGGCAATGCCCACGTCATCATCAACAACGCCGGCGTGGGCGGCGGTGGAATGCCAGTTTGGGCGATGGAAGACCAGAGCTACGAGCGCACCCTGCAAATCAACTTCTTCGGCGTGGTCTACGGTACCCGCGCCTTCCTGCCGCAACTGCTGGCCAACGGCGAGGGCGCGATAGTCAACGTATCGAGTGTGTTCGGTCTGGTCGGCACACCGAATGCCTCGGACTACTGCGCCTCCAAGTTTGCCGTGCGGGGCTTTACCGAATCGCTGATGGTGGAACTGCAGGAAAGCCCGATCAGCGTGCATCTGGTGCATCCGGGCGGCATCAATACCAACATCGCCAAGGACTCGCCGAACGGTGAGGAATTCACCCGCAAGTACCTGAAGACTGATCCCGACGATGTGGCACGGGAGGTGATCGAGTGCATCCGTTCCGGCAAGCAGCGCCTGGTCCTCGGCTACCAGTCCCTGCCGCTCTGGCTGATGTCCTGGGGGGTGTCACTGGAGCGGCGCAATCGCCTGCTCTACGCCATGCTCAAGGGCATGCTTGATCCCAAACTGTACAGCGTGGCGCGGCGCAAGGCGCCGTAAACGCAGCCGCCCTTATCCAGCAGCCGCGTGGATATCGCCACCGCGCTGACCTTCACAACAAGGAGCACAGCATGATCAACCGCATCACCAACCCGGACCGCATCCAGCCGCGCGAGAACATCGACTTCAAGCTCGACAGCAGCATTCCGCGCTACTGGTACGACAACGACCCGTACAAGAGCCGCCTGATGGACGGCATGCAGTTGTACTTCCCCGATGGTGAGCGCTACTTCATCACCTGCGTGCGGCATTACCGCGAGCAGATCAGCGACCCGGTTCTGATCAAGCACGTCAAGGATTTCACCCGTCAGGAAGGCCAGCACGGTATCGCCCATACCCGCTTCAACAACCTGCTCAGGGAGCAGGGCCTGCCGGTGGACGAGCTGCTGGCCATGCAGAAAAAGCGCAACAGCTTCTGGCTGAAACACTTTTCCCCGGGTTTCAACTTGGCGCTGACGGCCGCCTTCGAACACTTCACCGCCCTGCTCGCCGAAGGCTTCTTCGCCCGCAAGGCGGTGATGGCCGGCGCCGACCCGCGTGTAAAGGCGCTGGTCGCCTGGCATGCGGTTGAGGAAATGGAACACAAGTCGGTGGTCTTCAATGTGATGACCACGGTGGCCAAGGTCAGCCACCTCAAGCGCTGCGCGGCGATGATCTATGCCACCCTGGACATCAGCTGGGAGACCTACCGCACCACCGACATCCTGCTCAAGGCCGACGGCTTCAGCTGGTGGCAGCGCAAACGCCTGCTGCTGAACCATCTCGGCTGGATGTATGGTCGCAACGGCGTATTCGGCTCTTTCAGCGCGCAGATCCTGGCCTACATGAAGCCGGGCTTTCACCCCGACGACATCCCGGTCGTGCACAACTACCCGGCCTGGATAAAGGCCTACGAGCGCACCGGCGATCCGGGGCAGGCGTGTGAGGCAATGGTGGCGGCGGCGCACTGAGCCGGTCGGGCCATCCGGCCCTGCACAACGGCGACCCGCGGGTTGCCGTTGTGCATTCAGCGGGTCTGCCGCTTCAGATCCAGGTGCTCGACCAGGACAGGCTCAGGGCCACAGTCAGGCAGGTGAAGCCGAACTGGTAGAAGAAACGGTTGATGCGCCGGGTCGGCTCGCCGGGCAGGCTTGCTGCATCCGCGCCGGAGTCCGCTGCTGTACCGCAAGCCAGCCGCAGGCGGGCCTCCTGCTCGCGCCAGCGGGTCGCCAGCAGCAGCCAGCTGCCAGCCACGGCAAAAAACAGCGCCAGCACATTCAGGCGCTGCGCCGAATCGCTCAGTGCCTGGGAAACCATCAGGTGCAACGACATCGAACCCCCCTGCTCCGCAACATCGGGATGGCACCAGCCAGGACGGCAGGCCGAAAAAGGCCGCGGAGTTTAACAAATGCCCTTGCCGGACTCGCACAGCGCCGGCCGTTTTGCGCCGCGACACAGTGTCACGCTGGCGGTTTGAACCGTTTGAGCAGCCGGCACGCAGGCGCTGCTGCAGATTTTTTTCCAGCGGCAGGCTCCAGCCCGACCAGCGGCTTGCGTTAGATTTCAGAAAATAGACTTATAGATCAGTCTATTACGTTACTTTATCAGGCTCGGAAAGGAGTCGCCGGTTGCATATGCAAAATAATTCTAAGCATAGAACGTAAAAATAGTTACGATTCCTCTTAATCGATTACCCTCCGGGGTATCCACGCGAGGAGTCCCGCCATGCAGCCACACGTTGAAGCCTTTTTCGATCCCGCCACCTACACCTACAGCTATGTGGTCAGCGATCCGTCGACCCGGCACTGCGCGATTATCGACTCGGTACTCGACTATGAGGCGGCATCCGGACGCACGTCGGTGAAGAACGCCGACCGCCTGATCGCCTATGTCCGCGAACAGGGCCTGCAGGTCGACTGGCTGCTGGAAACCCATGTGCACGCCGATCACCTGTCTGCGGCGCCCTACCTGAAGCGTGAACTGGGCGGGCAACTGGCCATCGGCGAGAACATCACCGTGGTGCAGGATACCTTCGGCAAGCTGTTCAATGCCGGCAGCGAATTCGCCACCGACGGCCGCCAGTTCGACCGCCTGCTCAAGGATGGCGACACGTTCATGGTCGGCTCTATCGAGGCGCGGGCGCTGCACACCCCGGGCCATACTCCGGCCTGCATGACCTACCTGATCGGCGATGCCGGCTTCGTCGGCGACACCCTGTTCATGCCCGACTACGGCACTGCCCGCTGTGACTTCCCGGGCGGTGATGCGCGGATCCTGTTCCAGTCGATTCGCAAGTTGTTCGCCCTGCCCGGGGATACCCGGCTGTTCATGTGTCATGACTACAAGGCGCCGGGACGCGACGACTACCGCTACCAGACCAGCGTGGCCGAGGAGCGTGCGCACAATGTGCATGTGCACGAGGGCATCAGCGAAGCGGATTTTGTGGCCATGCGCAGTGCGCGCGATGCCACCCTCGGCATGCCGATGCTGATCCTGCCGTCCGTGCAGGTGAACATGCGCGCCGGGCAAATGCCGCCCGCCGAAGACAACGGCACCCGCTACCTGAAAATCCCTCTCGACGTGCTCTGAGGCAATCACCATGGACTCGCTCAAGCGCCTGACCCCGTTCATCGCGGTCGCGGCCCAATTGCAACCTGCGGACATGGGCACCCTGGCCGCGGCCGGGTATCGCAGCGTGATCAACAACCGTCCGGATGGCGAGGGTGAGGGGCAGCCCGGCTCGGCCCAGATGCAGGCGGCGGCGCAGGCCAGCGGCCTGGACTACTACTATCTGCCGGTAATCTCCGGGCAGATAACCGATGGCGATGTCAGCGCCTTTGCCGAACTGCTCGGCCGCGTGCGCGGGCCGGTCCTGGCCTTCTGCCGCAGCGGCACGCGCTCTTCCAGCCTGTGGGCGCTCAGCGAGGCGCATCACCTTGACCCTCAGGTGCTGCTCGACACTGCCCGCGCAGCCGGCTATGACCTGGCCGGGCTGGCCGCGCGCCTGCAGCAGCGCTGGCAGCAGACCCCGCAGCTGCAGGCGCCCGCCAGTGCGGCCCCGACCCAGCGCTACGACGTGCTGGTCGTGGGGGGCGGTGCAGCCGGCTGTGCGGTAACCGCCAGCCTGTTGCGGCGCGATCCGCACCTGCGGATTGCCGTCATCGAACCGCGCGAACAGCATTACTACCAGCCGGGCTGGACCCTGGTCGGCGCCGGCATCTTCGATCGTGCGCGTACCGAGCGGCCGATGGCGCGCTGCATTCCCAAGGGGGCGCAATGGATACATGCGGCGGTCGCCGGATTCGAGCCCGAGCAACAACGGATCGTGCTGGAAGACGGCAATCGCCTCGGCTATCGCAGCCTGATCGTCTGCCCCGGACTGAGCCTGAACTGGGATGCCGTCGAAGGCCTCGGGGAGACCCTGGGCAAGCATGGCGTGACCTCCAACTATCAGTTCGAGCTGGCCCCCTACACCTGGCAGCAGGTGCAGAGCCTGCGCCGTGGCCGCGCCCTGTTCACCCAGCCCGCGATGCCGATCAAGTGTGCCGGCGCGCCGCAGAAGGCCATGTACCTGTCCTGCGACTGGTGGCGGCAGCAAGGGGTGCTGCCGGATATCGACGTGGAGTTCTGCTCGGCGGGTGCCGTGCTGTTTGGCGTGCCGACCTTCGTCCCGCCGCTGATGCGCTACGTCGAACGCTATGGCGCGCAGCTCAACTTCAATACCAGCCTGACTGCGGTTGATGGCCCGGCACGCAAGGCCTGGTTCAAGCAGGTCGACGCCCAGGGCAACACGCAGACAGTGGAGAAATCCTTCGACTTCCTGCATGCCGTGCCGCCCCAGCAGGCCCCGGAATTTATCCGGCAGAGCCCACTGGCCAATGCCGAGGGCTGGATCGAGGCCGATCACGAAACCCTGCGCCATCCGCGCTTTGGCAACATCTTCAGTCTCGGCGATGTGTGCGCCGCGCCGAACGCCAAGACCGCGGCGGCCGTGCGCAAGCAGGCACCGGTGGTGGCCGAGAACGTCATCGCCGTGCTGGCCGGCAAGGGTCCACGGGCGCTGTACGACGGTTACGGCTCCTGCCCGCTGACCGTGGAGCGCGGCAAGGTGGTGCTGGCGGAATTCGGCTACGGCGGCAAATTGCTGCCCAGCTTCCCGCTCGATCCGGCCATTCCGCGGCGCCTGGCCTGGGAACTCAAGGTGAAGCTGATGCCGAGCATCTACTTCGACATGATGCTGCGCGGCCATGAGTGGCTGGCCAAGCCCAAGCGCCTGCCGCATGAGCCGCTGCCAGTCGAAGCCCCGCCAGCCTGCGACTTTGGCAAGGAACCGAACCCATGAAGCTGCGCCACTGGTTGCCCTGCCTGGACTGGGGCAGCCGCTATAACCGGGCAACCGCCAGCCAGGATGGCCTGGCGGCCGTGATTGTCACCCTGATGCTGATCCCGCAGAGCCTGGCCTATGCCATGCTCGCCGGCCTGCCGCCGGTGACCGGGCTGTATGCCAGCATCCTGCCCCTGCTGGCCTACGCCCTGTTCGGCTCCAGTCGGGCACTGGCGGTCGGACCGGTGGCAGTGGTCTCGCTGATGACTGCGGCGGCGCTGGGGCCCTTGTTTCCCGAGGGTGGCGCGGCCTATGTCGGGGCCGCCATGCTGCTGGCCCTGCTTTCCGGGCTGATCCTCACCGGCATGGCGCTGTTGCGCCTGGGATTCCTCGCCAACTTCCTCAGCCACCCGGTGATTTCCGGCTTCATCAGTGCCTCCGGGCTGCTCATCGCCGTCGGCCAGCTCAAGCATGTTCTCGGCATCCAGGCCGGCGGCGAGAATCTGCTGCAGCTGCTCCCGGCGCTGTGGCGCGGGCTGCCACAGGTGCATGGCAGCACCCTGTTGATCGGCCTGCTCAGCCTGCTCTGGCTCTGGTGGGCGCGCGCCCGCCTGAAGCCGCTGCTGCAGCGCCTGGGCCTGTCCGCTGCGGCGGCCGGCAACCTGGCCAAGGCCGGGCCGGTGCTGGCGATCATCGTTGCCATCCTCGCCGTGTCGTGGCTGCAGCTGGAACAGGCGGGGGTCAAAGTGGTCGGCATCATTCCCCAGGGGTTGCCGGGGCTGAGCCTGCCTACCCTGGATCTGCAACTGGCGCTGCAGTTGCTGCCGGCCGCCCTGCTGATCAGCCTGGTGGGGTTCGTCGAATCGGTATCGGTGGGCCAGACCCTGGCCGCCAAGCGCCGCCAGCGCATCGAACCGGACAGCGAACTGCTGGGCCTCGGCGCGGCCAACCTGAGTGCGGCGTTCAGCGGCGGCTTCCCGGTTACCGGCGGCTTTGCCCGCTCGGTGGTCAACTACGACGCCGGCGCGCAGACGCCGATGGCCGGCGTGTTCACCGCCGTCGGCATCGGCCTCAGCGTGCTGCTGCTGACGCCGCTGCTGCACAACCTGCCGCAGGCGGTGCTGGCTGCCACCATCATCATCGCGGTGCTCAGCCTGGTCGATCTCGGCTCGCTGGGCCGCACCTGGCGCTATTCGCGCCAGGATGGCGCGGCGCAACTGGCCACCCTGCTCGGCGTACTGCTGATCGGCGTGGAAGTCGGCATCCTCCTGGGTGTCGGCCTGTCGCTGCTGCTGTTCCTCTGGCGTACCAGCCGCCCGCACATGGCGGTGGTCGGACAGGTACCCGGCAGCGAGCATTTTCGCAATGTCGAACGCTTTGCCGTGGTCGAAAGCCCCGCCGTGCTGTCGCTGCGGGTCGACGAGAGCCTGTACTTCCCCAATGCACGCTTTCTCGAGGAACGCATCAGCGAACTGATCGCGGCCAGGCCGCAAGTACGCCATCTGGTGCTGATGTGCCCGGGCGTGAACCTGATCGATGCCAGCGCCCTGGACTCGCTGGAGGCCATCGTCGAACGCCTGCAAACCTCCGGAGTGCAGTTGCACCTGTCGGAGGTCAAGGGACCGGTCATGGACCAGCTCAGGCGTTCGGACTTCCTCCAGCGCTTTGGCGGACAGGTATTCATCAGCCAGTACCAGGCCCTGAAGACGCTCGCCCCGCAAACCACCCTGGACTGCCTGGAACAGAAACACCCGCACCCTGTCCAGTTACCGCATCGGTAAGCCGGCCTGCCGGAACAGCACCCGGGACCTGGTTTGCGCCGCCCGGTGGGGCGTAGGGTGGGCGTAGGGTGGGCTTCAGCCCACCAATGCCAGACACGTTGTTTCGGTGGGCTGAAGCCCACCCTACGCCGCTCCTGCGACAAGTGCTCTGCAACCGATAACGCGTACATAGCCTAATCACCAGGCACCCGCAGCCACCGCGGCCCTGCCGGTGAATGAAGGCTGCCTACTGGCGCTGCTTGAAGAACTTGATCACCAGGCTGTCCAGCCAGCCCCACAGGCGCTGCTGCAGGCGTTCGCGCAGCGGCAGGTCGCGCCACTGCTGCAGGCTGGTCTCCGCACTGGCGGCGAAGTCGGTAGTGAAATGCGCCGCGACTGCCGCGCTGAACTGCGCATCGCGGGTTTCCAGGTTGGCGTCGAGGTTGAAGCGCAGGTTCCAGTGATCGAAGTTGCACGAGCCCAGGCTTACCCAGTCGTCCACCAGCACCAGCTTCAGGTGGGTAAAGCGCGGCTGGTACTCGAAGATGCGCACCCCGGCGCGCAGCAGGGCCGGGTAGAAGCGGCGCCCGGCATAGCGTACCGGATGGTTGTCGGTGTGCTGGCTGGTCAGCAGCAGGCGCACGTCCACCCCGCGCGACGCCGCCTTGCGCAAGGCGCGACGCACTTTCCAGGTCGGCAGGAAATACGGCGTGGCCAGCCAGATGCGCTGGCGGCCGGCCTTCAGCGCGCGCAGCAGCGACTGCAGGATGTCGCGGTGCTCGCGGGCGCTGGCATAGGCCACCCGCCCCCAGCCGGACCCCTGCCGCGGCAACGCCGGCAACTGCTGCCCGGTCGGCGCAGTAGGGATCTTCCAGGCTTTGGGCGCGGTGCAGGCCTGCCACTGCAGGTCGAACAGCAGCTGCCAGTCCGCCAGCAGCGGCCCGCGCTGCTCGACCATCACCTCGTGCCAGAGGCTCTGCGACTCACCCGGTTGCCAGAATTCGTCGGTGGCGCCGGCACCCCCGGTATAGGCCAGCCGGCCATCGACCAACAGCAGCTTGCGGTGATCGCGATACAGGTTGCGCAGGCCGGCGCGCCAGCTCAGCGGGTTGTAAAAGGCCAGGCTGATGCCGGCCTGCAGCAGGCGCTGCCGGTCACTCAGACTCAGCGCCTGGCTGCCGAAGTCGTCGAACAGGCAGCGCACCTGCACACCCCGTGCGGCAGCACCGACCAGGCCATCGAGCAGCGCGGTGGCGCAGGCGCCGCTGCTGACCAGGTACAACTCCAGGTCAACCCGCAGGCTGGCCTCAGCAATGGCGCGCAGCATGCGCGGGAAAAATTCCGGCCCGTCGACCAGCAAGGCAAACTGGTTGCCGGTGCGCCAGGGGTAGATTTCGTACATCAGCGCTGGCGCAGGATCAGTACGGCACTGACCGGCACCGACAGGCTGACGCTTTCCAGTCCGGCGCTCTGGCGCAGGCCTTCCAGCGCCGGGGCCAGGCCGAAGTCGGCGGCATCGATGAGCGCCGGGGTCAGCGTGACAATCTGGAAGCGGTGTTCATCCAGGCGGGTGACCAGCAGGTCGCTGCTGAAGGCCTGTTCCACCCCATGCAGGCTGAGGATGGCCGGCAGCTGGATTTCCATCTGCGCACCGGGGGCCAGGTTGGTGATCGGTTGCAGGTCGAGCTGGGCCGTCACTTCGGCGAAGGCAAAGCGCGACACCTCGAACAGCTCCTGGTGCAGGCGCTGGTCCTGCACCAGCACCCCGGTGCGCATGGAGTCCAGCTCGACTTGCAGGCGCACGGCGCCCTGCTCGTCGACAATGCCCTGCAGGCCGAAAAACCGGCCGACCTCGGCCTGCCGTGCGTCCTTGGTCGCAATGAAGGAAATCCGCGAGGATTCGGCGTCGACGCGCCACTCGGCAAGCAGCGGCCGGGCGAGCAACACTCCGAGCAGAAGAAGAATCAACCTGTGCATGGGTAAACCGTTCGGCGAGGATCCTGGGAAGGTATACAGCGGCGGCGGGCCACGGCCACGCGCCGGCACAACCTTAGCCTCCCCCGCCCGCTTTGCAAAGCCTGCCGCGGCGCAGCAACCGGTGCAGCGCGGGCAGGCCGGCCAGCTGGCCAGCCGGATTGTGCAGACAAAGGGGGGCGTTGGCGCAAAGCGCGGCGGATGGTGCATTGTTGCTCACGGACGCCGATGGCAACCTGATCCGCCTGCGCCCCTGGCCTTGAAATACACTGGCTGCCGCAGGCTCGCGAAGCGCCTGCAGGTCCGCTCTCAGTCACACCAGCAAGGAAACCACACACATGAAGCTCGGAAATCTGACGGCGCTGGGTACACTGCTGCTGGTCGCTGGGTGGTGGTGGATGGCGACCCCGCCCGCGCACCATCGCGTGCCTGACGTCATCCGCTTCGACAACCGCCTGACGACCGAAACCGCCGCAGTTGACCACTCGACGGACTTCGCCCGCGCGCTGCAGGTGCTGCCGTCGGACATGCCGGGGCATGATGATGTGGTATTCCTGCATGGCGGGCAGCAGGCGCTGGCCTCCGGCATGGACGGCAAGCTGTGGCGCTACGATTTCAAGCGCGGGCAGGCCGCAGTGTTCCTCGACACGCCGCTGATGGCGGCCGGCCTACACGAATCGCTAGGCGACCCGGACACCCTCTACTTCTGCGCCTCCCATCTGTGGGGTGACCACTACCCGGCCACCGAGCGGGTCGGCCTGTACCGGCTCAAGCTCTCGACCCGGGCACTGACCCCGGTGGTGCTCGATGTGCCCGACACCGGCAGCGACATCGGCCCGGCGAAGGTCTGGCCGCTGGACGACGCCAGCGCGCCGCGCCTGACGCCGGGCAGCCCGGAGGCACACAAGCGCCCGCTGGCCTTCTGCAACGACCTCGAGATCAGCGCGGATGGCCAGCGCATCTATTTCAGCGAGCCGTTCGCCTACGACGGCGCCTCGATGGGCGGCGGGACGGTGCCTGAGGTACTGGCCTACCAGGGCAACGGGCGGATCTGGCTCCACGACCTGGCGACCGGCGAAACCCGGCTGGTGGCCGCGGGCTATTTCTTCCCGGACGGCATCCTCTATGACCTGCACCCCGGACAGCCGCGCGAAACCTCGATCCTCACCAGCCAGACGGCCGGCTTCAGGATCACCCGCCTGTTCGTCGCCGGGCCGCGGGCCGGAACGGACGAAGTGGTGCTGGATGGCATGCCCGGCATGTGCGACGGCATGGACCGCGATGCCAGGGGGCGCATCTGGTGCGGCATGTACGCCAAGCGCAGCGCACTGATCAGCTGGCTGCACGAGCACCCCTGGCTCAAGCACATCCTGCTGCGCCTGCCGCTGAACTGGATGGACCAGCCAAAGGAGACCGGCGTGCTCGCCCTGTCGGCCGATGCCGCCACCCCCCTCTACAGTGCCTGGTACGAAGGCCCGAAGGCGGTGCATATCGCCTCGGCGATCCCCGGGCCAGACGGGCAGATCTATGTCACGCCGTTTGCCAGGGAACACCGGGGGCTGGTTCGCTTTGCCAATCCGCTGCCCTGAGCGGAGCAGCCCGCCGCGACCTGAGGACTACCGCTGCCAAGCCGGCCATGCAGGCCGGCCGAGCGGCACGGCCGCCGTCCTTCACTGCGGCAACGCATCGGCCTGATCGAGCAGGCGGCAGCCTTCCCGCGGGCCCAGCCAGGCAGCGGTATTGCTGCGCCCCAGGCCGCTGGCAGTTACCCGCTTGTGCGCCTGGTCGTCGAAAAAGCCGCTGAGCGGAACGTACTGTTTCGCGTAGCTCACGCAATAGTCGGCCGGGTTGTCCATCACGTAGCGGCAGGAGCAGTACTCCTTGGCCGTGTAGGCGCTGATGATGTCCGGGAAGGCAGCCAGGTGCGCCCGGTTCGGCCAGGCCAGGCCAAACAGCAGGACCAGGATGATGATCAGCAGGGTGAGCAGGTGATGGCGTTTCATGGTTGTACCTCGCCGGCAAAGGCGGCCAGCGCCCGCTTGAGGAATTCATTGTGCTGGTAGCTGTGGTCGCGGTCATCGGCATAGCGCACGATCACCAGGTTCTGTTCAGGCAACACATACAGGGACTGGCCCCAGTGCCCGAGCGCGGCAAAGGCGGTGGGCGGGACATCCGGCCACGGCTTGGGCGCCCCCTCGAAGGACAGGTTGAGCCACCACTGCCCGGCCGGCACGGCGTCATCGGGCTTCTCCGCCTTGAAGTCGGCGAACGGCGTCAGGCTGAAATCCACCCACGGCTTGGGTAGCAGCTGGCGGTCCTGCCAGCGCCCGCCGCGCTGCATCAGCAGGCCGACGCGGGCCAGGTCGCGAGCGCTCATGTAGGCATAGGAAGAGCCGACATAGGTGCCCTGCGGATCGCTTTCCCAGACCGCCGAAGTAATCCCCAGCGGCTGGAACAGGGCGGTCCACGGATAGTCCTTGTACGCTTCGGCGCCGACCATGCCTTTCAGCGCGGCAGCCAGCACGGTGCTGTCACCGCTGGAGTAGCGGAAGCGCGTACCGGGGGCGGCGCCCTGCTTGTGCGCGGCGGTAAAGGCGCCCATGTCCGCGTGGCCACGGGTATACAGCATGGCCACCACCGAGGAGCGCAGCGGCGCCAGTTCGTAGTCTTCCTGCCAGTCCAGGCCGGAGGCCCAGTTGAACAGGTGGCCGAGCTTGGTCTGCGGATGCGCGGCGAACGGCGGGTAGTATTTGGCCACCGGGTCGCTCAGCTGGAAGCGCCCTTCACCATAGGCCACGCCCATGATCGCCGACATCAGGCTCTTGCTCACCGACCAGGTCAGGTGCGGCGTGCCGGCCTTGGTCGGCCCGGCGTAGCGTTCGTAGACCAGCTGGCCGTCGCGAATCACCACCACCGCATCGGTGCGGATACCGGCCTGGGTCTGGTCATCGCGGGGCGGAAAGCTGTACGCCTCGAAGGCTTCGACAGCGGCACCGGCAGGCGTCGCAGCGCGCTCCCAGTCGGCGGCGGGCCAGGTTTCGGCCTGGGCAATGGCGGCAGTGGCACAGAGGCCGGCCATCAGGCTCAGGCGACGAAGAAATTGAATGGGCATTGGAGAGGCTCTTGCGAACAGAAGTGACGCAGCCTAGCACGCGGGATTTGTTTGCCGACAGTGCCGCAGCCGCCGGCTCAGTGCGCGGCCAACACCGGCAGCGCATGGCTCAGGTGCAGGCTGTTGACCGACAGCTGGACGGCATAGGCCAGCACCTGCACCCCGGCCTGGCGGGCTTCGGCCAGCGCCCGGGCATACTGCGGGTCGATTTCCGCCGCCGCGCGCACCGCTTCGACGCCGCTCAGGTTGACGCAATACAACTGCACCGCGCGTACCCCGTTGCGCGCCAGGCGGGTCAGCTCGCGCAGGTGCTTGCTGGCGCGTTCGCTGCGCGCATCGGGAAAGGCCGCCACCGGCGAGTCGGCAAAACCCAGGGTGACGCTCTTGACCTCGACAAACACCGGCCCGGCAGGAAACTCGAGGACGAAGTCGATCCGGCTGTTCTCCTCGCCAAAACGCACCTCGCGGCGCAGCGCGGTGAACCCGGCCAACTCGCCGATCACCCCGGCCAGCAGCGCTTCCTCGACCAGCGGATTGGCGCGCGCGGTATTGATGCAGGCCAGCCGCCCCTGCGGCGTCTGCGCCAGTTCCCAGGTGCCGGGCAGCTTGCGCTGCGGGTTGCTGGAGCGACTGAACCAGATGCGCCCGCCCGGACTCATGCAGTTGAGCATCGAACCGGTGTTGGGGCAGTGAAGGGTCAGCCGCTCACCGGCCGCGGTTTCGACATCGGCGAGGAAGCGCTTGTAGCGCTGCAGCAGGCGCGCCTCTTCCAGGGGCGGATCAAACTGCATCGGGCCGCCAGCTGCGCAGGCCGCGGGCAATCCGCGCCACCGCCTCCTCCAGGCGCGGCAGGCTCTGGGTATAGGCAAAGCGCACATGTCGGGCGGCCAGGTACTCGCCGAAATCCAGCCCCGGGGTGAAGGCGACGTACTCGGTTTCCAGGAAGTGCCGGCAGAACGCCTGGGCATCGCCGCCAAAGGCGGAGATGTCGGCATATAAATAGAAGGCCCCCTGCGGCTCGACGGCAATCCGGAAGCCGAGCTCGCGCAACGCCGGCAGCAGGTAATCCCGGCGCGCGGCAAATTCCTCCCGGCGCTGCTCAAGGATGGCCAGCGTGGCCGGCTCGAAGCAGGCCAGGGCGGCATGCTGGGCCATGCTCGGCGCGCTGATGTAGAGGTTCTGCGCGAGCTTTTCCAGATCCGCCACGGCATCCTCCGGCGCCACCAGCCAGCCCAGGCGCCAGCCGGTCATGCCGAAGTACTTGGAGAAACTGTTGAGCACGAAGGCGTTGTCATCCACTTCCAGCACGCTGGCGGCATCGCAGCCATAGGTCAGGCCGTGGTAGATCTCGTCCACCACCAGATGCCCGCCGCGCTGTTGCAGCGCCGCCGACAGCGCGGCCAGCTCCGCGCGGCCGAGCAGGGTGCCGGTCGGGTTGGCCGGCGAGGCCACCAGCGCGCCGACGCTGTCGGCGTTCCAGCACTGCGCGATCTTCTCCGGGGTGAGCTGGTAGCGCTCCGCCGCCCCCACCGGCACCAGCTGCGCCGAAGCCTCGACCAGGCGCAGGAAGTGACGGTTGCACGGGTAGCCCGGATCGGCCATCAGCCATTGCTTGCCCGGATCGACCAGCAGGCTGCAGGCCAGCAGCAAGGCGCCGGATCCGCCGGGGGTGATCAGGATGCGCGCGGGATCGATCGTCAACCGGTAGCGCTCGGCATAGAAGCCGGCCAGCGCCTCACGCAGTTGCGGCAAGCCGCGCGCCGCGGTGTAACGGGTATGCCCGGCGGCCAGCGCAGCCTGGCCGGCAGCAATGATCGGCGGCGCGGTGCTGAAGTCCGGCTCGCCGATTTCCAGATGGATCAGATCATGCCCGGCGGCCTGCAGTTCGTTGGCGCGGGCCAGCAGGGCCATGACATGAAACGGCTCGATGGCACGGCTGCGGGCACTGTATTGACGCGACATTGGCCTATCCTTGAAAGATTCAGGCGCCGATTCTACCCAAGCCGCTGCGGCACGACAGCAAGCACGACAGCCGGGAGTGGCGCTAAGCGATTCGATCTGCTAATTTCGCGCGCTTGCAAACGCAGGCCCCTCAATGGTTCTTGGGGAAAATCCTGCGCAGTGGAATAGAAAAAGTCAGAGGCGGTTATCCATGCCCACCAAAGCAAAACCCAAAAGCACTCACCTGACACCCGGTTTCCAGCCCTACAAAGAGAAAAAGGGCGAGGAGTACATGAGTGAAGAAATGCGTGCGCATTTCACTGACATCCTGCAGAAATGGAAGCTTGAGCTGATGCAGGAAGTTGACCGCACCGTGCATCACATGCAGGACGAAGCCGCCAACTTCCCCGATCCGGCCGACCGCGCCAGCCAGGAAGAAGAATTCAGCCTGGAACTGCGGGCCCGCGACCGCGAGCGCAAGCTGATCAAGAAGATCGACCAGACCCTGCAACTGGTGGAAGACAACGAATACGGCTGGTGTGATTCCTGCGGTGTCGAGATCGGCATCCGCCGGCTGGAAGCCCGCCCGACCGCGACCATGTGCATCGACTGCAAGACGCTGGCGGAAATCAAAGAGAAACAGCTGGGTTCCTGACCCACCCACGGGGCGCTTCGGCGCCCCGTTTTGTTTATGGGCATGCCCGATGAATATGCCTTGCCAGTTTGATTCCGTGATCAGGCCCAAGCTGTCGTGCAAATGCGTTTTGCTCTGCTCGGCACCCGGCTACCGGTTGCGCCTTGCACGGCGCCTCACTTTCTCTTTGCTTACTTTCTCTTTGCGCAAACAAAGAAAAGTAAGGCGCCCAGCAGGGCGAAACCTTGACTGCCTGACACAACCAATAATGATCCTGCGCACAAAACACATGGAGCAGGGGCGCCTTCGTCCATGACCCAGCCCCCTTATATCGGCCGCTTCGCCCCCACCCCCAGCGGCTATCTGCACTTCGGTTCGCTGGTGGCGGCCCTCGCCTCCTACCTGGACGCGCGCAGCGCCGGCGGGCGCTGGCTGCTGCGCATGGAGGACCTCGATCCGCCGCGCGAGATTCCCGGCGCCCAGGCAGAAATCCTGCGCAGCCTGGAAGCCTACGGCTTCGCCTGGGATGGCCCGGTGATCCGCCAGAGCGAGCGTCACGAAGCCTACGCGCAAGTCGTCGAGCGCCTGCTGGCACAAGGGCTGGCTTACGCGTGCACCTGCTCGCGCAAGCAACTGGAAGCCTATGGCGGCATCTATCCGGGCACCTGCCGCAATGCCCTGCACCCAACCCGCGACGCCGCCATCCGCATCCGCGTGCCGCAGCTGGAATACCGCTTTGTCGATCGCGTGCAGGGCGAGTTCCTCCAGCACCTCGGGCGTGAGGTGGGCGATTTCGTGATTCGCCGGCGCGACGGATTGTTCGCCTATCAGCTGGCGGTGGTGCTCGACGATGCCTGGCAGGGCATTACCGACGTGGTGCGCGGCGCCGACCTGCTCGACTCGACCCCGCGCCAGCTCTACCTGCAGGAACTGCTGGGATTGCCGCAACCGCGCTACCTGCATGTGCCGCTGATCGTGCAGGCAGATGGCAGCAAGCTGGGCAAGTCCTACCGCTCCCCGGCACTCCCCGCCGACCAGGCCAGCCGCCAGCTATGCCGGGCCTTGCGCGCTCTCGGCCAGCAACCACCGGTTGCACTGCAGGCAGCAACCCCCCGCGCAGTACTCGACTGGGGCTGCGCGCACTGGCAGGCAGAGGCCATACCGCGCTGCCGCAGCCTGCTGGAAAGCCAGCTGCCCTGAGGCCCCCGGCCAGGCGGTGCGCTTCTGGCTTGTGCCCTGCCCCTCCGCTACCATCGACCTACCACCCATTCGAGACCCTCCATGCAAATCTACCGACTGGTACTGCTACTGGTAGTGGGGATCTATCTGTTTTCCCCGGCCATCATGGCCTGGTGGGTAAACACCGAGAGCGTCTGGTATCGCCCCTATGTGCTATGGCTGATCCTGATCCTGGTGACCTTCCTGCTGCAGAGCCAGAAAGATGCCGATGAGCTTTAGCTTCAGCCAGCTGCTGCTGGTGAGTGTCAGTTACCTGCTCGTGCTGTTCGGCGTGGCCTGGCTCAGCGAGCGCGGCTTCGTGCCGCAAAAGCTCGTGCAGCATCCGGCCATCTACACCCTGTCACTGGGTGTCTACGCCAGCGCCTGGGCGTTTTACGGCACGGTCGGGCTGGCCCATCAGTATGGCTATGGCTTTCTTGCCTATTACCTGGGTATTGCCGGTGCCTTCATGCTGGCGCCGGTACTCTTGCAGCCGATCCTGCGCATCACCCGTACCTACCAGCTGTCATCGCTGGCCGACCTGTTCGCCTTTCGCTTCCGCAGCACCTGGGCCGGCGCGCTGACCACCCTGTTCACCCTGATCGGGGTACTGCCGCTGCTTGCCCTGCAGATCAAGGCGGTCGCCGACAGCATCGGCATCCTTACCCTGGAGCCGGTGCAACACCAGGTTGCGCTGGCCTTCTGCGCGTTGATCGCGCTGTTCACCATTCTGTTTGGCGCCCGCCACATTGCCGCGCGAGAAAAACATACCGGGCTGGTGTTCGCGATTGCCTTCGAATCAGTGGTCAAGCTGATCGCTATCGGTGCCATTGCCTTGTATGCCATCTACGGCGTTTTCGGCAGCCCACAGCAACTCGAGGTCTGGCTGGAAATCAACTCCAGCGCGCTGAACAACCTGCGCACGCCGCTCGAGGAGGGTCCCTGGCGCACACTGCTGCTGGTGTTCTTCGCCTCCGCCATCGTCATGCCGCACATGTACCACATGAGCTTCAGCGAGAACCTCAACCCGCGCGCGCTGGCCACCGCCAGCTGGGGGTTGCCGCTGTTTCTGCTGCTGATGGCTCTGGCGGTCCCGCCGATCCTCTGGGCCGGCCTGCACCTGCAGGTGGACACCACCCCGGAATATTTCGCTCTCGGCATCAGCATGGCCTCGCAGAGCAAGCTGCTGACCCTGCTCGCCTATGTCGGCGGCCTGTCCGCAGCCAGCGGGCTGATCATCGTCACCACCCTGGCCCTCTCCGGCATGGCCCTCAACCACCTGGTCCTGCCGCTGTACCAACCCCCGGCCGATGGCAACATCTACCGCTGGCTGAAATGGATTCGCCGCTCGCTGATCATCGCCATCATCCTGGCCAGCTATGCGTTCTACCTGCTGTTCAACAACCAGCAGGCCCTCAGCGCGCTGGGCCTGACCGCATTCATCGCCACCCTGCAGTTCCTCCCCGGCGCGCTGGCCGTCCTCTACTGGCAGGCTGCCAACTGCCGTGGCTTCATCAGCGGCCTGCTGACCGGCATGGGCATCTGGCTGGCCGGCAATCTGCTGCCGCTGTTCGGCCAGTTCGACAACCTCTGGCTGGCCCTGATCGATGTCCAGCCGACCCTCAACGATGACAACTGGCATCTGGCCGCCATTGGCTCGCTGCTGGCCAACGTGCTGGTCTTCAGTCTGGTCTCGCTGTTCAGCAAAACCAGTCCGGAAGAGGTCAGTGCCGCGGCAGCCTGCACCGTGAACAATGTCAGCCGGCCGCAACGACGTGAACTGCAGGCCATGACCCCCCAGGAGTTCGCCACCGAACTGGCCAAGCCGCTCGGCGCGATCACCGCGCAACGCGAAGTCGAGCAGGCCCTGCGCGACCTGCACCTGCCTTTCGACGAGAGCCGACCCTATGCCCTGCGCCGGCTGCGCGACCGCCTTGAGGCCAATCTTTCCGGGCTGATGGGTCCCAGCGTGGCCCAGGACATGATCAAGACCTTCCTGCCCTACAAGAGCGGCAGCGAAGGCTCCGCCAGCGAAGACATCCAGTTCATCGAGAACCGCCTGGAGGACTACCGTTCCCGCCTGACCGGCCTGGCCGCCGAGCTGGACGCCCTGCGCCGCTATCACCGCCAGACCCTGCAGGAGCTCCCGCTGGGCGTCTGCTCGCTGGCCCGCGACCAGGAAATCCTCATGTGGAACCGCGCCATGGAGGAGCTCACGCAGATTCCGGCGCGCAGCGTGGTCGGCTCGCGCCTGGACACCATCGCCGAACCCTGGCGCAGCCTGCTGCAGTGCTTCGTCGAGCTGCGGGTCGAACACCTGCACAAGCAGCGCCTGGAGATGCACGGGCAGATTCGCTGGCTGAACCTGCGCAAGGCGGCGATCAACGAACCGCTGGCGCCGGACAACAGCGGCCTGGTGATCCTCCTCGAAGACCTCACCGATACCCAGCTGCTCGAAGACAAGCTGGTGCACTCCGAACGCCTGGCCTCGATCGGCCGCCTGGCCGCCGGCGTGGCCCACGAGATCGGCAACCCGGTCACCGGTATCGCCTGCCTGGCGCAGAACCTGCGCTATGAGCATGAGGAAGATGCCGAAGTGACCGACATCAGCAGCCAGATCATCGAGCAGACCAAGCGCATCTCGCGGATCGTGCAGTCGCTGATGAGTTTCGCCCATGCCGGCCCGCAGCAGCAGGTATTCGAGCCGGTCTGCCTGGCGGATGTCGCCCGCGATGCGATTGCCCTGCTGTCGCTGAATCGTGAAGGGGTGGATGTCGAGTTCTTCAACCTGTGCGATCCCGGCCACCTAGTCAAGGGTGACCCGCAGCGTATCGCGCAGATCCTCATCAACCTGCTGAGCAATGCCCGCGATGCCTCCTTTGCCGGCGGAGCGATCCGCGTCAGCACCCGGGCGCTGGAGCACCAGATCGAGCTGAGCGTGGAAGACGAAGGCAGCGGCATCCCCAAAGCCATTGCCGGGCGCCTGTTCGAACCGTTTTTCACCACCAAGGATCCGGGCAAGGGCACCGGCCTGGGTCTCGCTCTGGTCTATTCGATTGTGGAAGAGCATTATGGCCAGATTGCCATCGACAGCCCGGCAGACGCTCTAAAGCAACGCGGCACGCGCGTTCGCGTGACCCTGCCCAGGCATGCTGGCCCCGGGTTACCAGCCGACCCGGACTGACATACTGCAACCATGCGCGTAAAAGATTGGGACGTCAGACAGACCGTCGAGAGAACTGAATTAATGCCACACATCCTGATCGTCGAAGACGAAACCATTATCCGGTCGGCCCTGCGGCGCCTGCTCGAGCGCAACCAGTATCAGATCAGCGAGGCCGGTTCGGTCCAGGAAGCGCGCGAGCGCTTCACGGTTGCCGAGTTTGACCTGGTGATCAGCGACCTGCGCCTGCCCGGCGCGCCCGGCACCGAGATGATCCAGCTGGCACAAGGCAAGCCGGTACTGATCATGACCAGCTACGCCAGCCTGCGCTCGGCGGTCGACTCGATGAAGATGGGCGCGGTGGACTACATCGCCAAACCCTTCGACCATGATGAAATGCTCCAGGCCGTGGCGCGCATCCTCCGCGAACATCAGCAGAAGGTTGCCCACCAGCCAGCCAGCGGCACCCAGCAGCGCGGTGCCGCGCCAGCCGCCGACAGTAACGGCGAGATCGGCATCATCGGCAGCTGCCCCAGCATGCAGGCGCTCTACAGCAAGATTCGCAAGGTCGCCCCGACCAGCTCCAACGTGCTGATCCAGGGCGAATCGGGCACGGGCAAGGAACTGGTGGCACGAGCGCTGCACAACCTGTCGAAACGCGCGCGCGCACCACTGATCTCGGTGAACTGCGCGGCGATCCCCGAGTCACTGATCGAGTCCGAGCTGTTCGGCCATGAAAAGGGCGCGTTCACCGGCGCCAGCGCCGGACGTGCCGGGCTGGTCGAAGCCGCCGACGGCGGCACCCTGTTCCTCGACGAAATCGGCGAACTGCCGCTGGAAGCGCAGGCCCGCCTGCTGCGCGTGCTGCAGGATGGCGAGATTCGCCGGGTTGGCGCCGTGCAGTCGCAACGCGTGGATGTACGCCTGATCGCGGCTACCCATCGCGACCTGAAAAGCCTGGCCAAGGTTGGCCAGTTCCGCGAAGACCTGTATTACCGACTGCATGTGATTTCCCTGCACCTGCCCGCCCTGCGCGAGCGTGGCGAGGATGTGGCGGAAATTGCCCAGGCCTTCCTGGCCCGCCAGAGCGTCGCCATGGAGCGCCCCGAACTGCGCTTTGCCGCCAGCGCCGAAAAGGCCATTCGCCTCTACAACTGGCCAGGCAATGTGCGCGAACTGGAAAACGCCATCGAGCGGGCCGTGATCCTCTGCGAGGGCAATGAAATCACTGCCGACCTGCTGGGGATTGACATTGCCCTGGATGAGCACGATGACACCCCGGCAGCGGCGACCGAACTGCCGCTCGGCGCCAGCGTCAACAGTGATCCGGCCGAAGACCTGTCCCTGGAGGACTACTTCCAGCACTTCGTGCTCGAACACCAGGAGCACATGACCGAGACCGAACTGGCGCGCAAGCTCGGCATCAGTCGCAAATGCCTGTGGGAGAGACGCCAGCGCCTGGGCATCCCGCGACGCAAAAGCGGCGCACCCAGCCCCTGAGCAATGCAGCCCACCCGGGCGGTTGTGCCGTCCGCTGCAACACCCCGTTCTGTTACCCACCCCAAACACTTAGTAACAAATAGCGGAACCGGCGGTAACGATCTGACTTACTCTTTTCCTAGAAAATCCCACCTAAATTTTTAACCTGTTGATTTAAAACAACTTCCAAAACATGGCACACCTTGTGCTGTCTATTTCGCACAACAAAAATAAAAAGCTGCACAAATCCAATAAAAACAATACGTACCGACTCCAGCACAAAAAAAACAACAACGCGGAGGCGTAGCTAACCGATTCTTTTGGAGAAGAACTGCCTTCGAGGCGCGCTCCGTAACCAGTCAGACAACAAGACCACGACAAGTGGCTGGGAGCCTGGTTGCAACATGGGGTGGTAGAAGGCGCCGTCAGCGTCCAAAGAAATCCGTTTGCTCTTCTCTCCCATCTTGGGAGTTCTTCCGGAAGCCTGGCTTCACGGAACGGGTGTCATAAAAGCCAAAAAAGCCCGACACAATAATAAAAAATCAAGCGCACATAATTTAGGGGGAGCTTCGGCTCCCCCAGTGGCTTTTGCCGTTCCCGTCATCCGCGATCAACATATCCCCCAGCCAGTGCTAGAATGCGCCTCCATCCTGCGGCCATTAGCCATGCCGGCTGCCCATTCCGCCAGACAGTGCCCCTCATGCTGAAGAAGTTTATCCAGTCACTCCGCTCGCCCCTGCGCCGCAGCAAGCACCCCCGCAGCACTCCGGAAATTCTCGGCAACAGCCAGCACGCCATGCGCCGCACGCAAATCAGCCGCAACGCCATCAATGTCGTGGAGCGCCTGCAAAAAGCCGGCTATCAGGCCTATCTGGTCGGTGGCTGCGTACGCGACCTGCTGCTGGGCCTGGAACCCAAGGACTTCGACGTTGCCACCAGCGCCACGCCGGAACAGGTGCGCGCCGAATTCCGCAACGCCCGCGTGATCGGCCGGCGCTTCAAGCTGGTCCATGTGCACTTCGGCCGTGAAATCATCGAGGTTGCCACCTTTCGCGCCAACCACCCGCAAGGTGACGACGACGAGGACAGCAACCAAGCCTCGCGCAATGAAAGCGGCCGCATCCTGCGCGACAACGTATACGGCAGCCTGGAAGACGATGCCCAGCGCCGCGACCTGACCATCAATGCGCTCTACTATGACCCCGCCACCGAGCGCGTGCTGGATTACGCCCAGGGTGTAAAGGACATCGACAACCAGCAGATCCGCCTGATCGGCGACCCCACCCAGCGCTACCAGGAAGACCCGGTGCGCATGCTGCGCGCGGTACGCTTTGCCGCCAAGCTCGGTTTCAGCATCGAAAAACATAGCGCCGAGCCGATTCACCACCTGGCCCACCTGCTGCGCGACATCCCTTCGGCGCGCCTGTTCGAGGAAGTGCTCAAGCTGTTCCTCAGCGGCTACGGCGAGCGCACCTTCGACCTGCTGGTCGAATACGACCTGCTGGCACCGCTGTTCCCGGCCAGCGCCGCCGCACTCAAGCGCGACCCCGAATACACGGAAAACCTGATCGGCCTGGCGCTGGCCAATACCGACAAGCGCATTGCCGAGGGCCGTCCGGTCACGCCGGCCTTCCTGTTTGCCGCCATGCTCTGGCCGGCCCTGCCGGCCCGGGTCGCCCAACTGCAGGAGCGCGGCATGCTGCCGATCCCGGCGATGCAGGAAGCGGCACAGAGCCTGATCACCGAACAGTGCCAGCGCACCGCGATACCCAAGCGCTTCAGCATGCCGATCCGCGAGATCTGGGACATGCAGGAGCGCCTGCCAAGGCGCCAGGGCAAACGTGCCGACCTGCTGCTGGAGAACCCGCGCTTCCGCGCCGGCTATGACTTCCTGCTGCTGCGCGAAGATGCCGGCGAAGAGCTGGATGGCCTCGGTGACTGGTGGACCGATTACCAGGATGCCAACGACAGCGAGCGGCGCAGCATGATCCGCGACCTGGTCGCCAAGGATGATGCTCCCGATGCGCCACGCAAGCGCCGGCGCGGCGGCAGCCGCCGCAAACGCGGGCCTAAAACCGAAGGCGCCAGCCCGGCCGGCGAGTAATCAACGTGCAGCGTGTGTACCTGGGACTGGGCAGCAACCTGGCGCAGCCGGTCGCCCAACTGCATGCTGCCTTCGCTGCGTTGGCAGCGCTACCGGACAGCCGGCTCGCCGCGGTCTCCTCGCTGTATGCCAGCCAGCCGCTCGGCCCGGCCGACCAGCCTGACTACGTCAACGCCGTCGCTGCGCTGGACACCGCACTTGAACCGCTGCAACTGCTCGATGCGCTGCAACAGATCGAGCAGCAGCAAGGCCGGCAACGCAAGGCCGAACGCTGGGGACCACGTACCCTTGACCTGGACATCCTGCTGTTCGGCCAGCAGGTCATCAACCTGCCACGCTTGCAGGTGCCGCACTACCATATGCAGGCACGGCCGTTCGTCCTCTACCCGCTGGCCGAAATTGCCCCGGACCTGCAACTGCCGGACGGCCGGAGGCTGGCCGAACTGCTGCAGAACTGCCCACCGCAAGGCTTGCAGCGGCTTTCCGGGGCCACATTCGACGGTAACGCAGTAACAGGCCGGTAACACCTCGCGATTGACTTCGGGCGCCCTCATCAGGACTATATGCCTCCCGTTGCCCGGCCCCGCTGAAAACCGGTACCGATCAGGCCACATATAGGATGTCTGCCATGCCCGACACTACCCTGACCACCCTGCAAGGCTTCAAGCAGAATGGCGAGAAGATCGCCATGCTGACCTGTTATGACGCCACCTTCGCCCGCGCGGCCTGCCAGGCCGGGGTGGATGTATTGCTGGTGGGTGATTCGCTCGGCATGGTGCTGCAAGGTCACGACAGCACCCTGCCGGTCAGCCTCGCCGACATGGCCTATCACACCGCTGCGGTGAAGCGCGGCAATCAGGGCGCGTTTATCCTCTGCGACCTGCCGTTCATGGCCTATGCCACCCTGGAACAGACCTTTGCCAGCTGCGCCGCCCTGATGCAGGCCGGCGCGCACATGGTCAAGCTGGAAGGCGCCGCCTGGCTGGCCGAACCGACCCGCCTGCTGGCCGAACGCGGCGTGCCGGTGTGTGCCCACCTCGGCCTGACGCCGCAATCGGTCAACCTGCTTGGCGGCTACAAGGTCCAGGGCCGCCAGGACATCCAGGCTCGCCAGCTGCGCGCCGACGCCATGGCCCTGGAGCAGGCCGGCGCGGCCATGCTGCTGCTGGAATGCGTCCCCAGCGCGCTGGCGGCCGAAATCAGCCAGTCGGTAAAAATCCCGGTGATCGGTATTGGTGCCGGCGTGGAGACCGACGGCCAGGTGCTGGTCCTGCACGACATGCTCGGCCTGTCCCTGAGCGGGCGCGCACCCAAGTTCGTGAAGAATTTCATGGAAGGCCAGCCTTCGGTCCAGGCCGCGCTGGCCGCCTATGTGGCCGCCGTCAAACAGCGCACCTTCCCGGGCAGCGAGCACGGATTCAGCGCATGAATACCGTCAAGACCGTACGCGAGCTGCGCGCCGCGATCGCCGGGGCGCGCTCCAAGGGCAAGCGCATCGCCTTCGTGCCGACCATGGGCAACCTGCACAGCGGCCATGTGGCCCTGGTGGAAAAAGCCGGCCAGCGTGCCGATTTCGTGGTCACCAGCATCTTCGTCAACCCGCTGCAGTTCGGCCCGACCGAAGACCTGGACAAGTACCCACGCAGCCTGGCGGCGGATCAGGAAAAACTGATCGATGCCGGCTGTCACCTGCTGTTCACTCCGGATGTCGACGAGGTCTACCCCGACGGCATGCAGGGACAAACCCTCATCCACGTGCCGGGCGTTTCCGCCGGCCTGTGTGGCGCCAGCCGCCCCGGCCACTTCGATGGCGTGGCAACCGTGGTGTGCAAGCTGTTCAACATGGTGCAGCCGGATCTGGCGATCTTCGGCGAGAAGGATTTCCAGCAACTGGCGGTCATCCGCAAGCTGGTGCGCGACCTCAACATGTCGATCCAGATCATGGGCGAGCCGACCGTGCGCGCCGAAGATGGCCTGGCGCTGTCATCACGCAACAACTACCTCACCGCCAACCAGCGTGCCGCAGCACCGGCGCTGTATGCCTGCCTCACCGAGATGGCCAGCGCCATTCGCCAGGGCGAACGCGACTTCGCCAAGCTGACAGCCAAGGGCAAGACCGCTCTGCGCAAGGCCGGCTTCCGTCCCGACTACCTGGAAGTCTGCGAAGCCAGCAGCCTGCGCAGCGCCACTGCCGACGACCCGGACCTGGTCATCCTGGCCGCCGCCTTCATCGGCAAGACCCGCCTGATCGACAACCTCGCCTTCAGCCTGGCTGTCGACGCCTGAGGCAGCCCCGCCACCCAGGCCGCGCTGGCGGGCCGGGTGCGCCGCCTGGCCGCGTCACAAGCGTGGCCGATTAGCGCTAGAATCAGAAAAATACTCGCCGCTGCGCGCCCGACTCCCAGCCTCAAGGTTCTCCATGGATCATCACCTGACCCCGCTTGATGTCACCCAACTCGCCAGCTGGAAAGCCCTCACCGCCCATCGCCAGGCCATGCAGCCATTCAGCATGCGCGAAGCCTTTGCCGGCGACCCGCAGCGTTTCGAGCGCTTCAGCCTGTCGACCTGCGGGCTGATGCTGGATTACTCGAAGAACCTGATCAGCGAAGAGACCGTTGCCCTGCTGGTGGGACTGGCCGAGGAAGCCCGGCTGGGCGACGCCATCCAGGCGATGTTCAGCGGCGCCACCATCAATGCCTCGGAACAACGCCAGGTGCTGCACACCGCCCTGCGCCGGCCGCTGGGCGACAAGGTGCTGGTCAACGGACGCAACGTCATGCCCGACGTCCACCGTGTGCTGCAGCAGATGAGCACCCTGGTGACCAAGCTGCATAACGGCCTGTGGCGCGGTTACACGGAAAAGCCCATCACCGACGTGGTGAACATCGGCATCGGCGGCTCCTTCCTCGGCCCGCAGCTGGTCTCCGAAGCCCTGCTGCCCTTCGCCCAGAAAGGCTTGCGTTGCCACTACCTGGCCAACGTCGACGGCAGCGAGTTCCGTGAACTGGTCAGCAAGCTGTCGGCGGAAACCACGCTGTTCATCGTCTCCAGCAAGTCCTTTGCCACCCTGGAAACCCTGAAGAACGCCCAGGCCGCGCGCGCCTGGTACCTGGCCCAGGGTGGCAGCGAAGCTGAGCTGCACCGGCATTTCATCGCCGTATCCAGCAACATCGCGGCGGCCACCGAGTTCGGCATCAGCGAGGAGAACATCCTGCCGCTGTGGGACTGGGTCGGCGGGCGCTATTCGCTGTGGTCGGCCATCGGCCTGCCGATCGCCATGTCGATCGGCATTTCCAACTTCAAGGAACTGCTGTCCGGCGCCTACAACATGGACCTGCATTTCCGCACCGCGCCCTTTGAACGCAACATCCCGGTACTGCTGGGCCTGCTCGGTGTCTGGTACGGCGACTTCTGGGGCGCGCGCAGCCAGGCGATCCTGCCTTATGACTATTACCTGCGGAACATCACCGACCACCTGCAGCAGCTGGACATGGAGTCCAACGGCAAGAGCGTGCGCCAGGACGGCACGCCGATCACTGCCGGCAGCGGCCCGGTGATCTGGGGCGGGGTCGGCTGCAACGGCCAGCACGCCTATCACCAGTTGCTGCACCAGGGCAGCCAGCTGATCCCGGCCGACTTCATCGTGCCGGTGAGCAGCTACAACCCGGTTGCCGATCACCACCAGTGGCTGTACGCCAACTGCCTGTCGCAGAGCCAGGCACTGATGCTCGGCAAGAGCCGCGCCGAGGCCGAGGCCGAGTTGCGCGGCAAAGGCCTGGCGGAAAGCGAAGTGCAGCGCCTGGCTCCGCACAAGGTGGTGCCCGGCAACCGGCCGAGCAACACTCTGGTGATGGAACGCATCAGCCCGCGCCGGCTCGGTGCACTGATCGCCATGTACGAGCACAAGGTCTATGTACAGAGCGTGCTGTGGGGCATCAACGCCTTCGACCAGTGGGGCGTGGAGCTCGGCAAGGAACTCGGCAAGGGCGTCTACCAGGGCCTCACCGACTGGGAACCGGCACCGGCGGCGGACGCCTCGACCCAGGGCCTGATCGACTTCTTCCGCGGTCGCCATCGCGGCTGACACAAACCACCCACACCGTAGGTGCACCCATGCTGTGGATTGTGTCCAAATACCTGCTCACCGCCGCAGTCGTCGTGCTGGTCTCGGAACTGGCCAAGCGCAGCGACAAGCTCGGTGGCCTGGTTGCCGCCCTGCCGCTGGTCACCGTGCTGACGCTGATCTGGCTGCACCTGGAGCAACAACCTGCGCAAAAGATCGCCAACCATGCCTGGTTCACCTTCTGGTATGTCGTGCCGACCCTGCCGATGTTTCTGGCCTTTCCCCTGCTCTTGCCAAAGCTGGGCTTCTGGCCAGCCCTGCTGGCCTGCGTCATCATCAGCGTGGTCAGCTTTGCTCTGTTTGCGCTGCTGCTCCGTCGTTTTGGCTTGGAATTGCTCTAGCCAACCGATCACCATCAGCCTGCAGGGCGAGCCCCGCCGGCCGCTGCAGAGACTTGATTTGTGCTGTTTCCTTCCACGGAGAAACCCCAGGAGCCGCCATGTTTGAAATTCAGCGCCATCCCGTCAGCGCTGCCGTGCGCCAGCATGCCCTGCTGGATAACGAGGCCTATCTGCGTCTGTACCAGCAGTCGATCGACCAGCCGGAGACCTTCTGGGCCGAACAGGCCAAGGCTTTCCTCGACTGGAAGAAACCGTGGGACTGTGTGCTCAAGAGCGACATGCACAGCGGTCTGGCCGAGTGGTTCAAAGGCGGCCAACTGAATGTCAGCGAGAACTGCATCGACCGCCATCTGGCCAGCCGCGGTGAGCAGACGGCCCTGATCTGGGAAGGCGACAATCCGCACGAATCAAAGTACATCACCTACAACGAACTGCATGACAAGGTCTGCCGGCTGGCCAACGTGCTGCGTGCGCGTGGTGTGAAAAAAGGTGACCGCGTGTGCATCTATATGCCGATGATCCCGGAAGCCGCTTACGCCATGCTCGCCTGCACGCGGATTGGCGCGGTGCACTCGGTGGTGTTCGGCGGCTTCTCGCCGGACGCGCTGCGCGACCGCATCCTCGATGCTGACTGCCGCACCGTAATCACTGCCGACGAAGGCGTACGTGGCGGCAAATCCATCGCATTGAAAGTCAACGTCGACAAGGCACTGCAAAGTTGCCCGCAAGTGACCAGCGTGGTGGTGGTCAAACGTACCGGCGGCAATATCGACTGGGTAACCGGGCGCGACCTCTGGTACCACGAGGCGATCGACGAGGTTCCCGCCAGCTGCCCGGCCGAAGCCATGGACGCCGAAGACCCGCTGTTCATCCTCTACACTTCGGGCAGTACCGGCAAACCCAAAGGCGTGCTGCACAGCACCGGCGGCTACCTGCTCGGCGCGGCGATGACCCACAAGTACGTATTCGACTACCACGAAGGCGACATCTACTGGTGCACCGCAGACGTCGGCTGGGTCACCGGCCACAGCTACATCGTCTATGGCCCGCTGGCCAACGGCGCGATCACGCTGATGTTCGAAGGCGTGCCGAATTACCCGGATGCCTCGCGTTTCTGGCAGGTGATCGACAAGCATCAGGTGAACATTTTCTACACCGCCCCCACCGCCCTGCGCGCACTGATGCGCGAAGGCGAAGGGCCGGTGCAGAAAACCTCGCGCAGCAGCCTGCGCCTGCTCGGCTCGGTGGGCGAACCGATCAACCCGGAAGCTTGGGAATGGTATTACCACGTGGTCGGCGAAATGCGCTGCCCGATCGTCGACACCTGGTGGCAGACCGAGACCGGCTCGATCCTGATCACCCCGCTGCCCGGCGCCACCGACCTCAAACCCGGCTCGGCGACGCGGCCGTTCTTCGGCGTACAGCCGGTGCTGCTGGATGAAAAGGGCCAGATCATCGACGGCCCCGGTTCCGGCGTGCTGGCGATCAAGGCCAGCTGGCCGAGCCAGATCCGCAGCGTGTATGGCGACCATCAACGGATGATCGATACCTACTTCAAGCCCTACCCCGGCTACTACTTCACCGGCGACGGCGCGCGCCGCGACGAGGATGGCTACTACTGGATCACCGGCCGCGTGGACGACGTGATCAACGTCTCCGGCCACCGCATCGGCACCGCCGAAGTGGAAAGCGCACTGGTGCTGCATGATGCCGTCGCCGAGGCCGCCGCCGTCGGTTACCCGCACGACATCAAGGGCCAGGGCATTTACGTATTCGTCACCCTGATGAATGGCATCGAGCCGAGCGAGGCGCTGACCAAGGAATTGCTGGCGATGGTCAGCAAGGAAATCGGCAGCTTCGCCAAACCGGAAATCATGCAGTGGGCACCCGGCCTGCCGAAAACCCGCTCGGGCAAGATCATGCGGCGCATCCTGCGCAAGATCGCATGCAATGAACTGGAGAACATGGGCGACATCTCGACTCTCGCCGACCCCTCCGTAGTCCAGGACCTGATCGACAAACGTCACAACCGCTGATTGATAACCCGTAGGGTGGGCTTCAGCCCACCAAACCAGGCAGCACCAAATGGTGAGCTGAAGCCCACCCTACGCAGCGCTTTACCCTTGTGCGACCATTAGCACCCACCGCGCGAAGTTGCGCCCCGTCACTGCCGAGGAAATTCACCATGCAAGAAGTCGTCATCGTCGCCGCCACCCGTACCGCCATTGGCAGTTTCCAGGGTGCACTGGCCAATATCCCGGCCGTGGAGCTGGGTGCTGCGGTGATCCGCCAACTGCTCGCGCAGACCAAACTGGATCCTGCGCAGGTCGACGAAGTCATCCTCGGCCATGTACTGACGGCCGGCGCCGGGCAGAACACCGCCCGCCAAGCCGCTGTAAATGCCGGTCTGCCGCACGCGGTGCCGGCACTGACGCTGAACAAGGTCTGCGGCTCAGGCCTCAAGGCCCTGCATCTGGGCGCCCAGGCGATCCGCTGCGGCGACGCTGAAGTGATCATCGCCGGCGGCATGGAAAACATGAGCCTGGCCAACTACGTCATGCCCGGCGCGCGCACCGGCCTGCGCATGGGCCATGGCAAGGTGATCGACACCATGATCAGCGATGGCCTGTGGGATGCCTTCAACGACTACCACATGGGCATCACTGCCGAAAATCTGGTCGACAAGTACGCCATCAGCCGTGAGGCGCAGGATGCCTTCGCCGCCGCCTCGCAACAGAAGGCCGTGGCCGCCATTGAAGCGGGGCGCTTTGCCGATGAAATCACCCCGATCCTGATCCCGCAGCGCAAGGGCGACCCACTGGCCTTCGCCACCGACGAACAACCTCGCGCCGGCACCACGGCCGAATCCCTCGGCAAGCTCAAACCCGCCTTCAAGAAGGACGGCAGCGTTACCGCCGGCAATGCTTCCAGCCTGAATGACGGCGCTGCGGCAGTGCTGCTGATGAGCGAAGCCAAGGCCAAGGCCCTCGGCCTGCCGGTACTGGCGCGCATCGCCGCCTACGCCAACGCGGGTGTCGATCCGGCGATCATGGGCATCGGCCCGGTCACTGCCACCCAGCGCTGCCTGGGCAAGGCCGGCTGGCAGGTAGGCGACCTCGACCTGATCGAAGCCAACGAAGCCTTTGCCGCACAATCGCTGGCAGTCGGCCAGGATCTGGGCTGGGACAGCGCCAAGGTCAACGTCAACGGCGGGGCTATCGCCCTCGGCCACCCGATCGGCGCATCCGGTTGCCGCGTGCTGGTGACCTTGCTACACGAGATGATCAAGCGCGATGCCAAAAAAGGTCTGGCTACCCTGTGCATCGGTGGCGGTCAGGGTGTGGCGCTGGCCATCGAGCGCAGCTAAGGCGTATAACCCGCAACTGTTGTAGGAGCCAGCTTGCTGGCGATTCGGTGTTCGAAGAGCATCGCCAGCAAGCTGGCTCCTACACAAACTTTGATCGTTCCCACGCTCCGCCTGGGAACGCAGGCACGTGGGGCCCACCAGCAAGACCCGTAAATAAAAGGATTTCCCATGGATAGCCGTCTGCTGCTTGCCCTGCTCGGCGCCGTCGTTGGCCTGGCCATCAGCGAAGAAGCCCTGGGGCTGGGGATTGGTGCTGCGCTCGGCTGGCTGTTTGCCGAAACCCGCCGGCAGGCGGCAGAACTGCAACGCCTTGACCTGCTGATCAGCAACACGCGGCCTGCAACCAGGCCAAAGGCGGTGCCGGCAGCGCCTGTGTCACAGCCAGTCACACAGGCAGCAGGCAGCCTTCCGCCTGCCGGGCCAGACACCGAACTGGACTGGACCCTGCCCGACGAGGTGCTGAACACCGCCGCAGCGAGCGCTTCCGTTCCGCCCAAAGCCGCAACGCAATGGATCCCGCCGCTACCGGCAGCCCCTCGCACAGAAGCTGCGCCGGACTGGAGCACGCGCCTGATCCAGGCCGTCAGCCGCTTCTTCACCGAAGGCAATCCGGCGGTCAAGATCGGCCTGTTGCTGCTGTTTTTCGGCGTGGCCTTCCTGCTGCGCTACGCCAGCGAGCACATCAGCGTATCGCTGGTCTGGCGGCTGAACGGCGTCGCCGCGGCCGCTGCCGGACTGCTCGGCCTGGGCCTGTGGTTCGTGCCGCGCAAGCGCCTGTATGGCCTGCTGCTGCAGGGCGGCGGACTGGGCATCCTGTACATGACCACCTTTGCCGCGTTGCGCCTGTTTCATCTGCTTGAGCCGACGCCAACGTTCATCCTGCTGGCTGCTCTGGCGGCACTCTCGGCGTTCCTCGCCCTGCGCCAGGATGCCCGCGTGCTGGCCAGCTTCGGCCTGGCCGGTGGCTTCCTCGCCCCGGTACTGGCCTCCACCGGCGAGGGCAACCATATCCAGCTGTTCAGCTACTACGCCCTGCTCAACGTTGGGTTGGCGTTGATCGCCTGGCACCGCAACTGGCGCGAGCTGAACCTGCTCGGTTTCACCTTTACCTTTGTGGTCGGCGTGATCTGGGGCGTGACCCGCTACCATGCCGGGCTGTTCCACAGTGTCGAGCCGTTCCTGCTGTTGTTCTGTGCGCTGTACCTGATGATCGGCGTGCGCTTTGCCCTGCACCAGGAAGGCCGCCAGCCAGCCATCGACAGCACCATCCTGTTTGGCACCCCGTTGGCGTTTATCGGCCTGCAGCAACCACTGGTGGCGCCCTGGGAATACGGACTGGCCATCAGCTCGGCAATTGCCGCCGGGGTGTATGCCGTACTCTGGTGGCTGCTGCGCCAGCGCGCCCCGCTGCTGCTCAAGGATGCTCTGGCTGGCACCGCGCTGGTGCTCGGTTCGC
This sequence comes from Pseudomonas sp. N040, assembly GCF_015637705.1. Taxonomy (GTDB): domain Bacteria; phylum Pseudomonadota; class Gammaproteobacteria; order Pseudomonadales; family Pseudomonadaceae; genus Aquipseudomonas. The sequence goes on along the minus strand of NZ_JADOBE010000003.1, from coordinate 81,123 downwards.
TGGCCATTCCGCTGGCGCTGTCGGGTGACTGGACCGCCGTGTGCTGGGCTGCAGAAGGCGCACTGGTGCTGCACTTCGGGTTGCGCCAGCAACGTCACTGGAGCGTGCTGATCGCTCTATTGCTGCAATTTGGCGCCGGTTTGTCGCTGCTGTTCGACACCCCGTCGCACCCGGCCAACTGGTCCGATCCGCGATTCTGGAGCGCACTGGTTCTCGCGCTGTGCGCCCTGTTCAGCGCCGCGCGCTTGCGCCTGACACCCATGCGCTGGCGCGCGCTGGAAGGCCCGCTACTGGGCTGGGCCGCGCTGTTCTGGTACGGCGCCTGGCTGTGGCAAGTGGAGCGGTTGTTCGAGGAGCGCCCGCTGGTGTGGGCGGTCGTCACCACACTGGCCCTCTCCGGCATTACCTGGGCAGCGCTGGAAGCACGTCTGAACTGGCGCAAACTGGCTTTCGCCCGTTTCGCCCTGCCCCTGCTATTGGCTTTCTGCCTGGCGGTTAACGCCACTCAGGGCGCGCCACTGGAAGGCTGGGGCTGGCTGGCATGGCTGCTGGCAATAGCTGGCAACAGTCTGCTGCTGCGCATTGGCCGTGACGCTGACAATCACCTGGCGCTGCGCCATGCACTCAACCTGTGGCTGGGGCTGGCCGTGCTGGCGGTGCAAGTGGACTACTGGATCGGCGACTGGACGGCCGAACTGAACTGGAATCTGGCAGCACAACTGCTGCTGGCGGCGGCACTGGTGCGGCTGCTGCCGCGCCTGCAACTGGCCGAAAACATCGAAAACGCCTATCACGAATGGACGCCTGCGCTGCTCTGCGGCCTTGGCGGCCTGCTCTGGCTGGCCATGCTGTTCCCGGCTCCGGGCGCCAGCCCGTTTGCCTGGCACCTGCTGTTCAACCCACTGGACCTGCCGCAACTGACTGCCCTGCTGGTGTTCTGGAACTGGGCCCGCCAGCGCCTGCATACCCGCGCCGATCTGCTCGCGGCCGGCGCGGCCTTCCTGCTGCTCAATGCGATTGCCCTGCGCACGCTGGCGATCAACCTGAACCTGCCCTGGGATGCATCACAGCTGTTTGCCAGTGACAAGGTGCAAACCGCGCTGGCAATCCTGTGGACGCTGGGTGGTGTATCGAGCATGGCACTGTCGCGCCGCTTCACTTCACGACCGCTGTGGATCGGTGGCGCGGTGTTGCTCGGGCTGACCGTACTCAAGCTGTTCCTGGTTGATCTGGGTAACAGCGGCACGCTGGAACGGATCGTCTCGTTCATCGGCGTCGGCCTGCTGCTGCTGATCATCGGCTATATCGCGCCGCTGCCGCCGGCCACTGCCGAGCGGGAAGCCGCTGAGCAATGAGTCAGGCGGGCTGTTATCCTGCAGCCCCCTGATTGTGAGCTTTCTGCCATGTCTCTGATTGAGTCGCTGCGCGACGCCCTCACCCGCCGCAGCGCCCTGCTCAGCCAACTGCAGGAGCAAGGCACCGATTGCTACCGGCTGTTCCACGGCACTCAGGAAGGCATCCCGGGGATGACCATCGACCGCTACGGTGCGCAACTCCTGGTACAGAGTTTCCATCAGCCGCTTGAACGCGAGGCATTGCTCGAACTGGCGGACACCTGCAACCAGACCCTCGGGCAAACCCTGCTGCTGGTGTACAACGACCGCTCCGGCGGGCATTCGCGGATTGATCGCAGCGACCCGGTGTATCAGGCCGAACCCGCCGCACTGGCGGACCTGGTCGGCCACGAGTGGGGACTGAATTACCGCGTGCGCGGCCGTCATCCGGGGCAGGATCCGCTGCTGTTTCTCGACCTGCGCAACGCCCGTGGCTGGGTCAAGGCCAACAGTCAGGGCAAGTCGGTACTCAACCTGTTTGCCTACACCTGCGGCGTCGGGCTGGCAGCAGCTGCCGGTGGCGCCACGACGGTGTGCAATGTGGATTTCGCCGAAGGCAACCTGGCCGTCGGCAAGGAAAACGCCCAACTCAACCCGCAACTGCCGCCGATGCAATTCATCCAGTCGGACTACTTCCCGGCGATCCGCCAGCTGGCCGGTTTGCCGATCGCCCAGCGCCGCGGGCAGAAGCTGCCCAGCTACCCACGGCTGGCTGCGCAGCCATTCGACCTGGTCTTCCTCGACCCGCCCGCCTGGGCGAAAAGCGCCTTCGGCACCGTCGATTTGCTGCGCGACTACCAGAGCCTGCTCAAGCCGGCGCTGCAAGTCACTGCCGAGAATGGCGTGCTGGTGTGCTGCAACAACCTGGCAAAAGTCAGCATGGAAGACTGGCGCGAACAGGTGCTGCGCTGCGCCGGAAAACTCGGGCGGACGGTACATGACTGCCAGACGCTGACACCCGCCGAGGACTTCCCGTCCTTCGACCATCGTCCCCCACTGAAGACACTGATACTGCAACTTTGACGTGCCATACTCAGGCCATCCGCCGCAGCCAGGATGATCCTGCACGATGAAAAAAGCCTTCCAGCGTACCCTCTGCGCCCTGTTGCTCGGACTCGGGCTGTACAGCCTGCTCGGCTTTCTGATCATCCCCGGGGTTGCCCAGCGGGTAGCCAACCAGCAACTGGCGCTCTACGCCACCGTCCCGGCCCGCCTGGAACGCATCGAGTTCAATCCGTTCAGCCTCGAACTGAACCTGTGGGGCCTGCACATCGGCGCGGCAGATGCGCCGCAGGTCGGTTTTGCCCGTCTGCTGGTCGACCTGCAACTGGACAGCCTGTGGAACAGAGCCCTGCACCTGCGGGTGATCCAGCTGGAGCAGCCACAGGTCGAGCTGCTGTTCGGCAAGAGTGGCCAGTCCAACCTGGCCCAGCTGTTCAAATTGCCGCCAGCACCGGCACCCGCCGCAGAAGCAGACAGCGAGCTCTTCCCGCTGCGCATCGAGCGCATCGCACTGGTCGAGGGCGGCCTGCATTTCAAGGATCTGCGCCCGAGTACGCCCATCGAGTTTGTCTACAACTCGCTGAACCTGAACCTGAAAAACCTCAGCACCCTGCCCGAAGACAATGCCGAGCTGCAACTGGTCGCGCGCGGGCCGCATGGCGGGCAGATCGACTGGCAGGGCCAGGTGAGCCTGCTTCCCCTGCGTTCCAGCGGCCATCTGGAATTGCAGGACGGCCAGCTCAAGGGCATCTGGCCCTACGTCCGCGACAGTGTGCCGCTGGAACTCGAAAGTGGCGTCGTGCAAGTGGTCACCGACTACCGCCTGGACCTGAGCAGCGGTACCCAGCTGTTCCTCGACCAGCTGGATGTCCGCCTGGCCCCGTTCGCCGTCCAGACCCCGGACCGGCGCCCGCTGCTGCGCCTGGCCAGCCTGCAGATCAGTGACAGTTCGGTGGACCTGGCAGCCCGGCAAGTCGTCATCGGCCGCTTGCGCAGCCAGCAGCTGGAAACCTGGGCGGCGCGCGAGCAGGACGGCCAGCTCGACTGGCAGAAGCTGTTCGCCACCCCGGCGACAGCGCCCACAGCCGCCACTCCGGCAACACCTGTCGCGCCAGTCGCCATTGATATAGCCCCGGCCACAGCCGCGACCACCCCGGTGCCTCCGCCGGCCAGCGCCACGCCGGGCGCGACGACCGAGCCAGCCAGGCCCTGGCAGATCATCCTCAAGGATGGCCAGCTGCGCGACTACCAGGTGCACCTGGCGGATCGTCAGCCAGCCACCCCGGTTGCCCTGGAGCTCGGCCCGCTGAACCTCGATGTGGAGAATTTCGACAGCCTGGCGCAAGCCCCCTTCAGTCTTCGCCTGGATAGCGGGCTGGGCAAACAGGGCCGGATCAGCGCCGCCGGCCCGGTCCAGCTCAACCCGCCCAGCGCCAGGCTGCAGGTCAGCAGCGAGAATATCGACCTGCGCCTGGCGCAGGCCTATATCTCACCGTTCATGCGCCTGGAACTGCGCAGCGGCCTGCTCGACAGCCAGCTGCAGGTCGATCTGCCCAGCGTCGATCCGCTGCAGCTGCAGGTCAGCGGCAACCTGCAGGTCAACCAGCTGCACACCCTCGACACGGTCAAGCAGCGCGACTTCGTGCGCTGGGAAAAACTGCAGCTGGACGGCCTCGACTACCGGCATGGCCAGCAGCTGAGCATCAAGCGCATTCACCTGAACCAACCCTATGCGCGCTTCATCATCAATGAAGACCGCACCACCAACGTCAACGACCTGCTGATCCCGCAACCGCCCGCAACCGCCGACACCCCTCCGGCAGCTGCGCCAGCCAAGAGCAGTAACCCGCCGCTGGCGATCCACCTCGGCGGCATTGCGCTACAGGACGGCTCGGCCAACTTTGCCGATTTCAGCCTGACGCCGGATTTCGCCACCGCCATCCAGCAAATCAATGGCAGCATCGGCAGCATCGACAGTGTGCGGCAGAAGCCGGCCAAGATCGACATCAAGGGCAAGGTCGACCGCTATGCGCCGGTGAGCATCCTGGGCAGCCTCAACCCCTTCGACCCGCTGGCCAAACTGGATATCGCCGTCGACTTCAAGCGGGTCGAGCTGACCACCATCACCCCTTACTCCGGCAAGTTCGCCGGCTACCGGATCAAGAAAGGCCGGCTCAACCTCAACCTGCATTACCGCATCGAGAACGGTCAGCTGAATGCCGAGAACAAGCTGGTACTGGAGCAGCTGCAGCTCGGCGAACAGGTCGACAGCCCGGATGCCGTGGACCTGCCGATCCGCCTGGCGATTGCCCTGCTCAAGGACCCCGAAGGCAAGATCGACATCGACCTGCCGATTTCCGGCAACCTTAACGATCCGCAATTCAGCGTGGTGCCGATCCTCTGGCAAACCCTGCGCAACCTGATTGTGCGCGCCGTGCAGGCGCCGTTCAATTTCATCGCCGGACTCGCCGCTGGCGGCGCCGATGTCGACCTCAGCCAGGTGCCGTTCAACGCCGGCAGCAGCGAACTGGACAAGGGTGCCCAGGCCACCCTCGATACCCTCGCCGCCGCACTCAAGGAGCGGCCGGCACTGCGCCTCGAGATCGAGGGCAGCAGCGCCGCCAGCAGTGATGGCCCGCTGCTGGCCGTGCAGCGCTTGCACAGCGAATACCAGAACACCTGGTACAAGATGGAGCAACGGGCCGGCGAAGAGGTACCCGCCAGCGCCGCCGACATCGAAGTCCCCGAGGACGAAAAGCCGGTACTGCTCGAAGGCATCTACCGCGCGCGCCTGAAGCAGCAGCCACCCGCAGAATGGGCCGAACTGGACAGCGAGGTTCGCGCCGACAAGCTGCGCGACGCCGTGCTGGCTTCCTGGGGCAGCAGCGATCTGTTGCTGCGCAAGCTGGCGCAGGAGCGTGGGGCCAGCGTCAAGCAGTACCTGGTGCAGCAGGGCGGGCTCGCCGATGAACGGATCTACCTGCTGGATGTCCGCACGGCGCCGGGCAATGCCGGCGAACAACAGGTCCCCACCCTGTTGCAACTCGACAGTGAATAAGGCTTTGCGCGTGCGAAAAGTATTCCTCGGCCTGCTCGGCCTCCTGCCTGCCCTGGCCGGCGCGGACAACACCTGGCGCTGCGGCCGCGCGCTGGTCAGCACCGGTGACCGTGCCTTCGAGGTGCAGCAACGCTGCGGCCCGCCCGAACTCAAGCAACTGGTGGGCTACACCACGGACGATTACGGCAACCGCGAAATGCAGATCGAGGAATGGGTGTATGGCCCGCCCAACCGTGCCTACTACATCCTTACCTTCGTCGGCGGCAAGCTGACCAATATCGAATTCCGCCGCGGCCCCTGAGCTGCGCAGAAAGCACTTTCGCCCTGCCGGGCATGCCTGAATCCAGAGAGTTTCCATGCGCCACGCCCCCGCCTCCCTGATGCTCCTCCTGCTGCTGGGCACACCCGCGGCACTGGCCTCGTCCACCACCCTGCGCTGCGGCAGCGGGCTGGTCAGCACCGGCAGCACCACCGAGGAAGTGCACCAGCTGTGCGGCAAGCCGATCAGCCGCGACCGCCTGGGCAGCATCATCAAGACCGGCCACTATGGCGAACGCTATGAACTGCAGGTCGAAGAGTGGAGCTACGGCCCGCGCAACGGCATGTACCAGTTCCTGCGCTTCGAAGGCGGCCGCCTGGTCAGGGTCGAGAGCAAGCGCGTGCAGTGAGGCTTTTCGCCCGGCCAAACAGCCTGGTGAGGTGAAGAGCACTCATCTAGCATTCGCCCCCATTACGGCATAGTGTTGAAAGCCACGCGCACGATGCTCCAAACTGCTTCTGTCAGGCATTGCTCTCTGGACACGCTGATGACACGCATCCCTTCCGCCAGCCCCGGGCACAACTCCAGCTCCTACAGTACCGGCCTGCAGGATCAAAGCTGGATGGCGCTGGTGCGCATGGTATTTGTCGGCACGGGGATCAATCTGCTGGTGTTCTGCGTGCTGCAGCTGCTGGCTGGCAACTTGCTGTTCGCGTCTTTCGAGCTGCTCGCCAGCCTGCTGCTGCTGACGGGGGCCTGGAAAATTGCCGAAGTGCGCAATCCATTGCTGCTGGTCAACCTGTTCCTGCTCTGCATGTTCAGCTTCCTGCTGTACATCATTGTCATGCCGGGTGCCTCGAAGACCGCCTTTGCCTGGACCTACATCATGCCGGTGCTGGCCTATCCACTGCTCGGGCGGGTACGCGGCGGGCTGCTCAGCATTCCCTTTGCCCTCATGGCCATTGTGTTCTTTCTGTACAAATACGAAGGTGCGCTGGATGCCGCCGGGTTGATCGACCTGGTCAACGCCGCGCTCTGCGGCCTGCTGATCATCCTTTTCATGCATGTCTACGAGGGTCGGCGCGCCGCAGCGCATCGCGAATTGCAGCGCATTGCGCAGACCGACGCGCTCACCGGGGTGGCCAGCCGCAGCAGCTTCGAACAGGCCCTGGCGCAGAGCATCCTCGAGGCCGAACGCAGCCATAACCCGCTGGTACTGGTGATTCTGGACGTCGATCACTTCAAGAAGGTCAACGACCGCTGGGGGCATGACGCCGGCGACAAGGCCCTGTGCCATATCTGCCAGGGTCTCAGTCAACGCCTGCGGATCAGCGACACGCTGGGGCGCCTGGGCGGCGAAGAGTTCGGCCTGCTGCTGCGCAATACCGATCGCGCCGGGGCCGAACCGCTGGTCGAGCAGCTGCGCAGCCAGATCAGCAACAACCCGTTGAGATATGGCAACCAGCTGATCGAGCTTTCCGCCACCTTTGGTGTGGCCGAATGGCCGCTAGACGGGCGCACGGTGGACGACCTGTATCGCTGCGTTGACCGCCGCCTGTACCGCGGCAAGGACGCCGGGCGCAACCAGATCGTGTCCCGGGAAGCGGCCCTGCCGCCGGCCTAGGCGCGGCCCTGCCGAACCGGACAGCGCGCCGGCAAACGCCTGCTTTGCAGCCAGGTCCCGCCCCGGCACAACCTTAGCGCATGGTGATTTATGACTGCCCAGCAAGCCGCCTACCAGATGTCCGTGATGTCGCGTGACGAACTGCAGATCGCCATGGACTGGGCCCAGGCCGAGGGCTGGAACCCGGGGCTGGATGACGCTGCGGCCTTTTATGCGGCCGACCCCGCCGGCTTCCTGATCGGCAAGCTCGGCACTCAGCCGGTCGCGACCATCTCGGCGGTGAAATATGGCGCCGCCTTCGGCTTCATCGGCTTGTACATCGCGCAACCGTCCTACCGCGGACAGGGCTATGGCCTGCAGCTGTGGGACAAGGCCCTGGCATACCTGCGGGGCAGGAATGTCGGGCTGGACGGTGTGCTGGCCCAGCAGGACAACTACCGGAAATCCGGCTTCCGCCTGGCGCACCGAAACATCCGCTTTGCCGGGCTGGCCAAGCCGGCGGTGGCCACCCCGACACCTGCGGTCAGCCTGGCGTCACTCGCCCTGGACGAGCTGCACCGCTACGACCGACAGTTCTTTCCGGAACAGCGGCAGCGCTTTCTCGAGCGCTGGATCAGCCAGCCCAACGCGCATGCCCTGGGCATCGTCGACAACGCCCGGCTGGTCGGCTACGGCGTGATTCGCGCTTGTCACAGCGGCTACAAGATCGGCCCGCTGAATGCGCAAAGCCCGGAGCTGGCCAGCGAACTGTTTGACGCGCTGGCCGCCAGGGTTCCAGCGGGCTGCGCGATTTACCTGGACACCCCCGAACCCAATTCCCGGGCCATCGAGCTGGCCCTGCGCAACGGCATGCAGCCCTGCTTCGAAACCGCGCGGATGTACACCGGCACCTTTCCGGCGCTGCCCCTGGACAAGGTTTTTGGCATCACCAGCTTCGAACTGGGCTGAATGCGCGCCAGGCGCAGTGAACTGCCCGCCTGTCCTGCCGGCACGCCTGGATGCGCATCGGCCTTGGGTCTTGCTACATGAAGGCATAAACACAGCGCGGGCGCGGACATAACGCCCCATAAGCGCGCAGGCTGGATATGCACCACCAAGTGGCCAGCTGATTCGTGTGCTACTGGCAGTGGGTGATGTTCATTGGGAGATTGGCAGCTGCAGGCTGCTCCGGCCGACCGCCAGCAGGCTTGCGTCATTCAGCCGAAGCACACAACCCGCCCAGTTGCTCCGCCGCAAGATCGATGCGCTGTGCGGCCAGATCTGCCTGCACCTGCTGCAGGGCCTGCGCCCACTCGGTTGTCCGCTGCAGCGTGAGCTCCTTGCGCTGCTCGGCTTGCGCCAGCGCTTGTGCAGTTTGCCGCAGCAGCAGGTTGATCTGCGCCCAGTCATCGCGAAGCGACGCAGATGCGGCGGCAGTGGTTTTGCCCATACGCCGGGCGTAACCGCCAGCGGCACACACGGCATCACGCGCCATAAGGTTCAGCTGGATCGGTTTGTGGCGCTGAATACCGCCGACCAGCGCCGGTACCCGGTCACCGAACAGCCCGCGGACAATGGCCCGACGGATCGGCGAGTGAGCCACATAGATCGCCCCATCCGGGCCGGCCGTGCTGGCGGCAATCGACTCCTCGCGGCCTTCGGCAAACCAGCGCAACTCGCCGGTTTCACGATCCAGCAAGCCCATGCCGAATTTCGACAGCAAGGGTTTGTTCTGCAACAGGCGGCCTGCTCCGACGCTGATCAGGATGCCATTGGCGGTGATGGTCGGGGTCAGGGCATTGGCATTGTCGAAGCCGGGGTAGGCATCCAGCCTGGCGCGCCAGACGATCTCGGCGTGATCGTTTAAATCACGCAGCTTGATCACATCCTCGGCGGTGACCACATACATTTCACCGCCCTCTACCGAGACCGCTACCGACGCCGCGACCTGCTGGCCGACATTGATCCGCCACAACTCATGCAAATGCTTGTCCAGCGCGATCACATTGCCATTCTCGTCAGACACCACGACCAGCGCACCATCCGCCCTGACCGTGGGTGATGAGCCGGTACCGCCGACGAAGTAGAAGTGGTCTGCAATCTTCAACTGGTAGCCGTCGGCCGGATTGCCGGCCAGCTCCAGGCGGTAAATCGCGCCGTTTTGCGAGACGCCATCGGCCGCGCCGTCCTGCTCGTCCGGCGCAGTCGCCGCAACGATGATGCTGCCGCTGTTGGGATCCACCGCATAGGTGTTGGCCACGTTGACGCCGTTGCCGTAGATCACATCCAGCACCGATGTGAACAAGCCAAGACCATCGGTGGTAGCGCCGAAGGTAGCGTCGGTTTCTGCATTGGCCCTATCGGTCAGCCAGCGGGCGATGCGCCCTTCGCGCACCGGCGCCGGGGCGCCTGGTAGTTGAAACGGTTTCGACAGCAACGCTCTTCCAGTGCGCCGGTCCAGTGCAACCACCCAGCCGTCCATACTGACCAGCAACAGCGCATCGGCCTGCGGCTGATAGTTCATGCCCCAGATATGCGTCTGCGAGCGCTTGCCCGGCTGCCGTTCAGGCAATTGCAAACCAGTGGAAACCTGCCAGACGGGAGAACCATCGTGACGCAGTGCCATCGCGGTTTCATAGGTGCTGTGATAGATCAGCTGCTCTCCGGGCACGTCCGGGTTGTTCAGGATCAGCGGCGAGCCATTGCCCGCGCCCCGCCCCGGCACACTCCACAGGCGCTTGCCGGTGCGGGTATCCAGCGCCACCAGCGAGACATCTTCACGGGCATTGGTCGGCGAAAAATACAGCTGCCCACGGTTGTCGAACGTTGGCGCTTCGGGCAGGTACAGCCCGGTTTCCGCCAACCAGTCCGGTTCGAAGGCCGGCGCCACGACGGACCACAATTCGTCGGTGTTAGCGCTATCGGCGTGCATGGTGTGGAAGCTGTCTGGGAGCGGCAGCACCGCACTGGCTTGTGCGTTAGCCTTGCGCTGGCCGACGGGCTGCCAGCCGGGTGCGGCCGGCGTGGCAAATGTGCGCGGCTGTGGCGTGCGTACCAGCCACTGCCAGGCGAGCAGCAGGCAGAGCATCACACAGACCGCAAGCACGGCCAGTATGCGTTTGGCGTTCATGTGTACCTCACGACTGGCGGACGCCAGTGGTTCTCATGTGTATGCCGGCGCCGCAGACTGCGGCGCCGGCGCGCATCAGGCGATGCGCAGGTTGGCCTTGTCGGTTTGCATCAGCGATGCCGTAGAGGCCAGGGCCGACACATAGTGGGCGCCGGCACGCGGCAACAGACGGGCAAAGTAGAACCCGGCGGTGTCGATTTTCGCCTGATAGAACTCCGCCGACTCCTGGCCGCCGCCAGAGGCCAGCAACTCGCTGGCCTTGCTTGCCTGCAGCAGCCAGAAATGTCCCATCATGCAGAAGCCCGAGTACATCAGGAAGTCGTAGCTGGCCGCCCCCACCTGCTCTTTGTCGCGCATGGCCCGCAACATCAGGCGCGTGGTCAGCAGATTCCATTGACCCGCGCGATAAACCAGGCTGCGCGCCATCCTGCCCAACGGACCGCGACTGAGCAGATGTGGCTTGGCCAGGCTCAACATGCTGCCGGTGAAATCCCGCACACATTTGCCCTTGCTGCCGAGCAACACTTTGCGCCCGAGCAGATCGAGCGCCTGAATCCCGGTAGTCCCTTCATAGAGGGTAGCGATGCGCGCATCGCGGGCAATCTGCTCCATGCCATGATCCTGAATATAGCCATGCCCGCCAAACACCTGCATGCCCAGGTTGGCGGCTTCCAGGCCCATTTCGGTGATGAAGCCCTTGAGGATCGGCGTGAAGAAACCCAACTCGCTGTCGTAGGCTTCGTACTGTTTCTGATCACCGGCCAGCACCGCACTGAACATCTTGTCGGCAATCTGCGCCGCGCTGTAAATCATCGCCCGGCCGCCTTCGGCAATGGCCTTCTGGGTCAGCAGCATGCGTCGCACATCCGGGTGCCAGACCAGCGCATCAGCCACCTGATCGGGCTCCTTCTTGCCGGACAGGGCGCGCATCGAACGGCGCTCCAGCGCATAGGGCATGGCGCCCTGGAACGACAGCTCGGCATGGCACACGCCCTGTATGGCGGTGCCGATGCGTGCCGTGTTCATGAAGGTGAACATCGCCTCCAGTCCCTTGTTCGGCTCGCTGAGCATGTAGCCAGTGGCACCGTCGAAGTTCAGCGTGGCGGTGGCCGAGGCACGGATGCCCATCTTGTGTTCGATGGAACCACAGTTGACCGGATTGCGCGGGCCTATCGAGTGATCGGCATTCAGATTGAACTTGGGCACTACAAACAGCGAGATACCGCGTGTTCCGGCGGGAGCATCCGGCAGACGCGCCAGCACGATGTGGATGATGTTTTCGGCCAGATCATGTTCACCGGCCGAGATGAAAATCTTCGTCCCGGTCAGCCGGAAACTGCCGTCGGCCTGCGGTTCGGCGCGGGTCTTCACCTGCGCCAGATCGGTGCCGCACTGCGGCTCGGTCAGGCACATGGTGCCGGTCCACTCACCGGAAACCAGCCGCGGCAGATAGGCGGCCTTCTGCGCGGCGCTGGCGTACTGCATCAGCGTATTGATGCAGCCCACGCTCAGGCCCGGGTACATGGTGAACGACCAGTTGGCCGTGCCCATCATTTCCGACTTGAACACATTGAGCGACATCGGCAGGCCCTGGCCGCCGAACTCCTCGGGGAAGGACACGCCCTGCCAGCCGCCGGCGACGAACTGCTGGTAAGCGTCCTTGAAACCGGCCGGCGTGGTGACCGCGCCATCCTTGAAATGACAGCCTTCGGCATCCCCGCTGGCATTCAGTGGCGCCAGCACGTCCTCGCAAAGCGCCGCAGCACCTTCGAGAATCGCATCGACCATCTCAGGAGTGGCATCAGCACCATTGGGCAAGCCACTGTAGTGCGCCGGATAGTCGAGCACTTCATTGATCAGAAAGCGCATATCGCGCAGAGGAGCTTTGTACGCGTGCATTTCAATTACCTTTTTCCAGTGCTGCATGAATCTCTCCCTCTCCCGCTAGCGGGAGAGGGTTGGGGGGAGGGCTTTGACGGAGTGACACAACCCGTAGGTTGGGTTGAGCCGCTTGGCGGCGAAGCCCAACAGGAGGCCAAGCTGCCGGCCTTGGTGAAATGTTGGGCTTCGCTACGCTCAACCCAACCTACGAAATCGTTGTTCAACCCATAACCAAGACATTCCCTTGCAATTACCTTTCGAGAATGGCGACCACGCCCTGACCGCCAGCGGCGCAGATCGAGATCAGGCCACGGCCCGAACCTTTCTGCGCGAGCATCTTGGCCAGCGTGGCGACGATACGCCCGCCGGTGGCGGCGAAGGGGTGACCGGCGGCCAATGAGCTGCCATTGATATTCAGTTTGCTCAGGTCGATCTTGCCCAGCGGCTTGGAAAGGCCCAGACGCTCCTTGCAGAAGGTCTTGTCCTGCCAGGCATCCAGGGTGCACAACACTTGCCCGGCGAAGGCTTCGTGGATTTCGTAGAAATCGAAGTCCTGCAGCTTAAGCCCGGCGCGCTCGAGCATGCGCGGCACGGCGTAGGCCGGCGCCATCAGCAGGCCTTCCTTTTCATTGAAGAAATCGATGGCCGCGACCTCGCTGAAGGTGATGTAGGCCAGCACCGGAATGTTGCGCGCCTTGGCCCACTCTTCACTGGCCAGCAGCACGGCCGATGCACCATCGGTCAGCGGCGTGGAGTTGCCGGCGGTCAGCGTGCCCTGACCGGGAGCGACTTTCTTGTCAAACACCGGCTTGAGGGTGCGCAGTTTTTCGATGGTCAGATCGGCACGCAGGTTGTTGTCTTTGCTGACGCCGTTGAACGGGGTCAGCAAGTCGGTGAAGAAACCATCGTTGTAGGCGCGGGCCAGATTCTGGTGACTCTTCAGCGCCAGCTCATCCTGCGCTTCACGGCTGATATGCCATTGCTGCGCCATCTGCTCGGCATGCTCGCCCATCGACAAGCCGGTGCGCGGCTCGCCGTTGCGCGGCAGCGACGGGCTGACCAGCATCGACGGACGGAAGGCGGCAAATGCGGCCAGGCGCTGGGTGGTGGTCTTGGCGCGGGAGGCCTCGAGGAGGATCTTGCGCAGCTTCTCGTTCAGCGCGATCGGCGCATCCGAGGTGGTGTCCACGCCACCGGCAATGCCGCTGTCGATATGCCCGAGGGCAATCTTGTTGGCCACCAGCATCACCGCTTCCAGACCTGTACCACAGGCCTGCTGCAGGTCGAAGGCCGGGGTCTGTGGCGACAGGGTGGTCGACAGCACACACTCGCGCACCAGATTGAAATCGCGCGAATGCTTCATCACCGCACCGGCAGCGACATCGCCCAGCCGCTCGCCATGCAGGTTGAAACGATCAATCAGCCCCTGCAGGGTGGCGGTCAGCATCTCCTGATTGGAGGCCTTGGCATACACGGTGTTGGAACGGGCGAAGGGAATGCGGTTGCCGCCCAGGATGGCGACGCGACGAACAGTACTCACAGGGGTTACCTCTCAGGGACGGAAACGGGGTTATCAGTAATCCAGCTGGCCGCGCAGATGGGGCTTCACGCCCTGGCTGTCGCGCACTTCAAACAGAGCGGAAGCGGTTGAACGTGCTGTCCACAAGGTCGGTTGAGCGGGCAGGAACAGCGGCGCCTTGAAATCCACCGCGACGCGCGCCTGCTCCAACGGCCGCATTGGCAACAGGCAGGCCAGCGCACGCGCCTTGGTCCACATGCCATGGGCAATCGCCCGGCGAAAACCGAACAGTCGCGCCGACAGCGCACTCAGATGGATCGGGTTGCGGTCACCGGAAACAGCGCCATAACGGCGGCCGATATTGGCCGGCGCCTGCAGCACCGCCTGACAGGACAGTGGCGCATCCGCTGTGATACCGGCCGCAAAAGGCGCCCCTGCGGCTGGCGTGACGCCGAGTCTGAGCAGGCTTTGCGTGGCGCTCCAGACCAGTTCACCGTCGCGCAATATGCGCAGATCGAGGTTGAATACCTGCCCTTTGGCGTGGGCCTGCAGGGCGCCAGTGGACATCTCCACGCGCACCCGGTCGCCGGCCTGCAGGCTGCGCCGCTGCTCAATGCGATTGGCCAGATGCACGGTGCCCAGCGCCGGCCACGGGCAGTCCGGCGAGTTCAGATAGGTCATCACCAGGGGAAAGGTCAGCAGCTGCGGGTAGATCAGCGGTACGCCCTGGGCGGGGCTGAAACCGCACAGCGCGGTGTAACGGGCAATGTGCCCGGCATCCAGCTGTACCGCCGGGCTGACCAGCGTCACCGCGGGCAGCGCGTCGATCACTCCGGGACGCTTGGCCCGGCCCGCCAGCACGCCGCGCAGCATCTCGGCCATGCCCGGCGCCTGCAGCACCTCGATGGTTTTCATCCTCAGGCGCCCAGCAGACTTTGCCCGCAGACGCGGACGACATTGCCATTGAGTCCTGCCGAAGCGGGGCTGGCCAACCAGGCGATGGTTTCTGCCACATCCACCGGCAAGCCGCCCTGCCCCATCGAATTCATGCGCCGGCCGGCCTCGCGGATGGTGAAGGGAATCGCGGCGGTCATCTGCGTTTCGATAAAGCCGGGTGCTACCGCGTTGATGGTGATGCCACGCTCGGCGAGTACCGGCGCCATGCTTTGCACCATGCCGATCACCCCGGCCTTGGAGAAGGCGTAGTTGGTCTGCCCGAGATTGCCGGCGATGCCGGAGATCGACGACACGCAGACAATCCGCCCACCGGACTTGAGCGCCCCGGCCTCGACCAGCGCCTCGTTGATGCGCTCCTGAGTCGACAGGTTGACGTTGACCACCGACTGCCACAGCGCTTCCTTCATGTTGGCGATGGTCTTGTCGCGGGTAATCCCGGCGTTATGCACCAGCACATCCCAGCCACCATCCGCCAGCGCGGCTGCGGTAAGCAGCGCCGGCGCTTCGGTGGAGGAAATATCCATGGCCAGCGCACGCCCGCCCAGACGTGCGGCAATCTCGTCCAGCCCTGTCTGGGCCTGCGGTACATCCAGACAGATCAGCTGCGCGCCTTCACGCGCCATCACTTCGGCAATCGCCGCACCGATCCCGCGCGAGGCGCCGGTGACCAGCACTTTCTTGCCCGCCAGCGGTTGCGCCCAGTTGATCACTGCGGCGTCTGCGGTTGGCTTGCCGACGCGGATGACCTGCCCCGAAACGTAGGTCGAACGCGGCGACAGCAGAAACCGCATGGTAGATTCCAGCTGGTCTTCGGCCCCGTTGGCGCAATAGACCAGGTTACTGGTGATCGCCCGCTTGAGCTCCTTGCCCAGCGAGCGGGTCAGCCCCTCCAGGGCACGCTGCACGGTAGCCTGGCGCGGCGCGCTGCACGACTCTGGCGGCCGACCGATCACCACTACCCGACCGCATGTCAGCAGCGAGCGAGCCGCGTCGTGGAAGAATTGATACAGGGCATCCGACTGGCTGCTGTCAGTCAGTCCGCTGGCATCAAATACCAGCGCCTTGACCTTGGCACCCGGCTGGTCCCCAACGCCCCAGCGTCCGGTCATCAGGCCTTGCTGATTGGCAATCGCCACCCACTGCGGCAGTGCATGGTGTGCCACGCTTTGCACCGCCATTGCCGCAAAGGCCCTGGCCAGTGGTTGCAGCAACTCGGAACCGGCAGAACCGCCGAGCAGCACGCTGCCATTGATCACCGGTTGATCGGCACGGTAACGCGCCAGCAGCAACGGCTTGGGCAAGCCGATCAGGTTGGTCAGTTTGGCGCCGAAAGAAGAGTTGGCAAAATTCAGGTAGGAGTCGCTCATGTCTGCTCTGTTCACCGCTTGAGTTGTATCCGGGAAGGGGCTGCGTTTCTGACACCAGCAGCAACCGACTGATTAAAGCCGAAGAAAGGATATGAGCTAGACTCAGCTTTTGATACTCGCTTTTGATGGCACTCGAAATGGCGGATGAAACCTTTTTAAATCAATCTGTTAGCAGAAGAAAACCGCTGCAGGAGCGCGCCCGCTTCAAGGTTCAACTCATATTGGAAGCCGCGACCCGACTGATCGACAAGGACGGACTGGATGCGCTGACCACCAATCGCATTGCCGAAACCGCCGGCATCAGCATCGGCACGCTGTACCAGTACTTCGCCGACAAGCAGGCGATCCTCGACAAGCTCGGTCAACAGGTGCTGCGCGACGTCACCGGCAAACTGCTCAGCAACCTGCAGGAACAGTCCGCCGGCACCACCGACGAGCAGGCGCGCATCCTCATTCGCACCACCTTTGGCGCGCTGGATGGGCGCTCACAGGTGCATCGCGAGCTGATCAACCATGCGCTGAAACAAGGCAACCACCGGTTTATGGACGAGACCGCACGCCTGGTTGCCGGGGTGCTCAGCTCCAGCGGGGTGACCGGCGACGATGGCCAGCCCCGGCGCCTGTCCAAAGCAGAAGCCTTCGTCCTGACATGGTCATTTGTCGGCGTGCTGCGCGCCTCCGCCTCCGCCGATGAAACCGAGCTGCCCTATCCGCAGATCGAGGAGGCCTTGCTGCAACTGATCCGCCGCTTTGTGCTGGAGCGCGGACATGCAGGCTCGGGCTGACGCCTTGGGAGGGTACTCCCTGAACTTGTTATCCGCTGAACCCACCGGATAAATCGCCGCATCCAGGCTTGCAGCGAACACCTGAACGCCCCGCGAGGTGCGCGAGAGCGGCACGAGATCCATTCCACAGGTAACCATCTCGGCGAGGCGGCGCGGATCCCGGCCAAACAACTGCGAAAACAGGCCGATAACGCTCAATCGCGCAGATTAGAGCAGGACTCAAGCCTGCCAGGCAAAAGGCCACCAAGCCCCCCACTGCAAAAGTACAAGATCTAAGGTGTTTTGCTGATGTTGAGGCATGCCGCCTTGCCATAGGCTTACCACAGCGTCTGGCGAAAATTGACAGGGTTCTTCAAATGCTTGTAGCGTTCGATTTCCCTTGCTGTGAGGCCATGCCTCGCGCCACCGACCGAAGAGCAAAACGCTGTCCGCCAGCAGCTATCAGGCCCTGTTTTAATCCGGGAAAACGGCAGCGAGCAACGTAGTTCAAAATAATAAGCGTTCAGGGAATAGTTCGATGGGTTGCAGTGAGACAGAACTGGGCAAGGTAGCTATCAGTGAAGCAAGCCCTGCGGGCAACAACCCGCGGGACGGCTCCAACTATCTGGCGGCCCAGGCTGAATTGGACAAGCTGACCAGCATTCATGCGGCTTCGCCGATCGACTGGAACAAAGTCGCGCAGCATTGCACCGCTGTTTTGCGTGATGAAGGCAAAGACCTCAATGCGGCTGTCTGGCTGCTCTGCGCCTGGACCGAGCTCTCCGGCGTGCCGGGACTGGCCAATGGCGTGAAAGTGCTGCGTGATTTGCTCGAGACCTACTGGAGTGACCTGACACCGCCACCAGCCCGCCTGCGCGCGCGGCGCAATCAGGTCGAATGGCTGCTTGAATGGCTGGATGACCGCCTCAAGACCCCCCCGCAAGCGGTTTCCGGCGATCTGCTCAGCGCCCTGCTGGAAGACTGGGATGCGCTCGACAGCTACTGGAGCAGCCAGGACAGCGAGGGGCCGAGCTTCTTCCGGTTACGCCGGCGCCTGGCTGACCTGCCTGTCGAGGCCAGCGCGCCAGCGGTTGAAGCGCCCGCGCCCACAGTCGCACCGCAAGTCCAGGCCATGCCGGCAGCGGCCGCAGTGCCGGCCCCGAACTACTCCCCGCCACCAGCAGTTGCGCCCGCTGCCGTGGGCAACCTGGAAAATGATGACGCCATCGAGAAAACCGTGACCAGCGTGTTTTCCACCCTGACGCCGCTGATTGGATTCTGCCTCGATCATCGCACCACCCTGCCGTTGCTGTTTCGCCTCAATCGCCAACTGGCGTGGATGACGCTGGAGCAAGCACCACCGGCACTCGGCACCCAGACCCGCCTGCCACCTCCGGCAGAGAGCCTGCTGACGAGCTTTGCCCGCCTGCAAACGGCCGGCGAGCCCGTCGACATCCTGCGCTTTTGTGAAGCCAACCTGGCCAGCTACCCGTTCTGGCTCGACCTCAACCGCGCCAGTCATGCCGCACTGACGCGGCTGGGCAATGCGGGCTCGGCAGCCGCGGTAACCGTCGCCAGTGAAACCCGGCACCTTCTGCAACGGCTGCCTACACTGGTCGAATTGTCTTTTTCGGATGGGCAGCCCTTCGCCGACGGCAGCACCCGCACCTGGCTGGACGGCCTGAATCCGCCGGCCAGCGTGACTGGCGCCGGTGATGCAACCCAGACGCTGATTGAAGAAGCCGGAATGTCCGCTGCCGCGGGCAAGCTCAAGGAAGCCCTGGCGCAACTGCAGGGCAGTGCCGAACAGGCGCACAGCGCCCGCGACCGCTTCCGCCTGCGCGGGGCCCAGATAGAACTGCTGCACCGCTTTGATCCGCGTGCCCAATTGGGCTTTGCCCTGGATGTGTTGCTCCGCGAGGCCCGCGAAAAAGGGCTGGAGCGCTGGGAGCCGGACTTGGTCCTGCCACTGCTCGAGCTGGCCGTTGTGCATGACGACGGTGGCTCCAGGGCACTCTGGGCCGAACAACTGGCCGCCATGGACCTGCCAACCTACTTGCGCCTGGCGAACTCACCGGCCACTGGATAACCGATTCACCACTGTATAACCGCTGCAAGAAAACCCCGGATATTTTCCAAAAACCAATTGCCGCGACCCGCGGATACGCTGATAAACAGGAGTACACATCATGGCTGACGACGGCTCAGTTGCCCCAAAAGAACGCGTCAATATCGTTTACAAGCCTGCCACCGGTGATGCCCAGGAGCAGGTAGAACTGCCCCTCAAGCAGCTGGTTATTGGCGACTTCACCCTGCGCCAGGACGATACCCCGCTGGAAGACGTCAAGCCGATCAAGGTCGACAAGGACAACTTCACCGATGTGCTCAAGGGTCAGAACCTCAGTTTGCAACTGGCTGTACCCAATCGTCTGGCGGAAAACGCACCGGAAGACGAGCAGATCCCGGTAAACCTGAAATTCGAGTCAATCCGCGATTTCGAACCAGACTCGATCGTCGCCCAAGTGCCGGAACTGCAGCAGCTCATCGCCTTGCGTGACTCGCTCAAGGCATTGAAGGGACCGATGGGCAACCTGCCGGAGTTTCGCAAGCAACTGCAGGCACTGATGAATGACCCGGGGGCCCGCGAGCGCTTGCTGGCCGAACTGGGCGTTAAGGACGAGGAGTAACTCCATGAGTGAAGAAAAAAGTCAGGCCGTCGCCGGCGCCGCCGCGGCCGCTGAAAGCGTTTCACTGCTCGACCAGCTGATCGAGTCGGCCCGCGTCAAACCCGGCGACGAAGCCTACTCGGTGACCCGCCAGGGCCTGGAAGCCTTTGTTACCGAACTGCTGGAGCCTGCGCGCGAGACTGAAAAAGTCAGCGCCGGCCTGATCGACGACATGATCGCCAGTCTCGACGCCAAACTCTGCCGTCAGGTCGACGCGATCATCCACGACGAAAGCTTCCAGAAGCTGGAGTCCTCCTGGCGCTCATTGAAGTTCCTGGTCGACCGCACGGATTTCCGCGAAAACAACCGCCTGGAAATTCTCAACGTCTCCAAGGAAAAACTGATCGAAGACTTTGAGGATGCGCCCGAAGTCACCCGTTCGGGTCTCTACAAAGCGGTGTATACCGCCGAGTACGGGCAGTTTGGCGGCCAGCCTTTTGGTTCGATCATTGCCAACTACGAGTTCAATCCGGGACAACAGGACATCAAGCTGTTGCAGTCGGTGGCATCGATAGCCGCCATGTCGCACACGCCGTTCATTGCCTCAGCCGGCCCACAGTTCTTCGGCGTCGACAGCTTTTCCGAGCTGCCCAACCTGAAAGACCTGAAAGCCGTGTTCGAAGGCCCGCAGTTCACCAAGTGGAATGCCTTCCGCGAAACGGAAGACTCGCGCTTTGTCGGCCTGACTCTGCCGCACTTCCTGCTGCGCACCCCCTACGGCGAAAACACCGTGCCGGCCAAGACCTTCCGTTACAACGAGAACGTCAGCGGCGGCAACGATGACTTCCTCTGGGGTAATGCTGCATTTGCCTTCGCCAGCCGCTTGTCCGACAGCTTTGCGCAATACCGCTGGTGCGCCAACGTAATCGGCCCGCAGGGCGGTGGCACGGTCAGCGATCTGCCGGTTTACAACTACGAAGCGATGGGCGAGACCCAGACCAAGATTCCGACCGAAGTGCTGATTTCCGAACGTCGCGAATTCGAACTGGCCGAGCAGGGCTTCATCGCCCTGACCATGCGCAAGAATACCGACAACGCCGCCTTTTTCTCCGCCAACTCGTGCCAGAAGCCGAAGTACTTCGGCAATGACAAGGAAGGCAAGGAAGCCGAGCTCAACTACAAGCTGGGCACGCAACTGCCTTACATCTTCGTGGTCAGCCGGTTGGCGCATTACATCAAGGTGATCCAGCGCGAGAACATCGGCACCTGGAAAGAGCGCGGCGATCTGGAATCCGAACTCAACACCTGGATTCGCCAGTATGTGGCCGACATGGATAACCCGGCCGCCGGCGTGCGCAGCCGTCGTCCGTTGCGTCAGGCGGAAATCACCGTCAACGATGTGGCAGGCGATCCGGGCTGGTACAGCGTAGGCCTGAAAGTGCGTCCGCACTTCAAGTACATGGGTGCGTCCTTCACCCTGTCTCTGGTTGGCAAGCTTGAGAAAAGTTGATGCATCGATAAAGCACGGCTGATTCAGGTGTTCACCCGAGGGTGAACACCAGGTCACCGGCCTAAGATGAGCTCACCGCACAACGAAACAGGTCTGAAGCCTGAATCCAGCGGAAAGACTTTTAACCAAACTCAAGTTATGCAAACGGAGATACACATCATGCCTATGCCCTGCTACCTCAGCGTTGAAGGTGTCAACCAAGGGAAAATCGAAGGTTCCTGCGCCGTCACCGGTCACGAAGGAATGATTCTGGTTCAGGCGGTCGATGCACTGGTCGACATCCCGAAGAATCCACAAACCGGCCTTCCCGCTGGCAAGCGTGTCCACCAGGGGATAACCCTGACCAAGGAAATCGACAAGTCATCGCCCAAGCTGTATCAGGCCCTGACCTCTGGCGAGCAACTGAAAACGGTGACTCTGGAGTTCTACCGGATCTCCCCCAAAGGTACCGAAGAGAAGTACTACACCATCACCCTGAGCAACGCGGTGCTGGTTTCTTCGCGGACCTGGGTGCCTAACGTGCTGAACCCCGAGTTCAAGCAAATGGGCCATATGGAAGACCTTGGTCTGACCTACGAGAAAATCGTCTGGACCTGGGTGCCGGATGGCATCGAAGCCGAAGATTCCTGGTTGGCGCCGAAAGCTTAAGCGTAAAAAGTGACGGATTCAGGTGTTCACCCGAGGGTGGGCACCTGAGCCGCCACCTAAGATGACCTCACCGCGCAACGAAACAGGTTCAGGCCTGAATCCGGCGGAAAGACTTCTAACCCAATTCAAGCAATTCAACTGGAGATACACATCATGCCTATGCCCTGCTACCTCAGCGTTGAAGGTGTTAATCAAGGGAAAATCGAAGGTTCCTGCGCGGTCAGCGGTCACGAAGGAATGATCCTGGTTCAGGCGGTTGATCACCTGGTCGACATCCCGAAGAACCCGCAAACCGGCCTTCCCGCTGGCAAGCGCGTCCATCAGGGGATGACCCTGACCAAGGAAATCGACAAGTCATCGCCCAAGCTGTATCAGGCCCTGACCTCTGGCGAGCAACTGAAAACCGTCACCCTGGAGTTCTACCGGATCTCCCCCAAAGGTACTGAAGAGAAGTACTACACCATCACCCTGAGCAACGCGGTGCTGGTTTCTTCAAGGACCTGGGTGCCCAACGTGCTGAACCCCGAGTTCAAGCAAATGGGCCACATGGAAGACCTCGGTCTGACCTACGAGAAGATTGTCTGGACCTGGTTGCCCGACGGTATCGAAGCCGAAGATTCCTGGTTGGCGCCGAAAGCCTGATAACACCGCCGCCCTGCTCGCAGGGCGGCGCTTTTTTTCCGAATGTGAGTCCTTTCCTTGAAAGAGAAGCGCCTGCTGGAACGAATCATCGGCTTGCAAGCTGAAGTCGGTCGCTCGCGTCTGACCCAGGCGGAAGTGCTGACCAATTCGATCATCGAGCATCTGCAGCGCATCCTGAATACGCGTCAGGGCAGCGTTCCGATTGACACCGACTTCGGTGTACCCGACTTCACCAATCTGGCCGGTACCTTTGCTACCGGCGAGACTTCGCAAATCATCGACAACATGACCCGCATGATCGCCCGATACGAGCCGCGGCTGAAATCGCCACGCATCCAGATCGCCGAAGGCGCTCAGGAAGTGTTGTCGCTGAGTTTCAGCCTTGAGGGTCTGGTGGCCATTGACGACCGGGACATCCCTATCCACCTGGCGACCCGGGTTTCTTCCGACGGCCGCGTGTCCCTGGCGATGCAATAACCCCATGCTCAACAACCACTATCAAAGTGAGCTCAATCAACTGCGCCGACTGGCGGACGAGTTTGCCCGCAACAATCCGGCACTGGCACCTCTGCTCGGCGCGGACTCGGCGAGCGATCCGGATGTCGAACGCCTGCTGGAGGGCGTCGCTTTCCTCACCGGCATGGTCCGCCAGCGGCTGGATGACGAGTTTCCCGAGTTCATTCAGGAAATCGCCCAGCTGCTCTACCCGCATTACCTGCAACCCCTGCCATGCATGACCCTGTTGCAGTTTGAGCCGCGCGCCGCGCTGCAGGATTCGCTGCACATAGCGGCCGGCTGTGAAGTGGCTTCGGTACCGGTAGATGGCCAGCGCGTGAGTTTCCGCAGCACCTTTGCGGTCGATCTGGAACCGCTCAAGCTCGACGGTGTGCGCTGGGAGGGTGGTACCGGCGCCGAGCGCAGCCTGCTGCTCGATTTCACCTTTACCGCTGCCAAACCCGAGGAATGGAAAGCCGACAGCCTGCGTTTCTATCTGGGCGATGGTCTGGCCGAAGCCTGCATGCTGCTGCGCCTGCTGCAACTGAACCTGCGTGAAATCCGCGTTTCTGCGCCCGGCCAGCCGCTGATGCTATTGCCAGCCAGTAACCTGCGCGCCATCGGCTTCGACCCGGATGCACCGCTGCTGCCATTCCCCGACAACGCCCACCCGGCTTACCGCTGCCTGCAGGAATACTTTGCCCTGCCGGAAAAGTTTCTCTTCGTCGAACTCAGCGGCCTGGGCAAATGGCGCTCGCGTGGCACCCAGGGCCGTTTCAGCATCCGCCTGATGTTCGACTCGCTTCCGGAGTGGACGCCCGCGGTAACCGAGAACAGTTTCAAGCTGGGCGTGACGCCGGTGGTGAACCTGTTTGAACAGGATGCCCATCCGCTGCGCATCGATCACAAACAACCCGACTACCGCATTCATCCGGCCGATCATGGCCAGCGCCAGAGCCTGCGCATCCACTCGCTGCTTAAAGTCGTCAGCTATACCGGCGGCAATGGCGAGCAGACCATGCAGCCGTTCAATACCTTTTCCCAGAGTGACGCCTATAACCTGCGCATCAAGCCTTCCAGCCTGGATGCCCATGGTTACGAGCATTACCTCAGCCTGCCGTACAGCAACGCGAAAACACCGGGTGAGATGACCCTGTCCATCAGCCTGCTGTGCACCAACGGCCAATTGCCGGAAAGCCTGCGGCTGGGCGATCTGAATCAACCCACCGACAACACCCCGCCGCGGGTCGCGTTCCGCAATATCCGCGCCATTACCCCGGCCCAACCGCCGAGGTTCGATGACAAATTGCTCTGGCGCATGCTCTCGCAGATCAACGCCAACCATTTCCGTCTGGCCGACCGGGATTACCTGCGCGGCTTGCTCTCGCTGTACCTGCCCAGCGTGGGCGAAGGCTCCAAAGAAGCCAACCTGCGCCGCATCGAAGCCATCGAGCAGGTCAGCGTGACGCAGGAACGGCGCTTTGTCCGTGGCCTGCCGATCGAAGGCAGCGTGGTGCGGGTTGATTGCCGCGGCGACCACTTTGCCAGCCCCGGCAACTTCTACCTGTTCGGCTGCGTGCTCGATGAGTTTTTTGCCAGTTGCAGCGCGATCAACAGCTTTAGCGCTTTCACGCTGTTCGACAGCGTCAACCACGAGACCCTGAAATGGCCCGCGAAAATCGGTCGGCAACGCCTGCTGTGAGCGACCCGCTGCTCAAGAACAGCCGCGACTACGCGTTCTTTCAGGCGTGGCGGCTGTTGCGTCTGCGCTTTCCGGATGAAAAGACCTTTACCGAGAATGTCCGGGGCCGGCCGCGCCTCGGGCTGGGCTTTCCGCAGCGCGACATCGAGCAGATCGAGCTGGACGCGGACGGGCGCTACCGTATCGAGGCGAATTTCTTCGGCCTCTATGGTGTTACCTCGCCGTTGCCGACCTTCTACACCGAAGACCTGATCGACGAGCAACGCCAGGGCCATTCGGCCGGCCGCGACTTCATCGACATCCTGCATGCCGCGCTCTACCCGTTGCTGTTCCGTGCCTGGGAAAAGCACCGCATCTGGATGGCCATCAGCGAACGCCGCGACCTCAGCAGCCTGCGTCACCTGCAAGCGCTGATCGGCGTGGCCGAAGCACCGGCGCAGCTGCGCAACAACGCCCACAGCCTGTTGCGCTATGCCGGGCTGTTCAACCAGTACCCGCGCTCCGCACTCGGCCTGCAACAACTGGTGCAGGCGGTGCTGGATGACGATCCGGTGGAGGTCGTGCCCTGCGTCGAAACCCGCCTGCCGATTGATCCGGCGGCGCGCTGCCAGCTCGGCCAGCAGAATTGCGCGCTGGGCGAAGACAGCCTGCTCGGCCAGCAGGTCCTCGACCGCAGCGGCTCACTGGACATCCGCGTCGGCCCCTTGAGTGGCCTGCGCTTTCACCTGTTGCTACCGGGTCGCGCGCTGTATCAGCGGCTGGAACAGCTGGTGAAGCTGTATTTGCAAACGCCCCTGCGTTGCCGGCTGGTCTTGCGCCTGGCCGCCAACGAACAGCGCTGCGCCACGCTTGGTGATGGCTGGCAACGCCTGGGGCTGGACACCTGGCTGGGCGATGGCGCGGCACAGGACGAAGTCGAATTCATGTTGACCGCCGATTCAGGCCGGAATTAATCAGAGAGGGAATGTCATGATTCAGGTTGAACTCAAGCCACTGTTTGCCCGCCTCAACCCCTACAGCACCAAGGCGCTGGAAAATGCCGCCGGGCTGACGCTGGCGCGCAACCATTACGAGATCTCCCTCGAACATTTCCTGCGCCTGCTGCTGGAGGACCCGAACGCCGATTTCACGCGCATTCTCAAGCGCTTCGAGATTGACCCGCTGCGCCTGGCAGCACAACTGGATGACAGCCTGGCGCAACTGAAGAACGGCAATCCCGGGCGCCCGGTGTTTGCCGGCCTGCTCACCGAGTGGGTGCAGGACGCCTGGCTGATAGCCTCGCTGGTGCTGGGCTGCGGCCGCGTGCGCAGCGGCGCCTTGCTGCTCGCGCTGATCTCGCGGCTGGGCTACTACACCGCCGGCACCCGTTACGGCGACCTGTTCAAGGCCATCTCCAAAGATGCCCTGACCAGCGAGTTTGCCGATCTGGTCAACGGCTCCAGCGAAGGCGCCATGGAAGGTCTGGCCATGGGTCCGGCAGCTTCGGCGGTGGCCGCCGCCGGTGGCCGGCCGGCCAGCGCTGAAGAAAACATCGGGCGCTTCTGCGAAGACCTCACCGCCAAGGCAGCCGCCGGGCGCATTGATCCGATCTTCGGGCGCGACAACGAAATCCGCCAGATGATCGACATCCTCGCCCGCCGCCGGAAAAACAACCCGATTGCCGTCGGCGAGCCGGGGGTCGGCAAGTCCGCTGTGGTTGAAGGGCTGGCGTTGCTGATCAGCCAGGGCGAAGTGCCGGACTTCCTGAAGAACACCCGCCTGCTCAGCCTCGATCTGGGCGCGCTGGAAGCCGGCGCCAGCGTCAAGGGCGAGTTCGAGAATCGCCTCAAGGGGGTTATCGAAGAGATCAAGGCTTCCACCACCCCGGTGATCCTGTTCATCGACGAAGCGCACATGCTGATCGGTGCCGGTGGCGCCGCCGGCGGTTCCGACGCCGCCAACCTGCTCAAGCCGGCCCTGGCCCGTGGCGAACTGCGCACCATCGCCGCCACCACCTGGGCCGAATACAAAAAGTACTTCGAGAAAGACCCGGCACTGGCGCGGCGTTTCCAGCTGGTGCAACTGGACGAGCCCGATGTAAAGACCGCCGTACTGATCCTGCGCGGGGTCAAGGGCTACTACGAGAAAGTGCATGGGGTAAGCGTGCGTGACGACGCCATCGTTGCCGCCGCCGAACTCTCTGATCGCTACATCACCGGCCGCCTGTTGCCGGACAAGGCAGTCGACCTGCTCGACACCGCCAGCGCCCGGGTACGCATCAGTCTGGGCATCAAGCCGGCCGAGCTGGAGCGCCTGGAACGCCGCCAATCCGGACTGGACCGTGAGCTTGCTGCGCTTTCCCGTGACCAGGCCGACGGCTTCCCGGTCGAGGCCAAGCGCCTGGAAGAAATCGCCGAAGAAAAAACCAGCATCGAGGCCGAGCGGGCCGCACTGGAAAACCGCTGGAATGCCGAGCGCGAAGCGGCGCTGCGGGTACTCGACGCACGCAAGCAGGTAGCTTCATATGACCCGCAAGCGCCAGCAGCCGAAGTGACTGAAGACGAAACGGCTGCCGAGCAACCAACGCTCGAAGCCCTGCAGAGCGAACTCAATGCCGCCAGCGCTGCGCTGGAGCAACTGCAAGGTGACGAGCCGCTGGTGTTTACCGAGGTCAACCCGGACGCCATCGCCAAGGTGGTGTCCGACTGGACCGGCGTACCGTTGGGCAAGGTCTTGCGTGATGCCGCCGGTGGCATCCTGGCACTGGCCGACAACATCAAGACGCGCATCTGTGGTCAGGACACCGGCGTCGAGCAGATCAGCGAAGTGCTCAAGGCTGCACAGTCCGGCCTGCGCGACCCGCAGCAACCGATGGGGGTATTCCTGCTGGTCGGCCCGTCCGGCGTGGGCAAAACCGAGACGGCACTGGCGGTAGCCGATCAGTTGTTTGGCGGCGAGCAGGCGATGATCAGCATCAACATGAGCGAATATCAGGAGAAGCATACCGTCAGCCGGCTGGTCGGCTCGCCGGCCGGCTATGTCGGTTATGGTGAAGGCGGCCTGCTCACCGAAGCCGTGCGCAAGCGCCCCTACTCGGTGGTGCTGCTCGATGAGGTGGAGAAGGCCCATCTGGATGTGGTCAACATCTTCTATCAGGTGTTCGACAAGGGCACGCTGTCCGACGGTGAAGGGCGGCAGATCAATTTCAGCAACACCGTGGTGTTCCTCACCAGCAACCTGGCTACCGATGAAATCACCGCCCTGTGTGAAGACGGCCGCCCCGACCCCGACACGCTGGCCGAGAAAATCCGCCCGGTGCTCTCGCGTCACTTCAAGCCGGCGCTGTTGGCACGCATGACCATAGTGCCGTACTTCACCCTGCCCGCCGACCGTCTGGCCGGCATCGTCAAACTCAAGCTGGGCCGCCTGAGCGAGCGCCTGCTGGCCACGGCCCGGGTGCAGCTCAAGTTCGCCGACGAGGTGGCCGCGGTGATCGCCGCACGCTGCACCGAGGTGGAAACCGGCGCGCGCAACATCGACGCCATTCTGCGCAAGAGCCTGACCCCGCGGCTGTCCGATGTCCTGCTCGGCGCCGTGGCCGACCAGCGTCCGCTGGCCGAACTGCATGTCAGCGTGGATGAAGCCGGCGACTGGCTGATCACCTCGGTGGCGGCGGAGTAATTCAGGTGTACACCCGAGAGCGCTGCCGACCGGCGCGCTCTACATTAGCCACATGTTTGGTAAACACAGGGCCGGTCATTCGTAAGGTGGGTAAGCGGCGCGCTACCCACCGGACAATGCCAGAGGAAGGAATCGATCAGCAGTCGATTCAAAACCTGCCTGTTGCACTCTTGTGATGAGGATTGAACGATGTCCCTGCTTGATCAGCCACTCTGCAGTTTCAGCAGCACCGCAACCCCCCTCGAACCGTTACTGGTGGTCGAGTGGCGTGGCGAGGAAGCGATCTCGCAACCCTATCGTTTCGACATCAAGCTGGCGACACTCAATCCGCTGCTGGACGACGAAGCCATGCTCGGCCAGCCGGCCACGCTGAAACTGACCGATGCCAAAGGCAATGCCCAGCCCTATCACGGCATCGTTACCGAAGCCGAACTGCTCGACGGTGATGGTCAGTACTTCTACTTCCGCGTGGTCCTCGAACCGCGCATGGCCCTCCTGCGCCAGTCGCGCTTCTCGGAAATCTGGCTGGACAAGAACCTGCCCGACCTGATCCGCGCGGCCGTCAGCGAGGCCGGCCTGCAGTCGGAAGGCCCCGGCACCAGTGGCGCGCAGGCCGACACCTACGATTTTGATATCCGTCTGGCGCAGGATGACCTGGCCCTGCAGGAATCCAGCTTTACCTGCCAGTTCGAGGAAAGCAGCTTTGCCTTCCTCTCGCGGCTGCTGGAGTACTACGGCGTCTACTACTTCTTCGAGCAGCAGGACGACCATGAAGCCATCGTCTTCTGCGGCGACCAGCGTTACCAGCCACAAAGCGAAACCCTGCTCAACTACCGCCCGCTGGATACCGCACTGGATGCCGGCAGCGGCATCGCCCTGACCCGTACCTTTAACCGTAAACTGGCCAGCCAGGCCAAGCAGGTGGTGCTGCAGGACTTTTCCGCGAGCAACGCCCAGCTGCAGTTACTGGACAGCGCTTCGATTGCCAATGCCAGTCTTCCGGCCAATGCCGACAGCGAGCAAAGCCAGGCGGCGGATAACGCCCCCGGCTTTACCGGCGAACAATGGCTGTACGGCGAGCACTTCGGCTCCAATCAGGAAGGCCAGGCACTGGCCCAGTTGCGCGCCGAAGCCCTGGGTTGCCGTCACCGCGAGTTCCACGGTAATGGTCGTGCAGTCGGCCTGCGCGCCGGCTATCCGATGCGCCTGCTTGGGCACCTGCGCCTGCCGCTCAACACCCAGTACCTGATCATTCAGGTGCAGCATGACGGCAGCCAGCCATTGCCCGGTCTTGGTCAGGATCAGGCCGGCACCTCCGGCGACACCAATACCCGATTTATCGCCATCCCCGGCGACGTGCAGTTCCGCCCACCACGCCTGACGCGCAAACCACGGGTGCAGGGCCTGCTCAGCGCCATTGTCGACGGCGATGATGCCGGCCAGCCACTGCTCAACCAGCACGGCTGCTACAAGGTGATCTTCCCGTTTATCCGCAGCGACAAAGGCGCCACCCGCGGCTCGGCCTGGTTGCGCATGGCGACCATGTCCAGCGGCGCCAGCCACGGCATGCACTTCCCGTTGCTCAAGGGCACCGAAGTGCTGGTGTCCTTTATCGGCGGCGACCCCGACCGCCCGGTAATCACCGGCAGTGTGCCGAACTCGGAAAACCCCAATAAGGTCAACGAGCAGAACGCCACCCAGAGCGGGCTGTCGACGCCGGGCGGACATTACCTGGCCATGGAAGACAGCCCCAACGGCCCGCTGATGCAGATGGGTGCGCCAGTCGGTAGCACCATCTTCTCGCTCGGCCAGGGTGAGATCAGCGGTGCTCAGCTGCAGACGCAGAACCATATGCAGTTCTCTTCGACCTCTTTCCTGCATCAGATCCCGGGGCTGTACTCCAAGAAGATCGGGCT
The DNA here is from genome assembly GCF_015637705.1 of Pseudomonas sp. N040. Taxonomy (GTDB): domain Bacteria; phylum Pseudomonadota; class Gammaproteobacteria; order Pseudomonadales; family Pseudomonadaceae; genus Aquipseudomonas. Next base: position 50,950 of record NZ_JADOBE010000003.1, on the reverse strand, counting down.
GGGTGCTGCATCTGACGCTCAGGGTCAGCCTGCAACCGTCGGCAGTGGGCAACCGGCCGATTCCACCGTACCTCCTGAGAAAAAGGAAACGCCACCGCCCTCACCTCCCGAATATGACCCTGCAACCGACTCTGTTTATAAGGAGAAATCTGAAGCAGAGGAGAGTGCTAAGAAGACTAAAGAGGCAGCGGACGCGGCATATCAGAAGGACCCAACTAAGGAGAATCTTGCGGCAAAGCAGGCGGCCGATACGACCTATGCCAAGCAAAAGAGCGCCCTGGACGAATATAAGGCGCAGCAGCAGCAATTGGCCGATGCCAAAAGCAATCAGGAAGCCGCACAAACTGCGTATGACAGCGACCCTTCCGAAGAAAATTTCAACAAACTGAAGGCTACGCAGAAAAAATACAAAGATCAGCAAAAGGCCTTCAGCGAATTCAGAAAGGAGCAATTGCTGAAACAGGAGAAGGACAAGGCCGCCGATAAGTTGGCCAAGGCAAAGGCGGCAACAGAGGCTGATCCGACTGACCCGGAAAAAGCCAAGGCCTATAAGGAGGCCGAAAAGGAATACAACAATAAGAACTATGAGTACGAAGAGTTAAAAGAAGAACAGCAGAAAGAAAAAGAAGAAAAGAAAGAAAAGGAAGAAAAGGAAAACGAAAAGCCCAAGTATCCGCACACCAAGGAACTCAACGAATGGTGGGGCAAGGGCGGAGCTTCCGCGCCGCTTATCAAAGCAGAAGCCACCGCTTCGGCACTGATGGTCGAGCAGAACCTGGCCGGCGAGCAGTGGGAAGGTAGTGCTGGCATCGTCAAGCAGTATGTCGAGGCTTTTGCCCAATTTACCGACATCAATGCCAGTGTGATTGGCGTCGACTGGAAAATCGGGCCGCATTACGAATTCAAGACCTGGGGCAATGAGCACGCCACGCCGGTACACAAGTTCATTGCAGGGATCTCGAAAAGCAACCTGGGTGTACAGGAAACTGAAAGTGTTCAGTCGGTGTTCAAAACGGGCGTCTTCAAAGTTGAGGCAGCGGCCATGATCGAGCTCGCTGTGGGCCCTCACTCAATCACCATCCAGGCTAGTGGCATTTCAATCAATTCGGCCGCACCGATTCAATTGAATAACGCAGTGCAAGTCACCGGCAACCTGAGCACCACGGGCAACCTAACCACAATTGACGTCGCTGCGGCGAATGTTCAAGCCACTGTAGCCCTTGGAGCACCGGCGGCCACATTTACCGACTTGACGGTTACAACCGGGATGCTTGGCTCTGGCGTCTATGATCCCGCTCCGGCCCTCGCTGCCATAGCCACTGCTCAAGGCGAGATTACTGCCCTGAAGACTGCGAATGCGACCCTGAAGGCAGCGACGGATGCACTTACGAAGGCCGCTGAAGAGGCCGCGCTGGCTGCTGCATTTGCAGAGCTGCCAGGTGGTTTCTGACTCGAAGGGTTAACTCATGCAATTCAAAAATGGAGATGCCAGCCTGTTGCTCAGCGCGCGCCAGCGCGACGCTCAAGGTCCCTGCATAGTGGCCACTGTCGGGCTGCTGTGTGGGCCGGATAACGGCATCGTGGCAGCTGTTGAGGCGCAGAAATGGCTTGCCGAGCGCTTTTCAAAACAGGCCTACGACCATGGCCTGCAAAAAAGCCGCGGCAGCTTTGCCGTGCACGGCAGTGCTTATGCGCTGAGTGCCAACCAGCAGCAAGGCATGGCGGTGCGCGCCAGTCTTGGCCCGCTGAGTAAAACCCTGCATGTGTTTCCGCCACGCCAGTGGCGCAAAGGGTTGACCGGATGGAGCGCCGAATCGATCGGACAGACCGGTACTCTGCCGCTGGACTGGCAGCACGCTTATGGCGCCAAGGATTACCCGGATAATCCGGAGGGTGTTGGCTATATCGCTGACCCGGATAAGGCTGAAGGCTTGCCCTTGCCACAAATTGAAGACCCGCGCCGACCACTGCGTGCGCCGGGCGAGAAACTGTTGCCGGCCAGTCTGTTGCCGCTGCCACCACAGTCAAGCGAGCGCATGGCCTTTTTAGGCACCTGTGATGAGCGCTGGAAAAAACAGCGCGCACCCTTCCTGCCGCTGGATACCGATCCGCGCTGGTTCGATGAAGTTGCGCAGGATCAGTGCACGCAAGGTTATTGGGCGGGCAACGAAGCCTGGAGCGTGGCCGGTATGCATCCGCAATTGGCAGAAGTCAGTGGCCGCCTGCCGGGTTTGCGTCCGCGCCTGTTTGTGCAGCGCCGCGCACTGGCCGAAGCGCCGTCCCTGCCCAAAGACCAGCCTGCGATTGAGCCAATAGAGGAGGCGCGACTGGAGCTGGATACCGTCTGGCTGTTCCCCGATGCCGAACGCGTATTGCTACTGTACCGCACCACCCTGCGCGTGACGGATATCGATGGTGAAGACCTTGCCGCACTGGGTGTGGGCGTGGAGCGCTCTGGCGAGCCTGGCAAAAGCAGTGAGCAATGGATTGCCGAGCTCTGGCCACAAGCGGCTGCACTGGCGGTCGAAGCGCCTCCTGCGGACCTGCCGCCTCCGCCGGATGTGGAAAAAATAAAGGCAGAAATGCTGGCCAAGATGCAGGCCGCACTGGATGCGCGCTATGCCAGCTTTGCCGAGAAACAGGCCAAGGTATTTGCCCAGGCCCAGCAAATGGCTGCCAAGGGCGGCATCACCATTGAGCCCAGTTTGCTGAAGCCCGTACAGGCACCCAATCTGGCCGAGATCGCCAAGAGCCTGCCCGTCGAGCGACCAGTATTTGATCCGGCAGCACACAAGGCTGCCTTGGAAGCCAAGCTGGCCAACACCAAGTCGGCCGCCATGCAGCAGTTCGAGCAGGCGGCGAAAAAGATGGGCATGGATCCGCAAGCCATGCTGGCGCAGGCCGAGGCCCATCGCGCCAGCGTGCCGCCGGTTGATCCGGTGACAGCGGTGGATCGCCTTGATCTGCCTCCCAAGCAGAAGGCTGAATTGCACAACCGGGTGACCACGCAAGTGGCGAAGTTCAACACAGGAATGGCCGACCTCAAAACCAAACTGGCAACCCAAAGCGCGACGATTGCGGCCGCACGCCCTAAGCTGCCCGCTCTTTCCGGCCTGCCCACGCTCAAGCCGCGCATCGTCTGGACCCGCGAACTGCTCGAAGCCAGTCATAAGGCGGAAGAAAAACTCGACGGCGAGCGTTTTATTGATCTCGACCTGAGCGGTATCGATCTGAGCGGCGGCGTGTTGCAGAACTGCACCTTTGAGAACTGCCAGTTCAAGGGCGCCAAACTGACCACGGGCCTGTTCAGCAGCGGACGTTTCACGAACTGTGATTTCACCCAGGCCGACTTACAGCAGGCGCTGTTCGACAGCAGCACCTTCAAGGCTTGCACCTTCACTCAGGCCAAACTGGCCAAGGCCAGCCTGAATGCCGTGCACGCCGAGAAAAGCCCGTTCGATGGCGCCGACTTAACGCAGGCACTGGCTGCACGTGCACAGTTTGTCGACAGCGCCTTTGCCGGTGCGACGCTGCCGGAGGGCGACTTTGCCGGCGCGCGCTGGCAGCGTTGTGACCTGAGCGGGGTTAATCTTCAGGAGGCCAATCTGGCCAAGGCACAGCTGCATGCCTGCCCGCTGGACAATGCCGATTTGCGCCGAGCGGCGTTGCCGGCGTCGTCCTGGTCGCAAGTCTCCGGCACGGCAGTCAATCTCAGTGACGCCAACCTGCAAAACTGGCGTATCGATCAGGGCTGCTGTCTGCCAGCGCTGAATCTGAACAATGCCAACCTGACCAAGGCCAGTCTGCAATATGCCGGGCTGCAGAACGCCACCCTGCGCGGAGCCAACCTGACCAAGGCGCTGTTCTCGCGTTGCGACCTCAGCCATGCCGATGGTTATCACGCCAACGCCTCCAGCGCGGACTTCACCGGCAGCAACCTGAGCCATTCCAGCTGGCTGGGCGCGAATTTCCTTGAAGCGCGGCTGCGCAAGGTCAGCCTGAGCAATGCCGACTTGCGTGGCAGCAATCTGCATGGCCTGAACAGTGAGGGCGCCCATGGCAATGCGGTGCGTCTGGACGATGCGCTGATGACCCGTTGCCGCCTGAATGAGGATCTGGCCCATGGCTGATCTGGACCTGAACCCCCAATCGTTAAGTCCCGAGGCGCTGCAAACGTTGCTGGCCAAGCGCCTGCCGGTTCGCGATGCCGTGCTTGTCAGCGGTGATTATTCTGGCGTGGACTTGACCCATGCGCGCTTTGAGCGCGTGGACGCTCGTGGTGCGAAGTTCAGCGGCGCAAAACTCGATGGCAGCACTTGGCAGCAATGCCAGCTCGATGGTGCGGATTTATCCGGTTGCCAGGTACGCAGCCTGAACCTGAGCGACTGTTCGCTGGACAGGCTGAACCTCAAAGGCGCCAGTCTGACTGGCGGCCGCGTATTGCGCTGCAAGGGCGCGGGGGTGGATTTCACTCAGGCTCAGTTGAGCAGCTTGTCGATTGGTGACAGCCAATTGACTGCGCCGCTGATGACCGGTTTGACGATGCAAAAATGCCAGTGGGACAAGTGCGTTTTCAGCGATCTGGATGCCAGTCAGGCGCAATGGCGGCAGGTACGCCTGATTGCTTGTAGCTTCAGCCAGGCGCGCTTTACCGGCGCCCGGCTGGAGCAGTGTGCGTTTGACCAGTCTGCGTTGGAGGGTGCTGATTTCAGCGCGGCCAGCACGCAGTCCACTTCGTTTTTCAAGTGCCGTGGTAGCGCGCTGAACTTCACCGGTGCGGTATTGGAAAAGGCCATCTTCAGTCAGGCCAGCTTGCCTCAGGCCAACTTTACGCAGGCAGTGCTGACCATGGCGGTGCTCAGTGGTGCCGATTTCACCTCAGCACAGTTCAATAACGCCACCCTCGGCTATTGCCAATGCCAGTCAATGCGTGCGCCCAAGGCGTCATTCGCCGGCGCGGACCTGACTGGCAGCGATTTTCATGGTGCAGACCTGAGCGATTGCGACTGGCGCGATGCCAATCGCAGCGCCATCTGCGCCCCTGACCCCGAGCGTCTGGCAGCCCAAAGCTGGCAGCCCGCCCACTAGGAGACATCATCATGAACGAAGCACTGCACCTGATTGACCGTCCGGCCACCCTGCGCCATGCCCGCATTAACGCGGTCGAGGCCGAGCGTTTTGGCGTGGTGAGTTCCGATGGACACCGTTACTGGCTGAAACCCGCGCTCGGCTGCCTGCTGCAGCCGGCTCTAGGCGACCGCGTTTTAGTGTCGCTGGACGGCGAGGAAGGCTATATTCTCAGCGTGCTTGAGCGCAGCCAGCCGCAGAGCGCAGAATTGCGTGTTGCCGGCGACCTGCGTTTGCATCTGCCCAGTGGCGCATTGAGTATTGAAACCCGCGACGGACTGCTGCTGGATGCCGGGCCGACTCTAGCAGTGCAGGCCGAAAGCAGCGTGGTGCAATTTGCGGAGGCCAGCCTGAGTGTGGGGACACTCACGGTGACCGGCGAGCAGGCTGACAGCCACTGGATTGAACACAACCTGCAGGCCCATCGCGCCAGCGAGCAGGCCACCTTCCACAGTGCCGAATACGCCGACAGCTGGCGCAAGGTTGAAGGGCATGAGGAAGTAGAGGCCGGTTCCATGCGCCAGCGGGTGGCCCGGGACTGGAGCATCAGCGGCGAGACACTGGATCTGTTCGCCGATATAACGGTTGCACTAGACGCCGAAAGAATAAAATTGGGGTAGGGGGTTCACATGTTCATGCTCAACAATGGCGGCGCGACCGCCATGGCCACGGTACCGGATATCTGCCAGACCCCGGCCGCGCCCAGCCCTATTCCGGTGCCTTACCCGAACATTGCCTCAACCGACATGACTGACCCTGACGGGCTGGTTCCCGAAGTGCTGGTCGATGCCATGCCGGCACTGAACATGATGAGCAAGATTCTGCTCAGCGAAGGCGATACCGCCGGTTCGGCCGGTGGTGGCGTGGTCAGTGCCAAGGTCATGGGTGAAATGGCGTTTATCGACGGCAGTGCGGTGGTCATGGTCGGCGGCCTTCCGGCCGTGCGCGTGACCTGCCAGACCGAGCACAACGGCGCACCGGCCAATACCATCGGCATGGTCTCGGTGCCCAGCCAGACCGCGGTGCTGGTGCTCGAATGATCAGGCAATGGCTGGTTATCGTGCTGTTGAGTGCCGGCCTGCTGGGCTGCGGTAGCTCCGGGCCGACGCCCGAGCAGACGGCGCTGAGCAACCTCAAATGGTCCTACGCCGAGAACGCCATCCAGCTCAACCTGACCGCCGACAAGGGCCTGAACCAGTACGACGGACAGGCACATAACCTGTTGCTGGTGGTCGCGCAGTTCGATAGCGCCAATGCCTTCAGTACCTACACCGGCAGCTCCCAGCAGTTGGGCAGCCTGTTACTCATGACCAGTGCGCCCACCGGCATGATCGGCATCAACCGTATTTTCGTCGACCCGGGCGAGACCAAGAGCATCAGCCTGCCACGCCTTGAAGGGACCAAGATGATCGGCATTGCCGCCGGTTATGCCCATCTTGATCCGTTGCGCAGCGCCAAGCTGTATCAGATCGGGGTAGAGGTGACGTCCACCGGCTTCTTCAGCAAGACCTGGACGGCTGAGCCGCAGCCCATCGCTATCGACCTGCTGCTTGGCCCGGACGCCCTGTTGCGCGGAGCTGACAGCAAACTGGCCATACCGCCACCCGAGCAGCCCAAGGCTGGCGAAGTGAACTTGCCGGGAGCGCAGTGATGAACACTTTTATCGCGCTCACGATTACCGGCCCCCTATCCCGCACTCATCTGCACGTACGAGCCTTATGAATATCAATCAACCCTTGTACTGGCATCAGGGACTGTTCCTGCAGCCGCAGCATTTCCAGCTCAGCGATGCCTGCAAAGAGCAGCGCCTGTCACGCACCACCGAGCTGACGCAGCCATATCCGTGGGGGCTGATTTCACTCAAGCTCAATGACGCTGCTCTGGTCGCCCGGCAGTGCCTGCTTGATCAGCTGTCGGTACGCTTTCCCGACGGCACCTTGGCCGAGTATCCGGGCAATGCCGTGCTGGAAAGCCGCAGCCTTGATCCGGCCAAGTTTTCCGCCAGCGGGCAAACCCTGTATCTGGGCCTGCGCCGGCTGATGCCGGGAGAAACCAATGTTCAGGTCTTTGAAAAACTGTCTGACGGCAGTCAGGCAGATGTGCGCTTTGTGGTGGCGGCTGATCCCGAGCTGGTGGCTGATCAGCTGGGTGACGCGCCGGAGGCCCGCGTGCGGCCGATGTCCTTTGTGTTGCGGCTGTTCTGGGAAGACGAACTGGCCCACCTGAGCACCTATGAATTGCTGCCTATTGCACGCCTGGAGCTGGATGGCGACCGGATCCGCTCTGCGCCCCGCTATGTTCCGGCCTGCGTCAATCTGGCGGCCTCACCGATGCTGATGCAGACATTGCGCGAGATCCGCGACGAACTGGTTGGTCGCGCTCGCCAGCTCTCGGTGTTCAAGCAACCTTCTGACTCGCGCCGCGGCGATGTGGATGCCAGTCAGGTTAACTACATGATGGCGTTGAGCATGCTCAACCGCTACGCCCCGCAGCTGACCCATCTGCTGGAAACCCCGCAGGTCTCGCCATGGCTTTTGTATGGCGTGTTGCGCCAGCTGGTAGGCGAGCTGAGCCTGTTCTCCGAGCGTTGTGACATGCTCGGCGAAACCCCCGACGGCCATTCACTGGTACCTGCCTACCGGCACGAGGAAGCCGGGCAGTCGATCATCGGGCTGGCCCAGCTGATCGGCCAGCAACTCAATGAAATCAGTGTCGGCTCGGAGCTGTTGGTGCGCCTGCAGTTGCAGGACGGTATTTTCCACGGCGAACTGCCGGAAACCTTCTTCGGCCCGCGGCATCGCTACTACCTGGTTGCGCGCAGTGCCAGCGCGGCGGATGCACTGGTCGAGAGCCTGCCACGCGATGGCAAGCTGGGCGCCGAGGAGGCCATTTCGCGCCTGATCAACCGGGCTCTGCCGGGCGTCGAACTGATTTACCTGCAGGTGCCGCCGCAAGGCTTGCCACGCGTCTCGGACGCCCTGTATTTCCGCCTGGAAACCTTGAGTGATGCCTGGGAAGCCCTGCAGCGTGAGCGTCAGGCGGCGTTCTTCCTGCCGGAAACACCGGCTGACCTGATGATTGAACTGGTTGTGGTACGCGCATGACTGTTACTCGCCTGGTGGATTGCTGGATGGGCGTCTTCGACGCAGCCAAGGCCGGTTTTGCAGACTCCACGCAAACTCAGGAAAGCCTCTCGGCCAGGCTGATCGCGCTACTTGATCAGGCTGGCAATCGTGCACGCGAGCATCAATTTGCCGAGGCCGAGATTCGTGAAGCCCTGTTTGCCATGGTCGCCTGGGTGGATGAAAGCGCCATGTCGCGCAACTGGCCGGGGGCCGACGCCTGGCGCCGTGCGCCAATGCAGCGCCACTACTTTTCCACCAGCCGTGCAGGCGTCGAGTTCTTTCAGCGCCTGGAAGCCCTGCCGGAAGCAGCGCAGGGCGCCCGCGAAGTGTTCGGTCTGGTATTGCTCAGCGGCTTTCAGGGGCGTTACGCCACGCGCCCGGGTGGCGAGCTGACGAACTACCGCAGGCAACTGCTCGAACGTATCGTGCTGGACAACCAGATGCCCCCGCTGGATGCCTTCAGTCATCTGTTCCCGCAACCACCAAACAATCTTCCCCAGCGCGCCATGCACTTGCGCCGCGGCTTGCCGGGTATCGCCCTGGTATTGCTGGTGGTGCTGCCGCTGCTGGCCCTGGCTGCTCTGTACCTGGGCTTCGATATGGCACTCGGCCAACAGGTCGCTGACATTCTGAGGGTTCGCTGATGCTGAAGAAAGCCGGCATGGCGCTACTCTGGATCGGCATCTTGCTGGCCCTGGCCCTGATTACCTGGGGACTGACGCTCTATGAGAGCTGGCCGGTGTGGTATGCACCACTGCTCTTTATAGCGATCATCCTTGCGACATTCACCGCTCGCTGGATCTACCTGCGCGTGGATGCCTGGCGTCTGCGTTTGCGCATGCAGCGTGAATTGCCGCAGCAGCGTCGTGAACAAGCGCCGCAGATGGATGCTGCCTGGAACGCCGGCATACGCCTGCTCAATCAATCACGCCTGGGACGACTGGGTGCGCCGCTGTATGTGCTGCCGTGGTTCCTGATGTTGGGCGAAAGTGGTGCCGGCAAAAGCACCCTGCTGACGCGCAGCGGCCTGCTTTCCTCGCTACGCCCGGTCAATCAGCGCGCCAATGTCGCACCCACCGGCACGCTGGACTGGTGGTTCCTTGAGCGCAGCGTGGTGCTCGACCCGGCGGGACGTTTGATCGAAGGCGCTGGCGAGAGCGGCTTTGAATGGAAACGCCTGCTCTACTGGTTGCTGCGTTCCCGCCGCCGCGAACCGCTGAACGGCCTGCTGCTGGTACTCAACAGCGAGCAACTGCTGAACGAGTCGGATGAACGCCTGGCCGATCAGGGTCAGCGCTTGCGCGTGCGTCTGGATGAGCTGGTTAAAGTGTTTGGCGCACGGCTGCCGGTCTACCTGATCATCACTGGCGCAGAAGCCCTGCCAGGCCTTACTGAATGGGGTGCGGAGCTCTCCGACGAGCAGCGCGAACAACCTTTCGGGCTGCTCAGCAGCCAGCGGGAGAGCGGGGCTGACGCCTTTCTCGATGAAATGTTCAGCGGGCTGGGCAAGCGCCTGTTCGAATTGCGCATTGAACTGGGGCTGCGTGGCCTGCCAAGTCAGGCCGCATTCAGCCTGCCGGAGAGAGTGGCAGAGCTGCGGCAACGGCTGGAAAAGGTCTTGCTGCCGGCCTTCGATGCCAGCCCCTACAGCGAGCCCCCCTTGCTCTGCGGACTGTTTCTGACCGGCGAGATCCAGGGCCAGGACCGGATGCGCCAGGGCTTGTTCAGCCGCGAGCTGCTCGGCCAGCTGCTGCCACAGCAACGTTACGCTTACCAGCCGGTAGACAGCTGGCGGCACTGGCGGCGCCTGCTCGCCCATCTGGCCGTGATTGGCTGGCTGGGACTGTGTGCAGGCACTGCGGCGCTGTTGCTGTATGCCTACCCGCATACCCGCGAAGTGCTTAACCAGTCGTTGCAGGAGCAGCCGCCAGCCACTGATTTTTCCGGCGGGCTGGATACGGACCTGGCCGCACTGCAGCGTTTCCGCCAGGCGCAGGAAGACTTCACTGCCCAGCATCAGGGCGGGGTCAAGGATCTGTTGCCATTCTCCCGCCGGATCGAGCAGGTTCAGGCCCATTACCGGGCCGATTTCGTTGCACTGTTCAACAGTGAAGTGCGCCAACCGGTATTCGAGCTGATCATGTCGCAGAGCCTGCGCAACGCACTGGCTTCGGGAAACCCGAGTGTAATCGCCGCCTACGCCGAATTCGTGGTGCGCAGCATCAACCTGCTCGATGCCCGCCTGAACAACCAGCCGATGGACCAGCTGCCACTGCCCGGCCATGGACTGGGTTTGCTCTATCAGGCTTACGCGCCCGGGACGGCACCCGCTTTATCCAGCGCGGAAATGGCCACCATCGGCACCAGCATGCTGGCCTACATGAAGTGGCAAACCGATATTGCGCTGCTGCAGAACCAGCGCAGCAGCCTGCTGGTCATGCTCGACAGCATGGGGCTGGAAAACCTGCCCTTGTCCTGGCTCACCGCCTGGGCTGATCTGCAGGGGAATCTGCCGCCCATCCGCCTGACCGACTACTGGCCGGACGCCGACACGGCTGACATCAAGCTGAACGGGGCCTACACCATTGCCGGCCGGGATGCGATTCTGGGTTTTATCGATGAACTCGGCAAAGCCAGCCGCGACCAGCAGCTGTGGAAAGCGCAGCGCGCCCGCTTCCTGACGCAGTACGACAGTGACACCCAGGACGCCTGGTATCAGTTTATCCAGCAGTTTTTGCTGGCCTCGCGCAACCATCTGGACAGCCGCGCCGACTGGCTGGAAACCCTCAGCGTGGTCGGCACCCGCAATGATCCCTATATCAAGCTGTTGAGCAAGACCGCCAAACGCTTTGCGCTGATCCCGGTGGCCGAGCGCGATGCATGGGCGAGCCGCGCCGTAGAAATTGACCGGCTACTGGCGCTGGCCAACAACAATGACCTGCACAGCGGCACCGGCAGCCTGAACATCACCAACGCACTGGGCGGGGATGTACTCAAGAGTGTTGCCGCCGGCGCCTCGGTTTCCTCGGCAAGCCGGCAGGTCCGTGCCGATCTGACCCAGGCCAAGCTGCTGGAGCAATTCCAGAGCACCATCAGCGGCGTCGTGGCTGATTTGCAAAAAAGCGATGCGCAAGCGTTCAAGGTTGCCCAGGACACCTGGGGCTTCGGCAGTGACCCGGCGGTCAAGGCGGCGCCCTTGTGGACAGCCCATGACCTGCGTAACAACCTGATCCAGAGCATCGGCACCCAGGACCCGCGCGATGATGTGGTGATGGCGCTGGTCACCGGCTCGCTGGATTTCAGCCTGGCATATGCCGGCGAAATCGCTGCCTGCCAGCTGCAAAGTGACTGGAACAGCCAGGTGCTGAGCGCTATTCAGGGTGTCCAGGACCCTGTACTGATCAATGAACTGCTGTATGGCGATAAAGGCCAGCTGACCGCATTCCTGAAAGGGTCGGTGACCCCGTTCGTCCAGCGCGGCACCAATACGTTCAGTGGCCGTGAAGCGCTTGGCGCCAAGATCCCGCTCAACGGAGCCTTCTTCGCCTACGTCAGCCGCATGCAGTATGCGCAAAATGATCTGGCCAGCGCGCAACGGCAGAGCGCCGCACAGCAGGCCCGGCAAAAGCAGACCAAGCAGCAGCTGGAAACCGAGCAGAAGACCCTGCAGGCGCAACAAACCGAGTTGCAGCAAAGCATCAGCAAACTGCAAGCCACATCGTCGGTGGTCACCCTGTCGGCGACACCGACACAGGTGAATGCCGGGGCCCGCCAGCTGCCGAACATGACCAGCCTTACCCTGCAGTGCAACAGCGGCGCAACCACGCTGGACAATTACAACTTCCCCAGCAGCGCCACCTTCGCCTGGGGACCAGGGCTGTGTACCAATGTGTCGCTGCAAATCAGTTTCGCCAACTACAAACTGACCAAGAACTGGAATGGCGAGCGTGCCTTCATCGATTTTCTGCAGACATTCTCGGGCGGACAACACACCTTCACCCAGGATGACTTTCCTGATCAACGCGACCTGATGGCCAGCGAGAACCTGACCTCGCTGCAGCTGACCTACCGGCAACAGGGCGAGCAGACGCTGCTGGCCAACTACACCTCGGCCGACCAGTTGCAAACACAGCTGAATGCCGCCAATGAGCGTCTGACGGCAATAGCCGCTGAGCTGACTGCCATTGAGAACGCAGCCGCAGCAGAATCAGTGGCATTGGCGACCGACGGCTCAACCATTGACCGCAGTCTGGCCAGCATTACCCCGCCGACCCAGATTGCCTGGTGCTGGACGCCTGTCCCGGCCAGTCCGGTGCTGGATAACGGTCTGGCACAGGATGCTGTGCTGGTCGGTATTTACAACAACGAAAACCGTATCAAGAGACTTGAGCTGCAATTGCAAACCATGGGCTACCAGACCCAGGTACAAGCGCTAGAGTCGAAAAATGGCAGCCGCTACCAGAAACTTTTTGTGATCGGACTGACCAGCCACCGGGCCGCCGAGCAGGCAATCAAGGACATCGGCCGCAAACTCAACATTGCCGCCACCCACGCCTCCGCACCACCGGCGCAGGTGGGCGTGCAGTGATCCGGCGCTGGCGCCAGTCGCTGGCGCTGCGGATCACCACCGTCCTGGTCTTGGTGCTGGCTGTCAGCTGGTGTATGGCCACTGCATTGAGCGCCTGGCGAACCTACCGCCAGCTGGAAACCGAAGCGATGCAGGACCTGCGGCAACGTACCGGCCTGCTGACACGGGTGGACAATGACGAGCTGCGGGAAGCCGAGGCCGGCGCTCTGCGTCTGCTGGCCTTATGGAACAGTGGCGCGGCAGCGGGCTTTGCCAGCCAGATCAATCAGCGCAGCACCATGCACTGGGTAGCCAATCCACCAGCCTCTGCAGCGGAGCCGCCCAACGATCAGGCAATTAAGCGTCTCGCCCGGGCTGCCGCGGCAGCAGAAGCCTTTGGTGCTGCCGGGCAGGGCATGATCGTCGATACCTTCTATTTCTTTCCGCAAGACGGTGCTGCATTTTCCAGCGTGCCGGATATTCCGGCGGGTTTTATCGACTCACGGGCAGAAAAACTGCGTGACTTGTTTGCCGGGCTCGGGCCCCGGGGACCGCAAGTGTTGTGGATAGGGCCGACCTACGAGCCAACTCTCAACCGGCAGTTGCTCAGCATCATCGTGGTTTCACGCAACGCAGCAGGCACACCGGTCATGCTGACCGGCTACGAACTGGCGCTGGATGAACGTTTCCAGCGCATGGCCAGCCTGCTCGACGGACATGCCAGCCTGTTGCTTGATGCACAAGGCCGGCGCATCGCCGATTTGTCCATGCGTGCGCTGGACGGGGTGACACCTTCAGCCCTTGATGTATTGTTGAGCCGGCTTGACCGGCATGCCGGGTTTCCCCAGATCAGCCAGCTGGACGGAACACCGGCCGTCGTGGCCCGCTTGCCCCAACCCGACTGGTATCTGGTGGCCACCTATCCCCAGGCTGAATTACGCGCCCGTTCGCTGCAGCTGGTGCTGGCCGAAGTGCCCTTTGCCCTGTTCGGGCTGATTGGCCTGAGTCTGGCGTTGTTGCTGGTCCTGCGCCGCCAGCTGGCCCGCCCGCTGGCCGGTTTCGCGCAGGCCGTCGAACAGGCCGCCCGCCGCGACGACCTGGCCCTGCGCCTGCCGGTGCAGCGTGAAGACGAACTCGGGCGCTTTGCCAGTGCCTACAACACCCTGCTCGACACCTTGCAGGCGCAACACGAGGGTCTCGAAGAACTGGTGGCATTGCGCACCGGCGAATTGCAGGCCGCCCGCGAAGTGGCCGACCGCGCCAATCAGCTCAAAGGGCAGTTTCTCGCCAATATGAGCCATGAGATCCGTACTCCGATGAACGCGGTGATCGGCATGAACCACCTGCTCGCCGACACGCCGCTCAACCCGCAGCAACAGCATTTCGTTGCCGCCATGCGGGAAAACTCCGAGGCGTTGCTGACGCTGATCAACGACATTCTCGACCTCTCTAAAATTGAATCCGGCAACCTGAGCGTCGAAAGGACCGATTTCGACCTGATTGATCTGGTCGAAGAAGTCACCGAACTGCTCGCTCCCCGGGCTGCCGAAAAAAACCTGCGCCTGCTCTGCCAGATCGCGACCAATGTGCCGGCACAGGTACAGGGCGATCCCTGGAGGATCCGGCAGATACTGCTCAACCTGCTGAGCAACGCGGTCAAATTCACCGCCACGGGTGCGGTGAGCCTGCAGGTCTGGTGTGCCGAGAACAGCCATATCGGCTTCCGGATCAGCGACACCGGCATCGGTATCCCGGCGGATGCCCAGTCCAGCGTGTTCGACGCATTCCTGCAGGCCGACGCTTCGACCACCCGGCACTATGGCGGAACCGGTCTGGGACTTTCGATCAGCCGGCGGCTGGCACGGCTCATGGGCGGAGAAATCCACCTGCAGAGCGAGCCCGGCAAAGGCTCCGTCTTCACCCTCGAACTCCCCTTGCCCGGCCAGCACGCAGTACCCGTTGACTCCCGCCCCCTGTGGGGTGTGCGCGCACTGGTGGTGGATGAGCAACCGGAAGAGCGCGAGGCATTGCTCGGCATGCTCGGGCAGTGGCAGTTGCAGTGCGACGCAGCGACCTCTGCGGAGCAGGCGTTACAGATGATGAAAGAAGCAGCTGACAATGGGCTTCCGTACGCACTGGCGCTGATCAACTTCCACCTGCCCGTCACTGACGGCCTGAGCCTCGCCAGTGCCTGCGGTCGTGACAAAGCCCTTCACGCCACCCGCTGCGTGCTGATGACATCGCACTCCGACGCCCCCCTGAGTGGCGACACGCTCGCCAAACAGGGGCTCAGTGCGGCATTCGCCCGCCCGGTCAGACGGCAGCACCTGTTCCAGCTGTTGTGCCAGGTGCTCAGCGGCGCCCCTGCGCCGGCGGGCAGCCAGCCAGGTGCACTGCAAGCACTGCAACAGCATGCCTACAGTTTGGACATACTGGTGGTCGACGACATTGCGACCAACCGGGAAGTATCACAACTGCTGCTCGAACGTTTCGGTCACCGGGCCAGTCTGGCCGCAGACGGGCTTGAAGCATTGCAGGCATTGCGCCAGAAGGTCTTTGATGCGGTCCTGCTCGACGGCCAGATGCCTCGCCTTGATGGCATTGCCACCCTGCAGCAATTGCGCGCCGGGAAATCGGCGGCACTGGACAAAGACGTCTGGGTTATCGCCCTGAGTGCCGATGCCATGGCCGGTGACCGCGAACGCTTCATCGCCGCCGGTGCCAATGATTACCTGGCCAAGCCGGTCTTGCCGCCGCTGCTATTCGATGCCATCAGTCGGGCAATCGACTACCAGCTGGGCCGGGACATGGAGCTGCGGCCGGCACACGCAACGGCCACACCACCTGAACATGCCGTGCCGGACGACCGCGACGGGCTGGCCCTGTTGCACACCCCGCGTTTGCTTCAGCTGTTCAGCGCAGACTGCCAGAATCTCCTCACCTGCCTGCATGAAGCCTGCGCGGCCGGAAACTTCACTGGCGCAGCCAGGTTCGCCCACAGCCTCAAAGGCAGTGCCGGACAGTTCGGCGAACGAGCTATCGAAACGGCCGCGGCCACAGCCGAACAGGCCGCCAGAAATGCCCGGGCGGCTGAACTGCAGGAAGCCTTGATCCAGCTGGAAGCTGCCTGTGATGCGCAGCGCACATCCATACCTGTTGACCTGACTGAACCGGAGTAACGAAATGCCCGTATGCCGAATTCTGCTGGTGGATGATCACCAGATGATCCGCGAGGGTCTGCGCGCACTGCTCGCCGGCGTGCCAGACCTTGAAGTGGTCGGCGAAGCGGAAAACGGTCATGAAGCCATCGCCCAGTGTCGCGCCCTGCAGCCTGATCTGGTGCTGATGGATCTGAACATGCCGCTGCTCGATGGCGTATCCGCGGTCAGCATGATCCTCAAGCGCTGGCCGCAGATCCGTATTCTGGCATTAACCTCCAACGTGTCCGAACACAATGCGGTACAGACACTGGAAGCCGGCGCTCAGGGCTATCTGCTCAAGCGCAGCAACCGGGACATTTTGCTCGGCGCGATCAAAGACGTGCGTGCGGGCCGCACGTTCATTGACGGCCAGCTGGATGTTGAGCAGGTGCGTGCGTTACGCAGCGAAACCGGCAGCAGCAGTGGTATCACCCTGACCGAGCGCGAGCGCCAGGTGCTAAAACTGGTGGCCGAAGGTTCACGAAACCGCGACATCGCCGAGCTGCTGTGCATCAGCCTGAAGACCGTTGAAACCCATCGCCTGAACCTGATGAAGAAGCTCGACGCGCACAACGGCGCCGACCTGACGCAGTGGGCTTACCGGCTGGGTGTACTGGAGCAAGCATGAGTTGCGCCGGCAGCATCCGGCCAGCCCCGGCAACAGGCAGCCCAGGCTGGCTCCGTGCAACACAACAGGCCGGATCATTATCAAGCCTCCGCCTGTGCCGGCGGCCTTCCGGCAAACTGCGGGGTCCCGCACAGGCTGTGTGGAAACCTGTCGATCAGGCCTGCCGATCAAGAGCTGGCGCAACCGGCCGGTGCTGCGCAGGGTAAATGATGTGTATGAGAAACACCGCAAAGCGGCATGGAGCCGGGCGGAATGAACCGCGCTGCGCCGGATAAGCAGTTGTCGTTGTTAGCGGATGCTGTTGATTTCGGCTTCAGTCAATGGGCGATATTCACCTGCTGCCAGTGAGTCGTCCAGGGTGATATCGCCGATGCGTTCGCGGTGCAGTTGGATGACACGGTTGTCGAGTGCGGCAAACATTCTCTTAACCTGATGATATTTGCCCTCACTGATCGTCAGTCGCACTTGATTGGCGGGCAAGCGCTCCAGCGTGGCGGGTCTGGTCAGGCTTTTCTCACTGCTGAGCAATAGGCCTGCCTGCAGCTTGTCTTCCGCATCGCCGGCTAACGCCGTTGCCAGTGTGACGTAATAGGTTTTCAGGCATTCACGGCGTGGCGCGGTTACGCGATGGCTCCACTGGCCATCGTCGGTGATCAACACCAGCCCCGTGGTATCGATATCCAGGCGTCCCGCGATATGGAGGGTTTGTTTGTTGGGCTCATCGAGCAGATCGAGTACCGTCGGATGGTCACTGTCGACAGTGGCGGATACGTATCCCACGGGTTTGTGAAGCATAAAATAGCGTGGACCGAGCGGTTTCAGCGTTGCACCGTCAAGCTGTACGGTGTCGCACGGACTTATGTGCAAGCCGGCATCTTTGATCTGTTCGCCATTGACCATAACGCGCTTGTTTCTCAGGGCTAGCTTCACCAGCGCGCGCGACAGATCGGTAGTTTGGGCAATAAATTTATCGAGACGCATGGATTAAGAGTTCTCGGTATTTTCTGTGAACAGTTGGCCGGAGCCAGCATGAAAAAGGGCCCCGAAGGGCCCTTCTTACAGTCCGCTTGCCGCGTTAAACGCCGGAAGCTTCTGCTGCTGCAACATCCTTGATCGACAGCTTGATACGGCCGCGGTTGTCCACGTCCAGTACCAGCACCTTCACTTCCTGACCTTCTTTCAGAATGTCGGTGACTTTCTCGACACGCTGATCGCTCAGCATCGAGATATGCACCAGACCGTCTTTGCCCGGCAGGATGTTGACGAAGGCGCCGAAGTCGACGATGCGCTCAACCTTGCCCACGTAGATCTTGCCGATCTCGGCTTCTGCGGTGATCCCCAGAACGCGCTGCTTGGCTGCTTCTGCCGCTTCCTTGGATTCGCCGAAGATCTTGATCGAGCCGTCGTCTTCGATATCGATCGAAGCCTTGGTTTCCTCGCAGATGGCACGAATGGTCGCGCCGCCTTTGCCGATCACGTCACGGATCTTGTCCTGATCAATCTTCATGGCAATCATGGTTGGCGCATTGGCCGACAGCTCGGTACGCGACTGGGCGAGTACCTGATTCATCTGACCAAGAATGTTCAGCCGCGCTTCGAGTGCCTGACCCAGAGCGATCTCCATGATCTCTTCGGTAATGCCCTGGATCTTGATGTCCATCTGCAGGGCAGTAACGCCTTTGGCGGTACCGGCAACCTTGAAGTCCATGTCGCCCAGGTGATCCTCATCACCAAGGATGTCGGTCAGAACGGCAAACTTGTCGCCTTCCTTGACCAGACCCATGGCAATACCGGCTACCGGCGCCTTCATCGGCACACCGGCATCCATCAGCGCCAGGGAGGCACCGCACACCGAAGCCATGGAGCTGGAACCGTTCGACTCGGTGATCTCGGAAACCACGCGAATGGTGTAAGGGAACACGTCAGCCGAGGGCAGCATGGCGGCAACGCTGCGGCGGGCCAGACGGCCGTGACCGATCTCGCGGCGACCGGTAGCGCCCATGCGCCCACATTCGCCGACCGAATAGGGCGGGAAGTTGTAGTGCAGCATGAAGGGATCCTTGCGCTCGCCTTCGAGGGTGTCGAGCAGCTGCGCGTCACGCGAAGTACCGAGGGTGGCAACTACCAGGGCCTGGGTTTCGCCGCGGGTGAACAGGGCCGAACCGTGGGTCTTGTCGAGCACGCCGACTTCGATGTTCAGGCCGCGCACGGTGCGGGTGTCGCGACCGTCGATGCGTGGCTTGCCGTTGACGATGTTCTCGCGCACGGTGCGGTATTCGATCAGGCCGAAAGCGTCCTTGACCTCGCCGGCTGAAGGCTGGCCTTCAGCGCCGGAAAGCTTGGCAACCGCCTGGTCACGCAGCGCACCCAGACGATCGTAGCGGTCGTGCTTGACGGTGATGGTGTAGGCCTGGGAAATCGCTTCGCCAAACTCACTGCGAATGGCGTTCAGCAGTTCGCTGTTTTCCTGCGGTGCAGTCCAGTTCCAGCGAGGCTTGCCCGCTTCGGCAGCCAGCTCGGTTACCGCCTTGACCACCGCCTGGAATTCTTCATGGGCAAACAGCACGGCACCGAGCATCTGGTCTTCGGTCAGTTCCTTGGCTTCCGACTCGACCATCAGCACGGCGTCCTTGGTGCCCGCCACGACCATGTCCAGGCTGGAAGCTTTCTGCTGCTCGTAAGTCGGGTTCAGCAAATAGCCGGTGCTTTCATGGAAAGCCACGCGCGCGGCACCGATCGGGCCATCAAAGGGAATCCCGGAAATGGCCAGGGCGGCGGAGGTGCCGATCATCGCGGCGATGTCCGGATCGGTCTTCTTGCTGGTGGAAACCACGGTGCAGATGACCTGGACTTCGTTCATGAAGCCCTCGGGGAACAGCGGACGGATCGGCCGGTCGATCAAGCGCGAGGTCAGCGTCTCTTTCTCGGAAGGACGCGCTTCACGCTTGAAGAAGCCGCCGGGGATCTTGCCGGCAGCATAGGTTTTTTCCTGGTAGTGCACGGACAGCGGGAAGAAGCCCTTGCCCGGATCGGCCTGCTTGGCACCGACCACGGTACACAGCACGCTGACGTCGTTATCGACGGTGACCAATACGGCGCCGCTGGCCTGACGGGCGATGCGGCCGGTTTCGAGGGTGACGGTCGACTGACCGAACTGGAATTTCTTGATGACCGGGTTCACGGTGTTTTCCTTCTCTTTGGTTGCCTTTGGGGAAACAGGTTGTTGCAGAATTCTTGGGCAGTCAGGGGAATCGGCCGCTCAGCTGCCCGGGTAAAAAAGCCGGTAGCCGGAAAGCCGAAAGCACAGGCCGGGGCAAACCCGACCTGTGCTTCCAGATTTCCAGCTTCCAGCCTGAGCCACGTCTTAACGACGCAGACCCAGACGACCGATAAGGGCGTTGTAACGAGTGGTGTCCTTACCCTTCAGGTAATCCAGCAGCTTGCGACGCTGGTTGACCATGCGGATCAGACCACGACGCGAGTGGTGATCTTTGCCGTTGGCCTTGAAGTGGCCTTGCAGCTTGTTGATGTTGGCGGTCAGCAGGGCTACCTGCACTTCCGGAGAACCGGTATCGCCAACAGCTTGCTGGTACTCGCCTACGATCTGGGCTTTTTCTTCAACGCTCAGTGCCATGATGGGCTCCTTGAGTGAACAGGCCGGGAATTGCTTCCCGTGTTTTAAAAAGAGGAATGACCGTGCCTGCTGAAAGCCACCCTCTGTAGCAAACCGCCACCAGCCAGAGGCTGGTGGCGGTTCTACGGTCACTCGGACCGAATCAGTCGACGTGGCGCTATGCGCCCGTCTTCGGACACTTCACCGATACCGATGAACCGTCCTTGATGATCTTGTACTCGTACCCAGCCAAACCTGGGCCCATCCGCCGCGCGAACCGGCTGACCATGCAGCCAGTAATAGGCGCTGTGTTCGCTGAACTGCAGCAGCGGCCAGTGTTGCAAGCCGCTATCGGCCGGCAGCAGGAACTGGTCCACTGCCGCAGAACCACCCTCGGCATGCACCTGTTCCAACTGTTCCAGGCTGACTGCCTGGGCCAGGCTGAACGGTCCGGCCTGGGTTCGACGCAGCGCAGCAACATACGCACCACAGCCCAACACCCGACCAATGTCTTCGACCAGGGTCCGGATGTAGGTTCCCTTGCTGCAGGCAACCCGCAAGCGGGCCTGATCCGCTTCAACGCCAAGCAGCTCGAGGCATGAGATTGTAACAGATCGCGCCGCGCGCTCCACCACTTCTCCTGCACGTGCCAACTTGTACAGCGGCTGGCCGTCTTTCTTCAGTGCCGAGTACATCGGCGGCACTTGCTGGATGTCTCCACGGAACTGCGGCAGCACGGCCTCGATCTCGGCCGCACCGACCGTCACCGGCCGCCGCTCCAGCACGTCACCCTCGGCATCGCCGGTCGTGGTGGTCGCGCCCAGTTGCATGAGGGTTTCGTAGCCCTTGTCAGCATCCAGCAGGTACTGGGAAAACTTGGTAGCCTCACCGAAACACAGCGGTAAAACCCCGGTTGCCAGCGGGTCGAGGCTGCCGGTATGCCCGGCCTTTTCCGCATTGAGCAGCCAGCGGACCTTCTGCAGGGCGGCGTTCGAGGTCAGCCCCAGAGGCTTGTCGAGCACCAGAATGCCGCTCACCGGCCGCCGTATCTTCTTCACCTGAACCACGCCACTACTCCTTGGCTTCGGCCTCGGCGTCGCCCAGATGCTGGCGATCTTCGGCCACCGCACGCTCGATCAGCGCTGACAGCTCGACACCACGACGAATACTGGCATCGTAGTGGAAATGCAGCTGCGGCACGCTGCGCAGCTTCATCGACTTGCCCAGATGCATGCGCAGGAAACCGGCAGCATCCTGCAGGATGTGCAGGTTCTTCTCCACCGGATCACCCTCATCCGACTGGCCGAGCACGGTGACAAACACCTTGGCATGGGAAAGATCACGACTGACCTCGACGGCGGTGATGGTCACCAGCGCCAGGCGCGGATCCTTGATCTCGCGCTGGATCAATTGCGACAGCTCACGCTGCATCTGGTCACCGATACGCTGGGTACGGCTATATTCTTTCGGCATTTCAACTACCTGTAAGCGCCAACTGCCTTGCGGGCAGGTGACTCATAAGCGGCAAACGCCCGATCCGGCTTGAGCCAGATCGGGCGCTGCATGTTGCAACTTCGCGCCTTAGAGGCTGCGAGCCACCTGGACTTTCTCGAACACTTCGATCTTGTCGCCAACCCGAACGTCGTTGTAGCTCTTCACCGCGATACCGCACTCCATGCCGGCACGCACTTCGGCAACGTCGTCCTTGAAGCGGCGCAGGGATTCCAGCTCGCCCTCGAAGATCACCACGTCATCCCGCAGGACGCGGATCGGACGATTGCGATGCACCAGCCCCTCGGTCACCATGCAGCCGGCAACCGCGCCGAACTTCGGCGAGCGGAACACGTCACGCACTTCGGCGATACCCAGGATGTTCTCGCGAACATCGCTGCCGAGCATGCCGGACAGGGCCTTCTTGACGTCCTCGATGATGTCGTAGATGACGTTGTAGTAGCGCATGTCCAGCGATTCCTGCTCGACCAGCTTGCGCGCACCGGCATCGGCACGCACGTTGAAGCCGAACACTACCGCATTCGAAGCCAGCGCCAGATTGACATCACTTTCAGTAATGCCACCTACGCCGCCGCCAACCACGCGCACCTGGACTTCATCATTGCCGAGACCTGCAAGCGCCCCCTGAAGGGCTTCGAGGGAACCACGCATATCGGCTTTGAGCACGATATTGAGGCTCTTGACCTCGTCCTGGCCCATGGTTTCGAAGATATTTTCCAGCTTTCCGGCGTGTGCGCGAGCCAGTTTGACTTCGCGGAACTTGCCCTGGCGGAACAAGGCCACTTCACGCGCCTTCTTCTCGTCGGAAATCACGGTCAGATCGTCACCAGCATCCGGCGTGCCATCCAGACCGAGAATCTCGACCGGAATCGACGGGCCGGCAGCCTTGACCGGCTTACCGTTCTCATCAAGCATGGCGCGCACGCGGCCAAAGTTGACCCCGCACAGAACCATATCGCCCTGCCGCAAGGTGCCATCCTGAACCAGCACGGTGGCCACCGGGCCACGACCTTTGTCCAGACGCGATTCGACCACCACACCGCGACCCGGCGCGGAAGGAGTAGCCTTCAACTCGAGGACTTCGGCCTGCAGCAGGACAGCCTCAAGCAACTCATCGACACCAGTACCGAGCTTGGCCGACACGGAGATGAACTGCGTGTTGCCACCCCAGTCTTCCGGAATCACATCTCGCGCCGCGAGGTCATTCTTGATGCGATCGAGATCCGCACCCGGCTTGTCGATCTTGTT
Source organism: Pseudomonas sp. N040 (assembly GCF_015637705.1). Taxonomy (GTDB): domain Bacteria; phylum Pseudomonadota; class Gammaproteobacteria; order Pseudomonadales; family Pseudomonadaceae; genus Aquipseudomonas. The sequence continues at coordinate 27,930 of NZ_JADOBE010000003.1, read as the reverse complement.
GATCGCCACCACCAGCGGCACACCGGCAGCGCGGGCATGCTGAATGGCTTCTTCGGTTTGCGGCATGACGCCGTCGTCCGCAGCCACGACCAGGATCACGATATCGGTGGCCTTGGCGCCACGGGCACGCATGGCGGTAAACGCTGCGTGGCCCGGGGTGTCAAGAAAGGTCACCATGCCACGGTCGGTTTCGACGTGGTATGCACCGATGTGCTGGGTAATGCCGCCCGCTTCGCCAGCCGCCACCTTGGCGCGACGAATGTAGTCGAGCAGGGACGTCTTGCCGTGGTCGACGTGACCCATCACGGTCACTACCGGCGCACGATGGAACTCCTCGCCTTCAAACTTCAGCGACTCGGCCAGCTGTTCTTCCAGGGCATTCTCGCTGACCAGCCTGACCTTGTGGCCGAACTCTTCGGCGATCAGCTGGGCAGTTTCCTGATCCAGCACCTGATTGATGGTCACTGGGGTGCCCAGCTTGAACATGAACTTCACAACTTCGGCGCCTTTAACCGCCATCTGCACGGCCAGTTCGGCCACAGTGATGGTTTCACCGATGTTTACATCTCGCACTATGGGTCCTGTTGGGCTCTGGAACCCATGCTGATTGCGTTTCTTCAGCTTCGACTTGCCGCCACGACCACCGCGACGACCAAAGCTGTCGCTTTCGTCTTCGGTGGTACGCGGAGCAACGCGAGGTGCCGGAACTTTTTCTTTTTCCTTTACCGAAGGCCGATGCTGGGCATGCTTGCGATCACGACGCTCTTCATCGTCGGTACGCGCACGTTCCGGACGGCGAACTTCTTCAACCTTCTTGCGATCTTCCGGCTTGATGTCAACAGCGACAGCATCCACCACCCCTTGCAGAACCATCTCGTCCGAAGGCACTGCAGCGCTTACCGGCGCAGCCACCACTTCTGGCTCGACCGGTTTGGCCCCGGCTGCGGCCTGTTGCTGCGCGGCAATTTCTGCCTGGACGCGGGCAGCCTCTTCGTTGGCGCGCTGCTCGTCCAGCTCACGCTGACGCTCGATCTCAAGCTCGGCAGGGCTGCGCTTGACGTAGGTTTTCTTCTTGCGGACTTCCACGCTGACCGTTTTGCTACCAGCCACCTTCAGCGTGGAGGTGGTCTTGCGCTGCAAGGTGATCTTGCGCGGCTCTTCTACCTTTTCGCCGTGACTGCCCTTGAGATGCGCAAGCAGTGCCTGCTTCTCGTTGTCAGTGACAACCTGATCGGCACTGGCGTGCGGCAGACCTGCCTCTTGCATCTGCTGCAGTAGGCGTTCCACGGGCGTGTTGACCACCTGGGCCAGTTCTTTCACCGTGACTTGCGTCATGCACTTCTCTCCTGTGGCCGCAACTATTCGAACCAATGGGCTCGGGCGGCCATGATCAGCTTGCCGGCACGATCTGCATCGATACCGCCTATGTCGAGCAGGTCATCAATCGACTGCTCGGCCAAATCTTCACGGGTTACTACGCCACGCTGGGCAAGTTCCACCGCCAGTTCATTACTCATGCCGTCCAGGGCCAGCAAGTCATCCGCCGGATGGATATCCGCGAGGATTTCTTCCTTGGCGATGGCCTTGGTCAGGAGGCGATCCTTGGCCCGAACACGCAACGCATTGACGATATCCTCGTCAAAGCCGTCAATGCTGAGCATCTCTTCCATCGGCACATAAGCGATTTCTTCGAGACTGGTAAAACCTTCATCCACCAGGACCTGGGCAAGCTCTTCATCGACATCCAGCTCTTCTACGAAATGCTGAAGGATGTCGCCAGTTTCTGCTTGCTGCTTGGCATGGATATCCGACTCGGTCATTACGTTGAGCGTCCAGCCGGTCAGCTGACTGGCCAGGCGCACATTCTGACCACCACGTCCAATCGCCTGCGCCAGGTTATCCTCGGCTACGGCGATATCCATCGTGTGGGTATCTTCGTCAACGATAATGGCGGCAACTTCCGCCGGAGCCATGGCGTTGATGACGAACTGGGCAGGATTGTCATCCCACAGGACGATATCCACGCGCTCGCCACCGATCTCGCCGGATACTGCCTGAACGCGCGAACCGCGCATGCCAATGCAGGCACCCTGCGGATCAATTCGCTTGTCCTTGGAGCGCACGGCAATCTTGGCGCGCGAACCCGGGTCACGGGCTGCCGCCATTATCTCGATCAACTCTTCGGCAATCTCCGGCACTTCGATGCGGAACAACTCGACCAGCATCTGCGGCGCTGTACGCGAAAGGATCAGTTGCGGACCGCGGTTTTCGCTGCGAATTTCCTTGAGCAGGGCACGCACCCGGGTACCGACACGGAAGGTTTCGCGCGGAATGATGTCTTCGCGAGCCAACAGGGCCTCGGCGTTGTTACCCAGATCGACGATCACGCTGTCGCGGGTGACCTTCTTGACCGTCCCGGAAATGATCTCGTCAATCCGGTCACGGTAGGCATCCACTACCTGGGCGCGCTCGGCTTCCCGGACTTTCTGCACAATAACCTGCTTGGCAGTCTGTGCCGCGATCCGGCCGAACTCGATCGAGGGAATTTTCTCCTCGACTACATCGCCAGCCTTGGCACCGGCCTTGAACGCCTGAGCCTGCTCGACCGTCAGCTGGGTCTGATCGTTTTCCAGCTCAGACTCTTCAACGACACTCCACAGGCGGAAGGTTTCGTAGTTACCAGTCTGCCGATTAATGTCGACACGCAACTCGACTTCGTCGTCATAACCTTTCTTGGTGGCTGTCGCCAACGCAAGCTCAAGCGCTTCAAATATTACGCTAGCCGGTACGCCCTTTTCGTTGGACACCGACTCAACAACCAGCAGTATCTCTTTGCTCATTGTACGCCTCGTGTTTCGCAATCCATTGGATCCGCGGAATCCGCGTCTTAATCAAAACGGGGAATGATGTTGGCCTTATCGATCAGATCGATCGGCAACAGATACTCGTGATCGTCCACCAGTACCACCACATCCTGCTCTTCGATCCCCCGAAGGGAACCCTGGAAATTGCGCCGCCCTTCGTAGGGTGAACGCAACTTTATCTTCACCAGCTCGCCGGCATGCTTGGCAAACTGCTCAAGCGTAAACAGCGGCCGATCCATGCCCGGCGAAGAAACCTCAAGCGTGTACTCGTTGCTGATGGGGTCTTCCACATCAAGCACGCCACTGATCTGTCGACTCACTTTCTCGCAATCTTCAACGAGAATTCCGTTGGGATGATCAATGTAGATACGCAGCAAGGAGTGACGCCCCTGCGACAGGAACTCCAAGCCCCAGCATTCGTAGCCGAGCGCTTCGATGACTGGAGCCAACAAGGCTTGCAACTGTTCCAGCTTGCTCGACACCCGACCCCCTCGCGCATGCTCTATAAATAAAAAATGGGCGAAACGCCCATCCATTCACGCTGCCTGAAAAAAGCCGGCAACAGACTGTGCAGCTAACAAAAAGCCCCTAAAGAGGGGCTCCGAAACCACTGCTTGAAGAGCCAGCGTACCGATCACTCCCGAGCATCAAGCCCGACCAGCGACCCGGAACTACCACCCCACAACAAAGCTGGGGCCAAAGTATACGGCCAGACCATCACCATGGTCAACCGAACACTCCACTACGACAAAGCCCGCACTAGGCGGGCTTTGTCGTTGATTGGTACCGAGGAGGGGACTCGAACCCCTACAGCCTAAGGCCACTACCACCTCAAGGTAGCGTGTCTACCAATTCCACCACCTCGGCAAAACTTTTACTGTTGCGCTGGCGCTGCCGGAACATCTGCCGCATCACCGGCCGGCTTCGTTTCTGACTGCAGCACCGGCACATCGCTGGCAGCTGGTTGTTCCTGAGGAATTTCGAGGGCTGCCGGTGAAGGCAAGCCTTCCGAAGCCAATCCTTGCGCCTTTTCCTTGGCGAAATACCCAAGACCCAAACTGCTAACGAAAAAAACGGCCGCAAGTATAGCAGTAAATTTACTCAGGAAAGTAGAGGATCCCTGACTTCCGAAAACAGTTGCAGACGCACCGGAACCAAACGAGGCACCCGCATCTGCACCCTTGCCCTGCTGCAACAGCACCAGAACAACCACACCCAGCGCGGCCAACAGATGGAAAACGATAACTACAGACTCAAGCATTTCTCAACTTCCTGCGGCACGACAAATCGCACCGAACTCATTCGCATTGAGGGAGGCACCACCAATCAACCCCCCATCGATATCCGGCATGCCGAACAAATCGGCAGCATTGGCGGCCTTGACACTGCCCCCGTACAGAATTCTTGTGGCTTGCGCCACTTCGGCATCTTCCGCAGCCAACTGCCTGCGAATCGCCTGATGAACCTCTTGAGCCTGCTCGGGAGTTGCCGTAAGACCGGTCCCGATCGCCCATACCGGCTCATATGCCACGACCGCCTTGGCTATCGCGGCAACACCTGACACCCGTATCACTACCGCCAACTGCCTGGCGATTACCTGCAGGGTTTCCCCCGCCTCGCGCTGCTCCAGCGTCTCGCCGACACACAAGATCGGAACCAGACCCGCCAATTGCGCAGCGGCAAACTTCTGCGCCACCACCTGATCACTCTCGCCAAGAATCAGGCGACGCTCGGAGTGCCCGACCAGCACCAGCTCACAGCCCGCATCCACCAGCTGGGATGAAGCGATTTCGCCGGTCAGCGCACCCTGCTCGACTTGCGTCGCGCAGTTCTGTCCACCTATGGCAATCGACTTTCCCGCCAGCGCTTCGACGACCTGGCCTATGAACAGGCTGGGAGGAAACACCGCCACATCAACATTGGCAGGCAGGTCCTGCACCGCAAGCGCGCCGGTCAGCTCACATACGCTGGCGCGGGTACCATGCATCTTCCAGTTACCAGCTACCATGGCGCGACGCATGCTGAACCTCGCCGATCAAAGTGGGCGCAGATGTTACCCAAGCACCCTGCCAGTGGCAAGCCGAATCAACCACATACCGCGATTACCACCTTGGACAGGTCTTCGGCATAGCGCTGCACCAGCGCCGCGTCATCGCCTTCCACCATTACCCGCACCAAGGGCTCGGTACCGGACTTGCGCAGCAAGACCCGGCCGCGCCCAGCCATTTTCGCGGTTACCTCTTCGCAGGCCTGCACCACCGATGGATGCGCAACCGGATCCACATCTCCCTTGAAACGGACGTTTATCAGTACTTGCGGGCACTTGCTGCGCCCCTGCAAAGCCTCATCCAGACTTACACCCGAGCGCTTGAGGGCCATCAGAACCTGCAACGCAGCAATTATCGCGTCACCTGTCGTAGTGAAATGGCAGCAGACGATATGCCCCGAGCTTTCCCCACCCAGCTGCCAGTCCCTGGCGAGCAACTCGCTCATCACATAGCGATCACCCACCTTGGCGCGCACAAACGGGATACCCAGATCCTTGAAAGCCAGCTCCAGCCCCAGGTTGCTCATCAGGGTACCAACCACCCCTCCATGCAGCTTGCCACGCAGGTGCAGGTCCCTGGCGATAAGGAATAAAAGATCATCGCCATCCACGATCTGGCCGTGACGGTCGACCATCAGTACCCGGTCCGCATCACCGTCAAAGGCGATGCCCAGATCGGCCTGCTGGTTCAGGACTGCCGCCTGCAAGGCGCCGAGATGCGTCGATCCGCAGTCATCGTTGATATTCAGCCCATTGGGTTGCGCGGAGAGCGTGGTCACTTGCGCGCCGAGTTCACGAAAAACACTGGGCGCCACCTTGTAGGCTGCACCGTGGGCGCAATCGATCACCAGCTTTAGGCCGGCAAAATCGGTACCCGCAGGCACACTGCTCTTGCAGAACTCGATGTAGCGACCCGCGGCATCATTGATGCGCGAAACCTTGCCCAGGTCCGCCGAGTCGACCACCGTCATTGGCTGATCAAGCAATTCCTCGATCATCGCCTCGATGTCATCCGGCAGCTTGGTGCCCTGGCCGGAAAAGAACTTGATGCCGTTGTCGTAATGCGGATTATGCGAGGCGCTGATGACAATGCCGGCATCTGCATGAAAGGTTCGGGTCAGGTAGGCGATGGCCGGGGTAGGCATCGGCCCGAGCAGCATTACATCCGCGCCAGCGGCCGACAGTCCTGCCTCGAGCGCCGACTCGAACATGTATCCGGAAATGCGCGTGTCCTTGCCGATCAGGATCTTGCAGCTGCCCTTCTTGCGAAAGGCCATCCCGGCAGCCCAGCCGAGCTTCAGCATGAAATCGGGGGTGATCGGAAACTGGCCTACATGACCGCGAATACCGTCGGTACCAAAATATTTTCTGCTCATGACCACTTCCTTTTTTATTATCGTGCCGACATTACCGCGCCAACCATGCGAACCACATCCAGCGTCGGCGCTACATCGTGCACGCGCAGGATACTGACCCCCTGCGCCACCGCCAAGGCCGCCAGGGCCAGACTGCCAAACAGCCGGCCATCGGCCTCCCGCTCCAGCACCTTGCCGATCATGCTCTTGCGCGAGACGCCCACCAGCAGCGGATGACCCAGCTCCTGCAGGCAATCCAGGTGTTTGAACAGGCTAAGGTTCTGCTCCTGGGTCTTGGCAAAACCGAAGCCCGGATCCAGCAGGATCCGCTCAGCCGGGATGCCCGCCTCGACACACAGCCCCACCCGCTGCTGCAGAAAATCCCGCACCTCGCCCAGCAGGTCGTCGTAGTGTACCTGCTGCTGCATATCGCCCGGCTCGCCGCGCATGTGCATCAGACACACCGGCAAACCCGAGTCGGCCGCCGCCTGCAACGCCCCGTCGCGCCGCAAGGCGCGCACATCGTTGATCAGGCCCGCCCCCAGACGCGCCGCTTCGCGCATGACCAGCGGCGTGGAAGTATCCACCGAGATAATCACATCCAGTCGACTGGCAATGGCTTCGATTACCGGCAACACCCGATCCAGCTCTTCGCCAGCAGACACCTGGCGCGCGCCGGGCCGGGTTGATTCGCCGCCGACGTCCACCAGTGTCGCACCGGCGAGAACCATTGCCTCGGCATGCCGCAGCGCCTTGTCGAGAACGACAAAGCAGCCGCCATCGGAAAACGAATCAGGGGTTACATTGAGGATTCCCATCACCTGCGGACAGGACAGATCAAGAACGCGACTGCCACATGACAATCGCGCGGGAGATTGCAGCTGTTTCATGGCAGCGCCTTAGTGCTCGCCCGCCGGACCACCTATGGGCGCTTCAGGCCCGGACTCAGCGCCTTTAGGCTTGCCAGCAACGACACCAGCGTCACCCCCGGTCCAGTCCTTGGGCTCACGCGCAGGCCGACCATTCATGATGTCGTCGATCTGGTCCGCATCGATGGTTTCGAACTTCATCAAGGCCTCAGCCATCAGATCCAGCTTTTCCCGGTTGTCCGCGAGGATCTGCCGGGCGGTTCCGTAGCAATGATCGATGAGGCTGCGCACTTCCAGATCGATCAGCTTGGCTGTATCGGCAGAAACATTGCTGTGCTGGGTCCCCATGCTGCGGCCGAGGAAAACCTCACCCTCTTCTTCCGCGTACATCATCGGCCCGAGCTTCTCGGACAGGCCCCACTTGGTGACCATGTTCTTGGCCAGCTGGGTAGCGCGCATGATGTCGTTGGATGCACCGGTGGTAACCCCATCGAAGCCCAGGGTCATTTCTTCGGCAATCCGGCCACCGAACAGCGAGCAGATCTGACTGGTCAGCGCCCGCTTGGACAGGCTGTAGCGATCCTCTTCGGGCAAAAACATGGTCACGCCCAGTGCCCGCCCGCGCGGAATGATCGACACCTTGTACACCGGGTCATGCTCGGGAACCAGGCGTCCGACAATGGCGTGACCAGCCTCGTGGTAAGCCGTATTGAGCTTTTCCTTGTCAGACATGACCATGGATTTGCGCTCTGCGCCCATCATGATCTTGTCCTTGGCCAGCTCGAACTCCTTCATCTCGACCACGCGCTTGCCGGCGCGCGCAGCGAACAGCGAGGCCTCGTTGACCAGGTTGGCCAGATCGGCACCGGAAAAGCCCGGCGTGCCACGGGCAATCACTGCCGCCTGCACATCCTCGCCCATCGGCACCTTGCGCATGTGTACCTGGAGGATTTGTTCGCGACCGCGAATATCCGGCAGACCAACGACCACCTGCCGGTCAAACCGGCCGGGACGCAGCAAGGCAGGATCCAGTACATCCGGACGGTTGGTCGCGGCGATGACGATGACACCGTCATTCATCTCGAAGCCATCCATCTCGACCAGCAGCTGGTTGAGCGTCTGCTCGCGTTCGTCATGCCCACCGCCCATCCCGGCACCGCGATGACGGCCGACCGCATCGATCTCGTCGATAAAGATGATGCATGGAGCGTGCTTCTTGGCCTGCTCGAACATGTCGCGGACGCGACTGGCGCCCACACCCACGAACATCTCGACGAAGTCGGAACCGGAAATGGTGAAGAACGGCACCTTGGCTTCGCCGGCAACCGCCTTGGCCAGCAGTGTCTTGCCGGTACCCGGCGAGCCGACCATCAGCACGCCGCGCGGAATCCGCCCGCCCAGGCGCTGGAACTTGCCCGGATCACGCAGGAACTCGACCAGTTCGCTGACCTCTTCCTTGGCCTCGTCACAACCGGCGACATCGGCGAAAGTGGTCTTGACCTGATCCTCGGAGAGCAGGCGCGCCTTGCTCTTGCCAAAGCTCATCGGCCCGCCCTTGCCACCGGCGCCGCCCTGCATCTGCCGCATGAAAAACATGAACACGGCGAGGATCACCAGAATCGGGAAGCTGGCAACCAGCAACTGGCTCCAGATGCTCTGCTGCTCCGGCTGCTTGCCAACCACCGTGACCTTGTTGTCGATCAGGTCGCCAATCAGGCCGTTATCCTGAATCGCCGGGCGAATGGTTTCGAAGGTTGAACCATCGGCGCGCTTGCCGCTGATGACATAGCCATCCACGGTTACCTGCTCGACCTTGCCTTCCTTGACCTGCTCGATGAACTCCGAATAGTTCAGCCGCTGCTTTTCGGCCTTGCCGGAGAAGTTGTTCATCACCGTGACCAGGACGGCTGCGATAATCAGCCACAGGACCAGGTTCTTTGCCATGTCGTTCAATTAGTCACCTTCTGTGCAGCGTCTGCCGACCGGCAAGCCGCATCTCAACTCTGATAGTTACAAGCCTAAGCTACTACACAAGCGCCACACCCTGCAGGCGCACTCTGTAACCCTTTGCAACCTTCAGTCAGCCTGGCCGCGAAAGCCGCGCGCCAGCATGTATTGCTCGCGCGAGCGGTCGCGCGAGGACAACGGTTTGCGCATCTGCACCTTGTCGAACAGCTGGCGCACCTGTTTGTGGTACTGGTCAAAACCTTCGCCCTGGAAAATCTTGATCAGGAAATCACCGCCCGGAGCCAGCACCCGGGTCGCCAGATCCAGCGCCAGCTCGCAGAGATACATGGCCCGCGGTTGATCCGCAGACCTCACTCCACTCATGTTGGGGGCCATATCGGAAATCACAAGGTCTACCGGATGCTCGCCTATCGCCGCGAGAATCTGGCCGAACACCGCGTCCTCGGTGAAATCGCCCTGAATGAAGGTGACGTCGGGAATGCTGTCCATCAGCAGAATGTCGGAGGCGATCAACCGGCCACGGCCGCCAATCAGCCGGCTGGTCACCTGCGACCAGCCCCCAGGCGCAGAGCCAAGGTCAACCACGGTCATACCCGGCCGCAAGATGCGATCCTTCTCCTGGATTTCCAGCAACTTGTAACTGGCGCGCGAACGATAACCATCTTTCTGCGCCATCTTGACGTAAGGATCATCAAAATGTTCTTTCAGCCAGCGCTGACTACTTTTGGTGCGGACCACGACATACCTCTTAAGGGTCGGCTCGGTTACACTAGCCGCCGCGTTTTTGCGGGTTCAGATGAAGGATTCAGATTATGGCGCTCACTCAAGAGCAGAAAAAGCAATTCAAATCTATCGGTCACCACCTGAAGCCGGTATTGATTGTTGCCGAGAACGGCCTCACCGAAGGCGTCATGGCCGAACTCGAGCGCGCCATCAATGACCATGAACTGATCAAAGTACAGTTCCGCATCACCGAGCGCGATGAGCGCCGCAGCATTATCGACGAGCTATGCAAGAACAGTAGCTGCGAGCTGGTGCAGGCAATCGGCAAAATGGCCCTGATCTACCGCAAGAATGCCCGCCCGAACAAAAACCTTTCCAATATCAGCCGCTTCAAGGCGTTCTGATCCGGCAGCGCGTGACTGCCCCTGGTCAGCGCAAGCCTGATCCGGGCTCAGCGCCAGCGCCAGGAATCGGCTGCAGCACCAGCAACAGCCCGCAGAACGCCAGCACCAGATAATTGAACAGCAGCCAGCGCTGTGCCTCCGGCAGCCACTGGCTGACGGCAAAATAGGCCACGGCCAGAACCAGCACGCTCAGCAGCAACTGCCCGCGAGTATCGCGCCAGATGCTGAAAGGCCGTGCGACCTGCACCAGCACCAGCAACTGCAACAGTGCACAGAAAGCGGCAAAGCCCACCAGCAGACTGCTCAGCGCCCGCCCCACCTCCGACACCAGCAAGGGCGCCAGGCCATATTTGCCGAGTGCCGGCAGCAGCACGAAGTGCAGCAGCCACAGGCCACCGACCCAGAAAGTCTGGGCCAGCTGCCAACTGATAAATGCCGCGCCTGGTGGCTGCTTAAAGATGACGGACCTGGACAATCTCGTACTCGATTACACCGCTGGGGGTCTTGACGGTCACCACGTCACCCTCTTCCTTGCCCACCAGGGCGCGGGCGATGGGTGAGCCAACCGAAATCTTGCCAAGCTTGATGTCCGCTTCATCCTCACCAACGATCTGGTAAGTCACGCTTTCATCGGTATCACAATTGGCGATCTCCACCGTAGTGCCGAAGATCACCTTGCCGGTGTGCGCAATCGTGCTGACATCGATCACCACGGCATTCTGCAGGCGCCCTTCGATATCACGGATCCGCGCCTCGACCATGCCCTGCTGTTCGCGCGCGGCATGGTATTCGGCATTTTCCTTGAGATCCCCGAGCTCGCGGGCGGTACCAATGTCCTGGCTGAGCTTGGGCCGCACCACCTTGGTAAGGTGCTGCAGTTCTTCCTCGAGGGCGCGCGCGCCCTGAACGGTCATCGGGTATTTATTCATGCGGGGATTCCTGCGTGCAGATCCTGCAGACGCCGCACAGTCTTCTCCGGACCGAATTTGAGCGCCTCGCAGATCGCCTCGCCACCGGCAATGGTGGTGGTACAGCAGATCTTGTGCTGCAGGGCGTTGCGCCGGATCGAATAGGAGTCGGCAATCGACTGGCGACCCTCGGTGGTGTTGATGATCAGCGTGACTTCATCATTCTTGATCATGTCGACCACGTGCGGGCGCCCCTCGGTCACCTTGTTGACACGGCGCACCGGCAGTCCGGCAGCCTCGATGACCCGTGCGGTACCCGCCGTGGCCACCACTTCGAAACCCAGCCCGACCAGGTCACGCGCCACTTGCGCGACGAATGGCTTGTCGTCTTCGCGCACGCTGATAAAGGCACAGCCGGCGGTCGGCAGGATCTCGCTGGCGCCCAGCTGGGCCTTGGCGAAAGCCTCGGCAAAACTGTCGCCAACCCCCATCACCTCGCCAGTGGACTTCATCTCCGGCCCGAGAATCGGATCGACGCCAGGGAACTTGGAGAACGGGAACACCGCTTCCTTGACGCTGAAATAGGGCGGGATGATTTCCTTGTTGTAGCCGGCATCGGCCAGGGACATACCGGCCATGACCCGGGCGGCCACCTTGGCCAGTGACACACCGACGCACTTGGAGACGAAGGGCACGGTACGCGAAGCGCGCGGATTCACTTCGATGACGAAGATATCCTCGCCCTGCACCGCCATCTGCACGTTCATCAAGCCGACCACGCCCAACTCCAAGGCCATCTTCTTGACCTGTTCGCGGATCTCGTCCTGGATATGCATCGGCAGCGAGTACGGCGGCAGCGAACACGCCGAGTCACCGGAGTGCACGCCAGCCTGCTCGATGTGCTGCATGATGGCGCCGATCACCACGGTCTGGCCGTCACACACCGCATCCACATCCACCTCGATGGCGCAGTTGAGGAAGTGGTCGAGCAGCACCGGACTGTCGTTGGAGACCTTCACCGCCTCGCGCATGTAACGCTTGAGCTCGTCTTCCTGGTAGACGATCTCCATCGCCCGGCCGCCCAGCACGTAGGACGGGCGCACCACCAGTGGGTAACCGATAACCTTCGAGGCCGCCAGCGCTTCGTCTTCGCTGCGCGCAGTGGCGTTGGCCGGCTGGCGCAGGCCGAGGCGCTGCACCATCTGCTGGAAGCGCTCGCGGTCTTCGGCGCGGTCGATGGCGTCCGGCGAGGTACCGATGATCGGCACGCCGGCTTCTTCCAGGGCCCGGCAGATCTTCAGTGGCGTCTGGCCACCGTACTGCACGATCACCCCCTTGGGCTGCTCGACGCGGACGATTTCCAGCACGTCTTCCAGGGTCACCGGCTCGAAGTACAGGCGATCGGAGGTGTCGTAGTCGGTGGACACGGTTTCCGGGTTGCAGTTGACCATGATGGTCTCGTAACCATCTTCACGCAGCGCCAGCGCGGCATGCACGCAACAATAGTCGAACTCGATACCCTGGCCGATACGGTTGGGGCCGCCGCCGAGAATCATGATCTTGTCGCGCGCCGTCGGGTTGGCTTCGCACTCTTCCTCGTAGGTCGAGTACATGTAGGCGGTGTCGGAGGCGAATTCGGCGGCACAGGTATCGACGCGCTTGAACACCGGCAGCACCTTGAGCTTGTGCCGGTGGCTGCGCAGACTCTTCTCGGAGACACCGAGCAGCTTGGCCAGGCGCACATCGGAGAAACCCTTGCGCTTGAGCTTGTACATCGAGTCCTTGTCGATCGCCGACAGGGCCATGGTCTTGACCCGCTCCTCGTCCTTGACCAGGTCTTCGATCTGCACCAGGAACCACTCGTCGATGCGGGTCAGCTCGAATACTTCAGCGACCGTCTTGCCGGCACGGAAGGCATCGGCGACATACCACACGCGGTCAGCGCTGGGCACGATCAGCTCACGCTTGAGAATGCTCATGGCCTCCGGATCATCGAGGTCGAGCTTCGGATCGAAGCCCGCGGCGCCAACTTCCAGGCCGCGCAGGGCCTTCTGGATCGACTCCTGGAATGTGCGGCCGATGGCCATCACTTCACCGACGGATTTCATCTGGGTGGTCAGACGGGCGTCAGCCTTGGGGAACTTCTCGAAGGCGAAACGCGGGATCTTGGTCACGACATAATCGATGGCCGGTTCGAACGAGGCCGGAGTGCGGCCGCCGGTGATGTCGTTCTGCAACTCGTCGAGGGTGTAGCCGACGGCCAGCTTGGCGGCGATCTTGGCGATCGGGAAGCCGGTAGCCTTGGAGGCCAGCGCCGAGGAACGCGACACGCGCGGGTTCATCTCGATCACCACCATGCGCCCGGTATTCGGGCAGATGCCGAACTGCACGTTGGAACCGCCGGTTTCCACGCCGATCTCGCGCAGCACCGCCAAGGAGGCGTTGCGCATGATCTGGTATTCCTTGTCGGTCAGGGTCTGTGCCGGGGCCACGGTAATCGAGTCGCCGGTGTGCACGCCCATCGGGTCGAAGTTCTCGATCGAGCAGACGATGATGCAGTTGTCCTTCTTGTCGCGGACCACCTCCATCTCGTATTCCTTCCAGCCGATCAGCGACTCGTCGATGAGCAGCTCGCTGGTTGGCGACAGGTCGATGCCGCGCGCGCAGATTTCCTCGAACTCTTCGCGGTTGTAGGCGATGCCGCCGCCGGTGCCGCCCATGGTGAAGGACGGCCGGATGATGCAGGGAAAGCCGACTTTATCGAGGACCGCATAGGCCTCTTCCATGTTGTGGGCGATCCCCGACACCGGGCAGGCCAGGCCGATGTCCTTCATCGCCTTGTCGAAGCGCGAGCGGTCTTCGGCCTTGTCGATGGTATCGGCGTTGGCACCGATCATCTCGACGCCGAACTTCTCCAGCACGCCGTGGCGCTCCAGATCCAGCGCGCAGTTCAGCGCGGTCTGGCCACCCATGGTTGGCAGCAGGGCGTCCGGACGCTCCTTCTCGATGATCTTGGCCACGGTTTGCCACTTGATCGGCTCGATGTAGGTGGCGTCGGCCATGGCCGGGTCGGTCATGATGGTGGCCGGGTTGGAGTTCACCAGAATGACGCGGAAGCCTTCTTCCTGCAGCGCCTTGCAGGCCTGGGCGCCGGAGTAGTCGAACTCGCAGGCCTGGCCGATGACGATGGGGCCGGCGCCGAGGATGAGGATGCTTTTGATGTCTGTACGTTTTGGCATGGGGTAACTCTCGAATTCCTGGGCTCTACTGGCTTTACTGGCTCAGTTGCGGGCTGCGGGCAGCCATGGCGGCAATGAAACGGTCGAACAGCGGGGCCACGTCATGCGGGCCCGGGCTGGCTTCGGGGTGCCCCTGAAAGCCGAAGGCGACCTTGTCGGTGCGTTCGATACCCTGCAGGGAGCCGTCGAACAGCGACTTGTGGGTGGCCCGCAGGTTGCCTGGCAGGCTTGCCTCGTCCACGGCGAAACCGTGGTTCTGGCTGGTGATCATCACCACGCCGCTCTGCAGGTCCTGTACCGGGTGGTTGGCACCGTGGTGGCCGTGGCCCATCTTCATGGTCCTGGCACCGGATGCCAGGGCCAGCAACTGGTGGCCCAGGCAGATGCCGAAGACCGGAATCTCGGTTTCCAGCACATCCTTGATTGCCTGGATGGCATAGTCGCAAGGCTCGGGGTCGCCCGGGCCGTTGGACAGGAACACACCATCCGGCTTGAGTGCCAGCACTGCGCTGGCCGGGGTTTGCGCCGGCACCACGGTCAGGCGGCAGCCGCGCGCCACCAGCATGCGCAGGATGTTCAGCTTGACCCCGTAATCGTAGGCCACCACGTGGTAAGGCAGCTCGCTGTCGGCAACCTGCGGATGGCTGTCGCTAGCCAGCTCCCACACGCCGGAACGCCACTCGTAACCCTGGTCACAGCTGACCACTTTCGCCAGGTCCATGCCCTTGAGGCCGGGAAAACTGCGCGCCAGCTCAAGCGCCTTTTCTTCAGTCGCATCAGCGCCGGCCAGAATGCAGCCATTTTGCGAACCCTTCTCGCGCAGGATGCGGGTCAGGCGCCGCGTATCGATCCCGGCGATGGCCACCGTGCCATTTTCGACCAGGTAGTCGCCCAGCGGCTGCTTGCTGCGCCAGTTGCTGGCGATCAGCGGCAGATCGCGAATGATCAGGCCGGCAGCCCAGACACGGTTGGATTCGGCGTCCTCCGGGGTGGTGCCGGTGTTGCCGATATGCGGATAGGTCAGCGTGACAATCTGCTGTGCATAGGACGGATCGGTGAGAATTTCCTGGTAACCGGTCATGGCCGTATTGAATACGACCTCACCAATTGTATGGCCATCGGCACCGATGGCCTCGCCGTAAAAAATGCTGCCATCAGCAAGGGCGAGTATGGCTGGCTTACTCAAGAAGACCTCCCGTGAGTCAATGCTTCACGCACAGCAAATTGCAAAAAAGCGGGATGACGTATCGACCGTCACCCCGCTTTTTCAGCTCATTCATTCTGCGTAACTTTTAGTGGATACACTAAAGCGGGAAGTCTACAGGAAAAGGCTTTTTCGGTCCACCGCGCAGACCAATCTAGCCAACAATCAGCTCAGTCCGAGCACATCCTGCATGTCATACAGCCCTGCAGGCTGCTCCGCCAGCCACTGCGCTGCGCGCACCGCACCGTTGGCGAAGGTCATCCGGCTGGAGGCCTTGTGGGTGATTTCCACCCGCTCGCCGTCGGCCGCAAACAGCACCGTATGGTCGCCAACCACATCGCCGGCACGCACCGTGGCGAACCCGATGGTTTCCCGGGCGCGTGCGCCGGTCTGGCCTTCGCGACCATAGACCGCAACCTTTTGCAGGTCGCGCCCCAGCGCATTAGCCACCACCTCGCCCATGCGCAGCGCGGTACCGGACGGTGCATCGACCTTGTGCCGGTGATGTGCCTCGATAATCTCGATGTCGACCGTATCACCCAGCACTCGCGCCGCGGTATCCAGCAACTTCAGGCAGAGATTCACGCCGACGCTGTAATTGGCGGCAAACACGATCGGGATATCCCGGGCCGCCGCCGCCAGCACCTGCTTTTCCTCGACGGAAAAGCCGGTAGTACCAATCACCATGGCCTTGCCGGCCTGGCGACAGACCTCGAGATTCTTCAGGGTCACCGACGGATGGGTGAAATCGATCAGCACGTCGAACTGCCCGAGCGCCGCCGGCAAATCCCCGCCAAGCGTCAGGCCCAGCTTGCCGACACCGGCCAACTCACCGACATCGGCACCGATCAGGCTGCTGTCTGGCCGATCAATGGCTGCCCCCAGCAACGCTCCGGAAGCCTGCTGCACGGCCTCGATCAAGGTTTTGCCCATCCGCCCGGCGGCGCCCATCACTGCTATTCGCTGCATCAATTTCGCTCCAACGCTTTCGGGTCAAGACCAGCGCCCTTGACTCACAAGTCGCCAAAAAACCGCTTCATGCCCTCGAACCAGCTACTGGCCTTGGGAGAATGTAGCTGATCACCGTGCAGGCTATCGCGGAAACCCTCGAGCATCTCGCGCTGCTGCCGGGTCAGGTTGACCGGGGTCTCGATCATCACCTTGCACATCAGGTCGCCGGCACCACCGCCACGCACCGGGGCCACGCCCTTGCCGCGCAGGCGGAACAGCTTGCCGGTCTGGGTGCCCTCGGGAATCTTCAGCTTGACCCGGCCATCCAGGGTCGGCACTTCCAGTTCACCGCCGAGCGCCGCATCGACAAAACTGATCGGCACCTCGCAGTACAGATGCTTGCCATCGCGCTGGAATATCTGGTGCTCGCGCACGCTGACCACCACATAGAGGTCGCCCGCCGGGCCACCCTGGGTACCCGCCTCGCCTTCACCGGAAAGACGGATGCGGTCGCCATTGTCCACGCCCGCCGGCACCTTGACCGACAGCGTCTTGTGCTCTTCGACACGCCCCTGGCCATGGCAGCTGCCACAGGGGTCGGTGATCATCTTGCCGCTGCCGTGGCAGCGCGGGCAGGCTTGCTGCACCGAGAAGAAGCCCTGTTGCATGCGCACCTGGCCGATACCGCCGCAGGTGGTGCAGCTGACCGGGGTTGTACCTTTCTTCGCGCCGGATCCCGCGCAGACCTTGCAATTGACCAGGGTCGGCACGCGAATGGTGACGGTAGTGCCGCGCACGGCATCTTCCAGGTCCAGGTCCAGCGTGTAGCGCAGATCGCTGCCGCGCTGGGCACCGCCGCGCTGGCCACCGCGCTGGCCGCCAAAGAAATCGCTGAACACGTCGCCAAAAATGTCGGAGAAATTCGCTCCGCCGAATCCGCCGGCACCGCCACCCATCTGCGGGTCGACCCCGGCATGGCCGTACTGGTCGTAGGCCGAACGCTTGGCCGGGTCGGACAGCACTTCGTAAGCCTCGTTGGCTTCCTTGAATTTGTCCTCGGCGCCTTTGTCTTCCGGATTGCGGTCCGGATGGTGCTTCATCGCCAGACGGCGATAGGCCTTCTTCAGCTCCGCCTCGCTGGCGCCCCGCTCGACACCGAGGATTTCGTAGTAATCACGCTTGGACATAGATCATCAACACCTTCAAATTCATCTGCTCCAGACACACCGACGCGGGAGCAAGCCCCCGCGCGGTTTACCTCCGGATCAGGGCCGGGCCCCGAGCCGCTGGAGTACATGTGCGCCAGAACCCCCGATCAGGCCAGGGTCCTGGCGGCACGCTCAAGCAGTTACTTGTTGTCTTTGACCTCTTCGAACTCGGCATCGACCACGTCTTCGGCACCCGCCGCCTGCTCGGCTTCCGGTGCAGCCTGACCAGCCTCGGCCTGCTCGGCGTACATCTTCTGTGCCAGCGGTGTGGTGATCTGCGACAGCGCGGCCATTTTCGCCTCGATCTCGGCCTTGTCATCGCCCTTGACTGCCACTTCCAGCTCGCCAAGCGCTTTCTCGATGGCCGCTTTCTCGTCCGCGCTGGCCTTGTCGCCCGCTTCGGTAACCATCTTGCGGGTAGCGTGTACCAGTTGATCGCCCTGGTTGCGCGCGGTCGCCAGCTCTTCGAACTTGCGATCTTCCTCGGCATTGGCTTCGGCATCGCGGATCATCTGCTTGATCTCGTCTTCGGAGAGGCCGGAGTTGGCCTTGATCACGATCGACTGATGCTTGCCGGTCGCCTTGTCCTTGGCGCCCACATGCAGGATGCCGTTGGCATCGATATCGAAGGTCACCTCGATCTGCGGCACGCCACGCGGCGCCGGCGGAATTTCGGCCAGGTCAAACTTGCCCAGCGACTTGTTCTGCGCCGCCTGCTTGCGCTCGCCCTGCAGCACGTGGATGGTCACCGCGCCCTGGTTGTCGTCGGCAGTCGAGAACACCTGCGATTTCTTGGTCGGAATGGTGGTGTTCTTCTCGATCAGCGCCGTCATCACCCCGCCCATGGTTTCGATACCCAGGGTCAGCGGGCTGACGTCGAGCAGCAGCACGTCCTTGACGTCACCCGCCAGTACCGCGCCCTGGATCGCCGCGCCAATCGCCACGGCCTCGTCCGGGTTGACATCCTTGCGTGCTTCCTTGCCGAAGAAATCGGTAACCAGCTTCTGCACCAGCGGCATGCGGGTCTGGCCGCCGACCAGGATCACGTCGTCGATCTTGGCCACGTCGATACCGGCGTCTTTCAGCGCGATACGGCACGGCTCGATAGTGCGCTGCACCAGATCTTCCACCAGCGACTCCAGCTTGGCGCGGGAAATCTTCACGTTCAGGTGCTTCGGACCGGTGGCATCTGCCGTGATGTAGGGCAGGTTGACGTCGGTCTGCTGGCTCGAGGACAGCTCGATCTTGGCCTTCTCGGCAGCTTCCTTCAGGCGCTGCATGGCCAGCGGATCACCCTTAAGGTTCATGCCGGTTTCTTTCTTGAATTCGTCGACCAGGTAGTCGATCAGGCGAATGTCGAAGTCTTCACCGCCGAGGAAGGTGTCACCGTTGGTGGCCAGCACTTCGAACTGGTGCTCGCCATCCACTTCGGCGATCTCGATCACCGACACGTCGAAGGTACCGCCGCCCAGGTCATAGACGATGACCGTGTGATCGCCCTTGGCCTTGTCCATGCCATAGGCGAGTGCCGCTGCGGTCGGCTCGTTGATGATGCGCTTGACGTCCAGGCCGGCGATGCGTCCGGCGTCCTTGGTGGCTTGGCGCTGGCTGTCGTTGAAGTAGGCCGGCACCGTGATCACTGCCTCGGTGACGGGCTCACCGAGATAGTCTTCGGCGGTCTTCTTCATCTTCTTGAGGATTTCCGCAGAAATCTGCGGCGGCGCCATCTTCTGGCCGTTCACCTCGACCCAGGCATCGTTGTTATCGGCTTTGACGATCTTGTACGGCACCATCTGGATGTCTTTCTGCACCACGTCTTCGTCGAAGCGGCGACCGATCAGGCGCTTCACCGCGTACAGGGTGTTGTGCGGGTTGGTCACTGCCTGGCGCTTGGCGGACTGGCCGACCAGGATTTCGCCATCGTTGGCGTACGCAATGATCGACGGCGTGGTGCGCGCGCCTTCGGCGTTCTCGATGACCTTGACGTTACCGTTTTCCAGAATGGAGACGCAGGAGTTGGTAGTCCCCAGGTCGATACCGATAATCTTGCCCATATTCAATCTCCCAAAATGTTGACTTGTCTGTTGATCACTGCCGCCCAGCCCTTTCACGGCACCGCGGCAGCACTAAACGCTTGAACTGTTAGATGGGGGCCGACTGCAGGATTTCAAGCCTGCCCGTCACTCGAGGGCGGAGTTTCTGCCGGCGCCTTGCTCACCACGACCATCGCCGGACGCAACAGCCGACCGTTGAGCAGGTAACCCTTCTGGAACACCTTGAGCACGCTGTTGGGCTCGACGTGAGCGCTTTCCTGCAGGGCCATTGCCTGGTGATGTTCGGCATTGAACGGCGCCCCATGCGGATCCAGCGCATCGACCTGGTAACGCTTGAGGGTGTCGACCAGCAGCTTGAGGGTCAGCTGCATGCCTTCGCGCACTCCCTTGATCGACTCGTCGTCGGGATTCGACAGCTCCAGGCCACGCTCGATGCTGTCAACCACCGGCAGCAAGTCAGCGGCGAACTTCTCCAGAGCGAACTTGTGCGCCTTCTCCACATCCAGCTCGGCACGCCGGCGCACGTTCTGCAGGTCCGCCGCCACGCGCAGGGCCTGATCCTGCGCAGCCGCCAGCTGCTCCTCGAGCTGCAGAATGCGCGCGCGCAAATCCTCGCCGGTTTCCGCGGCCTGAGCGGCCTCGGGGTTCGAATTGTCCAGAGTCTGTTCGTCAACCATCGGTTTTCCCTCTCAATAGGGGCGTCAACCCAGATCCGCCCCGCACTGTGCATCTATATGGGGACGGCGGAGGCGGGTTCAAGGGCAAAGGTGATTGTCAGGGTGAAATCGAATACTGTATAAATACACAGCTTTCACATTCGGGGGTGCCCCATGCTGATTCATCTTGCCGTCAACAATTTCGCCATCGTCGAACACCTCGATATCGAACTGCAGCGTGGCATGACCGTGATCACCGGCGAGACCGGGGCCGGCAAATCGATCATGCTCGACGCCCTCGGCCTGGCCCTGGGCGACCGCACCGACAGCGGCGTGGTGCGCCCGGGCAGCGACAAGGCCGACATCCTCGCCAGCTTCGACCTGACCGAGATCCCCGAGGCCCGCCAGTGGCTGGCGCAACGCGACCTGGACCAGGACGGCCCGTGCATCCTGCGCCGGGTGATCACCGCCGAAGGCCGCTCCCGCGCCTACATCAACGGCAGCCCCTGCCCGCAGGCGGACCTCAAGGCGCTCGGCGAACTGCTGATCGACATCCACAGCCAGCACGAACACCAGTCCCTGCTGAAGACCGACACCCACCGCCGCCTGCTCGATGAGTTTGCCGGCGCCAGCGAACTGGCTCGCCAGGTCCAGCTCGCCGCGCAGCGCTGGCGGCAGACCAGCCAGGAGCTGGAACGCCTGTCGAGCAACAGCGACGAACAGCGCGCGCGCCACCAACTGCTCAGCTACCAGGTCGAGGAGCTGGAAAATCTCGCCCTCGGCGACAATGAACTGGAGCAGCTGGAGCAGGATCACCGCACCCTGAGCAACGCCGAACAGCTGCTGGCCGCCTGCCGCCAGGTGCTCGAGCTGTGCAGCGAGAGCGATGCCGGCAACGTGCTGTCCGCCCTGACCACCAGCCTGCAGCGCCTGAACGCCTTTCCGGGGCAGACCGGCGCCATCCACGAAACAGCCAACCTGCTGGCCAGCGCGCAGATCCAGGTCGAGGAAGCGGTTGGCGAGCTGAACCGTTTTCTCGATCACTTCGATGCCGACCCGCAACGCCAGCAAATCCTCGAGGAGCGCCTGGATGCGATCTACAGCCTGGCCCGCAAGCACCGGATCAAGCCTGCCGAGCTGAGCGGCCTGCAGCAGCACTTGCTGGAGGAACTGGACGGCCTGAACGCCGGCGACCAGGCCGCCGAACAGCTGCAATCCGAGCTGGCCGCGTTCGCCCGCCACTACCAGGAAAAAGCCGCCGAACTCAGCCAGCTCCGCCAAGGCGCCGCCGCCCGCCTGAGCGCGGCGGTCGAGCGGGAAATGCAGCGCCTGGGCATGCCCGGCGGGCGTCTGGGCATCGAACTGCCTGCCACCAGCAGCGCCGACCCGCAGCCCGGCGGTCTGGAGCAGGTCGAGTTCCTGGTCAGCGCCAACCCCGGACAACCGCTCAAGGCGCTGTCCAGGGTGGCCTCGGGCGGCGAGCTGTCGCGCATCAGCCTGGCCATCCAGGTGATTACCGCGCAGACCTCGCGCGTGCCCACCCTGGTATTCGATGAGGTCGATGTCGGCATCGGCGGCCCGACGGCCGAAGTGGTCGGCCAACTGCTGCGCCAGCTCGGCGAGCACGGCCAGGTCCTGACCGTCACCCACCTGCCGCAGGTTGCCGCGCAAGGCCATCAACACCTGTTCGTGCACAAGGAGCGCGGTGCCAGCGAGACGCGCACCGCGGTCGCCACCCTGGACCCGCATGCGCGCATCGAGGAAATCGCCCGCATGCTCGGCGGCGTCGACCTCACCGAAGAGTCGCTGGCCCATGCACGCAAGCTGGTCGACATCGCCAACGGCTGACCGCCAGGTTCGCAGCAAGCCTGGCGGCGGTCTCCGCAAGAGCCCGCTGACTGGCGACGACTGCATGGCTGCAGGAGGTACAGCGAAGCAGGCTATGCAGGCGCATCGCGGGCAAGCTCGCTCCTACAAAAAAGCGCTGCAACACATAACAGGGACGTAGCCATAAAAAAGGCGACCCCTTGGTCGCCTTTTTTATTCATTGCATGCCGCTGGCTATGCCTCTTTGGTCCGTGGCTTGCGCACATACAACACCAGGTTGTGCTCGACCAGCTCGAAACCGTGCTGCTTGACGATCTCTTTCTGCCGGCGCTCGATCTCCGCATCCATGAACTCGATGACTTCGCCGGTATCGACACACACCATATGGTCGTGATGGCCGCCATCGGCCAGTTCGAACACCGCATGGCCACCATCAAAATTGTGCCGGACCACCAGGCCAGCGCTCTCGAACTGGGTCAATACCCGATACACGGTGGCCAGGCCAACATCTTCCTCCGCTTCCATCAAGGCCTTATAGACGTCCTCGGCACTCATGTGGCGCTGACCGGCAGACTCGAGCAACTGGAGTATTTTCAGCCTGGGCAGGGTCACCTTGAGGCCGGCTTTGCGCAATTCAGTATTTTCAACCATGGTTGGCTTTCTCGCAGGATGCTGCTTCGCAGCTCCCTCTAATGCAGGTATGATCGGACTTTAACTCCCCGCCAAGATAGTGGAAGTCACCCTCCGATGCAAAACACCAAGCGCCTGCTGACCATCTTCGGCCTGATCGGCATGACCTCCCTTGCCGGCTGCGTTTACAAGATCGACATTCAGCAGGGCAACATCGTCTCGCAGGACATGGTGGACAAGCTGCGTCCGGGCATGAGCCGCAGCCAGAGCCGCTTCGTGCTTGGCACCCCGCTGATCCAGGACACCTTCCACCCGGCGCGCTGGGACTACATCTATACCATCCAGCCTGCTGGCGGCACTCGCCTGCAGGAGCGCGAAACGCTGCTGTTCAATGACGCCGAGCAGTTGTCCGGCCTCAACGGCGACTTCGTCCCGGGCATGGGCGAGGATGCCGTCATCCTCAGCGAGTCGACCACCACCACGATCGACGAAAAAATCACGCGCCAACCGGACATCCAGCAGCCTGCCAAGCCCGGCTCCCTGGAAGAAACCCTGCAGATCGAAGTGGATAGCGCCGAAGTCATTGCCGTGCCGACACCCGCGCCGCTCGAAGAACAGCCCGAGTAAACCCGCACAAACCAAAAAGCCCGGCATGCCGGGCTTTTTTCTGCCTGCCGGCTTAACCGGTCGCCGCGTCTTCCCTGGCTTTGGCCGCCTTGGCAGCGCGCTGCTTGCGCACTTCCTTGGGATCGGCAATCAGCGGGCGATAAATCTCAACCCGCTCGCCATCTTCCAGCACCCGCTCCTCCGGCCGGGCTACTGCCTTGCCGAAAATCCCCAGCGGGCAGCTCGCCAGATCCAGCCCCGGGAAATGGCTATCCATCGCCGAGCGGATGGCCGCCTCGCGCACGGTAGTCCCTGCCGGCATGCTGAGCTTCAACAGCTTCTGCTTGTCCGGCAAGGCGTAGACCACTTCAACCGCTATGGTGCGCTTATCCATGGAGCTGCTTCGCCCGCTTGCAGAATGCATCGACCAGCGTATTCGCCGCCTGGGTGAACAACGGCCCCAGCGTCGCCTTGACCAGCGGCCCGGCATACTCGAAGGTCAGGTCAAGGCTGATCTTGCAGGCCTTGTCTCCCAGCGCCTTGAACTCCCAGATGCCATGCAGGTCGGTAAAAGGGCCTTCCTGCAGTCTCATTTCGATCCCGCGCCCCAGGTTCAGGGTATTGCGGGTCAGAAAACGCTGGCTGATATTGCCCTTGGCTACCGTCAGTGCCGCCAGCATATGCTGGTCCGATTGCTCCAGCACCTCGCCCGCCGCACACCAGGGCAGGAACTCCGGATAGGTGCGCACATCGTTGACCAGATCAAACAAAGCCTGCGCCGGATAGGGCAACAGCGCAGAACGCTGGATATGCGTAGTCATAAACCTGTCAGTTCCTCAGCCCGCGGAGCGCTACCTGGCGGCCCGGCTAGTAAAATTCGCTGGCGCATTGTCCGGCATTCGCCCAGCCCGCTCAAGGCGCAAGCAGCGGCGTAGCCTGCGCGCGCACTAGCCCCTATAATGCGCCGCCTATGAGCAAGCAGAAGAAACACCCGCAGGGCACCATTGCCCAGAACAAGAAGGCCCGTCACGACTACTTCATCGAACACAAGTTCGAGGCGGGTATGGTGCTGGCTGGCTGGGAAGTCAAGAGCCTGCGCGCCGGCAAGGCGCAGCTGGTCGACAGCTATGTACTGCTGAAAAATGGCGAGGCCTGGCTGATCGGCTGCCATATCGCCCCGCTGACCACCACCTGCACCCACGTGATTGCCGACCCGCTGCGCAGCCGCAAGCTGCTGCTGAGCAAACGCGAACTGGAAAAGCTGACCACCTCCGTGCAGCAGAAAGGCTACGCCTGCGTGGCGCTGTCGCTGTACTGGAAGCAGCACCTGGTCAAGTGCGAGATCGGCCTGGGCAAGGGCAAGAAGGAATACGACAAGCGCAACACCGAGAAGGAACGTGATTCCGACCGCGAAGTGCAGCGCGCCATGCGCCACTGATCCAGCTGAAGAGAATCTATCGACCGCCGGGAACCTTTTCCGTAGACTGCGAGTCGTAGCAACAACCACGACAGTTTTGGGGCCGATTAGGATTCGACGCCGGTGATGAAACTCGAGGGGCATGCCGAGTTGGTAACAGAACTCGTAAATCCACTGTTGCAAAATCCATAATTGCCAATGACGACAATTACGGTGCGCAACTAGCTGCGTAAGCAGCCAAGTGCCACTTCTGGTAGCTTCGGCTCCAGCAATCATCAGGGGATGTCTGTAAACCCGAAATGATTGTCAGATAGAACAGAATCGCCGCGTAGTACGTTGTGGACGTAACGGCTAAACATTACACAACTCGCCCAAAGCACCCTGCCCGTCGGGCGGCCAAGGGTTAACTCAGTAGACACGGCTAAGCATGTAGAACCGACAGCGGAGTACTGGCGGACGGGGGTTCAAATCCCCCCGGCTCCACCATCCATACAAAAAAAGACGTTCACGGACGTCTTTTTTTGTGCCTGAAATCCAGTAAATACCAGGCTTCAGCTCACTGAAACGACCCGTTTCGACAAGTATCTCTCCCCCTTCCTGCACCACGCCTGCCTGGACGACTCAGATTGCCGCCGTGTTGCGCCCCGGGTAGCGGCCAGCGAGGGCTTCGTCGCTTATGCATGACGAATGCTGCGCGCCCAGCCGCCAACAGTGCCCGCCTGGCCTGCGCCTGTCCCACCCTGTAGGAAAACCCCTACAGAAGTCGTCCTGAGCGCCTACACCGGTAGCGCGCTGTTCCTACAGACACCCGCCAAGACCGGTACAAGACTCCATTTGCGGCGGGTTGACCTGTACCGCAAACATTCATTGAGGAGGCGGGTGCGGGGTGCCGGGTGGCGCGAGCATTCGCCAACATGAGGAGATAGCTTCATGAGCACTAAAAAGTCAGGGGTGACCCAGGCCAACGTTGCAAGCTACGCCCCCTCCAGCGCCGATTACATCAATTACCTCACCGCCAATCACTCGCTCCTGGGCACCGCCATTCACGAGGCCTTTGCGTCCACCGCATTCGGCATCCCGCAGAGCAATCGCGCCGCGGCAGGCCCGCTTTCCGCCAGCGGGGAAATCGCTTACGCCAGCCTCTCGATGGCCGAGACCAGCGCGCTCAAGCTCGGCGAGGTACAGCTGCTGTCCGGCACGGGCAGTGGCGCGACCCTCACCGCGACCGGTGAAGATACCACCCTGGATGAAACCTCCGGGCTGCAGGACCTGACTGCCACGCCTGGCGTGGCGGAAGACGCCAACGACAATGACATCGAGACCAGCGCATTGCCCGCCGCCTTCTCGACGCTGCTGGGCGTCGGCCAGCTGAATATCGGCACCCCGGTCAGCGCCGCCCTGAGTGGCTACACCGGGGCTCCCGGCGATACCGGCAGCGATGCCTTCAGCATCACCGCCGAGCCGGGCGGCGCGATTACCGATATTGCCTTCACCGACAGCAGCGGTGCCGCACTCAATGGCCAGGACAGCGGCCTGAACACCCTCGATGGCACCGACATCCTGCTGTACACCTACTCAGGCAACAACAACCTGCTGCTCGGCCGCGCCGGCGGCTCGAGCGGTGCAATCGTGTTCGCCGCCTACATCGAGGAAACCGCGACCGGTGGCAAGATCTGGACGGTGCTCTATCAACCGATCCAGCACCCGGACGGCAGCGATCCCGACGATGCACTGGATCTGACCGACAAGGTCTGGGTCAGCGCGAGCCAGGATCTGCAATTCAGCCTGGCCAACGCGCCCTCCGGGCAGAACCTGTTCCTCATGTTCACCAGCGCGACGCCGACCGTTGAAGAGGTCAACGGCGTCATGCGCATCAGCGGCCCGACCATCATCGCCACCGGCAAGGACCCGGCCAACCAGTCCAGCGGTGTCAACATCACCACCGGTGACACCATCAATACCAGCCAGGCCGGCGGCCCGACCACCTTCGGCACCAACAACCAGATGATCGTCGAGCAGGAAGGCATCCGCTTCAGCTACGTCACCGGCGCCCGGGCCGACGTCACCATCCCGAACCTGGACCAGAATGAAGCCGACGTGGAAAGCAACATCGACTTCACCGGCCTGTTCGGCGCCAGATCCGCCACCTTCGATGTGGTGCAGCTGCAGAGCGGCAAGAGCGCCCAGGTCAAGATCACCGCCTTCAACACCAGCCTCGAGTCCGGTGCGGCATTCATCGACGGCTATGCCGGCGATGCAACGGTCGCCATCACCGGCGTGCGGGTGATCGACATTGCCAGCGGGACAGTACTCGAGAACTCCGACGGCTCGGCGAATGACCCCGGCATCGTCATCAGCCTGGTGTCCGGCGTGGCCACCATCACCGGCGTCAAGGCCGGCTACAAGATCGAATTCACCACAACTGCCGACCACAACCGCGTGCTCATCGAGAACGGCGCGGCGACCAACGCCAAGGGCAACAACCACGCCGACTTTGACATCGGCGGCTTCAAGCTGCTGAGTGTCTCCACTTCATCCCTGGAAATCGGCTCGCAGATGCTCTTCGAGGACGACGGGCCGAGTGTGTCGGTGAGTGCGGTGGCGCCGGCCGACGAACTGACGGTGGATGAAAGCGACCTGACGGCCGACGACAGCGCCAACTATGCCGACAACTTCAGCAGCTCGTCTGCCTACGGCACCGACGGCGCCGGCACGCTGGACAGCGACTACGCCCTCAGCGTGAAGAGCGAGGGGGTGGATTCCGGGCTGGTGGATGTGGCCACCGACGAGAAGGTGTTGCTCACCGTCAACGGCAGCGGCGTGGTCGAAGGCCGCACCGAAACCTCGGATGACCTGGTGTTCACCGTCAGCGTGGATGGCAGTGGCACCGTCAGCCTCGACCAGCTGCGCGCCCTCAAGCATCCCGATGGCACTGACCCGGATGACTCCCTGACCCTCAGCGCCGCCGACCTGATCCGCCTGACCCGCACCGACACCATC